>NZ_CP073343.1:0-1456963 GCF_024397855.1 Marinomonas rhizomae
GTGTCTTTGGAGCATTGGAATCTTTGTCTGCAGCGTTTGCAGAGTGAGTTTTCCACATCTCAGTTCAACACCTGGATTCGTCCATTGCAGGCTGAAATGATGCCGAATGGAGAATTGTGCCTAAGTGCACCAAACCGTTTTGTGTTGGACTGGGTGAGTAACAAATATCAAACGCGCATAAAGGAATTATTATCTGAATTTGCTGGCGATGATCTTGCACCGGCCTTAAAGCTGGCAGTGAAAGCTCAAAATTTTGCCCAAGCTAATCAGATGTCTCCTCCACCTCCTCCGGTCTCAAGTGAACCGGCTATTAATCCTTTAAATAATGAAGTCGCAAGAGAGTCTGGCTATCGTCCGGGTTTTGGCTTAATGGATGACGAAGAAGGCAGCCCGAATGCAGACCTTGAGTTTGAAGCGCCATTAACGTTATCTGGAGCGGGATTACGTGGAGATCTTGAACCTTATGAACAGGGGCAACTGCCGTTAACGGCGCCTAAACGTAAAGTACAAGTTGAAGGTGGTATTAACCACGGCGCGAACCTGAATAATTCTTTTACCTTTGATAACTTCATCGAGGGTAAATCGAACCAGCTGGCACATGCCGCCGCCTTGCAAGTCGCTGAAAATCCAGGCGGAGCTTATAACCCTCTCTTTATATACGGTGGCGTAGGTCTAGGTAAAACTCACTTAATGCAAGCCGTCGGTACGGAAATGATGCGTCACAATCCGAATGCTAAGGTGGTTTACCTGCATTCAGAACGTTTTGTTGCCGACATGGTAAAAGCACTGCAATTGAACGCAATTAACGATTTCAAGCGTTATTACCGTTCAGTGGATGCGTTATTAATTGATGATATCCAATTTTTTGCCGGTAAAGACCGCACACAAGAAGAGTTTTTCCACACCTTTAATGCTCTTTTAGAAGGTGGCCAGCAGATGATTTTGACCTGCGACCGCTATCCAAAAGAAATTCAAGGCTTAGAAGATCGTCTTAAGTCGCGTTTCGGTTGGGGTTTAACCGTTGCGATTGAACCGCCAGAATTAGAAACGCGTGTGGCGATTTTGATGCGTAAAGCGGATGAAAGTGGCATTAAGCTATCTTATGATTCCGCTTTCTTTATTGCGCAGAAAATACGTTCTAACGTTCGTGAATTAGAAGGCGCGTTAAAGCGTGTTATTGCCAACTCGCACTTTACTGGGCGTGCAATTACGCCTGATTTTGTTCGTGAGTCGTTAAAAGACCTTTTGGCCTTGCAAGATAAGCTGGTTAACATTGATAATATCCAGCGAATTGTGGCGGAATATTACAAAATTAAGATTAGTGATCTGTTGTCCAAACGCCGTAGTCGATCTGTTGCTCGTCCTCGCCAAGTGGCGATGTCGTTAGCAAAAGAATTGACCAACCATAGCTTGCCAGAAATTGGCGATGCGTTTGGTGGTCGTGACCATACGACAGCCTTGCACGCGATTCGCAAGATTAAAGAACTGCAAGATACGGATTCGGATATCCGTGAAGACTACAAACAATTGATGCGAATTCTGACCACCTGATGGTCTAAGACTTTGAGTTTACGAGGAAAATAATGAAATTTTCAGTCGTCCGCGAGACACTTCTTAAGCCACTTCAACTAGTGGCAGGCGTTGTAGAGCGCAAACAAACCATGCCTGTCTTGGCCAACGTATTGGTGGAAGTAAAAGACCAAGTACTGACGCTTACCGGTTCTGATTTAGAAGTCGAATTGGTTGGCCATGTTCCATTAGATGAATGCGAAGAAGGCCGTATTACCGTGCCTGCTCGTAAACTAATGGACATTTGTAAAAGTTTACCTGATAGCGCTGTTATTGAGTTTACCTTGGATGACCAAAAAGCGGTCATTCGTTCAGGTCGTTCACGTTTTAGCTTATCTACTTTGCCAGCCGATGAATTCCCGAATATCCAAGATATGCAAGGTGATTTGTCTGTGTCTATCGCGCAAAACAGTGTACGTCGTTTGATCGACCGTACGGGTTTTGCCATGGCGAACCAAGATGTGCGTTATTACCTTAACGGCATGCTGTTAGAAGTGGCTGATGGTCAACTACGCGTAGTAGCAACCGATGGACACCGTTTAGCAACCGCTGTTGAAGATGCCCAAGTAAGTGGCGATCTGACGCAAGTTATCGTACCTCGCAAAGGTGTATTGGAATTAAACCGCTTGCTGAACGATACCGATGAAGTGGTTGAGCTAACCATAGGCACAAACCATATTCGTGCCAAAGTCGCGGATTATGTGTTCACTTCTAAGCTAGTTGATGGCAAATTCCCTGATTATCATCGTGTTATTCCTCGTAACAACGAAAAAATCGTTATTGCTGATCGTTTGGAATTACGTCAAGTATTCCTGCGTGCATCGATTCTTTCTAACGAGAAATACCGTGGCGTGCGTTTGATTCTGTCTAATGGCATGTTGCAAGTCTTTGCTAATAACCCAGAGCAAGAAGAAGCTGAAGAATCCGTATTGGTGCAATACCAAGGCGACAATATGGAAGTGGGTTTCAACGTGGGTTACTTGTTAGACGTACTGGGTGTCGTAGACTCTCAGGAAGTACGTTTATCGTTAAACGACTCAAACAGCAGTGCCTTGATCGAAGAAGCTCAAAGTCACGCAGCACAATACGTTGTGATGCCGATGCGTCTATAATTCTCTGCTAGATGAATAGACCTATCACCCATCAGGCGTTTGAGAAAATCAAACGCCTGCTGGCTTGTCTTCCCTCCCCCTATTAAGGTTTAAGAGTTATGCCGCTGGTGCGTTTGGACATCTCTCATGTTCGCAACCTTTCTAGTGTGCGCTTTGAACCTTCGCCCCAAGTGAATGTGATCGTTGGCAAAAATGGCAGCGGTAAAACCTCTGTTTTAGAAGCCATTCATTTATTATCGTTTGGTCGTTCCTTTCGTAGCCATAAGCACAAAACCTATATTCAGCATGAAAATGAAGCTTGTATCGTCTTTGCACAGCTCTATCAAACGCAAGGTAGCCCGATTCGAGTGGGTCTACAGCGCTATCGTGATGGTCAAATTGACGTTCGTATCCAAGGACAACGAGCGCAATCGGTTATTGAGTTGGCAGAACGTCTTCCAGTACAGCTTATTAATCCCGATGCCTTTCGATTATTAGAGGGTTCTCCAAGCATTCGACGTCAATTTATCGATTGGGGAGCGTTTCATTTTGATAAAGACTTCATTCAAGCGTGGCGAGGTTGGCAAAAAGCATTAAAACAGCGGAATACCTTGCTCAGACGTGGTAAAATATCCCTCAGTTTATTGGCGGCATTTGATCAGGAATTGATCCGACTGGGTGAGCAAGTCAATCAATCTCGCAAATCGTATGTGGAAAAGTTAACACCGCATTTTGAGACGGTTTTATCGCAATTAACCACAGAGCTTTCGGTGAATCTTCAGTTCTTTCAGGGCTGGGATGCGCAGAAAAATTTAGCGATGGCGGTGGAAGCGGGACGTGAGCGAGATATTGAATTAGGTTACACGCACACTGGCCCCCAAAGAGCAGATTTACGCGTGAAAACTGCGACGGGCGATGCATTAGATACCCTGTCTCGTGGTCAGCAAAAGCTGGTGGTTTCCGCGCTAAAGATTGCTCAAGGGCAGTTGCTGATTGATATGGGTCGCCCTCTGGTATTTTTAGTGGATGATTTGCCAGCAGAGTTGGACGCCAACCACAGACAGAAACTGTGTCAGTTGTTGGAGTCACTAAACAGCCAAATTTTTATTACCAGTGTCGAGCCTGATACAACGGATTTTACGTGGGCCGATACAACAGACGTTCGTCAATTTGCTATGAATAACGGCGAATTGTCTTTATTGAGCAAAGGTTTGCAGGAGAGTTAAATGAGTGAAAATAATTACGAAGCGTCCAGTATCAAGGTGCTCAAAGGGCTAGATGCCGTACGTAAACGCCCAGGAATGTATATCGGCGATACGGACGATGGCACAGGCTTGCACCACATGGTATTTGAAGTCGTGGATAACTCCATTGATGAAGCCCTTGCTGGTCACTGTGACACGATTACCGTCTTGATTCACCCTGATGAATCTATTTCCGTGTCTGATAACGGCCGTGGTATTCCGGTTGATATGCACGAAGAAGAAGGTGTGTCTGCTGCCGAAGTTATCATGACGGTACTTCACGCTGGTGGTAAGTTTGACGATAACTCATATAAAGTTTCTGGTGGTCTTCACGGTGTAGGTGTTTCGGTTGTAAACGCCCTATCTGAAGAACTAACCTTGACGATCCGTAAGAACGGCAAAGTTTACGAGCAACATTACAAGCATGGTGTACCACAAGCCCCTCTTGCTATTGTCGGTGATTCTGACGGCAAGGGAACAACGGTTCATTTCAAACCTTCTGCTGATACTTTTACTAACATCTTGTTTTATTATGACATCTTGGCCAAACGCCTACGTGAATTGTCATTTTTGAACTCTGGTGTTGCTATCAAATTAAAAGACGAGCGTTCTGGTAAAGAAGAATTCTTTAACTACGAAGGCGGATTGCGTTCTTTTGTTGAGCATTTGAATACCAACAAAACGCCAATCAACGATATTTTTCACTTTATTTGCCAACGTGATGACCTAGAAGATGGTATCGCTGTTGAAGTGGCATTGCAGTGGAACGAAGGCTTCCAAGAAAACATCTATTGTTACACCAACAATATTCCTCAGCGCGATGGCGGTACTCACCTTGCGGGTTTCCGTGGTGCGTTAACGCGAACGTTGAACAACTTTATTGAAAAAGAAGGCCTTGCGAAAAAGCAAAAAGTCGCAACGACAGGCGATGACAGCCGCGAAGGTTTGACTGCGATTGTATCGGTAAAAGTACCGGATCCGAAGTTCTCTTCTCAGACCAAAGACAAGCTCGTATCTTCTGAAGTAAAAACGGCCGTAGAACAAGAAATGGCGAAACGTTTTTCTGAGTATTTACTTGAGAAACCTGGTGAAGCCAAAATCATCGTTAATAAAATGATTGATGCGGCTCGTGCGCGTGAAGCTGCACGTCGTGCTCGTGATATGACTCGCCGTAAAGGCGCGTTGGATATCGCAGGCTTGCCGGGTAAATTGGCTGATTGTCAGGAAAAAGACCCTGCGCTTTCTGAAATCTACCTAGTGGAGGGTGACTCTGCAGGTGGCTCGGCAAAACAAGGTCGTGATCGTCGTACACAAGCCATTTTGCCTTTGAAAGGTAAAATCTTGAACGTCGAAAAAGCCCGTTTTGATAAAATGCTGGCGTCTGTTGAAGTCGGCACCCTGATTACTGCATTGGGTTGTGGTATCGGCCGTGACGAATTCAACGCTGACAAATTGCGTTACCACAGCATCGTTATCATGACCGATGCCGACGTGGATGGATCGCACATTCGTACTCTGCTTTTGACCTTCTTCTTCCGTCAAATGCCAGAAATCATCGAACGTGGTCACATCTTCATTGCCCAACCACCCTTGTTTAAAATCAAACGTGGTAAACAAGAGCAATATATCAAAGACGAAGCTGCATTGGATCAACACTTGATCGAAGTGGCGTTAGACGGTGCTCACATGCATGTGAACGCTGATGCTCCGGGCATTCAAGGTGAGCATTTGGCGAAACTAATGCGTGATTTCATCCACATTGAAGCGGATGTAGATCGTTTGTCTCGTGTGTATCCAAAAGATGTAATGGGCAAGCTTCTGTACTGCAAAGCGCTAACGCAAGAAGACTTGACTCAAGAAGCCTCTGTATTGGAATGGGTTGAAGCTATCCGTAGTCAAATGCCACAAGATGCTCGTACTGGCTTCCGTTTTGACTTCTCTGTAGAGAAAGACGACGAACGTAATATCTACTTACCAGTAGTCGACATCATGTCTCATGGTGTGTCTAACCGTTACCGTTTCGAAGGCACCTTCTTCAACTCACCAGAATACAAACGCATTGTTGCTATGTCTGAAACCGTAGCAGAATTGTTTGGTGAAGAGTCCTACATCCAACGTGGTGAACGTCGTGAAACCGTGAAAACCATCAGTGACATGAAGGCATGGTTGATGAAAGAAGCGTCTCGCGGCATGACCATCCAGCGCTACAAAGGTCTGGGTGAGATGAACCCTGAGCAACTTTGGGAAACCACCATGGACCCAGAAGCACGTCGTATGTTGCGCGTTACCATCGACGACGCCGTTGCGGCTGACCAAATGTTCACTACCTTGATGGGTGACGAAGTAGAACCACGTCGTAACTTCATCCAAGACAACGCCTTGAGCGTAGCGAACCTAGACGTTTAAGTCTTAGTTTGACCAACAAAAAAGCGGTTAGAGTGAAAGCTCTAACCGCTTTTTTTATTGCTAGATAAAGATCTTTAAGTACTTACAGCGCCGCTTTGATGCTGTCTTCGATTGGCGTGGTTGGACGGCCAATGAGTGTGGATAGGTCTTTGCTTTCGCTGAATAAGCCCCCTTTAGAAGCGCCTGCCTCAGAGTCCGCAAGAATCGCCGCGAAGCCTTCTGGTAAGCCTGCGCCAACCAGAATCTTGGTGAATTCTGCTTCAGGAACATTTTGGTAAGCAACCGTTTTGCCTGTTACTTTGCTGATTGCTGCGGCGTATTCGCTTAGCGTGAAGGCATTATCGCCAGCCAATTCGTATACTTTACCAGCTTGTCCGTCGTTGACTAATACGGCTGCTGCGGCGGCGGCAAAGTCGGCACGGGACGCTGTTGCTAATTTACCGTCTCCAGCACAGCCTACAACACCATATTCTAATGCGGTTGCTACACTCATTGTGTAGTTTTCTGAATACCAACCATTGCGAAGAAGTACATGAGGTACGCCTGATTCCGCCAATAATTTCTCTGTCGCTACATGCTCTTCTGCTAAGATAAGTGGTGACGTGTCAGCTTTCAAAATACTGGTGTAAGCGATCAAAGAAACCCCAGCTTGTTTGGCAGCATTGATAATGTTGTTGTGCTGAGCGGTACGCTGTCCAACTTCGCTGGAAGAGATCAATAATACTTTTTCAACGCCTTGCATCGCTGCAACAAGAGAGTCTTGGTCTGTGTAGTCTGCCTGATGAACTTGAACGCCCTTTTCTGCCAAATCTGCGACTTTTTCTGGACTGCGAACGGCTGCAACAATGTTGCTCGCTGCTGTTTTTTCCAATAGTGAATCAATAACAAGACGGCCAAGTTGACCGGATGCGCCAGTAACTAAAATCATAATATTCTCCTTTGAGTTTTGAGTGGATGTAAGTAGAATATATCACTAACAAACTTTTAGTAAGTACATACAAAAAGGTAAGTATGGAAAATAATTTACAAGATTCTCAGCACGGTATGTCTCGATTATTTGAGAAAGGCGATGTGTTTTCAGACAAATGCCCTTCCCGTGATATTTTGAAGCATGTCACTAGTCGTTGGGGTGTGTTGGTATTGTTTGCTTTGAAAGGTGGTCAAACACATCGTTTCAGTGAATTGCGTCGTAAGATTACGGGAGTGAGCGAAAAGATGCTCGCGCAAACGCTTCAAGCATTGGAACTAGACGGCTTTGTTTTACGTACTTCGTATCCTGTTGTCCCGCCTCATGTGGAATACAGCTTGACGGAATTAGGGTTTGAAGTGTCTGCTCGTGTCGCCAGTTTGGCAGATTGGATAGAAGACAATATTACCGATATTTTGGCGGCTCAGTCCTCGCAGAGCGATTCATTAAGTGCCTAAACCATTGCTTTAAACGATCGGCATAAATGATTTTTGAATTGTTAAGTTTCTATATTTATTGAAATTAAAAGTAAGTGAATACTCACACTTATTTACTTAAAATCAAACACACCGCTTTCGAGAGGTGTGTTTGATTGAAGAGATGATAGAAAACTAGATGCCGAGCTTATCGCGTAGATTGTAATACACGGCACCGACAGCTGTGTACGGTACGCGTAGCAAGCGACCGCCAGGGAATTGATATTGTGGCATGCTGGCGAAGACATCAAAGCGTTCCATTTCACCATCAATAGCGTCTGATAAAATCTCCCCCATTAAATGCGAGTTGGTCACGCCATGGCCAGAATAGCCTTGTGCGTAATAGATATTATCGCCAATCTTACCCACTTGCGGCATGCGCATCATGGTTAGAAGAAAGTTGCCTGTCCACGCAAAATCGATTTTAGTGTCTTTAAGCATTGGATAGGTTTCTAGCATTTTTGGCACTATGATGGATTCAATCTTACCGGGGTCACGAGCACCATACGTTGTGCCTCCTCCGTAGATAAGACGGCCATCTCCCGACAGACGGTAGTAATCCAATAAGTAGTTACAGTCTTCTACACAGTGATCTGTTGGTAACAGTTGTTTTTGGATTTCTTCTGCTAGCGGTTCGGTTGCGATGACCTGTGTTCCGCATGGCATGGCCTTTTTCTCTATTTCTGGCAATAAACCAAACATATAGGCGTTACCAGCGACAACGATCGTATCCGCGATGACGGTGCCTTGTTTGGTGACGACCTTGCCTGATTTACCTTGCTCCAAACGAATTACTTCGGAATCTTCGAATATTTGTCCGCCAAGCTCTTCAAATGCGTTGGCTTGGCCAAGAACTAGGTTCAATGGCTGAATGTGCCCGCCCTTCTTGTCCAGTAAGCCACCAGCATAGCGATCTGAGCCGATATGATCTTGAATAGACGAAGCAGTTAATAGCTCCAATTCGTTATGCCCATGACTCTCCCACAGGGCTTTTTTGGCTTTGAGTTCTTCGAATTGTTTGTTATTGCAAGCGGCAAAAAGGTTACCGTGCTTTAAGTCACAATCAATGTTGTATTTTTTGATGCGGCGACGAATCAGTTCAGAACCGGCAAACGCCATTTTTGCCATTTTATGGCCTATGTCATCGCCATAATTATTGAAGATATAATCAATGTCGCGGTTAAAGCTGTTAACGATTTGGCCACCATTGCGACCAGAAGCGCCAAAGCCGATGCGTGACCCTTCAACCACAATAACGCGCTTGCCTTTTTCCGCTAGGCTTAATGCCGTTGATATGCCAGTAAACCCAGCACCAACGACACAGACATCACAACGATGCTCACCCGTTAGCTGTGGACGAATGGCTTTATCATTTGCAGAGTCTGCGTAGTATGAATTTGCATGTGTAGGGGACGACATATAGAACCTCTCCTATGGCGCGTAGACGCTTTAATCTGCGCACCCACTAGTGTAAAAAGCGGGGCTATTGATGCCCCTGTTCATTTAACGACGTGTTATCCATCTTAGTATTAGCCTATTTCAGGCTGATCCAGGTATTTTTAATCTCGGTATATTTTTCTAGCGCATGCCAAGATTTGTCTCGGCCGTTTCCTGAGGCTTTAACGCCACCAAAGGGTACTGTTGTATCGCCATCGCCCCAAGTATTGACCCATACCATACCGGACTCTAATAGACGACTGACGCGGTGCGCGCGGCCCAAATCATTGGTCCAAATTGCCGCGCCTAAGCCGTATTTGGAATCGTTTGCCAATTCAATGGCTTCGGCTTCGGTATCGAATGTCATGACCGCGAGTACGGGACCAAAAATCTCTTCCTGAACGAATGTCATCGTGTGACTTGCATCGGTAAAAATAGTCGGTTTTGCATAGAACCCCTGGCCTTCTTGGTAATCGGGCACGCCACCTAACGCCAATGTTGCGCCATCAGCAATGGCACTCTCAATAAAGCCGGTCACGGTATCAAGCTGTGCTTTGTCGACCATTGGTCCCATTTTGGTGGCTGGGTCTAATGGATCACCAGGTACGTAGGTTTTGGCAGCGTCGAGTAAGGCGACCATGAAGGCGTCTTTGATACTGTTGTGAACATACAAGCGCGAACATGCGATACAAACTTCCCCTTGGTTGGTGAAGATGGCGGTTGCAGCTCCTTTGGCGGCCGCTTGAATGTCTTTGCAATCTTCAAAGACGATACAAGGGGATTTACCGCCTGCTTCTAGCCAAACGCGTTTCATGTTCGATTGACCCGCGTATTGCATTAATAGACCCGCAACGCGGCTGGAACCGGTAAACGCCAAGGTGCCGATATCATGATGCAGTGCTAGGGCTTTTCCAGCGGTGTGGCCAAATCCTGGGAGGACGTTAAATACACCATCTGGAAGCCCAGCTTGTGTTGCTAGTTCGGCAATTCTAAGTGCGCTTAAAGGCGATTTCTCAGACGGTTTTAAAATAATGCTGTTGCCCGCAGCTAATGCTGGCGAGATTTTCCACATCACCATCATTAATGGGTAGTTCCACGGGGTAATGATGGCAACAACGCCCAGTGGCTCGCGGCTAATCAGCGCTAAATTGTCTGGGTTCGTTGGTGCAATTTCACCGTACAATTTGTCGATGCATTCGGCTGACCAACGTAAACTATCTATTGAATCTGGCACGTCGATGCCGACCATTTCTGAAATAGACTTACCCATATCTAAGGTATCGATTAAGGCGAGTTCGTCTTGATGTTCTTCTAGCAAATCGGCCCATTTCTGTAGGATACGTTTACGCTTATTGGGCGCCATGTTTGACCAAGCACCGCTTTTAAAGGACGCTTTAGCCGCCGCGGTAGCAAGGTTAACGTCCGCTTCATCACAGCTGGCGACCTTTGCCAGCAAGGACTCGTCCGTAGGATTGATGCAATCAAACCTGTCACCGCTTTGCGCTGGTGTGAAAGCACCATTAATGTAGGCATCGGAATGTAGGCTGATCGTGTTACGAAGGGCTTGCCATTCTTGGTAAGTTTTCATACGTAATTCCTTTCTTTGTCGTCCAACAAAAAATGCTAAAGATATTGCTATGTATCTAAATTAACAGGCTGTGCTCTTTCACACCATATCCACTCTATCGAATAGTTGCCAGTTGACACCACATATATAATCGATCAATTATTCGGTTATTGATCTTTTGACGACACAGGAGTATCCATTGACCAAGCATGAACCCTCTTACTACGAGGCGACAGCGAACGGATTAAAAAGCCGTCCGCAGCTCGTGGATGATCACAGTGCTGATATTTGTATCATTGGTGGTGGATTCACCGGCACATCTGCCGCTTTGCATCTTGCCGAGGCGGGTTATAAGGTGATCTTGCTGGAAGCGAATGAAATCGGCTGGGGAGCGTCGGGACGTAATGGCGGTCAAATATGCCAAGGTTATAATATGGGCCATGCTGACCTAGTCGATAAGGTTGGCAAAGAGATCGCTGATTTACTATGGCAAACCTCGGTGGATTCCGTAACCATGGTCAAAGATCTGATTGCGAAATACCAAATTGACTGTGATTTAACGCCGAGTGTATTACATGTGGCTTCGAAAGCACGTCACGCTGACGATATAAAAAAAGCGGTTGAATACAAACGTCAGCAGTTAAATTACGATGGTGTTGATTATCTAGATGCCAGATCTGTGTCCGAAAAATTGGGTACAGACTGCTATTACGGTGGGGAATGGTATAAAGAAGGCGCTCACATTCACCCTCTGAATTTTGTCCTTGGATTGGCTAATGCAGCTGAGTCTCATGGGGCTAAGCTGTACGATAATTCGGCAGTGCTAGAGTATACCGATGGCAAAAATCCTGAGGTGATCACCGCTAAAGGCCGTGTTAAATGTCGCTATTTATTGTTTGCTTGTAATGGTTATATGGGGCATTTAAATGGCCCTGCGGCCCGTAAGATTATGCCGATCAATAACTTTATTATCGCCACTGAACCCTTACCTGATACGGTGACAGAACACATTAATCCAGAGCGTATTGCCGTTGCAGATTCCAAGTTTGTGGTGAACTATTACCGATTATCTCGTGATGGGCGCATGTTATGGGGTGGCGGAGAAAACTATACTCCGTCCTTCCCTAAAGACATTGCTGGATTTGTAAAAAAGCACATGGTGGCAACCTATCCAGAACTGTCCAAATACCGCATTGATTATGCTTGGGGAGGCACGCTCGCCATCACGCTTAATCGTATGCCACAGATTACACGTCAACAGGAGAATATCTTTGTGGCGCAGGGGTATTCAGGGCACGGTGTGGCGTTGGCCACTTATGCAGGCGCCATTTTTGCCAAAGCGGTGCAAGGCTCTTTAGAAGAAGTGGACGCATTTGAAAAACTGCCCTCCCGTGATTTTCCTGGTGGCACTTTGTTGCGTTGGCCAGGATTAGTGGCTGGCATGCTGTATTACTCGATGTTGGATCGATTGCCTTAACTTGATGAGTGAGCTTGCATCGCCGAGCCCTGTTTGGGGTGCCATTTATATAATTTAGGCAATCAATTTCTTGTACTCTGTTAAAAGGAAGTCAACTTAAACTATGGCTACTCCACCTTCTCAAATGAAAACCATGCAATCTGTTTCGCCTCGTAGTGAGCCTATGCAATCTCGTTCTATTAAACGTGCTAAGCAAATATTAGAGGTGACGAGCGAGCTGTTGGAAACAGTGGGTTTGAACGATCTAAACACGGCGATTATTGCCAAAGAAGTTGGTATTTCGGTTGGGTCTTTGTATCACTACTTCCCAAATAAACACGCGATTCTGTATGCCATGGGAAAATCTTGGCTCGACAGTATTGAAGACGTGCTTGCCGAAATCCAAGAGTGGTCTCTAGAAGACATGACATTAGCTGACTTTATCGATCAGATAGTCGACATTAACTTGCGTACATATCGTCAGCAACGCGCTGTTTTGCGATTGGTACAAGCGATGTTTTCAGTACAGGAGCTGCGTGAGTTAGATGAGCAGCATGATGACATGGTGATTTCTCAAATGGCCAAAATATTTAAACGTATCGGACTGAAAAAGCACATCCGAGAGCGAGAGCGAATTGCTCGTTTGTATTTGGAAGTGACGCACAGTACGTATTTGGTGGTGGTGAATCAAAATGAGCGTCGTGCGTCGAGCACCTTGTCGGATCTAAAGTTGATGCTAACTTGCTTATTGGAGAGACATCTCAACGAAACAACAGCCTGATACTAAGTGCTTTCTAGTTGGCTTTTTTATCGCTCTAAAGCGTCTCAGTAATAGACTTGGTCGTACTCATTGTATTCAAAAGAGTGATGCCATGGCGATCCAGATAATTCTATTAGCAAGTCGACTTATTACTCGGTTTTGCTGTTACCTATCAATGACGCTATCTGGAGCAAAATATCTTTCGACTTTTTTACTCTTTTTGTAGTAAAAATGAAGATATCGCCTGATCAATTCTTCGGACTTATGCCACTTTGTCTGGTTTTGGTGAGTATTCATAAACATGTCGAAATTTATATGTATCCATTCTGGGTGAGTTACTCGCGGAAATTGTTTGGGTTAAGGTGCTTTATATTGAAAAAATGTAACTTTAATTCTGTCTGTAAAACAAAAAAGTCGAATCAAAGTTCGATTATAAGCAGATTAAAAATGACCTCTTCCACAGTAAGATTCATTTTATAAGAGAATATTCTATGTCGGATATATATGAAGGGAATAACGAGTTTGATCTGTTTATTACAGATTTAAATGGCAACTTGCGCGGTAAGCGTATTCCCTCTAGCGGTTTAGAAAGCGTCATGACGCAAGGGGTAAAACTTCCTCAGTCGGTGATTGGATTTGACCACTGGGGGGACGATGTTCTCGATAACGGCATGGTATTCGAAACAGGAGACAGCGACGGTGTTTGTTTCCCTGTCCATTCTCAACCTATTCCAGTGCCGTGGGCCGAATCGGTTCGTGATCAAGTTTTGGCGATGATGTATAACGCAGATGGCACGCCCTTTTACCCAGATCCTCGTCAAATTTTGACGCGCATTGTTAAACGCTTCAAAGACCTTGGCTACACACCCGTTGTGGCAACAGAGCTGGAATTTTACCTATTAGATGGCGAGGCAGAAGCCAAGCGTCAGCCTTCCCCTCCTATCATCGTCGAAGGCAACGGCGTGCGTTTGAACAAAACCGATTGCTACTCCATTGAAGAAATGGACGGTCTAGAAGGCTTTTTCGCCGAGGTTCGCAGTGCGTGTGAAATACAAGGTATTCCTGCCGATACCATCATTTCTGAATTAGGCCCAGGCCAGTTTGAAATCAATATGAAACACAGCAATGACGCCGTTCAAGCTGCCGATCATGCGATTATGTTTAAACGTTTAGTGAAAGGCGTGGCACGTCATCATGACTTTGGCGCGACGTTTATGGCGAAACCCTATGCAGATAAAAGTGGCAATGGCTTCCATGTGCATTTTAGTTTATTGGATGAACAAGGCAAGAATGTATTCGATAACGGCACTGATGAAGGTTCTGGTTTGTTACAGCAAGCTGTTGCTGGGGTGTTAAAGCATATGTCTAGTTCAATGTTAGTGTTTGCACCGCACATGAATTCTTACCGCCGTTTCCAAAATGGCGCTCATGCTCCAACATTCGCTAGTTGGGGTTATGAAAACCGTACCGTAGCGGTTCGAATTCCGGAAAGCGAACACATAGCTCGTCGCCTTGAACATCGTGTGGCGGGAGCTGATGCTAACCCGTATTTGGTGTTGTCTGCTGTATTAGGAGCCGCTTTAAATGGCATTGAAGCAAAATTGTCTCCACCTCAAGCGATCGAAGGTGATGCTTACGCTATGTCGGAACGTTTTGAGCCCTTGCCCAATAGATGGGAATTGGCAGCAAAATCCTTTGCCGATAGTACTTTCTTGCGGGATTATTTAGGCGAAGAGTTTGTCCGTGTTTATGGCGCAGTAAAAGAACAAGAACAGCAAAAAATATACAGCCGTATTTCTAACGTCGAATACGAAGCCTATTTGTAGCTATCAGGTTAGCAATCAATAAAAAGACGTCAAAGAAGCGCGATGGACCTTGGTGATAAGCCTGTCTCGTTGTTTTTCTTAATTACCTTGCCTTTAATTACATCGGCAATATTGCCTGGCTGGCTACTTTCATCATGCGTCGTCAAAATCGATTCAAGAAACCATAAACGTTGTGTTACTGAGGTAAGTTATAAATGAAGATAGGAATTCTCGCCGCGGGTATTACGCCTGATGTGTTACGCGATAAGTACCCGACTTACGCAGAAATGTTTGCTCAGCAGATCGCTGTATTAGAGCCGGATTTGTCGTTTGAAATATTTGATGTTCGTTTGGATGAGTTTCCAGAAAGTACTGATTCTTGTGATGCTTGGTTAATTACCGGGTCAAAATCCGATGCTTATGGTGATGATCCATGGATCAGTCGGTTGTGTGAGTTTATTCGGGATGTGGATGCTAAGGGCCAAGTGCTGGTGGGCATCTGTTTTGGTCACCAAGTGATTGCCCGTGCTTTGGGTGGTCGGGTTGCCAAGTTCGATGGCGGCTGGGGTGTCGGTGTACATCATTATAAGATTGTTGAGGAGGATGTGGTGCCTTTGGATCTGCAAGACATTGCGTTTTGTGCCTTCCACCAAGACCAAGTACTGGAAAAACCGGAAAAAATGAAGAGCTTTTTGAGCAGTGATTTTTGCCAACATGCGGGGTTGATTTATAAAGATCGCATCTTGACGTTCCAAGGTCACCCTGAGTTCTCTAAGGACTACGAAATGGCGTTGATAGATCTCTATGATGGGGCGACGCTGGCACCGGATGTTGTTCATAAAGCGCGTCAAAGTGTCGAAAGCGAAGCTATACAGAATAAAGCTCTAATGGCTTGGATTGGTAAGTTCTTACAAGGCTAATCTATTCCTGTGAAGCGCTTTTCCGACAAGAACCATAGTCTGAAAAGCGCTTAGGAGGCCAAATTGGCCTTTTTATTATGCAGCCTAGGGCAATTACTACAAAGCTCACCGCCATCACGACGGAAGTGTAAACAGCAAGTATGGCGGACAAAAACAGGCGCTTCTGTATCTTGTTGGCTAAGCCCTGCAAGCGGTTTCAAGGGTAAATTCATCGCTTCTGCCCAGTTTCGAAAATCCTGTTCAAGATCGAATTTTTGCGTTACTGGTAGTAAGTTGCCTATTGCGATCAATGCGCTCATTACCTGATCCGCTAGCAAGCCTTTGTAAAGCGCAGGTCTTCCGCCGAAAGCATTAACATGCGCGTTTTCAAAGGACTGGAAAAGAACCGTTAGCTGTTCACAAATGCTTTTTATCAGAACTTCGTGATTTCCCTCCTGCCATATTCCATCCGGTAAAATATACCCTGAGACCATTTCGCCGTTTTGCTTTTGTTCTAGGTCTTGTAAACGCAGAGGCACCGCTTTGAGCTGATAGACGCAAATCATTGCCAGATAAATCGGCTGCCAACAGACTAATCCCCAAGATCTAATACGCCAATAAGGCGCACCCGTTTCTGGGTGCGCCTTTTGTAATGTGCTATGCAAAATTTGCAGTGCGTATTCCGGTGTTTTGGCGGACACGTTGGTAGTGTTTCGCTTCTCGTTAAAGACGCTTTCTTCTCCGTCCAGTACGGCAATATAAGATCTGGCGGCGGTGAAAAGACGGTCTATAAGCCTTTCCATGTTTCTTTACCTCTAAGTTGTGCTATGTGATACCTAGAACGCATAGCGGGCGCTGACTTCGACGGCTCTTTCGTCACCGAACCAGCAGTTAGATTCGTCGTAGCAGCTGTAATAGGTTTTATCGAATACGTTGCTCATGGAAAATCTCACACTGGCGCCCTGCCATTGCTTAGACAGCATCGCCAAGTCGTAACCTATGGATAAATCGACCAAGGTGTAAGACGGTACGGTGTTAGAGTTCGCAGCGTCGAGCTGCATTTGACCAACATAACGAACACCGGCACCGAATGACGCCCCCGCTAATTTTCCTTCGACTGGTTCGTACGTTAGCCAGGAATTGAATTGGCTTTTAGGCACCCAAATCGGTGTGTTCCCTTCTATACCGCTATTGTCTTTGGTGACTTCTACATCTTGCAGCGTATAGGCGGCTTTTAGGGTGACATCGGATGTAAGTGCTTGCTGTAATTCAAGCTCTATACCACGAGAGCGCATTTCACCTACTTGAATTTTGTCGTACGCAGAACCATTCGGATCACGAGTGAGTACCTTGCTTTTGACTATTTCGAACGCCGTTGCACTGGCGGTGATGTTTCGTCTTTTGTATTTCAGACCCGCTTCCCATTGGTCGGCTGTAGAGGTATCAAACGTTTTACCATTTCGGTCTGCGCCTGTGATAGGTTCGAAGCTTTGCGCGTAACTAACAAACGGCGCTATGCCATTATCAAACTCGTATAGAGCGCCAGCTCGGCCACTAAATTGGCTTTGATCGACCTTGGTATTGGTTGTCGCGCCGTATTTTCTGCCCTTTTCTGTTGCTTTGAATTGATCGTAGCGGCCACCAGCAATCAGTACCCATTGATCAAGGCGTATTTGATCTTGCAGATACATGCCTGTTTGTTCTTTGTCGATCGTGAAATCGCTGCTGTAGCCTGACCCTGCAAAGTCTAGGTTATCTCTAATAATCTGCTCGTAATCTGGGTTATATAGATCGATGCTAGGCGCCAAAGCGTCTTCGTAGATCACGTCTGACTTAAGCTTTAGGTAATCTAGACCGACCAAGATATTGTGCTCGGCATTGCCAATGTCAAATAATCCAGAAAATTGGTTGTCTATGTTGATGCCTTCGGATTTTTCGTCTGTGAGATAGGCGCGACGGTTCAAGGTTCTTTCATCGCTGTCTAGCGAAGAAGAATAGGTGTTTTCTTGGTAGGCTTTTGCTGTGGTGAAACGAGCATTTTGTAAAAAGCGCCAAGTATCATTGATGTTGTGATCGAGCTTATAACCAAGCAATAGGACATCTCGATCATAAGTTTCCCAGTTTGCATCACCTGAATAGGCATTAGAAGGCAGCTTGCCATTAATACTGTTATAGACAGTGCCTTTCGATGGCAAAGAGGAATAGACGCCCATTTTGGGGTCTTGTTGGTAATACATATTGAGATTAAGCATGGTGTCATCACTGATTTTCCAATCAATAGAAGGCGCTATCATGATGCGCTCTTCTTCTGAGGTAACGGCTTGCCCATCTTTTTGGCGAAATAGACCCACGACACGATAGTTGAGTTTATCGTTAATGGCGCCAGTGCTATCGATCTGTGTTTCGCGTTTATTGTCGCTGCCTAATGTTAATTCCACACTATGTTGGCTGTCTGACTGTGGTGCTTTACTGATGAGATTCACCATGCCGCCAGGAGGCATAGCGCCATATAGAGTTGAAGTTGGGCCTTTGAATACTTCCACTTGTTCTACGGCTGCCATGTCGATTTGTGGCTGTAGGTTCCAATCGTTATAAAGGAGCTGCAGTCCGTCATAGTAGGCTTTGTCGTTCTTGAACCCTCGGATATTGAAAAAGTCTAATCGCGTTACCGCACCGCCACGCAATTCAGTGTTGATGCCAGAAGCATAGCGAACGGCTTCCGCCACTGTTTCTGTACCCCTTTGTTGTAATGCATTTTGATCTATTACTGAAATCGCTTGTGGTGTTTCTTCTGGGTCTAATTGGGTTTTAGTGGCTGTATTTCGATACGTCTGACCTTTCACTACAAGAGTGCTTAATTGATCTTCTAAGCTCGTATCGCTCATTTCTGATGTGTCAGCAGCGTGTGAGTAAGACGAAGCAGAAGCAATGGCTAAAGCAAGTAAAGTGGATTGGAAATGCGCAGACGGTTTCATGTTAACTCCAGAAATAGAATAAAACAATATTGATAATGAATCTCATTCTATTTTTTCTGGGGATGTAAAACTTAACCTTTTGGTGCATCTTTTTAGTTTAAAGAATAAAAGTCTGAGGAATACATGTCGAATTAGGTAGAACAAATGCTACCTTGGTTTTATTGGAAGCCAGTACTCCATATAGCTCTGGGGACTGTTTGGATCGTAATCTGGCTCGTAAACTTCTAATTCATAGCCTTGCACACCGTAATAATTAGATTCAGGTAGCCAGTGATGAATAAACCATTCAAAGGCTTTTTCCACTGCCGTGGCTTTTCCATGTACCGGAATCACCGCGTATTCTTGAAGTGGCACCTTCACCGTATCTAATGTGGTATTAAATGGCTTGGCACCATTAAAAGTGGTTGGGGATGATGCTTTGATTGGTTCTAAGTACCCTGCCCAATACAGCATTTGATCTGGATGTTGGAGATGATCTTGAGTGTCGATTATGCCAATGGGCCGAGCGCCCTTTTTCACTGTTTCGATTTCAGCCATTACTTTGAACCATAGTTGTGGAACTCGCTCGGAAAAATCTGGAGCAGAAGAAAATGGTCCTCGTATCCAATCGTATCTACCTTGGATTTGAAAGTCATCGCGGCTTTCGATACGTATTTGGGTGAAGGTTTTTTCTGTGTCTGTGTGCGTTTTGTGAAGGCTTCTATATTGTAAGGGTGTGCGTAATCCATATCGCTTCCCTCGTTGTCGATAATTCCTTGGGGTACAGTTAAACATCTGCTTAAACGCGCGTGAGAAGCTTATTTCTGAGTCAAAGCCACATTGCATGGCAATATCTACATGGCGAATTGTAGAGCACAGTAACAGTTCAGCGGCTTTGCTTAAGCGTAATTCTCTAATGTATTGAGCAACGGTAAGACCAGTTGCCTGACCAAATACCCGTTGAAATTGCCAACGCGACCAGCAGCTTTTTTCGGCTAAGTTCGTGACATGGATCGACTCATCCAGATTTTCGTGGATGTAGTCTAAAACCTTTTCTATACGTGTGAGTCTGTTTTGATATGCCATGGCTACTAGATATTAAATAATAACCATTATCATCTAATTGGTTTTAAAAGCCAACTTATTCTAAGGCTGTTTGTGATTCCCGTATTCGTGGCTATTAATTAATCAAGTCGCATGATTAAATCCAACTCATCTTATATCGTTCAAAATAATATCAAAAAATGGATGTTGCCCGATGAAGGAATTAGCTCGTACTGCGCTCTATTGCGCCATGTTTGTTGCGGTTGGTGCGGTGGCCGGCGTTCTTGGGCCGAGTTTGATTTACTTGGCGGATTTGATCGATGCCTCGGTAGCTGAAATATCCATAGTGTTTAGTGCCCGAGCAATCGGCAATATTCTTGGCGCTCTATTGGCCGGTCGAATGTTTGATCGCTGGCAGGGTCATCACTATCTGATTCTCATGCTGTTGTTGATGATCGTGGGTTTGCTGTTAGTGCCCTTCTCGACCAGTTTGTCGATGTTGGTGGTATTGTTTTTCTTGCTTGGCGCTACAGAAGTGTCTGCTAACGCTGGTGGCAATATGATGATGCTGTGGCTGCATAAAGATAAAGTGGGCTCATATGTGACCATTTTGCATTTATGCCATAGTGCTGGCGCCATGTTAGCTCCATTGATTTTGGTCTTTGCTCAATGGGCGACAGGGCAAACTTATGGTGCTGGTTATTGGATGATCGCTATTTACGCTTTGTTGTTACCTATATTTTTATGGAAACAACCGAGCCCAACTTTCGAAGTCCGAGCCAGTGAAGTTGTTCCTGCAACAAAGCAAAAAGCCACTTTCTTGGCGTTCCTTACAGTCATTTTTTTGTATGTGGGGTTTGAGATTACCATCGCTGGTTGGATCAGTACGTATGCGGTTTTGTCTGGAGAGGATCAAAACACCGCGGCGATTTTAGTAACCTGGTTCTTTGTTAGCTTATCTCTGGGACGTTTATTCTCGGTATTCTTATTGCGATTTATTACCCCAGGACAAGGCATTTACGGTTTGCTGCTAGTGAGTTTAACTGGAAGCCTGATGATGATTTTCTCTGATGTATCACTGGTGTTGATCGCCTTGTGGTTGGGATTAGGCTGCTCTGCTTTTTTCCCTATGCTGTTTTCCTTTGGCAACAGCATTATGGCACTTAACGGCAAACGTACAGGTTATGTCTTCGTGTGCTGTGGATTGGGTGCGCTGGTGGCTCCGTCTTTAACTGGGCCAATTCTTGAAGCATTTAGCGCCTCAGCGTTTCCCTATCTGTTATTAGCTTTGGTGGTGTTAGTTACCTTGAGTTGGCAGAGGTTGGCTGTGATGACTCGAGGCCGCTAGAGCCATAAACATAAGGAGGCAGAATGTTAGTAAATAGTCACTAACATTCTGCCTCCTTAGTTATGAATGCTCAATGTCGCTTAGCTGTATTTGTGTAACGTCGCTTAGCTGTATTTGTGTAACGTCGCTATGGTGAATGCGGCAAGATCAGTATAGACATTGAATGGGAAGTCTATCGTCTTGTACTGCGTCTCACGGCCTTTTCCTGTTAACACCAATACTGGTGAACAACCACGCGCATTTCCTGCCTGAAGGTCTCGTAGAGAGTCTCCAACCATGATTGCTGGGTGCTCTTCAAAAGACAAGCCAAGTTCAGCTTCAATCGCTTCAATCATGCCGCTTTTGGGCTTGCGACAGTTGCAGTTATCATCAGGTCCATGGGGGCAATATTGAATGCCATCTACTTTACCGCCCTCAGCTTCGACCAGTGCTATCATTTTATCGTGCATGGCGTTTAGAGTGGCTTCATCATAATAGCCGCGGGCAATACCTGATTGGTTCGTCACCACAAAGACTTTAAAGCCTGCTTTGGAAAGTGCAGCGATGGATTTAATGCTGCCTGGAATGGGTTGCCATTCTTCAACTGATTTCACATAAGCATCTGAGTCTTGGTTAATGACGCCGTCTCGGTCTAACAGAATAATAGGTTTAATTTGCGCCATGGGGAGAAATGCCTTTTTTAATTGAGGTATGTAGTTCGCGGTGTACTCTTTGGTGCTATTTTGTTTCGCCAATCGCTGCGAAGGTGGTATTACGGCAAGCGAGACTAAGATCCTTTGGGGATAGGCCTATTTCCAACCCACGTAGTCCACCGCTGACATAGATTTTTTCAAAGGCTTGGGCGCTTTCATCGATACAAGTGACAAGGCTTTTCTTTTGCCCTATTGGGCTGATGCCACCCACTAAATAACCGGTAAGGCGCTCGGCGTCTTTCACGTCTGCCATATGCAATTTTTTAACGCCCAGTGCATTGGCCGCGCGCTTTAAATTCAAAGTACCTGTTACTGGAACAATAGTAACGAAGGTGTTTTTGTCGTCGGTGACTAACAGTGTTTTGAACACACAAGCGGGATCAAGATTCAGTTTATCTGCCGCCTCTTCACCAAAATTAGAACAATGTGGATCGTGTTCGTATTCGTGAATATTAAACTCAATCTTGCGTTTTTTAAGTTGGTTAATCGCCGGCGTCACTGTCTTAATCCTTCTAACATGTATTACTGTCTATTTTTGCCAAAACATTGGAGTGAACAATACCAACAAGGTAAAGACTTCCAAACGACCCAACAACATAGAAAAACACAGCATCCATTTTGCTGGATCACTGACATTCGTAAAGCTAGAAGCGACGTCGCCTAAGCCCGGACCTAAGTTATTCAATGTTGCTGCAACGGCAGACCAAGCCGTGACTTGATCCAATCCCGTTGCCATTAAGCCAATCATTAGTACCACGTAAACTAGTAAGTAGGCTGAGAAGAAGCCCCACACTGCAGATACCACTCTTTCATTGATGGCCTTGCCGCCCACTTTAACCGGAATAACCGCATTTGGGTGAATCAAACGTTTGATCTCACGCATACCCTGTTTAAGGATTAACAGAATACGTATTACTTTCATGCCACCGCCTGTCGAACTGGCACAGCCACCGACAAACGACGTAACGATCAACAAGAAAGGCAAGAAATGCGGCCAGCTAGCGAAGTCCGATGTGCCAAAGCCGGATGTCGTTGCGATGGAAACACTCTCGAATACCGCATAGCGAATCGATGAACTCCAATCGTAAGTCGATGTCATGGCAAGCACGAGAGTCGACAAAATAACCGTACAGGACAGGATCAATAAAAAGAAACGTGCTTCTGGATCTTTAAAATAATGCCATACGCTTTTATGACGCCAAGCGTAGAAATGCAGAGCGAAGTTGAATGCCGAAACAATCATAAAGAAGGTACAAATCATTTCGATAGCGACACTATTGAAGTAACCTATACTCTCATCATGAGTTGAGAAACCGCCTATCGCGACCGTCGAAAAACTATGGCAAATGGCATCGAATAAGCTCATTCCTGCAATCCAATAACCCAAAGCACAAACGCTGGTTAAGGTTGCATAAATGTACCAAAGCGCTTTTGCGGTTTCGGCAATACGAGGCGTGAGCTTGGTGTCTTTAACTGGACCAGGAGTTTCTGCACGGTAAAGCTGCATACCGCCGATACCCAGCATTGGCATAATGGCAACGGCCAATACGATGATACCCATGCCGCCTAACCAAGTAAGTAGCTGTCGATAGAACAATATAGACTGAGGCAAAGCATCAATGCCGATGAGGATGGTGGCCCCTGTGGTGGTGAGTCCTGAAATCGATTCAAACAAGGCATCGGTAAAGCTTAAGTCTGGTGTTTCCGCTAAGAAGAACGGCACCGAACCGAACAAGCCCAATACCGTCCAAAACAGTACTGTCACCAAGAAACCATCGCGAATCTTTAATTCACCGCGTTCATTACGAACAGGGAACCACAGAAGAAAGCCGCCGATTAAGTTTATTCCTAACGCATAAAGAAACGCATTGAGCGCGCCATCAGAATAAATCAAAGAGACAATTATTGGCGGAATCAGCGACACACTGAACACCATAACCAATAATCCGATGACTCTTAAAATAACACTAAAATGCATACATGCTTCCTAGAACCCGACGTATTCTCGTGTCGGGCCGTGGTTAAAAACCGGCTGAAGCACAATGATATGCGCTTCTAACTTGGTTGAAAATTGTCTAATTAAAAGAAGGTTAAACCCACTTGGAATAGCTGCTCTACCGCTGGAATTTGTTTCTTGTTAGTCACGAAAATAATGACGTGATCTTCTGCTTGAATAACCAATTCACTGGTGGCAACAATCAAATCGTCCTCACGAACGATTGCTCCAATGGTCGCTCCCTCAGGTAAATTCAAATTGGCAATGCTGCGGCCAACTACTTTCGAAGAACGATAATCGCCATGAGCAACCGCTTCTAATGCTTCCGCAGCCCCTTTGCGCATCGAGTGAACGTTCACCACGTCACCGCGTCGGATATAACTTAGCAGCGAACTGATGGTGGTTTGTTGTGGCGAAATCGCAATGTCGATCATGCCTTCTTGAACAATGTCGACGTACGCAGGGTTATTGATGATGGTCATAACGGTGCGAACGCCAAGTACTTTTGCCAACATAGAAGACATAATATTGGCTTCGTCGTTGTTGGTTAAAGCACAGAATACATCGGTGGATTCTATGTTTTCTTCAAGCAGCAATTCCTGCTTAGACGCATCGCCGTTGAGCACTATGGTGTTGTCCAAGGTTTCGGACAAATAACGGCAACGTTCAGGATCCCGTTCGATGATTTTAACGCGGTATTCTTTTTCCAAACTCTGTGCCAAACGCTCGCCAATGTTACCGCCGCCAGCGATGATGATACGGCGATAAGGAACATCCAATGGGCGCAACTCACTCATTACATCCAATACATCTCGTTGTGCGGTCAGAAAGAAGACTTCATCGTTGGCGCGAATCTCAGTGTTGCCATCAGGGGAAATTGACTTACCATCACGATAAATTGCCGCAATACGCGTTTGGATCGAGGGCATGTGTTCTTTTAAGAAACTGATAGGTTGATCAATCAGTGGACCGCCCTTTTCTGCCTTGACGACAACAAGCTGTACTTTGCCTTCCGCAAATTCCATCACCTGCAACGCACCTGGATAGCGAATCAAACGACTTAAATGTTTCGTCACTTCTTTTTCTGGGCTGATACGAACATCCATTGGGATAGCGGAATCCACAAAGAGTTCTGGGTAGTTTGCGTAAGCACTAGAGCGAACACGACCAATCTTAGTCGGCGTTTTAAAGAGCGTATGAGCAATCTGACAGGCGATCATGTTGGTTTCATCTTGGTTGCTCACCGCAATGAGCATGTCTGCATCGTTGCAACCGGCCTGATCTAATACTGCAGGGTGTGAACCACTGCCCTCAACCGTTTGAATGTCGAGACGATCTTGTAGCTCTCTAAGGCGAGTTAAATCTGTATCAATGACGGTAATATCGTTATCTTCACTTGCTAAGTTTTCTGCAAGCGTGGCGCCAACTTGGCCCGCACCTATAATGATGATTTTCATAGTCTGCCTTAGAGCGTGATGTATTTATGGCTCTTTGTTGAGTGTATTAATTCAAATGTCAAAATTGAGTCGTTGGTCTATCGAGCGTGCATATTTTTTGCTCGAATCAAGTAGAGCAAGTTTACCCACATAAGGACAATTATTTAACTTGAAGTTGATAAATACTCGTAATTATTTTGGATGATCATGCAATCCGATGAAAGCTCTCCTTTACGAGTATTGAAATCGCTAACTCAATGTTGAATCTTTAGCCTTGCATCATCAAGCCCTGTATAAAAGAAGACCCAACAAACTGTGTTTCATGTGAAACAATTTGTCGGGCCTTTTTATAAAACGATTTATTTTTCAGTTGTTTGCTTGAGTTGATCTGTGCCTACTGTAGGATTTTTACTTGCTGACGACATTCAAGCCTTTTGCAGAAGGCAGTAGTAAAAACCATCATGACCGTCTGTATGTGGAAATAACTGTCGGCCATGGCTAACTGGAATTCCCCACTCTACCGCCAAGTCGGGTGCTAATGAGTTCAAAGGAACTTCTTTAGCATCTTCTTGCTTCGCAAGAAAATGTTGAATGTGTTGCTCGTTTTCTTCCGGCATTAAGGAGCAAGTTGCGTACAGCATGAAGCCGCCAGATTTTAATGTCGTCCAAACCTTATTAAGGATCTCTCGCTGAATGAGAACTAGGTCATCAATGTCTGCGGGCTTTCGATTGATCTTAATATCGGGATTGCGACGAATAACGCCTGTTGCAGTACATGGCACATCGAGTAGTATTTTGTCGAAATGCTCGCCATCCCACCATGCATCAAGATCACTCGCATCGGCACAAATTAGATGAGCAGAATAGCCAAGGCGAGCCAAATTGGATTCGATTTTTTCCATGCGCCATGGCTCTAGTTCAACGGCAGTGAGTTCCATTGAGCTCAGTCCTGTCAAGTTGGCTTTCTCTAATAAGTGGCCAGTTTTTCCTCCAGGTGCTGCACACGCATCCAATACCTTCTCACCGCTTTTGGGCGATAAAATATGGGCAGAAAGCTGGGCCGCTTCATCTTGAACACTAACAAAACCATCATCAAAACCTGGTAGCTCTCCAACGCGAACGGCATTTCTTAGGTACAAAGCTGAATCTGAATACTTACCTTCTTCTGAGTCTATACCCAAATCCGCAAGCTTCTGTTTGTATGTTTCACGTGAAACCAGACTTTCGTTGACACGAATACACATGGGTGGATGCGTGTTACTGGCGTCGATAATGTCTTCAAGATGCTCCGACCAATGCTTATTAAAACGCTTTACGAGCCATTTGGGCATATTGAATTCTACGGAAGGCTGAGCTTCAAGAATCTCAACGATCTCGTCTGCTTCTCTTTGATAACGACGAAGCACTGCATTCATTAACTTGGTCGCCCAGTCTTTATTCAATAGACGACAGGCTTCTACTGTTTCATTTACCGCCGCATGATCTGGCGTGTTCATGTAGGTTAATTGATACAAACCTAAAAGTAAGACGGCATATAAATCTGTGTCCTTTTCTTCAAAAGGATGCGCCAATAAATGCAGTGCGATGCTGTTTAGTCTTGGATACTGACGACATACACCAAAGCATAATTCTTTCAGCATAGGAGTGTGTTCGCTAGCGACGTCAAGTTGATGGCGCGCCAATTGCGTACTAAGCGACCCTTGCTGAAGTAAAATATTGGTTAGGATTTTAACGGCTACTTGGCGAGGGCTTTGTTGTCCCGTACTTGTTCCAGACTGACTTGAGTTGGATGAGAAAGCATTGTCGTATTGGTTCATGCTGTTTGCTCACTCTTGTTTTCAGTTTGATTAACGCCA
Organism: Marinomonas rhizomae; assembly: GCF_024397855.1. NCBI lineage: Bacteria > Pseudomonadati > Pseudomonadota > Gammaproteobacteria > Oceanospirillales > Oceanospirillaceae > Marinomonas > Marinomonas rhizomae. The sequence continues at coordinate 27,004 of NZ_CP073343.1, forward strand.
AGGCGTTGACCAATTTCTAAAGCGGCTTTGTGTTTACCATTTAAGGCGTCTTGTACTTTCATGCGCTTGCCGCCTGCAAATTGGATCTCAGTAATTAAAATAGAACCTTGCCCTGTTGCGACGATAACGCCCTCTTTGCTCACTACCAAAATATCACCAGGCGAGGCTTCATCGTTCACGCTGGCAATATGCGCTGCATGGATTTTCATCACACCAGCAAGGCTGTTTGTGTAAGCTACAGGCCAAGGAGACAAGCCACGAACCTGACGCTCGATCAATTCTGCCGAAGATGCCCAGTTCACCTCTCCTTCTTGCTTGGTTAATTTGGCGGCGTAGCAAGTAAGGCTTTCATCTTGTTGCTCTGGAACCAATGAACCCGTTTTCAGTTTCTCTAGAGCTTCAATTAATGCGTTACCACCCAAAACCGCTAATCGATCATGCAGTGTTGCAGACGTGTCTGTCGGCTTGATATCGCAGTGTGCCTTTAACAGCATGTCACCCGTATCTAAGCCCACATCCATTTGCATAATGGTGATGCCAGTTTCGCTATCGCCTGCAATCAAAGAGCGATGGATAGGAGCTGCGCCACGCCAGCGAGGCAGTAAGGAAGCATGGACATTGATGCAACCAAGTTTGGGCGTATCTAAGACAACTTTCGGGAGAATGATGCCATAAGCCGCGACAATCATAATGTCTGCATCTAACGCAGCAAGCTGTGCCTTGTCTTCTTCTAGCTTGAAATTTAGCGGTTGATAAACGGGAATATCGTTGGCAATGGCTAGCTGTTTCACTGGGCTTTGAACCAGTTTCTGACCGCGCCCTGCCGGGCGATCTGGCTGAGTATAAACGCCGACAATGTAATATTGGTTGTCTGCTTTAGAGTCTAAGACTGCTTGCAAGCTAGCTGCTGCGAATTCTGGTGTGCCCGCAAAAACGATACGAAGTGGTGAGGTTGGCATAAAGGTTCCTTAACAAAAAATCAGGCCAAAGCCTGATTTTATAATACGAGTATCAATGTTCTTTAGGCTAAAAGAACGTTCTTTTAGCCTTGCTTAAGAGCCAGCTTGTGAGCTTTTTCGAGCTTGCTCTTAATGCGATTGCGTTTTAGAGGCGTCAAATAATCGACCATAAGTTTGCCATCTAGGTGATCAATCTCATGTTGAACACAAACTGCAAGAAGCTCGTCGACATCCATAGTGAAGGGTTCACCGTTGCGGTCTAATGCTTTCACTCGTACTTTAGCAGCACGATAAATGTGTTCGTAAAAGCCTGGTACAGACAAACAACCTTCTTGGAATTCATTTGGCTCGTCGTCTAAAATTTCGAATTCTGGGTTAATAAAAACGATCGGCTCGTTACGTTCTTCAGAAAAATCCATTACGACAAGACGATGATGATAATCCACTTGTGTCGCAGCCAAGCCCAAACCGTTCTCGTCATACATGGTATCAAGCATGTCATCGATTTGAGTTTGCAGCTCATCAGTGAACTCGGTAATTGGCTTCGCAATTTTGCGTAAGCGTTTGTCTGGGTATTCAAGTACAGTTAAAACAGCCATGATCTTTTCCAACGATGTGTCTTTGTTCATGAGTGGAGACACTCTCTCCTACTCTTTTCATTACGTCTATTGTAACGCAAGTCTGGCCGTTGAGCAGTCTTCTCATGGCGGTTTTTTGGCCAATATGATTGAATAGCCTCCATAGCCAAAGACTATTCGCTCTTGGCTTTGTATTTTAAGTACTCTTATTTTGTTTTTTAAGTAAACGTACGGGCAAGGAATGCCCATGTTTAATTCGGAAGGAAGCCGTTTATCATGTCTACTTTTAACGCCACAGGTTTGTCTAAAACCGATTGGTTATGCTTAAGTTTCTTATCGGGAATCGGTCCATCCCGACTCTCACGTCTTTATACTTACCTTAGTCAACTCGATCATCCTACATCAACAGAGGGCACTGAAACCTTATCCTTGTTTAGTGGCGATAACTCATCCGAAACTATTTCTTATGAATTATTGACCGCCTTAAAGTGGCCAGACATTACTGCGCATCAGGCCATGGAGTATTTTTCCAATGGCACTCTGACCAAGGAGCAAGAAAGCAAACGAGATGAATCGTTAGCATGGATGGAAGACGCCAATCATCATTTGGTGTTGCAAGAAGATGAGCTCTATCCCAAAGCCTTAAAAGAAATCACTGTTGCGCCAGCCTTTCTTTACGTGGAGGGCAATCCTGACGGGTTGGCGTTACCGAAAATTGGTATTGTCGGCGCGCGTAAGTGCTCTCGCTATGGAAGAGACGCCACCTTTCAGTTTGCAGAGCAATTATCCGCTCGTGGTATTTGTGTGGTCAGTGGTGGTGCCATGGGAATTGATACCGCTGCCCATCAAGGTGCTCTATACAACAAGACAACACCCACTATTGCCGTTATGGGCACGGGCTTATTTCACCGCTACCCGCATCATAATCGAGAGATGTTTGAAGAAATCCTAGAGCAAGACGGCGTATTAATAAGTGAATACCCACTATCAACCAGTCCCAGACCTCACCTATTTCCACCGCGTAATCGAATCATCAGCGGTTTGAGTATGGGCGTGTTGGTGTCTGAAGCGTCCGTCAAAAGTGGCTCCTTGATCAGCGCCAGTTATGCCATCCAACAAAACCGGGAAGTGTTTGCTTTGCCCGGACGTTTGACTGATCCAAAATCAGTGGGTTGTCATCAACTACTTCGGCAAGGCGCTACTTTGGTTCGTCATGTGGATGATATTCTGGCTGAGTGTTCAGAGCTGCCCTCTGCTCCTCTAACCAAGAGATTAACGACGACCAAGAATAATAAGACGACCAAGAATAATAAAAAGCGATCATCTGAAAACACAAACCAAGCAATAGAAAGCGTTTCTATTTTAGCGTCGAATCCGTTTCGTGATCTGCCAGAATCAACTTCTGATAACGCCAAAGCGATAATTGTCATTATGGAGCAAGAAGCACAACCAATGGATTTTGATGCCTTGATTCGGCAAAGCAAAATGCACGCGGGATTGATGATGCAGGTCTTAATGGAATTGGAATTGTATGGTTGTGTGGAGAATCGTGAAGGTCTTTATTGTCGCTGTTGAATGGGCAATAAAGACCTTATGCACTTTAAAGTATGACGACATAATTTAGTTGTCGCTAAAGATATCTTTTTTCAGCTGCTTAATGTCACGGCGCTCTTTTTTGTTGGGTTTGTGGTCGGACATAATTCGGCCACCAAAAGACTTGTTTTCGAGCACGCGTTTTTCACGTTTTGCAATCGACTCAGGCGTTTCCTCATAAAGCAACTGTGCTTCTGGTGCGCCACGACGTTGGCCGCTGATATCTTTGATTTCGACAACCTTTTCGTCCCAACCAAGGCGAATACCAATTAAGGCACCAATTTCCACATTACGGCTAGCTTTACCCTTACTGCCGTTATAAGTCACCTTGCCACCATCGATGGCTTCCTTGCAAAGTGAGCGAGTTTTATAAAAACGTGCGGCCCAAAGCCACTTATCTAAACGAACGGCTTGTGGTGCCGACTGTTTTTCTGGTTTACTCATAAGAATGCGTTGACCCTATTCTGTTGTCATATTTGAGGCTGTTATGCAGGACGTTAGTAGACACCCAATTTTCCAAGCTCTTCAAAAAATAATACACGATGCCGCCGATGTGATCATGGACATTTATCAACGTGCCGATTTGGGTATCGAGCAAAAGCTGGACGACAGTCCAGTGACCGCTGCCGATCTCGCTGCGCACAAAGTGATTCTAGCAGGTTTGCAAGCACTTACACCTGATATTCCGGTTTTGTCGGAAGAAGGCGTGGTGGCGTTTGAAGAGCGTTCTAAATGGCCAATGTTGTGGATCGTCGATCCGCTCGACGGCACCAAAGAATTTATCAAGCGTAATGGTGAATTCAGTATTAATATCGCCTTGGTTGAAAATGGCTCGCCCATTCTTGGTGTGGTGTATTTGCCAACCACAACCGAAGGCTATTTTGGTGTTACCCAGTCATGGAAAAACTTACCGGTCGGCGCATTTAAATGGCAAGGTGATGAATACGAAAGTATCAATGTTCGTGAACCACGCGAACCTATTATTGCCATGACAAGTCGTAGTCACGGCCCTGCTCTTCCAGCCTCGCTGAAAAATAAATTAAAGCAAAGTTACGAGCAAGTGCGAGAGTTACCAAAAGGCAGTTCAATCAAAGGCTGCCGAATTGCAGAAGGGATTGCTGACTTGCATCTGCGTCGTGGCCCAACCAGTGAATGGGACACCGCCGCTCAGCAAGCCATCATCGAAGCCGCTGGCGGAATGCTCGTCACACCGGATGGAAAACCCTTTCGTTACAACCAAAGAGAAACCCTGCTCAACGGCCACTTCTTTGTATCGGGTGCTGAACTTGCCCCCTATGTAATGAACTGGTATCTAGAAAACGAGGAAGAAGAGTAAGCGTTACTCTTCTTGTTCTTTCCTTTACCTTATCTGATTGTTTCACGTGAAAAAATATAAATAAATTCACTATGATCTATAGTGAATTCCACACTGAATTTTCTTAAATCAACACTTTGCTGTGCCGTTAAGCCGATTGACGATGCGTTCTTGGGCGCGTTTTAAGAAGTCGCTTTGCAGTGGTTGCGCAAAAGACCGTGCGATGGCGACGGTTCCCACTAATGAAACCACGGTCTCTTCCGCTAGCGCTTCGGCTTCTTTGTTGCCGCGTTTTTTTAGAATCTCAGTAAGACGTTCGACTAGGCTATCAAAACACGCTTGGTAGGCTTGGCGAACTTTCTCTTCTTTGTGCGCCGCGTCTGTGACTAAAAATTCCAAAGGCGATGGATGTTCTTTGTCATTTCGTCCCCAGCTTAGGTAGCGAGTTACTAGTGCCTTGATATGAGTTTCTTTTCCTTCGGTCTGTTTGTCGTCCCTCGCCCAAAAACCATTAGATGTGGCGAACTGCATGGCCGCTTCATATAGACTGCTTTTACCAGAAAAATGCGCATAAAACGCACCATGTGTCATGTTGGCTTTTTTCATGATTTGATTCAGTGTGACGCGATCAAAACCATGGGAGCAAAATAGTTTTGCCGCGGCTTGTAATATTCGTTGTCTGGTTTGTTCTTTGTGTCTTGGGGTGTAAGACATAATTAACCTCCAAAATGAAACGCTAGAGCGACATTGTAAAACGCTTTCTAAATATTATCTTGATCATATTTAGACTCACTCTAGCATGGTGACTTTCTTTCTGCTGAAACTTAAGAGGGTTATCTCATGTCACTTAAAGAACGAATTGTTATTACTGGTATGGGTTTGGTGTCACCACTGGGTTTAGGCGTGACATCGGTTTGGGACAGATTGATTCGAGGGCAATCAGGTATTCGTTTGCTGCCTACCACTCTGTCTGAAGGGCTAACTACTCATATCGCAGGACAAGTTCCCGGTCATACAGAGCAAGAAAACGGTTTGAATGAATCGGACTATCTGTCATCTAAAGATCGTAAGCGTGTCGATTTGTTTACATTATTTGCTCTGGCTGCAGCTGAAGAAGCCCTATCTCAAGCGAATTGGCACCCTGCTTCTGTCGAAGATCAAGAAGCGACCGCCACCATCATTGCCACTGGCATTGGTGGTTTACCGACGATCACTCAAGCGCATACAACGCTAATGGAGCAAGGCGCTCGACGTTTGTCGCCTTTCACGGTTCCTGCTTTTCTTGCCAATCTTGCGGCGGGTAATGTGTCGATTAAATATGGTTTCAAAGGACCGATTGGTACGCCAGTGACCGCTTGTGCCGCGGGCGTGCAAGCGATTGGTGATGCTATGCGCTTGTTGCGTACGGGTGAAGCGAAAGTGGCTCTGGCTGGCGGTACGGAAGCCTGTATTGATCCTTTGTCTCTGGCTGGCTTTGGTGCCTTGAAGGCGCTTTCTACGAGAAATGAGGATCCTGAAAAAGCGTCTCGCCCTTTTGATAAAGATCGCGAAGGCTTTGTCATGGGCGAAGGTGCAGGCTTAGTTGTGCTCGAAACGCTTGAGCATGCTTTGGCTCGCGGTGCCACACCATTGGCGGAGGTTGTTGGCTATGGCACCAGTGGTGATGCTTACCATCTGACATCTGGCCCAGAAGACGGCAACGGTGCTGCCCGTGCGATGCAAACAGCGCTTAAAATGGCTGGCATTTCTGCGGATCAAATTGGCTATGTGAATGCTCATGCTACGTCGACGCCAGTGGGCGATCGTGGTGAGATAAACGCTTTGCGTCGAGTGTTTGGAGATAAGGTGACAAAGGTTGCGATTTCATCGACGAAATCTGCCACGGGTCATTTGCTAGGTGCTGCCGGTGGCGTAGAAACTATTTTCAGTGCGCAGGCGCTAATATCAGGCATCTTGCCACCGACACTAAACCTTGAAAATCCAGAAGACAGTATGGCGGATTTGGATCTTATCCCATTGGTTTCACGAGAAAAAAGTGTTGAATATGTATTATGTAATGGCTTTGGTTTTGGTGGCGTAAACGCAGCGATTATCTTGAAGCGTTACTAATCTATAGGGCAATTTATCGAGTAAACTGAAACAAAAAAGGCGACTCAATTTGTAAGAGTCGCCTTTTTATTGTTGTACTACGAAAAGGTATTGATTTTAGCCATCCATTAATTGGTTAGGCAACCACGTGACCAATTCTGGGAACATCATTACGATGACAAGAACCAGAAGTTTCAGCAATACAAATGGCGTAATGGACTTGTAGATATCCAACATGGTTATGCCTGGAGGTGCGATGCCTTTTAGGTAGAACAACGCAAAACCATAAGGCGGTGTTTGTACGGCGATCTCAATATTTAGAATCATCAAGATACCAAACCAAATCGGATCATAACCAAGGGATACAGCAATCGGTGTGAAGATAGGTGCACACATTAGAACGATGATGAATTCATCGATAATGAAGCCCAGCAACAGCATGATCAATTGGAACAGCATGATGACTACGATTGGTGGTAAGCCCAAATCTTGGGTGAAGCCGGCTACCATGCTTTGTACGCCCATTAGCAAATGGAAGTTACTGAACACAGATGCCCCAACGATAATCCACATTGCGACCGTGACAAGCAATGCTGCTTGCATGCCGGCTTTTTGAACCATACGTGGTTTGAATCGTTTAAAGAAAATCGCCAAAATAATCGCGCCAACGACCCCGATGGCACCGGATTCTGTTGGCGTCGCAATGCCCATGATAATACTGCCCAAAACCGCGACAATCAGCAGCAGAGCTAGCAAGCCATCACGAGCGGTTAGAAACTTCTCTTTTGGTGTTGGTTGCACTTCTGGCACAACATCCATGGGTGCGCGTTGAGGGTTCAATTTACAAGAAATCACCACGTAAGCGATCAGCAAAACAATTGTGATAAGCGCTGGAATTAAAGCGCCAATAAACATACGCCCTACTGAGTTCTGTGTCGACGATGCAAACATGATCATTGGGATGCTAGGTGGAATCAAAATACCTAAACCACCACCGGCCATGATGACGCCTAAAGCAAGGCGTTTATCATAGCCACGCTCTAACATGGGACGCAATGCGATACTGCCTGACGTCATGATACCTGCGCCGATAATGCCAACCATGGCACCAATCATAGAACACACCACAATAACGCTGATAGCGAGTGAGCCACGTACTCGACCAATTAGCATTTGGCTGGCGTTAAACATGGCATCACCAATGCCGGAGCGAGTAAGCAATTGCCCCATGTAAATATACAAGGGGATGGCGAGCAGGATGAAACTAAAATGTGTCGACTCAAGCGTAGTGGGAATAACGTTAAAGAGCGCATCGCCCCACGTCATGTAACCAATACCCATGGCAATGCCACCAAGCGCTAAACCAACGGGTGCCCCCAAGGCAAACGACGCTATGATGCAGGCGAATAAAATGCCCGTTAATAGTTCAATACTAATCATGGTGCCGTTTCCTCTTGCTCTGTCTGTACTTCTGGCAATAAGGGTTTGCCAGTAATCGCTTGATGTAAGGAATCAATCCAGTCGCTGGAAAGTTGCAAAATTAGCAGCACGCTAGCGATTGCCATCATTAGCCAGTAATGATGCATATGAGGAGCCCATTCACTTTGGCGTCGGTAATTAAACTCGAGCGCTTCTTCAAACTTACCTATGCTCATTTTGCAGACGATGATCATGAAGAACATGGCGAGAGCGAATGAAAATAGGTTAAATATGCTTTTGGTTCGAGCAGAGACTTTGTTGTAAAGGATGTCGACATTGATGTGAGCACGTTGCTGTTGGGCGTAAGCGCCGCCTAGTGCTGCAATGTAACCAAAAATAAATAGCGATGTGTCGTAAGCCCAAATGGTCGGGCTGTCTAAGATGTAACGAGAGAAAACCTCGAATGCAACGACAAATGCTAATACTGGCATCAGATAGGAAACGGAGTTTCCAATGGAAGCCACCAATGCGTGGACGCCTAGACAATAACGTCTAATCGCAGTCATTATCATTGTTTTGTACCTGTAAGGATGGATCGGAAAACTAAAACGGCCTTCATCAAGAAGGCCGTTTTAGTTAGTACTGTGTTAATTATTTCTGTTCTTCACGTAGAACGTCAATTAACTCTTTGCTGTATTTGTCTGCCGCTGCGTACTCATCCCAAAGTTTCGCACCAGCATCTTTCCATGCTGCTTTGTCTTCAGCACTTGGCTCTGGGCTCCACTGAAGTCCTTTCGCTTCCATGTCAGCAACTGCTTGAGATTCCCAAAGTTTAGACTTGGTCATTTGCTCTTGAGCGTGAACCGTTGTTGCCGCTTTAACAATTGCTTTCAAGTCTGCTGGAAGTTTGTTCCAAGCGCTTTGGTTAACGATGATAGGTAACACTTGAGCACCAGCTAGTGGAAGTGGGTACATGTATTTCGCTACTTCAACGTGGTTACCATCGCGATGGTCGATCATGTTAGAGCCAATAGAGCCATCGATTACACCAGTAGATAGCGAGGTGTAAATTTCAGACCAAGCAAGCGATACCGGAGAAGCGCCTAGGTTACGAAGGAACTTGCCGTATGCGCCAGGCGCTCGAATTTTCAAACCTTGGAAGTCTTCTACTGAGTTGATTGGCTCTTTGGTAATAACGTATACCGCTGGCTGAATGTAAGGGTCAAGCCAAACTAGACCTTGAGCACCGTACGCTTCTTTAAGGATAGGAGCCCAGCCTTTTTCTTGGAACAAGGTCGTTAGCTCACCAACGTCACTGGTACCGCCAGGTAAACCGATTTCCACCAAACCTGCTGGAAGCTCGCCCGCGTTCAAAGATTGGAAGGTTGCGCCCATCGTGATTAGGCCCGTTTTTACGGCACCAAAAATACCAGATGCACCCACGCCTTCACCGTCATAAAGAACCTGTACCTTGATGCGGCCGTCAGACATAGTCTCAATGTTTTTTGCTAAATCTTCATACACAGCGCCGAATGCAGAACCACGGCTGTATAGGTTAGCGAAGCGCCAGTTATAATCTGCAGCGTTAGCAGAAGAAGCGACAGCGCCTAATCCAAGAGCTACCGCTAGAGAGCTTACAACCAATCGTTTTTTTACTTTTAGTATCGTCTTAATCATTGAGCTACCTCGAGTGCAAAAGTGCATAAAAAAGTCACGCCTTGAATGTTGTGACGCCTTGTACTCGATACTTTCAAAAAGGCCGCCACCATTAAAGCGCGTAAAATCTATCTAAAGTTTTGTCACTATCAAACAATTAAAAAAGTGAAAAGCCTTTTAAAATCAGTTAACTAAAGGACAGGCTCGCACAAAAAATGCTCATAACGCACCAAATTCGTGCAAGCAATAGGTGAATAGAGTGCAACATTATAGTGAATAATATTGATCTATCGTGTTGAAAACGTGCATGTTTTTTACTTTTTCTTAATCTCGATTTGAATAAGGCTTTCAATAACAAAAACGCCCCGAAGTGGGGCGGTTGTTTTTTAGATTATTCAAGCCGGTCTTTAAAACCGCTAAGTGATGTCAAAACCTTGTATCTGTTTGGCTAATTCGTTTGTTTGAAAATGAACATTTTTATTGGCCATTTGGATAGATTGTGTTGCCGCGTGATTGTCTTTGATATCGTGAGCAATGATGTCCATGTCTTGCGCCATTTGTGCTGTCGTCAATGCAACCTCTTTGATTGCTTGGGTAATCTCCTGCGTATGGTTCATTGCTTCCAGAGTGTTTTGCTCGACTCTATGGATCGTCATGACAGCGTTTTCGCCTTGTTCTTTGCTGCGACCAACTTTCTGTAGGCTAAGCGTCATAGCATCAATGACTGCTTGTGTTTCCTTCTGAATATTTTCGACTTTCTCTGTAATACTTCCCGATGCTTTTACTGTTTGCTCTGAAAGCGTTTTAACTTCGTCTGCCACAACAGCAAAACCACGACCTGCTTCTCCGGCACGAGCCGCTTCTATAGCTGCGTTGAGAGCTAATAGACTCGTCTGCTCTGCGACACCGACGATGAGCTCAATAACCACATCAATCTCTTTAGAAAGTGCACCAAGGCGATCAACTCGTTCGTTAGTATCTTGAATGGTTTGTGCCACATCGCTAATGCTGGTCATGGCATCACGCATGGCTGTGACACCGCTGGTTGCTGATTCATAAGCGACATTGGCAGCGCTTTGCACGTTCTGCGTCATTGATTGTACTGTATCAGCGGTGGCGGATATTTCTTCTGTAGAAGTGGCTAATGTATTGCTTCGATCACGAATTCGCTCACTGCCGCTGACAATGGTTTGAATACCGCTGTCCAACTCATCAGCCGTGAGCACCAGCTTCTCGTTGCTGTTGATTAAATGACCAATCAATAAGCGCAGGCTATCGGACATTTGGTTTGAAGCAATAAATAGTTGCTGGAATTCATCTGGATTACCTGAACCTTGGTTCTGTTTATGGGAACCAAGTTTGCCTTGCGCGACTTCTTTTAATATCGCCAACACAGCGATTAGGTTGCGGTTTAAAGAGCGAATCACCGTCGACAAAATAAGACCGATAACAAGTGCAAGTAAAACACAAGCGATTACCAAAGAACTGCGCGCTTGCTCAGCAGTTTCTAATGAACGTATTTGTGCCTTAGCCAGTAAGGTGTTTTGCAGGTATTTGGCGCTCTCATCCATGGCTTGTGTGTATTGATTACTTAATGTTGTAAGTTCGCTTTGTTGCTTTTTTAAGGCAATGGAGAGAGCAATAACTGGGGCCAAGGCATCTTCATAGGTTTGAATCATTGGGCCGAATACATCGTCAAAGCCGAGATTATTAATATTGTCCTTCAGTGCGTTTAATGACGCCATTAAAGCTTCTTGATGGCTGTTATCTCTGTAAAAAAGAAAGTCTTTTTCTAGGTTTCTTATGTCTTTAAAGCTTGATCCAAAGCTAGCCAATGTACCGAACTTTTCTGCCAGCTCGTCGGCGGATTGATTTAACTTTCCTAGTGCCCCTGATTCGCTATTTAGTCCTAGCGTTTGGCGGGTTTTTAGATAATTTTCAATGGCAGTAATATAGTTGGGTAATAAGGTTTGTGTATCTGCCAGCAGTGAAATACCTTCAGAATCGATCAGAGAAGGAGGTATCTGAAAACCTGTGGCCATGGTTTCTTTAATACTCTTGAGTTCTTGGTTAAGTGGTTCTACATCGTTTGGTGTGAGCGCAGATATTTTTCGTTCAAGCTTTAATAGAGAAACTTCTAGATTTTTTACTTGGGTGGTCAGTCGGCTCAAATTACTGGCGTCACCTGAGGCGCTAGACAGCAAAGATAAATTATAAACTGAGTAGGCACCAAACCCTGCATAGCCAATGCAGACAAGGAGTACAATTGCCATTAGTTTTTGACGTACAGATAACGACATTAAGGGCATAAAAAACTCCATATTAAATGTATTAATTACGGTAAACAGGCTAGATGAAAAGCTGGGAGCATTAAAATCATATATTTAGATCATATGTGATAAAATAAACTTATATAGGTGGGAGTCGTTGTGGATCAATGTAAAGTTGAAAGAAGAACGAACTTATTTCAACTATCCTAGATTATTCTAGGAAAAAGTATTTGTTAAACCACTAAAACAACCAATATTCATAATAAGTTTAGACATATTTAGATTGGAATCTATGCAATCAACCCGTTTGCTTTGACACCTTTTAACTCTTCTCTTGTTTGAGTGTCACGATAGCCAGAATCCGCCATGAATGTTGGACGCCGTTGTGCTCATTCTGTGAGTTAACCCCGCTCTAGCGTCTACACCAATATGGGCTTTTAAGCCAAAGATGCTTAAATCAATGTAAAGTTAGATAATCAGCGAACTAAATTGCGATGATTAGGTTAGTACACGTGGGGAGAGGCAATGAGCGTTAAGAATTATTCACTGGGACAGGTCGGCGATTATGAGATCAAGCAATTAAAAGTCTTTAAAACCGTCGTCGATTGCGGTGGGTTTTCGGCGGCAGAAACTTCGCTTAATATTGGCCGATCAACTATCAGTCTACATATCTCTAATTTAGAAGCGCGCCTGAATCTTGTTTTGTGTAAGCGTGGTCGCGGCGGATTCTCTCTCACGGAAGAAGGCGTCATCATTTATAAAATGACCGAGAACTTACTCGAATCATTAGACGCGTTTCGAACGACAGTCAATAACCTAAACGCCAGCTTGACGGGAAAGCTTCGCCTCGCGCTTTCTGACAAAGTGAGCCTAGATCCGCGTAGTCACTTTCCAGAATTGATTCAACGCTTTTCCACGGACGCGCCAGAAGTATCGATCACTACTAACGTGTCTTCGATGTCGAACATTGAGCGCATGATTTTGAATGATGAGGCTGATATCGGATTTATTCCTTATCATCGCAAATTGGACGGGCTAAGTTACGTACATTTATATAGCGATGATTGTTATTTGTATTGCGGCAAGGATCACCCGTTGGCGACTATGTTCATTGAAGAGCAGGACGAACAGGTGAACAAATTCCCTGCCACTCATGCGGGATTAAAGCCGCACGAAGCGATCAGTGATCAAATATCTGGGATGAATCTGACGGCGATTTCTTACTTCTACGACAGCCGATTAGCCTTAATTCTATCTGGTCGATACATTGGCTTCTTACCTGAACGCTATGCGGAGCCCTACGTCGAATCTGGAAAAATACTTGCTGTCGCGCCAGAGAATCGCTCTTACACTTTAGGCGTCGCCGTGATTTGCAAGAAAACCACCCAACCTAATAAACCCCGTGAATTGTTCCTAAAAGTGTTACATCAGACGGTTGAGGAGCTTATTTCTGCGCCGTATTAGAGGTTAGTCGTGCGGTTGAGCAAAAAGATAACCATCAAAATCTGGCGCTTCCGTATCTGAGAGCTTAAACAAGGTTTGTTTAACGTTCTCTAAATGCTGCCACATGGCTTGTCTTGCTCCCTCTGCATTTCGTTTACGCAGCTGAACGAGTACTTTTTTGTGATCGTCTAACCATTGATCATGATACGACGTGTCTTGTATGCGAGCATGAAGCTTTTTCCACATCGGATTACCATCGCGCATATCCCATAAGCGTGTGGCTGTATCCAGCAGCACCGTGTTCTGAGTAGCTTGAGCGATAGACAAATGAAAGTCTCTGTCTGCGTTATTGGCATTTTCGACGACTTCTAATTCCGCACTTTCGATATCTAGAATATCTTGCAGCTTTTGAAGGTCTTGTTTAGTGATAACAGGCGCCGCGCAAGCGGCGATTGAGCTTTCAATCTCTTGGCGGGCTTGTAATAACTCAAATGGACCGACATCCGATACCTGAATAATAGGCTGTAAAGAAGCGAGGCTATTTTTCAAATAACTGCCTGAGCCTTTTCTAACTTCGATCAGCTCTTCAATTTCCAACATGATGAAGGCTTCTCTTACCAAGGTTCTGCTGACGCCAAATAATTCTGCGTAAACACGTTCCGTAGGTAACTTATCACCAATCTTCATTGTGGATTTTGCAATTTCTTGCTTAATGCTTTCGCCAATTTCTCTGTAGAGTCGTTCTGCCATAGGAGGATTCTTAGTTACTTTAATTGCCATTAATCTGGTATGCCATTTTCACGTAAGACACACTTAAAGTCGATATTTTAATCAATCCGACCGATATAAATTACAATTTGGTATGCCAATTTTGCTGTTTTTACTTGTTAGACGCGAAATTTTCAGCTATTTTGAGAAAATAATAGGTATTTGGCATACCAAAAAAATAATTAGGTATCGTAGTTTATGAAAATTCGATCAGCAAAAGTAATAGTGACCTGTCCTGGTCGCAACCTAGTCACATTAAAAATAGAAACAGACGAAGGTGTTTATGGCATTGGCGATGCGACGCTTAATGGTCGTGAAAAGTCTGTTGTTTCTTACCTTGAAGACCACGTTATCCCTACCCTAATTGGCAAAGACCCACAGCGAATAGAAGACATTTGGCAGTACTTGTACCGTGGTGCTTATTGGCGTCGAGGTCCAGTTGGTATGACGGCGATTGCCGCTGTTGATGTTGCTTTGTGGGATATTAAAGCCAAACTTGCTGGTATGCCTTTGTACCAATTACTTGGCGGAAAAAGCCGTGAAAAAGTGACGGTTTATGGTCATGCCACTGGATTAGATATTGATTCCTGCCTAGAAGAAGTTCGCAAGCATGTTGAACTAGGCTACAAAGCGGTTCGAGTGCAATGTGGCATACCAGGCATACCAACGACCTACGGTGTTTCTAAAGAAGCGGGCAAACCTTATGAGCCTGCAGACTCTGCTCTACCTTCTGAGAATGTTTGGTCGACGGAAAAGTACCTTAATCATGTACCTGAGCTATTTGCTGCTGTGCGCAAAGAGTTCGGTGAAGACTTGCATATACTGCACGATGTACATCATCGCCTTACACCAATCCAAGCTGCGCGTTTAGGTAAAGAAGTTGAGAAATTTCACTTATTTTGGCTAGAAGATTGTACGCCTGTTGAAAATCAGTCTTCTTATGAATTAATTCGCAAACATACGACAACGCCGCTTGCGATTGGCGAAGTCTTCAATAGCTTGTCTGATTGCCAAGAGTTGATTCAAAACCAGCTCATCGACTATATCCGAGCGACAATTACCCATGCTGGTGGCATAACGAATGTACGGCGCATTGCCGATTTCGCGTCTATCTTTCATGTTAAAACGGGTTTCCATGGTGCGACGGACCTTTCCCCTATTTGTATGGGCGCAGCATTGCACTTTGATACCTGGGTGCCGAACTTTGGCATTCAAGAACACATGCCGCATACCAAGGAAACGGATCTTGTTTTCCCTCATGCGTATGAGTTTAACGATGGCTTCTTCACGCCGGGTGACGTACCTGGCCATGGTGTCGACATTGATGAAGAGCTTGCGGCGAAATATCCCTATAAACCTGCTTATCTTCCGGTTAATCGCCTTGAAGATGGCACCTTGTGGAATTGGTAGAAAATTATGAAAGCGTTTCAAGTAGAAAATGTAAATGACTATGCCTTGATCGATACCAAACAGCCTGTTGCTGAAGCGGGTGAAGTATTGATTAAAACCGCCTTTGCAGGAATTTGTGGCTCTGATCTTCACATCATTCATGGGCAAAACCCTTTCGTGCAATTTCCTCGAATTACAGGGCATGAGTTTTCAGGTGTAGTGGCCGCCGTTGGTGAAGGCGTCACGCACGTTAATGTTGGCGATAAAGTCTGTGTTGATCCTGTTATTAGTTGTGGCGAATGTTATGCCTGCCGTGCAGGACGCTTTAACGTCTGTGCGAATCTACAAGTGTTTGGTGTACACCGTAATGGCGGCTTTGGCGAATTCACCAGCGCGCCTGCAAGCAACGTTTTAGTGCTTCCTGACAATGTCACGCTTGAGCAAGCAGCCTTAGTTGAGCCTTATTCCATTGCCACCAATGTTTTATCTCGCATGGAACCTATCCCTGGTGACACCTTGTTGGTGTATGGCGCGGGAGTCATTGGATTGACTATCGTGCAAGTGGCGAAAGCCATGGGCATCGAACGCATCATTGTTACTGATATTGTTGATGAGCGCTTAGAAACAGCCAAAGCGCTTGGTGCAACGGACGTGATCAATAGTCGGGTAAATAAAGTTGAAGACTGTATCCAAGAATGGACTAATGGCGAAGGTGTACCTTTGATTGCCGATGCCGCTTGTATTCCTGCTCTTTTACCTGAAATTTTACGTATCGCCTGCCCTGCTGGACGTGTTGGTTTGTTGGGCTTTACCTCTACGCCAAGCGATCTTGCGCAAATTGAAGTGATTAAGAA
Source organism: Marinomonas rhizomae (assembly GCF_024397855.1). Classification (NCBI taxonomy): domain Bacteria; kingdom Pseudomonadati; phylum Pseudomonadota; class Gammaproteobacteria; order Oceanospirillales; family Oceanospirillaceae; genus Marinomonas; species Marinomonas rhizomae. The sequence continues at coordinate 43,336 of NZ_CP073343.1, forward strand.
AGAGCTGACAATAGTGGGTTCTCGCCTTAATAACCGCCGTTTTCCTCAAGTGCTTGAAATGATTTCGTCAGGCCGTTTGGATCCTTTGGCTTTAATCAGTCATCGAATCGCTTTAAACGACATTGGCGATGGTATTCAGTTAATGGAAAACCACCCAGAACTTACTCGTAAAGTGCTTGTTGAGATGAGTAAGTAATTGATAAACCAATAATATAAATCTAAAAATAAAAACGGAGTTCCCCATGATTAAACCAATGTTAAAAGTCGCCGTTATGTCTTCAATCTTGTTGACTGGCTTAGCTCAGGCAGCTGATGTTACTTTGAAGTTTGGCTACCCAGCGAATGAAGAGAATATTTGGCACAAAGCCGCTTTGAAATTCAAAGAAGTAGCCGAAACAAAATCGAATGGCCGTATCGACGTGAAGCTTTACCCTAATGAACAATTAGGCAAAGAAATGGATGTGATCAACAGCATTCAGCTTGGTACAGCGGATATGACCATCACGGGTGAATCGCTACAAAACTGGGCACCAAAAGCGGCACTGATGGCGGTTCCTTATGCCTTTACTAGCTCCGAACAGCTTCAAAAAGCTGTTAATGGTGACGTTGGTAAAGAAATTACCGATCAAATTACTCAGCGTACAGGTCTTCAGCCTATCGCATGGTTTGAGCGCGGACCTCGTCACTTAACCTCTAACCGTAAAATTCATACACCAAGTGACTTAGATGGCTTGAAGTTGCGCGTACCTAACGTGCCTCTGTTTGTAAAAACGTGGCAGACGCTAGGCGCCAAACCGATTCCTATGGCGTTCAGTGAAGTGTTCACTGCCTTGCAACAGAATACGATTGATGGACAGGAAAACCCGCTTAGCTTGATTAACAGCGCGAGTTTCTACGAAGTTCAGAAATATGTGAACTTGACTGGCCATGTGCGTAGCTGGATTTATGTAGTGATTGGTCAAAGCAAACTAAACAGCATGCCTGCTGATTTACGCGCCATTGTTTTGGATGCTGGTAAACAAATGCAGTCTTATGAGCATGGCATGTTTGCCGCGGATGAAGCGCAATTGCGTTCTACTCTAGAAGCTCGTGGAATGGAGTTTGTGCAACCTGATCTTCAAGCATTCAAGGCTGCAGCACAAAAAGCAGTACAAGAAGCTTTGACGCCTGAACAGCTTGAGCTTTATAACAAGATCTAAATCTCTAGTAACAGATCCAGATCTACATCCGTTTAAGACGCCTATTTTCGCTTCTAACAGCGAAAATAGGCCACTTTGGAGATAAGTGCGATGAGTATCTCATCTCAAACTAATAACCCAAGAGACTTTGTGAGCAAGCTGGAAGCAAGTATCCAATGGTTGCTACGCATCGTTAATTGGGTCTTTTCAGTGTTGGCGGCATCGGCCTTATTGGCGATTGCTGCCGTGGTTATTTTGCAAGTCGTCTCACGCTTCTTGTTACCTAGCTCTCCTATTTGGACAGAGGAACTGTCTCGATATTTGTTTATTTATCTTGTCGTGATGGGTTCTGGATTGGTGATCAGTCATAACCGTCATGTACGCCTAGAGTTGTTTCAAGGCGCTTTGAATCGATTTTGGACAAAGTTTTATCAGATTTTCTGTCACCTTTTGGCTGGTAGTTTTGCGATTTATATCCTGCCTTATGCCATCAAATACGCTCAAATAGGTCGCTGGCAGACCTCTCCTGCTTTAGAAGTTCCTATGTACTGGGCATTCTTATCAGTGACTTTTTTCTTCGCGTTAACGGCATTTTATAGCTTTATGAGTGTGCTGCTTGTTCTGCTCGAACGTGATGACCAAGGGGTAGCTTCATAATGGAAGTCATTTTACTGTTTCTCGTATTCTTTTTATTGCTGTTCGTGGGCGTGCCAATCGTTTTTTGCTTGGGTATTGCATCGCTAACGTATTTAACCATGGCGGGGATTCCGTTAACCATCGTGCCTCAGCGCCTATATGCCGGTATGGATTCCTTTGTCTTGCTGTGTATTCCTGGCTTTATTCTGGCCGGTAATTTAATGAACGTCGGTAATATTACGGATTACATTATTCGTTTCAGTAACGCCTTGTTAGGCCATATTCGTGGCGGCCTTGGACTGGCCAATGTTGGTGGCTCGATGATCTTTGGTGGTATTTCCGGTACGGCCGTCGCCGATACGGCGAGTATTGGTGCCGTGATGATTCCCGGTATGGCAAGAAGTGGTTACGACAAACCCTTTGCTGCAGCGGTAACGGCTGCTTCATCGACGATTGGGCCTATTATTCCACCTAGTGTTCCCATGATTATTGTGGGGTCATTAAGCGGTATTTCTGTTGGTAAAATGTTTTTAGCGGGTGTCGTCCCCGGTATCATGTTGGGTTTAGCTATGATGGTAACGGCGTATATTATTGCCGTAAAGCGTCAATACCCACGTGAAAAGCGTGCCACATTAAAAGAAATTTATATTGTTGGTAAAGGTGCGTTTTGGGCACTTCTGATGACCTTTATTATCCTGTACGGGATTATTGGTGGACTCTTTACGCCAACTGAAGCCTCTATTATGGCCAGCCTATATGCCTTTGTTGTCGGCATGTTTGTCTATAAAGGCCTGACTTGGAAGAATCTTCCCAAGCTCTTAGTGGATACGGTTTTAAGCTCTACCAGCTTGCTGTTATTGGTAGGGATGGCAAACTTATTTGGCTGGATTCTTACCAGCGAGCAAATCCCACAGATGCTGGCGAGTGCTATTTTTAGCATCAGTGAGAACCCATTGGTGGTGATTTTAATCATCAACATCGTGTTATTGGTTGTTGGTGGCTTCATGGAAACCATCGCGGCATTGATTATCCTCTTCCCTACTTTGCTAAAAGTGGCTGAAGGCATTGGTATGGATCCAATTCACTTTGGTGTGATGGCGGTGCTTAATCTGATTATTGGCTTAACAACGCCTCCTGTAGGGGTGTGTTTGTTTGTTGCGGCGGGAATCAGCGAGCTACCAATGACGGCTGTCGTAAGAGCCATCTGGCCATTCTTACTCTGTAACCTTGTCGTCCTTCTACTGGTTTCTTACGTCCCTGCAATTTCACTTTGGTTACCTTCTTTTTTAGGCTAACTTTGGCCTGTTAAGGCGCTTCTGGTCCTCTGGAAGCGCCTTTTTTTATGGCCATGGCAGTGGCTGGTGAGGTTCTATTTTCGTTGCTCGATTATTCTGCCCGAGACTTTCTTCTTTCATCCACTCTACAAAGGCTTCAATTCGAGCCCTTCTTGGCGAGTTTTTGGCGTAGTAAGCGTAAAACTCGATCTTTTCATTCAATGCTTTTGGGTAGGCTTGGACGAGCGTTCCCTTATCAAGTTCTTCTTGAACCATAAACTTCGGACATAAAAAGACGCCATGTCCGGCCTTTACTGCGCTAATTCCCATATACCAAGAGTTTACTTCTGCCCAAAGAATACTTTTGCTGCGAATGGGGCAAATCGCCTGTTCTTCAAACCAAGTACGCCATTGATAGACGGCATCGTCCACTTGAATCATCCAGCACTTTAATAAGTCGGTCGGTTGAAATAAGCCAATTCTTTTAGCTAGTGATGGGGAGCAAACGGGAATAATGTCAGACGATATGAGCGTTCGCTTCACTGTGTCATCTCTGTCACCAATCCAATGCTGACTATCATCAATGCCTAGGTCTATATTGCCATTGTGTATGTCCCTGCTCTCGTCAGATGAGAATAGTTTTACTGTGATGTCTTTTTGACGATCCGAGAAGCGCCACAACTTTGGCATTAACCATAAAGACACAAAGCTTTGTAACCCTGAAACCAGTAATGTTCCCTCAACAGGTTCCAGTTTGACGCTATCTAGTCCTTTGCTAATAAAATCAAACCCTTGGGTCAGGTGGCCGGCGAGTTCAGCCCCTTGGCTAGTGAGCCGCATGTCTCGTCCAGAGCGATAAAACAGCGGAACCCCCAGATATTCTTCTAACAAACGAATTTGCTGACTCACTGCGGCCTGTGATACGTGCAACTGCTGTGCCGCCTTGGTGTAACTCAAGGTTTGGCTTGCTACCGAAAAGTAATGTGCTGCTTTGAGGTGAGTAACACGATTGCTCATAAGCGAGTATCCAAAATAGAATCCATAAGTTTTTCTAATATTATATGTAAGAATATAGCATTCGTTTTTAACTCTTTTTGGCGACACAATAAAGTCCTTATCGACAGGAGGTGTGAATATGTGGACGTTATTGTTGTGGTTGAATCAGAAAGCTTTAGCAAGCTATATATGGCTAAAGAGTAGATATGAAGTGCAAAAAGCCAAACGAATAGCGAGAAAGCAAATGATGCTCGCGAGTCATCTCCCCGCTTATTTGCGTCGAGATATGGGACTTCCGCCCTACACAGAGCATCGTGATACGCGATCCAAAGATTCTCGGTAATCTCTCAGGTTTTCTAATGAGAGTGGCTTTCGCATAGGAAATGTATTGATGTAAAAAGCCGGCATAAAAAAGCCACTGTGTTACCACGGTGGCTTGCAGCAAGAATCATTCTTGCAAGGGGAAGCGGATGCTTTTTACATTAGAGCAGTTAAATCAAACAAGCTCTTTAAAGCAGCGTTTAAAGATTTCCATGCCTTCATCGATGATGTCCATCTCGATGGTCAAAGCAGGTAAGAAGCGAATAACGTTGCCGCGAATACCGCAAGAAAGTAGAACTAGACCATTTTCTGCGGCTTTGGCAGACAGCTTCTTAGCAAGCTCTGGATAAGGCTTGTTCACATCGCCATCATGAACAAACTCCACTGCGATCATCGCGCCGGCATTACGGATATCACCAATAATGCTTGGGTACTCAGTTTGCATTTCTTCTAAGTGCTTAACGAAGTGAGCACCTACTTCTACTGCCCGGTCGCATAGTTTCTCTTCTTCGATAACATCAAATACCGCAAGACCGGCCGCACAACCCACTGGAGAACCGCCGTATGTACCACCTAAACCACCAGGAATTGGTGCATCCATAATGTCCGCTTTACCTACAACCGCGGCGATTGGGAAACCACCCGCGATGCCTTTTGCTGCTGTCATCAAGTCAGCCTCAATACCTGCTTGCTCGTGACAAAACATAGTGCCTGTACGTGCGAAGCCTGCTTGGATTTCATCAAGAATTAACAAAATGCCATGTTCGTCACACAACTTACGTAGTTTCTGTAGGAAACTAGCAGATGCTTGGTAGAAACCACCCTCGCCTTGTACTGGCTCGATGATGATCGCCGCAACGCGAGAAGGCTCAATGTCGCAAGTGAAGCGCATTTGAAGGTCAGCAAGTGCTTGCTCTTCGGTAATGCCCAAGTAATCATTTGGGTAAGGGATATGGAAAATATCGCTTGGGAAAGGGCCAAAGCCAATTTTGTAAGGGTTCACTTTACCTGTTAGACCCATAGTCATGTTCGTACGACCGTGGAAGCCACCGTTGAAAGCAATAATGCCCGGACGACCGGTGTAAGCACGGGCAATCTTCACACAGTTTTCCACCGCTTCTGCACCTGTGGTGACGAAGATGGATTTTTTCGGAGTGTTACCCGGTGCCGCTGTGTTTAGCTTCTCAGCTAATGCTACCGCTGATTCGTATGGACTAACCATCACGCAAGTGTGAGTGAAGCGCTCAAGTTGTGCTTGTACTGCTGCCTTTACTTTTGGATGGTTATGGCCTGTGTTGACCACTGCGATTCCTGCACCAAAATCGATGTGACGCTTGCCTTCCACGTCCCAGATTTCAGCATTTAAAGCACGGTCAACGTAAACTGGCGCCATGTTGCCTTGCCCACGAGCAATAGCACTTTCTTTGCGTTTTTGTAGATCTGCATTGTTCATATTGTCTTTCACCTTTTAGAGCAAGCTCTATGTACATGAAGCGGCGATAACACCGCCTAAAATAGTTAACGATAAGAGTGGTTGAGTAAGGTAAAGTCCTTACGCCAAGCCGCCCATGCACAAGTATTTGATTTCAACGTATTCGTCGATGCCGTACTGAGAACCTTCACGGCCACTGCCTGACTCTTTTACACCGCCGAATGGCGCGACTTCACTGGAAATAATGCCTTCGTTGATGCCCACCATGCCGTATTCCAAGGCTTCAGATACACGCCAGATACGAGCGATATTTTGGGAATAGAAGTAAGATGCCAAGCCAAATGGGGTATTGTTTGCCATGGCAACGGCTTCGTCTTCGGTTTTAAACTGAAACAATGGCGCAACTGGACCAAAAATTTCGTTAGAGAAAATGTCCATCTCTTCCGTTACACCTGTCAAAATAGTTGGTTCAAAGAACTGCGCGCCAGCGGCTGTGGCTTTTGAACCACCGATTAGCGCTTTCGCACCTTTTGCTACTGCATCATCAACAAGCTGTTCCACTTTACTGATCGCCGCTGGATTGATCAGTGGGCCAATATTGACGCCTTCAGCAAAACCATCGCCAGTTTTAAACGTCGCAACACGTTTGGCCAGTTTCTCTGCGAAGGCATCGTACACACCTTCTTGTACCAAAATGCGATTTGCACAAACACAGGTTTGGCCAGCGTTTCGATATTTAGAAGCGATCGCGCCTTCGACTGCAGCGTCTAGGTCTGCATCATCAAATACGATGAAAGGTGCGTTGCCGCCTAATTCCATCGATGTACGTTTCACCGTTTGCGCGCACTGAGAAAGCAACAATTTACCGACTGGTGTAGAACCAGTGAAAGACAACTTACGCACCGTTGGGTGGCCTGTTAATACGCCGCCAATGGCTTTTGCGTCTTTACCAACCACCACGTTCAAAACGCCTGCTGGGATACCTGCCTGATGCGCTAATTCTGCTAATGCCAAGGCGCATAAAGGCGTTTCGTCAGAAGGTTTAATAACAATCGCACAGCCCGCAGCAAGTGCAGGGCCCGCTTTACGAGTGATCATGGCGATTGGGAAGTTCCAAGGCGTAATGGCTGCGACAACACCAATCGGTTGTTTGATGGTCAAAATACGCTTGTCTTTGGCGAAGGTTGGAATCACATCGCCGTTCAGGCGACGAGCTTCGTCAGCAAACCAATCAATAAAAGACGCGCCGTAACCGACTTCGCCCTTTGCTTCCGCAAATGGTTTGCCTTGCTCCAAAGTCATCAAGGTCGCTAAGTCGTCTTGGTTATCTAGAATAAGCTGGTTCCAACGGCGTAATAATATTGCACGTTCTTTGGCTGTGCGGCCTTGCCATTCTTTCTGAGCTTTTTCAGCCGCTTCAACAGCAAGTGTGGTTTCTTCAGCGCCTAAATCCGCAACATCGATAATATGATCACCGTTGGCTGGATTGGTAATAGCGAAGGTCTTGCCAGACTTGGCTGCTACCCATTCGCCACCAATGTACGAGTGACTTTTGAGTAGAGAAGGCTGAGATAGTATTGCTGTCATAAAACACTCCAGACTATATTGCGGAGGATGGTGAGTGCGCGTCACAGTGCCGCACTGTCAATGTTTATCGATAGTAGGCAATGGCCAGAGTTTGAAAAATGAGAAGCTATCAATTCAATGTTTGATGTCTTTCAAACATTAGGCGCTAGGGGATAGAAAGTTTACAGAGGAAGAATAGATAAAGCCTTTGAGAGCGGTAAAAAAGAGCCAACCAAAAAACGAAATTGATAGTCATTCTCTTTTGAAATATCATGCCCGTATCTAAAAAAAGAGCTTTAACTATGTTGTACCGTCACCTGATTATCTGCGTCACCTCACTTGTTATGTCATTGGCCTCTTGGGCATACCCAAGCATTCAAGATGAAAATGGTACTTTTACTCTAGCGTCTGAACCTAAACGTATCGTTGTTTTAGAGTTGTCCTTTGTCGATGCGCTTGCTGTTGTTGGTATCTCTCCTGTTGGTATCGCCGACGATAACAACCCGAATATCCTACTGCCTGAGGTGAAAGCTAAGCTAAGACCATGGACGTCATTAGGCATGCGTTCGCAACCAAACATGGAAAATATCGCCGATTTACACCCAGACCTTATTATTGCGGATTTTGAACGCCATGCTGCAGCCTACGATAGTTTGTCCCGCATTGCCCCAACATTGTTGCTGAAAAGCCGTGGTGAAACCTATGAAGAAAACCTAGAAGCGGCGGCGAAAATTGGCATTATTGTGAATAAAAACACACAAATGCAGCAAAGAATTCAGCAGCACAGAGCAACGATGGCGAAATATAGAAAAACCTTGGAACAAAAGGAAAACCTAGGGAGTGTTCAGTTTGCTATCGTAAGCTCACGTGGCATGTGGTTACACGGCCCTAATTCTTACGCTGGTAGTGTGTTAACGGCACTAGGTTTTCCCAGCCCGATCAAAAACCAATTAGACACGCCCTATATTCCAGCAAGTTTGGAGTTTTTGTTGCAGGTGAATCCTGACTGGCTTTTGATGGGAACTTATGGCGATAAAACGGTATTGGATGACTGGCGCAGTGTGCCTTTATTTCAGTTGTTGTCCGCGGTTAAGAAGCAGCAAGCCATCAAAGTTTCGCCAGAGCTATGGTCTTTGAACCGCGGCATGATGGCCGCAGAAGGGATAGCGAAAGACCTTGATAGAATCCTCTCTCCTTAAGAAATAGAAGCTATAAACTAACGGCCTCTCAACTAGCCTCTTTTTCTTAACCTTATGTCATCCATGGGCATCTCTTCATATTTCCCTGATTCGACTCTCGTTTTTTGAAGCCTGTTGCTCAAAATGCAGCGCGTCATTTCTGATTGTAAACATTAATGATATGTGTTCTCATTCTCAAAAATATTTCATCCTCTTGTCCTAATGCTGTGGAAATTTCAAAATGAGAATAAAAAATTTTCTTCTAACGCCTTTGGCGCTTGCTGTGTCTTTAGCGTCTTTTTCTTCCTTTGCGGAGGAAGTAAAAACGAATAATGGAGATCCTGATAAAGTGATCTCTCTAACGGTTGAAGGCTACAAGGGCTATGCTCAGGAGTTACCCACTTCTGGCAGTAAATCTGATGCTGAATGGTTGGATGTTCCACAATCTGTATCTGTTGTGACCGATACAGAAATGAAGGATCGAGGGGCTGTAAAGCTGGTGGACGCTCTGGATGGCGTCGCAGGTGTCAACAATACATTGGGTGAAGGTAGCCGTGACCAATTTGTAATTCGTGGCTTTGATGCAATTCGTGATATTTATCGTGATGGATTAAGAGACGATGGCAATTTGCAGTCTTATCGCAGCTTGGCAAACGTAGAACAAGTTGAAATAGTCAAAGGCCCTGCTGGCGCTTTGTATGGAAGAGGATCCGCTGGCGGTATTATTAACCTAGTGACAAAGCGTGCAAATGGCGATGAATTTACGCGTTTATCTACCAGCTACGGCAGTAACGATAAGCTCAAAGGCTCAATCGATACATCGGCTAAATTAACTGACACTATTAATGGTCGTTTGAATGTGGAAGTGCGTCGTGCAAACTCTTTTGTCGATCATGTGGAGTCAGACGATTATTTTATTGCTCCGACATTTCAATTTCAGCCATCGGATGATCATACGGTCAATCTAGATATTGAAATAATGCACCAAAACTTGGTGCCTTATCGTGGTGTACCGTCTAAGGATGGGAAGCCTGTTGATGTGCCTCGCAGCACCTTTTTTGGCAGTAAAAACGATTTTCAAGAATCAGACAGTATTCGAGTCGCTATAGATGACGAATTGCAGTTTGGCCCTGATATCACATGGAATAACCGTGTTGCTTTTACAAGGGTGACTTTGGAACAGCAAGGTACTCGCCAAACGACAGCAGCAGTCACGGGCGCTAATACAGTGGCTCAAACAGTGAATGATTTTGGCTATGACCCACGTACCACAGTGACCCTGCAGTCAGAATTAAAATGGGATGTGGGCAATCAGCAAATATTGTTTGGTGCTGATTACAATCAAATAGACATTGATTTGAACCTAAGAAGCCAAGCTCTTCCTGCAAAAAGTATTGATAACCCTATTGCTGATAACGTTACGAGTCCTGGTTTTCCTGCCTTTCGAGAAAATACGACTAAAACTGTAGGTTTGTATATTCAAGACATTATTACATTGGGTGATTGGTCATTCTCCGGCAATATTCGTCAAGATCACATGGAACTGGATCAAAAAATCATTTCAACCGGTTTAGAGTCGACAAATAACGATGATAAAACCAGTTACCGTATAGGAGCTGCTTATCGTCTTACGGACAATATGTCGGCCTATACCACTTTTGCTAAATCTTGGCAGCTGCCGTATGGCGGTAGTTTTATAAACCCCACGCTTGCCGAATTCTACTCTACGAAATTAAAAGAAGTCGGTATTAAAGCCTACTTGCTTGATGACGCCCTAATGTTGAACGCGGCCGTGTTCCAGATAGATCAAGAGCAACCTCAAACTGACACAAATGGCTTTATTGTAAACAAAAGCCAAGAACGTCACCGAGGGCTTGAACTTGAAGCTCGTGGACAATTAACGAAGCAATTAAGCGCAACGGCTAGTTACACCTACCTAGATGCAGAAGATCGAGATACAGGTAAAAAACCAAACGATGTGTCTGATCAACTCATTTCCCTTGGTACGACTTATCAACTCAACGATGTGTGGCGCTTTGGTGGTAGCGTGAAATACGTGGGAGATCGCTACGCTGGCAACAACGAAGCTGTTGACCTAGGCGACTACACCACAGTGAACGCCATGGCGTCCTATCAAACCGGTAAACATCGAGTGCAATTTAATGCTTACAACATTTTTGATGAAAAGTATTACCTAGGTTCAACTGATGGCACCTCCGGTATCAACTCAATTGGCTACGGTTCTCCAGCAGAATTCATGGTCAGCTACAGCTATGAGCTTTAATCACCCCACCTTATTATTTTGTTGTTAAGGAAGAACTTGTTCTATGTCTATTCAAGAAAAATGTTCAGTAAGCACCACAGTATTCCGCTATTCCATTTTGGCCTGTTCTATGATGTTTGGCTTATCTGCTCAAGCTGCCAGTGAAGCGACAGAGCTAAAAGCACTCACCGTTAACGCAAGCGTAATTGGTGAATCCAAAGAGTCAGATGTCAAAGAATACGCAGGTAGTCGAACCGTTATTTCTGCTGAACAGATGACCAAAACCGCCGCTAAGTCCATTGACGATGCTTTGCAACAAGTGCCAGGTGTAAAAGTACAAGATGAAACGGGAACGGGTGTATTGCCAAACGTTTCTGTTCGAGGTTTGAGCGCAAGCCGAAGTGGCCAAGCACAGTTCCTAATGGATGGCGTACCATTAACACTCGCACCTTATGGTCACACAGGACAGTCTGTTTTCCCTGCGACCTTGTCATCATTAGAGCGTATCGATGTGGTTCGCGGTGGCGCAGCGGTTCAGTATGGCCCAAATAACGTTGGCGGTGTGATCAACTTGGTGACTAAGCCAATTCCTAAGGATTGGGAGTCACAGATCAGCAATCGAATCACTGGATTTGAACACAGTAGCAATACATTGAATAACTTGTATTTGCGCACGGGCGGCTGGGTAAACGATGACTTTGCTATACAGATTGAAGCCAATACTCAAAATGGTGACAGTTCTCGTGATCACTCTGATACCGATATCCAGAATTTCCAAATTAAAACCGATTGGTTGATCAGTGACTCTCAAGAGCTACAAGCCTTTGTGCAGCGTTATGATGCCGATACCCAAATGCCGGGAGCGTTGTCGCCACAAGCGTATAAAGATGACAGAACGCAGTCTCAGCGAACTAATGATAATTATGAAGCCAGCGCAACTCGTTGGCATCTGAAGTTTTTACAAGACTTGGACTGGGGAAATGCCGCGCAATTCGAGGTGTTGACTTTTGGTCATCGTGATACTCGTAACTTTGTTTGGGGGTTCAATGGAACCTCTGGTATTGCTTGGTCTGATCCACGATTTGCTTCCACAGACATCCGTAACTCGCCTCGTGAGTTTAATGTATTTGGTGTGGAGCCTAAATTGTCGGTGGCATTTGGCTCATCTGAGAGCGTGACGCAAAACCTTATTGTGGGTATGCGTTATGTGAACGAAGACATAGATTATCAATTACGTCAGACCTCTATTTCGACAGGAGCGGTAACGGTGCCACGTGATTGGAAACTGGATACGGATGCGGTTGCCGTTTATGTGAGTGATGAAATTGGTCTGATGAATAACCGCTTGAAAGTAACACCTGGGTTGCGGTTTGAATCGGTTCATATGAATTATCAAGACATAGGCAAAAATGAACTGCGAAGTAACCAGATCAACGAAGCTTTGCCAGGGTTGAACGTTGCATACAATTTGACGAACGATTGGGTGTCTTACGCCAATGCACAGAAATCGCTGCGTGCACCGCAGATTTCTTCTATTCGTGGTGATGGTAACAAAGATGGCGAATTGTCATGGAATTATGAAGTGGGCGCTCGATATACCCATGGAAGAAATTCTTTTAACGCCGCGTTATATCGCATTGACTACAAGGATCAGTTGCAATGGATTGCCGCCGATCAAACCTTTGAAAACGCAGGAAAAACGCTCCATCAAGGTGTTGAATTATCTGGACGCTATGGTCCAGAATCCTTGCCTGACTTGAGTTTAGGGCTGGCTTATACTTACTTAGATGCCACTTATGAAGAAGGCGACAACAAAGGCAATAATCTTGTTGATGCCTCTAAGCATCAGATTTCTTGGGATGCGAGCTATAACCTAGCAGGTTACCAATCTACGGTGTCTGGTTACTACTACAGTGATGCTTTCTCGGATTCGGCTAACACCACAGAGGAAAACGCGAGTGGCTCCTTAGGTAAAATACCTTCCTACACGGTGTGGAATCTAAATGTCAGCAAAGATCTTTATGAACAAGGTAATACTAAGTTGAGTATTGATGTGGCGGTAAACAATGTATTTGACAAGGAATACTACTTCCGCGGCGTTGATACCAGCCCTGTAGGCCGTTACCCAGCCTTGGGTCGTACCTACAGCGTGACAGGCAACCTTACGTTTTAACGGTTTTGACTGCTTAGAGCGATAAAATTAATGCACTAAAAAAGCGCCGCTAATCTCACGTTAGCGGCGCTTTTGCGTATAATAAGCCAATATCCCACACTTTTGATTCCGAAGATTCAGCTCGCGAAGGAGTAGTAGATTGGCGCAAAAAAGAGCGGTTGTTCGTCAGAGCTTACCCGATGTCATTACGGCGGATTTACGTCAGCGAATTTTGTCTGGTGACCTTGCTGAAGGCGAGTTGATTCGTCAGGAATTATTGGCAGAAGAATACGATGTCTCGCGGATGCCCATCCGAGAGGCCTTAAAGCGTCTTGATGCTGAAGGCTTGGTGGTTTTCCAGAATAATCGTGGCGCGACTGTGACTCAGCATTCTCTGGAAGAAATTGCTGAAATTTTTGATGTGCGTATTTTACTGGAAGTCGATTTGTTTCAGCGAGCGATCCCAAACATGACAGCGCAACAGGTGGTTGAGTGCGAGGTATTGCTAGAAGCCATGGATGCTTCCTATCAAGCGGGTAACGTCGCCGAATGGGGACCACTTAATGGACAGTATCACGCTAAACTGTATGAAGCGGCCGGCCGTCATTTAACGGAAGCGTTATTAGTTCGAGTGACTTTGCAGGCTAACCGTTATGTCAGCATGCACATTGATAAGCAAAATAAACGTGAAAGCGCCAGCCATGATCATCATGAGTTATTGGACTTAGCACGCCAAGGTGATGTGCTTGGGGCGACAGAGCAACTTCGTCGTCATCTGGTCAACACCAAAAACCAAGTAATAGAATTCGTTAAACAAACTAGGGCTCAGTAACCGTACTTTGCCCTATTCTGCTCATCCTTTCTTTAGCTTTAACAAGTCCTCGTAAAGCGCCCGTGGAATCTCCAGCTCGTTACGTTCTAGATTGAACATTTGAGCTGCTTGGCGTCGTTGTGATGGCAAACGAGCACCTTGGTCAATCACTTCGGCAAACAGTCGCTCTGCGCGGTCATTGTTTTCAACGGCACGGCCGGCACTGAGCATATTAGGGTCAAACGCAAGAATGATTTCACCGTGATACGGCGCTTCTGGCTTACCGCCTGCGACTTCCATACTTTCTTTGCTGGTTAGATCGTCGATCAGTGGCCCTGCCATTAATTCGATCATCAAGGATAATGCTGAGCCTTTGTACCCGCCGAAAGTCAGCATAGCGCCATTCATAGCAGCTTCTGCATCTGTCGTCGGATTGCCTTCACTGTCTATCGCCACGCCTTCTGGAAGCGGTTTGCCTGCGCGTCGGTACAGCTCAATTTCACCGCGAGCGAATTGGCTGGTGGCAAAATCAAAGGTAAATGGCGCTTTGCCATGTCGTGGCCAACTGAAAGCAAAAGGATTGGTGCCTAGCAAGCCCCGTTTGCCGCCAGCAGGGGCGACCCATGCATGGCTTGGTAACATGGCCATGCCTGCAAGGCCTGCCGCCGACAGTATTTCAACTTCTGGCCACAGCGCTGAAAAATGAAAGCAACGATTGATCGCCAGAGCGGCGACGCCATTCTTCTTCGCCTTTTCTATTAATAAAGGCATTGCCGCCTTCATCGCCAGCAGCGAAACGGCATCGTTAGCATCGGCGCGAACAACAGCGGGACTCACATCGCTAATAGTTGGCTCGGCGGTGCCACTGGCACGACCAGATCGAATGCTTTCAACACACATAAACAAGCGATACAAACCATGGGAATGGCAATCACCAAGCTGGTTGGTGTAAATAATGTCAGTAATAGCACTGGCGTGTTCTGCATTAAAGCCATTACTGGTGAGCACAGATTCGCTGAGTTCACGTACTTGGTTTAAGCTAAGAGTAATGTTGTCGCTCATGTTATCTCCCAAGATTCAATGAAATGCGTCTAAAATCACTTAAAACGCAGAACTGAATAGGCTTCAAGCGGAATACTTGAAGGCTGATGATGTATTAGCTCTGTGACCAATTCTGCAGTGCCTGCGGATTGCGTTAAGCCTAAATGACCATGTCCGAATGCATAAATCACCCGCTTAGATTGGCTGGAGTAACTGATGACTGGCAAGCTGTCTGGCATAGAGGGCCGAAAGCCCATCCATTGTTTGCCATTTTCAATATTCAGATCCGGTAAAAACTGAGCGGCTTTATTGAGCAAGATTTCGGAGCGCTTAAAGTTTGGCGCTAAAGACAAGCCACCTAATTCGACGGCGCCGCCAACCCGTATGCCACCGCCCGCCTTGGTGACCACAAAACCATGATTGCTAAAAGTTATGTGGGTTTTTAAATCAAATGCACCAGCAGGCAAGGTTGTGTTGTACCCTCGCTCGGTATCCAGTGGCAAACTGTCACCAATAGACTGGGCTAAAGCTTTTGACCAAGCGCCTGCTGCCAGTACGATTTGGCTGGCTTCATAATCTGCCGAATCGCATTTCAATCTGACAGAACCCCCTTTTAAATCAATAGCGTGAACCTCTGAAATGGCAATTTTACCACCTAGTTTTTCAAACTCATTGGCCAAATGATCTGTCCAAATTTTAGGGTCGACGACATTTTTCCATTCTGGTGTAAACGCGGCATGGGTAAATCTCGGATGAATGCCTGGCTGAATTTTGGCAATGGCCTCTGGATTGAGTAGTAATTCATAAACCACGCCGTGTTCTTGGCGAGTTTGCCAACCGGCAAGGCTGGCGTTGAACTCATCTTGGCCTTCGTATAGTTGTAACTGCCCTTCGCGACGAATCATGGCTTCGCCATTTACGGCCTCAATCTGACGTTCTAATGCGGCTTTTGAAAAATCCATTAAACTGGCTTGCGCTGCCAAAGCGGCTTGGTATTTGTCTTTCCAGCTGGCTCGCCAAAAACGCAGCATCCAAGGCAGTATTTTTAACGCGTAAGCCGGACGCAAAGACAATGGACCAAGTGGATCGATCAACCATTTTGGTGCTTTGCGCATAATGCCCGGTGTCGCAAGAGGAATTACATCGGCAAAGGCGAACGCCCCTGCATTACCAGACGACGTTTCAGCTGCAACGCCTTTACTATCTAACACAAGGACTTGTTTACCTTGCTGCTGCAGTTTTAGCGCTGTGCTTATGCCAATGATGCCTGCGCCAATGATGATGACATCGTGTTGGTCCTTCATAGGGACACGCCGTGGCGAAGTGGATCCGTCGTGTTTGTCATCATCTTGGCCTCTCTGGTGACGAAAGCTTGTCCAGTGATTGATGGCACGATAGCACCAGCAGGCGCGTTGGCGGATGAGGAAAACTGATAGCTCAATGTATAGCCGCTGCCGATGGTGCTTTCTTGATATATTTCTTCACCAGGAGCGAGGCGCTGATCCGCTGCTAAACTGGATAAGCGAGCAGAACTGCCTGTGCCACAAGGCGAGCGGTCATAAGCATCGTCTGGGCACAAGACGAAATTACGACTGTGCCCTTTGTCTGTTAGTGCAGGTCCATAGAAAACAATGTGATCGATAATGCCACCGTTTTCTCCTTCAATACCATTGGCATAAATGGTTTCTCGTACCTTGATACCAACGTCGGTCAATGTCCGAATGTTACTGGGTAATACGGGCGTTGGGCTGTCATCAACAATAAAAAACCAATTGCCACCGTAAGCAATATCACCGATAACCGTACCGACGCCTTCTACATCCAGAATAACGCCTTTTTTGAAGCGGTAACTGTCGATGTTTTGCACCGTAACAGTATTGCTGTCAGTCAAAGTGACTTCAACAATGCCCACAGGCGTTTCTATCTTATGGGTGCCAATGCCTATTTTGCCAATGTGCGCCAGTGTCGCCGCAAGACCAATGGTGCCGTGACCACACATACCAATGACAGCCGCCGCATCAAAGTAAATTACCCCTGTAACGCACTCAGGATTTGTTGGCTCGACCAATAATGCGCCAACCATGGCTTCTTGCCCGTAGGGTTCCACCACTAATGAGCGATAGAAGTCTTTATGTTCTGTCGCAAGGTGTTTGGCTCGTTCAGCTAAAGGCCCAGATCCAAGATCAGGGCCACCTTCTAATACGACGCGGGTTGGTTCGCCTTCCGTATGGCTATCGACAACAACTATCATTGTGTTACCTGCATTCTGTAATCACTCCACCTTGTTTAGACCAATCGGCAAACCACGCCTTGAACAAGGCATATTGCTGTTCGCAGTAATGGCGTTGGGCATCGTTCAATTCGTCCGTTTCATTGAAATGTAAGCGGTATTCCTCTTCCCCATTCAACACCAACAAATATTTGAAGAACAGCACTAATTCTGGCCCTTCATCAAAGCTGGCCAATACACTAAAGGCCTCTTCCAATTCTTTTGCACGGACTCGCGCTTCGGCATTGCCTGTGGCTGCTTTGCGCGACAAATTTGCCAGTAGCAATACTTCTTTTGGTAATGCTGTGCCTATGCCTGTGATCGCACCCACGGCGCCACAATTGACGAAACCATGGAATACCGCGGTATCGACGCCAACCATGAGTAACACACTGTCGTCTTTTGAGGTGATATTCTCCGCAGCATAACGAAGGTCGTCTTCCCCACCAAATTCTTTAAAACCAACCAAATTTGCGTGCTCTGCACGTAAGTTGAAAAACAAATCAGCGCGCGTTGCGAAACCATACACTGGGCTGTTGTAAATAATAGCTGGCACATCAGGAGCCGCTGCTAATATCGCCTTGAAATGATTTTTTTGCGCAGCAATCACGGAGCCGCGAGACAACACACGAGGAATCACCATCAAACCTGCCGCACCGACTTTTTGTGCGTGAGCCGCCAGCGCTACTGCGGACTTTGTATTAATCGCCCCCGTACCGACCACCACAGGCACACCAGCATCTACCAAGCGTTCTACGCCTTCCATGCGCTCGGCATCGGTCAACAAAGGCCAATCACCCATAGAGCCGCAATACACCACCGCCGACATGCCCGCCGCGATCATTTCCTTACCCTTCTTCACCAAGTTATCGAAATCTGGCGTACGGTCAGACTTACAAGGCGTCATCAACGCCGGCATGATGCCTTGGAAAACGCTCACGTCTAAAACTGCATTACTCATCATTCGATACCTTTTCAAAGAAATTGGAGGAATTTGCTGACCATTAGTAAAAATGGATTTTGTATCCAAAATATAACTAGAGCAAAAAGTAGTCAATAATATTTAGTGTTAATTTAGATGATTTAAGAGTAAGTGGATGATGAAGAGTAGAAGGAAGAGCTAAGCGACTAGTTTAGCCTTCTTCGAAGTGGGTGGAAGTTCTTCTGACTAGACCTATCATCTCATCAGGTGTGTATATGCTTTTAATTCCAGCATTTAAGTTGCTGCGAATGGCTGTAAATTGAGCATCGCAGTCAGATTCGTTCATAAATATGTTAAGTATAAGTGGATGCCTTTCTGTGTGAAGAGCTTTAAAAATTGGCCAGCCAGTTATTTGTTCCGCCACTATGCTGTTCTGTTGAAAGATATGGAAGTGACTTATAGTTTGCTCTAGAAAATCAGACATATTTTGATTTTTTGCTGCACTAGAAATATTTCGTGCATATCTAGGAGACGGTGCTTTATAGGAATAAAGGACTGCGCGGGAATCAGGGAGTTTATCTTTTTCACCATCATAGATTGTTCCGATATATAAGTTTTCCCCAAATATAGCTGCTAGTAGTAAATAGATACAAAACTGATATTGAAGAATTTTAGGGTCGATAAGTAGCCCTTCGGTAATAGCTATTAGATGTTTAACTTTTCTCAAGTTCAGGTTGTGTTTGTTGAGCTCACAGAAGATACAAAACGCATCCTGAAGTTGATCCGCTTGGTTGATCTGAGGGAAGCTTTTCAGGTAACTAAAGTCTAAATTTTCAAACGCTTTTTCGGCTTTTATGAACTCCAGTAAATCAGGTTCAGGCAAAACCATTCTTTGGTTAAAAAATCGGCTTAAATACTCTCGGGAATTAAATTTTTGTCCGTAAACAGCCTTGATTGAATGTTCGAGCTGTTCAGTATCGGTGGATAGCACAAAGATAACGTTTGGAATATCGAAGAGATGCTTCACCGTTTCTAGCATTTCGATGGCATAGGTTGGTCGGCAACGATCTAGTTCATCAATGAAAATGTAGGTTTTTTCTTTTGGTTCGTCTTTGCTGTTATTGACGATATTTAAGAGATTTTCTAGTTCTATCTTGAAGTTTTTTGAGAATTGTTTGTGGCGTTTGTGTTGGCCCATTACTTCTAGACCAAATTCCCCAAGTTTTGCATCAAGTTTTGGAGAGTTAATCCCTTTGATAGAATCGATGCCCTTTTCAACAACATCAATTAGCTCTTTGTTGGTTTCTTCTCCCCAAACCCAGTTAGCAAGAATGCCTTTTATTACTGCTGGAGCTACTGCTTTCGTTAATCCTATTAAGTGGCGGGCAATGCTCTTTTCAACTTCTGTAAAGTCATCTCCTGAGTCTTGTTCTTTCACTTGTTCCATTATTTCTGCGACAAGAATAGATAAGGGATCATTAAGATAATCCGACTCCCAAGCGTCAACCTTTATGGTGGTATAGCCTTGTTCTTGCAGCAGCTTTTGCCACTCTTCAACAAAGTAAGTTTTCCCTGTTCCCCACCCGCCATTAAGGTTGGCAACGAAAGCATGTTTTTCCGTATCACGGGTATTCAGGTAAGCGGTGAAACGTTCTGCAAGCTGCTTACGTTTTCCGTTAGAAGCGCAGTATTCAAAAGGCTGGGTCGTTTGCTCAGTGCTCATGAGAAGTCCTTTAATCAGTTACTTGAACAATAACAGATTACGAGAAGCACAAGTAACCTATAAGATAGGCAGTGTTAGTTTGGTTATATTGTAAGAGGTTTGTTTGTCCTATTTAGATCAGTTCATGCAGCAGTGGAAAACGTATTTACAACAGCAGCTTTCCCTATGTGGTATGAACTATATAGTCTCGGAGGCTGGTGATGCTACGGATATTAAGACGAATTCACTGGCGTATTTTACTTGGTTGAGAACGCATTCCATTGAGCTTGTTGGAATTGATGAAGCAAGGGATAACGTGGCGTGGGTTATGTTGGAAAAGCAGTTAAAAGCCTTTGCGGAAAAAGCCGAAAAAGGCACGTTCAATCTGGTTTCTAAACTGCATCTAGAAGAAAGCCAAATCCAGATTGTTCTGAATTTTAATTATGATGACGAGCAACATATCGTGTATGTCAGCTGACCTTTGTCGTTTATCGTTTCTTTTGCCTTCTATCACCTTAAACAAACCAAGAGGCGTTGGTTTGTTTAAGGTGAATATCAATCAAAATAAGACTATTACGCTCTTTTCGCTTTCTTGTTCGGCAAGTCTGTAATCGTCCCGGCGCCAAGTTCTGCTGCCAAGCCGACGGTTTCGTGTAGGCTTGGGTGGGCGTGGATGGTTAAGGCTATGTCTTCCAGTGTGGCACCTAGTTCGATGGCTAGGGTCAGTTCTCCGAGTAATTCCCCTGCATGAGAACCAACGATGCCAGCACCTAAGACACGGTCTGTTGTTTCGTCATAAATGAGTTTGGTTTTGCCTTGGGTGACACCGGAGGCAATGGCGCGTCCACTGGCACTCCATGGAAATACGGCGATTTTAACCGGAATATCCTGCTTTTTCGCTTCAGTTTCGGTTAAACCAACCCAAGCCACTTCTGGGAAAGTGTAGGCAATAGAAGGAATAGCAAGCGGTTGGAAATCGACCTTGTGACCTGCAATCACCTCGGCGGCGGTATGGCCTTGGTGCGAGGCTTTATGCGCCAGCATCGGGCCATGAGTGACATCGCCAATGGCGTAAATATTGGGTACAGATGTTTGGCACTTATCATCAGTCAATACAAAACCACGCTCGTCTAATTTGACGCCAATGTCTGCAATGCCTGCCGTTTTACCATTAGGCGAGCGGCCAACGGCAACCAGTACTGCATCGACAGCGAGCTGGCGTTCGCCATCTTTGTCCTTCAAGGTAACGTTTAACGCTTCTGGTGTGGCTTCTATATCGGTTACCTGGGTTTTGGTTAAAAAGCTCATGCGATTTTTGTTGGCTTGCTCGAACACACGCACTAGATCTTTGTCTGCGCCCGTCATGATTTGTTCGCCAAGTTCTGCGACGGTAATTTTCGCGCCAAGTGATTGGTAAACAGTGGCCATTTCCAAACCAATAATACCGCCACCAAGCACGAGCAAATGTTCTGGAATACGTTCAAGTTGCAGTGCGCTGGTGGAATCTAAAATCCGTGGATCGTCATAAGGCACAAAAGGCAGTTTTATTGCACTAGAACCAACGGCAATAATGGCATTGTTGAATGAAATCTTTTCTTCTTTCCCATCGTTTTTGGTAATTGTCATGGATTGCGAGGATTCAAACTTACCTTCACCATAAAAAACCGTGACTTTTCGCCCCTTAGCCATCAGTGCAAGGTTGCTGGTTAGAGTGTCTACGGTGGATTGTCTGTGGTGTCGAATCGCTTCAAGGTCGACAGTCGGTTTAGAAAACTGCACACCATGGGACGGTTCTTCGGCCATCAGTATTTTGCCTGCCACATGCAACAAGGCCTTGGATGGAATACAGCCAACGTTTAGGCAAACGCCACCCAAAGTCGCGTAGCGCTCTATCATGGCGACGTTTAAACCCAAATCTGCTGCTCGAAACGCCGCTGCATACCCGCCAGGACCACTGCCCAACACTACTAAATCGTACATTATATTCTTCTCCTCTGGCTGTTTGATGAGGTAGGAAAGTATTCTATCTATCACTAGATAGGTAGAATATAGCTTGAGTATTCAAGTAGGGTCAATAAAATACCTATCACTAGATAGATAAATACATGAGATAAGTAAATGACGACGGATAAAAACGACACCAAAACGAAAATTATGGACACGGCCGAAGGCTTTATAGTGCAAGGTGGCTATAACGCGTTTAGCTTCCGAGACATCGCTGAAGCGGTGGGGATCAAAAGTGCGAGTGTTCACTATCACTATCCGACCAAAGCTGACTTGGTCTCTGCCGTGATGGCTCGTTACACCGAATCGTTCTCTATACAATTACCCGACCCAACAGACGAAAGCTTAGATCCAAAAATTATGATCAATGGATTCATCGATGGTTTTAAAGCCAAGATAGTTGATCAGCGTGACATGAGCTTGTGTACTATGTTGACCTCGAATAAGGCCACTTTACCCGAAGCTGTTTGTATTGAGTTAGCCGCGTTCTATCAGCTGATCTTAGATTGGTTGACCCACGTATTTGTGCGTTTGGATAAGGTTGATAAAAACGCAGGATTTATGAAAGCGAGTCAATTACTGGCTAGTCTCCATGGCGCTTCGATTTTAGTGCAAGGCACAAATCAGCCCGATTTTTTTAATCATGCTTTGTCTGATTGGCGAATGGCTTACTCTTAACGCTGTAATGCTATATTAAATTACTGCTTCCTTGAGGTAAAATTGCTCTTTACGATTAATGAACGAAACGACATTCATGAGCTCACTAGATAAAAATATACATAACCCTCAGTTTAAATGGCGTTTCCTTGCGCCTCGATTTTGGGCAACTTGGTTGATGGTTCTACTGTCCATCTTGTTGGCTTATGTTCCTTTTCGTCTACGTGACAAATTAGCCGCGAAAATCGTTCCTTTGGTAATGAAGAAAAATAGCGGCGCTTTAAAGCGTGCGCGCCTAAACATTCAGCATTGTTTTCCAGAAAAGTCGCTAAAAGAGCGAGAAACGATGTTGCGCAAAAGCTTAGAAACCGGGGCGCAATTTTGCCTAGCTTATGGTGAACTGTTAGTTCGTAGTGAGAAGTACAAAAAAAGCCGCGATGAGGTGATTGGTGGAGAGAATTTGTTTCCGCTTGTTGAGAAAGGTGAAAATATTATTTCTTTGACGCCACATTGCTGGTCAATTGATTACACGGGCTCTATGCTTGCTTCTCGTGGTATTACCATTACGACTATCATGCGCCCACAGAAAAACCCATTATTTGATTGGCTAATGCATAAGCAGCGTATGCAATATGGCCGAGGGGTGGTTTACCCTCGTGATGCGAGCATCAAACCGTTCCTAAAATCGGTAAGGGAAGGATGCTTAGGGTATTATCTACCGGATGAAGATCATGGTCTTCAGCAATCGGTCTTTGTTCCCTTCTTTGGTACGGAAAAGGCAACGCTTAAAGGGTTGGGTAAATTAACCAAACTAACGAAAGCCAAAATTATTCCAATGTTTCAGGCTTATAATGCCAAATCTGGTAAATATGAATTGCACGTGTTTCCGGCGCTTGAAAACTTCCCTACTGGAGATGAAACACAAGACGCCATTGTCATGAATAAAGCATTAGAAGAAATGATAGAGTCTCATCCTGAACAATATATGTGGATTTTGAATTTGCTTCGAACTCGGCCTGATGGTACTCGTCTTTATTAGAGAGATGCTCACGAAAACTGTCTATTAAGTGATAAACTACGGCCTAAATGATTAGGCCGTTTTTATTTACTCTACAACCGACACCACAAGATGGAGCATTTCATGTCAGCAAGTTCAACCGCTACGGTAACGAACCTTGATGTCCAAGCTGTAAAAGACTATCTCCTGTCTCTTCAAGATCATATTTGCGCGACGTTAGAAAGTGTTGAGCCGTCTATGCGTTTCAAAGAAGATGCTTGGGATCGACCGAATGGCGGTGGCGGACGCACTCGTGTTATCGCGGGTGGCGATGTGATTGAAAAAGGTGGCGTGAACTTCTCTCACGTCATGGGGGATAATTTACCGCCCTCGGCGACAGTGGATCGTCCAGAATTGGCTGGCGGACGATTTGAAGCCATGGGTGTGTCTTTGGTGATTCATCCGAACAATCCAATGGCCCCAACATCCCATGCGAATGTGCGTTTATTCATCGTTTATAAAGATGGCATGGCGCCAGTCTGGTGGTTCGGCGGCGGTTTTGATTTGACACCGTATTATGGTTTTGATGAAGACTGTATCCATTGGCACCAAGCTTCTTATGACGCTGTCGAACCCTTTGGTGAAGGCTATTATTCGCGCTTTAAAACATGGTGCGATGAATACTTTTATTTAAAACATCGTGGCGAACCGCGAGGTGTCGGCGGTTTATTTTATGATGACTTTAACGAAGGCAGCTTTGAGCATTGTTTCGGCATGATGCAATCGGTAGGTAATACCTTTACTAAAGCCTATTTGCCGATACTCGAGCGCCGTAAAGATTTGCCATTCACTGAACAGCAACGCGACTTCCAATTGCATCGTCGCGGACGTTATGTTGAATTTAACTTGGTATTTGACCGTGGTACGCATTTTGGTCTGCAAAGTGGTTTGGGCCGTACAGAATCGATTCTGATGTCATTGCCGCCAGAAGTGCGTTGGACCTATGAATATCAAATCGAGCCAAACAGTGAAGAAGCGAAATTAACCGACTATTACTTAACCTCAAAAAATTGGCTTGTCGCTCGCTAATTTAAAGCATAAATAAGAGGATACATTTTGGATCAATACGCTGTTGTTGGAAATCCGATTGCTCACAGTAAATCGCCGAGCATTCATGCTCACTTTGCTGAACTAACAAAACAAGAATTGGCCTATTCGACCTTGCTTGGTGATGAAGCAGAGTTTGAAAACCAAGTCAGAGATTTTTTTGAAAAAGACGGCAAAGGCTTGAATGTTACGGTGCCTTTTAAAGAACGCGCTTATGCAATGTGCGACATCTTAAGCCAGCGCGCAAAACAAGCGGGTGCCGTAAATACCTTGCTAATGGCTAAGAATGGTGACCTTTTCGGCGATAATACCGACGGAATCGGTATGGTTCGTGACATTGTTACAAACCACGGACAGAGCTTAACTGACAAACGTATTCTTATTTTGGGGGCAGGCGGTGCTGTGCGTGGCGTGCTTGAACCTGTTTTGTCTGAAAACCCAGAATCTGTCACCATTGCCAACCGCACTCTTGAGAAAGCACAATCCTTGGCGGATCAATTTGATTGTCTGGCGTCGTCTTTTGAGGCGCTCGAAGGCCATTTTGATATTATTATCAATGGCACATCAGCGAGTTTATCTGGCAGTTTGCCACCCTTAAAAGGTGAGCTAATAAACTCTGAAACATGGTGCTACGACATGATGTATGGCAAAGGGCGCACCATCTTTCTACAGTGGGCCCATGAGCATGGTGCCGATGGCGCTGATGGTCTTGGTATGCTCGTAGGCCAAGCAGCAGAAGCCTTTTATCTGTGGCGACAAATTCGCCCTGAAACGGCCAGTTTAGTTGAGGTAATGCGCCAGCAGATGTAAATCTAAAGGTATTGGCAATCAGCGATAGAAAGGAAAGTAGTATGAAAGCGCAATGGTTCAGTTCGGTCGATCAAATAGGCGAAGCCAAATGGCAAGAGGCTATTGGAGAAACGCGATACCCGTTTGCGCAATTTGCTTTTCATCAAGCGTTAGAACAGAGCAAAAGTATTGGCGACGGAACCGGTTGGTACCCTGAATACTTGCTCGTAATGAACGATGATGACAGCCCACTTGCCATTGCTCCAACTTATTTGAAAACCCACTCCCAAGGTGAATTTGTCTTCGATTGGTCTTGGGCAGATGCCTACCAACGTTACGGCATGCGTTACTTTCCTAAGCGTATCTGGGCGATTCCTTTCTCTCCAGTAACGGGCTTACGTATCTTCTCTCACCTTGATCCAAAAGGTGATGATGACGAGTTTTCTCATCTGTACCCAGCGCTGGCTGAATTAATGACTCAAGCCAACCAAGAGCGCGCTTTTTCAAGCTGGCACCTGTTATTTACCAAGCCAGAACACGCAGCGTTATTCGCACCAAACAAAGACTTACTGCATCGGGTCTCCTGTCAGTTTCATTGGTTTAATCGTGACTATAAAGACATGGACGATTACTTATCTCACTTTTCTAGTCGCAAACGCAAAACCGCACGTAAGGAACGAGAAAAAGTCGCTAAAGAAGGCATTAAACTGACTCGCACCATCGGTAAAGACTTAACTACAGCGGACATCGATTTCTTTTATCTGTGTTATCAATCCACTTACGCTAAACGTGGACAACAAGGTTATTTGACGCGAGAGTTTTTCGGCCAATTAGCTAAGAATATGGGCGATCAAATCCTCTTGGTGCAAGCTTTCAGGGGTGATGAAGCCATCGCGGCGTCTTGGTGTTTCTTTGACGATCATTCTTTGTATGGCCGCTATTGGGGCTGTATGGAAGAAGTCGATTGCTTGCACTTTGAGGCCTGCTATTACCAAGGCATCGAGTTTTGCCTAGAAAAAGGGTTACAGCATTTTGATCCAGGTACTCAAGGGGAACACAAAATCGCCCGAGGCTTCGAACCTGTCTTCAGCCACAGCGTCCACTACATCGCCCATGAGGGTTTCCGCGAAGCCATTGGCAACTTCTGTGAAGAAGAAGCGCAAGCCGTGCGTGAGTACCATCAAGATACCCATACGCTGTTGCCGTTTAAGCAGGAAAGCTGATTACTGCCAATGGCTCGGGAGGAAATTTGCTTAATTTGGAGAATCATTTCTCTGATACAGCACTGCCAAGGACGACACCAGACCTTCCATTGCTATGCGTAGTTCTGGTGGGCCAATGACTTCTAGTTCGGCACCAAAGCGCAAGAGTTCCGCGCAGCCGTGTACCGATTCTCCCACTGGAAATTTGGCTCGGTGCCAGCCTGAATCATCCATTGGCTCAATCGTCGCTTGTCTCACCACATAAGAAGAACTCACGTATTCCATGATCTTAACACCCAACGCGGTTAAACGTACTTCGGCGATAATTGGAAATTGAAGCGCTTCCATACGGCGTAAACTATCCTGCCAAAACGCGGCTAAATTGAAGTCTTTAGGCCGCTCGAATGTCTCATCCAGTAAGGTCAGTGATTCAATACGAGATACGCGATACGTTCGAACGTCTGTATCGACCTTCGCCATCAAATACCACTGTCCACCTTTTAAAACGATGCCTAGAGGTTGGGTCTGACGTTGTATTTCGCCTTTCCAACTCTGATAGCGCATGGTAATAAGCTGTTGCTCCAATACGGCAGTCATCAATGTTGGCAAGTAGGTGACTTGTTCATCGTCAGAAAACCAATTTGGCGCATCCAGCAAAAATCGGCTCTGTAAGCGGTCAGATTCGTAGCGCATGTTTTCCGGCAGGGCGGCTTTTAATTTCAATTGCGCGTCAGCAAGAGTTGCTTGCAGCCCCATTTTTTGAGCTGGACCGGACAACCCCGTCAGAAACAGTGTTTCGGCTTCCTTCGCGGAAAGTCCATTCAGTCGGGTCCGATAACCATGTAACAGCCGGTAGCCGCCTTGCACTCCTTGTTCGCTGTAGACGGGGACGCCAATGGCGCTAAGTGCTTCGATATCCCGATAAACCGTGCGGATCGACGTTTCACAGGCGTCAGCCAATGTACGAGCAGTCACCCTTTCATGGGTCTGTAACATCATCAGAAGTTTCAGTATTCGACTGGCCCGCATGGGGTTCTCCTTTGGTTGTACTAAGTAGTCGAGCTATGCATTTTGCTAAGTGATAACACCACGCGAGTTTTATTTTGCCAGTATAAAAGAAATACCTGACATCAGATGGCAGGTTTAATCGCTAATATTGCCCATGTAGTAAGCATTATTTCCCCAACACATTTTTGAGGCAACTGACATGAGTAATATCCACGACAACACAGCTCGAAACAATGGCACCATCACCTTGTATCATGCTCCACAAACCAGAGGCACTGGCGTTTTGGTTTTGCTAGAAGAATTAGGTGTGCCCTATGAGATGAAAGTGCTGAATTTTAAAGCAGGAGAAAACCAGCAGCCGGAATTTTTGGCTATTAATCCTTTGGGTAAATTCCCAACCCTTGTTCACAATGGCACTGTAGTCACCGAACAAGTCGCTTGTTATCTATATTTGGCTGATCTTTTCCCTGAAAAAGGTTTGGCACCTGCTTTAAATGACCCAAAACGTGGTGCTTATTTGCGCTGGATGGCCTACCAAGGCAGCAGCTTTGAACCCGCTTTGATCGACAAAGCCTTTAATCGATCTCCTGTTGAAGCGTCTCAATTAGCTTATGGTAGTTTTGATAAAATGCTGAAAACACTGTTCGACCAAATAGCCAAAGGTCCTTATTTATTAGGAGAACAACTTTATGCGGTAGATATTCTGTGGGGTATCAGTTTGAAATGGTGTCGTATGTTTGGACTAATCACCACCAACCCTGTGGTGGATGCTTATATTGAACGCGTCATCTCACGTCCAGCGTTTATTAAAGCTGAACAACAAGACCAAGCACTGCTGCTTGCCCAGGAAAGTGAGTAACCCCCTCCCAACCTCCCCCTTAGCAGGGAGAGGAGTTAAAGATCACACCTCTTGATGCGGGCCGAACAATTCGTAATGAATGCGGTCTGCTTCTACCCCAAGGGTCAACAATTGCTGTTTAACAAACATCATAAAGCCTACTGGCCCGCATAAGTAAAACTCGCCATTTGTCAGCGGTAAGCTGTCTTTGATGACATCGAGTTGCATCATGCCGTTTATCACGCCTACCTCTTCGCTGTCGGTTTGCTCGTACCAAGTGTGAACAGACAAGTTTAGTTGCTCTTTAAGGCTGTCTACGTGCTCTTTGAAGGAGTGTTGGCCTTGGTGAACACAAGCGTGTAAATAGCTTACTGGGTGGCTGTATTGCTGCTTTGCGAGCGTGTTTAGCATGGCTTGCATTGGTGTTAAGCCGACACCACCAGAAATCAATACCACTGGTGTTTGCTTGTCTTGGAAAACGAAGTCTCCAGCGGGTGGCATAGCTTCAATTTCGTCGCCTACGTTTAAGTGATCGTGTAGATAGCTCGACATCACGCCAGCTATGTCACCGTTTCCTTCGCGTTTGACGCTGATGCGATAGCTTTTGCCATTTGGTGTTGTGGATAGAGAGTATTGACGTATCTCATCGAACTCATTGCCTTTTGGATGTAACTTAACGCCCAAGTATTGGCCGGGCTGATAATCGATTACGGCCCCGCCATCGACTGGCTCAAACACGAAACTAGTCACTAAATCAGATTCTGGTGTTTTAGATGCCACGCGGAAACGACGGAAGTCTTTCCAGCCGCCTTGTTGCGCCGCGCGTTCAGCATAAAGGTCGCCTTCTACCTTGATAAAAATACCCGCTAGTTGTGTGTAAGCTGCTGCCCAAGCTTCTTCTACGTCTTTGGTGAACGCTTCTGGTGCCAGTTCACGCAAGGTTTCAATCAGGTGATGACCAACGATGTCGTATTGATTTGGTTGGATGTTAAAACTGGTGTGCTTATGAGCGATACGCATCACGGCGCTGGTTAGCACTTCTAGATTATCGATGTGTGTAGCGTACGCCGCGATGGCATTGAACAAAGCCGCCGGTTGGCCACCGGTTCTTTGATGCGTCATGTTGAACACATCTTTTAGTTCTGGGTTATGAGAAAACATGCGTTGATAAAAATGCTCTGTAATCGCTGTGCCTGCAGAAGCAAGAAGCGGGATAGTGGCTTTTACTGTGTCTATGTGTTGTTGAGATAACATTTTTGTATCCTTTTAAGTGGATGATTAAAGTCTTGTTATCTTTTCTATAGCGAAGCCCGTGCCAACTAAAAAATAGTTATTTAAATCAGTTGTTTAGATTTTTAACATTAATATAAGAGTCAATAAGACTCGCAAATTAAAAAGTCCATATGATATGTTTGAGTCAAATTGACACGAACCGTAATTCACCTTATGAGTCGACCACCATGAATCAGGTTTCAAATAACGCCTTACTGAGTTTTGCCCTTGATCTTGCTAGTGCGGTGACACAGCCCAATCGTTTTGAACAATTGGTTTACGCGGTGCGGGCTACGATTAACTGCGATGCTGTTGTTTTGTTGTCTCATAGCCATGGTGTGTTGACGCCGCTTGCCCAGCGAGGGTTGTCGGATGACATGATGGGACGCCGATTTATTATTGATGAACATCCTCGTTTAAAAGCCATTAGTAGCGACCATTATCCGGTACGTTTTCCTGCTGACTCGCCTCTCCCCGATCCTTACGATGGCATGGTGTTAGGTCATGATGAGAATTTACCTGTGCACTCTTGCATGGGCGTTCCGCTGTATTTGGAAGGGAAGTTAATCGGCGTTGTCACCTTAGACAGTATCCAGCCGGGCGTTTTTGATGATATTGACGCACGTGCGTTAGAAATCATCGGCACCATGGCGGCGATGACGTTAAATACCGCCATCTTGATGGAACAATTAGAAAACCAGTCGCAACATGCTCAGAACGTATTAAAAGTAATGGGTGAACAAAGCCATGAAATGATTGGACAAAGTAAGGCCATGCAAGACCTCAAACAGTCTATTAACTTGGTCGCAGCATCGGACTTTTCCATCTTGATCGAAGGCGAAACGGGCGTTGGCAAAGAGCTTGTCGCACGAGCCCTGCATGAGCATTCTTCCCGTTCCGACGCGCCCATGGTGTATGTAAATTGCGCTGCGATACCGCACCATCTTATTGAAAGTGAGTTGTTTGGGCATGTGAAAGGCGCCTTTACTGGCGCGGATCGAGATCGCGACGGTAAGTTTTTATTGGCCGATGGTGGAACCTTGTTGCTCGATGAAATTGGTGAACTGCCGCTAGAAGTACAGGGTACTTTGCTTCGTGTTATCCAAAACCAAGAAATCCAAGCGGTTGGCAAAGATCAAATCCGCAAAGTAAACGTACGTATCATTGCTGCAACCAACCGACATTTAGAGACTGAAGTGGCAGAGCATCGTTTTCGTGCTGATTTGTTTCATCGTCTTAGTGTGTTTCCTATTCAAGTTCCTGCGCTGCGTGATAGACAAGGCGACATTGCTTTATTGGCCGGCTTCTTTGCAGAGCGATTCCGCCGTAAATTGGGTCTGCAACAACTCACCTTGTCTGCGTCGGCAATCGATTTATTAGACGCTTATCACTGGCCCGGAAATGTGCGCGAACTGGAACATGTTATTTCTCGTGCTGCGCTATTTTCTAAAGCAGAGAGCTCAAAGTCAGAAAGCGCAAAAGCCGATAATCCAACGGGTATTACCGTTATCACTTCGGCTCATTTAACAGGGTTACAAATTGATAATAGTGCTAAAGAAAAGATACAGAAAAATGAACTGGAACCGCCGCGCTTAGAAAAACACAAACCAATCGATTTGCGTTTAGAAACAGAAACTTATCAACGAAATCTAATCCGTAAAGCGCTAGAAGAAAATCAAGGAAATTGGACCAAAGCCGGTCAGCAGCTATCTATGGACCGCGCCAACCTAGCGCGCTTAGCAAAACGCTTAGGGATTGTCGTTGCTAAGGAAATAAGGAGTTAAAACCCCCTCCCAGCCTCCCCTTTAGCAGGGGGAGGAGCTAAGACTATGTATTATCCCTTCCTCTCTTAGCAGCTGTAGCTAATGCATTGTGTTCCCTCCCCTTATCTTCAAGGGGAGGGCTAGGGAGGGGTTGCAAGCTCTTAGCTGTGTCTAGCCGCACTCACCTGACGAATGCGTTCCGCGGGAAACTCAAGTTTGGGCAATAAATACGCTTTCAAATCTTCTGGATAACCCAATTCATCGAGAGCGGCTGCCATGCAGTTTAACCACATGGCTTTTTCTTTTTCGGTGACGATTAAGTGTGCATGGGCTTGAGGTAAGCTGATTGGGCCATATTTTTTCGAGAATAACTTCTCTCCGCCCATCCAACCGGATAAAAAAGACACCAATTTATCGATGGTCAGCTCAATATTGCTAGGATGCATATCAAAAAGCGGACGAAACTCTGGCGTGCTCTCCATGATGCGATAGAAGGTTTCAACCAAATTTTGCAGTCCCGTTAAGCCGCCCACGGCTTGTAAGGTAGCATCGCCTTCACCATACGTTGGAGGGTTAGAGTTTGTCATTTATTCGGCGTCTTTCTTATTATTGTTTGGCTGGTTTTGTTCTTTTTTGGCGGCTTTTTCTTGGTCCATTTTTATCGAATTTCGATAACCGCCTAATGCTGCCAACGCACCAATGATGAAGCTCATATAAAGCGGAATTTGAAACAGCATAGTGATACTGATGAAGACGCACCCGACAGCTAAACCTTCGATAAATGGCTTGAGTTTCTTGGGCATAAAAGTTCTCCGAGAGATAAAAAATAAACGCGAGTCTAGCAAATTTCCGTGACGATGTGAGCATGATTGTGGAAAAAAGCATCACTTATCCAATATTAGAAAGATTGAATTTTATCGAATGTATGAGGTTTCTTTTTGTGGGTAAGTAGGTGCTAAACGAGAACCATACCTGATAATCGCGCTTTTTTGACCAATTATTGCACAAAGTCACGAAGAACTGCCCTGAATTGTGAATAACTGCTATTATTTTCCACAGATCAGCGCCTTGCTGTTTTTCTATTCTGATTGATTTTTATCCACAAGAGAGACCCGTGTGTCAAAGTTATCCCCCAGTTCTATTTTTTGCTCGTATCGTGCAAATGCTGTATTGAATAAAAAAATTTGGCGCATGGCGTGGCCACCAATGGTGTCGAACATTACCACTCCTCTACTGGGCTTGGTGGATACGGCGGTGGTTGGGCATTTAGGCACGGCAACACACCTTGCCGCTGTGGCGATTGGTGCGAGCATTTTTAGCTTTCTATTTTGGGCATTTGGCTTCTTGCGCATGGGCTCAACCGGATTGACTGCACAAGCTCTGGGACAAGGCGACGAACGACGCGTTCGTGAATTGCTTTTGCAATCGATTTTGATGGGCGTTTTTATCGGGCTCATGCTGATTCTATTCCGAGGGCCCTTGATCGATTTGGCGATTACCTTGATGGAGCCCAGCGAGGAAGTCGAACCTTGGGCACGGTTGTATTGTGAAGCGCGGATTTTCAGTGCGCCGGCTGTGTTAGCGGGTTATGCCTTAATGGGTTGGTTCTTTGGCGTGCAGTATTCCAAAGGGCCGCTGTGGATGTTGTTAGTGATCAATGTCGCTAACATGATTCTCGATTATGTCGCCGTTTATGGCTTGGGCATGGCGAGTGACGGCGTGGCGTGGGCAACTGTGTTTGCGCATTATATTGGCGTAACGGTCGCTGGCGTATTGGCTTGGCATAAGTTAAAAGGCTTTTCCGGTCATGTGCCGTTAAGCGTTTTAGCAAAATGGCGCGAATACATGGCGTTAGTGAAAGTGAATCGATATTTGTTTGTGCGGACCATTCTCTTGTTATTAGTGATGTTATTTTTTACCGCACAAGGCGCGCGCCAAGGGGATTCTATTCTTGCCGCCAACGCGGTTTTGCTGACATTTTTGATGATTATCTCTAACGCCTTGGATGGCTTTGCTTTCTCGGTGGAAGCCTTGTGTGGCGAATATTATGGCCGCAAAGACAAAACGAATTTTAAGAAGGTTATTCAGCTCTCTACCTATTGGGCGCTGTTCGCCGCTTGTATTTTGATGCTGATATTTTGGCTTTTTGGTAATCAAATCATCGCCTTACTAACCAACGTACAAACCGTGCGAGACGACGCGGCTCTGTACCTACCTTGGTTGATATTTTTCCCTCTGTTGGGTATTTGGTCCTTTATGTTGGATGGCATTTTCATTGGCACAACCAGCGTAAAGCAAATGCAAAACACCATGATCATTTGTGTCGTCGGCGTGTTTTTCCCTGTGTGGTTTATCAGCCAAGATCTTGGTAATCATGGCTTATGGCTCAGCCAAGCCATGTTGTTTATCGCCAGGGCCATCACTTTGTATTGGTGTTATCTGCAGAATATGAAGAAAGGGGTTTGGTTCGCTAATCCTTAAAACTCATTACTTCGTACGCCTCTGTTAACAATTGAAATTTTTATGGCGACTGGGTTTGCTACCATGCGGTGAAGTGTTCTTTTTACAGCCACCAAACATGGAGAAAATTCAGTATGTCGAAGAATTTCTTAAGTGAGTTAACCGGTTCTTTTGCCACGCCAGCATTAGAAAACCCCACAGGCGTGATGATGGAAGCCGCGTATCGAAATTTGGGTTTGGATTGGCGTTATATCAATTGTGAAATTCAGCCCGAGGACCTTAAAAACGCCGTATTAGGTGCGAAAGCCATGAATTGGTGCGGTTTTAATTGTTCTATTCCTCATAAAGTGTCCGTTATTGATTACCTTGATGAGTTAGGCGAGTCAGCTCGTATCATTGGTGCGGTGAATACTGTGGTGAACCGTGATGGCAAGCTAGTTGGTGAAAATACTGATGGCCGTGGTTTTGTAGAATCTGTGAAATCTAGCTTAGAGCTGACCAACAAACGTGTGGTTTTGTTCGGTGCTGGTGGTGCGGCACGAGCCGTGGCGGTGGAACTGGCCCTAGCTGGCGTAGCACACATAACTATTGTGAATCGCAACCAAGAGCGCGGCGAAGAGCTTGCCCAACTGGTTACCGATAACACGTCGGCTGGCGCGGAATATCATGCTTGGACAAAGCAATATCAGATTCCTGCCGAGACGGATTTGGTGATCAATGTGACTTCTATTGGTTTGTTCCCGAATGTGGACGAAGAGCTTGATATAGATACAGACTCAATTAAAGCAAATATGGTAGTTGCAGATGGAATTTTCAATCCACCGCAAACACGATTGATCCAAACTGCTGAATCCAAGGGCTGTACGACAGTAAATGGCTTGGGCATGCTCGTTCAGCAAGGCGCAATTGCTTTTGAATATTGGACGGGAAAAGCCCCTTCAATTGACGTTATGAAAGCCGCATTGAGCGATGCTTTGGACATTGCAGAAACATAATACTCACTGGAATCCCCAAAGGTTGTTTACAGCGGATTCTGGTGCTCGTTTCTGCGTAGCGAGCGCTGGATCCGCGTTTCTTCTTGGCGCATTTTCAGTAAGTTATCTTCCACGAAAACCAAATGCGTATGCGCCGCCGTGCGAGCTTCTTCGGCGTCGCCAGCCATGATGGCTTGATAAAGGTTGGTGTGTTGTTCCATTACGCGCTGACGAGCGGCTTGCTTCTCAAATAGATTCCTAAGGTTACTCGAAATACTTTTCGCCAACATGGCATGCAGGCTGCGAAGTGTGTGCAGCAACACCACATTGTGCGCAGCTTCCGCAATGATCATGTGAAATTCCACGTCTAACTTGGCTTCCAAGGCGAAAGCTTTGTTTTGGTTGGCTTCTATCAGCTGATTAAAACAGTGTGTCAGCTTGGTTTTGTCTGCATCGGTACTGCGCAACGCCGCGTAATAAGCTGCAAGACTTTCTAGCGCATCGCGAAATTCCAATTGGTCGTATAAAAACTCATCGTGGGAACTGATCAAATCTTGCAACGGATCTGCAAAGGAAGTTCCTAGCTGCTCGGAAACGTACGTTCCGCCGCCATGACGACTGAATAACACGCCGCGAGCGATCAGCTTTTGAATGGCTTCCCGCAACGAGGGTCGAGACACTTCAAAGCGTGCGGCTAATTCCCTTTCTGGTGGCAGTTTTTGTCCAGCGGTAAAGCTGCCTTCTAAAATCATGCTTTCGAGTTCTTTCATGATGATATCGGAGATTTTAGGCTGCTTAACGCGACCAAACTGATTGGATTCCATAGCTTTTCCTAAAAATGTCTTCTTTAACGGTGGTTTTCTTAATTGCTGTGCATAAGTTAAAAAGTGGTAAAACCAATTAATCTTGCTGCTAAAATTCACGAAATATCTACTAAACTATCAGTTGACAAAGTTTATCTGACTTCTTACTGTGCCTTATATTTAAAAGGTAAATTGGTATTACCAATTTGTCTAGCGTTAATTTTTAGTATGAATAATAAAAAACAGGCGACTCGCCGTGGGACTTCTGATGAACACAGCCACAACTGATAAAGACTCAATTGCTGATAAAACCGCTCAATATCGCGATGTGTATTTTGCTTTGAAAGACGCGAAAAGTGGCGCGATTGAGGAATCTCGATTGATCCGTGATCCACTGCGTACCTTGGCGTACGGCACGGATGCGAGTTTTTATCGGCTGATTCCGCAATTGGTGGTACGAGTTGATAATGAAGTGGAAGTGCAATTGGTGCTGAAAGAAGCCAGAAAGCGCAATTTCCCAGTGACATTTCGAGCGGCAGGAACGAGTTTATCTGGGCAAGCGGTAACCGATTCTATCTTGATACAATTGTCTGATAATTGGAAAGGTCATCGAGTACATGAACATGGTCACAGCATTTCGCTTCAGCCTGGCATAATTGGCGCGCGAGCGAACCAACTGCTTGCGCCCTTCCAGCGTAAAATTGGCCCTGACCCAGCATCTATTAATGCTTGTATGATTGGTGGAATCGCTGCCAACAACGCCAGCGGCATGTGTTGTGGCACAGCGCAGAACAGCTATCACACTATAAAAAGCGCAAGACTGATTTTTGCCGATGGCTCTTTGTTAGATACCGCGGACGAGGCCAGTCGTTTGGCGTTTGGCAATCGCAACGCTGACTTGCTCGATACGCTCAATCGTTTGTCTAAAAGCGTGCAAGGCAATTCAGAATTAGCCGAAAAAATCAGACACAAATATCGTCTAAAAAACACCACGGGATACAGTTTAAACAGCTTAACCGATTACCAAGATCCGTTTGATATCTTGCTGCATTTGATGATTGGCTCCGAAGGCACCTTGGGTTTTATCAGTGAAGTGACCTATGAAACCGTGCTTGATCATCCAATAAAAGCGGCAGCGATGATCTTTTTTGACGATATGGAAATCACCTGTCGAGCGGTGACGGCGTTAAAAAGTTCACCTGTGTCTGCCGTGGAATTGATAGATCGCGCGGGCCTGCGAGCCGTAGAGGGCAAACCGGGCATGCCGGAAATATTGTCGTCTTTAGGTTCACAGGCGGCCGGTTTATTGGTTGACGTACGCGCGGCTGATGCCGACGAATTAGAAGCCAATTTAGCCTTAGTGAAACAAGCATTAAGTGGCCAAGAAACACTGAATCCTATTGAATTTACTCAAGACAAAGTCATCTACGATTCCTATTGGAAGATTCGCAAGGGCTTGTTCCCTGCCGTTGGTGCGGTGCGACCAGTTGGTACTACTGTCATCATTGAAGACGTCGCCTTCCCTGTCGAACAGCTTGCGGAAGGTGTTTTGGAGCTACAAGGCGTGTTTCAAAAACATGGTTACCGTGAAGCGATTTTGTTTGGTCATGCATTAGAAGGCAATTTGCACTTTGTTTTTACCCAAGGTTTTGATGATCCGGAGGAAGTGACACGCTACGAGCAGTTAATGGATGAAGTCGCGCAATTAGTTGCGGTGAAATACCAAGGCTCGCTAAAAGCAGAACATGGCACGGGCCGTAACATGGCGCCTTATGTGGAATTGGAATGGGGCAAAGAAGCTTATAACATCATGTGGGAAATCAAACGCGCCTTTGACCCGCAAGGCTTGCTGAACCCAGATGTGATTTTATCCCACAATGCCAACTTGCATGTGCAGAACCTCAAGCCTTTGCCAAAGGCAAACGACAAGGTAGATACCTGCATTGAGTGTGGTTTCTGCGAATCCTCTTGTCCGTCCAAATCCATTACCTTAACGCCGCGTCAGCGCATTGTGATTTGGCGTGAGATTCAGCGATTAACCGCAATGGGTACAGATCCGAAACGCTTAGCAGAGCTGAAAAAAGAGTATGATTATCAAGGGGTTGATACCTGTGCTGGCTGTGGCTTGTGTTCGATGCAGTGTCCCGTTGGCATCAATACCGGCGATTTAACCCGTGAATTACGCCATGATCGTCACCCAGACAGCAAAGTCGGTTATTGGATTGCTGATCATTTTGAAGGCGTGACCAAAACAGCCAAAGTCGGCCTCAACCTTGCCAGCGGCACGCGTCGTATTATTGGCGATTCAGGAATGACGGCCATTACCTCGGTAATGAATAAAGTTTCCCAAGGCGCTGTACCGAAGTGGCATAAACAAATACCCAGCGCAGCGTCCCCTTTGAAGTCTATTCCTGTTATTCAATGTAATGATATTCAAAGTAATGAGATGCAAGCGGATGACAGGCAGAAAGAAGTGATTTACTTCCCCAGCTGCGCGACTCGCGTCATGGGCGCAGGGCCGAATGCCGAAGATAAACGCTCCGTCATGGCGGTGATGTTCTCTGTATTGAAAAAAGCAGGCTACAAAGTCACTGTACCCAAAGACATCGAAAACCAATGCTGTGGCATGGCATTTCAATCCAAAGGCCAATTCGACGCTGCCAACCAAAAAGCCAACGATCTCAATAATTTACTACTCGAAGCCAGCGATAACGGACGAATCCCTATCGTCTGCGATGTCAGCCCTTGCTTGCTACGAATGCAAGAAAGCCTTGATCCTTGTTTAAAACTGCACGAGCAAGTTGGATTTGTATCGACCCATGTCATGCAAAATCTCACGGTGAAGGAAAAACTCAGCAAAATCGCCCTGCATGTGACTTGTAGCACAACCCGCATGGGGCTCGCTGACAGCTTCGTACAGCTTGCTCATCAACTGGCTGACGAAGTGGTGATTCCGCCAGACATTACCTGCTGTGGCTTTGCTGGCGACAAAGGCTTCTCCACTCCAGAGCTCAACGCCAGCGCCTTGAAAACCCTAGCCAAAGCCGTAGAAGGCTGCGAAGCGGGCTATTCCAACAGCCGCACCTGCGAGATTGGCTTAACCGAACACAGCGGCATCGAGTATCAATCCATCGTCTACCTTGTAGATCAATTAACTCAATCTGTAGGCCGGATGAGGGAGGGACGACCGTAATCCGGCGTTGTTTTGATCGAAGAAAAGGATGATGCCATGTATTTTTTGATATGTGGTAATGCCGGATTACACCTCGTCCCTCGGTTCATCCGGCCTACAAAACTGTCTAGTCAAAGGACACCTAGCGGGCGTTCTCGCTTTAGCGCCGAAGCGAGGGTTGATCTAGTGACAGGTACCGAAAAATCTGAAGGCAAAACTGCGGACTAGAGCATAAACGTCGAGTACAAGCCAAATCCGCAGACGGTGAGTAGCGCCCAGCCGACGAATTGGAAGAAGACGGGTGTTTCGGCTTTTTGAATGCGGTTGTGTAGTTTTTGTCCAAAGACGTGACCAATCAAGGCGCAAGGTAGTAACCACAATTGATGGATCAGTTGTAAGTCGATATCGGCGATGAGAAAGGACACCATTTTGATCATTACCAGAATGAACCAAAGTACGAATAAGGTATCACGCAGTTGGTGGCGTGGGACCTTGGTGGCGAAGACGGAGACGATGAGCGGTGCGCCGATTAAGGAGGTGCCGCTAACGTAACCGCCAAGCATGAGGAAAATGGTGTCGAGGAATTTGTTGTTGGTATAAAACGGCTTATTCAATATGTAAGACACGGCAAAAACGGCGACGATGACAAAAATCACGCCTGTCACTATGTTGCCCGGTAAGGTTAATAAGCCAAATACACCGATCAATTTCGGCACTATCATGATGCCGAGGGCTTTTTTTAAATAACCCCAAGCGATGTTGCCCTGTGCTTCTTGTGGTGCTTCACCGCGCTCAGCTGCGAGCTTGGCTTGTTGTTTTGTCGCTCTTGATCCTTGCCATGCAATCCAGCTGGAAAACACCAGAAGGTGGATGGAAATGATCGGTAAAAATAACAAAGGATCGTTTTTTACTAACAATAGGAAAGGCAAAGCGAGTACGGCGCCGCCAAATCCTAAGCCACTGCGGACAAAGCCGCTCCATATAAAAATGGCGCCGATTAAGGCGTATTGCCACCAGAGTAAGTGTTCCATGTTGATCCTTGTTTAGAGCGGGTCTGTCGTTATTCGAATGATAGTGTAACCAAAGTTGTCTTTTTAAACTCTTGCTTTTTAGGCTAAGGGCTTGAGTGAAACCATGTTTGCTGCTCGAGAAACTGAGTTAATTCGTCGCGCAATAATTTGGCTCTGGCTGATAAGCTACGTCGATAAGGCCAGACAAGAAAAATCTCTCGATTTTGACCACGCCATTCAGGTAAAACTCGAACCAGTTCGCCCGTTTCAAGGGCATTCATCACCATACTCATGGGCATTAAGGCAATGCCTGCACCCGCTTTAGCAAGATTTAGGGTGATGGTCATATCGTTACTAAGGTGTCGGTGTTCTTTGTTGAGTGGATGAAGATCTCCTTGCTGATTCATCAGTAGCCAGTCAGAAAAAATATGCGATGCAATGCTCGGCGCTTGCTGTAAGTCTTCTATCGTTTTAGGGAGTAAGAAGGAGGCTTTTGGTGAAGCAACTAAGATTGGAACAATGTGGCCTAGTTTCTTCTGAATCAATGATGAGCTGGGTTGATTGCCTGAACGTAGAGCAATGTCAGCTCGAGTGTCTCTGATGTCTTGAAGGGA
Source organism: Marinomonas rhizomae (assembly GCF_024397855.1). Classification (NCBI taxonomy): domain Bacteria; kingdom Pseudomonadati; phylum Pseudomonadota; class Gammaproteobacteria; order Oceanospirillales; family Oceanospirillaceae; genus Marinomonas; species Marinomonas rhizomae. The sequence continues at coordinate 83,747 of NZ_CP073343.1, forward strand.
ATTGCTAAGCTCGATATTTAATTCGATGTTGGGATGTCTCTGAACAAAATCTTGCCAAAATGCATCCAATGGCCCACTGCCTAAATTCACCGGTGCGAGCACTTTGAGGTCGCCTATTAGACTGTTAAGCGTTTGATCTAAATTAGAAATACGCTGGTCTAATGCATCGATAAACTCGGCGCATTCTTCGTAGTAACTTTCTCCTACCGGCGTGAGCTTGAGGCCTTTGGTAGAACGATGTAGTAACTCACAGCCAAGTTTTTGCTCAAGAGCGCTGATACGGCGAGATACGGTGGCGATAGTCATATCAAGATGCTGGGCAGCAGCCGTCAGACTATGTTTATTGGCGGCAGTGATAAAAATCTTTAGGTCATCAAGCATTTTGCATTTTCGTAATTTTGATTTTAAAAAATCAGTATATTTACAAATATTGTTGTTTGCTAGTATGAACTAAGAGTTTGAGTCGTTTACTTACTTTTCGTCTGGGGCACTCTATTTAGAGAAGGCGATAAGTTAATCAGGAGAGAAAAATGAAACACAGAATACTGTTTGCCATCTTAATGTCGTTTACTTTGTCATTGGTGATGTCAGCGTGGATTACTTTTTTGAATATTGGCGCTAGAGCTGATTTTATTGAATTATGGATGCATTCTTGGGTGCTCGCTTGGCCAGCTGCTGGCATTATTTCTTTTATTGCTGGGCCGTTTTTGCATGGTTTAGCGCATAAATTAGCGGCTAAAATCTAGTATTCAAGATAAGGCTTCCTTAAGTATAGAGCCAGAAACGAAAAACCCGCTTGGTCAGCGGGTTTTTTGTGTTTGAAACAAGGCTAAGCCTGTTTTACAACAGTAGAACTTATTTGCTTGGCTTTTCATCCCAAACGGTTAAGTCGATATCATCACGAATTTCTGGGTAGTCTTCTGAATTGAATACTGGTGTATGTGTTTTCAATTGATTGAAATAGTCTTTGGTCAATTTCACAACTAAACCAGATAGCATCATGATGGCAATTAAGTTGATAGTTGCCATTAGACCCATAGCCGCATCAGCCGCATTGAATACCATAGCGACGCTTTCGTAAGCACCCCAAGGGATCATGGCTAGCGCTAAAACTCGTAGAATGAAAATGCCTGGTTTGTTTGCCCATTTTAGGTAAGTTAGCGCGTTTTCTGCGTAGCTGTAGTTACCAATGATGGACGTAAAGGCAAAGAAGAAGATAGCGACGGCGACAAAGTACTGACCTGCGCTGCCCACATGATGCGTCAAGGCGGTTTGCGTTAAGTTAATCCCTGTTTCACCATTACCCAAAGCACCAGATAGCAAGATCATTAATGCAGTGGCAGTACAGATCAAAATGGTATCGATGAATACACCTAAAGACTGCACCATACCCTGTGATGCTGGGTGATGAGGATTTGGTGTCGCTACGGCTGCGATATTTGGCGCAGAACCCATACCCGCTTCATTAGAGAACAAACCACGTTTAACCCCGTTTAGCATCGCACCTAATACACCACCAGCAGCTTGTTCGATACCAAACGCGCTTTTGAAGATTAATGCAAAGGCTGCAGGCACGTCGTTTATGTTGCTGAAAATCACATACAAAGCGAGCAATAGGTACAATACCGCCATGAATGGCACAACGATTTCAGCAAAACGAGCGATTTTCTTGATGCCACCAAAGATAACAATCGCGGCCAGAGCCATAATCACTAAGCCTGTTACACCTGTGTCTACACCGAATGCGCCTTTCATTGCTCCAGCAATCGAGTTAGCTTGCACCGCGTTGAAGACCAAACCGAAAGCCAAGATAAGCGCGAGTGAGAAAACAGCGCCAGCCCAAGGAGCTTTTAATCCTTTGCTGATGTAAAACGCTGGGCCGCCTCGCAGCTGACCATTTTGGTCGCGTACTTTATAAAGCTGGGCAAGGGAGCTTTCCGCGTAAGCGGTCGCCATGCCTATGAGGGCAACAACCCACATCCAAAAAATGGCACCTGGGCCACCTAAAAACAAAGCAACAGCAACGCCTGTCATGTTGCCTGTTCCCACACGAGACGCAAGGCTGGTACAAAGCGCTTGGAAAGGCGAAATGCCGCCGCGATCTGATTGTGGTGCTTTTAGAACAGTACGAATGAATTCTGGAAACCGACGGATCTGAATAAAACCTAGACGCAAGGTGAAATACACACCAACTGCTAGTAGCCCGTAGATGAGGATATAGCCCCAGAAAATAGTGTTTAAAAAGTCTATGATGGCTGCCATGTAGGCCTCTCCCGTTATTCGATAATATCGATTGTTTTATTGTTCGTGGGTTGAATATTGGAAAGATTTTTTTGATAAAAAGACCTTTCCAAGAAACGCGCGGAGTCGTAAAAAAGTGTGCAAGGGTAGCGATTTTATGGAAAACCGCAAGAAAAAAACCACTTCCATGCACATAAAAAGTGCATAAAAGTGGTTGGGGGGTTGTAGGTGTTGGCCGTTTGAATTAGTTTGCTAAGTAGTTATGTCCTTGATTTAGCGATAAATAAATTTCATTTCTCAGTTCGTTAGCGAGACGAGTTGGTACGCTTTTGGTTGGATGACGCAAACTAATGCGTAACAGTAAATTGACGTGTGAAGGCGTCATTCCTAGCCTTTCTACCGCTGATTTTGGTAACTGTTGGTATTGTGTTCGAGATAAAAGTTTAAGCTCTTCTAGCCAATGGGCTTGTTCTCCTAAGGCGATACGAACTTGATCGCCGATAATGTCCATATCGCAATTTTGGTCCACCACAATCGAAATATCTCGCTCGGCTTTGGGTTGTCGCGAGACGGGCCTCCAAGGGGATAAATCGAGCATTTGTTGCTCAATCCGTGGATCTGGATCTCGAAGCAATCGAATGTCGGGAATGCCTTTGCGCAGCATCAGTATTCTATCCAATCCTAACCCAATGGCGACGCCTGTATAGTCATTGCCTGGCCAACCATTTCTGGTTAATAAGTCTGGATCTATATTGCCGCACTCGCCTACTTCAATAAGACCTTGATCTTCCACAGCGTCTAGCTGAATGCCATTCATGGTGTAAGGGTGCGGCGATTTGGATTGTTGTACGACATGATTCGGTAACAAGGTTTTCATCAGCGCTGAAATGGATTCTTTCAATATCTGATTGTCTTCTGCTTGATGTTTTGGCAATACAATCCAGATGTCCAGTTGATGAGGTTCTGCGCAATGCCAGCGATCAATGCAGTCGCGACGATAAACCAATCCGTGACTGATTATCCCTATAGACTCCGGTCGCAGACTTTGCCAACTCTTTAACCAGGTTGGCACAGTACTGGATGTTTGCGTGCGTAGCATTAAGCTATTTGAAATATAGCGGCTGTAGCGAGCGTCTCTTGATGCACCATCGGTCGGATAACCGAGGGCGTCGTAGTTTTCGTAGACCGGCACGATAGGATTGGCATTTACACGTTGTAAGTAACAAGGCCAAAGTGATGAAACTGCGGTTTCAGCTTCGCTAATGAGTTGCTGCATGGCATGTATGCCGTGACAAGGGTTGCTCAGGTCGCGTAGAGACAGTGCGTGAAGTAATTGCTCGTGGGTTAGATAGTTGTTGTGTGTAGACATAATAAAGCTCCATAAATCCAAGATAAAAAATTCAATGCAATCTTTTGGATTCCTCCGAGTCAGGACTCGGAGAGAGCTTGTCTTTGAAAGGTTATTTCAGAAAGAGCAAAGCCGCCGCGTCCAGTTTAGGGACTCGGAGGCTGATAAATCGATGTGATCGTGCAATAAGATACGTCATGCTTTTGATACTAGCAGGCTCGATTAGGAGGGACAAGATCCTTTGATGCAGATCTTGTCCCTGAGGTTAAAAAGCATCGGGAGCCTTGGGCGCTGGATAGTGCGCCGTTTGACTCGGGTCTTGCTCAATCGTGCCCCACTCTCTTTTTAAGGGAACAACACCTGCCCACACTGGCCAGTCGTTATCGGCTGGATCATCGACAGGAGGCTCAGCTCGGAATTTGACCGAGGCTTCGTCTATTTTGATACGCACGACTCCCGTCGCTTTGATCTCTTGCTCGTTGACGGGGCGCAATGTTTCCCAGCGACCTGGACTTACTTTATCTAGGAAAAGTTTGAATTGATGCACTTTTTCTTCTTTGTCTTCGACCAGCTCTGGTACGCCAAATAAGGTTACGGAACGATAATTTACTGAATGGTGAAATGCCGAGCGCGCCATTACCAAACCATCTAACTGCGATATATTAATGCAGACCTTTTCAGCTGCATCAATGGGACCTTTGATGTTGCGCGCCTTAGAATGCCCATGCCAATACAAATAGTCGCCGTCACGCCAATGGCACGTTGGTGTAACGAAGACTTGGCCATCTTTAGTTTGTCCTACATGGCACATTAGCGCTGCATCAATAATGTCTAGCGCTAGGTCTTTATCATAAGAGGCTCTGTTCGGCCCTCTTTTTACTTTGCTTAATGCCGTTTCTTCTAGCGACTGACTCATGCATTCTCTCCTTGTGTCTCAATGGGTGATTGGCTATAACAAGACTTTAGAGAAAACTGGCTTTTATAAAAATAGCCAGAATTAAGATAAAAAAGCAGGCCAGATATGAAGCACGGCATAGGCAGTTTACGTTTTTCACTTGATGACGAAGGCGCTCCTTATTACCAACAGTTGATTGAGCAAATCCAGCAAGGCATTGTTTCGGGAGCGTTATCTGTGGGTGACAAATTACCCTCCTCGCGTTTGCTAGCTGGCTCGTTGGGCGTTTCTCGAAGTACAACCTCACGGGCTTATGATCAGCTAATCGCAGAAGGTATTTTAACCAGCGAAGAAAAGCGTGGTGTGTTTGTTGCGGCTTTACCCATGGTGAACCATCGCACGACGTCATCTCACCCTATCTCTGCATCTACTCATAAAACGCCACTGACATGGGCATTTGATGCGGGGGCTGATGTGTCTGTCTTTCCTACCAAGGAATGGGCTGCGAGTATGCGACGTAGTTGGTTAAAGCCGGATTTCACTGTCTTGGAAGGTGGCTATCCAGCTGGATACCCTGCTTTAAAAGACGCAATAGTCGATTATTTGTATCGTGTTCGTGGTCTTGACTGCTCGGCTGAGCAAATTATTGTCACGGCTGGCAGTCGGGATTCACTACTATTATTGCAACATGCGGTTACGTTATTAGGTGGTTCTGGAGGATCGTCAATGAAGTGGTGGTTAGAGGAGCCGACCTATCCGCCAATTCGCCAAGCTATTGATTCATCTGCCAAAGCGGGTGCCCTTTTGATTGATGAAGATGGACCGTGCTTGCCAGTCAGTGAATACGCTTCGAACGTGGCGGTTGTTACACCGAATCGGCAATACCCGCTTGGGGTAAGTATGAGTGCGGCTCGACGACAGCAATGGTTGCAGGCGTTGCAAAATGACTCCACTAGCTGGTGGGTGATAGAAGACGATTACGACAATGAGTTTGTCTATCAGGGGCGAAGCAATGTGCCTTTTATGCAAACGGCGAGTGTGCATGATCAAACCCGAGATCGAGTGTTCTTTGTTGGGAGTTTTTCGAAAGTGCTGTTCCGTGGTTTACGGCTTGGCTTTATTGTTGCGCCCAAGAAACATATCGAAACATTACATAAAAGTCAGCGAGTGCTGGGGTCATCTGCATCCTTGCCAATACAGCCTGCAGTAGCAGACTTTATGATTCAAGGTCATTTTGATCGCCATGTAAATCGAATGCGTCGTCATTATCGACTTAAACGAGATGTTCTATTAGCGCTATTAGAGCGTCATTTAGCGACTTGGTTCGAATGGAAGAAGCCTCGCGGTGGCATGCATGTATTAATTGAATTAAAGTCTGCCTTTGTTCCTATCGTGCAAACTGATGTGGCTTTAGATCAGCTAATAGCCGAAGAACTTAAACTTGATGATGTACAACTTTCTCCTTTGTCTGACCACTACATTTATGCACAAAAAGAATCTAATAATTGTCGATTTGGTTTTTTATTAGGTTTTAGTGGTCCAAAAGAGGAAGAAATGACGTATATAGTGAACATTCTTCAAAATTGGTCACGTGCGAATTTGGTAAAAAAGAAGCCTTACTGATTGTAAGAAAAATGCCTTAGAAGGTTGTTAACCTTAGTAGTTGCGGGCTATGGCAGCAGGATTTGCTCAAGACAAGAATGTGAATTTTTACAAAAAGACCGTGAAGCAAACATGAACAAAGGCTAAACTAGACTTTGTGCGGTTGTATAATTTTTGCTATATTTCGCACACTTAAATTCGTATGAAGCGAGTAAAAACGGCTTTTACACTTTTGATTTTATGAATCGGATGGATAAATTGAACAAATTTCAAGACATTCAGCATCACTATGTGCATTCGGTATCCAGTGTCTTGGCGGATTCTTTACGCCATGCTGCCACCGTGTCTTGCTTGTTTTTGATTTTTTTCTTACTGATTGCTGCACCTCTCTCTGTTGATAACCAAAGTGTTATTAATATCGACCCTATTTTTAATGCGGGGCTAGCCTCTAGCCTCGTATTTATAACTCTATTATTGGTTAGTTATTGGTCCGTTATGGTCAATATCAACCCCGCTCGCCAGAAATTGGCCTTCTCTTTATTTCATGTGTTTGCTCCTAATGAGCAACCCAGTCGTGCTGAGGCGCGATGCATGATGAGATGTGGAGCTCCCCTTTTCAGATTTAGGTGATCCAAAAAGCTATTGCTGCGTTAATTCTGTTAACTAGGTAATAGTCTTTGTACTGTTTTCAGTGTGGTGATCTTTACTGAAATACCCGGCATTTGCCGGATTTTCGTTCTGTTGCTTGGTTGTCAGGTGGCAGTTTTGTGAACATAAGGGTTAGAGGATGATTCTCTTGTTAACTCGTATCCTAAGTAAAGTCGCTTTGGCGCTAATGGTGGGCTTGCTCGCCGGTTGTCAGGGTGGTGTGCTCGATCCTAAAGGGCAAGTAGGTATTGAAGAGAAGCAACTAATTATTGTTGCGACTTTGTTGATGCTGCTTGTTGTGATTCCTGTCATCTTCATGACACTGTATTTCGCTTGGAAATACCGTGAAGGCCGTGACGAAATTTACGAACCAAAATGGTCGCACTCCACAAAAATTGAAACCATTGTTTGGGCTATTCCAATTGTTATCGTCATCATTCTTGGTGTGATTACATGGAAATCTACTCACTCATTGGATCCTTACAAGCCTTTGAAATCGGATAAAGATCATATCAATGTTCAGGTCGTTTCTATGAACTGGAAATGGTTGTTCATCTATCCTGATTTAGGCATTGCTACAGTCAACGAACTGAGATTCCCAGCTAACGTTCCTGTCGCTTTCCAAATTTCATCTGAAGGCACAATGAACTCGTTCTTCATTCCTCAATTGGGTAGCCAAATTTACTCAATGGCAGGCATGGTGACTAAACTTCACTTGATTGCAAATGAGCCAGGTACATTTGATGGTATCTCTGCAAACTACAGTGGTGCTGGTTTTACTGGGATGAAATTCAAAGCAATCGCTACGGAAACTGAAGCTGATTTTGACGCTTGGGTAGAAGGTGTGAAAGCTGGATCTCATAATGTCATCAATAATGGCATATTGGATCAAACATCCTATGAAAAGCTTGCTGAGCATGATTTAGATGAGCATCACATTGAACCGACTCCAGTTCAGTACTACAACTCAATTGCATCGAGTATTTTCATGAACAACGTTACGAAGTTCATGAAAGACCATGGTCAAGTTGAATTGCTGAAAGAAACGTCTTTTGAACCTAAAATGATTCATGGCGAAATGGGTCACGGTGAGATGAATCACAGTGATATGAATCATGGAGAGTCTGAAGACTCATCGCATGATATGCATACGGAGGCTGGAAAATAATGTCTGCACTCTTAGGCAAACTATCGTGGGACGCTCTTCCGTACGACCCGATTGTTATCGGCACATTGTGTGTCGTTGCGATCGCTGGTTGTGTACTTGCTTTCCTACTTATTAAACACAAATTGCTTGGTGTACTCTGGAATGACTGGTTAACGTCTGTTGACCATAAAAAACTGGGTATTATGTATATCGTTCTAGCATTGGTAATGCTTATTCGTGGTTTCGCGGATGCCATTATGATGCGTTTGCAGCTCGCGCTTGCAACGAACGGTGATCCAGGCTATTTACCTCCAAGCCACTATGACCAAATTTTCACGGCTCACGGTGTCATCATGATCATCTTTATGGCGATGCCATTCATGATCGGTTTGATGAACATTGTTGTACCGCTACAAATTGGTGCTCGTGATGTGGCTTTCCCATTCCTAAACAACTTAAGCTTTTGGCTAGCTGTTTCTGGTGCGGTATTGGTAAATATTTCCTTAGGCCTTGGTGAGTTTGCTAAAACTGGTTGGGTGGCTTATCCACCGTTATCAGGATTGGAATACAGTCCAGGGGTCGGGGTTGACTACTACATATGGGCGCTGCAGATATCCGGTATAGGTACGACATTAACAGCAGTTAACTTCTTGGCGACTGTTTTCAAAATGCGTACGCCAGGTATGAAGTTGATGGATATGCCGATCTTCACTTGGACCTGTACTTGGGCCAATATCTTGATCGCCGCATCATTCCCAATTTTGACTGCTGTACTAGCGATGTTGACACTTGACCGTTACTTAGACTTCCATTTCTTCACGAATGATGGCGGCGGTAACTCAATGATGTATATCAACTTGTTCTGGGCATGGGGTCACCCTGAAGTGTACATTCTTGTACTTCCAGCATTTGGTATCTTCTCTGAGATCGTTTCTACCTTTACTGGTAAGCGTTTGTTCGGCTACAAATCTATGGTTTGGGCGACAGCGTCGATTTCCATTCTTGGTTTCATCGTATGGTTGCATCACTTCTTTACCATGGGTTCCAGTGCGAACGTCAATGCCTTCTTTGGTGTGATGACAATGATCATCGCGGTACCAACAGGTGTGAAACTATTTAACTGGTTGTTTACTATGTACCGTGGTCGCCTTCGTGTGACTGTACCGGTTCTTTGGACGCTTGGTTTCATGGTGACGTTTACTGTCGGTGGTATGACAGGTGTACTACTAGCAGTACCTGGTGCTGACTATGTATTGCATAACAGCTTGTTCTTGATTGCCCACTTCCACAACACCATCATTGGTGGTGCGGTATTTGGTTATCTAGCTGGTTTCGCTTTCTGGTTCCCTAAAGCAATGGGCTTCCACCTCAATGTTAAATTGGGTAAAGCGGCTTTCTGGTGCTGGTTGGTCGGCTTCTTCTTAGCCTTTATGCCTCTTTACGTACTGGGTTTCTTGGGTATGACTCGTCGTCTTAACCACACGGATAACCCAGACTGGAACATCTGGCTATATATAGCGGTTGTTGGTGCTTTTGTTATCCTTGCGGGTATCATTTGTCAGTTCCTACAATTGTATGTCAGCTTCCGCGATCGTAAGGACAACATGGATACCACTGGTGATCCATGGAATGGTCATACGCTTGAGTGGTCTACAGCTTCTCCGCCGCAGTACTATAACTTTGCTGAACTGCCTGTTGTTTCTGATATCGATGCGTTTACCGATATGAAAGAAAAAGGCACTGCTTATGTTCGTAAAGAAAGCTACGCACCTATCCACATGCCTAAGAACACTAAGGCTGGGATTATCATTGGTGCCCTTATTACGGCATTTGGTTTTGCAATGATCTGGCATATTTGGTGGTTGGCAATTGTTGGTTTGGTGGGTTCAATCGTGACCTTTATTGCTCGCGCTTACACCTCAGATGTTGATTACTATGTTCAGCCTGATGAAATCGCTCAGATCGAAAATGAGCACCTAGATAACGTGGCTAAGGGGTAATCATGAGCACTACACATATGAATACGCACGACGCTCACGAAGCTGGTGCACATCACGACGAACACCATGATACTGGTGGAAACACTGTATTTGGGTTCTGGATTTACCTAATGACGGACTGTTTGTTATTTGCATCCGTCTTCGCTACCTACGCTGTGCTTTTCATGAACACAGCTGGGGGCGTGTCTGGTAAAGATATTTTTGAGTTAGACTTTGTGTTGGCTGAAACTGCGGCGTTACTTGTTTCAAGTATCACTTACGGTTTTGCAATGATTTGCGCGCACAGCAAAAACAAAAAAGGCACCCTATCTTGGTTGGCTGTTACGTTTTTATTAGGTGCTATATTCATTGCGATGGAAATCTATGAATTCCATCACCTAATTGTCAACGGTCATGGTCCACAAGCTAGTGCGTTTTTGTCTGCCTTCTTTACCCTTGTGGGTACTCACGGCTTACACGTAACTGCTGGTCTGATCTGGATGTTTATCATGATTATGGAAGTAACTAAAACAGGCCTAACAGCACGAGCAGTAACTCGTCTTAGCTGCCTTAGCTTGTTTTGGCACTTCTTGGATGTTGTTTGGATCTGTGTATTCACCGTTGTTTATCTGATGGGGGCGATCTAATGAGCGATCATTCTTCTGAAGCGCATTCACACGGTAGCGTGAAGTCATACCTAACAGGGTTTATCTGGTCTGTAATTTTGACTGGTATTCCATTTTGGATGGTAATGACTGAAGCGTTCGATAAAGGTCCAACTTATATAACAATCGTATTGTTAGCCGTTGTTCAGATCTTTGTTCATTTGAAGTATTTCCTTCATTTGGACTTCTCTGAGCAAGGTAAGCTGGACACTTATTCATTTATATTCTCTGCTGTAATTATTGTGATGGTTGTCGCGTTATCCGTATGGATTATCTACGCTTCCAACGCAATGATGATGTAAGTAGAGTCATTTGATGATTATGCGGACTTCTTTCATTATAAGTAATGAGTGTCCGATGGGAGCCTATAAAGATGTTTAAGCGTTATCTTCAGGTAACAAAGCCAGGCATCATTATGGGCAACCTCATCTCTGTTGCGGGGGGCTTCTTTTTAGCCTCCCGTGGCGAGATTGACTGGATTCTTATGCTAGCGACAGTGGTTGGTTTGTCGTTGGTCGTTGCTTCTGGCTGTGCCATTAACAACTATGTTGATAGAGATATTGATGCCAAAATGCAACGCACGCGTAACCGCGTGACGGTAAATGGTGAGATGTCAGGTAAAGCGGCATTTTTCCACGGTATTTTGTTAGGTGTTATTGGTTTTGCTTTGCTGTCGTATTTTACGAACTGGGTTGCAGTGGCTTTTGCTGTATTCGGTTATGTGGTTTACGTCGGTTTATACACTCTGTATTTCAAGCGTAAGTCCGTTTATGGGACTTTTGTTGGTAGTTTATCTGGCGCTGTTCCGCCGGTTGTGGGCTATTGCGCCGCAGCAGGTCAGTTCGATGCAGGTGCTGCTATCTTGCTTACTATGTTTTGTATTTGGCAAATGCCACATTCCTATGCAATCGCTATTTTTCGCTACAAAGATTACGAAGCGGCAGGGATTCCTGTCTTGCCTGTGTCACAAGGTATCGCGAAAGCAAAACGCCATATAATTCTACATATTGCTGCTTTTGCAGTCGTCGCAGCACTTTTACCGCTGACGGGTTATGTTGGAATTGGCTTTATGGTTGTTGCACTGGCTACCAGCCTTTGGTGGCTAGCGATGGCGTTACGAGGCTACCGTCCTGGGATTGATGTAAATGGATGGGCACGACAAGTGTTTTTCTTTTCCATTATCACTGTAACGGCGCTTAGTGTGACTATGGCATTGGATTTTAATGAAGTTTCTCCAAACTTATTGGTGTTTGCTGCCCATTAATCCATGCTTTTCAAAACGGGCTTTTTAGCCCGTTTTTTATTTCCCCTCCTGTGTTTATCTTGATAACTTTCTATTTGTCTCATTATTGGTTATTTTGAAGCCTGCCCGTTGAGTTTCGTATTTTTAAAATATTCCCGAAATGGTAGGAATAAATTTTTGCTCTGATTCTAAAATCAAAAAGGACGATGTGAATGAAAGCGCTTTTCACCTATTTAGCCCCCGCTTTGATGCTTTTTTCATTAGGCAGCAACTCGGTTTATGCTGTTAATTGCCAAACATTAATCACAAAAGCGCCTCAGAACGTAGAAATTAAAACCACAATGATGGGCAGAGACAAGGATGTTAGAAGTCCATATTGTTTGGTGTCAGGCGTTATGTCCCAGCGTATGGGGCTTGATAGTAAATTCTACGCGATCAAATTTGAGCTACGCTTGCCTAACTTTTGGCAAGGTCGTTTTGCTTATCAGTTTAATGGTGGTAACGACGGTGAAGTGAAGCCAGCGTTGGGTGCAATGACAGGCCTGCTTAACTCTCAATATGCGATCAATCAAGGTTTTGCTGTTGTCTCAAGCGACGGTGGTCATGATGCACAAGCTAATCCAGAATCAGGCTTGGTTGGTCCTGCCGTGTTTGGTCATGATCCAGAAGCGCGTCGCGATTATGGCTATAGTGCAGTACAAAAGTTAAATCCTGTTGCGCGCTCTTTAATTGAAAGCTATTACGAATCTCCTATCAAATATTCATACGGTCTTGGCCAGTCAAATGGCGGACGCATGGCGATGGTTGCTGCAACGCGCTTCCCCGATATGTTTGATGGTCTGTTGGTGGGGTATCCTGGCTTTAATTTACCAAAAGCGGCATTGCAGCATGCTTGGGATGTTCAGGCACTGCATCGAGTAAGCGACGATATTAGTCAATCGTTAACAAAACGAGATTTGAAAGTCTTCGCAAAACGTATACTTGATCAATGCGACACCTTAGATGGGATTAGCGATGATATGGTGTTTGCAGCGGATGCTTGTCAAAAGGTATTCGAGCCAAAGGCATTGGTATGTAAAAGCAATTTTGATCGAGACTGTTTGTCGTTAAATAAGATAGGAGCCTTGATGCGCATGCATATGGGGCCACATAATTCGAAAAACCAGGCGTTGTACACTGATTGGATATATGACACAGGCATTCGTTCTGATAACTGGCGCATGTGGAAAGTAGAAAGCACGATTTCAGACTGGAGCAATAAGCCGATTAATGTCGTGATGGGTGGAGCTTCATTAGCACATATTTTTACCACGCCTTATACGAATGTTTCAGGTGATATTTACTCATTAGAAGACTACTTACTTAAGTTTGATTTTGATAAAGATGCGCCGAAAATTTATGCGACGAATAAGCGATTCAAAGAGTCTGCAATGACCATCATGACGCCACCAGATGCTGCCAAGCCAAAGTTGACAGAGTTCAAGCAGCATGGAGGGAAAATGATGATTTTCCATGGCAATAGTGACCCGGTTTTCTCCGTGAAAGACACCATACGTTGGTATGATTTTTTGGACTTTATATTGGAAGGTCGCGCTTCAGATTTTGTTCGCTTGTATCGTGTTCCTGGCATGCCTCATGGGCAAGGCGGTCCATCAGCCGATCAGTTTGATATGCTGCAGCCTTTGATTTCATGGGTAGAAAAGCAGCAAGCACCTCAATATATTGTTGCTGCCACGCGCGCGGACAATCCAGAAATAACCGCGCGTATGACTGGGATAAAGCGCCCTTTGTGCCCTTATCCATCTTACGCTAGATACAATAGGGGCGACTTTCTTCTGGCGACGTCTTTTCAATGTGTGGTCGCCAAATAACCTGTGTCAGGTTAGCGCCCACCGCCAACATCAATAAAGCCGCCAGTGGAATAACTGGATTTGTCGCTAAGAAACCAGAGAATCGCTTCGGCGACCTCTTCTGGTTGTCCTCCGCGCTGCAGCGGTAAATTAGGTCCTATGCGATCCACTCGGCCCGCTTCGCCGCCATCAGCGTGCATGTCGGTATATATTAAGCCAGGTCTGACCACGTTAACTCGAATGCCATCGCTAGCCACTTCTAAGGCAAAACCCTTGGAGAAAGAGTCGACGGCCCCTTTGCTAGCGGCATAATCCACATACTCATTTGGTGAACCATAAACAGAGGCCAGAGAAGATACGTTGACGATTGCTCCGCCGTCACCACCTTGGCTCTTAGCCATGTCTTGGAAGGCTTCTTGGCAGCATTGCATGGTGCCAAAGACATTGGTTTGAAAGACTCGCTGCCAGCGCTCTGGTTTGGTATCCACAAATCGCGCTTGTTGATCTAGTACGCCCGCGCTATTTACCAAAGCCTTAATAGGCCCCCAGTTACGTCGAATCGTGGCAAACATTTTACTGACTTGTTCTGTGTCGCTTATGTCCGCTTGTACGCAATGTGCTAGTCCGCCAGATGCGATGATGTCAGTGGCGACGTTTTCTGCAGAAGTCGCATCTTTTCGATAGTTGATAATAACTTCATAGCCGTGTTGAGCCGCGAGTTTCGCCGTCGCTGCGCCTATGCCTCTCCCTCCACCAGTAATCAAAAGTATGGGTAATTTCAAATCACTCTCCTTGCGGTTTTATTTACTCTTAACAATAACGTGCCCATCTGACTAAAACCAGATTCTACCTCCTCTGACATTAAGGATTTTTGAGCGACTATTCTTCATAAATTGAGGAAGTATTAGGCATCTTTATAAAGCCAGATTGAATATAGTAAGTAATGTATATAATAATTATAAGATATTAAATTTGGTGATTTGAATGCAAACAAACAACATTGGTTTTCTTCTAACTGACATCATTCGTCTCATGCGTAGGGAGTATTTAAAAAGCGATCTATGCATGACTCCAATGCAGGCGCGGGCACTGGTTTATGTTTCTCATTACGAGGGGATTCGACAAGTGCAATTGGCTGAAATGCTGGATATTCAGCCCATCACGCTTGCCCGTTTAATCGATCAATTGGCGGAAGATAATTTGGTCGAACGTCGTCCCGATCCAAAAGATCGTCGAGCCTATGGATTGTATTTAATGGCGAAGTCGGCGCCATTGTTAGAAAAAATCGATGTTGAGGTGAAGCGAGTTCGTGAGAAAGCGCTGCAAGGCTTAACAGATGAGCAAGTAACAGTTCTTCAAGGTGCGCTCTCTGTCATGCACACAAATTTATCAGCTGAATCGTCATTATAGAATTTACCTGGGGAAATACTGGAAATGAGTGAACAAGAAAATATTCCATCCGTGCCAAAGCAAGTAGAAAAACGCACGACTCGTCGCATTTTATTAATAGCATTTCCGCTAGTGGTGATCTTAGCTTCTGTGTTTGTTTATATGAAAGGCGGTCGCTATGTTGAAACCGACAACGCTTATGTGCAGTCAGATATCACGACAATCAATGCTGAGGTGTCTGGTGCTATTCAGACGATAGCCGTCAAAGAAAACGAAAAAGTTGCCAAAGGTCAGTTGTTGTTCAGTATTGACGCTACGCCATTTAAAGTCGCGGAAGCCAAAGCACAAGCTCAACTCCAGCAAGTCAGATTGAATATCTTGGAACAAAAAGCCGCTTACGAAGAGAAAAAAGCGGAGATTAATCAGGCAGAGAACGAATTTGCTTTTAATCAACGTGAAGAAAAGCGTCAGGCAAATCTATTAAAGCAAAAATTTATTTCTGACACTCAGTTTGACCAAGCCAAACAGGCAGCTGAAGTTAGTGAGCTTAAGGTCGCCACATTGAAAAAAGATTTGTTTCGCTTGAAAGAAGCGTTAGGCGGAGATCCAAGCGCTCCACTGGAAGATCACCCTAGTTATCAGGCCGCTCAAGCAGCGCTAGATGAAGCAAGAATTAATCTTGGGCACGTTAATGTGAGAGCGCCAGCATCCGGAGTGGTAGCTAAGGTTCCAAATAGCGGAGAATACGTAACAGCAGGTTCCACCTCTATGGTGTTGGTGTCTGATGAGCAGCAATGGATTGCAGCGAACTTCACCGAAAAAGATCTGACTTACGTTCAGCCTGGCCAAGAAGTTGAAATCGAAGTGGATGCGTACCCTGGAGTGTCATTACGAGGTAAGGTGGAAAGTATCAGCCCTGCGACGGGATCTGAATTCTCTGTGATTCCAGCCGAAAATGCGACGGGTAATTGGGTGAAAATAGCCCAGCGTCTTTCAGTGAAAATTCTTGTTGATGCCAATCAAGATACGCCAGTATTGCGTACAGGTTTTAGCTCAAACGTCACAATAGACACAGAACATCAGCGCCGTTTATTCGGTCTAGCTTTGTGAGGCGATAGATATGGCGCTTACGCAAAGCCTAAAAACGGAGGGCGCTGGCACGAATCGCATGATGATCACGATCTCTGTGATGTTAGCGACCATCATGCAAGCCTTAGATACCACTATTGCAAACGTAGCCCTGCCACACATGAAAGGCGCTATGGGAACGACTCAAGATCAGATTTCTTGGGTGCTGACGTCTTATATCGTGGCGGCGGCGATTTGTATGCCATTGACGGGGATTTTGTCCGCTCGAATTGGCCGTAAGCGTTTGTTTATGTGGTCAATTGTGGGTTTCACCGTATCGTCTATTTTATGTGGTGCGGCACAGTCGTTAGACCAGATTGTATTATTCCGTCTGCTACAAGGTGTGTTTGGTGCGAGCTTGGTGCCCTTGTCTCAATCTGTATTACTTGATACTTACCCTAAAGAAAAACACGGTTCAGCCATGGCTATGTGGGGCGTGGGTGTCATGGTGGGGCCAATCTTAGGGCCTTATCTTGGTGGCTTGTTGACCGAATATTACAGCTGGCGTTGGGTGTTTTACATTAATGTGCCATTTGGCATCGTTGCTTGGCTTGGTCTTGCAGGCTTCTTAGAAGAATCAAAACTCGATAAGAAACGCAGCTTTGATATGTATGGCTTCGTGCTGCTGGGGGTTGCGATTGGTAGCTTGCAAATGATGCTTGACCGAGGCGAGTCGCAGAACTGGTTTGCCAGCTTGGAAGTTACCATCGAAGGTCTGCTAACCCTTGTTTGTGGTGCTATGTTTTTAGCGCATATTTTTACTCACAGCCATCCGTTCATCGATCCAAAAATGTTTCGAGATAGAAATTTCAGTGTTGGTATGGTGTTCATTTTTATTGTTGGCATTATTTTATTGTCTTCAATGGCCTTGCTGCCGCCGTTTATGAGTTCATTAATGGGGTATCCCGTTGTGGATATCGGTGCGATATTGGCTCCAAGGGGGTTTGGCACCATGGCAGCGATGATCATTGTGGGGCGTTTATCGAATAAAGTGGATGCACGCTTGTTCATTACTTTGGGCTTGGTGTTGATTACCTACTCTATGTGGGAAATGACGTTATTCACTACGGAAGTAACGGCGTGGGATATTATTCGTACTGGTTTGGTACAGGGAACAGGCTTAGGTTTTATTTTCGTTCCTTTATCAACTATCAGCTTTGCGACCTTGGATCCCCAATACCGAAACGAAGGTACGTCTATGTTTAGCTTGCTGAGAAACATTGGCAGCAGTATTGGTATTTCGGTAGTGACAACCTATTTGGCGCAGCGGACGCAGATCAATCATGCTGCATTTGCCGATTATATTAATCCCTTCAGTCTTGGGCTACAGATGGCACAAGAACAGGGCGCTTATAATACGACTACAGAGGCCGGTTTAACGGCGCTAAACCAAGTTGTGACTGGCCAGGCCGCTACCTTGGCGTACTTGCAAGATTTTCGCTTGATGATGTGGGTGACATTAGCTGCATTGCCTTTGGTGCTTTTATTAAAAGGAAAATCGAAACAAGCTAAAGCATAAGCAAAACTTCTATTCAGGTAAAAACAGTAAAAGCTCTGATTTTTCAGAGCTTTTTTGTTTAATCGATGCCCTTTAGCGGTTTTCCTTCTTTCGATCAATCATGACATAAGCTAGTACTGTCTAAAGCCACACGTTATCATGCAGGTTATCTGGGATTTGATTTGGTTAGTTTTGTTTGGAGGCCGTCATGAGTACATTAGATCGACACTTTATTTTGGGCTATGGCAGCCTAATTAATGGTGAGAGCCGTGCAAAAACCGGTGAAACAGGCAAGGTTTGGCCTGTTAAATTACATGGGTTCGAGCGTCATTGGTCAGTAATGTCTGATGTATATGGTATGAGCTCTGTTGCTGTAATCCATGCTCCTGAAAAAGCCTGCAACGGTGTATTGGTTGAAGTGCCTTACGATCAATTTCCATTATTTGATGAGCGAGAGCAAGGCTATCAAAGAGCCGTAATCGATGCCCAACAATTAACTGCGTATCAAGACCATCCTTTACCAGAAGGCACTTATTGGGTTTATCACACTGACGATGTGGTTGATCCCCATGATGAGTGCCCTATTGCACTAAGTTACCTAGATGTCATTTTGTCTGGTTGCTTAGAACATGGTGATGATTTTGCACAAGACTTTCTAACATTAACCAAAGGCTGGTCATCGCCTTTGCTGAATGATCGAAAAGCACCTCGCTATCCGCGAGTGCAACCAGAACTTCCTACTGCGCGCTTGAATACCTTATTAGCGCCGGTAACCACCTTATCTATTAAAGAGCTATCTGTAACTTATGAATCTTAACTCGACGAGCCAATTATTGGTGCGCAACGAAGAAGACTTGGTTGGCAAAGTATTATTTGCTAACCCTGAAGACACTTATCCACTTGATCTAAGCAAAAAAGCCGATGTGTCTGCTTGGTGCCAATCTAAAACCTTTTATGATGCTTTGTTGCGAGTTGGCTTTGCGGACGCAAAACTGTTTTTGTCCGAGCAATGGGCGCCAGAGAATGGCAATGATTTCGATCATATTGTGATCTATCAGCCTAAAGCGAAAGAGTTATTAGACTATCTTCTTGCGGCGGTTTTGCCTCTGTTAAAAGATGGCGGTCAAATTTGGCTGGTGGGCGATAATAAAAGCGGTGTTAAATCCTCTATGAAGCGTTTAGAGGACGGATTAGACGACGTTGGTAAGCGTGATGGTGCAAAACACTGCTTGCTTTATACAGGCTACAAGCGCCGTCCAGCGAAGCCATTCGTATTCGAAGATTGGATTGTGACTTGGCAACAAGATGTTGCAGGGCAAACATTAACGCTATGTAGCTTGCCGGGCGTTTTTGGTCATGGAAAATTAGACAAGGGCACCGACATTTTATTGAACCAGCTAAGCCAGCATCGCTTTATGAGCGACGTTGCCAGCGCACGAATACTCGATTTCGGTTGTGGTGACGGTATTATCGCCCTTTGGCTACACAACAAAACGGGAGCGCGCATCACCGCGTTGGACGACAGCGTGTTAGCGTTGAAAGCGACGGAACTGACCTTCGCTGCAAACCAAGTCAGCGACGCGGTTACCGTTATTGCTTCCAATGGCTTAGGTGAAGTGAAAGGCCGCTTTAATTATGTTGTCACTAATCCACCATTCCACAGTGGCGTGAATACCGACTACAGCATTGCAGAAAGCTTCTTTATGGCGGTGAAGCAACACCTTACCTTAAACGGTGAGTTGTTTGTGGTTGCCAACGATTTCTTACGTTACCCGCCAATCTTAGATGCGGCGCTGGGCTCGCATACTCGACTGTATCGAGACAAAGGCTTCGCCATCTATCACGGTCGCCAACCAAAGAAAAAATAACGCCCCAGCTTTTGCGAAACGAAAACGCCCATTTGAAAAAATGGGCGTTTTTTTAGTTTTTATAGCATGGTTTTTTAATACAATTGATGCGGAGTCACAACGAGATTTTTCTGTTACCTCTTCACTCTAAGGTATATCAGCGATCAGTAAGTGCAAGCTTTACACCCAATAAAGCGAAGCTAGCCGCAAAGGTTTTTTGCAAGTACTTTGCTATGTGAGAGGAACCTATCAAGTATTTACGCGCTCTACTGGCGAGAGCTCCATATAGAATGAAAACAATGAGCGTCATTGCCATAAAAGTACCGCCAAGCAATAGCATTTGGCTGGTCGTCGAACTGATATTTGAATGAATAAATTGCGGTAAAAACGCCAAGAAGAAGATAGTCAGTTTTGGATTTAACACATTGATAAGACAACCTTTTAGAGCGACTTGGAATAAATTAATCTGCTTATCTTCAGTCTTTTCTAATGCGAACCCACCAGATTCACGCCACATTCCCCAAGCTAAATAAAGTAAATAAGCCACACCGACGAATTTCACCACTTGAAATGCCAATGCGCTGGTATTCAGAATAACGGCTAAGCCAAAAATACTGGCTAGCATCGAAGGGACTATGCCCAAAGTGCAACCTAATGCCGCAGAGAATGAAGCACGAGTCCCTTGAAAAAGCCCTGTTGAAATCGTGTAGATGACACCCGTTCCCGGAATAAGCACCAGAATTAATGAAGTGATTAAGAATTCCATACTAATCATTATTCATACCTTTCAATCTTTTTAGAGTTTTAAAGATGACAATAAACTGAACAAAAATAAACCAAAAGATATTTTTACTTAGTCTCTTTTGCTATCAAGCGCCAATCAACAGTCGGCTTTTTGATCCAAATAAACGTTTTAGTTTCCCTATCAACCACACCGATCCATAGAACTGGAAAATAAACAAACATACCGATGAGATAAGGCTATAAGCCATGGTGGTATTGGGTTCGATATAGCCAGCATTGAGCAATAAGTATTTGGTATTACCCCAAATCATGCTGAGTAAGGGATGCAAAAAGAAAATCGCGAAGCTAATAGAGGCGAGCATTATCAAGTGTTTGCCAAGTGCAGGCCAAACGAGATGATAGCAAAACCCGACAAATAACACGCACAGGCCCATTTTTTGAATGAACTGTAAATCAATACCCGCCCATTCAAATGCCGCTTTATGATAGCCACCTGCATGGAATAGCACACTAGATTGCAGCCAGACTGTTGTGATTACTGCGATAATCGCAGCGATCAAAAAGTAACGGTAGTGTTGCTTCATCCAATCTAAATACTGTGAGTACAGCATGCCCACTAAATAGAAAGGGGTAAAATACACAACAGACTGCAGCACATTGATATTGCCATCTGGGCGGTGAATCATGACGGCGGTGATTGAAAATAATGCCAAGATAGTTAACTGAGTCAATAATGGCAGTTTTAAATAACGAAAATGCAGTCCAGAGCAAAGAAAAGTCGCCATAATAAAAGGGATATACCAATGGGGAAACAACACAAAACCTTGCAGTATGAGCTCCCAGCACATTGATAAAGCCTCCATTACAGTAACGCGATCAACGAACAGAAAAACGAAGAAATTGACTACAATGGCAAACGCTGACACCGACAAGAATGGCACTAATACGTTCTGCACCTTCTTTGACATAAAATTTTTATAATCAAAGCGTTGAGCAAAGATGTGATGAAAGAAAAAGCCCGAAATAAACACAAAAACGCCCGTGCCACCGCGAATGATATTCTCTAGCCAAACAGGGAAGCCGTCATTGGTGTTGGTAATGGAATGCCCTAATACAATTAGTACAATGGCTAACCCACGTAGATAATCAAATTCAATAACTCGAGAGGACTTCTTGGCTTTCGACTGGTTGGATTCGACAACAGACGATTGTTGGGGCGTCTTGATGACTATCAGAGTGGGTTTTTGCGTAATGTTCACTGGCTTACATCCATGAAAGTGAGAAATATAAGCTATTAAGTCGCCAGTTCTGTTGCTAATCAATATAGCTTGCAGACAGAATCTAAAATTTTACGTTAATCATGCATTTTCGACGATATTCTTACGAATTTAGCGACAAATGTAGGTAAAAAGTTGCCAATCTGCTAGAGTCGCATCCTACTATTATTTATGCCCCCTAACACTAGGAAATCATTTTGAACAACAACGACATTTTACGCCGCCTTCGCTATACCTTTGACCTGAAAGAACTGGATATAGTGGACATTTTTGCCTCTGCTGATGGTATCGCCTCACAAGAGCAAGTCACCAGCTGGCTGAAGAAAGAAGATGATGCAGGCTATGTTGAAATGATTGACGTGGAAATGGCGACATTCCTCAATGGTTTTATTAACACTAAACGCGGCAAGCGTGAAGGCCCACAGCCTGTACCGGAAAAGCGCCTGACCAACAACGCTGTATTTATGAAATTACGCATAGCCTTGAACCTACAAGCAGAGGAAATCCTCGACATCATGTCGCTAGCAGAATTCAACTTAAGCAAACATGAGCTAAGCTCTTTCTTCCGCAAACCAGACAACCGCCACTACTGCGAATGCAAAGACCAAATCTTGCGTAACTTCTTAATGGGATTGCAAAAGCAATTTCGCGTGTAATTTCTAATCTTTTAGAACTTCGTGCTTTCAATAAAAAAGCCGCTGCCGACTAGGCCGCGGCTTTTTTATTGTCTTTTCACCTAGTGTACAAAGATTGCACTATATGGATATTTGGATACGCATTCCTTTGCGATATTAACCCTCTAATTATAAATATAACTGTGAATGAATAGGGTGGTATCCATATGTTGATGAAAAATAAAGTCGCACAAGCGGTCATTATTGCAGGCTTATCTTCTCAAGGTTTTGCGCTTGAATTGGGTGATTTTAACGGTACTCAATTTAGTGTAGGCGGTTATATTAAAGCTGAGGGTGTTTTCAATAATCCCGATGAGAGCCGTAGTACGTTTGAAAGTAGTGCTAGCCAGTCACGCTTGAACTTTACGACTAGCCGTCAAGAAGGCGATCATAAACTGAGAGGCTTTATTGAAGGCGATTTCCGAGGCGCTTCTTCAGTATTTCGTCTACGCCATGCAACATTGACGGTTGATAATTTAACGGTGGGTCAGACTTGGACTGGGCAGTTTTTCGCCAATGCACCTTTTGATACTGAAATGATTAACTTCTATGGAACGGGTATTGGTACGGTTTCAGGGAACGGAGCAGTAGTCCGACCTGACCTTGTTGCGCATTATGCAAAGGCTGGCTTGCGTTTAACTGCACAGGATCCTCTTTATAGTCATGCAAACCTTCCTGATTTGGTTGCCGGATATACTCATAGAACTGCAGAAGGCCATGCTTATAACGTGTCGGTTACAGGTCGAGACGTCGACACAACGCCGTCTGATACAAACGATAGCGAGTCGAAATTTGGTGCCGCATTGTCTTTGGCAGCAAAGCTTAAATTTGGTGACACTAGTGTGTCTGTAAGCGGTTTTTCTGGTACGGGTGCTGCAATATATGCAGGTTGGGGATACAACGGAGCCGCTGGAACAGCTGGCTCAGCCGAATTAGATAGCAATGGTGACCTGTTAACAATCACTGGCTTTTCCGCGGGTATTGGCCATAAAGTGAATGATAAGTTACGAGCGAATCTACGTTATGGTCAAGTGTCGACAGATGCTTCAAGCTTGGCTGATGATACGCTGACCATTACCACAGCGAACATGATTTACACTTACCTTCCAGGGCTTGATATTGGTGTCGAGCTACGAGATCAAAGTGCCGCGACTAATGGTGCCGCGAGCGGTAGCATTGTAACGCGTCCTGCTGGACAGCAAGTTGAAGTCATGGCGATGTATAAGTTCTAGTAAAGAGCACTAGCAAGAACAGACTGGGTCTTACCCTTTTGCCTAGTCTGTTTTTTTTAACTCTAGGTTAATGAGTAAAATGCCTTAGCGTTTGAGAAGGCAATTCCCCAATTTGTTCTCGGTATTGAGCTGAAAACCTTCCCAAATTCGTAAAACCATACTCCAACGCGACTTGTGTCACATTTCTAACGCGTTCATTGTTCTTTAATTCGGAATGAATACTTTCTAACTTTAGGCGGCGTATGTAAGCGGACGGCGTTAGTCCTGCTTCTCTTTCAAAGAGGTTATATAAGGATTTGCGGCTAATCTGGCACACCTTGGCCAATTCATCGATTGTTATGTCTGCTGTAATATTGTCTAGCACATAATTACGCACGCGTTCTACATGACGGTGTAGCGACAAAGTAGACTGAGGCTGGGTAAAGTTGCTCTTGAACATGGTTAGAATTGCACTATTAAATAGTCGACAGTAGTAGATCAATGCTCGGTCGCAAAGAGTGCGTTTATCCTGCTGTAACATGTCATTAAGTAGGTTAAATAAAGGCCCTGTCATTGGGAATACATTGGCTTTATGCTCGAATTGAATTGGGTCTTTTGTCGTTACATAGCCGAATTTTCGTGCGGTCTGGTGTAAAAAATCGGTTGGAATTTTAACAATTAACTTTCGGCAGTTTTTAGAGTTATTGGATTCAAATCGAGTGCCTGGCATGACTAAAATAGAGTCACCAGCCCGCAGTGTACGTACCTCGTTATTAGACTTACCGATGCTTTGACCGGCGAGAATGATATGCAGGAAATAAGCATTTGAAACGTTAGATGCGCGAATATTTGTGCTGTTGCCAGCTTCGTACTCTAAAATAGAAAGTGGTCCGAACTCCTTAAACGTTAACTTTGCAAGTTTCTGAAGGGGAGAGCTTTGAATGAAATAATACTCTCCAAACGCCTTATCTCGTAAAATGTTTGTTAGCGTTTGCGAAGAAGCTTCTGCGACCTGAAGGTCGTAGATAGAAAAATCAAACTTCATATTTACACCAATGCATTAATTATTTTTATAAGTCTGCAATCTTGGTAAAACAATGAATCTGTTCTACTGCATTGATCCAGTGTAATACTTGGTGGTTTGACTTAGTCATCCAATTTTGTGCTGACTTCATAAATTATTGGTATAGTAAACAATATCAATTATTTTTTTGACAGATGATAGGAAGCGATGAGAGACCTAACGGTAAGTAATTTGCTAGCAAGAGAATGGAAAGCGTTTTTGCCTAGTGGCGAAAAACGGCTTCATTTTCTAATAGAGAAGAACCGAGAAGTCGACTTGGTCTCTTGAGCCCGCTTGGTCTATTAACGTGAGTTGATAATTACCGGACGTTAGGTCTTTTAAGGTGGTTTGTCTTTGCTGGTCTGGTAACAAAACACCGTTTAAAAACCAGTAGAAAGGCGCTTCGCCTCCTTCGGCTGAAATACGGATATTGCGATTTTGTTGCTTAGGTAGCTGAAACGCATCTTGATCGGTGAGCCCATGAATACGGACTGCTGATTGGCGAATGATATTGCCTGTTGTTTCACATCTAGGGTCCCAGCTCGGAATCCGGGAAGATCGGTGTTGTTCAGGTGTTAGCCAATTATCTAAGGGGGCAGGCCAAACGGTGGCCTTTTGGCGTTTGGCTTCGACCTGACAGCTGATATTGACCCGTAACTTGGAATCATTCGCTTGCCAGAATTGAAATTCTGCTTGGTTGAATGGCTGCTCTAGCGCTGCTGTGTTGTACCAAGTCTTAGGAATGGTGCCATCGACGATATAAGCGCTGTGGCTTTCCTCGCAATCCGTTTTAACCACGTCACCTTGTGGCCAACATATGTCTACTTTAGACACGCTGTCGGGCATTTGTGGGGCTGGACGTTGATCATTGAGCCGTTGATAAATATTGTTTAATAACGGCACAGCGGTGACTTGGCCGTAATGGCCTGGCATGGGAACACCATCGGGTCGGCCAATCCAAACGCCTAAGGTGTAATGCTGGCTCACTCCAATCGCCCAGGCATCACGGAATCCATAGCTTGTTCCGGTTTTAACCGCCAAGCCAGAAACAGAATCTGGATTATCTAATAATATTTTTCGAATAACCCAAGCAGCGCCTTCACTCAAAAGCGGTTGCTGTGATTGTGGGTCGGTAGGACTAAAGCGCAGTTGTTGTGCTTGGCCTTTGTTTCCAAGGCTGGTGTAAGCATAGACAAGATCTTCTAAGTCAGAGCCAACGCCACCGAGAGCCACTGCCAGATTAGGCTTTGCCCCGATCGGGAGTTTCAGCTCGATGCCTGCTTTTTTCATTTTTAAGAAAAAGTAAATCGGCTTGAGCTGCTCCAGAACTTGTACGGCAGGAATATTTAAGCTTTTTTGCAGAGCATGGGTGACAGAGACTGGCCCACTGACGCCACCGTTAAAATTGTCGGGTTGATAGTCTCCAAACTTAAGCGGCACATCCATTAATAAGCTTTCGCTATGAATTAAGCCTTCATCCAATGCCATACCATAAATAAAGGGTTTCAGTGTTGAACCTGGTGATCGGGTTGCCTGAACCATATCCACATAAGCGAAACGGCTGCTGTCATTGAAATCCGCCGATCCTGCGTAGACTTTTACCTTGCCTGTCTCGTTTTCGACAACCAAGGCTGCAGCCGAGACTTTTTGCCCAATTCCATGGACATAATTTCTCAGTAGGTTACTGATCTGGCCTTGCCATTGAGAGTGGATAAAGGTTTTGATCTGAGGTGCAGTGCTTTGTGTTACCAATCGGCGGGCGAGCAATGGCGCCGATTGGTAGTCTTGTTTGGTTATGGTGGGAATGTCTTCGATTAATGCGTCGTTTAAGCGCTCTGTTGACCACTCTTCCAGTGTTACTAAACGGCGCATCAACTTGTTCCTAGCTTGCTGGGCGCGTTCGTTATGTCGATCTGGTCGGTAATAGCTGGGTGCTTGTGGCAAAACCGCCAAAAGAGCCGCTTGGGCGTCTGTCAGTTGTTTCACCTTATGACCAAAGTAACCCAAGGAAGCGGCTTGAATGCCTTCGTAGGTGCCACCAAAGGGCGCATGGTTGAGATAATAGGTGAGTATGTCTGCTTTACTAAAATGCCACTCTAATTGCAGAGCACGGACGATTTCTTTGAGTTTCCCCCATACGGTTCTGGGTTCTGGGTAACGTATGCGAGCCACTTGCATGGTCAAGGTTGAGCCGCCAGAGACGATGTCGCCTGTGCTTATCCATTGCCAAGTGGCGCGAGTGAGCGCAAAAAGATTAACACCGGGATGATCATAAAAGTATTGATCTTCGTAAGTAATGAGCGCTTCGAGGTAGTTTGGGGAAACCTCGTCTAATGTTACCGGAAAGCGCCACACGCCGTTTTCATCAGCAAAATTACGTAAAATCGAACCATCCTCAGCAAGAACGGTTTGGCTCAACGAGCGGGATTCCAAGTCGACTGGCACAAGCTTGTCGAATAACAAGAAAGACAAAAACAACAGTATTCCGGCGATGGGCAAACAAACCCATAACCGGAATCGACTATTCAACAGTGCCATTAACGAGGCTGTATTTCCAAGGTCGTAATCGACGTACCAATGGCACGGTAATTAGGACGATACATGTCCTCTACAAAGGGCGGTGCGACCTGATAAGTCCCCGGTGTGACAGCACGAACTAGGTAATAGAGCTTCTTCACAGATTTATCGGAAAGGCTCACGGAAGCCACAAAGCGATCATCCCGATATTCTTGATAGAGTAGGTTGTTTTCACGGAAGTAACGACCAAGCGGCTTTTCGTCAATCATAATGCTGTCCAGGTCGACACTGGCATTGCTGAGGTTTTGGTTCTCTAATTCCAAGCCTGCTGGCAAAAGGTCAACCACTAAGGCGTCTGGGATGCGTAAGTCATCATCAACCGTAGACACATTCAATTCCACAATGAGCAAATCCCCACTGGTTAACTGCGTCGGTGTTGTCGGCTTGCCTGTAAGGTCGTAATACTGACGACTAATGCGTAGCCCTTCGCTGTAGGGCTTTGGTGTGTCTTTCGGTGCGCCTTGGTATTGCAGGCTGACATACAATTTTTGGTCGTCTGCGGTAATGCCTTTGAGCTTGCGCAACTGGTCGGCATCGAATACAGAATTGAACGCCTGTGTTTTAACGAGCGATTGATCCCCAGACGGCAATTGGATACTGGCACGCCATTCACTGTCTTTGTTCGCGTATTGGCGAGCAACTTTTAATAGGGCGATGCGCTCTTGTGTGCTGAACCAACGCTTGCTTTGTAGGCTCTCAATCATTTTATCGGCCAGATTGCCGTCATCCAGACCAAGCTCTAAGGCAACCGCAAGGCTAAGGGCTTGATCGCGCACAATAGAGCCGTAATCTCGATAATAAGCATATTGTTTGCGGTCAATCTTTAGAGCCAGTTCAAGTGCTTTTTGGGCTCTTGAGGTGTCATTTAATAGATGCAATGCACCTGCTAAGTGCATCCAAGCAAGACCTGACTCATCGAAGGATGGTGTTGATTTGGCATGGCTGGAAGCAACCGTGTCGTCATTATTGGTCATCGCCTGATCATAAAGACGGCGGACGAAACTCAAACTAATGGCATCAGCTTTGGCTAAGACAAACGCGGCGTAAGCGCGATAAGAGAACGCATAATAATCGGCGCTGTCGCTCCACATATCGCTTTCAGGGTTATTGTTGACAAAGAAGGTCAATCTTTCGATGGCGCGTTTTAGCATATCATCATCAACGACAACGCCTTGTTTACGCGCATCGACTAAAAACTCTGTCGCATAAACAGTGCCCCAGCGAGATTCCCAACTGCTCGAATCCCAGTAACCAAAGCCACCGTTACTCAACTGTTTAGCTTTAAGCTTTTCAATCCCATCCTGGATTTGTGTTAGGCGAAAGGCTTCGCTAAATGGTTGTTTGAATTCTTGTTCAATACTGTCATTCAAGTCGAGCTGACTGACCATGTCTTCGTTTAACAACAGCCAAGGGTAAGTCGAGCTGGTGGTTTGTTCTAAGCAACCATAGGGATAGTGTAATAGGTTCTCGAATTGGCTTCTAAAGTTGATCGCAGGACGATTAGAAATGGTCAGCATGGCTTGAATGCTGCTATCTCGTAATGTGCTTAGGTCAAAATGAGGCTTCCACTGTTCGTCTGGCTCAAGCGTCGCACGTAATTGGTTCGTTGCCCAAGGATAAGGGCTTCGCACACCAAGTCGCCACGTTCGCGTGATATTGATGTCGTCGCCGTTGGTGGCATTAAGTGTAATGACACCTTGGCCTTCCATGTCCGAGCCTTTGATAGGAATGGAAAGCACGGTTTTTTCTTTATCGGCAAGCTCTAGGTTCTGCTGCAAACCTTCGCTAATGATGGCGCCATTTACTTCTACACTGACATCAAATGTCTGCTTGGCATCGGAAAGGTTATGCAGGTCAATGCTGATTTGGCTCTTATCACCCATCGCAAGGAAACGCGGCATGGCAATTTGCGAGACAAGCTTGTCAGCGACAATCATTTCGTTGTGAGCGCTGCCGTAACTGTGATCACCATAGACCACGACCATCCATTCCAATTTGCCATTGAAATTAGGCAGATCAAAACTGACATCGGCTTCGCCATTGACGAGAGCAACCGGCTCACTCAGGAAGGAGATAATTTGCACATCAGATTTTGGCTTTTTACCGCCGCGGCTGAGTTCGGCATCAGATTCATTAAAGGCATCGCCACCAAATTTCTGGCGGATCATGTCATAACCTAAGTTATTAATAATCTTGCCATAGATATCGAAATACGCCGATTCAAAACGACGCGGAGCATAAAAATACTGCTCAGGTTGAGGTGGTTTATAGCGCGTAATATTCAGCACGCCTTTATCAACAAGAGCCACCGTTGCATAAAGCGGTTGATTCCCAAGTACTGATACATTCGCTACCTTAATATGCGCGCTAACTACTTTGTTTGGCTGAACTTTTTCTTCGGTGGTCAGCTCTACGTCGGCAATGGCATCTGGGCGAATGATGGGTAAATGCACAATTCCTAAGGCGCGTTTTGGTGCGACTTCGGTGACTTGGTCCGCTGGCGTTAACACCATCGCTGTGACGTATAAGTCGTGTCGATTCCAATTCTGTTGTACATCGAAACTAACTTCATTTGTGCCTTTTTCGATGTTCTTATGCAGGCTGTATTGAACGCCATTAGTGGATTCCACATTAATAATGCCATCACCAGCAACAGGACTGGTTAAACGCAATGTTGCTTTATCACCGGGCTCGTAGTGATCTTTATCCAACGACATTTGCAGCATGTCAGGTTTTAGATTGCTACTGCTTTGATTATTCCAACTCCATTCTGTGTCAAACTCGAAGGTGCTTTTCGCACCCGTTTCAGAGGTGACTTCTAAAATATACGTGCCCCATTGCACAGGAAAATCGACGGTGACGGCGTCGTCTTTGACGGCAATATTTTCATTACCAACCGTATAAATATGGCTCTGATAATTCCAGTACCAGCCTCGGGATTCGTTGTATTCCCAGAAGTACTCTCGGTAATTTCGAGACAGGCGAACACTGAGTTTGTCAGCAACCTGTTCCCCTTCTTGATCGACACTCAATAACTTAAATTGCAGCGTTTCATTGGATGCAGGTCGACCTTTAAATAATGGCTGGATACCAACCAATTTTTCGTAGTCTGGTAACTGTATGACGTTCTGATTACGCGTCACTGGGCGGCCACCACTTTCGTAAACGCTGGCACTGACATTGTAGCGTAATGGCACTGGCATATTGGCCCAGTTATCAGGGATGGAAATCATCCCTTTGCCATCCTTATCCAGTTTGATAGGGCTAGTTTTTAAGGTTCGGCCATTGATTTTTTCGTTGGCGTTGCCGAAGTAGTACTCTTTTAGCGACGGAAACGGTGTGGTAGAAGGTGTGACTGTGATAACCGCATCGGCATCATTGCCTGCGGCAGGCGCGCCATAGAGATAATCGCCTTGAATGGGAACATCAAAACTGCCTTTAGGAGCATAGCGAGTTTTATTGGGAGCATCATCGTAAAACGAAAGCGTTAGGGTTTCCGGCAAAAAATCTTCGACCTGAAACCAGTAAGTATCCACATAGTCGCCCTTGATGCTGACTTCAAGGCGCCATTTGCCGGTGGGTGCGTTGTCGCCTAACTGGAAGCCTGTTTGATAAAGGTTGGTGCCGTCAGGCTGCCAAGTGAATTGCTTTTTACGTTCGCCACGAGCATCGTAAAGCTTAGCTTGTAGGGGCAAAGGTGCGACTTTTTGGCCGTCAAAATCGCGTAGCAATAAATTAATCGACACCTCTTCACCGGGACGATAAAGATCTCGCGGGCCGTACATAAACATCTGATAAGGGCGATGTAAGCTTGGTACATTTGGGTAAGCCGATAAGTCTAATTCGTCTCGATCTAATTTTAAAAAGGTAATACTGTCGCCATGACGAGCAATGACGGCTTGTGGCAGGTCATTGGTCGATAATTGATAGCTACCGTCTTGTCCACTGGTTGCCGCTTGTTCGTGGGCTGCTTGCTTTTCTGTTTTTGGCCACAAGAAACGCAAATTGACGTTAGCCATTGGTTTTGCTGTGGCAATGGAATGACTGTAAACCACCAACGAATCTTTGTATTTTCGGGCGTGTAACCCTATGTCTGTGATGGTGAAAACCGCCGTGTCGTAGGCGTAATCATAATCACCAGGCTTGCGAATAATGGCGACATAAATGCCCGGAGCATTCTTTTCTAAGACGGGATCTAAATTTAAATTGTAGGTTTTACGTTGATTGGCTTTAGCGTCATTTTCATAGCGTGCAGAATGCACTAAGTCTGCGTATTGCTTTAAGCGCTTGAGGCTATAGTAATCATTCATGCCTTGAAAGGACGTTTCATCAAGGAAGCGGTCTAAAGCGTCATCACGAACCCGAAAAACATCTAAATCCACTGTTTTTTGGTTGATGACGGTAACAGGAATACCATTTTGAATATTACCGACTAAGAAACTTCCGTTGCCTGAGAAGTTCGCACCGGGAACAATTTCACGGGTTTTTACCGTACGTTCAAAGTCGTGAGCATTGCCTTCGCTGTCTTTTTCTAAGAGGTTGTTACCAACCACTGACTTGGGCTTGCTGTGTACTTTGACTGTGTATGCGGTGCTAGGCTCAACAAACGGTAGTACCCATTGGCGGCCATTATTTTGTGGTATCCATATATTGCCAGTGGTGGGGTTGGGGGTCACAGAAATGAATTTGCTTAGATCGCTTTGAGGGTCAATGGCTTCGGTAAAACGAATCACCAAGGCGGGAGCCTTGTCTTGAGTGGTTTCGCTGACATCAGAAATATAAAAATCCGCCGCGTGGAGCGTGCTGGAAAGCAGCAACAAACTCATCCAAATGAGGTGGAGACCGGATAGAACTGACCGCATGACAAGCATCCCTTTTGCGTTTTATAGGCAATGGATTCTATAAGCTCATACAGTGGGTTACAAGGTGAATAGATAGCGTTCCATAGACCAAAGGAGTGCTTAGCGCTTAATAAAAAAACGCCCTTGCGGGCGTTAATATAGACAAAACCTAAAGTGAGGGCTGCTAGCGGCTTACGCTGCTCCCACTTCAATCGCTTCAATACGGTTTTCTTCCACAGCATGACAAGCAATCATGTGGCCTTGTTCTTGCTCCGCTTGATCGTCTAATCTCAGCAATGGAGTTTCGCTTTTGCAACGGTCGTTGGCATAGCTGCAACGTCCGTGGAAAGCACAGCCAGAAGGCGGATTAAGCGGTGAAGGCAGTTCGCCTTGCAGCTTAATACGAACGCGACGTTTATCTGGCGAAAGCTGCGGCGTACTAGACAACAAAGCTAAGGTGTAAGGATGTTTTGGGTTCTCGAACAGCTGCTCGCGAGTCCCTTGTTCAACCACTTTACCTAGATACATCACCATGACGTCGTCAGCGATGTGTTCGACCACTGACAAATCGTGGGAGATGAACACATAGCTCAAACCAAATTCTTCCTGTAAATCCATCATCAAGTTCAATACTTGTGCTTGAACCGATACGTCCAGTGCGGACACAGGCTCGTCAGCGACGATGACATTTGGGTCGAGCATCAAGCCACGAGCAATGGCGATACGCTGACGTTGGCCACCCGAAAACATGTGCGGGTAACGGTCGTAATGTTCGGTTTTTAAGCCGACTTTCGCCATGATAGTGAGGGCTTTTTCTTTGCGTTCTGCTTTGGAAAGCTTGGTATTAATCACCAAAGGTTCTTCTAAAATAGCGCCGATTTTCTTACGCGGGTTTAATGAACCATATGGGTTCTGGAAAATGATTTGGATCTTCTGGCGCAGCTTCGCTTGAGCATCTGCGCTCAAGGTAAGTAAGTCTTCACCAAGGTGCGCTAGCTTGCCGCTGGTCGGTGTTTCAATCATGGTCAGCATGCGGCCAAGAGTGGATTTACCACAACCAGATTCGCCTACTACCGCAAGAGTTTTGCCTTTTTCAAGATTGAAGCTAATGCCGTCGACAGCTTTTACCACGGCATCCGGTTTAAACAGACCTTGTTTCACATGGTAATGCTGCTTTAAATCTTCGGCTTTTAAAATTAACGTGCTATCGGATTGGTTCATGCGGCTGGTCTCCCTTCGCTGTCCAATGGCGTATGGCATTTCACTTGGCGATCAAGGTCGCCTTGGTTTGCAGGTTCTACCTTACGACAATGATCGGTTGCATAAGGGCAGCGCGGGCTTAGCAAGCAGCCCAACGGGCGGTCGTATTGACCTGGAACCACACCGGGTAACGCTTCAAGGCGTGCTTTGCCAGAGGCAGACTCTGGCAAAGAAGCCAGTAAGGCTTGCGTATAAGGGTGTCTCGGTGTGCTGAACACTTCCGACGCTGGGCCAGATTCGACAATTTGACCCGCGTACATGACGATAACGCGATGAGCCACTTCGGCCACGAGAGCCAAATCGTGAGTGATCAGCACCAAGCCCATTTGCTTCTTGCGTTGCAGCTCAATCAATAGATCAATGATCTGCGCTTGAATGGTCACGTCTAGAGCGGTTGTCGGCTCGTCTGCGATCAATAAACGCGGATCACAGGCAATCGACATGGCGATCATGACACGCTGGCTCATACCACCTGAAAGCTGATGAGGATAATTGTCCAAACGCGATTCCGGTGCCGGAATACCGACTTGTGTTAGTAACTC
The DNA here is from genome assembly GCF_024397855.1 of Marinomonas rhizomae. Taxonomy (NCBI): domain Bacteria; kingdom Pseudomonadati; phylum Pseudomonadota; class Gammaproteobacteria; order Oceanospirillales; family Oceanospirillaceae; genus Marinomonas; species Marinomonas rhizomae. The sequence continues at coordinate 117,416 of NZ_CP073343.1, forward strand.
AATAGCACGGGTTTTCAGCTCTTTCTTGCTGCCGCCTTGGTGCGTTTTCAATGCTTCCATAATCTGATAACCCACGGTGAAACATGGGTTAAGACTGGTCATTGGATCTTGGAAGATCATCGCAATGTCGGAGCCGGTGAGCTTACGACGTTGTTTTTCTGGCATGGCTTGCAGATCTTGACCATCGAAGGTTAATTGATCTGCGCTAACTTTACCTGGGAAATCGATCAAGCCCATGATGGACAATGAACTCACACTCTTGCCTGAGCCAGATTCCCCAACGATGCCGAGAACTTCCCCTTCTTCGACCTTGTAACTGATGTTATCCACGGCGCGAAAATTGCCGAAGGTAACGCTTAAATTTTCCAAATGTAACAGTGACATAACAACCTCTCTTACTGTTTCAACTTGGGATCAAGGGCATCACGCAAGCCATCGCCCATGAGGTTAAACGCCAGTACTGTGATCAAAATCATCAAACCGGGGAAAGTAACCACCCACCACGCGCGCTGAACAAACTGCAACGCATCGGCCAACATAGAACCCCATTCAGGAGTCGGTGGTTGTGCGCCAAGGCCTAGAAAGCCAAGGGCTGCCATATCTAGGATGGCGCTGGAGAAGCCTAACGTTGCTTGCACGATCAATGGCGCTAAGCAGTTGGGCAAGATACAGATAAACATCAGACGCAGTGGACTCGCACCGATTACGCGAGAAGACGTCACATAATCTCGGGACATTTCTGCCATGGTCGCCGCGCGAGTCAAACGCACATAATGCGGTAGTGAGACAATGGAAATCGCCAAGGCCGCATTCACGATGCTTGGCCCTAAGATCGCCACGATAGCAATCGCCAACAACAAGCTTGGCATCGCCAACATGATGTCGACAATACGCATGATGGCGGTATCTATCATGCCTTTAAAGTAGCCAGCAATCAGACCCAGCAGAATGCCCATGATCAAAGACGCGGTAACCGCGACCAAGCCAACGGCAATAGAAAGGCGCGAACCATAGATTAGGCGAGATAAGATATCTCGCCCCACATCGTCTGTACCCAAAACAAAAGACCAGTTACCACCGTCTAGCCATGCTGGTGGCAATAACAGCGCATCGCGATATTGGTCAGAAGGTGAGTGCGGCGCAACAAAATTGGCAAAGACGGCCATGAAGCAAATGATCGCAATTACGACTAAGCCAGCTACAGCGCCTTTGTTGCTGCTGAAATAATGCCAAAACTCTTGCAATGGCGTCATTGGTACTGGCGCAGTCAATGGAATGTCTGTCGTGGACGTTTTTGTAGATGTTGTCATAAACGCCTCCTTATCGGCTGTGTCGAATTCGTGGGTTAACAATGCCGTAAGTGATATCCACCAAAAGATTCACGACAATGATGATACAAGCGACAATCAAAATACCGCCTTGTACAACGGGGTAATCACGGCGTCCGATAGATTCGATCAACCATTTACCAATCCCCGGCCAAGCAAACACGGTTTCAGTCAAAATGGCGCCGGATAACAAAATACCCACTTGCAAACCAATTACGGTAATCACTGGGATCAAGGCGTTACGTAACGCATGAATCACGATGACTCGCCAAGGAGCGATGCCTTTCGCGCGAGCGGTACGAATGTAATCTTCGCTTAATACTTCCAACATAGAAGAGCGCGTCATACGGGCAATAACCGCCATAGGAATGGTGCCGAGAACAATACTTGGCAAGATCAGGTGCGAAACGGCAGAAGCAAACGCACCCTCTTCACCGGACAATAATGAGTCAATCAGCATAAAGCCGGTAACGTCGTCGATCCAGTACACCACATCGATCCGTCCAGAGACGGGTGTCCAACCCAGATTAACGGAAAATACCAACATCAATAGTAGCGCCCACCAAAATATGGGCATGGAATAACCGGTCAGTGAGAAGGTCATCACCGAATGATCAATTACCGTTCCACGTTTTACCGCAGCAAAAATACCCGCGGGCAAACCGATCAAAATAGCGAAAATAGCCGCACAAAAAGCCAACTCAATGGTGGCTGGGAAAAGCGTAAGGAATTCTTTCATTACCGGTTCTCTGGTAATGAGGGAGTTGCCTAAATCACCTTGTAAAACGCCGGTGACATAGTGGTAGTACTGAACATATAACGGCTTGTCAAAGCCTAGTTGAGCACTTAATTCAGCGTGGCGTTCTGCGCTCACACCGCGTTCACCGGCCATGACTTCAATTGGGTCACCGGGGATTAAGCGAATAAGGGTAAAGGTCAGCAAGGTGATCCCGAGAAAAGTCGGAATAACAAGGCTTAAGCGACGGAAAATAAATTGGAACATAAAGGACGGGCTCTCTTGAGATATTAGATGATCGAGCGTAGAGCTCGGTCAGCAAAGTACTTACTCACGTCCCAGCGAGTAAGTACTTTGTTGTCCAAAGGACGTATTTCTAAACGTTGATTATTTGCTTACGTTGTAGAAGTAGTGACCACCAAGTGGATCAATTTTGTAACCTTTAACTTCTTTACGGATTGGCTCGTAAACCACTGAGTGAGCGATAGTGATCCAAGGCGCTTCACGTTTGAAAACAACCTGAGCTTCTTCGTAGTCTTTCGTACGTTCCGCTTTATCAGAGGTTTGTTTTGCTTTTAGAAGCAGGTTGTTGAACTCTTCGTTACACCACTGTGCACGGTTAGAGCCTCCAACAGCATCACAACCTAGTAATACATATAGGAAGTTATCTGGGTCACCATTATCACCAGTCCAACCTAACAGTACGGTATCGTGTTCACCTTTCTTAGAACGGTTTAAGTACTCACCCCATTCGTAGGAAACAATTTCCGCTTTTACACCGATTTTAGACCAGTCTTCTTGCATGATTTCAGCCATACGACGCGCATTTGGGTTGTATGGGCGTTGTACTGGCATTGCCCAGATGTTAGTGGAGAAACCATCTGGATAACCTGCTTCAGCAAGCAATTTTTTCGCTTTTACTGGATCGTATGGGTAATCTACAACGTTTTTGTTGTAAGACCACATAGTTGGTGGAATTGGGTTTTTAGCCGCTTTACCTGCGCCTTGGAAAACCGCATCAATGATCGCACTCTTGTCTGTTGCTAAGCTTAGAGCTTGGCGAACACGAACATCAGTGAATGGTTTTTTCTGCGTGTTAAATGCCAAATAACCAACGTTCAAGCCTTCTTGGCTCATTAGGTTGATGTTTGGGTCCGCTTCCATTTGCTTAAGGTCAGCTGGATTGGGATAAGGCATCACATCACACTCGCCCGCTTTCAATTTTGCGTAACGAACAGAAGCGTCTGGTGTGATAGAGAAAACAAGACGATCGATTTTTGCTTTACCTTGCCAATAGTCTTTAAACGCTGTGTAGCGGATCAAAGAATCTTTTTGATACTGAACTTTTTGGAAAGGACCGGTAGCAACTGGATCAATGTCCAATTTCTCAGGTGTGCCCGCTTTCATGTAAGCGTCAGCTTGTTCTTTAGAGAAGATAGACGCAAAATCCATTGCAAGGTTAGCAATGAAAGGCGCTTCTGGTTTCGTCAAAATGAACTTAACCGTGTAGTCGTCGATCTTTTCGATTTTCTTGATTAGCGTGTCCATGCCCATGCCAGTGAAGTACTCGTATGAGCCACCAGACACAGAGTGGTAAGGATTGTCTTTGTTGCCTTGACGATCAAAAGTGAAGATCACATCGTCGGCATTAAAATCACGTGTTGGTGTGAAGTCTTTTGAAGTGTGGAATTTCACACCTTTACGTAAATGGAAAGTGTATTCAAGGCCATCGCTTGATACATCATAGCTTGTTGCTAAGCCTGGTTCTGTTTCTGTCGTACCCAATTTGAATTCGACTAAACGGTTGAACATGTTTTTCGATGTCGCGTCGAAAGTAGTACCAGCAGTATAGAATGCTGGGTTAAAGCCCTCAGGGCTACCTTCTGAACAATAAACCAGTGTTGTTGCAGCGTGAGCGGAAGTGCTGATTGCTCCAGCGGCCATGAGTGCAAGCGTCAGTTTTGCTAACCCTTTTTTCATTGTAACTCTCCATTAACATAATTATATTCGTGTCAAACACGTGGGAAGTCGAATCAAGGTATTCGTTACTTTTGTGATTATCTTGGGTAGGTTAAGAGCCTTCTTTTTAGTTCGAGTTTTTACAGTTTTTTAAAACAAACCCCATCCAAACTCCTAGTTCGAATGGGGTTGCTCTGCCTCGTCCCTGAGCCCCCTTTAGCTATGAATGATGAATCTGAATAAACAGAAGCATCAAAAATAGCGTCTTTGAAGATTACTCAAGCCCATTTAAATAACCAATCGAAATAACGATATGGCCTATGCGTGTAATGAATACAAAATTTCTATAAAGCAGGGAAAGCCTTGATAACAAAGGCTTTACAGGACACTTTCTACGTAAGGAATATGGAAAAAAAAGGATTGTTTTTTTAGAAAACATGCAGAAAATTGAGAAAAGAGAGATTGAAAGAGGGCTTTTAACGAGGTATTAAATCTATATAAAGACAGTTTAGTGCTTCCTCAGAGAAACACTAAACTGCACATAACACTAAAAATTAGGCTTTTTTATCGAGCGCTTTTATTAGAACAGAAGTGTCTTGACGACCACGGCCTTCCGCCATGAGATCTTGATAATCCTGGTCAACGGCCTGGGTTAATGGAATCTTGATCCCCATTTTTTCTGCTTGGGCAAGACACAGACCTAAATCCTTATGCATCCATTCAATCGCAAAGCCAAAATCAAACTCGTTTTTCGCCATGGTTTCACCGCGGTTTTCTAATTGCCATGAGCCAGCCGCGCCATATTTTAAGGTGTCGACCAATGAAGCGATATCTAAACCAGCCTGTTGGGCGAAACGAATCCCTTCAGACAAACCGGACAATACACCACCGATGAGAATCTGGTTTACCATTTTTGCAATCTGACCGTTACCGACAGGACCCATTAAGCTGGTGGCTTTTGCGTAGCAATCTAATACAGACTGAGCTTTATCCAAATCGCTTTGCGAACCACCTATCATCACGGTTAATACACCGTTTACGGCACCTGCTTGGCCACCAGAAACGGGCGCATCCATAAAGTGGAAACCACGTTCTTGCGCTGTTTGATGAAGTTCTTTAGCCACTTCAGCTGAAGCGGTTGTGTGATCAATAAAAAGCGTGCCCACTTTGGCTTGTTGGAATACGCCTTCAGGGCCTAAGTAAATAGCGCGCAAATCATCGTCATTGCCGACGCAAGTTAAGACAATATCAGCATCTTGGGCGGCAATGGCAGGCGTTGTTGCGAAAGTGCCTGTGTATTCCTCACACCAGTTTTGAGCTTTTTGAGTCGACCGGTTGAAGACCACAACAGCATGACCTGCTTTACTTACATGTCCTGCCATTGGGTAGCCCATGGTTCCAAGTCCGATGAAGCTTACTTTCATTGCGTTTCTCCTTACTGCGTTTGTTCAAGTTGCTATAAATCATACGCATTTGTCGGTTAATTACGAGGTACAAAAAAGAGGGAAATCAGGCATACAGATAGTGAAAAAGAGTCAGATATCGGCCTTTCTACTACATTTTTTGCTTTATTTCGATTCTGCGTATTTTTCACCCACCCTGTGGATAACTTTGTGTAAGAAAAACACAGCGACCGATTATTTCGTAAAAAAGCGCCTATTGGCGAATAATCGTGCATATTTTATACGATTTTCATTCTTTCCTTTTGCTCTTGTAGGAATTACCTCTTTTGTCAAGGCCTATAAATAACAAAATGCTGAAAAAGCGTCTTAATGCATCTAGTTCCTTCAGATTGGTTTGTTTTTAATCAAGACGCTGGTTTTGTGTGGTGATATTTAAAAAATCAATTTAAAACAATGGCTTAAACCTAAATGCGATCTTTGATTAAAGGGTAGATGGCGTTTGCTAAGTGTTCATTTCCTTGCGTGTCTAAATGAACCCCATCGACTTCACAGGGTTGTAAAACCCCAGCCGCGTTGAGAAAAATACATTGGTTCTTAGAGGCAATATCTTGGTAGTACTGATGAAAATATTGTGATTTTTCAATGGCTCCGTCAAAACTTTCAGCAACAGAGCCCGTTGGGGATAAAATATTTGGCGGAGCGACTATGACAAGGGTTGGCGCAGGAAAACCATTGTCATTCGGCATTCTTGACTTTTCGATCAGTTTCTCGACGCCTTTTGCGGCCTCATAGGCACCAACATGGAAATGTCGCTTCAAATCATTAGTGCCTAACATCAGGATCAAAATATCGACAGGGCCAAAGGTTTCTAAGGCGGCTTGAAGGTATGACAGACCATTGCGACCTTCTAAGAAAGGGTCATTCCAGATGGTGGTTCGTCCCGGTAAACCAAAATTAATCACTTGGTGCTGGTGGCCTAATAAGTCGTTCAACAAGGTCGGCCAACATAGATGTTTTGGGTAACGTCCACCATTAGGTATCCGCCCCCAAGTAAGAGAATCCCCGTAACATAAAATAGTAGCCATGATTTGCTCCTTGCATTAATAATGAGTCATTAGATAGTGTAGTTAATCTACGGCGTTTGATCACAAAATAATAACGAGCTGTGAGAGGCCCATATGAATATAGTTTCTTCTACTTTCTCTTCGAAAGATGATATTCACTCGGCTTTTTCTCGTCTGAAAAAGGTGACTCAGCAAAATGCCTTTCCCTCTGCCCAAGAGCGCCGACAAGTTCTTATTCGTCTGCAAGCCTCATTAATGGATCATGAAACCGTTTTATTAGAGGCATTACGAAAAGATTTTGGGACACGTGCCCATGAAGAGTCTCGGTTGATTGAACTTGTTCCTTTGCTTGGGGAAATAAAACACGCAAAGCGTTACCTTGCTAAATGGATGAAACCGTCCAAACGTCATGTTCACATCAGCACCTTACCTGCCAGTGCTCAGGTGTTCTATCAGCCAAAAGGTGTGATAGGGATCATCTCACCTTGGAATTACCCTGTGTTGCTTTCCCTAGGGCCTCTGGTGGGGGCGTTAGCCGCTGGTAATCGAGTGATGATGAAGTTGTCTGAGTTCTGTCCTGAAACCAATCGAGTGTTACGCGATGTAGTGACTCATGCGTTAGGAGGCGATTGGGTGGAAGTGATTGAAGGCGAGGCAGATATTGCTAATGAGTTTAGTAAGCAACCTTTTGATCACATATTATTTACTGGCTCGACGTCCGTTGGCCATATCATTATGCGTAACGCTGCCGAGCATTTAACGCCAGTGACTTTAGAGTTGGGCGGAAAATCTCCGTTGTTGGTCGCACCATCAGCGGATTTGCGTGATACGGCTAAGAAGCTGGTCTTTGGAAAAATGCTCAACGCAGGACAAACCTGTGTCGCGCCTGATTACGTTATGTGTCATGCCGAGCAAAAGCAGACCTTAATCGATTATATCAAACAGGAGCTCGCAACTTATTATCCAGAAGGTGTGTTGAGCCCTGATTACACGAGTTTGATTAATACTCGCCAATTAGACCGCCTGAAAGGCTATCTAGACGAAGCCAGAGCCGCTGGTGTAGTGTGTGAGAATCTAATGTCCCAAGGGCCAGAGGAAAGTGATGGTAGGCTGGCATTGCATGTGCTGTATCAACCTGATGATTGGTTGAGCGTGATGCAGGATGAGATCTTCGGGCCTTTGCTGCCCATTTTAACTTACAACGATCTATCCGACGCCTTGTCTTATATTCAGCAACGACCTCGGCCGTTATCCATGTACTTGTTTACGCAACACAATGAAGATCAAAAGCGATGCGAGGAAAATATTGCCAGTGGCAGCTTGGTGATCAACCATACCCTAGTGCAAGTGGCGCAAGCGGATTTGCCCTTTGGAGGCATTGGCGCATCGGGCATGGGCGCTTATCATGCTGAAGAAGGCTTTCGCACCTTTTCCCATAGCAAATCGGTATTACGTAAACGTGGGCCGAATGTTCTTGGTTTGTTAAGGCCGCCATACGGACGTTGTATTCATCGGTTAGTCGCAAAATACTGGCGATGGCTTTAATAAAATAAAAATCCCACGCTGATCTCTCAACGTGGGATTTGTCGTTCTACTGTATTTTATATATTTATTTCAACGCATTGAGTCGATTCGCAATGGCGTCGATCTCTTTACTCATGCGACTAAGCTGACTAGAGTCGCTGGCGTTACTGCCAGTTAACTCTTGCAAGCGAGAGACAAACTGGCTCAAGTCCTGTGACACTTTTTGCTGTTCGCCAGCGGCCACCGAGATTTGCGTTGCTTGATCTGTGATCTGAGAGAAAGCGCTCACCACTTGTTGTAAGTGATTCGCTGTCGACTCTGCAGTTGACACGGCACGTTCAGTTTCGCTGTGCCCCAGTTCCATAGAGCTAACGGATTCTTTCGACGCAACCTGCAAGCGTCCTAGCACTTGCTCTATTTCCACCGCTGAGCTTTCACTCTTCGCGGCAAGGTTGCGAACTTCATCGGCCACTACCGCAAAGCCTCGACCTGTTTCCCCTGCTCGAGCCGCCTCAATCGCCGCGTTAAGAGCAAGTAGGTTAGTTTGCTCAGCAATGTCACGAATCACACCTAACATACCGTTTGCACGACGACTGTCTTCATCCAGCTTGAGAATATTGGTTTGTGCTTGACTCATGGCACTGGTAAGAGAGCGCATCGTTTCGATGACGGTATTCATTTCGTCGCCACTGCTGCGTACGTCTTTATGAATGCGTTCAACGGTTTCTCGGGTTTCATTAGCGTACATGGCAACGTCATGAGAGGTCGCTCCCAATTCTTCTGTTGCCGCCGCTAAGGTAGTGTTTTCATCACTTAGACTGTTTGCCTTATTTAAGAAGTCATTACTGAATACGCTTAAACGACCTGCATCTTTTACAAGGTTGGCAGATTCTATGTGGATTTGTTCGAGCAATTTCTTCAGTTTGTCGCCATAAGCATTCACTGCCTGACGTAAATCACCTAGTTCATTCAATTTACCCACTTCCAGTTCTTGGGTGCTGCCGCCATCAGCCAGCTCTTGAATTTGTTGCGTTGTTTGGGTGATCTGACCAAGTAAACTACGGAAGAAAGAAATGGCGATGATGCTAACAATGATGAGCAAAGCCCCAATGACAATCATCAAGAATAAGCCCATGCTTTGAGCGATTTCCGTCATTCTTTCTTTTGGTACGACTAAGCCTATAGTCCAGCCTGTTTGTGGGTGTTTGATTAAATCCACATACGCTGCACCATCTAAAATAGCATCGTGATCAAGCGAGATAACTTGCTCTTTACCCTCTACTTTTTTCAATGCAGGCTTTAACCATGGAAGCTGATTGCCAAGCTCTGTTGCCGTAAGCATACTGCCATCGCTTTTTACTATATTCGCTTCCCCTTTTGGAAAGCTTAATACTTGGCCTGTTTGGTCAATGGCGAAGACATAACCTTGGTTTTCAGTACCATATTGTTCAAGAGATTTGGTAACGCCATCGAGCATCATATCGACCGTGGTGACACCGGTAAATTGATTGTTTTCTTTCATTGGAATGGTACAGGTTACCATTGGAATATTGGTGACAGGATCTATGTAGGCTTCGGACCAAGCACACAGTTTTTGTGAAGACGTTTTGCCAACAGTGTACCAAGACTCGTTGTGATAACCCGACCCAGCAGGATCATTGTAATCGTCGAGATAACTCATTTTAGAGCCATCACGTCCCCAGAAAAAACTACGTCGCTCTGTTCCGGATGTAAATGCAGAGGGTTCTGGCCAAATACCACCACCCGCTATGCTTTTGTCATCATGGTTATTAATAATACTAGGGAATAGCTTTTTGAAGAGCGCTTCTTCTTTAGGAAGCTGAGAGCCTGCTAATGCAAGGGTACTAGTAAGTAATTGGATTTTCTCCAGCTTGGCACTGAGTAATTCAGTTAATCCTTTTTGATTTACGGTAATTTGCCTTTGCCGTTCTGCGGTTAAGTCGGGTTTTACCTTCATTTCAATAACGATATAAATACTGGCAAGAGCGAGCAAGAGAATGACCACTAAACCAATATTAATTTGCTGTCGAATTCTTAACGGTGATTTCATAGTAGCCTCATTCTGCACAACACGGGGAAGGGTGTATAAGACAATAGTCTTATACACAGACTGAGAGCAAGAGTATTTTTTATACAATCCATATAAAGGTTTTATCCTATCTTAGTTTTCCAAAAAAGATTTTTCATTTTATATATTAGACCTGTGATTGTTAATAGAGTATTTCAATGTTTTGATAACTCAGAATACTGAGTAAAGATGAGGAAGGTTTGTGGTCTGTAATAATACAATCGTAATCGCTCATTTTTCCCCATAAACAACGGGACTCTGTATCAAATTTAGTGCTGTCGATAACCAAAACTCGATAATGACAATGTTCAACCAAGGCTTCTCGTGCCATGACCTCGTCATCAGTGAAATCAAATAAATGGCCCTGTTTATTAGCTGCGGCGACAGAGAAAATGCCAATGTCCGCTCTGTAGCGCTGAAAAAATCGCATGGCATCACCACCGATAACGTCTTGATCGCGCATTCTGACGCGCCCGCCTGAAATAGTCAGTTCACAGTCTGGGTGCTCGCATAAATTACGTGCGGCATGAAGATTAGTCGTCATTACCTGCAAACCTTGAAATAGTGCAAGTTGGTTGGCGACTTCGGCCACGGTTGAACCACTTCCAAGAAAGATGGATTGATAGTCGGCAAGCTTGCTTATACAAAGGTCGGCAATGTGCTTTTTTCCGGCAGCATGGCGTATTCGACGTTGATCGAAACTGATGTTTTCTCGATGAGGAAAAGGAATAACTTCGCCATGGCTGCGTAATACCAAGCCTTTTTCCGCTAATAACCGAATATCTGAACGAACGGTTTGTACTGAAACCGAAAATTCGTCGGCAACAGCTTGTAGCGTCTGACGTCCTTGTTTATTCACCCATTGCACGATGTCATAGTGCCTTTTGTTCATAGTGATCCAGTCCTTTTCATAAGGCTTTATAAGTGAAAATTGTCGAAACGAAAGTAATCCAGCATTAAACGAAATTTTTTCGTCACTATAGTGTCAAATTATGTCGGTATTGTTGCAGCTCACTTATCAAAAAGAGAGTTTCTCCATGACCGTTAAGAAGACCTTGTTGCTATGTGCTGCGGCGCTTGCTTTTCCTCTTTCCGTACAAGCTCAAGATGTTTTGACCTTGTATACCAGTCAGCCAAACAAAGATGCACAAATGACGGTGGATGCATTTGAAGCAGCCAATCCTGATATTAAAGTGGAATGGGTGCGTGACGGAACGACCAAGTTAATGACGAAGTTGCGTGCTGAGTTATCGTCTGGCGTGGTGAAACCCGATGTATTGCTTATTGCCGACAGCGTGACCATGGAATCCATGGTATCGGATGGTTATTTGTACTCCTACATGAGCCCTAATCGCGATCAATACGAAGACAGTTTGTACAGTGAAGATGGCTATTATTACGGAACGAAACTGATTACTACAGGTATTGTTCGTCATAAAAAGGCACCACAACATCCAACGGATTGGAGTGATTTCGTCAAGCCTGAATATAAAAACCAAGTCGCGATGCCAAGCCCTTTGTATTCTGGAGCAGCTTTGATTCATCTTGCGACGCTAACCGATGATGAATCACTAGGTTGGAATTATTATGAGCAGTTGCATGCCAATCAGGTGATGGCACAAGGCGGCAATGGTGGTGTACTGAAAGCAGTGGCATCGGGAACGAAACCTTACGGCGTTATTGTGGATTTTTTGGCAATACGCGAAGCTGCGAAAGGCTCGCCGATAGAGTTTATTTTCCCTAAAACAGGCGTGTCCATGGTCACTGAACCTGTGGCCATTATGAAGGAAGCTAAGAATAAAGCCGCGGCAAAACGCTTTGTGGACTTCTTATTATCCAAAAAAGGTCAGGGTTTGGTGTTAGAGCAAGGATATTTGCCAGCTCGTAGTGATATTGGCGTGCCAGAAGGCTTTCCAAAACGTACCGATATTCGCTTGATGCCGTTCGATGCAGCAAAAACATTGCGCGATAATGAGGCGAATAAAGCGCGTTTTAGCAAGATCTTTGAAGGTTAAGAAAAATGACACCTTCGTTAATAAAACGACGTTTTATGGACAGTACGTCAATGGACAACCAGCTACGCTGGTTGTCCATTGGGCTGTTCGTGTTGATCGCAACATTAAGCGTATTACCAAGTCTACGTTTATTGGTAGAAGCCTTGAGCCATACTACCTTTTCGGCATCTTCACCAATGGCTGAAGTACTGCGCAGTGAACGAACTTGGATAGCCTTACGTAATAGTTTCTACACTTCAGGTTTAGGCACTCTTATCGCGGTGATTTTGGGGTGCGGCTTTGGTTTTGTGGTGACGTTAACCAATATTCGTGGCCGCGGTATTTGGGTATTTTGCTTTATGTTGCCGATGATGATCCCGCCACAAGTGACGGCGTTGAGCTGGTTGCAATTATTTGGACCTGCGAGCCCAATTTTAAATACTCTGGGAATAGAGCCAGCGTTGGGAAGCCCACAACCTATGTATTCGGCAGAAGGCATTGCCTTATTGTTAGGCATACAAAGTGCGCCCTTGGTATTTCTGGCTTTGCGTACTCAGCTTATTTCATTGCCTCAGGATTTATTAGAAGCCGCTCAACTATCTCGTGCTTCTCAGTTTCGAATTTGGGTCGATATCATTCTACCTTTGTGTCGCAGTGCGATCATCGCTGGCGCCGCGTTAGCCTTTGTTTCTTCTTTGGGTAATTTTGGTATTCCTGCGATGTTAGGGATTCCTGCAGGTTATATCGTTTTACCAACTTTGATTTATCAGCAAATGGCAGGGTTTGGTAACGATATGCTTAGCCAAGTAGCGGGCTTGTCGATGATTATTGCTTTGTTGGTGTTAGCGGGCATGTTGTTGCAACAATGGCTACAGCAACGCAGTTGTTATTCCTTGTTAGGCCACACGGCGCAGTCGCTTTCTTTCCGTCTTAAGCAATGGCGTTTGCCCCTCGAAATTCTGTTGGCTTTGGTATTGTGTTTTATTTTGGTGGCCCCGCTATTTGCTTTGATTGTGAGCTCATTGGTGCCTGCTCTTGGCATGCCTTTGAACGCGGATACCATTACCTTCACCGCATTTTACGAAATGATAGGGCGACAAGGCGTTACTTCACGAGCCTTTGAAAACAGCGCATTTTTGGCTTTTTTCAGTGCTTTAGTCTTGATGCTGCTGTCTTTACCATTGGGTTATTTATTGATGCGTTTGCCAATGCGAACCAGAGCTGTGATTGCCAGTTTGATTGAAGTGCCATACGCCATCCCTGGTATCGTCTTAGCCATTGCTTTTATTTTGTTGTTCGCCAAGCCTTTGCCTTTTATTGAGGTCAGCTTGTACGGCACTTTGGGCATTATTTTCTTGGCGTATCTGTCTTGTTTTTTGAGTGTGTGTTTGAAGCCGGTGTTAAGCGCCATGTCTCAGCTTGATCCTGCTTTAGAAGAAGCCGCACAGCTGGCAGGAGCAAGGCCGATACAGCGCTTGATTGACATCATATTACCCCTCACTGCACCGGCCTTTTTTGCAGGTGGCTTACTGGTGTTTTTGATCTCGATTAATGAACTGACGGTGTCCGCTTTGTTGTGGAGCGCAGGCAATGAAACCCTAGGTGTGTTGATTTTTAATCTCGATGAAAGTGGCGACAGTGTTTTGGCCTCGGCCATTGCTGTGCTGGTGGTTTTGCTGGTCGCAGGGCTAATGAGTTTATTGAGTCTGTTTGCCCCTCGTCTGCCCAAAGGAGTGATTCCATGGCACGGTTAATATTGGATGGCGTTGAAAAATCTTTTCATGGTGCGCCGGTTGTAAAAGGTTTGAATTTAACGATTGAGCCGGGTGAGTTTGTTGCCTTACTTGGGCCAAGTGGTTGTGGTAAATCGACCATTTTAAGAATGCTGGCAGGATTTGAGAAGGTTTCAGGTGGTCAAATCATTCATGGCGATGACTGTCTTTCTAGTTCGACGCGTCATGTGCCAACAGAAGAAAGAAACTTCGGCATGGTGTTTCAATCGTATGCACTTTGGCCGCACATGACGGTGAAAGAAAACGTCGGCTATCCGCTTAAAGTACAGAAAACGCCGGTGGCAGAACGCAACAAACGAATTAAAGACGCTCTGGAAATTGTTCAGTTAGAAGAATACGCCGATCGTTTGCCAGCGCAACTAAGTGGCGGTCAGCGTCAGCGAGTGGCGTTGGCGCGTAGTTTGGTCACCGAGCCAGATGTGGTGTTGTTTGACGAACCGCTTGCCAACTTAGATAGACATTTGCGAGCGACGATGGAAGAAACCTTCCGTGCCTTTCACAAACGTACTGGCGCGACCATGGTTTATGTCACCCACGATCAATCCGAAGCCATGTCATTGGCCGATAAAATTGCTGTGCTGAATAAAGGGCAATTGGTGCAATGGGGAACACCTCAGGAACTGTATGCAAGACCAAGAAACACTTGGCTAGCAAACTTTATTGGTCGAGGTTCCGTGTTGTCAGTGGCTGTGGTTGCTCCTTCGCAATACGTGAGAGGTACCAATTTGCACGAGTTGATACGTCAGCATTCGTCAGACAAAGCTTCTAGTTCTGTGCTCGTGCGTCCACAAGATATTCATTTCGTCAGCGCGGATGATTCAGCACTGGCTGTAAGCGTTCACAGCTGTATTTTTCGTGGCGAGCGTTACGATATTGAATTGATGCTAAAAAATGGCCAGCGCTTACTCGCGTACAGCGATGTACCTATGACGCTAGAAAGCCAGCATCAGGTTCGTCTTGGGCAAGCTTGGTCGCTTGAGAGTGAGTCATGAAGGTTAGCATTGATATTTTAAGTGGCGCAGGAAGGAAAACCGCCGCCGCGATTTTGGTGACTTACGAAGCAGACAATCAGTCAAAACCGATTCGTTTTTTGCTCGACGCGGGCGGCGCGTTAGAGGCGGGCGAAGACAAAGGCTGGACGCAACCGGATCATTTAGATGCGATTTTTATTTCCCATGATCATCAAGATCATATGGGCGGTTTGATCGATATTGATAGCCAAGTTCCGGTTTACGCGACTTCGCCCGTTCAGCAGCAATTGCCAACGCATTTGAACCTTCATACCTTGCCTATTTGTGGCTCGACGAATGTGTCTGGCATTAAGGTGACAACTGGTTCGGCAGGGCATTCTTTTGGCGGTGTGTGGCTGCATCTTGATATGGGTGATGGCGTATTTTACAGCGGTGATTTCAGCCTCGAATCCGGCTTGTATCCTTTTACCATGCCTCCGCACGCCAGTGTTGCTTTACTCGATGCGTCTTACGGCTTGTATGACAATTCGTTAGAGCAATGTAAAAACGCCTTGCTGCATTATCTCAATGACGAGCGCGCCTTGCTGATGCCGGTTCCGCAAACTGGACGAGCGTTAGAAATGGCCTGTTGGTTAACTTCCCTAGGTTTCCATGATTGGACTCTAGGAGAAGATTGTATCGCGCCTGAAACTGTTTTGGCTGGACCTGAAGGCAGTGTTTGTACCGAGATTCGACCTGTCTTGGAAAGCATGAAAAGCCAACCGTTCAATCCCAATGCCAAAGTGATTTTATGTGGTGATCCTGATGGATTGAGTGGTGAAGCGGCTGCTTTATTGCAACAACCAGAGCGATATTTGCCAGTTTATACCGGACATTTGCCAGAACACGCTCGTCAGGCTGTGAGTGAAGACAGGGCGCATTTTGAACGCTGGAATGTGCATCCGCGTAAGCAAGATCTAAAACTGCTGGTGGATCATCTTGGTTGCCGTATTTGTGTTCCACTTTTTCACACCATGAAAGACCTAAATGAGTGGCGACAGGCTTTTGGCCCAAGCGTCACTGCAGATTCTTATATTGAGTTAGATTATGACTTTACTTTCTAAACCTTTTGTCTTTGCTCGCCATGCGCAGAGTGTATTTAACGCCGCGTTTCGTATCGGCGGTTTTACCGACAGTCAGTTAAGTGAAACCGGAATTCAGCAAGCAAAAGACGCGGCGCCAATATTAAGCGCCATTGATTGGAGCGTTGTGGCAACCAGTACTTTGAAACGTACGCAAGAGACCGCGTTTCATGCGGTGCCAAAGCAAACCATTATGGCTTATGAGCAACTCAAAGAGCGTAATTGGGGCGACCTTGAAGGCTGCCCGATAGAACAGCAATTACCTTATGACGTGACGCCACCGAATGGTGAATCTTGGCAAGACTTCGAGACTCGTGTGCTGAGCGCATTGAATGAGATCCTCAGCGAGCATTCGTGGCCTCTGATTATTGCGCATTCTGGCGTTTATCGAGTGCTAAACAATGTTATCAACGGCACGCCGTATTGCCCAAGAATCGGCAACGTTACTCCTATTTCTTTTGTGCCTAGCCAAGACGAAAACGGCTGGGAAATTACCCCTTTTAAAGGAAGTTTTACATGTTACCAAATGCCGTAATTGTTGATTTAGATGGCACTCTTGCCGAATTTGATCACACCGAAGTCGCCCATTGGGTGCTCGGCGCAGAAAAACATTGGGACCCTTTTTTTGAACACATGAAACATGCACCAGTGATCGAAAACGTGCTGCGTTTGGTCAATATTCTCAAGCAACAAGGTCAACATATTTTAATTTGCAGTGGCCGTCCTGAGTCCCATAAACAGCACTCGGTTGAATGGATTCAAAAACACCAAATTCCGTGCGATGGCATTTATCTACGCCCAGATAATGCTGATGCCTTGCCAGACGAGGACGTTAAAAAAGCCTTGTTGGAGAAAATCCACGAAGATGGTTTTACGCCTTGGTTGGTATTGGACGACCGCGATGCTGTGGTTCAAGGCTGGCGTAACTTAGGGCTGACTTGTCTACAGTGTGCGCCGGGGGATTTTTAATTAGAACGAAGCGCCAAGCAACATTGAATAAATAGCAGATTTTATCTTCATGGCTAGCCTTGTTATCTAGCTCGCGCTAGCATGAGGAAATTTCTTTCGGAGCTTGGTCCATGTTTCAACTTGTTCTTCTTAGTAATCAACAGCATATTGATGTTGCTAACCTTTCGTTATCTGCAGAATTAATGGGCTTACCGAGAGAGGTTCCTGTTAGTGTGCAGCAGACGTGTCTAATAGGCGGTAAGCAAACCGGCTCACGCTTGATCACTTTGACGGTAGGCGATTCTGTGGTTCGCGTTGTGCCGACTCGCGGCATGACAGTGCTTGATGTTGTCAGAAAAGATAAAGCAGGGAAGGATGTACGCTTTGGTTGGGATTCGCCAGTTAAAGAAGTCGTACATCCAAGCTTTGTTAATCAAGAAGCATCTGGCGGCATTGGTTGGTTAGATGGTTTTAACGAGATGATCGTACGTTGTGGTTACCAGTGGGCAGGTCACCCAGGCCAAGATGGCGATGAGTTTTTGACATTGCACGGTCGTATTCAAAACACGCCAGCTGACGAGGTGATTTTAGAAGTTGAGCAAGTGCCACCGTATCGTGTGACCTTGCGCGGCCGAGTTGATGAGAAACGTTTCAAGTTCACCAATTTCGAGCTGCAAACTGTCTTATCACTGACGCCAGACGAGCCGTATTTGCTGGTTGAAGATACCTTGACTAACAAAGGCAGTTATCCACGCGAGTACCAAGCTATCTATCACAATAATTTTGCTCAACCGATTCTTGAAAAGGGGGCGCAATTGCATGTTCCTATGGCGGAAGTATCGCCGTTTAATGACTATGCTGCGGGTGGTTTGAGTGATTGGAACCAGATGCCAGAACCAACCAAAGATTTTGATGAAATGGTGTTTAATCTTCGTCCTCTGAGTGACGAAAATGGTTTTTCTCATGCGTTATTGCACAATGCAAATGCAAGCTATGGTATTGAGGTGAGTTATCAAACCGACACCTTGCCAGTGCTTACCGTGTGGAAAAATACGGACACACTGGAACAAGGTTACGTGGTGGGTATCGAGCCGGGCACCAGCTTCGCTTATAACCGTTCTTATCAGAGAGAGTTAGGTTTGGTGCCGACGATTGCGGCTGGTGAATCGAAACACTTTGTGGTGCGTTTTGGTTTATTAACGGATGAAGGTCAGGTCCAAGCCAGTGTGGCGAATATCGCCAAATTACAAAGTGATCACGCGCCTAAGGTGATGTCTACGCCGATTGTGCGCCTTGGTGAAGCATAGAGGTTCGGGAGTATCGTTCCCAATCACCTGCTTCCATATAGGGGGCATGGTCTAAAGATTTGTTGTAGACATAAATCCAGCCTCTACCGTAAGGCGAGAAAACGCGCTTTCTAATGTACAAAGAGCTATCTGGCGCCTTTGGGTCATAACCTTCTAGTTGATCCAAAGACGCGAGTGTTTCGTCTGAGACGTCATACCACTCGACTCGGATGCGGCCACTTTCGTCGTGAGTTGAGGTAATGGCTGGAAAGTCTCCTAAATTGTGCATGCGAAACCCTGTCAACCAACCTAGTCCGATGCGTTTACATTCGGCAAGAAGCTCGTGATTGTTTAGTCCTTCACGAAGCGTTCCATATACAGCAACAATGTTTGTAGGCATGTTGAATTCCATCTAATTACAATTAAAGTGTAGAAGATGAACTGGCTTAGCGGTCATTTCAAGCCTTGTAGAGGGAAATTACATTGCCATGACACAACCTTGATGTATTCATGAAACTACTGGCTTTTTAGTGCTCGGGTTTAGATTTTCCGAGGCGCTGACTTTGCAGATGCTTATTTTGGAGGTTGCGGCCATGAATTCTTCACGATCATGTCGTCAGCGTGTTTTTTCTGCGGCGTCTATTATGCTTTAGTTTGATGCTGATATGAAAAAACCTAACGCCAGCTATATCTGCGTTAGGTTTTGTATTTTGTTTTCTAAAATTAAGTGTTGCTAGACTTAAAACGTCCTACCATGGTGCTAAGCTCTTCGGATAATTGGTTAAGAGCGGTAGCGGTTTCCGCAACCTGATTCGATAAGTCATTGGATTTAATGGTGCCATCATGGATAACAATGACATTGGTATTGATCTCTTCCGCCACTAGATGTTGCTCTTCTGCCGATGCGCTTATTTGGATCATCATGTCTTTAATTTCGAGCACCGAGCTGAGTATTTTTTCAAAAACATGATGGGTCTGAGAGGCTAAAACCACTGAACCTTTTGCCACATCAACGCTGTGGTTCATTTTGGTCGCGGCAGAATCCGTTTGCTGTTGTAACTTGGTCAGCATGTGATCAATTTCTTCTGTCGACTTAGCGGTTCTTCCTGCTAACGTACGGACTTCGTCCGCAACGACGGCGAACCCTCGTCCTTGCTCACCCGCGCGAGCCGCTTCAATTGCCGCATTTAAAGCGAGTAAGTTTGTTTGTTCGGCGATGGCTTTAATGGTGTCAAGAATACTCACGATGCTTTCAGAGTCTTTTGCTAGCTCGATCATGCTTTCATTTGAGCTGTAGAGTTCTTTCTCTAGGTCATTCAAAGAATCCATCGTTTGTTGAATTAGTGCATTGCCTTCTTGTACTTGTGTTTCACTGTTTTCTGCCGCTGCCGCAGCATTATTGCAGCTAGAGGCCACTTCATTTGCTGTCGCAACCATTTCGTTAAAGGCGGTAGAGACATGATCAACAGAATTAACCTGATGAGAAACAACACTATTAAGTTCCGATGATAAATGCTCGGACTGATGTGCAACCTTGCCAATTTTCTCGCATGAAGACTTGGTACGAGCAACGATATTATCGATTGAAGTAACAAACAGATTAAATGCCGAGGCCATTTGACCTGCTTCATCTTTGCTTTTCACTTCTAGACGCTGTGTTAAATCCCCTTCGCCGTGGCTAATATCTGTCAGTCTGTCAGCCATATGTTTAACTGGTTTGATGATCACACTGGCCAACGTTGCGCCAATTAACATGAATATGGCGATCATAACCAAAGAAATGATGATAATAGTACTAATCAGATTGTTTGCGTGCGCATAAATAACACTACTTGGTACCAGTCCGATAAATTTCCAGTTAAGTTTTGGCGATGTATGTACTTTAGCAAGCCAGACTTCGCCATCTATCATTATTTCTTGAGAAGTATTAATACTGCTATCGAGAGTAGAGTAGGGACGTGATGCATTACCGATTGATTTAAAATTATTTTGAGGGTCGGATGGATCCGCTAGGATGGTTCCAGTGTCTTCAACCATGACGACATAGCCTTCACCACCGAATTTTACTTCAGCGAGTAATTCAGTAAGTTTTTTCAAAGTCACATCGATACCGACAGAGCCATAGAAACCATCTTGTCCTTCAACGCGTTGTAGGTAATCAACAAGGAGAGCATTGGTTGAGCTATCTTGATAGGCTGGGATACGGACTGGAGAACGACTGTTAATGGATTGTTTGTACCAGCTTCTTTCTAAAGGATTGTAATTTTTAGAATTCTTACCTTTTGGCCATTGTAGGTAACCTTTATCGTTCGTTCCTAGCCAGATATACATTAAATCAGGGTGGGTTTTGGCGAAACTATCCATTAGAGCAAAAGCTTCTTGTTCTAATTTAGAGTTTTTATCAGGTGTCATGTTTTGGACTGGTTCGTTCGCGTAACTTTTGATACTGCCAGGGGATAATTTGGTAAGTGCATTGGATTGGGCAAAAAATGCAACGTTTTCAGCTAGGTTATTCAAATACATTGAAAAAATAGTATCGACATGGCCCATTTCTGATTGGCTCTGTTCCTCAAAATTTTGCAGAGCATTGGCGCGAATATTTTTTATAATAACGGCCGATACAATAAGAACAGGAAGAATTACGCCTGCTGCTACTAAGGCAATAATCTTGGATTTAACTGTCATGGAAACCTCTTTACTTAATTACATCCAATAAAAGTAAGAAATTAGGGAATCTTTAACGAACAAAAGAGTAGCCTGTTAATAAGGTATTGTCTTTGAAGTTACATTCCTTGTGCTTCTTGATGGTGCGAAAGTAATCGATTTTTGTAAGCTTGTCTTGTTTTTTTTGTTCTTTTTTCTTTTTGTTAAAAAATCAAAGAGAGAAATATAACGTGTCTTTATATTTTTATTATGATGGCTTGCTAACCTCTTTCTTTGCTTGGTACCACTGTGTGTTTATATATGAGCGTTTAATTTAGCTTTTGTCATGTTCCAATTGGTGTGTTGCTTCATGATCAAGCAGCCAGCGCTTTCGTTCTAATCCTCCCGCGTAACCAGTTAAGCTGCCGTCTTTGCCAATGACTCGATGGCAAGGAATAACAATGGCAATTCGGTTCATTCCGTTGGCTCTCGCAACCGCTCGCACGGCTTTGGGGTTATCAAGGCGTGTCGCTTGTTCTTGGTAGCTGGCGGTTTCACCAAATGGAATGGTGCCAAGCATCTGCCAAACGGCATTTTGAAAGTCGGTTCCTGGTGTATGAAGCGGTACACTAAATTCAGTTCTATTACCTAGAAAATACTCTTCTAGTTCTTGTTTGAGTTGCTTAATATGCGCATTTTCTCCCGCTACGATGGGCGCTTTTAAACGGCGCTGTAAGTCTTCAAATTCGGTTTCTAACATGCGTCGATCAACGAATTCCAATAAACAAATTCCTTCATCTGTTGCGCAAACAAACATAGGGCCAATGGGCGTTGTTAGCCTATCAATTAAAATCACAGCATTCTCCAAATTTAGAGTCGGTGCATGACCGAGTAACTTTTTAAAAGTGTAACCGAAACCACTCAACGAATCGTAGCCTGAATCCAGCGCAGTATTGGTGGCGCTTTTGCCTGTCTTTAATTCTTGAAAGGCATAATTAATTCGATACATACGCTGAAAGGTTTGAAAAGTCATACCGTAATGTTGATTAAACCAACGGCGCACAAAGATGGGCCGTATTCCAGATTCTCTTAATGCTTGGTCGGTGATTTTCGCCTTAGTGCAATCTCGTACAAGATTCATTGCCGCTTGCACTTCATAGGGGGCTTCATGGGCGTTTTCAGTAGGTCGACAGACTTTGCAGGGACGAAAACCAGCGTCCATGGCGTCTTTGAAATGCGTGTAAAACTCAACGTTTTCACGTTTTGGTTTGCGTGCTCGGCACGTTGCAATACAGAAAATTGAGGTGGTTTTAACACCAACAAAAAACACACCAACATAGCTCGGCTCTCGGTTTAGTAGGGCTTGATAATAGCCATCGGCTTGTTTCTCATCGGTTATTAACATGCTCTAGTCCGTTGTTTAAATGATAGTTGAGTTCATCTTTATTGACGTTGTGCTGATTGAATGAGATTAGCGTGTTTGCCTTTGCAGCAACAACCGAAAAGTGGACGAGTATTTTTTAATGTGAGTATTCTGTTTCTAATTATTTCTAAATATGAAATAGAGATTTAAGAAACAGCCTATATATATTGATTTTGTAAAATAATAGAGTACTCATGATATTAAGTGATTTTTTATAAGGATTCTGCATGTCTACTCTTTTGATACAAGAACCTAGCTCGCCAACGCGTCTGTTTTTATTATTCCATGGTGTTGGTGCTACGCCGCAAAGTTTAGCTCCTATGGCGGATATTCTTGCTAAATCATTTCCTAATGCGGTTGTTGTTTCAATACAAGCTCCTGATGCGTCTGACTTTGGGCAGGGTTATCAGTGGTTCTCTGTGCAAGGAGTAACGGAAGAAAATCGTGTCGAACGAATAAAAGAAGCGATGCCGCGTTTTGTTGACACCATAAAGTATTGGCAACAAAAAAGCGCACTAAACGCAGAGCAAACCACCTTGATAGGCTTTTCTCAAGGCGCGATTATGTCTTTATCTTCGGCACAAATGGTGGACGATTCATTAGCGGAAAAAATAGTGTCTTTATCGGGGCGGTTTGCTGTATTGCCTGAAGAGCCAGTAGATTCTGTGCTAACCCATTCTGCAGAGGATACGAAAGTGCATTTTATCCATGGCAATCAAGACAATGTGATTGATTACCAATGGTCTAAAGCGGCGTATGATGTGCTTATAGGCTGCGGTGCAAGGACGACTTATGACCTTATTCCTGACCTTGCGCACAGTGTGAATCAAGCTGTTGTTAATTGCTTATTAGAGCGTTTATAGCGTTTTCATTGTTCATAAAAAAAACCTAGCGCCCAGATGTTGGGGCTAGGTTTTCTTGTTTTTGACAATAGGATGATTAAGGCTGGCTAGACTTGAAGCGAGCTACCATGTTTTGTAGTTCAGCCGACAACTGATTAAGTGCGGTTGCCGTTTGTGACACTTGCTGAGAAAGATCGCTGGTTTTAATTGTACCATCGTGGATCACGATTACATTTGTGTTAATTTCTTCTGCCACCAAATGTTGTTCCTCTGCAGAGGCACTGATTTGAATCATCATGTCTTTAATCTCCAACACAGAGTGAAGGATTTTTTCAAACACTTGGTAGGTTTGAGAAGCCAATACAACCGAATCTTTTGCGACGGTAACACTGTTATTCATCTTGTTCGCCACGGAGCCTGTTTGCTGTTTTAGCTTCGTGAGCATGTTATCTATTTCGGTAGTCGATTCTGCCGTTCTTCCTGCTAGTGTACGGACTTCATCTGCTACAACCGCGAATCCTCGACCTTGCTCACCTGCACGAGCCGCTTCTATTGCGGCATTTAACGCGAGTAAGTTGGTTTGTTCTGCGATGGCTTTAATCGTGTCTAAAATACCCACGATACTTTCAGAGTCTTTTGTTAACTCGATCATGCTTTCATTTGAACTATGGATTTCTTTTTCTAGGCTGTTCAAAGAGTCCATCGTTTGCTGAATCAGTTTATTGCCTTCTTGTACTTGTGTTTCACTGTTTTCCGCAGCGGCCGCTGCGCTACTGCAGTTCGAAGCCACTTCATTCGCGGTAGCGACCATTTCGTTAAAGGCGGTAGACACGTGATCAACAGAATTCACTTGATGAGATACAATGTTGCTTAGTTCTGACGATAGACCTTCAGACTTGTTCGCTACCTGACTGATTTGTTCACAAGACGATTTGGCATGGCCAACGATACTGTCTATCGATGTGACAAACTGATTAAATGCTGATGCCATCTGACCAGATTCGTCTTTGTCTTTTACTTCTAAGCGTTGTGTTAAATCCCCTTCGCCTTGACTAATATCGGTCAAGCGGTCAGCCATTACTCTGACAGGTCGAATAACAACACCAGATAAAATAGCACCAATTGTCATAAAGATAACGATCATGACGAGCGCAATAATCACAGTAGTGACAATTAAGCTATTGGCTTGAGCGTAAATAACTTGGCTTGGTACCAAGCCAATAAACTTCCAGTTAAGGGCTGGAGACGTATAAACCATAGCGAACCATCTTTCTCCGCCTATGGTTAACTCTTGAAGTGAGCTGCTGTCGTTAAGTGTAGAGTAAGGGCGTGAGGCATCTTTAATGGCTTTAAAGTTGTTTTCGGGATCAACAGGGTCCGCGAGAACGGTTCCCGTATCTTCCACCATGACTACATAACCTTCTCCGCCAAACTTCACCTTAGCTAATAATTCTGTCAGTTTTTTTAAGGTTACATCAACACCGACAGTACCATACAGGCCGTTTTGACCTTCAAAACGTTGTAAGTAATCGACTAAAGGCGCGCCTGTAAATGAATCTTTATAGGATGGTGTACGGATAGGCGTTTTGCTATTAATAGACTGTTTGTACCAGCTGCGCTCTGTAGAATCGTACTTTATGCCGTTCTTACCTATTGGCCATTGAAGATAGCCTGAGTCGTTTGTCCCCAACCAAATATACGCTAAGTCTGGGTGTGTCTTACCAAAATCGTCCATTAGCGCAAAGGCTTTTTGTTCTTGCGGAGAGTTTTGATCCGGCGTCATCATTTCTTGGGTAGTTTTGTTTGCGTAACTGGCGATGCTATTTGGAGTCAGTTCGTTTAGGGCACCCGATCTTGCGAAAAACGACACATTTTCAGCAAGGTTATTCAAATACATCGAGAAGATTTTATCAACGTGGCCAATTTCTGCCTGACTTTGACTCTCAAAATTTTTCAGGGCATTGGTTCGAACTTCACTGATAATAACGACGGAGACGATAAACACGGGGAGAATAACCCCAGCCGCCACCAGAGCGATAATTTTGGATCTAACTGTCATAAAAACCTCATCCGAATGTGGTAATAAGTCTGATAACTGTAGAATTAAAGAAGAATGCTGGGTGGCAGGTTTCTCTAATGTAATTTAGGTTTAATGCTTCATTACTAATTTAGGCTATTTCTAGGGGCATGTCTGTATTAATTTGTATAGTTTTACGTTAGAAATGAAACCAAGAAACCTTTTGTTAATCCCGCCTCTTATCCTTATCATTCACCTCCTATTTTTCTTGATATATATAAAACCCATTTAAGGACAATGTTATGGATTACAGTGTGTTCACTGTTTCGCTTTTGATCGGCACAGGTTTCATTGCCGGTATTATTAACACTCTCGCAGGCGGAGGGTCTAACCTGACATTGCCAGCTTTAATGGTAATGGGAATGCCAGCGGATATTGCCAATGCGACTAATCGGGTTGGCGTGTTTTTACAGAATGTGGCCGCGACGTTCGGCTTTCGTAAAGCGAAGAAACTGGATAACGCCGATATCCTTCCGGTGATGATTCCGTCGTTACTTGGTGGTGTCGTCGGCGCATTTGCCGCCAGTTATGCTCCAGAAACTTGGCTAAAACCGCTTTTGCTGAGTGCCATGATCGGTATGACGTTAATCATGATCGTCCGTCCTACCATGATTGCGCCACCAGAAGGCACAGTCCCTTTCAAAGTCTCGGAAAAGCCAAGTGCTTGGATTGCTTTGTTTATTGCAGGTGTTTATGGAGGCTTTGTGCAAGCAGGTGTTGGCTTTATTCTTATTGCGGCTTTGGCTGGTACTTTACGTTACGATCTGGTTAAAACAAACGCGTTAAAAATGGTCTGTACGTTAGGTTTTACCGCTTTGGCATTAGGCGTTTTTATTTGGAATGATCAGATTCTGTGGATTCCTGGCCTAATACTGGCTTCTGGTACCATGCTAGGGTCTTTCCTCGCCGTGAAAATGGCCATTAAAGCCAACCCGAAACACCTAAAATGGTTTCTTTTCATTATGACCGTTTGTGGCAGTGCTGCAGCATTGTTGAGTGATTAAATACTTTAATGCTAAATAGGTAGCTGATATGTACACACCAAAGCATTTTGAAATAAGCGACCAAGAAGAGCAGCTCGCCTTTGTGAAAGCTTTTCCCTTCGCGACGTTAGTTTCGAATGGTGAAGACGGTTTAAACGCTGAACATATTCCTATGTTGGTTCATGTTGATGATGAAAATAGAGTTTGCTTGCAAGCTCATATCGCTAAGGCTAACAAGTTGTGGCAGAACGTTGCGAACCAAACGGATGTCTTGGTGATTTTCCAAGGCGAAAACGCCTATATTTCACCAAATTGGTACCCTTCTAAAAAGGTAGATGGTAAAGCCGTTCCAACTTGGAATTATCGAGCGGTTCATATCCAAGGCACTATCAATTTTATCCACGACATTAAATGGAAATTAGCGTTACTGGAAAAACTCACCAATATCCATGAGAAAGAACAACCAGCTCCTTGGTCAATCTCTGATGCGCCGCAAGAATACATCGATAGACTGCAAGCCGCTGTCGTTGGGATTGAAATTACGGTGACTGACATTCAGGGCAAATACAAGCTCAGCCAAAATCAGACAACTGAGAACAAAAACGGTGTAAGAGATGGCTTAGCCGAAGTTCAGCACCCAATGGCTGATGTGATGCAAAAAATGTCTAGTTAAGTTTTTGATTATAAAACTTGTTATACAGTATCCTTAGTTGTAACGCTTTTCCATTTTACTTGGTTTTTACCATTATATTTTGCAAGATATAAAGCCTCATCTGCTGCTGCGAATAAGGACTCAAAATCAAGGTCTTTTTTAGGAGTAATAGAGGCAACTCCTGCACTTATAGTGACAACATGATTATCTTTTTTAGCACATATAGTCGCTATTTCGTGAACTTCGTCAATGCATTTTTTAATGCGTAGTAATGCTTCTTTTTTAGATGTTTTAGGCATGATGGCAACAAATTCTTCTCCGCCATATCGAGCTACTAGATCACCGTTATGATTAAAGTTATTGTCTAAAATAGTAGCTACTTTTTGTAGCACTTTATCACCAGCCGCATGCCCGTAAACGTCGTTATATTGTTTGAAATTATCAATGTCGATAACAGCTAAAGATAAGGTTTCGTTAAGCTCCCCCATTAGCTCCCATTCAGATCGAATGGTTTCTTCATATTTGCGTCGATTGGCTAAAGACGTTAATGGATCTATTGTGCTTAAGCGTTCTAATATGCGGTGTTGATTGATAAGCTTTAGGTGCAAGGCGACCCTAGCTTTTATGATCGAAGCATGTATAGGCTTTTGAATATAGTCACTTGCTCCTAGTAAAAGGCCTTTTTCTTCATTTTCTATGTCATCTAATGCTGTGATAAAGATGACTGGAATATCGCATGTCCTTGCGTCTTGGCTAAGTCTTTTCATAGTCTCGAAGCCATCCATATCTGGCATTATAACGTCAAGTAGAATTAAGTCCGGTGAAAACTCTAACGCTTTACGGACGCCTTGTTCTCCACTTTTTGCCATTATAATACCTACTTCGTCACGCAAAATATCACTGATAATTTGTAGGTTGATTACTTCATCATCGATAATAAGGACACTTAATGAATCTGGCATTCTAACTACCTGGTAATTTGAGTAAAAGTTGACGAACAAGCTGTGCTGCTCGCTCATATTCGATATCGATAATATTTTTAATTATTTCCGTTGTATCTTTGCTATATTCCGTATTTCTCGATTTACTCTCTAAGATACTAAAATAATTTTCCACTTTGAAGTTGCTCTGTTCGAGCAATATTAGAACGGTTCCTAGTGTGATTTTGAAGTCTATTTCTGGGTCAATATGCTCGCCCTCTGATCGATTGAATATAAAACCTAACTCGATTAAAAGCGTAGAAAGATTTTTTGAAACATCCGTCAAAGTAGAGCGGTCGATATTTTTTTTTCTTATCAATCTATCTTCTATGATTGAGCAATCTTTAAAAATATTTTGTGCGCCAATATAAGCAGAGTTTGACTTTAAAGAATGTATATAGTTCAGGAGATGTTGGTTATCATGCTCTGAAAATATGAGGTTAGAGTCTTTTAAGAGAGGTTGATATTGTCTCCAAAAAGAACGAACTATCTTTAAGTATAGTTCAGAATCATTTTTTAGAGCGTCTATTGCTTTTTTAACGCCTAAGCTATGTATTTTGTGAAGCATAGACAGTTCATCACTTATCGCTGATTTTGCAGGAAGTTTGGGCTTAAGCGCTAAATTCTTCTGTGCATTTTTACGAACTAAGTGTTTTTCTAGTGTCTTATAAAGTAAGCCGGCTGGAATAGGCTTGGGAATATGGTCATTCATTCCCACAGAAAGGCTCTTTTCTTCGTCTTCTGGAGATGTGTGAGCGGTCATTGCGATAATTGGCAGCTCGTAATCAAGATCCATTTTACGAATGAAGGTAGAAGCCGTTAAACCGTCCATAATCGGCATTTGGATATCCATGAGGATAAGGTCATATTGAGTCTGCTTTATCTTATTAATAGCAACTTGCCCGTTTTCCGCGTGATCCACTTTAATTTCAGTGTCTTTTAAGTAACCCAGTGCCACTTGCTGATTAATCAAGTTGTCCTCTACCAATAGAATATGAAACTCAGACAAATTAGGTATTGGTTCGATTCTTTTATTCGGTATTGCTATTTTTTCAAGGCTAAAAAACTGATTTAATGCATTGAACAGGGTTGATTTGCCAACCGGCTTTTCTATAAATTGCTTTACTACACCCGAATCCAAGTATGGCTGAACATGATGTTTGTCATAGGCTGATATCATCAGAATAGGCGGCGCTAATTCTTTAAACAGTTCTTTTATTTTTTTCGATGTTTCGATTCCGTTCATATCTGGCATCTGCCAATCCATGAAGACAATATCGAATGCACTATTAGATTGTTTTGATTGGCTTATAGCTTCGATAGCTTCCCAGCCACTTTCGACACACAAACTTTCTATACCAAAGCTTTTTAGTAGTTGTGCCAAGATATTCCTGGGGAGTGGGTGATCATCTACCACTAGTGCTTGGAGTGTATTATCAGAATATGTGGTCTCAACTCTTGGTTGCTGAGCGGGTATAAGCAAAGGCAAAAAGACTGAGAAAGTGGAGCCTTTACCTATTTCACTTTCTACTTTGATTTCGCCATTCATTAACTCACACAGCTGGCGAGAGATAGTTAATCCTAATCCGGTTCCACCATATACGCGTGTGACACTATTATCTGCTTGTGTGAAGGGAGAAAATAGCTCTTCTAGTTG
Organism: Marinomonas rhizomae; assembly: GCF_024397855.1. Taxonomy (NCBI): domain Bacteria; kingdom Pseudomonadati; phylum Pseudomonadota; class Gammaproteobacteria; order Oceanospirillales; family Oceanospirillaceae; genus Marinomonas; species Marinomonas rhizomae. Next base: position 146,889 of record NZ_CP073343.1, read on the forward strand.
GGTAGAAGGAATTCCTGCGCCGGGGTCTATTACGTCGCAGCGCAGCAAAATATTCTCGTTATCCAACTTGTTGCAACCAAGTCGAATAATAATGCTCCCGAAATCCGTGAACTTAATAGCATTACTCACTAAGTTGACTAATATTTGCTGAATACGGAGCGGATCTCCTAATAAAAATTCAGGTATGTCATCAGATATGTCTGTTATTAACTCGAGTTTCTTCGCATGTGCGCCGAACACATTCATATTGACTGTGGTTCTTATCAATTTCTCTATTGAGAAGCGAACTGATTCAGCGCTAAGTTTACCAGCTTCGATTTTAGAAAAATCTAATACATTATTGACCAGATTAAGCAGTATATCGCCGGAATCTTTTATTTTTCGCAGGTAGTCTTGCTGCTCCTCCTGATTGGGGTGAGTATTGAGAGCTAAATCGCTTAAGCCGATAACCGCGTTAATAGGCGTACGGATTTCATGGCTCATTCTAGCGACAAATGATGACTTTGCTTCTAGTGCCTCCTCTAATTCTGCTTTAGCGAGTTCTAGTGCGGCTGTTCGTTCTGTCACTTTTACATCAAGATTGTCGTTGATTTGTTTTAGCCCAATATTGTATTCCTGTAGCTTTTCTCCAGCCTCAATAGCCATTTTTTCGGCGGTTTTGATTTTTGTGGTTTCATGGCTGATACCGCAAATAAAAACGGGCTTACTATGCTTATCAAAAATAGGTACTAACAAGGTGTTGTAAAATAAATCCGAACCATCTTTTACGAAATACTGTTCTATGGAAATGGGTTTTTTATTGTCGATTGCTTCCTGGTAAGTACGATAAAAACCTTCGACAATTTCCTCCGGAAACATCTCTCGAATAGGATTACGATGATAAATTTTGTTCGGTTCAATCCCCATCGCTACTCGTGACGCCGCATTGTTATCATAAAGAGAAAATTCTCCATTCTCTTCTACGGCGATGATGAACATGAGGTCATCTGAATGACTCCATAATTGAAAAAGACATTCTTTGATTAGAGTGTCATGTTCTTCTTGATCAAAAGACTTACTTAGTTTCATAGAACCTCCGTGTTAGGGATAAAAATCTAAAGATTGGTTTTATTTAGATGTCTTCTTTCGTTAGAAGTTTGTCTAAAGATTCATATGACCCGTAATAGCCAAATTGCTTGGATAGAGCTGAGAAGACTTCCTTATTTTCATTCTTGAGCGTTTCAGGCGCTGGCAAACTAAACAAATACACCTCTTGGCCTTCTACAACGTCTTCTACAGATAGGCCATGCCATCCTGAAAGTGACTTATTAGCCTCATTTTGCACATCATTACTTAATGAGCTTAAGTTAGACAAAATGCCATCTTTAATCGTCTTGTCTAACTTACCTAGCATACAAATTGAGTCAGGGCAGATTGTTAATGGGTGATCTTTATCCTTATCCCAAAGTAGTAAATTCTCGTTTTGGTTAATAATGATAAGTTCTTTCAACTGACCTTTGATAGTTTGAGTAAAAGACAGTTGATTGAAATCAAACCCACCTTTAGAGACAGTTTCTATTCTTTCAAGAGTAAAAGGTGAATTGCTCTCTGATATAGGGTACAGCGGAGTGTCGAACTGGCCTTCTAAAAAAATGGCTAAGTCTTGGAGAATATTCTGATCAGCTACATTGTATTGGTTTAGTTGTTGTCCAATACTCTGCGCGGTAGAGATTGTATTTTTTATGAGCGACGATTTTGCTTGATCACCATTCATTATCCAACCGGAAATAGCGCCAACTCCATCAAAATAACCTTCCGATGATAAAATGGGACGAACCATATTCTCAATAATACTAGCTTGAGCCTTTTTGCTAGCAGCCCCTTCAAAGCCCTCATCATTGATGTTCGGCAAATTCAAAATAATATTACCTTCAACTAGAGCGCTTCCATGAGGGGCATTTAATACAACAAAAGGTGTGATGTTTATTTTCGAGCTATAGCTTAAGCAGGATAATGTTGGGACGGAGCGTCCCGCACCGTCAGCGTCAACTACACGAGCTGGCTCCAGCGTTTTGGCCGCAGCTAGCATAGCGACAAAAATATTGGAGCCCGTTTCAACAGAAATAGTGAAAGTGATTTTTTTCGACTTGTTTAGGTCTTGCATAACTTCAACTGCACGTGTTTCTGAGCCTTGTAAGCCTATTTTTGCAAAGCTTTCGGGAGACCCCATCGCTCCAACCACCACGCCGAAATCGCTACTTTTCATCGAATCGGGTGAGCACAAAGCAATAGATTTTTTTGTTTCTACTATTTGGCTAACAAATGAGTAGGCTGTCTTTATCGAACCACCGCCGCCACTTGCTAATAATGTCGAGCCATTGACGATATTGAAAAGTGCTTCTGTTGTTAAGATAGTCATTAGGTTAAATCCTTTTAGACTGACGGACTTTGATGATTAATAGATGTTTTCTTTATAGCATTTTTAGAATGCATAATTATTACGCACCGAGACTAAACTTATACATCAAATGCATTCTTGTACGCCATAGCTCACCTTGTAACCCACTATACTTTAAGGTTATTTTTTGTATTCGACTTATCAGAGATGTGAAGTAAATAGAGTGTTGATCCCATTCGTGATGTCGTAAGCAAGCATAGACAAGGCAGCAAATGATGATATGAAGGGCTCTGCATTATTGAGCATAAGACATTTTTTTAAAGTGACCTGAATCAAGAGGAGCGCAATCAGATTCTGTTTGAAACAAATGACCTTTTGTAAGATGACTCATATACAAGAAAAAGAGTATTTAGGACGTTGTTACTACGATACTTCCCCCTTATCACTGCAAGCGTGTGTCACCCGATTTCTATGCCATCAACGCTTATTGTTTAGAGGGGGTTCAACGCAGAAGGAATTCCGGTGTGAGCAACAATTAGCGCAGGGATGGCGTGATTCATATTTTCAGCCCCATCCCTGCTTGTTAGCTTAAGAGGCTGTAACGCGTTCATTCGTTTGATTGGACGGTTTTCGTTTTAACATCAACACCATTAGCAATCCAAACATGGCGGTTCCAGCACCGGCCAAGGCGATCGAAGGTAACCCAAGTCCTGCACTTATCACACCCCCACCCAAGGCCGCACCAACCGCATTACCGAGATTAAAGGCACCAATGTTCATTGCGGACGCTAAATTCGATGCATCGCTGGCCTCATGTACCACCAAGGATTGTAAGGGCGGAACCACCGCAAAACTGGCAATGCCCCAGAGAAAGATAAGTGGCACAACGATGATAGAAGAAGACATACTGACAGCGAAAACCACTAACAATAGAATCACCGCTATTAAAGAAACAATCAAGGTGCCGTACAGAGAACGATCTGCATAGCGTCCACCAAGAATATTGCCAACCGCAAGGCCAGTTCCATAAAGCACCAACATGAGTGTCACGAAGGTCGTAGAAGCGTGAGTTTCCTGTTGTAGTATTGGCACGATGTAAGTAAATACAGTAAACATCGAACTGGCACCCACGACCGTTAATAGCAACGCGGCTAATACGGGGCCTCTGCCCAACACAGATAATTCATTGCGGATATTCGCTTTCTCTTTATTGACCAATGTAGGTAGGCTCAAACGCAATGCCGCCATAGTCACTAGTCCAATAGCCGCAATACCAAAAAAAGCATTTCGCCAGCCGAATGTCGTACCGACAAAGCTTGCTAATGGTACGCCGCCAATGGTTGCTACAGTGAGCCCCGAAAACATTGCAGCTACCGCGCCTGCGCGTTTGTTGGGTGGCACTATGTTGGTTGCTACTACAGCACCAACACCGAAAAACACACCATGATTAAACGACGTAATGATACGTCCAATCATCAACGCACTGTAACTATCAGCTAGCGCACTGACTAAATTACCGATCGTAAAAATTCCCATAGATAAAATCAGCAATCGACGTCGTGGCATATTCGCAAATAACAACGTCATGATAGGCGCACCAACTAATACACCGAAGGCGTAAGCACTAATGAGCATCCCCGCTGTTGGGATAGAGACACCTAAATCCCCCGCAATTACTGGCAACATCCCCATGGGGGAAAATTCCGTCACTCCAATTCCAAAAGCACCAATGGCCAACGCCATTAATGGAAAGTTGATCTTCATGTTTATCCCTCGTTTATTTATGATATGAAGGAATATAACCAGATAACAAACCCGCGAATAGTAGGTAAAAAAGCTATTCTGTTTTGCATTGGATTCACAAATGAAGCAAATAAAAGTTGATAAAACCGCTGAAATGGAAACTTTCTTAACCGTCGCGACGACAGGAAGCTTAAGCGGCGCAGCAAGAGAACTTGGTCTCACGCCGTCGGCAGTAAGCCGAATGATGACAAGAATCGAAAAGCGTTTAGGTGTTAGGTTGCTGGTCCGTTCTACTCGTAAGCTTTACTTAACCAGTGAAGGTGAATCCTACGCCCTTGCGGCGCGGCGCATTCTGAAAGACCTAGAAGAAACCGAACTGGCTATCGCTGATCGGGCCAGCCCAAGTGGATTGATTAAAGTCAGTACCGCGACGGCGTACAGCCGCTTGACTATGATCCCCTTATACAAAGAATTTTTACAGCGCTATCCCAACATAAAAATAGAAGTTGAAGTAAGCGATCAGATTAGCAATGTGGCAGATGGTCATATTGACGTCGCGATACGTTTTGGCCCTTTACCCGATAGTAATTTAACCGCTAAACGCCTTGGCGAAACGGGCAGAAGCGTTGTCGCTACACCCAACTATTTAGCACAAGCTGGCGTCCCAAAAACGCCAGCCGATTTGCGGCGCTTTAATTGTCTGGATTTTAGCTTTCAACGGATTGAACCCGGCTGGCCATTCCGCGAGAACGGTGAAGATTATATTTTACCGATACAAGGCAACATGACCTCCAACAATGGCGAAACGCTGGTGGAACTGGTGATGGAAGACATTGGCATCACCCGAGTAGGTAATTTCCATATAGAACAAGCCTTGTCATCGGGGAAACTCGTGCCCTTATTAGAAGACTTCAACCCACAGGACAAAGAAGTCATCCATGCCGTGTTTATTGGCGGACAACACATGCCAGCAAGAGTGCGGGTCTTTGTGGATTATCTGGTTGAGAAAATGACTCAAAATTCTTAGATTGCTTGAGTCATTTAAACCTCCCCCGTGTTCAGCAGCATGCCTTGTGGGCTGGTGTCGAATAGCAAGACCCGGTTCAAATCGACAGACAAGGAGATGTGTTCTTGGCGTTTGACATGGGAGCGTAGGTCGAGTCGGGCTTTGGCGTCTTCGCCGCCGAGTTTGAACATGATTTCTTTATCGAAACCGAGATTCTCCACCAGTTCTACTTGTATGTCGTTGAATTCAAATAGGTTGTCACTTGGAGATCTCTTTAAAGACAAGGCACTGTCTTCAAAGAAGTCAGGGCGAATGCCCACTAACACAGTATCGTGGGATTTGAGGTCCTGTAAATCGACATTGGCGATTTTCGCCGCTGGCAGTCGGTAATTGTCGAATACCAGATCTTCGCCTTCTATCTTGGCTTCAATCAAGTTCATCGCGGGTGAACCAATAAAGGTCGCGACAAAGGTGTTGGTGGGTTGCAGGTAAATTTCCATCGGTGTGCCGACTTGTTCGACGATGCCATCGCGCATCACCACGACTCTATCGCCCAAAGTCATGGCCTCGATCTGATCGTGGGTAACGTAGATCGCCGTCATGTTGTATTGATGCTGAATGCGGGCGATTTCTGTCCGCATGTGATGGCGCAATTTAGCGTCCAAATTCGATAGCGGTTCATCAAACAAATATACGTCAGCATCTCGGGCAAGGGCGCGTCCCATAGCAACCCGTTGGCGCTGGCCACCAGATAAATCGGCAGGTTTGCGATCCAAGTAGTCGTCGAGCTTGAGCATTTCCGATACGTCTGCGAGTTTCTCTTTAATCGTTTCAGCGTCCGCCCCGGATTTTTTCAAGCCAAAGACGATGTTTTCTCGCACCGACATATGCGGATACAAGGCGTAGTTTTGGAACACCATGGCGATGTTGCGTTTGTGTGGTGGCAAATCATTAATGGCGCGGCTGCCAATCTGGATTTCTCCCTGGGTGATGTCTTCCAACCCTGCCACCATGCGCAGTGTGGTACTTTTACCGCAACCACTTGGGCCAACCAGCACGACAAACTCACCGTCTTTTACTTCTAAATTGAGGTTCTTTACGATCGGCAAGTTACCGTAGGATTTATTCACGTTACGTAAGATTACTGAGCTCATAATTCTATTCCTTATCCTTTAACACCGCCGTCTGTGAGGCCACCTGACAAATGCTTATTCGCCAACATGAAACAAATCACCACAGGTAATAGCGTCAACATGGACGCGGCCATGATGCGATCCCAAATAGCGTTTTTCGAAGTAAACAAAGTTTGTAATGCCAAGGGCAAGGTTTGGAAATCTTGGTATTGTTTGAGGAACACAGACGCAAACAAGTACTCATTCCAAGCGATGACAAAACAATAGATAAACACGGTAAACAGCATAGGTTTCGACAAGGGCATGATGATGCGCCAGAAGGCTTCTACCCTTGAGCAACCGTCCATCATTGCCGCTTCTTCTAAGGAGAAGGGAATGGTACGAAAGTAATTTCCCAACATGTACATGGCGACTGGCAAGGTCTGAATCAGATAAATCAAAAACAGACTGAAAATTGTCCCTGCGGCGCTGGATGCCAAGCCAACGTTGACGCTCATTTGATAGAGCGGAACCATCAGCAAAACACCGCCAACCATGTAGACAAACAAAACACCGTTTGCCATCAAGGATTGCGCAGGGAAGCGTAAGCGTGCAATAGCATAGGCAGCAAGAGACGCCAAGAAAGTCGAGCAAATCCCTGTCACGAAGGAAATCACAAAGGTATTGAGCATGTAGCGCCCGAACGGAAATACATCGCCGCCGGCGCTAAATTTATCCAGCAGCATCTGCTTTTTCTCGGCTGACAACGCGGGGTTGTCCAGTAGACGTTGCACACTAGCAGGCACATCCACTTCTTTTGCTGGCATCAAGCCAAGTAGCTCTTTGTAAGCATCCAAGTGTAAAACACGAGGAATGAGTGATGGATTACCCCAATCTATCGGATGTTTTAACGAGGTCGAAAGAATCTGTAAAAAGGGAAACACGCAGAAAATCACTAAAGCAAGCACCAAGGTATACAAGATCACAGATTGGGTGGTTGAGCGTTTATTCATCATATTCTTCCCCTACCACTTAAGGACTTTACGAACGTACAGCCAGATCAAGCCGACCAGCACGAGTAATTGAATCACCGAAATCGCAGCCGCTACGCCTTGATCGACGATGCCAGCAAACGCTTGGTAATAGGTGAAAATCGGCAAGGTCTCCACATTGGGTGCAAGCAAGTAAACATCTTCAAAGCGGTTTAAATTCCAAATCACCCGTAATAGCACCACGGTGGCAATGACGAATCTCAGCTCTGGTAAGGTCACGTGCCAAAACCGTCCCCACGCATTTTGTCCATCTATCGCGGCGGCTTCGTACAAGTCTTTCGGTACGCTTTGTAATTTGGCGAGAAACAGCAAATAGGCGATCGGGAAATGCTTCCAAATATCGAAAACAATCACGACAAATAGAGCCGAGTCTGGGTTGCCGATGAGGTTTTCCCGTGTGTCCGTCAGATGTAAAACATCGACCACCACGTGGTTATAAATGCCGTTCACTGGATCGAAAATAAACTGCCAGCCAAATACCACACTGATGACGGGGGCAAAGTAAGGTAGGAGAATCAAACCGCGAGCCAGGTTGCGAAAGCGAAACTCTTGATTCATCAAAATGGCGGCCGCCAAGCCCAATACCGTTGTCCCGATTACAGTGCCAATTAGATAAATAACCGACACGCCGATGGAATGGTAATAACGAGGATTGCCGAGCAAATCCGTGTAGTTTTCCATGCCGACGAACGTCTTGGTGCCATTGAGTTGAACGTCAAAAAAGCTCAGATAGATGTTGAATAGAATTGGGTAAATCACCAGCAAGCCAATGATGCCGACCGCGGGAGCGACCAGTTTTAGACCCAAGCGAGATTCGTTTTTTATGAGTACAGAAGACATATGTTCTTCCCTTTTTTGCATTTGACCCGACCCTAGCTCTCCTCTTAATAAGGGGAGGGAACTGATTACTGCTCCTCCCCCTTTACAAGGGGGAGGTTGGGAGGGGGTCTATTGTCTATTCGCCCATGATGGCTTTCATTTCCGCTTCGGCATCGTCCAGCGCCGCTTGCGGATCTTTTCCTTCAATGGTGACGCTGTAGATCATTCGTGGAATAACCGATTTAGCGAAGATGGCGCCGGAGGCTGGGAAGGTTTTACCTTCTACCACAGAGAAAGAGCGAATATCGTCAAAACCCGATACGATCTGCTTCATCTTGTCTGCACCATAAAGCTTAAATACACCATTTGGGTCTTCCAAATAGGCTGGATCTTCAGCGATGCCTTTCAACATAGGATTCATACCGCCTGGAGCCATGTGTAGGAAGGTGATGTAACTGGCTGGATCGTACATAAACTCGATGAAGTCTTTGGTAGCTTTAGTGTTTTCAGCACTTTTCGTTTTCAGTGCGACAAGACCAGACAAGGTGCCGTAAGATGCGGCGCTTTTGTGGGTGATAATTGGCGCGAACGCGGTATTTTTCACCAATTCAGGGTCGAAGGTGCCACCGCTGAGTTCTTTGAAGTTTGCTGAAGACAAAGAGCCTTTTGCCACTTCTGCGAGAGCAAGGTCATCCATTATGTAAGTGGAATAGAAGAACATGCCCATCTTGCCTTGTAAGTAATAATCCCGAGCGCGCCAGTTCTGTGGCCCTGGTGGATTGTATTTAGATAACTCTTTGTAATACTTAATGGTTTCGAGAGTCGCCGGGCTGTTGAAGACCAAATTGCCTTTGGCATCAAACTCACTGGCATTATTGGATAGTGCCAGTTGGGTGAATACTTGTTCTGTGTAGCTGTCTTGTTTAGTGCCGATCAAAATGCCGTATTGATTATTGGCTTTGTCAGTCAGTTCCTTGGCGGCTGTTTCTATATTTTCCCAAGTGTTAGGTGCCGCTAGGCCTTTTTCATCGAACCAGTCTTTGCGATACCAAATGCCCTGAATGAAACCATGATAAGGCAAACCATAGTACTCACCAGAAGGTGAGGCCAGCGTGGTCAGCGCGCCTTTGTGGAAACGGCTTTTGCCGATGTCTTTGATGACGCCTTGGTGAGTTTTAGTATCGACAATGCCTTCTTCGCCCAACGCCATGATGATTTCGGAGTTCACTTCAATCAGTTGCGGTGTGGTACCAGCGGCGACGGCGGCTGCCATTTGTGTTGCCATTTCATTTTCATCAACGGCGACGACTTTGACCGTTACGCCATCGTTTAACGCTTCAAAGGTACTCGCCAGTAATTCTATATTTTGTAAGCGGTCAGTTTGGGTTTGTGCGGTCCAAAATTCTACCTTGGCGGCGTGAGTGAGCTGGCTTATCAGGAGTCCGTTTACCAGCATTGTGCCGGCGACGAATAGTGAAGTTTTACTTTTCATTATGGCTTCCTCTTGTTTTTATTTGTCTGCTTCTTAGGACTTTAAGAACACTTGTTATTAAAGTCCTATCGTCACAACCCCCGGAACTAAAACGACTTGTAGGTCCTTCACCGGAGTCCCTTTGATGCGCGCTACCATCATCTGGGCAAGCTGTTCACCGATTTGCGTTGGCGGCGCTTGCTGAATGCTGGTAATCCCCATACTGGCGGTCAGCTCATCTGCGGGTGTATCACAACCAATTACACACACAGGATTTTCTCTTTCATTTAGCTGTGTGTTGTGCAATCGCATGGCCGCCAATGCGGCGGCACGCGCGCTGGTGCTGGTTAGGCAAATCAACGCGGTGATATCTGGGTGCTGGAGCAGAAATTCGGCACAAGCGAGGTAACTTTCTTCCTCGTCATAGCCCACTTCTAACCATTGTTCAGACGCAAGAGAAAGCCCAATTTGCTCGGCGGCATTTTGAATCCCGCGTCGCCTTTCTTGGGCGAAGAAATATCGCTCGCTTACCGATACCACGCCAATCTTGCTGTGGCCTTGTTCGTGCAGACGACTCAGGCTTAAATGACCAACTTGGTAATTATCCAAATCGAGCCAAGCAAATTGCGCCGCGCGCTCGGTGCGTCCGTAACACACAAAAGGTACGTTAAGTTTCAGTAAACGATGGACTTTCGGGTCGTTAACCCGAGTGCGAAGGAGCAGAAAACCGTCTTGATCGCCTGCTTTTACTAGGCGTTCAAACTCGCTTAACTCCTGTTTGCCAGTATCGATTGCCACCACTTGCAGCAAATAGCCTGCTGCTTGCAGCGCTTGTCGAGTTCCAGCTAACACCTTCGAAAGAATGGGGTCGAGATATTGTGTGTCTTGGCAAGGAATGATTGCCGTAATCACACGTTTTGCTTGCACCCAATGAGCCATTTCTGGCCCTTTCAATTGGTAGCCCTGTCGCGCTGCTTCTTTTAGCACTCGCTTCTTTGTACTCGGGCTAATGTCTGGGTAATCGTTCAGCGCTCGTGACACCGTGGATACCGACAGATCCAACTGGGTTGCTATCTCTTTAATTGACATAAATTCATTCACTGCACCATTCTTATTGTTACCACTGTCCATCATTCAAGTCTGATTGAAAAGACTTAATCGTGCATTTTGTGACCAGCAACAATTGACGTTAAGACCGAAAATGTTTCGATGCAATACTTTATTTTTGCACAATTAAAGTGCGTTTAATGGCAGAGAGTTAGTGGAAAAGGACAGTTTATTATTAACAGCCACCTCTTTCTTGCGTTGAAAGTGCAGGTAGTACCACCTACTATCAAGGTATGATTGTTTTTAAGTGAATTTTCCAATCTGGATGAAAAAGATGACAGAATCGGCAACCAATGTAAGAAAGCAAAAGCTGCTTGATGTGCTTTTTGACGATCCAGTGATTTCTCAGGCTCTTACTCAAATCAATGTTTTTGTTATTGATCATTACCCTGATGGTTTACGCATTACCAATAGTCTTGAGGGGCTGGCAAGAGAGTCCTCTAATGATGCCTTTACTTGGATAGAATCGATTCACCCTGAAGACAGAGAGCGCGTTCGGTCAGAGTGGTCAAAGGTTGTCTTTGGCCATGAGGATTTTTTTGAAAGTGAATATCGCTTCATGATCCAAGGAGAATATCGTTGGATTTCTTTGAAAGGCAGTATGATTTCTCGCTCCTCTGATGGAGAGCCTGAGCTCTATATTGCCGCGGATAGGGATATCACGGAAGAGCGACGATTACGTCAGCTATTAGAAGAAGAAAGAGCACTTCTGGCGCAGTTAGTGATTAGAGACGAGTTTCTTAACATACTTAATCGGCGTTATCTTGAAACAAAGCAATCGCACTTTTTCCGCAACGATGGGCAAACACCCGTTGCTGTGTTGGTGTTGGATATCGATAATTTTAAGCAATTAAATACTCGCTTAACACATCACGGTGGCGATATGGTGTTGCAAGCCGTGGTTTGTGCCATTCAAACCTGTTTAGGCCGCTTAGACATTCTGGCTCGCTATGGCGGTGATGAATTTGCTTTGGTCTTTCCCCAGTCTTCGTTTGAATACGCTCATGATATGGCTGAACAAATCTTAGGCGCTGTCTCCAAGGTCGAGATTCCGAAGATAAGTGACATGACAATATCCGCTAGTATCGGCCTAGTTCACGGTAATCCAGTCGAAGGGCAGGGTTTCTGGAGCTATTTTGAAGAGGCGGACGCACTATTGTTGTTAGCTAAAAAGCTTGGTAAAGCACAAATACAAAGCAAATTACTGCCTTAGTAAAGATAGGTCGAGATACGCAAAATATAAAAAAATCGGTGAGGAGCACCTGTGAATCATCTATATTTTTGCTTTCCTCGACCATATCAAGCGGCCTTAATCCTTCATTTTGTCGACCATTTCGACAAATCTTGCTACGCCAGATGTAATCTCAGTGAGGCCGTGTGACACTTCATTAATACTTTCTTGTCCATGAAGGGCAATACCCGAAACCGAGCTAAGCATCTCATCCATATCATTGATTAAATTGTGATTTTTTTGTACGACTTCACTAATTTCCGATGTCGCTGTAGCCGTATTACTGGCCAGTTTTCGAACTTCATCTGCAACAACGGAGAAGCCGCGTCCGGCTTCGCCAGCACGTGCCGCTTCTATCGCCGCGTTAAGGGCGAGTAAGTTGGTTTGATCGGCAATAGAACGAATGGTGACGACTATATCGGAGATGCTCTTAGATTGAGTTTTCAGTAAATCTCCTAAATCTGCGGCCTGTTTTACTTTTTCGGCAATATCGTTCGAGGTTTGCACTGACGCATTAAGAATCTCTACGGCGTTGGACGACACTTGACTGGTTTGTTCCGAGGTGGCTGCAGCCAGTTCAATCGCGTTCATCGCATTATTAACGCGTTCTGAAATGTCTGAAGCGAACTTAATGACTTTGTAGACGCGACCTTTTTCATCAAAAATTGGGTTGTATGTCGCTTCTAACCATATAATTTTTCCTTCGCCATCAAAACGTTGGAAGCGCCCAGATGAATGCTGTCCATGTGCTAATTCGGACCAAAAATTAGGACGTTCTCTGTAGAATTTATCATCACAGAACATTTTATGATGTTTGCCAACAATGTCTTTTAGGTCACATTTCATGGTCCTTAAAAAATTACTGTTGGCGTGAAGTATGTTGCCTTCAGGGTCAAACTCTATGACCGCAAGGGAGCGGTCTAATGCTGTCAACACCGCATTCTTATTTGCCAAGGATTCTTGCATTTCTGTGATGTCGTTCGCTATTTTGAGAATCTTCGTCACCTTGCCGGTATCATCGGAGACGGGAAAGTAGCTGGCTTCTAAATGAATGGGTTGCTTGTTTTGTTTAAAGCGTAGAAAGGTACCATTGAAGGATTTTCCTGCCTTAAGGTCATCCCAAAATGCTTTGTATTCAGTGGATTTTATGTATTCGTTGTCACAAAAAATACGATGATGTTTGCCAATAATTTGATCTAGTGAGTAGCCCACCGCTTCTAAAAAAATCGGATTGGCATCCAATATAATGCCATTCACATCAAAGCTAATACAGGCAGTATTTTGTTTGATGGCGTTTAATTCATCTTGGAACTGGCTTGAAGGCTGAACTTGTTCTTTCTTAGGCGACGACTTATCTTCTTTTTTACTGAAAAACATCTAGGCTATCCTTAATTAACGGCTTTTAACCTTCTGAGCAAAGTGGAACTTCATCTTTGGCTGATGAGGAAAAAGATGCTTTCCATATGTATCTTTCGATTATGGTTGAAGATAATGATATTTGCATAATCAAAAACACTATCTTCGAGTGATTTTTTTACTTTACGGCCTAACAAATCCCTTCCTTGCCCGATCAATTTCTTCTCGCATAAAGCAGTCTTCCGCATGGTCGTTGATGAGTCCCATGGATTGCATGAAGGCGTACATTGTTGTTGGTCCGACGAATTGCCAGCCGCGTTTTTTGAGCTCTTTAGAAAGGGCGATGGATTCAGCGCAGGTGGTTTGGGTTTCGGGCTGTGGAAGGATGTTTTCGTCAGGCTCGTAACGCCAGATAAAGGCTGCGAGGGAGCCTTCTTGTTCGATCATTTCAATAGCGCGTTGGGCGTTGTTAATCACCGCAAGAATTTTGCGTTTGTTACGCACTATGCCTTGGTTGTTAAGTAATTTTGCTATTTCTTTCTCACCAAATAATGCCACTTTATGAAAGTCGAAACTCTCGAAGGCGAGACGAAAATTGTCACGCTTGCTCAAGATCGTGCGCCAGCTCAAGCCTGACTGAAAAGTTTCTAAGCAGAGTTTTTCAAATAAACGCTGGTCGTCATCGACAGGAAAACCCCATTCTGTGTCGTGATAATGAGGAAAGTCTGGCGCGGTGTTGGCCCACGCGCAGCGGGGTTTATTGTGCTTAGACATTGCTCGCGTCCTGTGGGAGTCGAGTCTGTATTTCCAGCTTGTGGATTAACTCGTCGTAAAAGTCTTTGGCGAGGCCAGACAATGGGCTTAAGTTAGAGGTTAGAACTTCGAGCGGCTCCACAATGTTGGGAGCGAAGGGTTTTAACACGACATTGGGCAATTGAAAGACTTTGTCAAAGTAGCGGAAGTTCAAAATATCGACGAGGGTAGCGCCCATTCCTAGGTTCACGAAGGATAAACCGTGAATGGTCGTATGGACTTCTAGGATGCGATTTAATGGCAATCCGGTTTCCGCATAAATGCGTTTGAGCGCTTTGGTGGTGGCGTTCTCGGAATCCAGGGTGATCCAGCTAAGATCCAATAAATCTTTAGGATGAATAACGTCTAATAGCGCGGCTGGATGATCTTTCGGCACCGCGCAATAACAAGGTAAGTCGAAGGCGACCGCATCGTGTTTCGAAGAACTTTGGGCTTTATCCACTAAGCCGATTTGATATTGCCCAGAGGCGATACCTTGGCGAATGGCAGAGCAACCTGAAAGATGCAGGCTCACGTAAACGCCCGGATTCGTCTTCATATAGTCAGCAATGAGCTCGGGTAAAAACTGGTAAGATGGGCCAAAAATAGTGGCGATTCGCAAACGACCAGTCTTGCTGTTTTTCGCTCTTTTAATGCTGTCTTCTAAGTGGTTCACGCCTTGTAATATGCCATAGACTTCTTCGTGCAAGTAGAGTGCTTCGTCGGTCGGAATAAGCTTGCCGTTGTTACGCACAAAGAGTTTATAGCCAATTTCTTCTTCAAAATTGGCGAGCATTTTACTGGCGGCAGGTTGGCTAACATAGCTTCGCTCCGCGGCTCTGGTGATACTGCCAGTAACAAAGACCTCGTGAAATATACGCAATTTATTGATGTTCATAGGCATAACCTAAAGTTATCAGACTATTAAAAATATTCAGTGTGATTATAGAAAATCTTCACATAAGATCCTAACTGTTAGTTGTTTGATCTGCATCAAAAGATTTAATAAAGCGGTGTGATCACGGACTCGACTCATAATAAAAATGGGTCCGAATAAAAAGAAATTAAAAATTCAACAGCATATAAAAGGAACGAACAATGAAGAAATTTACTATGGCGTTAGCAGCAACCACCACGCTTCTAGCGGCAAACAGTTACGCAGCGGACACCACGTCTACCCTAGATGCAGTCAAAGAGCGTGGCTATGTAAACTGTGTAATTGGTAACTCTTTTCCCGGTTTTTACAGCTTAAACAAGGCTGGCGAATGGCAAGGCATGGACATTGATATGTGCCGTAGTGTTGCTTCTGCAGTGTTTGGTGATGCCTCTAAAGTGAAATTTTTGCCAGTACAGTGGGCGCAAAGTTTTACGTCTATTAAGAGCGGTAAAGGTGACATTCTATCGAAAGGCATGACATGGACGCTTTCCCGTGACGCGGCACAAGGTCTGGACTTCCTTGATACCTATTTTTATGACGGCCAGGGGTTCATGGTACGTAAAGACTTGGGCGTGAAGTCCGTAAAAGAATTAAAAGGCGCGACGGTTTGTGTTCTGACCGGAACGTCGAGCGAATTGAACATCGCAGATTACAGCCGTGCGAATAATCTAGACATCAAAACCGTGGTATTTGATGACTCATCTGTCCGTAACACGGCCTTTTTTAACAATAACTGCGATGCACTAACCAATGACAAATCCGGTTTAGCGGCTCAGCGTTCTGCTGCACAAAACCCAGATGGCTATATGATTTTGCCTGAAACAATTTCCAAAGAAGCCTTATCCTTTGCTGTGAAACAAAACGACAGTGAATGGGCGAATGTTGTGAAATGGACCTTTGCCGCCATGGTGGCTGCGGAAGAGTTTGGTGTGAATTCACAAAACGTCGAGAAAATGCGTGACGAAAGCCAAAGCCCTGTGATTCGACGTTTGCTTGGTGTGGAAGGCGACTTGAATGTCGGTTTAGGCCTTCCTCAAGATTGGGCTTATCAAGTGATTAAAAACGTCGGTAACTATGGCGAAGTGTATGAACGTAACGTCGGTACAGACAGTGTGTTGGGGCTAGATCGTAAAGGCACCTTGAACGAGTTGTGGACGAATGGCGGTTTGATGTACGCGAAGTCTTTCCGTTAATACACGATTACAGCGCTCTTAACACAGTGCTGTCTATGCGAATAGATAGGTCGCTTGGCCTATCTATTGCTACTTTGGTTTTCCTCCTTCGTTCGGTACATAGATATGATTCAGTCCTCTACGAGCAAGCCATCTAAAAGCCCAAGCAAGGGAGCTGGTTTGCCTTCGTCTACGACACAAAAATGGACATCTCTGCTCAATAACGATGCAAGCAGAGCGGTGATTCTACAAGCGATTGTCTTGATGCTGGTTTTGTTTGGTTTATGGTTTTTATTTGCCAACGCCAGTGAAAATTTAAACCGTCTAGGCATGACGTTTGGCTTTGATTTTTTGCAAGTGACCGCTGGCTTTAATATTAGCTGGAGCTTGATTCCTTACGACGCTGGTATGAGTTACTGGCGTGTATTTCTCGTCGGTATTGTGAATACGCTGATTTTGTCCTTCTGCGTGATTGTGGTCGGTACACTCATTGGTACGGTCGTCGGCATTCTAAGATTATCCGACAACCCTTTGGTGTCGCAACTTGCGCGCTGGTACGTCGAAGTTGTGCGTAATGTGCCTTTGCTGATCCAAATCATCTTTTGGTTTACCGTGGTTTTTTCGACCTTGCCTGCGCCTCGTCAAAGCTATCATCTTGGCGAATGGCTTTTCCTGAATAACCGTGGCTTGTATGTGACAACGATGGATACCAGCTTGTCATGGGGATGGATTATTGCCATTGGACTTGCCTTGATCGTCGCGCTTTATGCTTTGTTTCGCTGGTCGAAACCCTATTACACCGTGTCGGGCTCTCGTTCTAGCGGATTTTATATCGGCCTTGCTGTGTGGGTTTTGTTGGCTGGTTGGGCGGTTTGGACCTTTTCGCATGCGACAAGCTTGTCTGTGCCATCGCTGCAAGGTTTTAACTTCAGCGGCGGTGCGTTTCTTCCTGCGTCATTCGGTGCGGCGTTTGTTGCCATGACGGTGTATCGATCGGCAGCGATAGCTGAAACGGTGCGAGCTGGCATGCAATCCATCGACCGAGGACAGCACGAGGCGGCGTTTACTATTGGTTTCTCACGTGTTCAATCGTTACGCTTGATTCTGATTCCTCAGGCGATTCGCTCCATTATTCCGCCAATGACTAACTCTTGGTTGGCGGCGACCAAAGATTCGTCACTTGCTGTGGCAATTGGTTTCCCTGAATTGGTGTCTGTGTTCATGCAAACCTCCATGAACCAAACCGGACGCGCCATCGAAATCATCTTTATGGTTATGGGATTCTATATCTTCATCAGTTTGCTGATCTCTTACTTGCTCAACAAGTACAACGACAGCGTGCAGTATAAGGTGCGATAAATGGACGATTTGAATGTGAAAAACCAACCTGCTTTAAAGCAATTTGTTCCGACTCCACCTCGTCCGCCACGTAAAAGCGAAAAAGGTATTTTCGGCACAATTCGCCATCGTTGTTTCAACAGCATTGGTAATAGCTTACTGACTTTGTGTGTGGCGACAGTGCTGTTTTATTTAGTGAAACATGTGTTGGATTGGGCGGTATTTAACGCGGTTTTCATCGCGGATAATCGTCGTCAATGTATGGATATCAGCCCAGACGGTGCCTGTTGGGCCGGTGTTATTAGCTGGTTTAATGGCTTAATTTACGGGCGTTTTCCGGTGGACGAGCAATGGCGCGTCAATATCGGCGTATTGCTCGGGTTGGTGTGGTTATTGCCGCTGATGTCGAAGCGCATTGCTTTGCGTAACTTCATCTTGTTGTCTTGGATTGGCCTGTATCCTTTTGTGGGCGGTTATCTTTTCTTAGGCGGCCGTTTTGGCGAGGAATTAGGCTTGGTACATGGCGCGATGACCTGTCTTGCCTTGGCTTTCCTAGCCATTATCTACGCAAACTGGATCTTGTCGGCGCTGGGGAAGAAAGGCTTAAACGAACTTTTTGTGCCGCTGGTATCACGCTTGGTTGAGCGCCGTATTCATCTGTTGAGCTTTGTTGCTGTTTGGCTGCTTGTCGCATTGGTGATCGCGTCTGGGCTTAGCCAAGTGTCATTGGAGCCAGTGCCAATTGAGCGTTGGGGCGGTTTGTTCCTAACTTTCATTATTGCTGGCTTTGCCATCACCATGGCGATTCCTGTGGGCGTGATTTTAGCGCTAGGTCGACGTTCTAAATTGCCAGTGATTCATTGGTTGTCGATGACAGTGATCGAGCTAGTTCGTTCTGTGCCTTTGATCACCGTCTTGTTTATGGCGGTGACCTTGCTGCCTATCTTTTTGCCAGCGGATATGGAGTTTAACAAGCTCACGCAAGTACTGGTCGCAGTGTGTTTGTTTGCTGGTGCTTACATGGCAGAAAACATTCGCGGTGGTTTGCAGGCGATTCCAAAAGGTCAGTACGAAGCCGCGGCTACGCTTGGCTTAGGCTATCTGCATACCATGGTGCTGATCATTCTGCCACAGGCCCTAAGAATGATGATTCCGAACATCATGACGTCGTTTATCAGCTTGCTAAAAGACACCACACTGGTTTCCATCATTGGTTTGTTCGACATCATGTTGATGGCGCGCAACATTGCTAATGACAAAGACTGGGTGGGAATGCACACCGAGCCTTTGGTGATGATTTCCGTGCTCTTCTTTATCTTGTGCTACAGCATGTCCCAATACAGTTTGAATCTTGAAAAACGTTTAAAGGTGGATCGCTAATGACGACGTCATCAGGAAATTTAGCCCAAAAAGCCGTCACTGAAACGGCGATTAAAATCGATAACCTGAACAAATGGTACGGAGATCATCACGTTCTTAAAGACGTATCTCTAGACATTAGCGAAGGCGAAATTATGGTGGTGTGTGGGCCGTCTGGCTCAGGTAAATCGACGCTGATTCGTTCTCTGAATCATTTAGAAGAGTACCAAGAAGGCGTGGTTTCCGTGTTTGGTCAGCCGCTTTCTCGGGATCGTCAAAGCCATAAGATCATTCACCAAACCATGGGCATGGTGTTTCAGAACTTTAATTTATTCCCTCATCTTACTGTCTTGCAGAACTGTACCTTGGGTTTAACTTGGCTGCGCAAAATGTCAGAGCGCGACGCCGATAAAATGGTGATGCGTTTGCTGGATCGAGTCGGGATTGCTCATCTCGCGACACGTTATCCGGGGCAATTGTCTGGCGGTCAGCAACAACGGGTGGCGATTTCCAGATCCCTCGCCATGGAACCAAAAATCATGCTGTTCGATGAACCAACCTCTGCGCTTGACCCTGAAATGGTCAAGGAAGTATTGGACGTGATGATCGACCTCGCCAAAACCGGCATGACCATGGTGTGTGTTACTCATGAAATGCAGTTTGCTCGACAAGTTGCTGATCGCGTGGTGTTCATGGCCGACGGAGAAATCATCGAAGTTGGGCCACCAGAACAGGTGTTGGTGAATCCCCAGTGGGATAGGACGAGAGAGTTTTTACAACACGTACTTTGATGACTGATTAGCTCGCGACATCGTTCATACGATTTAAGTTGGCTGTTAAAGAAAAGTACGAACTTACCCTTATTTTATGGAATGAAATCGATATGTTGGCAAAAAATATATCGACGTATACCAACATGCCTTTTTGGCTGGCAGATACGTCTTTGGCGAGCAAAATCCACGCAAACGCACGCTTTGAAATCCCACAAAAAGCCGATGCTGTTATTGTCGGTGGCGGCTTTACTGGCATCTCTGCAGCCATTACCTTGGCGCGAGCGGGACTCAAAGTGGTTCTACTAGAAGCTGGGCATTTAGGCGAAGGCGCGAGCTGTCGAAATGGCGGTTTGCTTGGGCCAAGCTTCAGCAAATTAGGCGTCGATGGACTCGAACGCCAGTATGGTCGTGACAATGTTCATGAGACGATTCGTGAAAGCTTAGTAGCCTTTAATTGGCTGGTAGATTTTATTAAGGAAGAGCAAATTGATTGTGATTTGTCCTTGTGTGGCCGCTTTCGTGGTGCGAGTCATCCGAGTCATTACGCGGGCTTGATCGAGCAAGCGGAAGAGCTCGCGAAGGTCGTGGACTTCCCAGCGATTGCGGTGAGCCGTCAGGATCAATTCGAAGAAGTGGGTTCTAACGCGTATTACGGTGGTGTGATTTATCCGACCGATGGTACCTTACAGCCCGCCAAGTTACATCGTGGACTTTGCCAAATTGCTCAACAAGCCGGAGTGTTAATGCTAGAACACACCAAGGTGCGCGATGTCAGTAAACAGAATGCCATGTACAAGGTTCAGTACGATGGCGGTGTTATCGATGCCGATCAAGTGATTATCGCGACCAATGGCTACACAGGCGGTGAATTTGATAAATTCAAACGTCGCATCATTCCTATTCGTTCTGCGATGATTGCCACCGAAGAATTACCTGAATCTGTGATTCGTTCCGTGAGCCCGAAATTACGCGCCCATGGTGGCACCGAGCGTTTGGTTGCTTATTATCGACCTTCGCCAGATGGCAAACGCATCTTGTTTGGCGGACGAGCATTTGGTCGTGGTGATCAGCCACAGCTGTATTCGAAATACCTACAAGACTTCATGATTCGTACTTTTCCTCAGCTGGAAGAGGCAAAAATTGATTATGCTTGGTCAGGTTATGTTGCCTACACTTTCGACCATGTGCCACACATCGGCAAGATGGACGATATGCATTACGCCATGGGTTATTGCGGATCGGGTGTGGGCCGTGCCAATTATTTTGGCCGCAAAATCGCCCAGCAGGTATTAAACCAAGTAGAAGGAAAAACGTCTTTCGACCAGTTTCCGTTCAATACTCGTCCGCTTTACACGGGTAAGCCTTGGTTCTTACCGATGATCATGAAATGGCACGACTTCGCGGATCGTCGCGGCTGGTAATACCTTATGTAGAAAGGGAATAAAACCTCAGCGATATGCTGAGGTTTTATGATTTACGATCTGCAGGGTGATTAACGCCGTCGACTGTTTGGATTTCACCAAGATCATAAGGGTTCACTCCTTCAAGACACCCTATGTTGTAGCCGTATAAATCAGGAAAGGATCGACGTTGGTGGTGGGTGTAAATGCCACAGTTTGAACAGAAGAAATGCTTGGTAGTATTGGTGTTAAATTGATACAGCGTTAACACATCATGGCCTTTTACTATGCGAAGGTTATCTAGTGCGACAGAGCCTACGATGGCGCCTTTTCGACGACAAATAGAGCAATCGCAGCGCCTTGGATTTTCGATACCGTTAGGTAGGGTTAATTCCAATTCAACCGCGCCACAATGACAACTGGCTTTGTGTTTAAGTCTTATCTCTGTTGGGCCGACTTGTTTGATCATGATATTTACCCCTTCAAAGGTTTCAGCAAACACACCACGCGTTCTATTTCGTTAAAGCCAAGTTGTTTGTGAAGGTTCACACTTTTTTCGTTGGAGATCGGGGCGTCGCTGCCAAGCTCCTGAAAACCTTGTTGTATTGCCCACTCTTCGGCGGCGTGAATCAAGGCTTTGCCAATGCCTTGTCCTTGGCAATCTGGTGATACAAACCAAGCTTCGATGTAAGGGGTGGTTTGCTGGCTGCTGCCAGGGACATTGTCGCGAAGGTTTAACTCGATAAAACCAACCATCTTTTTTGAGTCATCAAGCGCAACTAACACCTCTTTTACATTGGGATAAGCTCCTAGAAAGAAAGCATCGACTTCCGCTTGGCTGATGTCTTTTATTTCTGGTAGAAATTCAACTCTTAGTGCAGACCATGCCGCTGCGTCGCTTGCTTGTATGGTGCGGATATTGATTGTCATGAATTAACCTTTGTTATTTTATTTACTCATCTTTAGCGGCTTGTAGTTTGGCTAAATCAGCACCGGCGATAGCTTTCAAATATTGAGTGATTTTCTCGGCGTTCCAATCCCACCAAGCAATGTTTTGTAATGCTTGAATGGTTTGTTCGTCAAAACGGTATTTGATGATCTTGGCAGGATTGCCACCGACCACGCTGTAAGCTGGCACGTCGGATGTCACCACGGATTTGCTGGCGATAATGGCGCCGTTACCGATTTGCACACCTGGCATGATGGTGGCGTCGTAGCCAATCCACACATCGTTGCCTATATTTGTATCGCCTTTGTAGGGTAAGTCGCCAGCTTCGGGTGCCGCTTTTTCCCAACCATTGCCGAAGATATAAAACGGATACGTTGAGAAACCAGCGTTGGCGTGGTTCGCGCCATTCATTATGAATGTAACGTCTTTCGCGATGGCGCAAAACTTACCGATAATTAGCTTATCGCCAATAAAATCAAAGTGATAAAGCACATTACTTTCGAAGTGTTCTGGCCCATCTGGATCATCGTAATAGGTGTAATCGCCAACGATTATATTGTCTCGGGTAATGAAATTTTTGAGATAACCCACTTGTGGGAAGCCTTTCATCGGTACTTTGTTATCTGGATTAGGTCCTTTCATATTGCCTCCTTTTCTAATCAATCACATGCAAGGCGCGGTATTCGTCGTAGGCGAATTGGTCGGTCATGCCGCTGATGTAGTCTTGAATTAAGCGACAACGAAAGTAAAACTCCCACGTATCGTCGCTAATGGGTTCAAGTGTGCTGCCTTTGAAATGAGTTTTGAAGTCAGTCAGAGTTTTGTCTTCGATGGCGGCTCGATAGGCACGAATGTGTTTTTGTGAGAGTTTTCTAAATACTCTCGCCTCGTATGCGGGTGCTTTTATATCGTTGTCTAGAACCTTGTTGAAGCTGGCTCTGTCTAGTTTGAGTAATGGGGCATAAATATCCAGTAGTCCATTGATGATTCGGTAGCCTTGTAGCTCTTGTCCTTCTACTTCAGGCGTGCTGAAGGCGTATTTTCGAGCCACTGCTTTGAGTGTTTCGACCACGGCATGATGATAGCTACCATCCTCAATTAGGGCGTTGTTAAAAGAGCCGTGGAATACGGCATCGATATTGTCGATAAAACGTTTACAAGCGTATTTCGGCAGTTCTTTATTGATGCCTACACGCAGTCCAACAAAGAACATACTGTCGATTTTGTTTTGTCGATACATGGATTCGGCAGAGGCAATAATCTCATCCATCATTTGATTGACTGGCAGTTTGAAATCATCTGATTGGCAAGTATTGATAAATTCTTCACGTAAAATGTTTGGTAAATCCGTAATAGATAAAATGCCTTTCTCTTCGGCATCTTCGATATCAGCCACACCATAAGAAATATCGTCAGCGGCTTCCATTATGTAAGCGAAGGGGGAGCGTCTTCCTTCTTGAATATTTAACGCTTCTCTTAATGCTTTGATAAAGGGCGCTTCACTCAAATAAAAGCCGACCTTTTTTTGTAGGTAATTTTTGTCTGGCTTGGAAGTATCGCCACGACGAGTGTATTTTATAATGCCAGACAGTTGGCTATAGGTGAGGTTGAGCGCAAGCAAACTGTGTACTAAGCGAATGGCTTGAGCATTACCTTCAAAGTTACAGATGTCACGTTCTAGAGCGGTCAGTTCGTCGTTGAGTTTGATGTCTGAGTCGTCAGTATCTGGCATAAAACGCTTAAGAAATTGGCTTGTATGTTTCTCAAACCATTTGATCATGGTGTCTTCACCAAAGTGACCGAAGGGCGGGTTGCCCACATCATGCATTAGACAAGACATTTCGACGATGGATTCAAATTGGCGGTCTAATCCAGTCAGTCCATATTCCTCTAGCTTTCCCCTGTCTTTCGATAAACTCTGAAACACCAACTGGCTAATGTATCGCCCAACTTGCTGTACTTCCATCGAATGGGTCAAACGACTGCGTACGGCGGCATTGCGCTCAAGAGGAAAGACTTGGGTTTTCTGCTGCAAACGACGAATAGCAGCGGAATTTATAATGCGCCCTCTGTCACTTTCGAAGTCGCCCTGTGGCGCTATTTTTGTGTCGTCAGAATTTCGGCTGTTATGAAGGCGGTTAGAACGAATTTTTTGTCTAAAATTAATTGTCATGAAGTACATCCTTGATCTGAAAGCATTGCTTATCATTCGATAGTAACGATATTTTGGACGACAAGTCATGTTTTAAGTGATGGTATTTTAAACAATGAAGCGGATGGTTCGCTTGTTTCTCATGCAGTTAGGTGTTGAGTTGTCACAGAACTGTCATCTTGATGCTTTCTACTGTCTGTATAGTCAAAGGTAAAAGTAGTAGGGAAAAATGTTATGCCTTCACCCCCAGTTGTGGCGACTCTGCAAGAGCATGTGTCTTTTCTCTTGCATGAGGTCGAAACACACTGTCATCTCGTTGAGCTTTTTTTTACATCAGGTTCTGTGGAGTTATTGTCGAGTATTCGCGGCCGCCGTGGTTATGTGCAAGCGCTGCGTGAAAAAGCAGACATTGAAACGGCACGTTTATTAGAGCGTCGCAAAGCCAATACCACTTTCCATGCGCAAGTCAGTGGCATGCATACCTTGGTGATAGCCCTTGAGATGTTGACCAAGCATTGCTTCGATTGTGTCCGTGAGGGCACGCTAGAGGAAGCCTACGAGCATCCAACAGGGCAAGAATGCCGTAAGTTGGTGAAACGTATCAGGCGTGCTTTGCGCTTAGTGAAAGTGGGCGTGAGCGACAATCGTCGACGGACAGGCATCAAGCTAGGACGACGTACGCATAAGTTGCTGGCGAGCTATAACGAGCTGCAAGCGTTAACTTTGCAAGCGAAGCTCGACTTGAGCGATGACCAATTGCGCGCTGCGATTCTAAGCAATGTCAGTGTGAAACGCCTGATAGAACAATTAGGCGTGGTGGCTGAAGCCTTGATTAAAGCGGATCTTGGCCAAGTGGCGACATTGCAAAATTACCCCCATTTATTGGACAGCGCGACCAACCTAAATTATGACCTGCGAGATTTGAAAGTTCGCCGCTTGGCGTTGACTCGCTCTGGCAGTGCGATTGCGGCGATTACTCATAAGGATGAATCTGGTAAAGAGGTGTTGGCGGTTTACAAAGAAGGCGATCGCGACAAGATTGAAGAAGAAGTGGCTGGCGTGAATCAATGGCGCAATATTGATCCTAGATTAGCCCCTAGCGTTCTTTCTCAAACAGGCACATCTCAAGTCAATGGGAAGAGCGATGACAGCAATGAGCAATCGTCTTTATTGATCGAACATATTCCAGGAAAGACCTTGGAAGCTTTGTTACTCGATGGTGACCAAGAGGGCACACAAGCCGCGCTAAAAGTCTTATTTAAAACCCTGAATCAAACGTGGAAAGCCAGTCTAACGCCGGAGTCTTGCTCGGCGAATTTCATGAAACAACTGCAAAAACGCATTGGCGACAGTCGTAAGGTTCATCCTGAATTTTTTAAAGACGAAGAACGCATTTGTGGTTACACCAGTCTAAGCTTTGATGAGTTAGTTCGTCGCGTAGCGGTAAACGAAGCCCAATGGCGAGCGCCTTTTTCCGTGCTGACCCACGGGGATTTTAACGTCGATAATCTGATTTACGATGACGCGGAAAAACGTGTGTATTTTATTGATCTGCATCGCGCGTCTTACTTTGATTATGTTCAGGACTTGTCGGTGTTAATGGTCTCGATTTACCGCTTGCAAGTATTAAGTGGTGAGACGCGAACGCAGATGATGGAAAGCGCCAAAGAGGTGTACCGCTTTGGTCGACGCTTTGCTGCTCGCCAACAAGATGCCACGTTTGAGGTGCGCTTAGCCGCCGGGCTTGCTCGCTCTTTTGCGACTTCGACACGATTTATTTTTGATAAAAAGCTCGCATCTCGAATGCATTTACGTGCTCGATATTTGCTGGAGCGCCTAGCAAAGCTGTCGTCAGAAGAACGCACCTCTGAACAAGCCCAAACATTTACTTTACCGCTTAAGGAGCTTTACGTTGAATAAGCCGAAAATTGGGGTCATTGGCATCCCGGGAAAATGGTCTACAGAAGTATTGGCGGATCGCCTTGAAGAGCGTACAGGCTTTCGCGCTGTGATCGATATGAATCAAGTGGAATTGCGTTTAGATACTAATCAACTGATATACCAAGACTTAGATTTGATGGCCTTAGATGGTTTGATCATCAAGAAGATCAGCGAAGTCTATTCACCTGCGACGGAAGACCGCATTCATTTGTTGTCTTATGCCGAGCGAGCGGGTGTTAAACTGTTTAGCCCAACGGCCAGTGTTGGTAACTTGGTGAACCGTTTAAGCGGCACCTTGGCGTTGCAGCAGGGCAATATCCCCATGCCGAGAACGCGCATCACAGAAAATCCAGAACAGGCTTTTGCTACCGTGAGAGAGTTTGGCTCCGCGATTTTAAAGCCGCTGTATTCCACCAAAGCCCGCGGCATGATTATGTTGACCGAAGACGACAGTGACGAATTTGTTCGCAACGCGTTGGAAGAGTATCGTCAGAGTCAGTCCATTTATTATATTCAGCAAACGGTGAAATTAGATGGCCGAGATTTAGGCATGGTGTTTGTTGGCGGTGAATACCTTTGTACTTACGCGAGGGTCGGCAATAAAGATTCTTGGAACACCACGATTAATAGCGGTGGCAAGTATGAGAAATTTGAGCCCGATGCCGAGCTGATTGAATTGGGCCGCCGTGCGCAATCTTGTTATGACTTGAGTTTTACGACTGTAGATATCGCCCTGACCGATCAAGGTCCAGTGGTGTTTGAAGTGTCTGCATTTGGTGGCTTTAAAGGCGCTTTAGAAGGTTGCGATATCGACGCCGCCAGTGTGTATGCGGACTATATTTTGCGAGAATGTGTTGTACAAGAAGGCGTATTGCAAAAGAAGGAGATGGCATCATGATTAAAACCCTATTGAACTTGCCCCATGTAAACGAAGCGCTAAGTCATTGTGACGAAACGATTCGACTTCACTTTGCCGACTTATCGGTTATCGTGCATTCCAATGAAGGCATGTTGTTAGCTGGTATTGCTGATTATTATCGTAGTTATTTGAAGGCCGAGGCTCACACCACAACGTCTTTGAACTTGTATGTGATGGAGCAAAACGTCGTTGGCGATGAGCTTGATTGGTTAAATGTGCCACGTGAAGAAGGTAAACAAGGCCGTAAAGAAGGTTATCTTGATGTGGCTGGTGGACGTTGGATTAAAAAGTTCAAAACCGGTATGGCGTTTTTACAGCGCCCAGATCATGCGGTTGCTGTGGGGCCCTGCGCCTCTAACTTGGCACAAATCATCAACTTCATTAATAATCAGTTTTTGAATCATTACTTACGCGAAGGCTTCACCTTGGGCCACGCTTCAGCGTTTTGTGTAAATGGTGAAGCGACAGCCATCGCCGCTGGATCGGGCGGTGGCAAGTCCACCTTGATGCTGCGTTGTCTGGAAAATCCTGAGCGTGATTTTCTCACCAACGATCGCATTCTGTTTAAAAAGACTGAGCAAGGTACGCAAACCATCGGCTTGGCTAAACTGCCGCGAGTAAACCCAGGTACCTTGTTACATGCCGAGCGTTTACGTCACATTTTGCCAGAAGCGCGCCAGCAAGCCTTGCGCCAAATGCCGCAAAGTGAGCTGTGGTCTTTGGAAGAAAAATACGATGTTCAAATCGAAGATGAATACGGCCCAAACCGTGTTTGCCTGGCAGGGAACTTGTCTCGTCTCATTATGTTGGACTGGTCATTAGATAGCTCTGAGGCGACACAATTAGAGTCGGTTGATTTGTCGTCTCAGGCCGAAGTTATCGAAGGGTTGCGTAAACGTCCGGGGCCGTTTTATCAAGATCAGAGCGGTGAGTTTGCCGACCTAAACGCCATTGACTCTGTGGCGCACTATTGTAGTGAACTGGCGAATGCCGACGTTTATCGACTCACTGGCAAGATCGACTTTGATCGTGCTTATGAATTAATCGCTGCGTTGGATTAAATGCCTCGCGTCTGATTAATGGCTCTTTTAATAGAAAAGGTAACCAATACAATGCAAAGCCCCATCCCAACCGTCACAGACCGCCCTCATCATGCTGACATTATCGCTCGCTTACCGAGCGAGTGGACCGCTTGGCCTCGGGATGAAAGCTCGGTAAATAGTCATGTTTTAGAAGCAAACAAAACGCCGTCTTTATTCAAGAAAAATAAGCTGCGCTGGCCAAAGCGTTCCGTGGTGTTTATTTCTGATCCTCATGCAGATGCAGTAGCTTTTGAGGACTCTTTGATTGCCGCTGGCGTTGCAGAGCGTAAGAAGAAAGTGGGCTTGGGGCATCTTTCCCTAACGAAAAAGGGCAAGCAGTCTGAGATTATCGTCGGTGGTGATTGTTTGGATAAAGGGCCGAGTAATCTTGAGTTACTGCGCAGTGTAAAGCAGCTTTATAAACTGAAAGCGCGTGTCACCTTGTTGGCCGGTAATCATGATTTGCGTTTACTGATGGGGTTATTGGCGTTGGCGCGTAAAAAAGACGTGGGCAACCAGCACTTTTTCGTGCGTATGGGAAAAAAAGTCGTGCCTTTATTTCGTGAAGTCTTCGATGAATATTTAGCGGATACGAAGTGGGATAAGAAAATTCCTGACGAAGACGAGTGTCGAGAGTTGTTATTCCCCGGAGACGACTGGTTTAAAGCGTTTCCATTTCACGCGGCAGGCTTTTTGACTGCAGAAGGCATTGATCGTGAAGTGCGTAAGATGGAATCGAAAAACCACAGTTTCGAGAAGCACTGCTTGTCTGCAGGCTTGAGTCTACGACAAGTGTACGCAACCTCGTTGAAATGCCAGCAGTTATTTTTGCACAAGAAGGGCGAATTCAATTGGTTTTTCCGTAAGATGGAATTGGTTGCAAAACGCGGTTCATTCTTGTTTTTGCATGCAGGTTTAGATGACAGCATGGGGCAAATGCTACTGAAAAGCGGCACCAAGTATGCGAATAAAGCCTTCCACCAGAATTTGAAGCGTCGTGATTTGTTTAGCTTTTACTACAGCTCTATCGCCAACACGTTTAGAACCAAATACCGCGACGCCGACCTACCATTGACCCATCGAGGCGTTAAAGCCATTCACAAAGCCGGTATTCATGTTGTGGTACAAGGTCATATCAACCGCCAGCAAGGCCAGCGTATTACTATTAAAAAAGGCTTGGTGCATGTGGAAGCGGATATCACCTTAGACTGTCATTCTCGTACTGCCGAGGGGTTAAAAGGCCACGGTATTGGTGCGACCTTGATTGGTAAAGACACTGGCGTTGTTGGGCTAAGCTGCGATTACCCGACCGCAAAAGTCATTTCGGCCGAAGAACTGCAAGGAATCTATGGATAAGCATTATGAAATCGAAAACAGAATTTAAATACGAAGCCTTATTGGATGCCGACGATATTCAAGATGTCCTAAAAGCCCTGTCAAAAGGTTTGTCAAAAGGCAAACTGGAATTCAGCGAAGAAAAAGAAGGCACGTTAACGCTTGATCCAAAAGGTCTAATGCGTCTAAAAGTCAGCGCCTCGGAAGACGAAGACAGTCAGCAATTTGAAGTCAAAGTTCGCTGGGAAAAACGCCCAAAGCGACTTAATAAAACTGCTCCTAATATTTTGTCTTGATGCTATTGCTGATGGAAATGATAAAAAGCCGCCTTTTGTTGATTAAAATAGCCAGGCGGCGAAGTTAGGAGGTAGTTGTTTAGATCAGTTAATACCTGTCATATTGTGAAGTGAGCCTTTAATCCCCTTTGCAGATACTAAGATAGGGTTGCCTTTAAGCAGGCCTTCATCTGATAAAAAATTATTGGTTGAGCCGCCAGCTTCATCCACCATAATGAGTCCAGCTAGGCAATCCCATGAGTTGATGTGAGGTTCGTAGTAGCCAATCAAACGACCAGCAGCTACATAGGCCAGCATGAGCGCGCCAGAACCGTTGCGAATAAACATCCCACCTTGGTTTAACAGCTTATCGATGAAGTTTACACACAAGGATGCTGAAACTCGGTGAGACGTTCCTAACCCCATCACGCCTTCTTGTACTGAATTTACTGCTAATGTTGCGACTTTTTTGTCATTTACAAAGCAGCCTTTTCCAGCCACCGCGCTAAATAGTTCGTCACTGTTTGGGTCAAAGATCAGGCCACAGGCAATTTTATCGTTCACCATGAGTGCAACAGAAATACACCAAGAGTGCATACCATTGAGAAAACACGCGGTACCATCGATTGGGTCAATGACCCATAAATACTGGTTGTCACCTTTGGTAATACCTTGCTCTTCTCCAAGAAAGCCATCTTGCGGGAAGTGCTCTTGTAAGCCTTTAATAATGGTGATTTCCACATTACGGTCTGCGATGCTGACTACGTCTTGTGGTTCCATTTTGGTTTCGACGATTAACTTTTCTCGATTACGAAAATATTCCAGAGCTTGAGCCCCAGCGATTTTGATCACTTTCTCAGCATGGTTAAATCGGTCGAGAACCGTTTGATCTATTAGGTTATGAGCTAAAAACATGAGGTTGACTCTCCACTCTAAGCTGTCTTAACTAACGCAAGACCGCGATTTGAAAACGCAATAGACACATCGGAACCGACGGGAATTGCTTGCTCAACACGATAGTCGATGATGAATAAGCTACCCACTTCGGAATCAACATCGTATTGCATTTGGTTGCCTAAATAAGTGGCTCGTCTAACGCTACCTTTGAGTCCAGTGGACTGCTGGTCTCGCATGGATAAACGCACAGAACTTGGATGTACTGCTAATTGCACACGGCCTTTGTCAAATCCTCGTTGCGGTAAAGAGCAGCTCAACGAGCCAACGGCAACTTCTGCGGTCTGTCCGTCGGTGGTAATGATGTCTGCCTCGATAAGATTGGCGTCACCAATAAAATCAGCAATAAAGCTTGAAGCAGGTGCTTCGTAGAGTTCACGTGGGCTACCTTCTTGGGCAATGACTGAGCGATTCATTACGATAATGCGATCCGATACAGCCAGCGCTTCTTCTTGATCGTGAGTCACATAAACTGCAGTTAACCCTATTTTTTGCTGAAGTTCGCGAATTTCTTCCCGAACATGGCGACGTAATTTGGCGTCTAGGTTTGATAGCGGTTCGTCTAGCAGAAGCACTTCAGGTTCTAGAACTAATGCTCGAGCCACAGCAACACGTTGTTGCTGTCCGCCGGATAGTTCACTCGGGTAACGCTGTCCGTAGCCTGCCAAGCCAACCAGCTCCAATCCTTCTTCGCTCTTTTCCTTGGCTTCGATTTTATTTACACCGCTGGCATTTAGGCCATAGGCGACATTTTCGGCCACCGTCATATGCGGAAATAAAGCATAGGATTGAAACACCATACTGACGTCTCTATCTGTGGCAGGTAGATGCGTGACGTCTTTATTCCCAATCATTATGCGGCCGGAGGTTGGATGCTCTAACCCTGCCAACATGCGCAAAGTGGTGGTTTTCCCACAGCCGCTTGGTCCTAATAACGTGACAAGATTGCCTGGCTCTATGGTGAAAGACACGTTATCAATGGCAGTAACATTGCCAAAGGTTTTAATGACGTTTTCAAAGCTCACTGAGCCTGATTTGTAATGGAGACTCATGCGTGTTTCTCCTTAAGAGAAGGGCCGGAAGTAGCCGATGATTGATTTAAGTGAGAGATAGCGTTGGTACGTCTTAAACGACGCTCTCCCACAAATAGATTGATTGCGACAATGGCTGTTAGCATCACTAAAATCAGCACACTACAGTAGGCGATGGCAATGCCATACTCACCGTTTTCGACCAAGCCGATAATGTAAGACGTCGCCATATTGTGATCCGCACTAACGAGAAAGATGACAGCACTGACGGAAGTAATAGCTCGTACAAAGCTGTAGACCAAAGCGGCAATAATGGCTGGTCGTAGTAGAGGAAGTATGACGCGTCGGAAGGTCATTAAGCTGTTTGCGCCTAAGGTTAAAGAGGCTTCGTCTAGGCTTTTGTCTAACTGGCTCATAGCGGCGATACCACCACGTACACCAACAGGCATATTACGGAAAACAAAACAGATAATCAGGATCACGCCTGTGCCAGTAAGCTCTAGCGGTGGTACGTTAAAGGCAAGGATGTAACTGATACCAATCACTGTACCGGGAATGGCGAAGCTCAACATGGTGCCAAACTCAAAGGCATTTTTCCATTTGAATTGTTGACGTACTAACAAGTAGGCGGTCAGCAAACCAACGAGGGCAGTAAACGGTGCAGCGATGGCGGAAATGCTTAGCGTCGTCCATAAGGAATCCCATGCTGCGCCTTCCCAGATCACACCAAATTCGCCCCATCCGACAGAAAAAGCGTCTTGATAATGCTGCAAGGTAAAGCTGTTATCGTAACCCCAGTTTTGTACAAAACCACCGAACATGATCATGCCGTAAATGACGACGGTTAACGCAGCCCAAGGTAAAGCCGTCATATAACAGGCGAGCTTCATACCATGGTTTAGGCCCATGTAAGCGCCAGAATCCGCCTTGCCTGTGACCGTGGTGTAGGATTTTTTGCCGATCCAATGACGTTGAAGGAAAAAAGCACTCAAAGTAAAGAATAGTAAGAGTATGGCTAAGACCGCAGCGTAACCTTGATCGTTTTGTGCGCCTACAATGGCGAAAAATATCTCTGTAGACAGCACATCAAAGTCGCCACCAAGTACCATTGGGTTACCAAAGTCCGCCAAACTTTCAATGAAGGCGAGTAAAAATGCATTAGCTAAACCAGGGCGCATTAATGGCAGAGATACATTGATAAAGGTTCGCCAACGATCGGCACGTAAGGTCTGAGAGGCTTCTTCCATAGAAGGGCTAACGCCTTCCACCACGCCAATCAATACCAAAAAGGAAATCGGTGTAAAAGATAATACTTGAGCAAGTAATACACCTGGCATGCCATAGAGCCATCGGCCAGGTTCGATATTAAAGACATCGGCGAAGAATTGTGTCACTACGCCAGAACGTCCGAATAATAGAATCAGCGCCAAGCCAATAACAAAGGGTGGCGTGATAATAGGTAAAACAGTGAGCAGGCGTAAGGATCTTTTCCAGCGAAACCCAGTGCGGGTGACGACCAGCGCAAAAGATAAGCCAAGCAGGGTTGTCAATGTTGCTGTCAGAATTGCCAGCGTTAGGGAATTCCACGCAGTACCGCAAGCGTAGCCACCGCTGAGGCAGGACAAGGACCAAATATTATCGCTAAAGAACTTACCGAAAAACGCTGTTGGAGCAAACATGCCGTCATTGTTCATAAAGGCGCTAATTAATACTTGGCTGACAGGGAAAAATACAAATAAGCCAACCAACGCGACGATCAAACCAATGCTTCCGGTGACAAAGACATCACCTTTCAAAAAGCCTGTAGCAGCAAGTCCAGTGGTTAAAAGTATCAGGAAGGACAAACCACATAGCATGGCTCCATAGCCAAAACCATACTGTTGGTATTCTAGTTCGCCAAATAAGGATTCCAGTCCTGCAAATTGCCAACCACTGACGCCAATGGCGAAACCTTGGCCCATCATATAGATAAGGCCAAAAGCGCCAGAATAGATTAGATAGCGGCTGTATCTAGGGTCGCTTTTCGTTAATGAAATTAGGCGCAAAGGTGCAATTAAAGGTAAGGCTAATGGCAGTAACCAAAGTTTATCACCAAGCAAGCCTTGCAGAATTGCAGGGGCGTAGTAGAGGTCAGTAGGATAACCGTCGGTTAACCAGACAAATGACCAAAAGCCATCTTCGAGCAGATACCACGGCATCAGCAAAAAACCGATCCAGCCGAGTAACAGCCACGGAATAAAAGAGTGTTTCACGATCGATACTCCAAACAGTAACTTGAATCTCTGCTGGGACTAAGGCCCAGCAGAGCTCAGGAAAACCAAGGTGCGTCTGAATGATTAACGAGGTAGAGATTTGATCTCATTGTCCCACCGTTGCAGCAAATGTTGGCGCGTGTCCGCAGAGCCGTATTTGGCAAAGTCGTAATCGATCAGTTTTAGCGTATCGAAGTCAAGCGCGCCCGGTGGCGTTGTCGCTGACTTATTGGATGGTACTTGGTAAGCATTGGCTTTTTCAGCCATGGTTTGAATATCTGGGCGCAAGGCAAACTCAGCCCAAATTTTCGCTTCTTTCAGATGGCGAGCACCTTTGACGATACTCATTGAGCCCACTTCATAGCCTGTACCTTCACAAGGTGCGACGGCTTTAACTGGGTAGCCTTTTTTCACTTGTTTTACTATGTCGTGAATAAAAGTAATGCCGATGGCGGTTTCGCCATTGGACGCGGCTTTAATCGGTGCCGAGCCAGATTTTGTATATTGGTTAATGTTTTTATGCAGTTGAGCAAGGAAGTCGAAAGCCTGGTTTTCCCCCATCATTTGTACAAAGGTTGCTAGAGCCGTGTACGAAGTGCCAGATGAGTTCGGGTTGGCTATCTGCACCTCCCCTTTGTAAATCGGCTTGGCTAGATCTTTCCAGCATTGTGGGGCAGGTAGCCCTTTGGATTTTAGGATATCTTCATTGTAGCCAAAACCCAGTGCACCAGCGTAAACCCCGACTGTGCGGTAACCCGATACTTTCGCTTGATTTTGTGCCCAATCACGTAGGTTGGGAAGGGCTTTAGGCTTGTAAACTTGAGTGAGTTTTTCCGCTGCGGCTTGAAGATGAGGATCGCCAGTACCGCCCCACCAAATATCAATTTTTGGATTTCGAGCTTCAGCACGTAGCTGTGCATAAGCTTCGCCAGAACTCTTACGAATAAGAGAGACATCAATACCAGTTTCTGCTTCAAAGCTTGTTTCCATCAAGCTACACCAATCGGTATCTGTGGAGCAAAGAACATTTAGCTTACCTTTGGCCATAGCGGGTGCAGCGCAGAATGCCGCCGCTGTCGCGAAAGCAAGGCTAAGGATATATGGAGAGTTTTTCATTTTTATATTGCCTCCTGATGTTTTAAATAGTTGTGCATACGTATGAACAACTAAATAAGCATACTAGGCAAATCCCGATAGCGAAAGGTAAATTTCAAAAATAGTTTAAGGTGAAATAAAAATTCTATTGTGGTCAATAGGTAACGTATTTCGGTCGGTAAAAATAGTCGCTTTGGTTTCTAAGCTAGTTCGTTATGGGCTTGGCTAAAGTAGAGCGATAAACTAGTTCTGCTGAAATAGCCTGTTTAGTAGGTACTGATGTTGGGTGCTTCAATCTATTTAGCAAAGTTTGTAGCGCTGCTTTTGCTATCTCGTCTGAAGGCTGTCTTACGGTGGTTAAATCATAGGCTTTAAATCTGGCTAGGGCGATGTCATCACAGCCAATGACTCCGATGTCTTCCATATCCTTGGTGGTTATGAGTTGCTTGGCTGCATCTAGAAAGCCACACGCAATATGATCCATACAGAAAAATACGCCGTCGGGTTTATATGCTGAGGCTAAGATTTCCTTGGCCACCTGATAGCCACCATCGTAGTTGCCCGATTCACACAAAACTTCTTTGGCCTGGATTTCGTCATTGCTCACATGAGAGGCTAAATAATTCAGGAAACCTTTAGCACGCATTACACTGCTGAAACTTGGCGTTTTGGCTCGTACAACGATAAGGTTGGTTTTGCCTGATTTCATAAACGCTTCTGCCGCCATAGCACCGGCACTTTCATTATCTAAATTAACGATGTCAGCTTCATCAGAGTGCTCTGTTCGGTTTATCAATACCACTGGAATACCGTATTTTATAAAGGCTTTTCCGATGCTTTCACTAGGTGTTCCCGAGGTAATAATTACACCACTCAGCTGATACTGAATCAGTCCATGTAATTCCTCATCTATGGTTTGTCGATTTGACACATCCATAACCATGGGGCGAAGTCCGGAGTTTTGCACTTCAGCGATCAGTTTATGGAGAAACTCAGAGCGAAAAGGGTCTTCCAAGCCTGCTGTGACAAGGCCAACGAGATCACTACGTTGTTTTATCATGGTCTGCGCAGCTTTATTGATTTGATAGCCAAGCTGCTCGGCGGCAGCAAAAACACGCTGGCGAGTCGCCTCCGAAATTCTACTATTGGAGTCAAAACTACGCGATACCGTAGATTGGGAGACGCCTGCCAAAATGGCGACATCGGCAG
This sequence comes from Marinomonas rhizomae, assembly GCF_024397855.1. Classification (NCBI taxonomy): domain Bacteria; kingdom Pseudomonadati; phylum Pseudomonadota; class Gammaproteobacteria; order Oceanospirillales; family Oceanospirillaceae; genus Marinomonas; species Marinomonas rhizomae. The sequence goes on from NZ_CP073343.1 coordinate 183,128, forward strand.
AAGTGGCATTGCGCTTGTTCATTTTTTTGCTTTAATCCATTTCGCACAAGAAAGCTTGGGTAGTTTTGAGGCCGCTCGTTACATCTTTGATAAAACGATTAGTTGAGCAATTATTTATCAGCTATCAGGTTAAAACATTTAGTATAAAAAAGGCTATTTTTAAATTCATTATATAAATTTGTTTGAAGTTTCCATTGATTTTAAGGGGTCTTGTTAGCGCTCTATTAATGACGGTTACAAATAATTACATTTCTTTTCGCTTCATATTAGATTTGACCTTCTATTTTTAGATTGGGATGTCTCGTTATTCAATTTGAGGTAAAGGAAATGCTCACTTTTTCAAGAAAGTTATTCTTAGGTTTTTCGGTTGTCATTCTTCTGTTAGCTATTGTCGGCTCCACGTCGTATTTTGCTTTAACTAATACATCAACGGGTTTTGAAGAATACCGCTCTCTGGCGAGAGCGACTAATGCTGTTGGCCGTGTACAAGCCAATATGCTGATGGTTCGTATGGAAGAGAAGAGTTACATAGCGACAGGACATGTGAAAGACAAAGAGGCATTTGATTTTTATTGGGGGAAAACTCAGGACTTAATTGATGACGCATCAAAAGACCTTCATAAACCGGAAGGTAAAAAAATTATAGGTGAGTTGGAAAATTCATTGAAAAACTATGTTGCTGGTTTTGAACAAGTTGTCACGTTCAAAGAGCGAAGAAACGTCTTGTTTAATAATAGTTTGAGTACTGTAGGTCCTGCGATCGAAAGTAACCTGACCCAAATATTAGTTTCTGCAAAAGACGATGGTGATATGGCGGCGGCTTACAATGCGTCATTGGCAACAAGAAGTTTGCTGCTTGCGCGTTTGTATGTAATGAAGTTTCTGGATTCCAACGAGCAAGCAGCTGTTGATCGAGTCGATCAGGAATTTACGGACCTAGATGGACAATTAAAAACCCTAGAAAGTGAATTGAAAAATCCTGCCCGCAAAGCCTTAATAGCGACCGTTATTCAAGATGTAGCGACCTATAAACAGTCATTTTCCGAAATAGTTTCTGTTATCGTCGCGCGTAATAAAATTATCAACGAGACATTAAATCCAGTTGGGACTGAGGTTACTCAGCTGACAGAAGGCCTGAAGTTAGATATTAAGAAAAACCAAGACATACTTGGCCCACAACTGATAGATAGCAATGAAACCGCCATGTATGTGATTGAGGCGATTGTCGTTATTGCGATTATATTGGGTGGTGTAATTGCTTGGTTGATTACTCGTTCTACCACGTCGCAATTAGGTGGTGATCCTGCGTTGGTAACGAATGTTGTTCGACGTGTCGCTGATGGGGATTTAGAAGTTTATTTGCCGAATAATAACGAACAAGAAGCCAGCTTATATGCCGCGATTCAGAACATGGTGAAGAGCTTAAAGGCCAAAGCGGTTCTAGCTCAAAAAATCGCCGATGGGGATTTGACGGCAAAAGTGGTTTTGGCATCAGACAAAGACAGCCTTGGGCAAGCCTTGCAAGACATGGTGAAGAATTTAAATACGATTCTCATGGATATTCAGAATGCAGGCGATCAAATTGCTGCTGGCAGTTCACAAGTATCAATCTTCAGCCATTCTCTTGCTGAAGGTGCGACTCAACAAAAAGACAACTTACAGACGATTTCGGCGGCATTGGAACAGTTGTCAGTGCAAACCAGTGAAAACGCCGAAAGCGCTAAAGAGGCGAATCTGCTAGCTGATAAAGCTCAAAAAGCGGTCGTTGAAGGCCAAGCACAGATGCGAGAAATGATTACAGCGATGAATGAAATTAAAGGCGCTGGAGAAAGTATTGCTGGCTTTATTAAGACGATTGATGAAATCGCCGAGCAGACCAATTTACTGGCGCTTAATGCGGCGATTGAAGCGGCAAGGGCGGGCGAGCAAGGACGAGGCTTTGCTGTTGTGGCCGATGAAGTGCGTGGCTTGGCTTCTAGAAGCACAGGGGCCGCGGCTGAAACGGCGAAGTTGATACAGCTATCATCGTCTAAGACCGCAAATGGTGTGGCTATTGCTGAAAGCACAAATAAATCGCTTCAGGCAGTGTTTGACGGCATTAGTGAAACATCGGCCATTGTTGCAAAGATTGCCTCTGCCAGCGGTGAGCAAGCTTTGGCGGTGAATGAAGTCACCCAAGCCATGTCTTCTGTTGGTGACGTTGTTGAGTTAAATGCAGCGGGTTCTGTTGAGGGGGCTGCCGCAGCGGAAGAACTCAATGGTCAAAGTACGGCGATGAAACAAACGATGGCGCGTTTTACCCTAGCGAGTTGATCGTTAACTAGCTATTTTCGGTTTATTGTTCGCCACCTATAAGGTTTGGGTGGCGTTTCAATACTTTAGATAGTTATTTTTCGAGAATGCTGAAGGGTGACGTATGCTAGCGCTAAGACCAAATTGCGAGTGTTGTGATAAGGATTTACCACCGTCGGCTGCAGATGTCATGATTTGCAGTTTTGAATGTACTTTCTGCCTCGATTGCGTTCAGACTAAGCTTCCTAATGGCCGCTGCCCAAACTGTGGTGGCAACTTAGTCTCAAGGCCTATTCGCCCCGCCAATAAACTGGCAAACAATCCTCCTTCTAATAAACGCGTGCTTTCTGAATGCAAAGCTAAATAGGGCTTGTTTATTGTTTAGAGTACCGAAGTATTGTTGATAATTATTTGCGATAAGTTTTGTTTAAATTATCCTTAGTGTTATTTTAAGTATGCGGCTTACTGTTATCGTTTGAACCGCTATAAAAATAATAACAAGGAGAAGGGCTGTGAAAACGAAAATCACCCTAATGTTTGTCATCGGTTTACTTTGCTCGCCTGCGATGTTTGCAGCGTCCCCTTCCATTAACGAACTGAACTCGTGTCTTGCTCTGGTGGAGTTTGTAGATACCAAACTGGATAACTTTTCCGATCATCATTCCTCGGAAGATATGGTTATCGTTCACCGCGGTTTATCCGGCTATAGAAATTTTTTGCAGGATGACGTGATCACGCCAAAGTTATTAAGCATGTATGGCGGTAACGAAGCGCAAGCCAAGCTGATGCAGAAGCTTTTTGATAGACAAAAAAACACCTTTTTTAAGCACCTTAATGAAAGGTATTCAGAGAAAAAGCTCTTTACAGAATACGCTGCGGCCATAAATGACTGTACGGCTTACACTCGAATCAGAGCGGAAGTTGCCAAGCCTTTGAATGTTGCGCTTGATAAGATGATCGTGATGGCCAGACAAGTGAAGTAATAGTTTGAGTGTTTCAATATAAAAAAACAGCCATGTGTGCGGTGAAGCATCTTGGCTGTTTTTTTATGAACGTTTTTTATCGTTTATTGTAGCAACGTGTTAACTCAGAAAATTGATAAAAATAACTGCCAGCGCTAATGGGTTTACAGCTGTCTTTGAACGCGATTTCTTGCTCGTTATAAAGCATTTTTACCAACAAACTACCCGTTTGATTGCGATAAACATCCCATTGGATATTTGCACTGTACGGAGCGACCCAACCGCCGCGCCAAGGGCTAGTTTGCAAGGTATAACCAAGGTCACGTGACACGCCGGCCTCGCTGCCTTTTAACTGCATTTGCGCAGCAAACGGAATGATGGTTTCTGCATGGGCAAAACGTATTTTAGCGGCTTTGGTGTTTGTGCCGTCTTGCACGCCTTTGATTTCATTGAAGAAGTCATCTTCTAATACCGACGCCATTTTGTAGGTGATGTTGGTGTCGGAGAAGCTTGGGCCTTTCTCATAGAAATCTTCCCCATCCAGCACATAAGACAACCATTGAGATTCTTTTGGTGTGATGAATTGAGTGAAGTTCCATGGTTGTGTGCCAGCCTCGCCGGCTAAACCAGGGGCAATTAGATAAAGATTAAACAGTTGGATCGCCGCTTCCACATCGTTGTAAACGCTGGCTTTCTTCTTACCAACTTTCAGAAAAGACAATTGACCTGCTTCAAGCTGATCAACAAAAGCCGGCTTGTAAACACGCTCTAGCATTTCTCGTGCGACTTGATGGGTTTTAGGTTGATCAAATAAGTGTTCAATAGCTTCCCGTAACTGCGGGTTTTCATCCTTGTAGTTTTGATAATCTTTGTTGTTGTCTTGTTTGTGGAAATAGAGCTGAGCCTTGTTTTTAACTGGCTTGCTGATGAGTGGTGCTAGGGCCGGATTGATGTTTTCTAAGCCTTGGACAAAAGCTAAACCACTGTCTCTAGCACGATCTTTCCCGGAGTATTCAAAGGCGATCTGTTGCTGATTTTTCACCGCACGATTGAGTAAACTGGCGTTGCGCTGTGCCATGCGTTCACCGATATGAATGTGTTCCTGTTTGCCCAACTCGGATAAGTTGCCGTAGCCCATTTTTTTATTGGCAGCCATTAAACGTGCAATTTCAACTCCCAAGCGTTCACCCAAAGGTGTTAGTGCATTTTGTTCTTGCGCTGCTTGCCAGATTTTCAAGCTGATGTCGTCGTATTTTGGGCTCGAAAGCGCGCGCGAACCGTGGCGAGCGACTAATTCGGTGTAAATCAGTGTGTAGTTATCAGGCACCGAGCTGTAGTTTTCTGCACTTTCTTGCGGAACATAAACGGATTTTGTCCCATAAATATAAGAGTCAGTAGAAGCGTTTGGTGTTGTGCCAACTGAGCTGCAGCCAGTTAATGCTAGCATGCCGAGTATAGGAAGAAATGTCCTAGTATCCAAAACAAAGTCCTTATGAGTGGGGATGATTTTTTATCGGTGAATATTAGTCATGTTATGTGACGTAATGATGACGTGACACACTCTAGGGTTATTTGTATTTTTGCTATATTGCGCGTGAATCTTGCAAAGTATGATTAACCTTTGCAAGATTGATCGGTTAATTAAAATCCGATTGGCTGATCTGTGAATGTGGCGGTCGATAGTAAATGCTGTTCATTAAGGTAATTAAGCAGTTCCGTATTCACATCCTGTTGAATATTTTGCAGTCCTTGATTACCAAAAATACGATTAATTTCAATCACATAAGGTACAGATCCGACCATGGCGATATCGAACCCCGCGTGGTTGATGTCCAATGATTCGGCCAAATAAGTCACTAAATCTTGAGCTTCTTTTGGAATCAGCGCGACTTTCACTTGTCCGCCTTGGCTGATGTTGTTATGGAAACCATTGTCAGATTGTAGACGCCAATAACCGCTAACAATTTTATTGCCGACCCAAATAACGCGCATGTCTCTGTCTATGGGCAGATACTCTTGCGCATATAATACATCGGTTTGAGCAACGTAATCACGCCATTGGCCAATGGTTTCTATCAAAAAAACGCCATTGCCCATGCTGCTTTTCGGAATTTTTGCCACAAAAGGCGATGGCATGTCATCCCAAATTTTTTCCGCTTCATAAGGTGTGTTAGCGGCAATAATTGTATAAGGGTGTTGTTGCGGCGCAACGGTGCGAAATGTGCGAGTCATTTCGATTTTGTCGTGACCAATCATGTATGACGCAAGACTAGGAAAAATACGCTTTTTCAGCCCGTGAACCAAAGCAGTCAGTTGCCAATACTGGGGAAATAATAACCAATCGGCTTCTTTGATTTCTTCCAAATGGTCGTACATAGACTCAGGTTTTATGTAGCGAACATGGGGTAAGTGCAAGGTTCTTAAGGCATCAAAAGAGATAATTTTCATTTCATATAATCAGTAGCTAAACATGCCGCGATTGTGAGGCTTGATGACTAAAAAAGAAACAAAAAACACCATGGTCAGACACAAAATTGTCTTAATAAATGTGGCTTAATTTCTACTAATGTTCACGAGGTGCGTATTTAAGGAATACTCCCAAAGAAATCAGCAAGAAGCCTGCACTGGCAACAATTGCCACGGGGTAATACAAGTTCCCCGCCATATCGAGTTGGCTATATTTGATCACCATAATCAAGCCTTCTAATGCCATGGCAACACAAACAGTGCCAATAAACCTAGGCAAAGTTCGTCTTAATAAAACAATAACGTCATGTTCATTATCGCTGCCGTATTCCTTATTGATCACCATCGCCAGCTCAAATACAGCAATAGCGATGATGTTGGAATTGATAATCTTAATAATGACTTGGGTGAGGCTTTCGCCGTGATTGTATTCACTGATGGCGCCGGCGAAGCTGGCAATGACAACAAAGCCTGCCAGGGTAAAAAAGATAGTTGAAAATGTTTTGGCAAAGGTTTTTTGGATATTAATATTCATAAGTCATAAATCACCTTGTTGTAGATGCTGCTAACAATAGGGATTCATAACTTAATAACTAGATCAATCAATAGGTTACCGCGATGCTTCCTTGTTGATGACGTGGAATCGTCAGTCTTTACAGATTGTTCTTGTTTGCAGAAATAGGATGGATAGGGCGTATAGGGAAGTAAAAGAGAAGGCGAATGTCTGAATTCGCCTTCTCTTTTAATAGACCAAAAATTATTCTTTAACCAGCAAGGTCAGCCCTGTGTCCTCGTAAAGAACAGAGGCTTTAAACCCTTCGGTGATGACGTTGTTAAACGTCCCTTTAAATTGATCTGCTGATATTAGTTTGATGCGATCACCAACCGATGGAGATTTGTTTTGTCGTTTGACCACAAGATCCCCGCCAGTGATAACCACTGTTCCCTGTATCGTTAGTGGTTGTTCAACAGAAAGAGCAAGCGTTCCGCCTTTCACTAACAAATTGCCTGAACCGAAGGCGTTGCGTGATTGTGCTTCTAACGTACCTTCTTGCAGAACCGTTCCGCCTTCATAGGTATTATTCCCCGTTAAGGTTAGCCAGCCTGTACCTTGCTTGGTTAGTAAGCCTTTGCCACTGATATCATTACGCCACCAGTCATGGGCATTAAAGCGGCCTTTTGCTGCATCCATATTAACTGTTACATCACCTAGAAACGCACCGTAACCATCTGAAGCGGTTACGTAGTCTAAACGCCCCCAACCATTTGATTCATCTAGAACTGGGTAACCAGAATCAATGGATGTTGTGTACAGCACGGCGCGTCGCTGTTCTGCACTTAGGTAAGGTTGTCGTGTTTCTAATATCGCTTCGGCGCCTTTCGGGACAATGGGATCTTGACCTGCTTTACTCTTATCTTGGCTAAAGCCATATGTCATGCGGAAACGGTACAGGGCTTTGTTTCGATCGTGATCAGCCCAACGGTCGTTGTTATCTGCTTGGTGAGCCAGTTCGTACAGCGATTGACTGTTAGAGAGCGTAGAAAAATAGCTTGCGGAGTTTGCGTAAGCCGCTTGTTTGAGTTCGGTATTTTGGCTATTGGTCAGAGCTGCCGCCGCGACGGCTTGAGATTGAATTCGACCTCCAATGACATCAAATGGCGAATGCATACCTGCCACAATCCGGCTTTCACCGAGTTCTGAGCCACGAGTTACCATTTCGGCAAATCGTTCTGGGAAGGCGTATGCATAGGCCCACGAGGCTAAATAGCCAGCATTAGTGTGACCACTTGGAAAAGCACCATCTTTACGGCGGCCGTCTTGGGCTTTGCGACGCTGATATTTAAGCGAAGGAACGATTGCGACCTTGGTATCGTAAAGCTCGAACGTTTTATCGCCTAGTGTTTCTGTATCTGGCACGCCGTCGTTATTGGCATCTAGTGGAATAACCTGCCCTTTGTTGTTCATGCGCCATGGTCGAGGTGAGGCGAAAAGGTATTTAGATGGCGAGGTTGATGCCGAACTTTCACGTAGTAAATGCACGAAATCAACCACCTTACCTAACTTAGACGAAGACAGCCCTTTTGCAGACTCATCATCACCGCCTTCAGAATAATCCATGGTCGCATTGGCATCAAAATAGGCCGGGTCGGATAGGCCTCTGGACACATCGCTTGCTACATGAAGAGGCACGTTTGAATGCACTTCCGCTCCTTCTATATAAGCATTCGTTAATGGTCCAAAGCCATCAATGACGCTGAAATTTTTATCACGCCTATCATCCAAATAGGCATCAAGGGTTTGTTGATAGGTGCGGTTATTGGTGACTTTTACAACATAGGCGATATTTTCTTGCCAAGCGATTGGGTCGAGGATTTTGGCACGACTAAAGTCGGCTGGCCCCTTGCTGTTAGCGTTACCGCTGGCCCATTGTTCGTCTCCTAGCGTCCATACTTGGTTAAATCCAGAGAGCAATTGGAGAATAGGGTTATAGGCAGGGTCGTATTTATTCTTGCCGCCATTGTTTTCAATGTTATCTACTGCAGGCAGAGGAAAGGAAACGTTTGGCACTGGAACGGTTTGCTCGTAGCCCAGTCCTGTTGGAGTACTGTTTGACGAGTTGTATTGCTGGCTTGCACAGGCGCTAAGTAGTGTAATGACACTGATGGCCAGCGCCATGGGTTTTAGTGTGGTATTGATATTTAAGTGCCTTGTTTTCATAAGTTAGAATCTCCATTTTTCTATTTATTAATACAATCTCACTTACAGGTTACATTAGGGGTGTTAACGTTTTATGAGAAGAGATAACTCATCATGAGTCATCTCTATTGAAAGGCTTAGAGTGTCTCTTTTGAGGTAATTGGTCTCGCGACTTTGGTTTTACGTAGACGGCGAACAGAGTCGAAAATCAACATAGCAAGCGCTGACCAGATAAGAACAAAGGTGGTAAGTTTCTCTGGGCTAAGCGGTTCGTCGTACAAAAAAACCGCTAGGAAAAACATGCCAGTTGGGCCGATATACTGGAAGAAGCCAAGCGTTACCATGCTCACGCGATTTGCCGCCGCGGCAAAACACATTAATGGCACCATAGTGACTGGACCTGCTGCAAACAGAAGCCAGTTTACTTGGGCGCTATTGTTAAAAATATTGGCAGTAGGCGATGGACTGAGTGCTAAATACAAGAGTGCGAAGGGCAGCATAATAGCTGTTTCAATGGCCATCCCAGTGAAACTATCGACGGCAATTTTTTTACGTACCAAGCCATAAAAGCCAAATGTCAAAGCAAGGGCCAGAGCGATCCAAGGCAAGGAGCCAAATTGAATGACTTCAAAAGCCACCGCGCAAAAGCACAACACGACCGCCGCTTTACGTACTCTATCGAGCTTTTCTTTAAAGAAAATTACGCCCAGCAAAATACTGATAAGCGGGTTGATGTAATAACCTAAACTGGCGCTTAGCATTTGGTTGTTTTGTACCGCCCAAATAAAGGTTCCCCAATTGACACCAATTAAAAGAGTAGAGGCAAGCATCGCTGTGAGCGCTTTACGAGAGCGTAAAACCGTTTTTAAAGCATCGGTATAACGCAGCAGCACGATTAAGAAGAGAACAATCACACAAGACCAAATGATACGGTGGGCTAGAATTTCCTGCGCGGGAACAAACGACATTTCCTTAAAATAAATTGGTGCAATGGCCCAAAGCGTAAAAGCCGTTAATGCGTAAAATATGCCGCTTCTGGAGGAGGTTTGCATTGACGTTTTCCTATTCAATGAATATTTATTTTTGAGTAAAGAGTGTATAGCAATACTGAGTATATGGTCAGGAGTTTGTTGAATATAAAATGGAGAATTTCATTATGGTGATGACCGTACTTATTGCCTAAGTAAGAAGATGGGTTTAAAGTTAATGTATTAATTTTACTTAATCGAACTTCGGGGCGGGGCGAAATTCCCCACCGGCGGTGATTTGACAAGATTGAAGAATCTATCAACAGCCCGCGAGCGCTTTGTTTATTATGAACAAAGGTCAGCAGATCTGGTGAGACTCCAGAGCCGACGGTTACAGTCCGGATGATAGAAGTCGACCAAGTCTTTGTTGCGCCTGATGCTTTTCAGGTGTTTCTGAGCTGTGCATTTTTGTGTGCAGACCTTGGTATATTCCTCATCACCCCTGTACATCTTGATATTTGGAGAAACCAAAGATGGCAGGCACATTCTTTATCATGATCGCGTGTTTTACGTGGGCACTTGATACCTTGATTCGTTACCCTTTATTGGGAGCGGGTTATTCCACACTGCAAATAGTTCTAATCGAACACCTTACCTTGGTGTTGTTTGTCGCACCTATGCTGTGGCGCTATCGCCATGTTTATCGCCATATGTCGATAAGTGGCTTTTCGTGTTTGTTTTTTATTGGCGGCATAGGCTCTGCCATGGGCACCTTGGCGTTTACAGAAGCCTTTCATTACTTGAATCCAACGGTCGTTATTTTGCTGCAAAAACTGCAACCAATCGTGGCGATTTTATTGGCCTACTGGTTGTTGAAAGAACGTATTGAAGGGCAATTTGTCCGCTGGGCGGCCGTTATTTTACTGGGCAGTTTCGTAATGATGTGGCCGGATTTGCGTCAATTAGGCGATGCCCAATGGCACTATTCCAGTGACGTAAGCAGTATTATGAAAGGCTATGGATACACCTTGATTGCGGTTATTGCTTGGGGCGCGGCGACGGTCTGTGGAAAATACTTGTCTTACCAACATATGCCTGCGAACGCGATTATGTCCGGCCGTTTTGTTGCCGGTTTATTGGTGTTATTACCCATGGCATTAGCGCAGTCTGATACCTTGATTGCCATGAAGCCTGTCGACCTCAGCCTTGCCGTTGCAATGGCCTTACTGAGTGGTTTTATCGGTATGTGGTTCTATTACCAAGGTTTGAAAACGGTCCCTGCGCAACTTGCCACCTTGGCAGAGCTGTCTTTCCCAGTATTCGCCGCCGCCATCAACTGGCTATTCCTTGATATGGGTTTAACTGGTTACCAAATCATCGGTGGCTTGATGCTGATCCTCGGCAACATCGGCTTGCGCATGAAAGAACTGAGAAAGGCTGAGTTAACGGCCGTGGCTCAGTAGTTTTAATTGTTTTGCCTTAAATGGTCTGGAAGGTGTTCTTTCAGGCCATTTTGTTTTACGCATTGTCCTTTTTGACCCTAGGGTCTGTCCTCGTTTCTCGTTAATTGCCTTTTTATAATGCTTCTATCAAATTTATTGGTGGTAGGCATTATGACGTTCAAAGACAGTATTTTGGCTCTGGTGATTATCCTCGCTTGGGGATTAAACTTTGTGGTGATTTCTTTTGGCCTTGGCGAAGTGCCGCCTTTGCTATTGGGTGGACTGCGATTTCTAGCGGTGGCGGCGATCGGGTGTTTGTTGGTGAAACGGCCTAACATTCCGCTGAAGTGGTGGTGTGTATATGCACTACCAATGGGTTTTATGCAGTTCGCCTTTTTGTTTATGGCGATGGCGAATGGTATGCCCGCTGGCTTGGCTTCTTTGGTATTACAGTCTCAGGCGTTGTTTACCATGGTATTTGCGTTGGTGTTTTTGAAAGAAGGTGTGCGTTTGCATCAAGTGTTGGCGATTGCTTTAGCGGGCAGTGGTTTGCTGATGATTGCTGTGGTGTCTGGCGTCAGCGATATGACGTTGTTTGGTTTTATTCTAACCTTGTTCGCCGCAGCGAGCTGGGCGCTAGGGAATATTAGTGCTCGCACTATGAGTCAGAAAGGCTATGCAGTGAATGTGAACATGGTTATTTGGAGTGCTTGGGTGCCGCCATTGCCTTTCTTTGTGTGTTCTTGGTATATGGAAGGGCCTGAATTGATGTATTCAGCTTTGATGAATATTGGTTGGGTGTCTATTGGTGCTCTGGTTTATCTTGCCTTGGTGGCGACTATTTTGGGTTATTCTTTGTGGGGATATTTGATGGGCCGCTATCCTGCGAGTCAAGTTGCACCCTTGACCTTGGGTGTTCCTATCGTGGGTTTGACCTTTGCAGCGATAATTCTGGATGAAAGCCTGTTACCACTTCAATGGATCGGCGTGTGTTTTGTATTGATCGGTCTGTTGGTTAATACTTTTGGTGTTCGGCTTTTCGATCAATTCAAAACAACCTTCAAAGGGGTATAAGGTGTCGGTGATAACTAAGATTCAAGTTTATTTTATTATGATGCCGAATAGTGTTTTGCTGGATACGATTGGCCCTGCGGAGGCCTTTCAATATGCAAATCGCTTTGCTGCTGGAGCTGAATCTTTGAACCAGAGACAATTTGAATTGCATTTTGTTGGTCCTGAAGTAAAGGTCGAAAATACCTTGGGGTTAAATATTCAAGTTGAACCACTACCTGATGTTATAGCGGTGAATAGTTGGGTTGTTAGTACTGGACTGGCGGGTGATCTAATTGATTTAGATACGCCTGCTATGGAAGCAACGATAGGTTGGCTGGCTCAACAGGCAAATTATATTGGTCGCTATATTAGTATTTGTGCGGGGACTTTATTATTTGCAAAAGCTGGGCTTTTAGCGGGTCGAGCCTGTACGACTCACCATATGCATATAGACGAACTCCAAGAGGCAGCGCCTAGCGCTAAAGTGCTTGCTAATCGATTGTTTACCGTAGATGGTGATTTTTATAGCAGTGCTGGTGTGACGGCTGGTATTGATTTGGCTTTGTATCTTATACAAAAGGAGTTTGGAGCGAATTGTGCGAGTCAGGTGGCGCGCCACATGGTGCTGTTCTCGCGTCGTGGTCCGAATGATCCTAGCCAATCTCCGTGGTTAGAAAACCGCAATCATTTTCACCAAAGTGTGCATCGGGTACAAGATGCCATTCAGGTTGATCCTGCTCGGAATTGGTCACTGGAAAGCTTGGCCGACATTGCTCAATGCAGTCCGCGTCATCTCGTGCGCTTGTTTAAAGAAAGTGCTGGCCTGACAACACGTGAATATATTCATAAACTTCGTCTGACTTTAGCGATGCAATTTTTGCAAAGTACGTCTTTGCCAATAGAAGACGTGGCTGAGCGTTGTGGTTTTGATGATCCGAGACAGTTTCGTCGACTTTGGGCGAGACAACATTCGTTCCCTCCTTCTTATTATCGAGCGAAATAAACTAAAAATATCATTGGACCGGAAAACTGGAAAAAGATGTTTGATGTAGGCATTTACAGAGAACTTTTAAGTGGTACATAGTTATTTAGTAAAATTGAACGTCTCTACGTGTTTCATTGTAGGATTAAATATATGCGAATATGAAATAGAGAGTTATCATTATTAAAATGGATAACTCTCTATTTTTAAATCACAACAAGTTCATACTAATGCATATTATTGGTCCAATAATAACTTATTGGACGATTTTTATGATAAGCTTGCCAACGTCTCGGCTGTTATTTGACGAATACTGCCATCAGTTAGTGATTTTGATTGCTTCGGATCGTGTCCATATAAAAGAAATGCCCCTTTTGCTTTTAACTTTTTGAACAAGTCGAAGTTATTCAGCATAGCTTGGGCGTCATTCACAACCATCGCATCGGGTAAGGTCATTTTTTCAAGAGAAGCTTTTAAATAACAAGCGTCCGCTGCGATAACTACTTCTTTTCCATCCACTTTTACTTTAAGGGATTGGTGCCCTGGTGTGTGTCCGTAGCTTGGGATTAAAACGACAGAGCCATCACCAAATAAATCATGTTCACCGTCTATTTCTAGACGGTCATGGCCTAAATCATAATGTCGTGGCACATAGATACCTTTTTCTATGTTTTCTTCATCCTTGGCTGCTTCCCATTCTCGTTTTTGTATAACGATACGTGCATTTGGGACACAAGCATTACCGCCACAATGATCGAAATGTAGATGGGAGTTAATTACATAATTGATTTTTAATGGATCTACGCCGAAGGCTTCTAAACGCTTCGCTACGTCTTCGCCAGGAACAAAATCTACCGTTGTTAATTCTGCAAATCCACCTAATGCATTTTTGACGACATGCTCATCTTCAGACTGAAGGGGGAGTTCTAGACCTGTATCAAATAATACCGTTCCTTTAGGATGCTCAATTAAATAACAAGGTATTGGAATCGCTAAGTTGCCTGTTTCTCCTGCCATAAAGAAACCATAAGGCATTGTAATCCAACCACATGTCATAGCGTATAACTTTAATTCTTCCATTTTAAAAAACCTTTTGTAATTATATTTTTTTAATACTGAAGATTATAAATAAAAGTGACTAATAAGCTTTAAGTCAGATATCTTTTATGTATAAACAAATTTTCATTTATATAAATGAGTAGTTTAGCTCATAATATTTCTCCTTTTCAGAGGTTTCTAATCTCGTTTTGTTGAAATTTTTAAGAAGTATTGCTATTACCCCTTGGTTTAATCATTTTTAGAATCAGAAAGCTGCTTGATACAAAGCCAATGCATCTTCTTCAGTTACGGGAACAGGGTTGTTGCCTAACAGGCGAGTTTGTAACATGGCGTCTTTGGCAAGTGTTGGTAGGCTTTCTTCGGTGACACCAACATCTTGAAGACGCTGCGGTGCACCAGATTCGTTCATCAATTTTTGCATGAAATCGACGAATTTCGCTGAGCGTATTTCCATCTCTTCATCTGAATAACCCAGAACGACATCGGCGAGTTCCGCATACAATGGCGCAGCAACTGCCATGTTGTAGCGTAAGACTGGACCAAGCATGAGAGCGTTCGTTAAGCCATGAGGTAGGTGATAATGACCACCTAATGGATAAGCGAGGGCATGTACCGCTGCCACTGGGCTATTAGAGAAGGCTTGGCCTGCTAAATTTGCACCCAACAACATAGCTTCACGGGCCGTGCGGTTTTTCCCATCTTGGCAAGCGGTGACTAGGTTTTTGCTCAAGAGGCGCAAGGCTTCTTTTGCCAATGCATCAGATAAAGGATTTTTAAGATGAACCGAAGTGTAGGCTTCAATGGCATGAACCATGGCATCAATACCCGTTGCAGCAGTTGGTAGCGCCGGAAGGCCGACAGTTAATTCTGCATCTAACAGGACTCGATCTGCGTACAATTGCTGAGATACCACACCCATCTTAGTCGTTTCGCCTGTGGTAAGAATGGTGATGTTGGTCACTTCCGAACCTGTGCCTGCCGTAGTAGGAACCTGTACCAATGGCGCTCTTGTGCCAGTGATTTTACCAATGCCGTACAGTTCAGAAAGTGGCTGTTCAGATGTCAGCATGACAGCAACCAATTTGGCGATGTCCATAGAAGACCCGCCACCCAAACCTAAAACGATATCGGTATGGCTTTGTTTACCTTGTTCGACACATTCCATTAGCACGTGTTCTGGTGGATCAGCGACTACATTGTCAAATACCGTTACCGTGAATCCGTGTTTTTTTAGTGAGTCTTTGGTTTGTTCCAATAGGCCACTTTCGTTCAAAAATTTGTCTGTTACGATTAATAAGTTACGTTCTTTGAACCACCCACTAAGTAATTCGCCAAGGCGCTTTGCGCCACCCCATTCAAGGTGCATGGAGCCGGGCGTATTAAAAGAAAAAGGTTTGATGCCGTCAGTCATAATGATCTCCAATTTACTGTTGTTGGCTTATAGGGCACTGCATACGTATTTCATTTCGAGATATTCTTCGATGCCATACTTAGAGCCTTCGCGTCCAAGACCAGACTGTTTAACGCCACCAAAAGGGGCGACTTCGTTTGAAATCAATCCAGTGTTGTGACCGACCATGCCGTATTCCAGCGCTTCTGATACGCGAATCATGCGGCCGTGATCACGAGTGTAGAAGTAGGCAGCAAGGCCAAAAATCGTATCGTTTGCCATGGCGATGGCTTCTTCTTCGGTATCGAAAGCAAACAATGGCGCCATAGGTCCAAAGGTTTCTTCTTGTGCGACTTTCATGTCAGCAGTGACACCAGTTAAAATGGCTGGCTGTAAGAAAAGTCCACCCAAACGTTCGCCACCATAGACAAGTTTGGCGCCTTTGCTGACAGCGTCTTGGATATGATCTTCTACTTTAGAGATGGCTTTTTCTTCGATCATTGGGCCAATGTCGGTGCCAGCTTCAACACCGTTACCTACTTTTAAGGCTTTGACTTTTTCGGTCAGTTTCGCGGTAAATTCTTCGTAAACACCGCGCTGAACCAAAATACGGTTTGCGCAAACACAGGTTTGTCCCGCGTTACGGTATTTAGAAGCCATTGCGCCTTCGACGGCTTTATCAAGATCCGCATCATTAAAGACGATAAAGGGCGCGTTGCCGCCAAGTTCCAAAGAGACTTTTTTGATAGTTTGTGCGCATTGCGCCATCAATAAACGACCGACTTCCGTTGATCCTGTGAAAGACAACTTGCTAACGACTTGGCTGTCGGTAAGAACCTTGCCTAGTTTGCTAGCAGAGCCCGTTATGACTTGAAAAACGCCAGCAGGAATACCGGCACGTTGTGCGAGTTCGCCAATGGCTAACGCAGTAAGCGGCGTTAAGTCCGCAGGACGAACGATCATTGAGCATCCTGCAGCCAGTGCTGGCGCGGCTTTGCGTGTAATCATCGCGGCTGGAAAATTCCATGGCGTAATCGCTGCCGTAACACCGATCGGTTGACGGATAACGGTCAGTCTTTGGTCTGTACGAGGTGCTGGAATCGTGTCGCCATAAATGCGTTTTGCTTCTTCAGCAAACCATTCAATGAAAGAGGCCGCGTAGCCAATTTCGCCTTTCGCTTCGGCTAGTGGTTTGCCTTGCTCTGAGGTCATCAAGAGGGCTAGGTCGTCTGTATTCTCGATCATTAGCTCAAACCAGCGTTTTAAAATCACTGAGCGTTCTTTGGCCGTTAGTGCTGCCCATTTTTTTTGTGCAATGCGAGAGGCTTCGATGACGGCAGGGATTTCCTCTGGGGAAAGGTGAGGGATTTCTGCGATGACTTCACCGGTCGCAGGGTTAGTGACAGGGTGTGTGGTTTTTTCTTTGGCTTCGACCCACTCGCCATTGACTAAGCAGCGGGTTTTTAGAAGTGACATATCCTGTAACATTAGAATCTCCTTTATATTAGTTATCGTGGATTCATGTAAGAAGTGCATGACTTGAATTGTATTTTTGCAATCGGCATACCAAATATTAAGTTTTTATTAAGTGATTGATTTAAAAGATTTTTTATTTTTATCTATTAATTGGGTTGATGAAATTAATCATCAAGAATGTATATTTGATGATTGATTTCATCAAACGACATGTGGCTCTCAAATAAAAATAGATGATTGGGCTGAAATACTTTCTAATACGCCAAGTAGCATGAAACGATTGCTCTTTAGCGGGGGGCGCGCGTTATGCTTAATAGTGAAAATTCGGGAGTAATGAAATAAGTGGTTTTTGACAAAAATTTACAGCGAGTTATCGATGCATTGAGTGATGGTGTTTATATAACCGATGGGAATGGTATAACCGTTACCATGAATAAAGCTTATGAAAGAATGACTGGATTATCAAAGCGTCACTTAATTGGTCTGCATATGTCTGAAGTTGTTAAGGCTGGTTATATTTCACGCTCGGTTTCGCTTGAAGTACTGAAAGAATTAAGTGCTGTTACCATTATTCAAACCATTGGGGATGACCATAAAATATTTGTGTCTGGAACCCCGATGTTTGATGAGCAAGGTCGCATTGAGTACGTTGTTACTACAGCAAGGGATATTACTGAGCTACTTAAAGCAAAACATAAAGAAGAGCAGCTAGACCAACTACTAAAGCTAAAAGAGCTCTACGGAACATCTGCCGTATCTGGGGATAATCAAGAGGCCTTTATCATTAGCTCTAATACTAAGGCCTGTTATGATTTAGCCAAAAAAGTTGCTACCTCCAATGCCAAGATACTTATTCAAGGAGAAACGGGTACAGGTAAAACGCTATTAGCGAATACTATTCACAAATATAGCAAAGTTAGCAATGGGCCATTTATTGAGCTTAATTGTGCGGCGATGCCAGAATCCTTACTGGAGGCTGAGCTTTTTGGATATATGCCGGGAGCTTTTACTGGGGCTTCAGCAAAAGGGCGCATTGGGCTATTGGAAGCGGCTAATAATGGCACTTTATTTTTGGATGAAATTGGTGATTTACCGCTTAGCCTGCAGGTAAAGTTACTTAAGGTAATTGCTGAAAATCGCTTTATCCCTGTTGGAGGAACTGATTTTAAAAGCGTGAACTTTCGTTTAATTTCTGCAACACATCATGACTTAAAAAAATTGGTTGATATTAAATTATTTAGAGAAGATCTACTTTATCGGTTAAATGTCGTGCCAATAACGCTCCCTCCATTACGCGATAGGAAGGATGAAATTGCTCCGCTACTTGAGCATTATATTCAACACTTTAATAGTGCGTATGAATTAGATTGTCATTGGAATCAAGATGTCATTGAACAATTAAGTCATTATAACTGGCCAGGTAATATTCGAGAATTAATCAACCTAACTGAGAGATTAGTCGTTACCGCTGATCAGTCATTGATTACGGTTGAGCAACTGCCTGCGGAATTTAAATTAAAAGCTCCTAGTAGTGAGAAGCGACTCCTAAAGTCACAGGTTGAGGCGTTAGAGCGGCACTTGATTGATGAGGCGATAAAAGAGTGTGGCACAACTAGGTCAGCCGCTAATGTACTTGGTATTGACCAGTCAACGTTAGTAAAAAAACAAAAGCGTTGGCGTCAGGATTAACGGTGGAGTAAGGTCAAGCTGTCGTTTTTCAAGCACTTTATCCCTTCTAGTTACTGGCCTACCATTAAGGGCGTGAGCAATTATTTCTACTCCTATGTACTCTCGAGTAAGAAAGTTACTTCATTGCTGTCTATACAAGTCTTTTATGCTTTAGAATAGCGGCCATAATTTGTCCGTCAGGTCAGCTTTTAAGTGCATCTTTTTGGTCGATGGCTTAATTTTCATTCTAATAAGGAAGCGAGATGCCAACAAACTCCTCTTTTCAATCACCAATCACTGAAGCAAAAACCCAATGGCTAAATGTGATTTTGCTCTGGGTTGCAGGTATTTCGGCGGCCATGCAGTTTGCCAAGTTTTCTGTGTCGTTTGATGGTTTGCTGGAGCATTACCAGATGGGCGCGACGTCAACGGGCGCGGCGCTTTCTGCAGTTGGTATTGCGGGGTTGGTGTTCGGTGTGTCGGCAGGCATGATCGCCAGTCGAGTTGGCTATTTGAAGGTGTTGGTTGGTGCGTTGTTGTTGGGCGGTGGTTTATCTTTGATCCAATCTACTCTGCCATCTTTTAATTTGTTATTTGTGACACGCATGTTGGAAGGCTTTTCTCAGTTAGGTGTGGTGGTGGCTGCGCCGACTTTGATTGCTAAGTTAAGCGCACCGCAACATAAGTCTTTGACCATGGGCATCTGGGGCACCTTCTTTGGTGTTGCTTTTGCGTTATGTGGCTGGGCGGGGAAAAATATTTTAGATCACTACGGCCTGCAAACGCTGTTTTTAAGTCATGGTGTGTTTATTACCACGATTGGCGTGGTGCTTTTCTTTAAGCTAAGAAAGAACCCTGTATTGGATTTGGTCCCTGTGACAGAGATGCAAGACGGTTTTATTAGGCAAATGATCAAGATTTATCAGAATCCTCGTGCTTTGCTGCCAAGCTGTGTGTTCTTGTTTTATACCTGCACTTTGGTGTCTGTATTGACCTACGTGCCTGGTTTGATTGGCGATTCCACATTGCAGAAGCTAATGATGGTTGTGTTGCCACTCATTAGTACAGGCGGTACTTTTTTAGCGGGTGCTATTGCGCAATATCTCATGCGACCACAGCGTGTTGCTTTGATGGCGTATTGTGGTGTGGCGACTTGTGCTTGTTTGTTGTCTCTCATAAATGGTTCGCCAGAGTTGTTTTGCCTTGTGGTGGGTGTGATGGTGTTGTTTCTAGGAATGGTGCCAGGCTCTGCTCTGGCTATGATTCCAACGCTGGCGCGCAACCCAAGTGAGCAAGCGCAAGGTTATGGCTTGCTGGCTCAGTTCGGTAACATTGGTGCGACCGTTGGACCGCCAAGCTTTGCCACAGCAATTGCTGTGTATGGCCTATCTGGTTTGATTTTTTTGGTGCTGTGCGTCTGTGCTTTTGGGGTGTTGTTCAGCCTGTTAGCTGGCCGTATTAAAGCCGTATTATAAGTAACGATGCTTTTCTTTTGCCGCGTTTGAATCTGTCAGACGCGGCTCCATTTTCTGCTCTCAGTTGATTATTAAAAAAATAATCCTTCTTGCTGTAATAATTCCAGTCTGTATTCTGTCTAACTACCATTAACGAATTGTTTAATTGTGTTTTCCCCGAGTCGCAAGGCTCTTTCGGAGTTTGACGAATGAAAAAAATTGGATTGCTGGTATTGATTGCCGCATTGGCCACGGGCTTTTTCTATTTTGATTTACACCAGCTATTAACGCTGGAAGGTTTGAAATCGGGCCTTGTGCAATTTGAAGAATGGCAAGCCAAAAGACCTTTCTTGGTCGGCGGTGTGTTTTTACTTTTGTATGTCATTGTCACGGCTCTGTCCTTGCCTGGTGCGGCGATCATGACATTGGCGGCAGGGGCCTTGTTTGGCTTGGCTTGGGGGACGCTGATTGTTTCTTTTGCCAGCTCCATTGGCGCGACCTTGGCGTTTCTGGTTTCCCGCTATCTGCTTCAAGACACAGTGCAAAAACGCTTTGGTGAGCGCTTAAAAGCGATTAACGAAGGAATAGAAAGGGAGGGCGCATTTTACTTATTTACATTGCGTTTGGTTCCTATCTTCCCGTTTTTCCTCATTAATTTGCTGATGGGTCTAACCACTATTCGTGCTTTGACTTTTTATTGGGTGAGCCAAATCGGTATGTTCGCAGGCACCTTGGTGTACGTGAATGCCGGAACACAATTGGGGCAGTTAGAGAGTTTGTCGGGCATTTTATCGCCTTCGCTTTTATTGTCTTTTGTCTTGCTGGGTGTGTTTCCTTTGATCGCGAAGAAGATCGTCGATCTGGTGAAAGCACGCCGTGTCTATGCTGGATTTAGTAAACCAAACTCTTTTGATCGTAATTTGATCGTTATTGGTGCTGGGGCTGGTGGCTTAGTGAGTGCTTACATTGCAGCCACAGTGAAAGCCAAAGTGACCTTGATTGAAGCTAACAAAATGGGCGGTGATTGCTTAAATTACGGCTGTATTCCGAGTAAAGCATTAATCAAAAGCGCGAAAGTTGCCCATCAAATGCGCCATGCTGAAAACTATGGTTTGAACAGCAGCGAGCCGACGTTTTCGTTCAAAAAAGTCATGCAACGTATTCATGATGTGATCGCAAAAATCGAACCTCACGACAGCGTTGAGCGTTACAGCAAAATGGGTGTCGATGTGGTGCAAGGTTACGCTAAATTGATTGACCCTTGGACGGTAGAAATTCAACGAAATGACGGCGACACGCAACGTTTGACGGCACGCAGTATTGTGTTAGCAACCGGTGCACGTCCTTTTGTGCCAGATTTGCCCGGCTTAGAAGAGGTGGGTTATTACACCAGCGATACCATGTGGGAAGCCTTTGCTAAATTCGATGAGCCACCGAAGCGTCTTGTTGTGTTAGGCGGCGGCCCGATTGGTTGTGAATTGGCGCAGAGTTTTGCCCGTTTGGGATCGACGGTAACTCAAGTCGAACGTTCGTCTCGCATTATGGGGCGAGAAGACGAAGAAGTTTCTGCTCTGGCACAAGAAAGTCTAATCCAAGATGGGGTGATTATGCTGACCTCCCATAGCGCCGTGCGCTGTGAGAAGGAAGGCGAGGTGAAGCGTCTGATTGTCGAACACGATGGTCAAGAGTCTACCGTGGAGTTTGATGCGCTGATTTGTGCGGTTGGCCGCGAAGCGCGCCTTGAAGGGTACGGTTTGGAAAACTTGGGGATTGAAACCAAGGGCACGATTGTCACGAATGATTACCTTGAAACTCTTTACCCGAATATTTTTGCCGCAGGCGATGTGGCGGGCCCTTATCAGTTTACTCACGTTGCCGCTCACCAAGCTTGGTATGCCGCGGTAAATGCCTTGTTCGGATCACTGAAAAAATTCCGTGTTGATTATCGAGTGATTCCTTGGACCACCTTTGTTGATCCTGAAGTGGCGCGAGTGGGTTTGAGCGAGCAAGACGCGAAAGACAAAGGCATTGCTTATGAGATGGTGCGTTATGAACTGGATGACCTTGATCGTGCCATTGCAGACAGCGCCGCAAAAGGCTTTGTGAAAGTGTTGACGGTACCCGGCAAAGACAAGATCTTGGGTGTGACTATTGTTGGCGAACACGCTGGGGATTTGTTGGCCGAGTTTGTATTAGCAATGAAACATGGCCTTGGCCTGAATAAGGTCCTCGGCACCATTCATACTTATCCAACATGGGCGGAAGCCAACAAATACGCCGCAGGTGAATGGAAGCGTGCTCACGCGCCGCAACGTATTTTGAACTGGCTGGAAAAATACCATGCTTGGCGTCGAGGTTAAGTTGATGATAAAGCTTCGTTTATTGGTTTTAACGTTATTGAGTGTCTCCTTCGCTGGCCTGTTCAGCGCTCAGGTGATCGCGGCAAATACCTTCGATCACAGTCAATGGGATGCATTGCTAAAACAGCATGTGTTGCCGCTCAATGGCGGTCAGGCAAGCCAAGTGGATTATCAAGGCTTTGCCGATGATAAGGCGCAACTGGATCGCTACTTAGCGGATTTGTCTCAAGTAACGCCCCCTGAGTTTGATGATTGGCCTAAAGACGAACAATTGGCGTTTTTGATTAATGCGTACAATGCTTGGACGGTGGATTTGATTCTTACCCAGTGGCCGGATTTGGATTCGATTAAAGATCTCGGCAGCTTTTTTAGTTCGCCGTGGAGTAAGTCTTTTATTCCGCTATTAGGTGAAACGCGATCTTTGGATGACATCGAACATACCTTGATTCGTGGTTCAGATCGTTATCAAGACCCGCGCATTCATTTCGCGGTGAATTGCGCAAGTATTGGTTGTCCTGCACTTCGCAATGAAGCTTATACGGGCAAGCATTTAGATACTCAGCTAGACGAACAAACGCGACTTTTCTTGCAAGATCGCAGTCGAAATCGAATAGATAATGGCAAGTTAGCGCTGTCTTCTATTTTTAAATGGTATCGAGAAGACTTTGAAAAAGGCTGGAAGGGCTATTCATCGTTGGAGCAGTTTTTAATCGATCACGCAGCGGATTTGTCTTTAAACCCTGAAGAGATTCAGAAGCTTAAAGACAAGGATATGACCATCCGTTTTCTAGATTACGATTGGGAATTAAATAAAACCTCATAGCTCGTTTTGTGTACTGTTAGAAAAGCTTTTCATCATTTCCCAGAAAACATTCGCTTGCGAACTCTGGGTTTGATGGCGTAAGCGAATCATAAAAATGGGCAGCTGATTCTGTGAGGTGAAATTTTCCACTTCAATTGGCACCAGCTGCCCGTTATTCAATTCTGTCTGAATGCAATGCTTCGGCATGCGTGCCCAACCAAGCCCGTGTACCAACAAGGTTTTCTTCGCTTGAAAGTCGTTCACATACCAGCGCTTACCTGTTGGTAAAACGTACCTGTGGCCATTTTCTGAGGCGTTGGCCGTGGTGTCGTTGACCAGAATTTGGGGAATGGCGTACAAGGATTGTTGCTTGATCTTGGTGTCGCTGGTGTTAAGCGTGGCGAGTAATTCTGGGCTGATCACAGCAATCATAGTGATTTTATTCAGTTCGATAAAGGCGTGTCTGTCATCAAGCCCGTATCTTGGGCCAATGGCGATTTCGCATTGGTTCTTGGCGAGCTTTTCTTGCACACCGTAAAGGTGATCTGTGGTGATGTCTAAGGCAATATCCGCGTGCTGGCGCTGAAAGGCTTTGATTCGTGACATGCAGTTATCGTCTAACGCCATTTGGCTTAAACAGAGTTGCAGTGGCGCTTCTGTGCCTTGGGCGAGGTCATTGCCTAAGTTTTCCAGTTGCAGAGCCTGAGACATGAGTTTTTGGCTTTGCAGGAAAAAGGCATGGCCTTCAGGTGTCAGCGTCGGCCGATAGCTGTTGCGGTCGAACAATAGAAAACCAAATTGCTCTTCTAGTGCTTTTACGGCCGCGCTAATGCCTGGTTGTGTTTTGTGAATAGCGTCTGCGGCAGAACGAAAACTGCCCGTTTCGACCACGGCAATAAAGGCTCTTAATTGATCCAGTTTCATAATGGCCTCAAGATGATTATTAATTCGAATAGTTTTGATAATAAAACGAGATTATTTATTGTTCATTATTTGCCGTATTATTGCACGCATAAAACGAGTCATGTCGTGAGATATTTGAAGGAGTGAAACGTGGATACTACGATTATTGTGTTGTTTCTGGCTGGATTGATTACCGGCTTTTCTAAGTTTTCTGTTGGCGGCATGGGGTTGCTGGTGTTGCCCATTGTGATGATTGCTGTCCCAGGGCCTGAGGCGTTAGCCATTTTATTACCTCTGTATATTATTACCGATATTATGGCGGTGTTTAGCTACCGATCTAAAATCGCTTGGTCTGTGTTAGCGCGCTTTTTGCCTTTGGCTTTTCTCGGGGTGTTTGTCGCCAGTCATTTCCTCGCAAACATTAACGCGGAACAGTTTGTGAGTTTTCTTGGTGTGATGATACTTGCCATGATTGCGCTTGGATTATATCTGGATTACCGCCCAACCTCTTTTATGCAGAAGCCGATCGCGGCTTATTCCATGGGGTTTATTGGCGGGATTGTGACCATGATGGCCAACGCAGCGGGACCGATATTTAGCTTGTTCCTATTGGAGCAAAAGCTGGATAAGAAAACCTATGTTAGTACCCGCGCGTGGGCATTTTTCATTATTAACGTGGTAAAACTGCCATTTTATATCAGCCTCGGCTTGCTTTCAGTTGAGAGCACAAAAACCAGCTTATACGCAGTGCCTGGATTGGTTATAGGTTCTTTCATCGGCTACTACGTATTAAAAAAAGTGAACCCAATCCAATTCAAATGGTTAATTCGCATTATGTCGACGGTCGCAGCCTTGAAGCTGTTTCTGTTTTCATAGTGTTACTTGCCTAGTTTAGAGAGCATCTCAGGTTTCATAAATTTGTGAATGATGACCATAAATAGGATGGACGGCACAAGCAGGATCAATGCGGTGATTGAGGCTATCTGATAGTTCCCTTCCATACTGGCGGTGTATAGCAAGAGTGGCAATGTGCTGATATTCGGCGAACCAACAAAGAAAGTCCCGGTAAATTCGTCTAATGACTCTAAGAAGACAAAAATACAGCTGGCGATTAACCCCGGTGCTGCTTGTGGTAATACGATATGAAAGAAGGTGTAGAAAGGCCCTGCCCCCAAATTCCGAGAAGCACGCTCTAGCATTGGGTCAGTTGATGAAAATGCTGCGACACTGATCCATATAGAAAACATCAAACCATGAACACTATGGACTATGATCACACCTGGTAAGGTACCGTTTAAGCCAAATTCATAAAACAGCCGAGCGATGTTCATGTACACGGTTAGATTTGGAAATGCTTGAGGAATTAAAAACAGTAACATCCAAAAAATACGTAATGGCATACTGCGTTTGGAGAGAGCATAGCCCGCCGGAATTGAGACGATCATACAAACCACCACGGTTAATACCGCAATCAGTAAGCTGGTAAATAATGAACCAGACACATCGCTATAAGGGTTAAATACTTGCTGCCAATATTTGAATCCCCATTGGCTTGGGAGCGCATGAGGAAAGTACCAACTCTCCGTTACGGTCCAAATCAGTAAGTTCATGATAGGGCCAAATAATGCCAGTGCGAGCAATAAGATAAAGACACATTGCAGCCAAAAGCTGAACCGCAAAGAGCGAATGTTGAACTTGTCTAGCAAGGCTTTATGTTGTGGATAGCTCATTAGTTAGCCCCTTTTTCTTTGAGATTTTGGCGCAGATAAAACCAAGCTAAGCCAGCGCAAATACAGTAAGACACCAAGCCTAGTGCGTTCGCTACGTGATAGTCGCCATAAGAATTGATGCGGAACGCCATGTCTGCCGTCATCATGGTAGGTGAGCCTGTGCCTATCATCAGTGGAACGGATAATACGGACATCATGGTGACAATGGATAACACCATGGCAACGCCTAAAGTCGGAATAATTTGTGGCAAGATAATCTGAAATAGAATACGCAAACGTGACGCGCCTAAATTGCGAGCAGCACGGATTTGAGAGTCGTCCAAGGCGGCCATGGCGCCAGAGATTAACAAGGTCGAAAAGGCTAATTGCTTCCAGACAAAGGTAATAATGATGCCGCTCCAGCCAAGGAAAGACACGGTGTCCATGGGCGTTAGTAAGCCAGAAGCGACAAAGGCATTATTCATTAAGCCATTTTTCGCCAAAAAGGTGCGCATCATTTGCGCGGTGACAATAAAGGGAATGAATAAAGGCAAACGATAAAGAAAGGCCAGTGTTTTCGTTAAAGAACGAAAAGGCGATAAAGTAATCAAAGCGGCGATGGTGATGGATAATACCGCTAAAATGACGACCGAAATCAACACAATGATGATGGTAAAAAGGATGTCATTTGAGTAAAGCTCAAAGGCTTTGTTTAAATGGCTGAGAGTGATACTGCCATCATCTAATGTAATAGCTGAATAAAGCGAAAATCCCAATGGGTATAGAAAGAAAATACCGACCATGAGCGCGGCTGGGGCGATTAACCAAAGAGGGTTCTTTAGTAGGTTGTGTGATGTCGTTTGACGCATGTTTATTTCCAATGACCAACACAAGAGAAAATGGCCCCGAGCAGAGTAATTCAGAAAATTTGTGCTCAGGGCTTATGTTGAGCGAGTACTTCGCTCAGTGGTTTAGCTCACAAAACTAGTTAGAAACGTTTCGCTCGTAGCCTTCTTTGATGTCATCAAAGTACGGCCCAATCGGGAAGCTTTTTCCATATTTAGATAAATCGTTCGGTGTGATTTCTGCGAACAATTTTTCCCATGTGGCTTTATCAAGCTTGGCTTCTACATAATTCGCATCAATGCCTGGATACCAGTTGAACTGCTTCACAATACCGTTGGCTTGAATTTCTGGGCTGGTGGCTAATTCAATGAACTCGCGAGCCAGTTGAGGGTGCGCAGCTTTGGTTGGCGTCACGTAGTACATTGGTTGTCCCGGCATACCTGGTGCAATCAAAGAGAGTTTAAGCGATGGTGGAATCTTGCCTTGCTCTTTCCAGCTATAGAACATGTCGACCCAAACTGGCCCCATAAAAATCTCACCACGGTTTAGCATGTCTAACGTGCCTGCGTTGCCTGGTGTGAAAGTGATGTTCTTGTTGAATTCTTTTAGTTCGGCAAAGGCCTTATCCCAAGACGATTCGACGTTTTTATCATATGGCGTAGAAGACAATTTTTCTGCATCTGTGCCATAAGCATAAATCCAACCGGTTACGAAGCTAACGCCAGACATGCCGTTTTTAATGCCGTTGTAGCCGAAAGATTTAGGGTGTTTTTGCGTCCACTTAACCAATTCGTCATAAGATGTTGGTGGGTTTGTAACGAAATCACTGTTATAAGCGATGGCGGTTTGGCTATGAAACATAGGCATAACGTAACCATCAACATTAATGCCGAGGGCATTTTTCGCACTGTCTCGGGACACCATTTTGCCAGTGTTAATATCACTGCGATACTTTGCAAGCAGTCCATCTTCAACCAATTCGCCACCAATTTTTTGGTGTACAACGGCCACATCAATGTCCCATTTATCCAAACCGCTGTCATTTTGCGCCGACAGCTTTTCCATGATTTTGTGAGAACCCGCATCACCTGGCCCTGTGCCAACTACGTTCACTTTTACACCCG
Organism: Marinomonas rhizomae; assembly: GCF_024397855.1. Taxonomy (NCBI): domain Bacteria; kingdom Pseudomonadati; phylum Pseudomonadota; class Gammaproteobacteria; order Oceanospirillales; family Oceanospirillaceae; genus Marinomonas; species Marinomonas rhizomae. The sequence goes on from NZ_CP073343.1 coordinate 210,782, forward strand.
GGTGCGTTGCTTCAAATTTAGGAGCAAGGTAGGTTTTTACGTAATCCACCATGTTTTGACTGCCGGCAGAAGCCACGTTCAGTGTGGTGTCTGCGTAAGCAAAAGTTGAAAATTGAGTAAGGCCGACAGCGGCAATTACGGCGATATTCGTTTTAGTAAACATGATTCATCCTCATTGATTAAACAGTAACGGCATGGTTTTTTTGATGTTCGGCATGTTCTACGTTTTTAGTGAAAGCATGCAGAGCATCGGTGGGAACGCATAAAGTAACGGGAGTATTCTCAGGTAGATTCTGGTCGTGATCTGCCTGTATGGTGTGCTTCCCGCAGCGCACACTAATTTGGTAGTTGTTGCCAAAGAACACACTTTGTTCGACGTGGCCGTTGATCACCAAGCCCGTATGGAAGTCATCTTCGTTTGTCGTCGGTTGAGTGGGCAGCAGCTCTGTATTCTCACTACGAAAATAAATGTCTAATGGAGTGGCATGGTTACTCAGGTTTAGACGGAAAGCGTCGTCGTTAGTGGGCCACTCGATATGGTTTTCTGCTCCCATAAAGTCGGCAACGAAGGGCGTACTTGGGTGATGATAAATTTCTTCTGGTGTACCGATTTGTTCGATTTTGCCTTGGTTTAACACGGCGATTCGGTCCGCCATGACCAAGGCTTCTTCCTGATCATGGGTGACTATGAGTGAGGTAAAGCCAAGTTGTTTCTGCAGGGCTTTGATTTCATGGCGAACGCTTAGCCTTACCTTTGCATCAAGATTCGAAAGTGGCTCATCGAGAACCAGCACATCGGGTCTGATCGCCAACGCACGAGCCAGAGCCACTCGTTGACGCTGCCCTCCTGAAAGGGCGGTGACTTTTTCATTTTCTAAACCTTCTAACTTAACGATGCTTAGTAGCTCGGTCACTCGGTTTTCTATTTCTACTCGTTTGGCTTTTTGAACTTTTAGTCCATAACCGATGTTCTGCGCAACGGTCATGTGGGGCCAAAGAGCGTAACTTTGAAAGACCATGGTAATGTTGCGCTTTTCGGCGGGAAGTTGAGAAACGGCTCGGTCACCGGCAAAAATTTCGCCATTACTGACAGGGACGAAGCCACATAAGGCATTGAGTAGCGTGGTTTTTCCACAGCCAGATGGACCGAGTAAGGCAATCATCTCGCCTTGCTCAACGGTTAAATTGATATTGTCTAAAATCAATTTTTTGCCGTAGCCTGCCTGTAAGTTTTTTATGTGTAAGTGCGCCATGCCTTCTCTTTTCTCCAAACCGATAAAACGAGTATCGGTAGGATTTTTGAAGTTTTTTCAACAAATGAACACGTGTTCAGTGTTTTGTAAAAAAAATGCAATCTCTAACCGACATTATGGTGGCCTACTTTGTCGGATCTTTATGACAATTTAATTAAGCTAAAAAGACATCTTGGTGAGGCAGTATGAAAATTGACGTGATTGGCAGTGGTAGTGCGTTCTCTAAACGCAACAATACCTCCTCGATTAGAATTATAGATTGTCAGCAAAACCAATGGCTTATCGATTGTGGGCCAACGGTGCCACGTGCGATTTGGCAGAGAAATATTGGTGTGAATGATATTCAGGTAATTTATTTTACGCACATACATCCAGACCATAGCTCAGGTTTGGCCGCGTTGATTAATCAATGGAAAAGCTTCAAACGAACGGAGCCTTTGACTATTTTTTGCCAAGCTGAGCAGCAGCAGCCTCTAAAAGCGCTGGTGGAATTGGCGGTGTGGCCGGAAACTCACGTGTGCTTTGAGATTCATTGGCAGGATATTGCGGACCAATTCGAATGGAAGCACTGGCACATCCGCACAGCGAACACTCAGCATGAAATGGCGAACAAAGCGATTCGAATTACGGCCGATGACAAAACCTTATTTTACAGTGGTGATGGTCGTCCTACTGCTGCTAGCCAGTCGTTGATGAAAGATGTGGACATGGCCTTTCAGGAATGTGCGTCTTTTGAGGCTTTATCTAATGACTCCTCCCATGGGGATTTGCCCGGTTGTGAGCGCTTGCTTGTGGACACTGGTGCTAAGGCGTTGGGGATTTATCATTGTTTTGATGAGGCGATACCGAGTTTATTGCAAGCCGTGAGGGATATTCCTGACATGTTTTTGAGTCGAGATGGTCTGCAATTGGATTTAGACGATATTGATTTTAGTCGACATGCCTTTGATTCTCTTTCAATAGGACAAGGAGGCAAGATGTGACCGATTCTCGAGGTGGCCGATCTGTGTCTGCCGAAGATGTTGCGAAACTTGCTGGCGTGTCTCGTGCGTCTGTGTCTCGCGTGTTTAGCGATCAAGGCAATGTGGCTCGCGAAACCCGCGAAAAAATATTACAGGCGGCGAATGAGTTGGGTTATCAAGTTAATTTTTTGGCTCAGGGTTTAAACCGTAAACGCAGCCAGTTAGTGGGTGTGGTGGTGGCGCGCTTAAGTGATCCTTTTCGTAGCAGTTTGCTTGAGGGCTTGTTGAGTGAAATTCAGCGTAAGGGCTATCAAGCCCTCGTTACAGAAGTACGTGATGCGGACGAATTGGAAATGACCATTCGGCGCTTTACGCAATTTCGTGTGTCGGGAGTGGTCGTCACATCCGGCCAGCCACCAGTGGAATTGGTTAAAGAGTGCGTACAACATAATATTCCTGTCGTCGGCATTAATCGTCATATGGATATCCCAGATGTGGATTTTGTCTGTTCCGACAATAAAATGGCAGCCGTTCTTGTTGCGGAGCAGTTTGTGCGTTGTGGCTGCTCGTCTATTGCTTGGCTGAATTATAAAGACTCTACTTGGTCTGGTATCAACCGTGGTGAGATGTTTTGTCAGGCCACGGCTGAGATAGGTCTATGTGATGAGAGCGATTTACTTCATATTGTCGCCGACATGGATGGATACGAAGGAGGAAGGCAAGCAGCTCACGTTTTTTGTGCTGAAGGTGGGAAAGTCGATGGTGTGTTTTGTGCTAATGCTCAGCTGGCCTGCGGCTTTTTGGATGGGATGCGAGAAAATGGCTTTGATGCCCCCCAAGATTTTCACATCATTGGCTTTGATAATACGCCGCAAACCGCGCAATACAGTTATCGCTTGACGACGATTCATCAAGATGTCGAGGAAACCGCGAAGCGTGTCTTATCTTGCTTGGAAGCCAGGGGGCAAGATCCCTATATTGATCAAACTATAGAAGAAATACCGGTCAAATTGGTGATTAGAAATACCTCGCCAGACTTTGAATTGACCAGCATAAGGACAAAAGAACATGCAAGATAGCTATCAGATTTTAGAAACCGCAATTAGAGCGGCTGGCAAACGTGCTCAAAGCCTTCGTCAGTCTGGATTGTCAGTAACCACAAAAAGTCGGCAAGATTTTGTCTCTCAGGCAGATGTTGCGGTTGAAGCAGAGTTAAAAGAAGTGATTCGAGGCCTATTCCCAGACGATGGTTTTTTGGGGGAAGAAAGTGGTCTGGTTCAGGCTTCAAACCCAGAAAACAATGGAGTCTGGGTGATTGACCCTATTGATGGCACCACTAATTACGTTCAAGGTATGGACTATTGGTGTGTTTCCGTCGCTTATGTAAAACACAAAGAAATCCAGATGGGCTTTGTTTATGCGCCGGATAGAGAGGAGTTTTTTATTGCCAAGAAAGGTCAAGGTGCGTATTTGAATGGCGTTCAATTAACTATTCATGAGCCTAAAAAAGGTCAAGCACTTCTGGGATTAGGGCGGTCTAATCGCCGACCAGTACAAGAATATTGTGATCTTATCTTGATGTTGGATAAACAGAATATCGAATACCGACGCTTTGGTGCGGGCGCTCTCATGCTGGCTCATGTGTCATCTGGGCTGGTTCATGGCTATTTTGAGTCTCATCTAAACAGTTGGGATGCTTTGGCGGGCTTGCTGTTAATCGAAGAAGCTGGCGGGCGAGCGACAGACTTCCTTAAGAAAGATGGATTGTTAAACGGTAACCAGGTTTGGGCTGCGAGCCCACAGCTGTGGCAAGACTTGAGACCACTGTTAAGTTCTTGAATGGTGTTTTTTCAATAACTCTGCGAAGATTGTCGGCCTTAAAATACGTGATCGATAGAGTCTATGAGTCAGAATACTGGGTTTACAAACTATCTTGGCGCTTACAGCGCACAGATTCAACAGCAAGCACAAACCTTGTTGGACTCGGAGAAGTCTGGTGAGTGGTTATTAAAAAAATACCCAGTAGCTCACACCTTAAATGGCCCTCGAGCTTTGTATGATTATGCGATGGCTTTGAAGAACGATTTTATGCGCAGTTCGCCGCCGATTAGCAAAGTCATTTATGATGACAAAATCCATATTATTAATAACGCGCTTGGGTTACATACTTTTGTCTCTAGAATGCAGGGCAACAAGCTAAAAGCGAAACATGAAATTCGTATCTCATCTTTGTTTCGGCGTATTCCTGAGCCATTATTAAAAATGATCTTGGTACATGAACTCGCGCATCTTAAAGAAAAAGACCACAACAAGGCGTTCTATAAGCTGTGTTGTTATATGGAAGCGGACTATCATCAACTGGAGTTTGATTTGCGCTTATATTTGAGTCATCGAGAGCGATTCGGCGACTTATGGTAAGTCATTGAAAGGAAGTGGAGAGCGAACATAAAAAAGGCCTATTCTTGATCAAATAGGCCTTTTTTAAACCATTTTATGCGTTGGCTAGTTTGAAATCTGACTTAATCGCGGTGAGCTTTTTCGTTAAGTAATTCAATAACACGCCATACATCGGAATAAACAATCCAAGACTGATAATCAGCTTAAAGCCGAAATCAGCTAGTGCAATAGCTTGCCAATGTTCCGCCATAAAGGCATCTGGGCTTTGATAAAAAGCGATCCCAAAGAATGCCAAGGTGTCTAATCCATTGCCAAATACGGTTGAAGCTGCAGGAGCGACCCACCATGCTTTTAACTGGCGAAGTCGATTAAATACCTGAATATCAAGAACTTGACCTAGCAAATAAGCCATTAAGCTTGCTATGGCAATACGGCCAACGAACTCGTTGAATGATGAGAGCGCTCCGAGGCCTTGAAACTGTCCCTGCGCAAAGACTACCGATAGCACATAAGACACGATTAACGATGGAATCATCACTAGAAAAATGATTTTTCGCGCTAAAGCAGCGCCGAAGATTCTAACGGTTAGATCCGTTGCCAAAAAGATAAACGGAAAGGTAAATGCCCCCCATGTGGTGTGAAAACCCGCCACAGTAAAGGGGATTTGTACTAGATAATTGCTTGAAGCAATGATTAGTAGATGGAACATTGCAAGGTAGCAGAGTGCCTTGCCTTTTTGCTCAGATGTGAACGTACTCATATTGTGACCTTTTTCGTTTGCTTGGGGTGAGGGAACCCAAATTAAAAAGCTCGCTTTTGAATGACGAACTTTCAGCGTTTTCTATTTTAGGCATTTGACCATAAGGTCAAATGCGGTGCGGAATTATACATGAAACGCTTGGTTAAAAAAGAGCCAGCTGTAAAAAATCCTGTAAACCACCGGGTATCTCGTTTATTTAGTGGGCTTGATTGGATAGCCAATGCGAGAGACCCAGTTATGATAAAACCAACCAAATAGAATAATAAGCAGGCAGCCAGATAGAACCGGTGAAAGCAAAAATCCCCATGACGCATTGATTGATAATACTAGAAGCGGATTAGCGCCTGCTGGCGGGTGTAGTGTATTGGTTAGCATCATCAAGGAAACACCAACGCCAACACTTACGGCCATTGTAAGTGGAGTCACGTCCCAAAACTGTAGACTAATCAGCCCTATGGTTGTCGTTAGTAGATGGCCACCTAGAATGTTTTTGGGTTGAGCCAATGGGCTATTTGGTAAAGCAAATAAAATGACCATGGTCGCGCCAAAAGGAGCCATGATTCCAAGATACTCTGGTGCAAATTGAGCACCTTGAGCAATCATAAATATGCACAGGGTTGCTCCTATTCCTGCCAAGCCGATAGTGAAGTATTTTGATTGGTAAGATGATCGAAAAAATCGCGATAGCATGACTGTATTCCTTTAAGTTCTAATTAATAAGAAGTAGACTGATCTGTCTCTCAAATAGTAGACAAGTCTGTTCACCCGTGTCAATATTCATTTTCGGTGAGGGAGAAGAGAGAAGTGACGAAACCTGATTTATTAATCCATACGGCGTTTAAGCTTTTTTATCAACAGGGCATTCATGCGGTTGGAATCAACGCCATTTTGGCTGAAACAGGTGTGGCGAAGAAAACCTTGTATCATCATTTTGCGAGTAAAGAAGCATTGATAGAGGCGGTATTGATCTATCGTGACCAAATATTTATGGATTGGTTAACGGCCCGAATGATGTCGGCTGGCGATGGTAAATTCGCTGTTTTAGGCTTGTTTGATGCGCTAGATGACTGGTTTCACGATAGAGTGGATGTATTGCTTCCCTTCAAAGGCTGTTTTTTTGTCAAAGCGAACGGTGAATTTTCTGATCACATGGTGAACGACATTTGTCAGCGCCATAAGCAAAATATAACGTCTTTTATCCAAGCAAATCTTGTCGGTCATTCATCGGAATTATCTGCAGTTGATTTAGCGCAGAGTATCAGTGTGTTGAAGGAAGGAGCGATTGCCCAAGCTTACGTTGCAGGTGACTTAGATGCGGCCAAGAGGGCAAAAAATATGGCTGTTACCCTCTTGGGATAATAATTCAAATCTGTACCTGATTGATCAGTCTTCATCCTCTGAGCTGTTGATGCGAGCCAGTCTATCTTGCTCTTCTTCAAAGGCATCTTGGATTTCTTGTAAAACAGAGTCCACATCCGCTTCTTCGGTGGGTTCTTCGAAGTGGCCGGTTAACTCTGTGTGTGCGGTTAGCTTGCCTGCTTCAAACAGTGCCCACATTTCTTTGGCGTATTTGGTTTCCAGTAGTTCTGGCGCAAACATTCCGTAGTAGTTGCGCATGTTGTTAACGTCGCGTTCGAGCATCCACTCAGCATTATTGTTTGCAACAGCGTCAACGGCTTGAGGAAGGTCAATGATGACAGGGCCATGAGAGTCCACTAAGACGTTGAATTCCGATAGATCACCATGAATTAAGCCAGCAGACAGCATGCGGACAATGTCTTTAATAATGGTGTCGTGATCTCGTCTAGCTTGCTCTGCGCTAAGCACAACATCATTCAGTCGTGGGGCAACGTCGCCGGTATCATCGGTGACCAGTTCCATCAATAAGACGCCATCGAAACAACCATAAGGCGTAGGGGCGCGCACACCCGCAGCAGCCAAACGGTACAATGCATCTACCTCGGCGTTCTGCCAAAGGTTTTCTTGTTCATCGCGACCAAACTTAGAGCCTTTTTCCATCGCTCTAGAGCGACGGCTATTACGCACTTTTCGGCCTTCACGGTATTGAACGGCTTGCTTAAAGCTGCGTTTACCAGCGTCTTTATAGACTTTTGCGCAACGGATTTCTGATCCGCAGCGCACCACGTAGACAGTCGCTTCTTTTCCGCTCATTAATTGTTGAAGAACTTCGTCTACTAAGCCATCTTCGATGAGTGGTTGTATTCTTTTAGGGATTTTCATGCGGCTCGTTATACAGTGATTAGATGACAAATGAAACTACCAGAAATACAAAACAGACTTTCTCTCTGGTATAGCGAATTCATTTCGACCTTTTAACTAAAAAAGCTATTGGTTGGAATCTCGCTTTTTATATTCATTCCTTACTAAATGCTCAACCATCTCGTTGATTTTCATGTTTTTTTCTTCAGCTAATGCGTTTAACTTTTGCTTGGTGTTGAGCGTCATGCTGATGCTGTATGGTTTTCTGCCACTCGATTTCTCACGAAACTTTTTCTGGCTCCAAGCTTTTTTCATTTTATCAATAACTAACGCTTTACGGTCTACGTTATCAGATAAATCAATAGTAGCAATAACCGCTGCTTTTTTCTCTGCTTCTGTGGTCGGAATCCAAGCTTGTTCTAAAGGTCTTTGGGTGATGTTTTGCAGATAAGACCAAGCCCATATCCATTGGACCGAATTATTTTCTTCAAGCCAAGATACGATCGTTTCATCAAAACGAATTTGCTGCCATTTTGCTTTCAATGCTTCAAGTAGCTCTTGTTGCTGTTGTGTATCGGCCTCGCCGTTATAAAAAGCATCCAAAATATCCAGATGCCTATCTGCAACATTGTTTCTTTCTGTATTGAATGCTTTTTCAGAGAGTAATGAAAATAGGGGGGCTTTCGTTTGGTCTTGCTCTGATTCTGAAGCTGGGCGTTTGGAGGTAGTTTTTAAGTAACACCACAACCAATTGCATAATCTTTCGTCTTTTTTATCAATCCAACGAAAGTAAGTGGAAGGGAGCTGGCTTGCTTTAAACGCGGTACGCATTTGGGAAGCAAAATTCTGTGGCGCGCGCTTTTTGTTAATTAAGTTTTCTAATTCTCCATTTAGTTTTTTTACTCGTTCCGCTTGAGAATGTCCGCTTAAATTTTTTAAAGACGCACTTCGAATGTTTTTTAATAAATAGTCAGAATAAAAAGCGAGCTCTCTTTCTGACGAGGGGTCAAGAAACTCTGTGTTGTCTCCAATCATTCCTCTTATTCCTTTTTGATATTTTATTATTCTTTATTTTCTTTTATTACTGCGTAGTATTTACCGTAAATATTACGTGTATTTTCGTAACCTTACAATAATTTTACAGTGAATTTGTTGATTTAAATCGCTCTTAAATTGTTTTATTTTTAATAAAACTGTCTTAATTGAGGTTTGGTTTTTCTTAGGTGAAAGCCAGGTTTTAGGTATTGAAGTGAGTTGTGAGAAAGGCGGGAGCGTTCTGGTTTTGTGTGGCGAATGATATTGGGTTGAGCGGTTCCACACTTAATTTTGGGTAGGGCTTTTGAATATATTGAGGTTACTTAATGTATAAATAACCTTATATATCAATAAGGTTTTTATATCTTTCTATTAATCTCTTTGGGTGTAATTCCTCGCCGCTTGCGGTGCTAATAATGATAGCCAAGATGGTCATTTCGCCTTCGCGGGAATGACGTATGGTCATAACTTAGTGTTATCCAATGAAACACAGATACCTCGCCCCTTAGGGCAAGGGTGGTTCATTGTTGCAGGGATTTAGTGTATTAGGGTGGGGAGGTTAGTACCTATTTGTTGTTTTGTTCGTATGGAAAAGTTTAGATAAAGACGTTCGCTTAAACTTGGGTTGCTCGAATGGTGTTGCGACCGGATTGTTTGGCATCATAAAGATGATCATCCGCGACTTTGAAGACGGCTTCTTTTGAGGAGGCTTCATGAGAGTGGCCTATGCCAATACTGACCGTAATATTGGTAATATCGTCGATGACAAGTTGGCTGACTGCCACTCTTAGGTTTTCGGCTAGGGTCATGACTTGCTCAGGTGTTCTATCTAAAGAGAGAATGATAAATTCTTCTCCGCCCCAGCGCCCTAGTATGTCATTTGGATGAATGGTTCGACTTAGTTTGCCAGCGATACTGGTTAGAACTTTGTCGCCAATAAGGTGGCCATTAAGGTCGTTGACCTGTTTAAAATGATCAATGTCGATGATGATGATTGCGTAATTCTTCTTTTGTTCCGCTGAATCAAGGTTAAGCTCATTAAACACCTTCTCAATTCCGCGTCGATTTAGTGCTCGGGTGAGTACATCTATATATGCAAAGTCTTCAAGCATGTCTGCGCGAGCGATAACTTGGTCTGTTTTAACTCTTAACTTGATAACCGTCCACAACAAGAAAATGTAGATAGCGTGAGCTATAGCCATGTTTAATGTGACAACAAGCGCTTCGCCGGTAGTATGGTTTTGTATCAGAGCAAAGTAATGGCCTGTAATGGTTGCAACAAAAACAATAGCGGTTGCTGGAGCGGCCTTTTTGACGTCAAGAAAAAGATAGACGATGACGTAATTTAGTCCGAGCCACTGCGCCGAGTTAGAAAATTGGCCATTACCGGGTAAATGGTGCCAAATACTGCAGCTTATTAAGTAACCTGCAACAACGAGATAGGCAAGATAATGTAAGCTCTGCTGATTGGGGCGTGAAAAGCTAATTAGGTAAATCAGAATAAATGCGGTTATACATATTGGATAAGAGAAGGCGTCAAATACTGCGATAATACCGCTGTAAGCATCAATTGCCCAGATTGCGCTAAATCCTAAAATACCAACAATCAACAACTGACGAAATAAGGGAGGAGAAATTTGAGCCGTGCTCAACGGTTGGTCAGTATTTGTGTGGGGTTTAATGGTCATTATTGGGTTTCTAAAATAAGTTGTATGGGAAGTACCATTTCCCTTGGTAACGGCTTTTGCAGAACTATAGCAGAGAATATCAATATAGGGTTAACGGCGACGGCGTGTCTTTGGCTTTTTATCTCTTGAGGGCGAAAGGCCCAGTGCTTTTGCTCGTAACGCTTTTTTAGATGGCTCGCGTTTCTTTTGTGAGTTGGCGGCTTTGTTAAGGTCAGGTTCAAACCCGGGCACCCACTGGACAATGAATTGTTCATCAACCAGCTTTTCCACGTCGGTTAGTAAGTAGCGCTCTTTTTCTGATACGAGTGTTACAGCAAGACCTGCTGCACCTGCGCGCCCCGTTCGACCTATACGATGAATGTAATCTTCGGCATTGTATGGCAATTCGTGATTGATAACGTATTGCAGCTGTTCGATATCAATGCCTCTTGCAGCAACATCCGTGGCTACAAGAGCACGAACTTTGCCATTTTTAAAATCGGCTAAGACGCGATCACGTGCCCCTTGGGATTTATCTCCATGAATGGATTGAGTGGTAATACCGTCCTTTTGCATTTCTTTGGCTAACTCGTCTGCGCCTTGCTTGGTTCGAGTAAAGATTAGTACTTGTTGCCAGTTTTTGGATCCTATGAGGAACGACAGTAGAGCGCTTTTTCTGTCTTGATCAACTGCGTAAATAGTCTGCTCTACTTTAGTGGCAGTGGTATTTCGGCTGTCCACTTCAATTAATTCTGGGTCCTTGAGTAATGTTTTGCTAAGCGCAAAAATGTCGTCATTGAAAGTGGCTGAGAAAAATAAGGTTTGGCGTGACTCTGGTAATTTCTTCAATATTCTTTGAATATCAATGATAAATCCCATGTCGAGCATTCGATCGGCTTCATCTAGGACTAAAGTTTGTAGGTAGCTTAAGTCAAGGAGGTTTTTCATGATCAGTTCAAGCAACCGACCAGGAGTAGCAACTAATACATCACAGCCTTGTTTAAGTGCGTCAAGCTGAACGTTTATGCTGGCACCACCATAGGCGACAACTGATTGAATTGATAAGTTTGCGCTGTATTTCACGAAGCTGGCATGAACCTGTTGTGCCAACTCGCGAGTCGGTGTGAGCACCAATACTTGAATACCTTGGGCATTATTTGAGTTTTGCGTTTGCAGAATGTGGTGTAGAAGCGGTAAAGCAAAAGCCGCTGTTTTTCCTGTTCCTGTTTGAGCGCCAGCCATGAGGTCTTTTCCAGCGAGAACGGCTGGAATCGCAGCAAGTTGAATGGGAGTTGGATTTGTATAACCCAATTTTGTGACTTGCTGAGTGATGTCGTGATGAAGTTTTAAAGACGCAAAGCTCATGGAGGTCTCGCTTATTTTTGAAGTGCAAATTAAGGGCGTTATTGTAGCACTTTGAGCTCGTGTCGGAGTTGGTTTTTTGATTCTCTGGTTGGTGGAATTATTACCAAATTAGAAAAGCAAACGTTTCTTGTGTAGGGTTGTAAAAGAAGAGGCTTTTATAGTGACTTATTTTTACAAAATAGGTCTATTTTTGATGGCTAATAAGTGTTCCATTATCAGGCTGGTATGCAGTGGCTCATTTTTTGCTAATGAAATGAGTGTTTTGTCAGTCTTTGCTTTTATTAAATGGAATATTGTAGACATGGCTATTAAGTCGCGCTTTTTGATATCGACAACTGTCATTTTGGTGCTTACAGGTTTTTTTTCTTGGCTTTCAATGCGCGTACTGGCAGAAGATATTATTGTGAGCTGGGTTGGACGCTATGCAGAGAAACAGGTTCAATATGATAAAGTGCGAACTTTATTGCCTCTCATCCAAGAGGTGGCCTTATCCAAAGAATTTGCCGAGCTTGATTCACTAAAAGCATGGGCTAAACAGCCTTTTAATGAAGTTCTAAAGAAGCAAACGCTTCAAGATACGGAAGCATTTCGACATCGCTTTTCAGATAAATCTTACTTTATCGCTTTAAAAGGAAATGAGCATTACTACTATAGTGATGGCAAGCAAACATCGAATTCTGAACTATATCGTTACACGCTTCACCAATATAACCCTGACGATGCATGGTTCTATCAAATCATGGAGAAAAAGCTTAACTTGCATTTGAATGTAAATCCAGATGTTGAGTTAGGGCTGATAAAGTTGTGGAGTGATGTTTTAATCCGAGATGGCGAAGATGTTTTAGGTGTGGTGGGAACGGGGTTGGATCTTTCCGCTTTTTTGCATCAAATGATTGAAAAACAGGATATTTATTCGGCCATTGTCTTTACCAATGAAGAAGGCTCTATCCAGCTTTATCAGCAAGAAGAGTTAATTGACTACTCCTCTTTAACAAAACAAGCTCAAAAGAAAAGTTTGGTTTTTCAGCTGTTAGATGATTCGCAATCTCGTACACAGTTAAAACACAGTTTGGCGTTAGCGAAAGAGTCTCCCAATCGAGTCAATACGGCTCCTGTATATAAGGATGGTGTCCGTCAGCTCGCCAGTGTTGTTTACATTCCTGAAATTGATTGGTTTCAAGTAAACTTTATTGATATCAATGGCTTTCTTCCTATGACCGAGTTTTCAGGTCTTCTAATTGTGCTGTTTATTAGTCTAGTTTGTGCCTTGATTGTGTTTTATGTATTGCTCAACTTGATCGTTATTAAGCCATTAGCCGAGCTAGATCTATCCATTCGAGCTTTAGGGAAAAACTATTATCAAACTCCGAAACTAAGCCGCTTTGCAGGCTTGGAGATTAAGAAATTGGTGTTTCACTATCACAAAATATCGACCTCTCTTTTGGAGTATCAGCAAGAATTAGAAGAAAAAGTGGCTGAACGAACTAAAGAGTTGAGCCGTATTGCTAGGCTTGATCCTTTGACGGAGCTCTACAATCGCCGAGGCTTTGAGTTGCATTTGACGGAATATATGCAGTGTTGGCAGCAAGATAACCACGCATTTGGTCTTATCAATGTGGATGTTAACCAGTTTAAATCAGTGAATGACCTGTATGGGCATGCTGCTGGTGATTTGGTGCTGCAAAAAACTGCGATTTACTTAACCAACATTGTAGGCGACAAAGGTGAGGTGGCCCGTTGGGGTGGGGATGAGTTTTTGATACTGGCCAAACAAGATGATTATGAGGACCTAGCCGCGATATCTGAGCAACTGCAAAACGGTCGAGAATCGCTTGTTATCAAGGTTAATGAGCAAAATATTACGATTCGATTTAGCGTCGGCAGTGCATTGGTTGAAGAGGGTGATACATTAGAAAGCCTATTACACCGAGCTGATAATGCTATGTATGCGGTGAAGTTTAATCGTCAGTAATAGAGGCAGTATTTCAAGCACAAATCCCAGCTATATGCTGGGATTTTTTTTGCTTATTAGAGAGTGATTAATCACAGCTTTGTCTTGTCCAGATGTCTATTTTTTTGATTTTTACAAAATTACATAATCAAGTAATTTAAATTCATAAAGAAAGCGCAACCTTCCATCAGTACACATTTATTTCTTAATGATTTAAGTTTAAAAATAGCTGTCGATATCGGTTGTATTTAAAAGCTATAAAAAACAACTAGTTAATTTTGCGCTTTAAAATTTTAAAAAATTAAGTAAAAAATAAGAATTATTATCGTTGTTGCATTGTTGTAATAAAGTTACCTAAATGTATTATTAATTGCGAAAACACACGTTTTTATGAAGCTCTAATTTAAATATAAAAATAACATTTGGGTCTGAAAATTATGAAAAAATCTATCTTAGCTACTGCTATAGTTAGCAGCATTCTATCCGTTAGCGCCGCTCATGCCGCTCCTTCCTTTGACGGAAATTTCGAGTTGAACACTGACGCTATTTCTAAAGCGGAAGGTGATTCTACATACAAGCAAGATGGTCGCCTTGAGCTAAACGTGACAGGCAGACACACAATGGGTGATAACTTCTTCGCAGGTAGAGGATCTCTTCTTATTAAAACAACGGGCGACGCCGTTGTTGATGATGCTTACATCCAATTTGGTAATAGCACTTGGGATCTCCAGGCGGGTCGTTTTGAGGCCGTGAACCTGTTCCCAAAAGGCAAAGATACCCTCATTGAACACGTGGGAGCGGTAGATGTTTATGAGGCGAACCTTGTTCGAGGTCGCGAAGGTGATGAGGCTGGTCAGTTTGCCCTACACTTTAATGCCAATGATAGCGTTAAATTTGAACTTGCCACGATTTATGGCGATCCAAATATCGACGATGATACCAGCACTGTTGATAATACGACAGCTATCTCCGGTGTTCGACCTTCTGTAACCTTTGCCGCAGGTGATGCCACTATTACCGCGGGTTATGAAAGCCTTAAGTATGATCTAACTGCAGGTGGTGAGGTCAAACAATCCGGTTATGCCGTCGCTGCTAACTTTGATGTAGCCGCTGCGAATGTTAACCTTGCCGCAACGTTCGGTAAAGATCATGAAACCGATGAAAAAGTTACCTCAATAATGGCAAACATGACATATGGTAACTTTGGTTTGGGTGTGATTTCGTCTTCTGTTGATGATGGCGCGAATGATCCATCATTGTTAACAACTTACGTTGCCTACACAATGCCAGTCTTGGATATTGAAAATGCGACAGTGACCTTGGCGGGTTCTTATTCTTCGGCTAAAGATGTTGGTACGGCGAATGACAAAGTGACCGCTGCACGAGTTCGATTTAACTATGGCTTCTAGCGTTTAGTTAAAGGTAAGGGCAATATTGTTGGTTACTCCCTTTTCTGGTGATATTGCTCTTCATCGTGGTTTCTTTTCTGCTTGGTTTTTCTTTTAATACGATTTACCTAATTCCAATGTAGACGCCTTTCATCGAATAATCGGCGTCTCATGCATCTTTACGTTATGAAACATTCCCACTCTGACACCATGGTTAAAAAAATGAGCCAAAGCGCCTGAGTGAGAAGAGGATGAGTTACTTAGCCGTTTCAAATAGGTTTGCTTGCTGGCTCTCTTCTGCGTTTAGGTCATCATGTTTTAAATCAGCGAGCACTTTATCGGTTAACTTATAGCTGTATAAAAAGATAACTAGACCAATGGTCGCACCAATTGCATTACCTAGGTTGAGTGCATCCCACATGCCTTGAATGACTTGTGGCGATTGCTGAACGACCACACCGCCAGTGGATTCAACAAATCCGACCATAGCGAGATACCCCATTGCAATAGCGCCACCAACAGCCGTTGTCGCTTTATTAGCGAAGGTTTGAGTAGCAAAGGAGACGGCTTCAAGGCGTTTGCCTGAGCGTATATAGCCATACTCAATACAATCGGCAATGAAAATACTTGGCATAATCAGCGTGACGCCAAGCGCAATGGCTTTAATCATGGTTAGGACAATGAAGGCTTCAATATGTTCGTAACCTATCATCCAAGTAATCACTGACAATATCGCAAGAGCAGCAGAGGCCCAAGCAAATGTGGCGATTTTGCCAACCTTACGAATGCCAATGGGCACTAACGGAGAAGCCAGCATGGCCGGGCCAATCATAGCGAAAAGGAACAAACCGGAAAGAGACGGGTCATTAAAGACATCCCGTGCAATGTAAGGCATTAAGGTGAAAGCAACGTTAGATCCGCCAATAAAAACAAAGGCAAGGATAAACATCAGCAAGTACTTATTGCCAGTGACCGTACCTAATATTTGTTTAAGGGTAGGGACTTCTTGCTCTACTACATGACGTTCTTCCACTTTGCGTATGGTTAACATCAAAATCATGGCTGTTACGCACATAATGACCGCCGCTAAAGTCCATTTTCCACCCAGTTTTTCGACCAGCCAAGGTGCGCTAAGCATGGCGATGACCATGCCGACAAAACCACCAAAACGCACAAAAGAATAAATGACATTTCGCTCATCTTTATTTTGTGTCATCACTGAACCGATGGCGTAAGCGGGCGCATCCGATACGGTATACAGCATCCCCCAGCCTACGTAGGTTACGAAGGCGTATGTAACACGAAGCCACATTGGTTGTTCTGCAATATAATCGCCAAAAGCAAATATCAAAACGGTAGCAAGCGGAACCGCCCAAGCGATGGCGTTTACCCAAGGCTTGAATTTACCGCCTTTAAAACGGCTTCTTTCTACCATAATGGAGAGTATCGGGTCATTAACCGCATCCCATACTCGGGCTAACAGAAAGATGATACCCACTGTCCCTGCGGATAAACCCAGTACAGAGGTGTAATAAACGCTGATAAATATAGTCACAAACATAAAAATAATGTTTTGACCGGTGAAAAATGTGTAATAGCTAAGCCGTTCACGACGACTGGTTTCATAGTTTGTGTTGGACATCTTTGCCTCTTTATTTTTATTGTTTATCAAGCATGCAACCGCCATTACGATCCGATGATGGAAGTAATGACGGTATGGTTAACAGCGTCTAAAATGGCTTTTTAGACGCTTGTTTCCTTTTCATTTAGTGAGGCAATAAGCTGCAAAATCTGACCTTCAGAATATTGCTGACTATTGAACACAGGTAAATTACGTAATGGCATATCCGCCACCATGGATTCCGCCATCAGACGATCGGCTTCCGCTGCAGAGTCATTCTGATCGCCGCCCATCATTTGGGTAAATACAGCAAGCATGCCTTCAAATAGAGGTTTACCTAATGGTTCGTTGGCAATGTCTCCCAAGGTTGAATTCACCGTGTAAGGCGTAATCGGTGTGGGTGTTGGGATGTCGTAACCTAATAAGGCTCTAAAAGCTGCGTCGTTGAAGTCGCGTTTCGCAGGATCAAAATACGTAGCCAAAGCGGGGTTAGGTTGCTCAGCTGCGATGTCGGTTTCTAAGGTGATTATGGCGGTGTCTCGGATGTCATTAACAGAGGAGCCAATGTGAATCTGGTAGTCTCCGCTTTCGGTAACCCAAGTAGCCTTTTCTTTATGCCAGTAGGCAAAGGCTCGATAATCCAGCTCAAACTCGATTTCTTTACTTTCACCTGGCTCTAAGAAAACCTTCTCGAATGCTTTTAGTTCTTTGGCTGGGCGAGGTTGAGAAGGGGATTTCTGTCCCACGTAACACTGTACAACTTCCGCGCCAGCTTTATCGCCCGTATTGGTGACAGTGATTTGGAGCTTAATAGCGTCATTTTCTTTAAATGGTGAGTGATCGCCACTTAGCAAGGTTAAATGGTAATAAGTGAAGCTTGTGTAAGACAAACCGTGACCGAAAGGGAAAAGTGCTTTCGTGCTGGTGGTGTCAAAATAGCGATAGCCAACCCAAATTGCCTCGCGGTATTGCACTTGCTTGGTGGTGCCGGGAAAGTAAGTTTGGCTCGGCGTGTCGTCCAGGTTTGCTGGGAAGGTTTCTGCTAATTTACCACTGGGGTTTACCTCGCCAGAAAGCACTTTAGCCACCGCTGAAGCACCAGCTTGTCCGCCTAGGTAAGCTTCCAGTATGGCGGGTACCTTGTCGACAAATGGTAGAATGACAGGTGCGCCATTTTGCAGCACAACAACGGTTTTGCTGAGCTGTTCGTCAAGCTCGGCGATTAGGTCTAGTTGCACCTGTGGCAGGTTTAAGTGCTGACGATCAAAGCCTTCAGATTCGTATTTTGGCGTCAGTCCTGCAAATAAAAACACCACGTCTGCTTGTTTTGCTAATTCAATGGCCTTGGCGATTTCCGCCGTGTCTTCTTTATCATTGAGATGGTAGCCAGCGGTGTAACTGACATTGTCGGCACCAAACTGTTTTTTGATTTCGTCGAGAGGTTGCTCTAACTTGAATGGATTAATTTTGGAGCTGCCTGCACCTTGGTAGCGAGTGTTGTTGGCTAATGCGCCAATCACGGCGATTTTTTTTCCTGCGGCAACCGGCAATAAATCATCATTTTTTAGCAGCACGCAGGTCTCTTCCGCGATTCGCGCAGCGAGTTCATGATGAGCACTTAGGTCGGCTTTTACCTTATCGCTTTCTAAAGACGCTTGTGATTTCAGAATCAGTTCCACTACACGAGCAACAGATTTATCTAAGGCTTCCATCGTCAGTTGACCGTTTTCAATGGCGGCAATAATCTTTTGGGTATTCATATCGCCAGAGCTTGGCATTTCTAAATGCTGGCCATTTTTGACGCCTTCTACGCGGTCGTTATTTGCGCCCCAGTCAGTAACAATAATGCCTTCAAAGCCCCATTCTTTGACTAGAATATCGTCGAGTAATTGTTTGTGCTCGGCGGCGTAGGTGCCGTTTATTTTGTTGTAAGAGCACATAACCGTCCAAGGTTGTGTTTGCTTAACGGCTTTCTCAAAAGCAGGCAGATAGATTTCACGTAAGGTTCTTTGGTCGACAATGGCATCGACTGTCATGCGACAATGTTCATGATTGTTCACTGCGTAATGTTTCAGGCTGGTACCTACGCCTTGGCTTTGTACGCCTTTGATCCAAGCGGCAGACATGTTGCCAGCCAGTAATGGGTCTTCAGAAAAGTATTCGAAGTTGCGCCCGCCCAATGGGTTACGTTTAATATTGGTGCCAGGGCCAAGCAATACAGACACCTCTTCAGCGCGACATTCTTTGCCTAGCGCGACGCCCATTTCTTCAATCAGCTTGGTATTCCAAGATGCAGCAAGCCCCGACGCGGTTGGGAAACAGGTGGCTTTTACCGCTGCATTTAGACCGACATGATCACCTTCCCCGGATTGTTTACGCAGGCCATGTGGGCCATCTGTCACCATGATGGAGGGCAGGTTTAAGCGTTCAATTCCATGTAGGTTCCAAAAATCCTTGCCGGTACAGAGCATGGCTTTTTCTTCTAGGGTTAGTTCGGCTAAGAGTTGTTTTATTTTTGTATCACTCATCGTTTCATCCTTTTTTAGATTTGTGGCGATGGCTTCAGACCATCGAGTAGTAGCTGGATTAACACAGGGGTAAGTTTCGGAATGGCCTCTTGTTCAATTTCCATCAGGGCGTCTCGGCGTAGCAGCATACGGCGGAAAAAAGTTGGGACGCTGTTAAATAGTGTGACCGCCAAATAGGCCGCGGGGACGTCAGCGCGAATGCTGCCTTCTGCTTGTCCTAGGGAGACAATGTCTGTGAGAGATTTGCTGACTGTATCGGGTAATAGTTGGGTCAGTTTATCGCGAAACTCGGTGGGGATACGTGATCCAGCGTAGTAACCATCAAATTCCGCGATGAAGCGGTCATCGTCTGCATATTGAACATCAGAATACGCTTGCATTAGGACACCAAGCCCTTCGAGAACACTGGAAAAATGACGCGCTTTAATTTTGTCTATGATGCCTTCATATACACCGATTTTGCGGGTAAGAACCACCACTAGAATAGAAAAGCCCAAATCGTATTTGTCTTGGTAATAGCGGTATAAAGTATTACGGCTTATGCCAGTGGCCGCCGCAATGTCTTTCATTTGAGTATCGGCAAAGCCATTTTCGATAAAAAGAGCTTCGGCAATAGTGATAATTTTGTTCCGAGTGGCCTCGGTTTGGTGAACCATTCTCGTCGTCATAATAAATGTTACACGTGTTATATTTTTTATTAATCTAAGAGGTGGTGGGTTTTTAGTCAATCATTAGTTACCAAAAAAAAGCCTTTGCTCCATCGTCTGAGGCAAAGGCTTCGATATAAACGCAATTTAATTTATTGGTTTGGCCAGGGCTGGCTTGTTATTCGATAACGCGCAAGGCCATTAAGTCGCTGTCTTTGGTAATAACCAAGGTTGGATCAACACGTAAGCAGCTGCCAGCGTAGTGTCCCGCGACCGAAAAAGTACACACTTGCGAGCGATATCCTTCAATATCAGGCAGCTTCCATAAGGCTTGGAAAATTTGATCTTGATGAGCAAAACGCCCAGCTGTCTCTTCCATTAAGTCGTCTTTGCCATCGTACAAGCTGATGTTAAAGCCACAACGCCCAGCGATAGGTTTACTCACGTAACCGTTGGTTTTTAATGCATCGCTTAAGTCAAATGACGATTCCAATAAATAGGGATGGTCTGGGAAAAGCAGCCATAAAACCGGTAAAATCGCTTTATTACTGGGAATAAGTGTCCAAAGTGGTTCATATACCATGACGTCTTTACGCAATAAAACGTCGACTAAACGTGGTGCCTCACTGCGAGGTGCATCGGTTTTGTAGTCGCGAAGGCGTTGCTCATCGTCATCGCATTCGGCACGGATTTGATCTAGTGCCGTTTCCCATGCCCAGGTTTTCCATACCCAACGGATTTTGACACCGTCAGCATCGACCACATCACCGTCTTCGTCCCAACGTAAGCTACTGACGCCCTTGATGACTTTGCAATCGAGCCCCGCTTTTTCCATGGTACGCTTCATGAAAAGCGCGTGGTAATTCTCTTCTAAGTCTGTGTCCTGCATGATGTGAATCACACCTTTTACCGCACTGTTTTTCCACGCTTCGATCAATTCATCGACTAATTCTGTCGCAGAACCTTCGCCTTCCGCTACGCCATAATGCGTGGCCCACTTGTCTTGAATAATACCGGCTTCCATGTAGCAAGAGGCTGAGTCGCAGTTGTATTCGTATACCTTGATGCCTTGAGCAGACAGGCTGAAATCAAAGCGTCCGGTGATCATCTGGTTGCGACGGTTGTCCCAAGATTGATGGATTTTAGGCCACAAGGCAGGAGGTATATTAAAGCTAGAAAGCAGATCATCGTTTTGCAGCACATAATCGGTAGCGTGCATAAACAAGGCGTGTAATTCATTGGTCGCGCGTTTTAGTTCTCGTTCAGCGGACTCTGTCATCACCATGTATTTGTAGTCGTCTTCCGGTCGACTGGCGAGTTTGTGCCCGCCCATCATGTCGACAAAGGCTTCTTCCGCTAGATTCGCTATATTTAGCCAAGCACGAGAAGCTTGGCCTTTGTTTGGTACATGGCGAATTTGTAAATCAAACAACGCTGGGTCGTCTGGTTCAATATTTTCTGCGTGCAGGTCATCTTCAGTTTGGATGACCCAGCCCATAATGGACGCATCGCCATAGGAGCAACGCAGCCAATAACCACCATCTTTGCTGATACGCGCATCAAGCACGCGAGAGTAATCTTGGCCTTCTTCCCACACTTGATGGCCGACGTTTTGCTCGACCAAGTATAAGCGATCCGGTAAAACTTTAGTGACAATCGCCACATGGCCGGTAACTTCAAATTCACCGCCTTCGTTCCAAATCAAAAGAGCACCGACTTCAGGATGTCGTAATGAGCCATTGCGAAAGGATTTCAGTGGCAAGCGGCTCTCGTCGGCAATGAGCCGAGCTGACGTTAAACGAAAAATATCATAAGCCATAGCAACATCATCAAAGATATAGCCTTTATTGAGATACAACCAACGCCTAGCAAACTCAACGCATTGCCACTTGTAGCCCATGAAAATGCCATCTACATAACTACGATAGGCATGCCGGTTGGGCAATTCATTGTCATCGGCGGAATCATAGTCGGAAGAGTAAACGGGCACATTGCCTGGCGCTATACCTAACAGGGTGCCAAAAGGCGCGATTGGCCTGCTGGAGTCGGATGTCATTAGCTTGAATTCCCTCACACGAAACGTGTTCAAACGGGTAAAAGAAAGTCGACATAAATGTCGTCTGATGCTCGCAATATAGTCCTTGAAAAGGTGACCTGCAAGCACTCTTGATGCTTATTTTTTGATCTGTATTTGAGAGAAGTTTGAACGACTATTCAGGAAAGAAAGTGCACGAGATTGTTTTTTAAAATAACTGCCATATCTAGTGTTTATCCTTTCTATAAAGATTGAAAATTATTCTGGAGTTCATCATGACAAACACAGCCACAAACCTGTTCAGCCCAGTAAAAGTGGGAAACTTAGAGTTACCTAATCGTTTTATCATGGCGCCTTTGACTCGCACACGTGCTCCTGGTCATCAGCCAAATGCCTTGATGGCAGAATATTATGCTCAACGCGCCAGCACAGGGTTGTTGATCACCGAATGTACTATGGTGACTGAGGGCACATCAGCCTTTGGTGATGATCCAGGTATATATTCCGCTGAACAGATCGAAGGCTGGAAGCTAACGACAAACGCCGTTCATGAAAAAGGCGGCCGTATATTTATGCAAATTTGGCATGGTGGTCGTGCTTGTCATCCGTTATTAAATGGTGGCAAAGAAGCTGTTTCTGCTAGCGCCATTGCAATCGATGGTGAAACTCATACACCTGAAGGCAAAAAGCCCTACACGGTACCTCGTGCATTAACCGTGTCTGAAATCAAAGACATTGTGGGAGATTTTCGTCAAGCGGCCATCAATGCAAAAGAAGCAGGTTTTGATGGTGTTGAAATTCACGGTGCCAATGGTTACTTGATTGATCAATTTTTGCGTGAAAGCTCTAACCAACGCACTGATGAATATGGTGGCTCCTTGGAAAATCGTGTCCGCTTCTTAACGGAAGTGATCGAAGCGGTAACAGGCGTATTTGGCAGTGATCGAGTTGGCTTGCGTCTATCTCCGCTCAATAGCTTCCAAAGCATGAAAGAAGGCGACCCACTGGCTTGGACTCGATTTTTGAGTGAGCACTTAAATCGCTTTAACTTGGCGTATTTGCATTTAATGCGTGCGGACTTCTTTGGCGAGCAGCAAGCTGATGTTGTCAGCGTTGCGCGTGAGGCTTACAAAGGTCATTTGATGGTAAACATGGGCTACTCGCCAGAAGAAGCCAATCAAGTGCTAGCAGATAATCAAGCGGACAGCGTGGCGTTTGGTAAAGACATTCTTGCCAACCCTGATTTTGTCGAACGTGTTCAGGCGGGCGCTGAATTAAACGAGCCTAATCCAAACACCTTCTACACATCTGGTGCCGTAGGTTATACCGATTATCCATTTATGACTGCGTAATACATAAACCTGATGTAGCGAACAAAAAACGCCAAGGCAATTGCCTTGGCGTTTTTGTTTGTAATGGCTAAATTAGCCTGGAAGAATGGTTCTGACGGCTATAAATAAAATAGAAGGCCCCAACAGGCAGCCAAGCGCTGTGTAGAAAGCGGCAGTAATACAGCCATAAGGGACCAGCTTTGCGTCCGTTGCAGCAAGCCCTGCCGCCACACCACTCGATGTGCCCATTAGTCCGCCAAAGATAATGGCCGTTCTTGGGTTATTCAGTCGAATAAGTGGCGCTACAAAAGGCGTCATCACCATCACAAGGATAGATTTCACCAAACCTGCGGCGATAGAAAGGGCAATCACTTCGGAGCTTGCGCCAATGGCAGCGCCTGTGACAGGCCCAACAATGTAAGTAATCGCTCCCGCACCTATAGTCGTTATACTGACGGCGTCGGTATAACCAAACATCACAGCGATAATAGCGCCCACGATAAAAGAAGAAAAAATACCGAAGAAAAGGGCAGTAACACCCGCCATTCCCGCGCGTTTAAGTTCGTCTATCTTGACGCCAAAGCCCGTTGCGACAATGGCAAAGTCTCGTAACATTGAGCCGCCCAGCAGCCCGATACCAGACAACAAAGGAACGTTTACAACGCCTTTACTGCCACCAGTAAATAGACCGCCGAAATACGCCATTGTTAGGCCAAGAAGAATAGCAATAGCGGAGCCATGAATACGCCCATGAGTCAATTTTTCTGAGAGCCAATAGGAGATCCACATAGTGAAACCAATAACAGCAAATCCGGTAATTAAGCTGTATTTCGTGCTAACTAAAAGTAATGATTCGAACATACAGTCACCTTATAGATTGCTGGTTGATTTAGAGGCATTGTCTGACGTCTTATCGCCGCTGCTTCCCATGCGATCAATAACAGGCACCAAAGCAAATGCGACGACAACCGCCATGACACCGGCAAGGATTGCCATTGGGCCACCGCTTAAAGCACCATAAACGTTTTGAGTTGCTGCCATCGCGACAACAACGGGTATGTAGATGGCACTCCAGAACTCGACTCCTTGTTCTGTCTTTGCATCGATGTAACCTTTTTTGTTCAAATAGCTACTGATAAGAATCAGCAGGATCATGGCAATACCAACACCGCCAACATTTGCGGGAAGGCCCATTAAATGACCCAAAATCTGACCTATACTAATTCCTGCTAACGTACATATTGATAATAACGCGACGCCATAAATAATCATTTCTCTCTCCACTCTTATCTTTTTTGTTTTTGGATGAAAATATTGCGAACTGGCTTAGATCTGTGTATTTGCCACCTTGCATTAATCTCACCTCCCTGTGTTTATTGCGCTTCCTTAGGTATTCATAAAATAGCTTTAAGACTTATGTTTTCGATACGGTAGCACTCTCCTCCCTTTAACGTTTTCCGAAATAGCCCTGTAAGAGTGCTGCTATGAGGCATCTCTAGAGCTGTGTTTATATCGCTAGGGCAATGTAAGAATCGAGTGTGTGCGACAATTATTCATTGCCTTCACGAGGTAAGCTGAAACAGAGTAAGAAGTGTTGGATCACTCTCAGGAGAGAGCGCAATTCGGGTGTGAGAGTTCATACAGATACAGCCTCCAATCCCTTGGCTTCTGACTTTTTCAGTCGCGTTTTTCACTCGTTTTTTCCATCCAGAGCGAGCTGATATTTTCTATTTAGATTAACAAGGTAAACTGTTTTTACCCTTTTCTGAAGTAAATTTATCATCGTTTGAATAAGCAACGCTTTACTGCAGTGATTATCAGCATGCCTTTTTTAATAAAATAAGGGTAGAGTCATCACATTGAAATGAGAGTTATTAATAATCTTTGACTCTGGATTATTTTTTCATAGAGAATGGCTTTCAAATTCAGGACTTCCACTGCCCAACCTTATATGATGAGGCAAAACATCGTGACCATCTCTTCTACTCTTACTTCCAAATTACCATCCGTCGGCACCACTATTTTTACCAGAATGTCGGCATTAGCAGCGGAAAAAGGTGCGATTAATTTGTCGCAAGGCTTTCCAGATTTTCCACCTGATGCGCGATTATTGGCGCGTGCCTCGCAAGCGATTCTAACGGGTAATAACCAGTATTCTCCTATGACTGGTTTGCCAATATTACGAGATGCTATTGCTAACTTGATTGAGCGTCACTATGACCGTCAGGTCAGTGCTTTAAATGAAATTACGGTAACCAGTGGTGCGTCAGAAGCCATTTTTGATGCAATTACAGCGTTAGTGCATGACGGTGACGAAGTGATTCTGTTTGATCCCGCTTATGACTTATACGAGCCAGCGCTGAGCTTAGCGGGCGGTGTTTGTAAGCGAGTGACGTTAACCGCGCCAAACTTTCGCCCTGATTGGCTGGCATTTGCTGAATTACTTACCGATAAGACACGTTTGGTCTTAATTAATACGCCTCATAATCCGACGGGAAGCTGTTGGTTGGCAGAGGATTTAGAATCCTTATGGCAAGCTATTGCGAGCCGAGACATTTATGTCCTGTCTGATGAAGTGTATGAATTTATCCACTTTGGTGAATCCGCTGTTAGTGTTCACAAACACGCAGAGCTTTCAAAGCGTAGCTTGGTGGTATCGTCTTTTGGTAAAAGTTTTCACTTAACGGGCTGGAAAGTGGGTTATGTTGTGGCGCCAACGGAATTAACCATGGAACTGCGCAAAGTGCATCAATTTGTGTCCTTCTGCACAGCAACGCCTTTGCAACAGGCTTTGGGAGAACACCTAACCGCTGAACCTGAAGCAAGCACTGGCTTGGCCAGCTTTTATCGTCAAAAGCGCGATGTATTGAGAGGCGCATTAGCTAACAGCCGTTTTAAGCTATTGCCTTGTGAAGGCACCTATTTTCAATTATTGGATTACAGCGCGATCAGTGATTTGGACGACGTGGCGTTTTGCGAATGGCTTATTGATCAAGTCGGCGTGGCCGCGATTCCTGTGAGCGTTTTTTACCAGCAAGCGCCAAGAGATCAGCGCATAATTCGTCTATGTTTTGCTAAAGAAGAAATTACTTTATTAGAAGCCGCGCAAAGACTTTCTCAATTGTAAAAATTGTTGAAACTTTTGAGTGTAATATGTTTCATATTGATGCGTGTTGTATATGTCTTTTTATTTGTCAGATAACTAACGTTATACTGATAAATATAGGCAATTCATTTATCTCGCTTAGTGTTGAGACGTTATTTCTACCACATGTTTGATTTGAAGATACTTTTTGTAGTAGCAAGGATATGATCATCTATTATGTTTAACACGTTAAAAGGACGGGTGTACTTTCTTGCTTTCCTTATAATATTTCCATGTTATCTTTTTATATATGAGAGTTTTGGCTACAGTCGAAACATCGTGAAAGATGAAGTGCTTAAAGTCGCAGACATCGTGTCTTATCAAGTGGCTGATATTCAAGAGCACTTGGTTCAATCTGCGTATGTTTTTTTATCCAATCTTGCCGTTTCCCCTAAGTTACAAGACCCCGATTCTGATGAATGCCGACGCTTTGTTGTCGAGTTACTTCCCCTATACAGTAGCTATGTCAACATTGGCGTGCCAAATCGTAATGGGATTCTTACTTGTAATGGGATGCCATTATCTCAAGCAGTTGATGTCAGTGATCGCAGTTATATTCGTGACGCGATTACTGGTCGGTACTTTACATCTAGTGGTGTACAAGTTGATCGAGTGACAGGCGTGCCTACGGTTAATTTCGCTTACCCCATTTTAAATCAGCAGAATATAAATGACGTCGTCGGTGCTGCAGTGGTGGTTATTTCGTTAGAGTGGTGGCGCTCCTTTATGGAAAGAAGCCAATTACCACCGCGTAGTGTGGCGTATATTTTAGATGCTAATAACCAATCAGTAGCAACTTATCCCCCAGGCATTAAATATGTTCCTCCGGCCGTACTTGATCGCTTTTGGCGGTCAGAGGATGGCGTTAATCGTGTATTTCACAAGCGCCAGATAATGGACGATGAAGGCAATGTACAACTGACCTTCCTAACGGGCGTTGCGGTTGACACAGCGTTAAGTGCCGTAAATAAACGATACATTATGATCACTATGGTCTTTTCTGTTTTGATTATATTGGTTTTGATATTGATGCATTTCTTTTTTATGCGCTCAATATTAAAACCGTTAAATGTCTTGACGGACTTGGCCATTCGGTTAGGTCGAAATGAAAAAATGCCGACTAATAGTCCGATTGGGGTTAAGGAAATGGATTACCTACAGCGACGTTTCTTGGAAATGGCGTCATTGAAGCAAAAAGCAGAGCAAGACATTATTGAACAGGCTCAAACTGACCGTTTAACCGGCATTTCTAATCGTGATGCATTTAGTCAAATACTCTCTGATAGCTTGGCGCAAGTTGATCCACAACATGGGAAGTTAGCGGTTATTTTGCTCGATCTTGATAATTTCAAAGAAATAAACGATACCCGTGGGCACGAAGTCGGAGATGCTATTTTGCAGCAGATTGCTGACCGCCTCATACAATACCCTTTTTATGCTAAGTGCATTAGCCGCTTGGGTGGGGATGAATTTGTCTTCTTGTTTGATGATCAACAGGTTGATTTATCAAAGGTTCTTATGTTGGCAGAAAATATTCATAGCCTCGTCAAACAACCCTATTTTGTATTCAATGATAATGTGATGGTGTCAGCAAGTTGCGGTGTGGCGGTTTATCCTGATGATGGGCGTGACAGTCGAGCCTTAATGGGGGCCGTGGATCAAGCTATGTATCATGCGAAGGCCAGTGGTCGGAATTGTGTTAAACGCTTTGATTGGAGCTTGCAGCAGGCACTGTTAGATAAAGTCGAGTTGATTAAAGACTTAAATAAAGCGTTAAAAAATGATGAGTTCTTTTTGGTGTATCAGCCCATAGTCGATCAAGCCGGTAAGGCATCAAAATTTGAAGCCTTAATCCGTTGGAATCATCCAGAAAAAGGCCTTGTTAGCCCCGATCAATTTATTCCTGCCGCCGAAGAGTCCGGTCTTATCATAGATATTGGAGATTGGGTCATTCAAGAAGCGAAGACGGCATTATCTACACTACAAATTGCTCGAGGACAGGATGTGCAGATAGGGGTCAATGTATCTCCATTGCAGCTCTTAAATCGCCGTGAAGGTGCCAATGTGTTTTTATCGAGCTTGATGACCGACTCTGGTGAGTCAAATCATGGAGCAGATGAAACGAATGGTTTGATAGTGGAAATCACCGAAAATCTATTAATGGAGCTGGATGAGCATACTCGTCAAGTTTTATTAGACTTCAGAAAAAATGGTATACAAGTGGCGTTAGATGACTTTGGTACAGGTTATTCATCATTAGCGTACATAATGAATTACGACATTGATTTCTTGAAAATCGACCAAAGTTTTGTGCAAACACTGGGTCCTGAGTCCTCCTCTTCTTCCCTTTGTGAAGCAATTATTTCCATGGCTCACAAATTGGGAATTACGGTTGTCGCAGAAGGCGTTGAAACCAGACAACAAGCCGATTTATTGTTGCAGTTTGGCTGTGATTATTTGCAAGGATATTACTTTGCGAAGCCATTACGTTTAGAAGAGGCGATTATTTATCCAATTCAGCAAACTCTCTAGCAGCATAAAACAGATGCATAGGCTGCTAGATTATTGCCATCAAGTTAGCTTGGCATAGCGTCGAATGTAGGAATATCGCCTAAGCTCTCATCCCAGTTGCCTTTGCTGTCTAGGAATATGTGCGCCTGTGGCGTTATATCGACATCTGTATCTAAGCAACCTGCCGGTACGACAACCAAACCACGAGCTTTCGCATCGGTAGGGACATTGGAGCCACAAACAGAGCAAAATGTACGAGCAAAGTTAGTGTCTTCTAATCGATAAAAGCTGAGTTTATCTTCGCCGCTTAACCAACTTAACGTAGCGCCTGGAGCAAATAGATTGGCACAATGCGCCGTGCCAGATGTTTTTCTACAACGGCTACAATGACAAAGGAAAAACTTCTTAAATTCCCCTTCCAACTCAAACTTAACTGCACCACACAAACAAGATCCAGCGTGAAGATGACTCATAACAGTTCGCTCCAAAGAGAGTTTTAAACTTAAACGCCGACAGAAAACATGCCTTCTAAATCATGTTTTGAATAAGCGCGAAACGCCAGCATAGTTTCTGTTTTCAAAATGTTATCGATCTGTGCAAGATGCTGTGTCACCAATTCAGATAATTGATCATTGGTCTGCACACGTGCAATAGCGGTGATGTCGTATGAACCGCTGACTGAATACACTTCAGATAAACCTTCAATAGAAGCCAATTTTTCAGCGACTTGGTTGATGTACTTTTTCTCAACAGAAAGCATGATAATCGCGGTAACCATAGAATGTCCTTTTTGAATTGTTAATGTACGCTGAGACTTGAATGAAAAGAGGTGTCAGCGAATAGGGGAATTAAAGCACCTTAAGAGGCTATTTACAAAGGCGCAAAGAGGGAAGTTAAGTGGATAAATGGGAAAATTAGAATGGTGAAAAAATGGCTTTAAGGAGGAAGATGACATGTATTGAGTAATACTACCGTCTGAAAAGTGAGAAATATTTAGCCATCAATTTCTATAAAAAAACTTTATAACAATCGCGAATGTTAAATTATCTTTGATCTGTTTACTTAACTATTCATTTGTTTACGCAATAGTTTTGAAAAAAAACGCTAGACTCATTTGATTACATATTGGCGCGGAAAAAATACGGTAAGAGATTTAGTGCTTTTGGTATGCTTTATCTACGTCTTGGGGTGAACTTCATCATGCCTAATACATATAAAACCATTTCTTAGAGGTAGAAGGTGTTCGAGACAAACACAGCAAAAATAAATAATAGCGTCGATTTAATGATGTCTATTTTGGGTGTTCAGAATCAAAGCAGAATGGACGCGGAGCTTTTAGCCGGTTCATTTAGTAGTGATTTAGAGCATCTAGTTCAAACTATTCGACAGCATTTAGGGATGGATGTCGCTTTTTTGTCTCGTTTTCATAATGGTCATCGTGAAATGTTACAAGTCGACAAAAAAGACATTTGTAATGGCTCACTCAATAAAGGCCACAAGGATAAAAATGAAGAAACTTATTGCCAGCTAATTGCCGAAGAAAAACTGCCGAAAATTATTCCAGATACGTCGCAAAACGAAATCACCAAAGCGTTAGCCGTAACAAACATTTTAAATATAGGCAGTTATATTGGTGTCCCTATCTATCTCTCTGATGATTCTCTTTATGGCACCTTGTGTTGTTTCAGCGAGAAAGCAGATGAGTCATTGACGAATAAAGATCTTTCGATATTAACGCTGTTCGCCAAGTTTGCTGCGCGTAATATTGAAAAAGATCTGAACGAGAGCCAACTGCATCAGTCTGCAAGAGATAATATTTTCGATATTATTAATAACAAACGACTGACTGTTGTATTTCAGCCGATTTATGATGTTAAAAGTAAGTCCATTAAAGGCTTTGAGTGTTTATCACGTTTTCAAACCGAGCCATATCGTTCGCCTGATTATTGGTTTAATCAAGCCAATGTGTCTGGTGTTGGTGAAGCGCTGGAGTTGTTTGCCATTGAAGAAGCGTTAAGTCTTCTGCCCAGTATTCCAGAGCAGTATTACATCACGCTCAATATTTCTCCTAAGTACCTTACCTCGTCTTATCTGCAAACCATGTTAGACAAAGCCCCTTTGCACCGTATTATTCTAGAAGTAACCGAGCGTGAATCTATTCCAGACTATAAGGCGTTTAGAAATGCCATTCAGCACTTTCGAGACAGAGGCATGCGCCTTGCCGTTGATGATGCAGGGGCCGGCTTTGCCAGCTTCCAGCATATATTGGAGCTGGAGGCCGATATCATTAAATTAGATAGAAGCTTAATCGCTAATATCAATTCAGATCATAGAAAGAGAGCCTTGGTTGCCGCACTCATTGGCTTCGCGAAAGAAACCAAAAGCACAGTTTTAGGCGAGGGAGTGGAGACCTTAGCGGAGCTAGAAGTGCTGCAAGAATTGGGCGCACAAAAAATTCAGGGTTATTTCTTCTGCCATCCACTACCGCTTAAAGATGTGCTGGCTTTTTGTGATGCACAAAATTTAACCGCTTAATAAGTCTATTAAGATAAAATACCGAACGTATGTACTTTATCTTTTTATAACATTAACTTAAATCTTTATCGTTCTGCTGTGTTAAGCGTTTTTTCTTTTCTAAGAACTTTTAAAAACGCTACCAATTTTACCTCTTCTGTTCTTGGTCATTACGCTGTCTTTGCCCTTCATACCGAAAAAAATAATTTTCATGCACTATAATGGCATGTATTATGCGTGACTTTTATTTTAGCGCTTCGATAATTTTCTAGCTAAAACAACGATAATAAATGGAATGAGAGGGTCTTATGAATACAACGTTTAAAGTGCTACTTGGGATGGGGCTCGGCATCATCGTTGGCTTGATCCTTAATTTAACGGGGCTAAATGCGGATGGAACATGGGCGAACAGTTATTTAACGGATGGCTTGTTTAAAGTCGTTGGTACAATGTTCGTTAACGCCCTGAAAATGCTTGTTGTTCCGCTGGTTTTCTTCTCTTTAGTGTGTGGTGTATGCGGCATAGGTGACATAAAGCTGCTGGGAAGGATTGGGTCTAAATCTTTCATTCTATATTTAGTGACCACCGCCATTGCGATTGCCGCAGCACTGACTATTGCCACTGCTTTTGGTATTGGTGAAGGTATGAATGCCGAGTCCTCTGCCACCTTTACTGGGAAAGACTCTCCACCATTATCGACGGTATTGATTAATATCGTTCCTTCAAACCCTATTAGCGCCATGGCGCAAGGTGACATGCTTCCGGTGATCTTTTTCTCGATCATGTTTGGTGTCAGCATCTTAATGGTAGGGCAAAAAGCTAAGGTTGTTAGCGATTTCATTGAGTCATTGAACGACATAATGATGAAGATGGTCACCATTATTATGGAAGTGGCACCGTATGCCGTGTTCTGTCTTATCGCTAGAGCGATAGCGGATTTGGGAATGGATTTGCTCGCTCAGTTGTTAGGTTATGTATTGGTGCTGATTGGCGTCTTGTTCTTCCACTTATTTGTGACTTTGCAAGTGATCCTGAAAGTCTTGTCTGGCTTGAGCCCAATTACTTTCATGAAGAAAATGCGTAACACTCAAGTGTTTGCTTTTAGTACATCCAGCTCCAATGCGACTATTCCTGTCACTTTACGTGCAGTGACAAAACGTTTGGGTGTGAAGAACTCAGTAGCGTCTTTTACTGTGCCGTTTGGTGCGACCATTAATATGGATGGTACCGCCATCATGCAGGGTGTCGCGACCGTCTTTATAGCTAATATCTACAATGTAGAGCTTGGTATGATGGGTTACCTAACAGTGATCTTGATGTCTGTACTGGCATCGATTGGTACCGCAGGCGTGCCGGGTGTTGGCTTGATTATGCTGTCTATGGTGTTTGCTCAAGTAGGCTTACCAATCGAAGGTATTGGCTTGATCTTGGGAGTGGACCGCTTGTTAGACATGATTCGTACTGCGGTTAACGTGTCTGGTGATGCTGTAGTGTCTACCGTGGTTGCTAAGAGCGAAGGACAGTTAGACGAAAGTGTCTATAATGATCCTAATGCGGGTAATCAGTCTGAAATGCACTTAGAAACCAAACAGAGCTAATAACGGTTAGTATCAGAGGATTCTCTGAACAAACGAATCGTCTAAAAAAGAGAAGAGCGCAGCCCTCAAGGGTAAGCGCTCTTTTTTTACATGTGATACAGAGTTTAGAAACGTGTAACGACAGTCACGCCCGGTGGATTGATCTTGTCTATGTTGGTTAGCGCTGCAATAGATTCTTCTAGGCTGATGGTGCGGCCAAGTAGTTTTTCTGGGCTGAGTTTTCCTGACTTGATCATTGATAACATGGCATCGTAACGGAACGCCTGCATGCCGTGACTGCCAATAATTTCTAGCTCGTGAGCAATAACCAGATTCATCGGAATTGGCGGTGTGGCTTGATCCGCTAACAGCAAGCCGACCTGAACGTGCTTGCCTAGCTTTTTCAAACTTTTAATGGAGTTGATACAGGTTGTTGGGTGGCCTAAAGCATCGATTGATACATGAGCTCCGCCACGGGTGATCTCTTTAATTGCTTCTGCTACATCAGCCACGCTGGTGGCATTTATGGTCGCGTAAGCGCCTAGGGCTTTTGCTAGTTCAAGTTTATCGTCTGTCACGTCCACCGCAATCACATTGGCACCAATGCTGTTAGCAATCATGATGGCTGACAAGCCAATACCGCCACAACCATGCACAGCCACCCATTGTCCTGCACTGACTTTACCCTGATCGACAACCGCTCTAAACGACGTCACAAAACGACAGCCAAGACTGGCCGCTGTGGTGAAGTCTATGCTTTCTGGCAAGGTAACAAGGTTTACATCCGCATGGTGAATAGAGACGTATTCTGCGAAAGAGCCCCAGTGAGTAAATCCGGGTTGGGTTTGATTACCACAGACTTGGTGATTACCGCCGTGACATTCAGGACAAGAGCCACAGCCGCTCACAAAGGGCACAGTAACTCGGTCACCGACTTTAAAGCGCTGAACATCTTTGCCTACGGCTTCAATAACACCTGCAAACTCATGACCTGGAACGTGTGGCAGCACAATGTCTGGATCGTGTCCCATCCAGCCATGCCAATCACTGCGGCAAACACCTGTCGCTTCAACTTTAATCACCACGCCATGGTTTTCTGGCGTTGGATCTTCGACATTCATAATTTTAGGTGTGGCTGAAAAGCTTTCGTAGACAACGGCTTTCATGGTGTTCTCCTTTGGTGATCAATACGTCAGCCTAATAGACTACTGAATATAGAAGAAATTACCTTGCTCTTTTCCTTGTATATCGGCGAACTTAAGAAATACTATTTCAGATATTTGGTTTTTAAGAGGGAAATCTTTCAATGAAGGCTTTGGATAAGGTAGACACTGATATCGTTCGACGTATGCAGCAGGACGGCAAGTTGACTAACGCAAAATTAGCCAGCGAACTTTCATTAAGTGAAACACCCTGTTGGCGTCGGCTAAAACGCCTAGAGGAAGAGGGCATCATTACCGATTATCAGGCGAACCTTGACCGACGTAAATTAGGCTTTGGTGTGATGGCATTTGTGCAGTTAACCTGTAATCAGCACGATGCAGAAATCACTCAAACTTTCGAACAGATGATCCAGCAGTGTGACAATGTTTTGTCTTGTCATAACACCACAGGTGAGGCGGACTTCTTGCTGCAAGTGGTTGCCAA
Source organism: Marinomonas rhizomae (assembly GCF_024397855.1). NCBI lineage: Bacteria > Pseudomonadati > Pseudomonadota > Gammaproteobacteria > Oceanospirillales > Oceanospirillaceae > Marinomonas > Marinomonas rhizomae. Next base: position 245,336 of record NZ_CP073343.1, read on the forward strand.
AGATTTAGATGATTACAGCCGCTTTGTGGATCAGGTTCTCAGAAAGTTACCTGGCGTTTCAGCAATCGCTTCGAATATCTCCTTGCGAGAGCTTAAAGCATCAACACGGTTGCCAATATAAGTTTGGTTATTGTTTGAGGTGGTGCTAAGTACTCTAGTAACGCCTTTTCCATGTTTATTATGCGGTTTTTCTGAGGGGGGATATCGTCGCGTAGTTTTTTGCAAAAAAGGTGCAGTCTAAGTGCATCTACAGGAATACGGTTGTTTTTAATCCAGCCATCGCCAAGTATGTATGTAGGAACACGGAATAAAAGTAACGCTAACTAGGAGGAACATATGCAAAATCAAACTGCACAAGCCCACCACATTACAGACATTATTAAAGTAATGAACGGCGGTATTGAATTCTACCAAGAAGCGAAAACCAAACTAGACGACACAACTTATAATGCTTTTTTTGACCGCATGATAGGTGCTAAATCCGAATCCGTCGCAGAGCTTCAACCGTTTGCTGTTGTTCAGCAAGGTGAAGTAGAAACCGATACCAATAACTTGGTCAAAGCACGTCAGTCTTACACTAAGTTAATGTCTAAAATCTCCAGCGAATCCACGGCTTTTACCTATGTCGATCAGCTTGAAGAAGTGGAAGACAAGGTGCTAGAAGAGCTTGATCTCGCGCTAGAAAGAAACCAGACTCAAGATTGCGAAGTGACGCTGCGCCGAGTGAAAGTCAGAATGAAAGAGTGCCATGATGAAATGAAGGCGCTTCAAGTCGCTGCTCAACATTAATTGATATAGGTTGAGAGGCTGCGCTTTAGCCTTTGATTTGCTTTTACCTTATGGGTGGTATTAAGGCAAAAACTTAGCAGAAACGTTGCTGATCATTGTTAATGTTGTAAAGCCAGCATGGATAGATTAGGGATCCATGCTGGCTTTTTTTGTGCCTATTTAATGGACACTTTTTCTTATAAAAATATTTAGATGTCTAATTATAATTAGCCTCTCGGGTTGCTATTCCTCTTTTCTTTTGTCAGGGTATAAAAAGAGGAGGAACCTTTTATGACCAATTCACAGAAGACGGCAACGGGTGCAATACTGTTACCGGTATTCATCCCAAGCGTGATTGTTACCTTATTTCTTATTGTTGGAACTCTAAGTAATCCAGAGTTAGCTGGAGAAGTATTTCAAGGTGCATTGGCTTGGGTGACACAAACCTTTGGCTGGTTCTATATGTTGGCCACCGCCATTTTTCTCGTATTTTTGGTTTGTATCGGCTTCAGTCGTTGGGGCAATATACGTTTAGGTCCAGACCATGGAGACCCTGAATACAGTTTTCCCGCTTGGTTTGCGATGCTTTTTTCCGCAGGTTACGGGATTGCCTTGTTATTCTTTGGTGTGGCTGAGCCTGTCTTACACTTTTCTCAACCACCGAATGCCACAGCCGAAACCATTGGTGCCGCTCGTGAAGCCATGCAGATTGCCTACTTCCATTGGGGGTTACATATCTGGGGCATTTACGGCCTGATGGGGCTGGTTCTAGCTTACTTTGCCTTTCGCCATGGTTTGCCATTGTCGGTGCGCTCTGCACTATACCCCCTGATTGGTGATCGTATTTACGGGCCTATCGGTCATATTGTCGATGTGTTTGCCATTCTCGGTACTTTATTTGGTTTGGCGACCACGCTGGGTTTGTCGGTTACTCAAATCAACGCGGGTTTACATTACCTTTGGGAAGACATACCGATTAACACCACGGTGCAAATCACCGCTATTGGTTTAATTACGCTTGCTGCAATTGGTTCTGTGGTTGCGGGTATGGATAAGGGTGTCAAAAACCTTTCGATTTTGAATATGGGCTTGGCTGTCTTTATCATGGTGATTGTGTTTTTCGTCGGCCCAAGTATTCATATTCTTGATGCCTTCGTACAAAACACTGGCTCGTATCTCAGCAACATTGTAGAGCGTACGTTTAATCTACAGGCTTATACGCAAAGTGATTGGATTGGTAACTGGACGCTGTTTATCTTCGCGTGGACGATTGCTTGGGCACCGTTCGTCGGTTTGTTTATTGCCAAGATTAGCCGTGGTCGTACTATTCGTCAGTTTATCTTCGGTGTGCTTGCGGTTCCGACGCTGTTTACTTTCCTATGGTTTGCCATTTTTGGTGATACCGCACTGTATTTGATTATGGAGCAGGGTAAAGATGTATTGATTGGCGAAGTGCAAGCCGATCATTCGGTGGCACTATTTCAGTTCTATGATTTATTGCCTTGGTCTACGTTTCTATCTGTGGTTACCGTCTTTTTGATTATTACCTTCTTCGTTACCTCTTCGGATTCGGGGTCCTTAGTCGTTGATTCATTGGCTTCTGGTGGCGCATTAGAAACACCGGTTTGGCAGCGCGTCTTTTGGGCGTCTCTTGAAGGTATCATTGCTGCTACCTTATTGCTGGCTGGTGGGTTAGGTGCCTTGCAGACTATGAGTATTCTGGCGGCACTGCCTTTCGCTATCATCATGCTGGTGGCGGTACTGGGGTTATGGCGAGCCTTGGTGATTGAAGGACACCGTGGCGCAGCCGTGGAAGCCGCAGCAACACCAGGACGAGCATTCAGTAATGAAGGCAGCTGGCGTAAACGTTTAAGCACTCTGTTTAAATTCCCTGGTGAAGCCAAGGTGACACACTTTATTAAAGATGTGGTGGAACCGGCGATGGAAGAAGTACAAAAAGAGCTAGCAACTCATGGGTGGAAAGCCAATATCACCCGAGAGGAAAATGGCGTGACGTTCCAGCTAGAGCGTGACGAAAAATTGGACTTCTATTACCAAGTCGTGGCGACAGAGCATGAAATACCAGAGGCGCACAGTGAGAACTCCAAATACGATACGCATTGGCAAGCGGATGTGTATATTCGCAATGGTGCTCTGGGTTATGAACTCTATGGCTGCAGCCAAGATGAAGTCATTCGAGATTTGATTGACCAGCTAGAACAGTACTTCAACTTTGTTGATGCCGCGCCAGGGCAATTGCCTTGGAATACGGTGTCGTAGCTTAATTTCTTAAAGCGCTAAGCAAAAAAAGCCAGCATTGACTCAATGAGTGAATGCTGGCTTTTTATTAAATTGCTTATGCGCAACTAGTTTTGTTTTTCGCTAATAACCGACTCAGGAACGATGACACTTAAGGATTTAGGGCTAACGATGACTTCTAGTTTCTCTGCTTCGCGTTCTTCACCATCCACTACGTAATGACCAACTTGACTGATATCCACGGTCACACGTTGTGCGGAACGGTGAAAAATACCATTGTTACCTTCTGGTAAGTCGCTGTCTTCGTTTCTGTCGCCCATGCCAAGCATGGCCAATTCCGCTAAGTTCAATATCTGCATACGCTCAGGATCTAACCAAGTTAAATCCAGTTCGCCATCCATAATATTAGGCACACCTTTGCCTTGTGCTAACAAAGTGGTGATAGGTGCGGCGTTAGCAATGGTTAGGCTTGGTGTTTTGATGGTAAAAGGCTCATCGTCATTTAGCTGAATAGTAAACTCATGGACATCGTTCTGCCCAATGGCTTCCCATAAACCTTTCAAGTAAGCGAGCTGACCACTGGTATTCTTTTTACTGCGATCGGCTTTTTCAATCATTTGTTGTTCAAAACCAACGCCCGCCAGCAATAGCATTAACTCACCGTTACAGGTTGCTGTGTCGATACGTTGCTCGCAGCCATCAATTAGATTCAAGCAAATGGTTTCCAATGGCGCGATTTTTGACATGGTGCCGCACAATACATGACTTAACGCATTGGCGGTGCCAAACGGAATAATGCCCAGCTTAATATTAGAGCCCACCATGGCTGCAGCAACCTCGGTGACTGTGCCATCGCCACCGCAAGCAATGATCATATCCGGCGAGGCTTTAACTGCCTCTTTGGCTAATGCTGTGCCATTTTTCTCTGGTGTGGTGGTTTTCACTGTGACATCAAAATAGGCTGATAAGTATCGCAAAATGACGTCTTTTTGCTCTTCCCATTGGCGTGTTCCAGACACAGGGTTGGCGATTAACCAAGCAGAGTTATGCACCACTAACAGCTTATTATCCAAGGCACGTTTTAAATATTTAAACTGACGTTTGTTAAGCCGAGCTGTTTGACGGATTCCACGAATTTTATCCATGATGTCATCGGGGGACGACTTTGGGTTCTGGCTTAGTAAATACGCTGCCATCATAAATACCGAGCGACCACGCCCCAACGCGCAATGTACAACCACCGAACGCCCCGTTTTACGGTGAGTGTGTATCCAGTTCAGCGCTCGATGTATCTGTGTATCGGAAGGAACTGAATGATCAAGTATCGGAACGTTTAAATAATCGATATCAGTTTGATAAGACACCCAATTTAAAGAACTAAATTCTGCCGTTACATCTAAGACGGCATTGATGTTTTCGCTTTTAATTTGGTGAATATCAGAAGGAAATAAACGTCGAGCAAGGTACAAGCCTTCGTCTATTTTTTGCAACGCAGGAACAGAATCCGTGCTTCTTGCCCAGCTATTATAAAGTTGTGTGCTCCACAAAAACGGCATGAATACCCAGCGAATATAAACGGGTACCGAGCCATCGGAGCGTTTACGAAAAATAGTGGGTTTGTTAAGAAGGTAGGCAAGACTGACAGTGAAAAAAGACAAGGCGAACCATGCCCAAGCGAGCTGGAAATAAATATTGCTGGTCATAATAACCAACAAAACAAACACGGCAGTGACCAATAAATAATAGTTTGGTTTAAACAATACAACTCTCCCAAGAGTCCAGCCATAGTTCAAACAGAGTAACATACTGTTTTTTAAAAGTAAGACAGTAGCCTGTAAAGGTACAGGCAGAAAAAAGAATCTCGCAATAAAATGCAGATTTTGAGCAGAATTGTCTTAGTATCTGGCACCTATCATTAGTGGGTTAAAGATCGAGTTTTCGACAATAATTTTTTCTAAACGTCGCGTTGCCTCATTGGCTTTTGGCGATGTGAAAAGCGTCACTTCCATGTCTGGAAGAGTAGGCAAGTCCTCATAAATAGCCAAATCATCTTCTAAAGTATGGTAGGGGACAATACCAATTCCCACGCCAGCACGAACCGCTGCTAGAACGCCTGAACGGCTTTGGCTGGTAAAGGCGATGCGATAAGGAATCTTAGCATTGTCGAGTGCTTCACAGGCAAATTGACGGTGTTTACAACCCTCTGCAAATACCACCAATGGCAGTACGCTTTGAGTATGAACAAAATGATTTTTTGGCCCAATCCAAACCAATTCGTCACGGCGCAATCGAACGCCGCCTTCGGTATCAGCCAGCATTTCAACTAAAGCAATATCAAGCTTGCCTTTGTCCAAAAGCTCCAGCAAATAATCTGGACGGTAATCACAAACCGCTTCTAGCTCTGCTTCCGGGTAGCTCAAAATGAAGTCCTGCAAAAGTGGAGCAAGCGTGCGGCTGGCGTATTGATCATGAGTTCCCAACCGAACCACACCGCTGATGTCCATATTCTGAAACGAACCCATAATTTGATCATGCAGATTTAAAAGCTGTTGAGCATGCGCTTTTAATTGCTCTCCGACAGCCGTTAATCGCACACCATGTTGACCACGTTCCATAAGTGGGTTGGCGATTAAATCCTCCAAACGATTGAGCTGCATACTAATTGTCGATGGCGCTTTGTGCAGCTGTTTGGCTGCTTCAGTCAGGTTTAGCGTCTCAGCCACCACCATAAAAGTGCGAAGTAAATTTATCGGTAAATCACGCATTGTTTAGTTTTCAATATAGTTGAACGTAGAGTTGAATATTTATCGATTTACCGAATAAAAGCAAGCCCCTAATATGGCGCCATTGATTGTTTTTTATACATGCCTTTAGAGGTGTTTAAGCAAGGAGTTTGTGATGCGCATTCCAATAACATTCGGCTTTAATCAGGTTATCAGTCACGGCTTTGGCGTTTTTTTGTTTGCGGCATTAGTGCCAATGATGCAAGGCTCTGTTGATATAAATAGCTGGCATCTCGCCCTTGCTGGGGCGTTGACACAAGTGTCTTATCTTGTTGGCGCCATGTTATTGGGAGTGATTGGCCCGCGTTTAGATTCGGGTCGATTGTTATTGATCACGGGTAGCTTAACCACGTCTTTGCTGTTTACCATGGCATGGCTAGATAATACGACAATCATGATTTTTGTTCTCACCGTGATGGCGGCGAGCGCGGCGATTAGTTGGGGGTCGATTGTGGAATTGGTTACTCGCTATGGTCGCCCAGATCGAACCGCAACCAACCTGTCTATCGCTTCAAGTGGGACCGCTTGGGGTTACAGCGTTAACGGTTTGATCATTTTACTGATTGTTCCACTATTGGGATGGCGTAGCGGTTGGATGGCTGCATCGGTACTTGGACTGATTACCTTGGTAGTCACCTTTAGATTGCTTAAAAGCGTTCGATCTCAGTCACAGGATCAAGACATTGATGTTACTTTCGCAATGGGCACACGGCAGTTGTTTAAAACCGTATTGCGTGAACGCACCGCTTTTCTTGCTTGCTTGATTTTGCTACTAGTGGGCGCTTCAACCATGACGTTTACCACTTGGTTGAATACCTATTTGGCGGAGTTATCACTACCGCCAGCATTAGGAGGGTATACCTGGAGCATCATTGGGTTAACGGGCATGATCGCGGGTTTCTTTGTTGGCAAATTGGCAGATAAGAAAGGCCCTAGTGTCACGCTTTTGGTTATTTTTGGCATTTTTGCTTTAGGGTTGTTGGCTTTCACTTATCGCCCCGAGCAGTTTGTTATGCTTGCAGGCTTTGGTTACGGCATGATGTATTTTCCTATTTGGGGCATTATTGCTGGCTGGATAAGCAAACAATACTCTTCCAAAGCGACCATGCAGATCAACGGTATTGGCATGGTGACATTTGGACTGGGTGGTGCTCTTGGCAATGTCTTGGCGGGGATGATTTATGATGCGACTGGTAGTTTATCTAATGTGTATTTGTTGATCTGCGGGCTGGCTGTCATATTGTTTGTATTAGCAATGTATATCTTCTTGCATGAGCGCCAATCCAACAAACCACGTTCTGACAGCTTCTTACAGCCAGAAATCTGAAAGTATGGCGGAGCTATTCTCTAATGATCGTCAGCCTTATTGGCTGACGATCAAATCGTTCAAGGCTTTGGATATCAAGTTCTGTTTTACCAAGGTCGGTTTCACTGGTTTATCAAACCAAAAGTCCATTGATTGATCAAATCCAATGCCGTGCATGTAGTTGTAGAGCGCTTTACGAAGACCATCGCCTAACATGTCATGATCTGTGCCTGTCGGGTCGGTGAAGTCTACATCGTTTTCCGCGAACAAAATATCAGGACGTTCTGCTAGTGTGATGCCATATTCGTCTGGATTAATACCAATCGGACTGTGCGCTGTGGCAGCGAAACGATGCCAAAAAGCCGATTGAAAGCAGCCTTCCGCCATCATCTGACGTACCATGTCTAAAGCATCAATGGTTTCTTGTTCGGTTTGTGTAGGGAAGCCATACATCAAATAAGAATGCACCAGAATATCCGCATCACTGAAGGCTTTGGTAACACGCGCCACTTGCTCGACGCTGACACCTTTTTTCATCAGTTTAAGTAATCGATCCGATGCGACTTCGAGACCACCACTGACAGCAATACAGCCTGAATCGGCCAGTAGCTGACAACGCTCTGGCGTGAAGGTTTTTTCAAAACGAATATTGCCCCACCAACTGATCACCACGCCGCGTTCGATTAAGCGTCGTGCTAAGGCAAACAAGGCTTTGGGCGGAGCGGCTTCGTCGACAAAATGGAAACCTGTTTGCCCAGTTTCTTCGATCAATTCTTCTATTCGATCCACCAATATATCGGCACCTGCCGCATCGTAGCGGTCTATATAATCCAGTGTCACATCGCAAAAGCTGCATTTGCGCCAGTAACAACCGTGGGCAATAGTCAGCTTGTTCCAGCGTCCATCACTCCAGATGCGGTGCATGGGGTTAAGCATTTCACATAGGGACAAATATTCGGTTAACGGCAAGCCGTCGTAAATCGGTGTGCCCACATCGGTTTGGGGAATATCATGCAGCTCGGCGTTTTCATTGTAGTGAACGAATGGTTCGCCATCTTCGTCTTCAGAGAGGAAGTAAGTACGCACTAACTCATCAATTTCGCGCTGGCCGTCAAAAAATTCCAGCAAGGTCATAAAAGGACGTTCGCCATCATCAAGGCAGAGAAAATCGACAAACTCAAACACGCGAGGGTCTTTCAGTGCACGCAGCTCGGTATTGATAAAACCGCCGCCCAATACCACAGGCAGGTCTGGATTAATGCTTTTACAGGTTTGTGCAATACGCAGCGCGCCAAGCATATTACCGGGGAAGGGTACGGTTAACGCCACGACGCTGGGTTGGGTTTCTTCCAAGTACTGCTCGACTAACTGTTCTAGAATCTCAGAGCTAAAGCTCGGCTCGCCCATCAATGTATTATAAAGATCATCAAAGCTTGGGTTGGCTGCGGCTAAACGCTCACCGTAACGGCTTACTTCAAAATACGGATCGACGCCTTGAGTAATCACAGCCGACAAATCATTAATAAACAAAGTCGCTAGATATTTGGCTTTGTCCTGCACACCCAGTTGACCAAAGGCGGTTTTCAGAATATCACCAGACACAGCTTCCATCTGTTCTATGGCATCAAACGCAGGACCTTCTGGAAGAAAACGTCGAGATGTAATGCGCAGGGCAAGGCTGGAATCTTTGCCTTGTAAAAATCGAATAACGGGTTCAACACAAAGTCGATAGCGATCAAATTCTGCTAGAAAGGTAAAAATGGCATCGGGCAGTTCGTCGTCTTCAAATGATTCGAAGTTGTCTTCTACATGTTGGCGAATAATATCCAGCGCAGGGGCTGTCATCATCTCCAGGAATAACTCAATGGCAGGATCCCTTTGCACTGCTTCATAACCACGAGAGCGCAAAAAGCCAGTCAAATACGCCGTTGCTGGATACGGTGTATTCAGTTGCGTCATGGGTGGAGTCATCAGAAGAACGGTCATAGCCTTGCCTTTACAGTAATACCTAGTCGGAATAGGCGGATTCTAGCAAATGACCTGCACAAAAGCCCCGTAAATTCGGGGCTGGTGGCGGATTATATTAGATAAAACTAGCGAATAATGGCAATTATCACATCCATGACATTGGTATTGGTTGGGCCTGTAATGAAAATAGCATCCTGTTCACGCAAGTAGGTACCTGCGTCAGCACGCTTAAGCGCGTCACGTACCGCATGCAGATCTTTTGCTGTCGAACCGTCTACAATACCGCCAGCGGCATCTGTGGGGCCATCGCTGCCATCTGTGCCAGCAACAAGGACGAGGATGTTATCCTTCCCAGCGATATGTTCAGCAATGCCAAGCGCAAGAGCTTGGTTTCGACCGCCACTACCAGGGTTTTCTGGTAGTTTTACCGTTGGCTCACCACCAAAAATGTAAACACCCGGCACCGCATCAAGTAGTTGTTTGCCGATATAGCTAGATAATATTTCCACATCATCATAAAGCGATTCGTTATTTTCCATCACCGTATAGCCAAGTTCTAACGCTTTGGCAGCGGATGCTTGTCGGGCAACTTGGTTGGTGCCAATCAAGGCAACGTTGGCTGTAGAGGGACAACGCTTAATGGAACCTGTTCCTGAGCCGATGACACTAATGTCGTCGCCTTCAACATCTGAGATAGCCAATACACGAACGTCAGCGCCTTTAAAGCCTTCTAATAATTTGCCATCCTTCAGAAGAGACGTTTCTTTGCGGCGGGTATTGATCTGGCCGATATTGTAGCCAGCAGCCAGCATTTGATCTGTGAGCTTTTGCCAGTCAGCCAGTGATACGTCATCGGGTAAGGCTTCAGATAGCGCCGATGCACCACCAGAAACGAGCAGTAATAACTGACTACCAGATGACATTTGCGTCACAGTAGAAAGCATTTTTTGGCCAGCATCCAGTGAGTTTTGATCTGGCACTGGGTGTGCAGATTCGATAACGGTCACATTGTTGGCGTCCCACATAGCTTGATCTGTATGGTCGTATTTTGTGACCAACAGCGCTGGGCAGTTGTACTTGAGTGCGGCTAATGCGCCAGCACACATGCCGCTGGCTGCTTTGCCGACGGCTATGATTTGATCTGGCTGAAAGCCTTCAAATTCAGCGACGGCACGGTAGGTTGCATTGTACCCAGCAACGGCATCAATAGCGGCATTGAAAATAGTGACAGCAGATTCTTTATCGTGTGAACTCAAACTCGTTCTCCTTATTTGCGTAACATGCCAATTACTTGAATCATGGCAGTGATTGCCTTACTAGCATATTCTTTTTTCGCGTAAAAAAAAGCCGCATCAACAGGACATATGTCACGGCGTTGATGCGGCTTATCGAGCTATCTATGTAACTAGATACGACTTATTATTTGCCGAAAGGACCTTGAAGACCGTTCTGAGCAAGTAGCGTACCGTAGATATTTGAGTTCAATACCATCATTTCCGTGTACTCTGCTACCAACGCAGCACGCTTGTCGGCGTCTTCTGTTGCGTTGATTGCGCCCCAGTACGCTGCCAATTGCGTTGCACTTTCTGCTAGTTGCTTGATCTGCTCAGCAGATAAGTTCGCAACCGAGCTAGAGTTTACTTTACCTACACCGTTTACTGTTTTAGCGCCGCCATCGGTGAAGCCTTCAGGTAGATCACCTTTTAGGTTCACGACTTTACCGTATTGAATAACGGATAATAGTTGATCAACCGCTTGCTTAGCACCTTCAACACGAGACACGTGCTCAGTGTCAGCTGCCGCGTGCGGTAGAAGCTCCATCTTACCGACGTGTTTTTCGTAAATGTTACGGTACGGCACCATAGGACCAGACAATTCGCCAGTAGCTGGGTCTTTAAACAAATCCGCATCGATTGCTGCGTAACGGATTTGGCCGCTTGCTAAGGCAGCGTCTAACGCTTCGATGTCAACTACTTCGCCACGGTCGTAGTTAACTAGCACGGCACCTTGTTTCATTGCAGAGAAAACGTCTGCATTGATGATGTCAGAATTGCTGAATTTACCAGTGTCAGCGTTGAATGCACCTAGGCCAGTGTGTGGGCTAAGTACGTCAGCGTCTTGTGCTGCTTCAACGATGCTAGAGGCGTAAGTGAAGCCTTCAGACTCAATCCACTTCTGGTGAGCAGGGCGAGCGTATACAGATACATTCATGCCAAATGCTGCGCCCAGTTTCGCGACTTCACGACCAATATTGCCGTAACCAACAACCGCTAGCTTCTTACCTTCAAGCTTAGTCGTTGGGAACTCTGCAAGGTTCTTGCCTGTATCAAAATCACCAGCCACAACGCGATCATGCATGGCAGATACTTGTAGATCAGGAAGCACTTTAAGCAGCGCTTTCATTGCTGCTTGTGCGGTTGCACGAGAGTTGAAGCTTGGTGTGTTCATCAGTGGTGCAACACCACCTTCACCGTTGCCGCCGCCCCAGCTAGCAGAACCCATGTTGCCTGTACCCGCACCGATACGTACGCCACCTAGCTCGAACTTAGATTCCGCTGGGAAGAATGTCGCCGCCGCGATCACGGCATCGTATTGACCTTCGCCAGTTTCCGCTAGTAGCTCGTCTTCACGGCTTAGGCTTGGCTGGTAGAAGAAATGCACTTTACCTTTCGCAAGGTCGCCTGCTGCTGAAACAGAACCGAAGTGGAATTCACCGCCTTGAGACTTGATGTAAGCTGCTACTTCACTGCAATCAGCGTTGCCGTCAGCATCGAATACCATACCAACAAGATCAGCAATCAGTACTTTGTAAGCACGGTTTGCATCGTCTACACGTACGTCGCCTTCAGCTGACGCTGATACAGCGCTTTCGAATGACTCGCCTTGTTCCGCTAGCAATTCTTCAAGAACCGCGTTTTTCGCACGTAGGTAGCAGTACTGGATGTTTTCTAGTAGCGCCGTGATGTCTTGTGAAGGACGGATACCACCGATCCATGCACGGTAGTCACCTGGCGTACCTGGGAATGCGTTTACGTAACGAGCAACGTCTAGACCTTTCTCATGCGCACCGTCAGTATGAGTGACGCCTTCGTAGCCAAGCATTTGCTTAGATTTCGCGATGATACGAGCGTGAACGTCTGCGTCTGTGATGTCACCGTCAGTCACTTTTAGAAGTGTTACCGCCGCACCACGTGAGTCCGTATTGGCTACGCCTAGTTCAAACAAATCATTGCTATTGATCCAGTCGTTTACTTGTACACGGTTCGCAGTAGAGCGAGCGTTTAGAGCATACACATCACCGATCATTTTTTCGTTGCGTAGAATCGCAAAAGTCGTTTCGGCAAAGGCTAGCGTGCTGAACGTGTTGATAATGCCGCCCAGCATTTGGTCTTTTTCGGCGTCGTAGATTGGACCAAGGTCTGTTGTTTTCTCGCTTGATAGAGGCTCTTTAGCGTCACGTGGCACAGCGATTTTAAGCTGACGTGGAATCGCCCAAGATGGATCTTTTTGGTTCGCATTGATGCGAGCAAGCGCTGGCTTCGTTAGAGAAACGATAAAGTAACCAGAAATACCACCGATTGCCTTTTGGAACGGCATAAATAGGTTACATTTCGTAAGCACACCGTCTACTAGTTCTTGCGACCAAGGCATCGCACCAAGTAGAGACGTCGCATCAATGACCGCATGATGTTCTTCTGGATTAGCATCAACCCAAGCAAGTAGGTTAGCAATCTCTTGTTCTGTGTAAGTGGTTGCGCCAGTTGTTTCATGGCCCACACCAAAGAATAATTTCACACCTTTTTCTATCAGGAAGTCTGCGCTTGGGATGCTACCTTCGCCTTCAGCGAAAAGAATACGGCTTTCGTCACCGTTCGTCGCGTAGCGTTGTAGCTCAGTTAGCTGAGTTCCCCAAGATTGGCGGAAGAAACCACCCGCTTTACCTTCAACTGATTCTGGCTTAGGCGTATCAACAAAGACGATCTGAGACGGATCGTTTGCTGTCATCAAATGAAGCGCGGCCGCCGTGAAACCACTGTGACCACCACCTAGACCAACCGCCATACTGTTTGCTTTAGGGAAGCCAAAGTAACGGTGAATTTCACGCATCATGTCATTTAAGACTTTGTCAGCAGGGTAGCCACGGTGCATACCACGACCGATTTCTGCGGTAGTGAAACTACCAATACGATTGCCTTTATCATCCAATTTTGGATAGTTTGCTTCTATCCATGCATCGAATTCGAAACGGAGTTGACGCGCATCGACTTCATTCTGAGTCATATCCGTAATAGGACCCACACCGAAGAACTGGTTGCTAGTCGCCTGAGGAGCGCCATTTTTAGTCAGAGAAAGCGCACTGGCGCGAGCGGACTTAAGTTGCTCAATTGAAGTCATTGTTCATTACCTGCAAGATAGTTAAATACGTATGCTCTGGCGTTGTGGCTATTCTAAAACCGGACAAGGGGCTCACTGTCTTTTTTATCCCCCATAGATACTGCTTACATCCATGGCTGGCACCCTAACAGAGCATTGCTTCTTTGTTTAAACACAAAACGACATAAGAAAATCTGTATAACATTCGTTCTAGTGCAGGAGTGTAAGCTTGTTCAACGACACAAAAGTGTTCTGAAAACGCCAAAATAATGCGTTTCTCCTACACATGGACGTATTCCATCGACTTAAAAGCAAAAAAGCGCACTTTATGGCGCAAGGGGAAGGAGAAAACGGGTGGAATGCTCGTATTAGAATGGTGAAATACGAGCGTTAAAGATTATTCAAGAATGGGCTTCAAATAGTCCGGGCCAAGTTGCTGCATTTGCTGTTCAACCCAGGCTACTCTTTGACGAAGATAATAGGTTAAATTATTAGGATTTCGAGTACGTGGGCTTGGCAGCATGATGGCTAAGCGCGCCGCTTGGTTCTCGGTGAGTTTGCTAGCGGAGCGGCCAAAATAATGCTGGCTCGCGGCTTCGACACCATAAATGCCTTGCCCAAACTCCGCTATGTTCAAATACACCTCGAGAATGCGTTTTTTACCCCAAAGTGTTTCAAGGCTCACGGCAAAGCCCGCTTCTAATCCTTTGCGAATAAAACTTCGACCAGACCAAAGGAAAAGATTCTTCGCGGTTTGCTGGGTAATCGTGCTCGCACCACGAAGACCTTGTCCATCATCGTATTGGTCAAGCGCCTTACTTATCGCGGTAAAATCAACGCCGAAGTGATTGGGAAAGCGTTGGTCTTCAGAAGCAACCACGGCGAGTGGCATATAGGGCGGTAGCTTATCAATGCTGATCCAATCTTGAGTGACCGGATAAGGACTTTGCAACATAAACGCTGTGGTTGGTGGCGGTATAAAGCGAAACACCAGTAAAACAAGAATCAGCAATAGCAAAGCACGCCAAAGAATCGTCCAAGCTTTTTTGAAAATACCCTGTTTACGCTTTGCCATTTATGCTCTCTTAATTATTCGAACGAGGCTTTCTAGCCCGCGACAACCAAGAGTATAAACAATAACAGTGGTAAATCTTTAATGAATCTTTAGTTTTTGCTGCGCAGACTCTATACCTCGATTCCTGTAGCATTCGCCCACCAAAATTTTACCGTCCGCAACATCGGATTTCACCTTACATCATAGCAATAGGACATTGCCAAATGGCCGACTTTAAAACTCACGTTACTGTGGCTGCCATACTCAGCGCACCATTGGCAGCCAGCACCTTTATTATGGGCTTTGCCAATATGAACGAGGCCATTTTTTACGCCTTAGCTGGCACCCTTGGTGGATTGCTGCCTGATATCGATGCCGATGATTCTGCCGCTATTCGTCTGATATTTCGGCTCTTTGGCGCCTTGGCTGGTGGTCTGGCGATTGCGTTTGGAATGGATAAACTGATCCATTGGCAGGTACTCGCCTTAGCGATTGTCAGTTATTTAGTTGTGCGTTTTCCGATTCGTTGGGCGTTTGAGCAATTCACCATACACAGAGGTACGCTGCACAGTCTGCTGGCTAATATAATGTTTGCCATGCTTGCCGTTCCTATTACTTACCATTTGTTCGCTCTTGAAGCGAAAACTGCTTGGGGTATTGGTGGTTTTATCTTCTTGGGTGCGACCATCCATCTCATACTTGATGAGCTATACAGTATTGAATTGTCTGGCATGCGCATCAAACGCTCGTTTGGCACCGCGATGAAGCTCACCGATTGGGGTGAGCCGCTGGCGTCGCTGATGTTGGTGCTCTGCTGCGTTGTGGGTTATTGGTTAAGCCCAAGTGCAGAGGCTTGGCTAACCGTCTTTACTTGGTGGCCGGAGAACGTACAGTTATCAGACTGGTTTACACAAGAGCTAAACGAATTACGTCAGCTTTGGGGTTAGAGGGATAAATGGGGTCATAGGATCAAGACTGGCTTATGAAGACATAACCCAGTCTGTCGCTTCTTTCTTACGCTTGAACACCTTAATGTCTGCAGAGATAAACCAGCTAATCACACGAATGAATCTATTTTGCCAACGGCTTTTCCCGTAGATGGCAATGCGATTGAATTCACCGCCCAGTCGCTGACTTAGTAAAAACTCGGACCAAGCGCTTTTCATGCTCCAGCCTTCAAACTCACTAATATCCACCAACAAACCCGCATAAGGGGAATGGATGGTGTACAGCGCCGCCTCTAGTTTAGGCGTGATGCTTTCAAAATCCATGTCACTTGGGTGACCTGAGGTTTTTACATTGAGTAACAGCTTGTCGTTATAACGCTTTGCATTCAGCGAAACACCATTTGTATAAGTCGTCATAATTAGCTCCTAAAAAGCGCTTATCGATAGTGTTACTTTAGAACAAAATTGCCAGTAGGAAAGTTGATTAACTCAGCATAGATAGTCAGCAAGCAGTGTGTAATTTGCGCATTTTGCTAAAAGTGTCAGCAAAGACAATAGAAAAAGGGCCAATCAGTAAAACTAAATAGCGAGTGTGACAAGGCTTGTATGTCCCAAGTGGCTATCTCAAAATTGAAATTGGTTAGCGAATAAACAATTATTAAGCTCATCTGTTTTGTGATCTGATTAAATTCTTTGAAAGCATTATTCACAAAAATAAAAATAGGAACTCATCATGAATGCTAGACAGAATGTGCGGTTTATTGGGTTACTGATTGCCGAAATAGTCATTGCCATTGCTTTTACAATACAGCTCGCTTTGACAGATATTATGCCAACAGGTATCAGCTTAATACTGATCTGGCTACTCACCGTAGCGGCAATATTTACCCTATTCATTTATCGAAAAAGTACAGGACAACAACATCAAATGCTCCAATTTGTTAGTGATGTATTGGCTAAGCATTCCTCTGATCATACTCAGTTGGCATTACCTAACAATTTGGATGATTTTCCACTATGGATAGATCATGCCATTCACCAATTAACACAGCATAAACATGAAAAATTGCAGACGGCTGAATTAAACACCGTTCCGGCACTTCATAGTCAAATTGATGAACTGAGTCAGATTGCCAATAAACAGGAGCAAGATCTGTCAGATATTCTCGAACGTCGTCAGCACAGTGCTCCGCTCATTCAAGGTGTCGCGGCCAATACCAAAATCATCACTCAAAAGGTAGGAGCCTTGGTGGATGATGCCAATCAAGGTCAACAAAACTTACAATTGGCTGAGGGTGTTCTTCAAGAACTTATTAACCAAGTCACCTCGACTTCGGACGTGATTAATCTGCTCTCAAATAACTCGGCGCAAATATCTTCTGTTTTAGATGTGATTCGTAGCATTGCCGACCAAACGAACCTGTTGGCACTTAATGCGGCCATTGAAGCAGCCCGTGCGGGTGAACAAGGACGAGGTTTCGCAGTCGTCGCGGACGAGGTTCGCAACTTAGCTAGCAAAACCCAACAGTCCACCCAAGACATTCAGGCTATGATTGAAAGTCTCCAAAAAGGCGTAGCGGAGGCAGTTAATAACATCGATGGCAGTGTTCAGTCGGTGCAAAATACCGTTGAATTTACCAAGAAAGCAGGCGTTTCTTTGATTGAAATATGTACTGAAGTGAATGAAATCAACCAACTCGTTAATGAAAACTCCGTCAAACAAATCAATATTGGTAAATTGGCTATAGAAGTGAATGAGCGACTGCAGCACCTTAATGAACGAACCCTTGAAGCAAAAGCCCTATCAACACAGCTTCAGGAGACGACTTCTTAGAGTCATTTCGTTTAGTAAATTCAGCAGATCTAAATAAAAAGAGGTGGACTATTTTACCTCTTTTTTTACTTGGCGTTTGCAGCGTTCAGAGCAGTATTTTACCTGTGGCCAATCCCTTTCCCATTTTTTACGCCAGGCAAATGGACGCTGGCAGACGGGACAAATTTTTTCGGGTAAATGGGTTTTTTTATGAGTCATCCCGTAGTTACGCAAACAGTAATAGATTGGGATCAGTCAAAATGACCAATCCCACTAAACCACTTGCTGAGAGAGAACATTGCGACGGAATTGCAGGATAACCAATATAATCAAAAACCCTACCGCCAAGCAGAACGGAAACAGCACTGTCGTCACAGAGTAGGCTTCCAGCGCCACCACAGAGCACACATTACGTAGAATCATAATAATGAAGAAAATACGACTGTCTTCAAAAGGGCGGTGATAAACTTTTCGAAAGGTCGGACCAAAACCTATCATATCGATCGTGGTCAGAATCAACACAGCCCACAAGGGATCATTGGTTACGTACCACAGAGGCAAGGATGCCATGGCAAGAGCCAAACATCCCCAATCCAATTTAGTAATAGTGGCATCCCCGCGCTTTATATACGCTAAGAAGGCAATGAAAATTGTAATAAAACCAGATAATCCAATGGGCCATGCTCCAGCACCGCCATCGGCTTCCAGTTGAGCAAAAAAAACGATGGTGGTGGTAATGCCCCAAATTACCCACGAAAACACATGAGGCTTCACTTGGCCGCGTAAAATCAGCGCAATATAAGGCACAAAACCAACCATCGCCAACGCAATAGCAATGCCGCTAAAAACAAGCTTTATATTAAAATCCATCTGCCTTGCCTACTTCATCCGTCATGGTAAAACTCGATTCTACCGACTTCATTGTTAAACAGACGGACAAAACACGTCATTTTTGCACCAAAGTAGGTCGTTTTGGGTGAGTGGTAAATTGGGTTAATAGGTAAGTCGGACTAGGTTGAGTATGCAGGCCAACCTAGTCTGGCATTGGGGAGTGATAGATTTAAAGAAGTGATTGAAAAGCGAACAGACAGTCGTGATGTGTTAGGGTCTATAAGATATGTCTCTATAAAACCAAGGAAGAGATTCATGGGATCTGATTATAACCATTACATGCGCCGATTATTGGCGACCATAGGTATCATCGCGATCGCGGTCAGTGTTTTTTTATTATTTTGGCACCTAGCGTATGTGCTGGTATTACTTTTTGGCGGTGCGTTATTTGCTGTGTTTTTGGTGGGGCTTGCTAGCCCTTTGCAAGCCTTTATACCGCTTCCTCGGTGGAGTTTAGTATTACTGGTTGCTATCGTGTTTACCGGATTATTATTGCTCGCGGGGTATTTGGCAGGTCCTGCCGTTGCCGATCAAATGGTTCAACTAAGTGAGCAGTTGAGTGGCGGCTTAAATCAGTTGGAGAGCTATCTAAAACAGCAAACATGGGGTGAAGCCTTACTGAAGTGGGCCCAAGAGCAATGGCAACAAGCGCCTTTGTCGCCAGGAAAATTAATGGGCCAAGTAACGGGGGCGTTTTCCACCATTTTCGGTGCCGTTGCTGATTTGTTTGTCATGCTGTTTATTGGCTTTTATTTGGCTCTCCACCCCAAGCCTTATGTTCAAGGTTTTCTATTCCTTTTTCCGCGAGAAAAGCGGGACCGTTTGAACGAAGTCATGTCTTCCGTTTACCACGCACTAAAATGGTGGTTAATTGGACGTGCAACATCCATGGCGGCTGTCGGTTTATTAACGGCGGTTGGTCTTTGGCTGCTTGATATGCCATTGATCATGGCGCTGGCATTATTGGCAGGTCTATTGTCGTTCGTTCCTTTTATTGGCCCAATAGCCGCAGCTATTCCTGCTATTTTGGTTGGGTTGATAGACAGCCCAAACCAAGCGCTCTATGTCGTGTTGGTGTATTTCATTGTGCAGCTTTTGGAAAGTAACATTTTAACCCCTTACGTACAGAAACAAGCCGTATCGCTTCCTCCTGCCGTCATGCTCAGTGGTCAAATGTTGATGGGCGCGGTGTTCGGCTTACAGGGCTTAGCGTTATCGACCCCCATGCTGGTATCCATGATCGTTGTCGTGCAAATGCTGTATGTGTGCGACGTGTTGGGCGAAAAAATTCGCCCCTTGGGACAATGATCTTTATACAAATTGGTGTAAGTTGGAGGCAGATAAAATACCTATATTAAGATGTTCTTCAATCCGAACATTCCCGATTATTAAACGAACGATGAAAGGCGAATAACCAAATGAGCTCATTGGAAATGGAGGCGCAGCGCACCTTAGTGGGAAAAGGCGTGCTGTTATGTTTAGCTGCGATGTTGGTGTTCGCGTCACAAGATGCCGTGACAAAAATTCTCGTACAGGATATGTCCGTGGCGCAAGTGGTATTAGTGCGCTATTGGGTATTTGCCTTGTTTGCCATCATCTGGGTGTCGCGCACCAGCACCATTCGCCATGCATTGCGTTCTGTTCGCCCTA
This sequence comes from Marinomonas rhizomae, assembly GCF_024397855.1. Lineage (NCBI taxonomy): Bacteria > Pseudomonadati > Pseudomonadota > Gammaproteobacteria > Oceanospirillales > Oceanospirillaceae > Marinomonas > Marinomonas rhizomae. The sequence continues at coordinate 265,149 of NZ_CP073343.1, forward strand.
AGTTACAAGTATTGCGGTCCTTATTATCCATCGCTGAGATTGCGATTTTTAATCTAGCTCTGCGTCATCTTGGCTTGGCAGAATCCCATTCGCTGATGGCGGCGTTCCCATTAATGGTGATTGCCTTGGCGGCACCCATTCTAGGGGAACGGGTAAGCATAAAATCTTGGTTGGCGGTTTGTGTTGGCTTTGCCGGAACGCTCGTTATCCTTCGACCTGGATTGGACGTCTTCAAGCCTGAGTCATTGATACCATTAAGCGCAGCCTTGTGTTTTGCCTGCTACCACGTGGTGACTCGTCAGGTCAGCTCTGCGGGTGATGGTTTTCATACCAACATACTCTATATGGCGTTGATCGGCTTAGTGTGTGCAACCCTCTTTGGTGTGACGGCATGGCGAGCTCCAAGCATGCAGGAATGGGTGTTATTGGCCGTGATCTCTATTATGAGTGTCGCCGCACAGCTTTTGTTAGTGAAAGCGCTAGAGTATGCGCCTGCCTCAGTGTTACAACCGTTCAACTACAGCTTATTGGTATTTGCCACTATTATCGGCTTCTTAGTATTTAGCGAACTACCAGACAGATGGACCATTGTAGGAGCGGGCATTGTCATTGCCAGTGGACTGTATGTGATCTATTTACAGCGTGCTCGCGAATAGTTTTGTCTTAATAATATAGATATTGCAATGTAAACTTTACTTGGCTATATTATGAGCACAACTTATCCTTCTTCCACGCGTGGCGACATACAGACCCTTGGAGTTGGACGAATAAGCCGGCCTCGTGCCGGTTTTTTCACATCTACGGCCTTGGTAGGCGTGAATGAACAATGGATATGGAAAGTCCTTACCTCTCTTCTTTTGTCTCTTTGGTATTAGACTCGCCAGTCACTATGACCTCTAAGTAAGTGGACTGAAAATATGAAAACGAGAGTCTACATTGATGGTTACAACTTCTACTTTGGTTGCTTAAAAGGCACGCCATATAAATGGTTGGATCCTGTTTCTCTTATTGAAACCTTACTGGTGCGTTCTGGTGTCCCTGAATCCGTTCTTGATGAATTGGCGGTTAAATTTTTTTACCGCTGAAATCTCTGAACGCGCAGCATCGGATAGCAGCTCTTTGAAGGATCAACGAGCTTATCATCTTGCGTTGCATAATCACCGCCAAGGTAGATTGCAGACCATAAAGGGCAAATACTCAATTGATAAAACCAAATTTCCTAAAGTTGAGCGAGATGAAAGAGGCAAAGAGACAGAGCCCAAGTCTTCTGATCGGGTGAAAATATGGAAAATGGAAGAGAAACAAAGCGATGTTAATGTGGCTTTGGAAGCAGTCTATGATGCAGTGACAGACTTAACACTTGAGCACATTGTTTTTGTGACCAACGACACCGATATCATTCCTGTATTACGAAAAATTCAGTCTCATAATGCCTTGAAACAACGCTCTTCCGTCAAAATAGGTTTAATCATTCCAATGAGAAAGGGCGACTCAGAAAGACAAGGAAATAAGTCTTTAAAAGATTTTGCCGATTGGACTATCAAGTATATACATGAAGAAGAATTGCAAATTTCACAGCTACCATGCCGCGTCGTCGGGGCGAAATCTGCCATAAAGCCTGTTAGTTGGTTTAGGTATCCTGAAAGAGTTCAAGAGGTTCTGAATACCCTAAGCCAGAAAGGTGTTGAAGGCAGTATTCCCAAAGCTTGGAAATGGCTAGAGCGACCATTACATCCAGCCGATGGGATGGATAAGATGGAAGGTATTCCAGCCAACTTGATGGATGATGAAATTGCCTTAGATATAATCCATCAACATGTAAAAGCCTATGCAGACTACAAAAAACGAAGTTGATGCATTCCAATGCGATTAAGTTTTTCTGCCCCCAATTGTTCCCGTTTAGCCTCAATAACGTGGGCGGACAAGATAGTCTGCATTGGTGGCGGAGTCGTAGTAGAAGCCGGAAACCATGAAGAGTTATTAGCGAATGATGATTCCCTCTATACGCAACTGTGGAATAATCATCAAAACAATCAAGGGTAGGGAAAGGCAAAGATGTTGTTTCGAAAGGCTTGACTGACTACAGCGCGAATGTTGTCGTTAGCTCCAGCACGATCAACAATATCAAAACTCACTAATTGTTTTTTGAGACCATGTGTTAAGGGCACTTTCTAGTAGTGCTAAATTGATCGGCTTACTAATAAAATCACACATGCCTACGTCTAAGCAGCGTTTTTTGTCTTCTTCCAATACGTTTGCAGTGAGCGCGATGATGGGAACCTCACGATAGGCTGCCATCTGTTTGATCTCAACGGTGGCTTGAAGCCCATCTTTAACGGGCATTTGCATATCCATAAAGATGAGGTCAAAGTGCCCAGCTTTGCATAAAGTAATGGCTTCTTCACCATCTTGAGCGATGGTGATTGTGACAACGCCCAACCGCTTAAGAAATCCGTTAAGCACAATTTGATTGGTTTTATTATCCTCGGCGATCAGTACCGATAATTGCGAACAATCAACCTGTCCTGACGCATTGTCGCTTTCTTGTATGGGGATAATCTGCTTTTCGGCTTCGCATGCACTCGTCTCAATGGCAAAAAAGAACGTCGACCCTTTTGCGACTTCACTCTCTACTTTGAGTTCAGATCCCATTAGTGTGAGTAACTTGCTGGCGATGGTCAGCCCCAGCCCTGTTCCACCAAATTTTCTCGTAATAGAAGTGTCTGCTTGTGAAAATGCGTCAAACAGCTTTTCGACATATTCTTGCTCGATGCCCATTCCTGTATCAGTCACACTGAACATCACACTTATACTTTCTTTTGGTCCCTTAGAGACCTCCGCAGCCAAGATAACTTCGCCTTGATCGGTGAACTTGATCGCGTTACCGAGCAGATTAATAAGTACTTGCTTGATTCTTGTCTCATCACCGGTGAAGACAATATCTTCCATTTCAAGCTGATTCTTAGTCGATAAGTTAACGCCTTTAGACACAGCTAGCCCTTTAAATAGCAGCTCAAGATCTTTTAACAACTTACTCAACACGACAGGGCGACTTTCTAGCTCAATTTTATCGGCTTCGATTTTACTCAAGTTGAGAATGTCATTAATTATTACTAATAAGCTCTGCCCAGACGAAGTAATAATATCGAGCATTTCCTGTTGTGAGTCGGTCAAAGGTGTATGCGATAATTGTGTTGCCATGCCTAATATACCGTTCATTGGCGTACGTATTTCATGGCTCATATTCGCTAAGAATTCAGATTTCACTTTAGATGTGCGTGCAGCCGCTTGAGCCTGCGCGCTTAACCGTGAGTTTTCTTCCTCACGTTGTTTAAGGACAGAAATAGAGACTTGAAGCGCAGCGGAACGAAGTAACTCATCATTACTATCATGCATGGAAGGGTGCACTTGAGACGCAATGCTCGTGCTTTGCGCCAGACGAACAATGTTGCCGGAAGCACTGACTTCTTGCTCCACCAAAACAGTTTGCCGATTATTGATATACTCTAAAGGTTTTATGTTTTCGTCACGGCCTGCCCATGACAAGTCTAGCGCTCTCTCTGGCAGTAAACAGGCATCGTAAATTTCTTTGGCACTGATGCCTTTTGTCAAAATTGGCGCAGCATCAGCAAACTCTTCGGCGAAGCCCGGCGTCCAGTCTAACAAACACTGCTGATCATCAAACACGGCAAAACTACGACTGAAGGGTCGCAACTCATTCATGCAGCATTCCTTGCTTGTTTGTTAATTGTTCCGCAGCCATAGCGGTTCCCAACACGCGTGCACGAATCTTAGCAAACGCTGTTTCGCGAGTGGTTGATACATCATCACAAAAAGGGGAAAAGCCACAGTCGTCCGTAGTCCCCAGTTGCCCTAAAGGTATATAGCGAGCAGCGAGTAACACTCGTTGGCAGACTTCTTCAGGTGTTTCAATGTTAGGGTCAATGACATCGATCACACCGATAAAAGCTCGTTGATTTGGTTTTAAATAACGTGCCACTATCTTTAAGGCCCGCTCTGGATTGTCTTCCCCCGCCATGGCAATGTAAAAGTTGCCCGCTTTCAGCTCAAATAGACTAGGCAGCAGTTCAGCGTAATCCACATCCGCGCTGTGGGTCGAATCGTGATCTGCACCGGGGCAAGTATGAATGCCAATTAGAGCCCGTTCCTCTTCACTAAAGCGCACTAGCACTCGATTATTAAGCTCTATAAAAGCGTTTAATAAACCACCACTTGGATCGAGCTTGACGGCCAAACGCCCTTCGGTAAAATCAATTTGAACTTTATAAGCGCCAGCCTCAAAACAACCACGAATTTCTCTTTCCTGCTCATCGACTAGGTCATTTAAAAAGTCTTCTCGGCTGTATTCCGGCAAGCTTTCTGCTGGGTACAATAAGCTTAAAGCAGAGATAGAAATAATAGATTGCTTGAGTGGAAGTGCGGTGAAACGCTTGGCTACGCTGAATGTTTTGTAGGCATTAAGCAAAAAGTGGAATGGGCCAGCTGTAAGCCGAGGTAAGCGCCGCACATGCCCATCTTTAAAGGGGATTTCGAGACCATCTGGGGCGAGATTCTTAGCGCCTTCAACGGAGTAAGTTACGAAGTTGTGAGTCTTTCGCTGTTCTCCGTCACTTAAAATCGGCGACCCAGTCGCTTCGAATGCACGAATGGTCTGCTCAATCGCCTCCTCATAGCATGCTTCCATTGCCGCTGAATCTATCTTGCCTTCATCAAATTGCCGTTGCGCCCGCATTAACTCCGGTGATCTAGGGATGCTTCCGATTGCTTCAGTAGGTAATAACATCATTTTTTAACTCCATTCAAAATGCTTGTATAAATAGAGTGTAGACCATTCTCTCTTTATGGATAAAAAATTAGCCTATATGCTGAAAAGTACTTTTATGAACCGAGAATTAAGGTAAAAGGGACAGCCGGGTGACGCCAAGAAAGCGCGATAGGAAACCGAGTTAGACGGATTAAATTTTCACCTGACTCTGGTTACTTTCCATCGAAGCCATGTATCAGGTGAAGTAGTTAAATAAAATATATATCGAAGAATTGCAGTCAGATGGAAGAGTATCTGACTGCAGTGGCATGTATCGGCTAATAGCTGCTATGCAGCAATGTAGCCGCCTTCTAATGCCCATTTACGTTTTAGTGCCTGCCACTCATCTTGGGTGTATCGATAAGCTTTACGCTGACGAATCATATCAGCCCACTCTTTATTGGCTTTGTTTAAATTTATCAAACCTACTTGCGCGCGTCTCTTATCAAGGTTCTTTGGATCAACGACATTGTCGCTGTATTCCACTCGATCACTGCGCTCATTGAAGTCATTGAATGCGCCAAAGATGGATGGTTTATACGAGAGGGATAACCAACGATCAATCGAGACTGCGTAATATCCTCCATAGCACTCGCCTAAAGGCAAAGCCTTACGCATTAATTCAGCACTTCGATATTGAAATTGACTGTTCTTTAAGCAGTTAATCCCCAACCAGTAACACGCCTCCATCCCTTCTCGTCCAACGATTTGAGGGCCGAGCCATCCGTATTTGTCATAGATCGCTTCGAGCATCTCGATGGACTCTTCATTAAAATCATCTAAGTTGTCGAACCAGCCAGCTTTTTTAGGTGAATAACGGCGCATCATAGCGATACGCATAGCATTGCGTCGTGTTAACTGCTCCGCGAGTGCTGGGTCATAGTCGGCACTTGGTTGAGTGGATTTTTGAATGAATAACTTCAAGCGGCGCCAACTGGCAAAGCCATGCTGTCGAGCAGTGACTCTCTGCGCATCTAGAATAGAAAAAGGTTGCGCTAAGACTTGCTCAGATTGCAAATTTTGAAAAGAAGTATCGAAATGACTGATCAGCTCTACGACACTTGGATCGCCTGCGCGATGTTTAGATCGCAAAGCACGTGCGGCACGATGTAGATATTCAATGCTGGGGTTATTTGGCAAGGTTTTCATTTAAGCTCTCCTACATAGGTTGCACTTAACTCGCGAAAGCACAGAAAGCTAAAATGTCATATAAAAGAGTGGAGCATTACAGGTAAGGTTAACCTTTTTCCGCGAGTCGGATGCGCCCTGAAGCACTGTGTATGATTCTAAAAACATCCAGTACGGGTTGCAAGGAAAATAGGTTTTTTTAAAGTGCGAAAATTGGGGAAGATGGAAATAGTGCATTATCTCTATAGCCAATTGAGTCGCCAGTAAAAAGATCGAGCATAAGCCTAATTTTCATCTGCCCCCAATTGCTCCTCTCATAGCCCGAAAAATCATCACAAATGAAATAAATGGACGTTAGATTAATTTTGCACCTATGTGCAAAATTCATTTTTATGCAATCAGGTTGTCATATTGACAGGTTACTGTTCCGCTTGTTTTTTGGAAATCGCATCATACCTATTTCACTTTCATTTTTAGGAAGATTCATGAATCGTTATTCTCTCATCGCCTCAGCAACTATCGCCTTGTTGAGTGCGTCTAGTAGCCTCGCTCAGTCTGTTGAATATCAATACAGCAGCAAGGCAACTTATGTACCTAAACAAGATTTAAACAGCTACGAAGCCGTACCTAATGGTTATGAAATTGCTTATACGCAATTGGTTGAACGCCATGGAGCACGCGCATTATCAAGTCCTAAATACGATATATTGACTAAGCAAGTATGGACGTTGGCGAAACAACGCGGTCAATTAACAGAGCTAGGTGAAAAACTTGGGCCGATCACAGATCAAGTAACCGCCGCAAACAAAACTCTAGGCTACGGCTTACTCACAAAAATTGGTGAAGAAGAGCCTTCAGGTATTGCTACACGCATGGCTGAGCGTTTGTCACCGCTCATGCGGAATACATCCCAACAGCCAGTCTGCATCCAAGTGCAAACATCAGGTAAAGCGCGGGCCAATCAAACAGCCCATTTCTTCATGCAGTCGCTTGCAAAAGACGTTAATTATGTAAGTGATGATGCGGCGCAGTGTTATCAAACCCAAACACAAGCCAATAAAATTGATAAGAAAATGGTCAATAAATACGAGCTTTACTCCCACAAAACCAATCCAGCGAAAAACGCTAATTATCAAGAGTACAAAGGCAATTATGAAGCGTATAAAGCGTTTAAAAAATCAGACAAGCTAGAAGCGGCCTTTGATGAACTAGCAAGACTGCCGCAAACCAAATTATTGGCTCGTGAGATGCTAGAACGCATTTATAGCAAGGAGTTTGTCGACTTCCTTGAGCACCAAATTTCTGATGACAAAAACTGCGATGTGGCGGCTGGAGATTGCTTTAAAACCAATACTCGTAAACCAGATGAAACAGAAGACGATTGGAAGTACGTGCAAAACGAAGTCGATGCGGCATCCAAGCTTTACAACATGTTTATTATCGCGCCTGGGATGTTGCGAGAGGCCCAAGCACAAGGTGGTGAATGGGATCTGAAACAGTTTATTACGCCAGAAGAGTCCGCTTGGTTCGCTTACCAGTCTGATGCGGAAGATTTCTATGAAAAAGGGCCAAGCTTTGCGGATGGCCATGGCGTGACTTATAACATTGCGAAGCCCCTGCTAAAAGACATGTTCAATGAAATGGACGCCGTTGCGAACGACCGCCAAGCGGTTAAGCATGTCGCCAAACTTCGTTTTGCCCACGCGGAGCAAATTATGCCCTTGGCGGCGCTTCTGCATGTCGAAGGCAGCCAGAAATCCGCGGCCCCTGATGAACTTTATAGCCAAGCAAATAATGCATGGCGTGGCGGTTGGGTCACGCCTTACTCTGCGAACATTCAATGGGATCTGTTTAAAAGCAAAAAACCGAATAGTGCCACTTTGGTGAAGATGCTCTACAACGAAAAAGAAATCGGCTTTAAAGACGATTGTAACGTCTTTCCAGGCACTCAGTATTTCTACAGTTTAAACGAACTAGAACGTTGTTACCGCGATGAATTAAGCCTTCACTAGCGGTACATCACCACTTTCAGTACTTAATGAACTCTTAAATAAATTATAAACACTTTTCAATAAGGTGGGGTTGCTGTTGTCTAGCGACACGGACAAGCCTCATCGAGGAACTTAAAATGAAACAGACAATTCTAGTAACCGCGATGCTTTCTTCTCTCACGACCACTTCCGTTATGGCGGCCACCATTGTTGATCAAGACGGCTTTAAATATAAACTGAATGGTGACATCCAAATCCAATTGCAAAAAGACAATGGTGAAGATAAAAATCTCTACGTGAATTTTGATTCTTTGAAACTTGATAACAAAATTTCTTATCAACTCACCAAGGACCTGAGTGCTTTTGGTCGAATTAAGTTTGATTTTGATGACGCGGCTAACGATGACGAAGATCAAAATAGCGCGGCACTTAAAGACGCTTATGTCGGTTTTGCTTACCGTGATACTGCGCTGTCGGTTGGTAAGCAAGATTACGCCACGGATGAGTTTGGTGTGGCGGAGGACTATGAGATGGACTCGGACGATGTGGCTTTTGATGAAACGGGTGGCGACGACGTTATCTTAGTAAACTTCGACCTAGACAAAGTTAACCTTATGCTTTCGACGGAATTACGAGCAGAAGGTGAAGACAGTGAAGACGAGCAGTCATTTGATGCGTTTGCATCATTTAATGTTTCAGACGTGGAATTCGCCGTCGCTTATCAAAATCGTGAAGTGGCAATTCATGGCGATAAGATGGACTCGTATGGTGTGAGTGCCAAATACGATGCCGGCTTTGCGACCTTCGCAGCAGACTACTCGGAAGCGAAAGACACGTTAAAAGTCTATAACCTAGTGACCATGTTTGACGTAGCCGACTCGACCACCATGGTGCTTGGTTATGTGAATAATAAGCCTGAATCGGATGAAGAAGTTCGTGAGTGGTATACCAACGTGACGTATGCGTTTCCTGAATTTAAAGACGTAAAAGTCTTTGCAGAGCTTTCTAACACCAACAAAGAAGGCGCGGAAATGGCCTACGTTGCAGGCACAGAAATCGAATTTTAAACTTGGACTCATGCCCTACTTTCCGGTAGGGCACTGAAATTGTGAAATTGTGAAATTGGGGTCAGATGAAAATAGAGCACCGAGCAATTGGGGTCGAGCAATTGGGGTCGAGCAATTGGGGTCCGAGCAATTGGGGTCAGATGAAAATAGAAAACCGAGCAATTGGGGTCAGATGAAAATAGAAAACGGGTCGCCAGCTTGACTCAATAAGTGTTTACCCTAAGATATCGGTTAGCCTGATATTTATGAACAGGATGTTCGTATCAGCGTTTTTTCAGTAAAGCTTATTTCAAAGGAGTGAAATATGGCGAGGCTTCCACGACTTTGTCCGATTGGCATCCCGCAACACATTATCCAACGTGGCAACAACCGCCAAGTGTGTTTTGCCAGTGAAGATGACTTCATCGCTTATGCGCATTGGCTAACGGAATACGCTCAAGAGTTTAACGTTAAAGTGCATGCATGGGTCTTGATGACCAATCACGTACACTTACTTGCAACACCGATGAGCGAGAGCGGTATCTCGAAGATGATGCAAGCACTGGGGCGCCGCTATGTCCGTTATTTCAACTACACCTACCAAAGAACCGGTACATTGTGGGAGGGGCGATTTAAATCTTGTGTCATCAATGCTGAAGAATACTTTTTTATCTGCCAGCGATACATCGAACTGAATCCCGTTAGAGCTAATATGGTTGGTCATCCTGCTGACTACAAATGGTCGAGCTATCGCTTTCACGCCCAGGAGTCACTAGATCTACAAAGTGAGCTTTGGCAACCCCATGAACTTTATCTCAAGCTTAGCCGTCAGCAAGAAACTCGAGCGAAGCGTTACCAAGCTTTATTCAAATGTCACATCCCAGAAGAAGAACTCGGACGGATTCGATCCGCTACGCATTCAGATATGGCACTTGGGAATGACAGATTCAAAGAAGAGATTGAGAAGTTAACGGGTAGGCGAGTGACGCCAAGAAAACGCGGTAGGAAACCGAGTCAGATGGATTAATTTTTTCATCTGACCCCAATTGCTGCACAATTGCTGCAGCCCCCCAATTACTGCAATTACTCTGAATGTTCCCTTCTTGCGTTAACTAGTTGTTATTTATATGAAATTCGTGGGTATGCCCCAGCATCTGACCCCAATTGCTTAGAGTTATATGAGTATTTGGGCTGACAAATGGAAGTATTTTGTTCAGAATAGTGATCGTGCTCCGTTTATGGTTCTCATTTTTGATTGTTTTTGACTAAGCTATTGATTTATAAGGATTATGAGCGCTCCCTTCGTATGCTAACTCATTGTTATTAATATCAAATTCGTGAGGATATTCAGCATCTTTTTCTAATTGCTCATTAAGGAATAAAATGGCGAAAATTTACCCTACCTTTGGACCTAAAACGAACGATAGCTTAAAAGCCGAACCTCATGTTTATAATCTATTAAAGAAATTAGATGATGACTTTACTGTTATTCATTCGTTGGCTTGGTTAATGCCAAATAGATCAAGTCAAAATAAAAGTATGATAGGTGAGATCGATTTTATTATTTTTCACCCTCATTATGGCGTGTTGGCAATTGAGGTGAAAGGTGGGAAAGTGCATATAGATAAAGATGGATTTTATTATGATAAAAGTGATTTTTACTCTAATGAAATAAAAAAGCAATATATAGACCCTGAAAAACAATTGAGTAGAGGGTTGTGGCCGTTGCAAAATATATTAAATCCTTTTTTGAAGGGGCTTAAAATAAGTAGAGCTTTTATATTTCCTGATTCAAATTTAAATATCATGAAGCCTTCTTTATGTTATGGAAGTTTTAGTCTTCTTATTGAAAAAAAATCACTTCCTTTTTTAGAAGAAAAAATTATTGAAATAATGATGGAGCAAAAGAGATATCATAATATTCCTGATTATGATAGGAAGGCAATTGATTTTGCTGTTAATGCTCTATTACCAAGTAAAAGAAGTATTGATTTTCTCTCAGAGCGTATTGATTATGATAAAAAGTTCTTAAAGTTTACTAGAGAGCAATATGAGTGTGCAATCATTTCGTTAATGAAAAGAAAAAGTATTATAACTGGTTGGCCAGGGTCAGGGAAAACTTTAGTTTTATTGCAGCTCGCCAATTACTTTTCAAAACTCAATCTCAAGGTTTTGTTTCTAACTCAAAATTCTTTACTTAGAGATAAAATATATAATTGTATTAAGGATTATAGGTGTTGTGATGTTTATACTCTTTATGGCTTCGTCGGTGGCTCTATTGATATAAAAGATCATGAGAAAATGGAAAAGTCTTTGAAACTAAAAATAGATGATGGTGGAGTGGAGAAATATGATATTTTAATTATTGATGAATCTCAGGCTTTCAATGAAAAATATTGGCAGCATTTATACTATGCTTTTAGAGAAAAGAGGATTGTAGCAGGTATTGATGAATCTCAAAAGTTCATTTATGAGACTGGCTGTACTTTATCCTTTTTAGAAGAGCTCTTTGAAGATAAAGCTTATGTATTATGTGAAAGTTTAAGGATTCCTAAAAAAGTTTGTGATCGTATAAAGTTATTTCAGTCTCCAAAGTACTCAATTATTAATAAACGAGATGATGACGATGATACATTACAAGAAATTATAACCGATGATAAAGAGTATGAAGTTAGAAAGATATTAGATGAACTGTTTGTTGAAGGTGTATCTCCTGAGGAAATATGCATTCTCGCTCCTTTTTCTTCGGGTCGTATAGCAACTGATCTTATACCTCAGGGAGTTACTGTTGAAAGTATAGGGCGGTTTAGAGGGCTGGAAAAACCGATAGTCATAATATATGGTGCAAATAATATAACAGACCTTGAGTTTTTTTGTTCTTACTCTAGGGCTACATCTAAATGTATAGTTATACTCGATGTTAAGAGAATAAATGATGGGGATTACGATTCGCTAGGAAAAAATCTTACAGATAATAAAAGTAATGAAATAAATGATTTAGTTCTTTCTCAGTCTACCAATAAATTATTAGAAAGCCTTGACTTTTCAAACACGTTGATTTTTTCTTATCCCACAAAGGTGTATTGGAGTAAAAAAATTGGGTCATATTTTGTTTTGTCAGATAAGAATCCAATATTGAGTGTCTTGTTGGCCGAATACCTGTCTTTAGATTTAGATTTTAGTGTTGTATATTATTTCCCAAATAGTATTAATTCACTTTATTTAAGGACGGAAGATTCCAGTTTTACTTTTGATGCTTTTGTGGCAAAGTGTCCTGTTTGTAATGAAAAAATTCTTTTTCATTCTGGTTCTTGCCTTTCTTGTAATAAAGTTTCAAAAAAAAATGATGTAAATCATGGTGTTATCCTAGCGCAAAGTGACATGATAAAAGAAATAAGTGGTAAAAGTCTTGAATTTAAAAAAACTCTTAATCCTAGGGTAACAGCTATTTTAGGTGTTATGAAAAGGAGTAGTATTTTTGAGGATGAAACGTTGATAGGTTTCTTCAAAGAGAATTATGAGCCTAAATATACTGCTTTATTTGCTCATGTTATTATTTCTATGCACATAATAACGCGCTCTTCAAAGACTAATTATTTTAAGATTGGTGATATAATAAGTTTTATTTGTTCTCATAGTGATGATTATAATTTTGACAGGTTATCACTAGCTGGAAGTCTAGGCTATATATTTGGCCTTTTGGAGAAAAAAGGCTTAGTAGATAAAGATAAAGATAAAGGAAAAAGTGGAAAATCGATTTATTACTTGAACTGATTTTTTCAGTTTTATTGAGAAATATTCAAATTACATGCTTTTAAATATTGCTGTTAAGAGCCTCGAATCTCCTTGCTTAGGCAGCTCACCGAAGACAGACGAAATAGAAAGCCATGCTGCCCAGCATGGCTTTTTTCGTTTTAGAGCTACAATACAAGGCGCCTAATGCGCCTCATCCCAATTATCCCCAACCCCAGCCTCAACAAGTAAAGGCACGTCAATCTGACTACTGTTCTGCATGATGTCGACGATTTTTGCTTGGGCTTTTTCTAGGTCTTTTTCGGCCACTTCGAAGATGAGTTCATCGTGTACTTGCATGATCATTTTCACGTCTAGGTCGGTTTCAGCGAGCCAGTCGTGCATTTTTATCATGGCGCGTTTGATGATGTCGGCGGCGGAGCCTTGCATCGGGGCGTTGATCGCGGTGCGTTCGGCGGCTTGGCGCATCATGGCGTTTTTCGCTTTGATGTCTGGCAAGTACAAACGACGGCCGTAGATGGTTTCTACATAGCCTTTCTCTTTCGCGCTTTCGCGGGTGTTTTCCATGTATTGCTGTACGCCTGGGTAACGCTCGAAGTAGCGTTTGATGTATTTGCCTGCTTCTGGGCGACCAATGCCAAGTTGTTTCGCGAGGCCAAAGGCGGACATGCCGTAGATCAAGCCGAAGTTGATGGCTTTGGCGCGGCGGCGTTGTTCGCTGGTGACGTCGTCTAAGCTGACTTCGAAGACTTCCGCGGCGGTGGCTTTGTGCACGTCGGCGTCTTTTGTGAAAGCGTCTAATAAGCCCGGATCTTGCGACAGGTGCGCCATGATGCGTAATTCGACTTGTGAGTAGTCGGCCGCGACCAGTTTGTAGCCAGCAGGTGCGATAAAAGCTTGGCGAATGCGGCGACCTTCAGCAGAACGAATCGGGATGTTCTGCAAGTTCGGATCAGTCGACGACAAACGACCTGTCGCGGTAATGGCTTGGTGGTACGAGGTATGAATGCGGCCGGTTTTCTGGATCATCTCTGGCAGTTTGTCTGTGTAAGTGGATTTCAACTTAGACAGGCTGCGGTGTTCCATGATCAAGCGAGGCAGTTCGTAGTCTTGCGCCAGTTCTTGCAAGATTGGTTCGGCGGTCGATGGCTGGCCTTTTGGCGTTTTTTTGATAACGGGCAAGCCTTGTTTTTCGAACAAGATGACTTGTAGCTGTTTTGGCGAGCTTAGGTTGAAGCTTTCGCCCGCTTCTTCGTGGGCTTTGATTTCCAGTTCTTGCAGCTTGCCGGCGATTTCAGTGCTTTGCAGGTGCAAGAGTTCTGGGTCGATCAAGGCACCAGTTTGTTCCATTTTCGCCAATACTGGAATCAATGGGCATTCGATGTCTTTAAAAATGCTGACGAGTTCTGGCGTGGTTTCGATTTTCGGCCAAATGGCTTGATGCAAACGCAAGGTGATGTCGGCGTCTTCTGCCGCATAAAACGCGGCGACTTCTAAGTCGATTTGGTTAAAGGTTTTTTGCTTGGCGCCTTTGCCTGCAATGTCTTCAAAGCTCACATTGGTGTGGCCGAGGAACTTGCTGGCAAGGGTGTCCATGTCGTGACGTGAACTCACGGAGTTGTACACGTAAGATTCCAACATGGTGTCGTAAGCGATGCCGCGTAAGGTGATGTCGTAGTTGTTTAGCACGTTGGCGTCGTATTTTAGATGTTGGCCGACTTTCGCTTGGTTGTCATCTTCGAGCCAAGGTTTCAGTTGTTCTAGCACCCAAGCGCGATCTAGCTGTTCTGGCGCGCCTTCATAGTCGTGCGCCATCGGAACGTAGGCGGCTTCGCCGACTTCTACCGAGAAGGACAAGCCAACCAGTTCTGCAGCCATGTAATTAAGCGAGGTGGTTTCCGTGTCGAAGGCGACAAGCTCAGCGGCTTGGATTTTTTCTAGCCATTTGTTGAAGCTTGTTTTGTCTAAGATGGTTTCGTAGTTGGCTTCGAGATTGGATTTTACCGGTGTTTCTACTTGGCCATCATTGCCGACCGTGTCGCTTGCGGTTTCTACGCTTGGCGCTTTGTCTAGGTCGGACAACCAAGTTTTGAATTCCATCTTGGTGAACCATTCACGCAGCTTTTCTTTGTCGGCTTCGCCGTTTTTCAATTCTTGTGGTTCGAAAGGCAGTTCTACGTCGCATTTGATGGTCGCCAAGGTATAAGACAGCTCGGCCATCTCTTTGTTGTCTTCCATTTTTTGCTTCATGGTTTTGGAACCACGAAAACCCAAGTCAGCGATCTCGTCTAGGCGGGTGTAAATGTCTTTGATGCAGCCCAAACCTTGTAGTAAAGCAAGGGCGGTTTTTTCGCCTACGCCCGGTACGCCCGGAATGTTATCGACTTTATCGCCCATCAGCGCGAGGTAATCGATGATCAGTTCTGGCGGAATGCCGAATTTGTCTTTCACACCTTGGATGTCCATGACGGTGTTGTTCATGGTGTTCACAAGGGTGACTTTGTCGGTAACCAGTTGTGCCATGTCTTTATCGCCGGTGGAAACCACCACTTCGCGACCCGCTTCGCCCACTTGTTTGGCGATGGTACCGATCACGTCGTCTGCCTCTACATTATCGATGATCACCAGCGGCAAGCCCATGGCTTCCACCATGCGATGAATCGGTTCTATTTGCGGACGTAAGTCGTCCGGCATCGGTGGACGGTGGGCTTTGTATTCGCTGTAGATCTCGTCACGGAAGGTTTTACCCTTAGCGTCGAAGATGATCACCATTGGCGAATCTGGGTAGGTTTTGATTAGGCTGCGGATCATGCTGATCACACCGCGCGTGGCGTTGGTTGGGTGACCGTCGCTGGTGTGCATGGGTGGAATCGCGTGGAATGCTCGGTAAAGGTAAGACGAACCGTCTACCAAGATCATTGGTGTTTGTGTTGTTGAATCCGTAGCCAAAATAGAACCTCTTTGTGAATCGGCAAATATGAGGTCTATTCTATGTGTTTGAGCGTGTTTTTACAGCCAAAATGCCTGATAAGTTTTGAAAGCTTAATGTGAGAGGGGTTAACTGGCTTGCGAATGGTGCTCCGTAAGGCTGTCGTTGTACATGACGGATTGATCTCGGCCATTGTTTTTTGCCGAATAGAGCGCTTTGTCTGCTTGCTCTATAAGCTTGCAAAAGTCCTCATGATGCGCAATCGTGGAGATGCCAACGCTGATGGTTACTTTTCCAACAGCTTTGTAAGGCAAGGCGCTTAATGTGTGCTGAAACATAGAGCCAATGAAAGGCAGCGTGTTGGTTTTGGGGTTTACTAGTATTACCGCAAACTCTTCTCCACCCCAGCGAGCTATAGTGTGTTTTTCGAAGTAGATAGTGCGCAGACGAGAGGCAAGTTCAACCAAAATCCGGTCGCCAATCGAGTGACCGTGACGATCATTAATTTGTTTGAAATGGTCTACATCGATAAGCAGTACGCCAATATTGTCATCATGTTTGAGTTGTCCAAGCCAGAGGCTTAATCCTCTGCGGTTGTATATATCGGTTAAATAATCTCGCCCAGCTTCTAGCTCGTAACGGCGTAAGTCGCCAGTGACCTTGTTCATGTGTCGATTAATACTTTTTTGATAAGGAAAAACAACATAGAGCAACAAGCTTGCGGGGCCAAAGGTTCCGATTAGCTCATAACCTCGTGGTGTTTGTAACTCGTCAGGATGACTCAAAAGGTAAGTAATAATAGGCAGAGAAATGGATGCCCACATCAGAACGATGTAACGCTTATATTGCTTTGGCAGCATGATAATACCAAGCATAATAACCGCCATGATAAGGCCGCTAACCGGTGGGTATTCATCGACAAAGCGCCATTCATTGTTCCATGCCATCCACACATAATAGATCGTAGCGGGTGAAAAAGTAATAATGAAGAAAAGGATATAGAAAATAATGACTTTGTTTATATCAGAGTGCGGATTGTAGTGATAGTAGATCAGTACGGTAAGCAGAACTATTGCGTCGATGCTTGGAATGATGGAGTCTATGATGTGCGCAGTAGGGTAGATGTTAAAAAAAATAGCAAAAGCGGTACTGGTGATAAACGCTCCAATGAGCAGCCGATAAACGGCTGATACAGTGATTTTTTTTTCATCGTCATGGATCATCATAGAGTGCTTTCGGTTGAGTCTGTTTTTTAATCATAGATGCATTGTTATCAACTTGCTGTTGTTCCTTGGTTAATATATGTCTCTTTAATTAACTAGGTTGTAACAGGTAAATGAATTGCTCGACAAAATGCGAACAGAAAAAGACCTATTTACGCTAGTTAGAATTGACCTTTTGGGGTTAATTGTAGAGCATAGGCAATTATTTTTTATTCCATCTCTTTATAGACAACAATAGGTAGAAACTTGGCTGTTTACACTTCCCTTTCGGACTCTGACATGCGCGCCTTAGTGGCCGATTATTATTTAGGTGAACTGGTTTCGTTCCAAGGCATTTCCGGAGGGGTAGAAAACACCAACTACTTTCTGACGACAACTACTGGAAAGTATGTGGTGACCTTGTTTGAAGAGTTTGATTTAGACGAAGTACCGTACTTTTTAGACGTTGTAGCCCATTTGAAACACAAAGGTTTTAATGTTCCAGCTGCTTTGATTGACATTCATGGTGAGCGACTACGTGAAGTAAATGGCCGACCCACTATTATTGTCGACTGCTTCCCAGGTGGAGAGCTAAAAGGCACAGATGAAACTTCTTGCCGATTAATGGGCGAAGCCTTAGCTAAGTTACATATTGCTGGTGAAGATTTCCCCGTACATCGTGATAGCCACCGTGGTGTTGCTTGGTGGCACAAAACCAGTCAAGCCATTGCCCACGAGTTAGAGCCAGAACAAGCACAATTATTGTTATCACAAATTGCTGAATTTGATGACTTTATTGGCGAGCATCCAGATTTACCGAAAACCACCATCCACGGTGATTTGTTTTACAACAACACTTTGTTTGAAGGCAACAAGCTGTCTGCCATTATCGATTTCTACAATGCTTGCCATTCTTGGGTAATGTACGATTTGGCCATTGTGGTAAATGATTGGTGCTCGGATATGACCACAGGTGAATTGGACAGTGCCAAATATAAGGCGTTAATAAAAGCCTATTTGCATGAGCGTGAAGCCACTCCTGAAGAGGTGCTTGCTTGGCCATATATGTTGAGAATCGCCGCACTGCGTTTTTGGCTGTCTCGTTTGGAGGCATGGCATGGCGCGAAGCATGATCCAGAGCGTTTGGCACAACAGCATGATCCGCTGGAGTTTCAACGTATTTTAGAGGCGCGAGTGCGTTTTACTCCAAGCTTAGTAGAGTTCCAATAAAGCATGATTTTTTTAAAGTGCTGTTTTTATAAAAGGTGTTTTTTTAAAAGGTAACAGTTGATGCGTTTTTTATTGTGTTTGTGTGTTGCCGCTTTTTTTGCTGGGTCAGCCATGGCGCATCCTCATGTTTGGGTAGACTCTCAGTACCGAGTCAAGGTAGATCAAGCGAGTATTGATACGCTTGAAGCGACTTGGAGTTTGGATCTTTTTACCTCTACAAGTTTGATCGCCGAATACGATGTGGATGGTGATGGAGAGCTCAGAGGTCAAGAAAAACTCGACATGATCGAGGTGCTGAAAAGTTTTGATAAGTACGGTTTTTTTATCAAAATGAAGCAAGATGGTGTTGATTTAGTGCCAAAAGGCGTACGTATTATCGATGTTCGCATTCGCGATCAGATGTTGTGGATTCGCTTGGGTATCGATTTACCCACTCCGGTCAATCTTGAAACATCGACTTTGAGTTTAGCCTTTGGTGACGATGAATTGTATTTTGCCATGGAGCCTTTAGAAGAGGGCTTGGTGCGTTTATCTGGCGCGCTAGCTGAGACTTGTACGCCTGCTGAACGTGAAGCGACAGAAACATCGGTAGCAGTTTGGGTGGATTTGACCTGTCGGTCTTAGTTTTATGCCGCTGATTGGCGTCTTTTTAAGGTAGAAGCACATGTTAGAACATTTCCAATGGTTGCCTTTCTTAGCCGCAATTACTGTGCTGACGATGAGTCCGGGCGTAGACACGATTTTGGTGATGCGCAACGCGGCGTCTGGTGGCTGGCGTTTGGGCTTTTTGACCAGCTTAGGTATTTGCATGGGGTTATTCGCTCATGCCACCGTGTCCGCATTAGGTCTGTCGGTGATTTTGCTCGGCTCTGCCGGTTTGTTTACGGCGTTTAAATTAGCCGGTGCGGCGTATCTTGTGTATTTAGGTGTGCAAGCCATTCGTAGTGCGATGAAGCCGGTTGGGATGACTTTTAAAGACGCAAAAAATCCGAAAGCATTGACGGCTTGGGCTAGCTTTCGTCAGGGTATTTTATCTAACGTATTGAATCCAAAGCCGATTATTTTTTATATGGCATTTTTGCCGCAGTTTATAGATCCGAGTCATTCGGCATTGGCTCAATCACTTTTCATGGCCTCGCTTCACTTTATCATAGCGATGGTGTGGCAAACGTTTCTTGCGCTTATGGTTCATAAAGCGCGAGTTTGGCTGGCGCGACCAAAAGTGGCGTTCGTCTTAGATGGCCTAACTGGCATATTGTTGTTGGGCTTTGGTGCAAAGCTCGCATTGAGTCAACGCTGAGTGTTAGGGGGCCTTGTATGACTGAGTGCAAACGCCTTCTAGTAACATGGTTTCTATGATGTCGATGACTTTTATTCTGGGTACTCGACCTCTTAATTCCGCATCAATAAGCGCAGAGAACAAGCCTTGGCAGCATTCTGTCATGGCAACTGAGCTTATATCAATTCGAAAAACACCTTCTTGCTGACCTCGTAAAAAGAACTTGTCTAGAATGCCTTGTGTTTCGACACAAGCGCCACTTTCGGCTAACGCAGGCTGCCAATATTGTATGATGAAAATGGTTAGCTCTTTATTGGCGTAGTAGTTTTCTAGCAGCTTGCGAATCCCTTCTCTTGGTTCCGCTGTATCTAGATCGGCGTCTCGAATAGCTTCTTGATAAGCCTCAATACTACGTTGTAACAGTCTTTCAATTAGGTTTTCTCGCGTTCGGCAGAAACGATACAAGGTAGCCTTGCTCACACCGACAGCACAGGATAGCTCTTGCAATGATGCTCGAGGATATTCCACCAAAGCAAGTGCAAGTGAATTCAGCAATGTGTTGTTCGTTTCTTCTTCAGCCATGATCTTTTTCCAAAATTTTTGACAGTTGACTTTTATTTCGACGTAAGTGCAACTCTTCGATATTGGCATTTTACTTGGAATGTCGACGAGATGAAATAAAAAGCTATAAAGAATCAAATGAATCTAAGTTGATTCATTTGGATTTATTTAGTATCTTACCTATCTTTCCCAGTCAGATAAAATTTTAAGGTACAAAACAATGATACGAATTCTAAAAAATGGACGGACGCTGCTAATGCTGGCCGCGTTATTTGTTGTGTCTGGCTGTTCTTCTAGTGAGCCAGAAGATCAAGCGAGCCCTCCACCTAGTGCAAAAGCGGCGAACGTGATGACCGTGCAACCTATTGAATTTGAAGAAAATGCCATTTTACCAGGAAGAATCGAACCTATTCGTGAGGCAGAAGTACGAGCTCGTGTTCCTGGTATCGTTTTACATAGAACCTTTGTAGAGGGATCTGATGTTAAGGCGGGAGATGTTTTGTTCGAAATTGATCCTGCGTCTTTAAAAATAGCGCTTGATAGCGCGAAGGGTAAATTGGCCATGGCGGAAGCAACGCTGTTCGATGCCAAGATGCTGGTGGATCGTTATGCTCCGTTATTAAAATCTCAGGCTGTTAGTAAGCAAACATTTGATGCGGCTCAAGCAGCTTATTTGAGTGCTAGCGCCTCGGTTGCTTCAGCGAAAGCCGATGTGGCGAATGCCGAACTCAGCCTTGAATATGCAACGGTGCGTGCGCCTATTTCGGGTCGTATTGGGCGAGCGAATGTCAGCGAAGGCATGTTGGTAGGGCAAGGTGATGCGACACTGCTTGCTACTATTCAGCAGCTCAACTCTGTTTATATCGATTTTACTCAGTCTGTGACCGATACCTTGAAATACAAGCAATCTGTAAAAGGTGAGTCTACGCATAGCACGAAATTGATAGCTAGATTAGACGGTTATGACAAGCGCTTTGAAGGTAAGCTGTTGTTCTCTGATAGCCAAGTGGATGAAAAAACCGGCAACGTTGTGTTGCGTGGCTTATTTCCAAATCCAGATAAAGTGCTATTGCCTGGTATGTATGTCCGAGTTGAAGCCGTTCAATCTTATTCTTCAACAGCCATTTTAATTCCTCAGCGTGCCGTTATGCGTGGCAATAGTGGTGCGTTTGTTTACGTTGTGAATGAACAAAATACTGTGGAGTCTCGCTCTATTACAACGGGGTCTATGTCAGAAAATTTGTGGCGTATTACTGACGGTTTAAAGAGTGAAGATAAAGTAATTATTGATAATGCTGCTATGTATCAAGCAGGAGAAAAGGTAATACCTTCCGTTAAATTGGTCTCTAACATTTAGTCCGTTGCTCCTTTTATCTCAATTATTAAGACGTTTTTAGAGGCTTAATGCATGTCTAATTTCTTTATTGCACGACCCAATTTTGCTTGGGTAATTGCAATTTTTATTTTGTTAGCAGGGCTGCTTGCTTTGCCTACGCTACCGGTATCGCAATTTCCAGTGGTCGCGCCACCGCAGATTACGGTAAGTGCAACGTACCCTGGCGCATCAGCTCAGGTATTGGTGGACTCGGTTACTAGTGTGATCGAAGAAGAGCTAAATGGTGCGAAAGGTTTGCTCTATTTTGATTCGTCTAGTAACGCCAATGGTATTGCTCAAATCACGGCGTCTTTTGAACCAGGTACTGACCCAGATTTGGCCCAAGTTGATATACAAAACCGACTTAAAAAAGCAGAAGCGCGTTTACCAAGTAGTGTGATTGCACAAGGCGTACAAGTAGACCAAGCGAGCTCTGGTTTCTTGATGATTTATGCGTTGACCTTCAAGGGGGATGATTCGTCTAAAAGCATCGTTGCCCTGGCCGATTACGCAGCACGTAATATTAACAACAATATTCGTCGTGTGGAGGGCGTTGGTAAGCTGCAATACTTCGGCACCGAAGCTGCTATGCGAGTTTGGGTATCTCCTGAGAAATTGTTGAGTTACGGCTTATCCATTGGTGATGTTAATAACGCGATTAGAAACCAAAACGTGCAAGTTCCTGCTGGCAGCTTTGGTGGTCGCCCTGCGGATAATGAACAAGAGCTAACCGCCAGTTTGGTGGTTAAAGGCTTTTTAGAAGACCCTGAAGAGTTTCGTAATATCGTATTGCGCAGTAGCTCAGATGGCTCTGCCGTGTATCTTAAAGACGTGGCTCGTGTTGAATTAGGTAAGCAAGATTATAACTTTGAGACGCGTCTGAATGGTCGTAAAGCCGTGATGGGTGCGGTGCAATTATCACCTGGTGCAAATGCCATAGAAACGGTGAAAGCGGTGAAAGCCCGTGCTGCGGAATTAGAAGAAACTTTCCCAGACGATATCCAAATTAGCTTCCCGTATGACACCTCTAAATTTGTTAGTGCTGCGATTGAAAAAGTAATTTACACCTTGCTTGAAGCCATTTTGTTGGTTTTCTTAGTGATGTTGCTGTTCTTACAGAATTTACGCTATACCTTGATTCCGACTATCGTAGTGCCAGTGTGTATTTTAGGTACCTTTGCCGTGATGTCTTTCATAGGCTTTTCGGTCAATATGATGACCATGTTTGGTATGGTATTGGCGATTGGTATCTTGGTGGATGATGCCATTGTAGTGGTGGAAAACGTCGAGCGAATCATGGCGGAAGAAGGGCTTCCTCCAAAGGCGGCAACAATCAAGGCCATGGGACAAGTGTCTGGCGCCATTGTTGGTATCACCTTAGTGTTGTCTGCGGTGTTTGTCCCGTTGGCATTTATGAGCGGTTCCGTTGGTATTATTTATCAACAGTTTTCTATGTCGCTTGCCGTTTCTATCATGTTGTCTGGTATCTTGGCGCTGACATTTACGCCAGCGTTATGTGCCACTATATTGAAGCCGATCAACACAGAAGAGCATCATGAAAAAGGGGGGTTCTTTGGCTGGTTTAACCGAAAATTCGCGGGCTTAACGCGTCGTTATTCGACACTCAATGGCAAGCTGGTTAATCGCTCCGGTCGTTTCATGTTGGTGTATCTTGTGCTGATTATCGGCCTCGGTTATGCCTATGTGCGTTTACCAGAATCGTTCGTGCCAACGGAAGACCAAGGTTATATGATTGTCGATTTGCAGTTACCTGCAGGTGCTACTTTTTCCCGAACTGATGACACTATGAAAGACGTTGAGCAATTCTTAGGACAGCGTGATGCGGTCGAGAATGTGGTTGCTGTAATGGGCTTTAGTTTCTCCGGAATGGGTTCGAATGCGGGTTTGCTATTTCCGACTTTTACAGATTGGTCAGAACGTGATCAGTCTTTGTTTGATGAAATTGGGGCGTACGGTCAGTTTGCCGGTAGCATTACGGATGGTCGTTCTATGGCTGTGCCTCCTCCGCCGATCGAAGGTATGGGTAATTCGGGCGGCTTTTCGTTACGACTACAAGACCGTAGTAATTTAGGCCGAGAAGCTTTAACGAATGCGCGTAATGTGGTGCTAGGTCAAGCAAACGCGTCTCCAATCATCGCTTATGCCATGATGGAAGGCTTAGAAGACGCACCTCAGCTTAGAATCGATATTGACCGTAAAAAAGCGACAGCCTTAGGCGTGGGTTTTGAATCGATTAATAACGCCGTGTCGACTGCGTATGGCTCAGCTTCAGTCAATGACTTTACCAATGCTGGTCGTTTACAACGAGTGGTTGTGCAAGCCGATATTGCTGATCGTATGACACCAGAGCGGGTGTTAGAGCTGCAAGTGATGAATGACGAAGGTAACCTTGTTCCTATGCGTTCGTTCGCAAGCAGCTTGTGGGAAATAGGACCGGTTCAGGTGTCACGTTACAATGGTTATCCAGCGTATAAAATTTCTGGTAGCCCGATGCCTGGTTATAGTTCGGGGGATGCCATGCTTGAAATTGAGCGCATAGTGGACACTTTGCCAAAAGGCATTGGGTTTGAGTGGACGGGACTGTCTTACCAAGAGAAATCGGCCGGCTCTCAAGCACCTATGTTGTTGGCTATTTCGATATTAGTGGTTTTCTTGTTGTTAGTTGCATTGTACGAAAGCTGGTCTATTCCGTTTTCGGTTATTCTGATTATTCCAATTGGTGCATTGGGTGCGGTTGCGGCGGTGTACCTAACGGGAATGTCTAATGACGTTTACTTCAAAGTTGGCTTGATCACGATTATTGGTTTGTCAGCGAAGAATGCGATTTTGATTGTTGAGTTTGCCAAAGACCTTTATAAGCAAGGGTATTCCTTGAAGGACTCTGCAATTGAAGCGGCTAAATTGCGTTTCCGTCCAATTATTATGACGTCTATGGCCTTTATTCTCGGCGTAGTACCATTAACTATCGCAACGGGAGCCGGTGCAGCAAGCCAGCATTCCTTGGGTGTGAGTGTTATCGGCGGCATGATCTCTGCGACATTATTAGGTGTGTTGTTTGTACCTGTATTCTTTACTTGGGTGCTTGGACGCTTTCAAAAGAAAGCTGAGTCATAAAGCGCATTAATTTGCGTGCGAAAAATGAATGAGTGTTCGAAAAAGCCGACTTTATGTCGGCTTTTCTTTTTGTCATTCACGGTTATTTATTCCTCTTTTATTCTGATTTTTTGCTAGAATTCTCTCATCTGTGTTCTCTTAGAAACGCTTCTTAAATAGAGACGGCTTTCAGGTAGATATTTGCCGTGCCACAAGCGCTGTAAATTGGGTGTGTCCTAGCAATATATGATGGGGCTTTAGATAATAAGCATGCGGCTTTGCTGCCTGTTTCTTTGGTGATTTTTTTAATGAGTTTATTGATCTCGACTTCGATTAAGTTCTTCTTTCTCTTCGCTCCGTTTTTTGTATTGTCTATGTTTCTTGCGTTAACTCGCGGGGAGTCTTCTGCGTCGCGTCGACAGGTGGCGAATAAAGCCATTATTGCTTCGGTGGCGATATCTATTGTGCTGTTGTTCTTTGGCGGTAGTTTGTTTGCTGTCTTGGGTATCACGTTGGATTCCTTTCGGATTGGCTCTGGTATTCTGCTGTTTATGTCTGCCTTGAGTTTGGTTCGTGATGGTACGCGTAATCATGCGGTGGGTATGCCAAGCGAAGAACGTGACGATGTGTCGGTTGTGCCATTAGCCGTGCCGACCATTATCGGGCCTGCGACTATAGGTACGATTCTGGTTTATGGTGCTGAATTACAAGGCTGGGATTTGTTCATTGGCTTATGTGGTTTGTTGTTGGCGTTGGGCACCTTGGCGATCATTCTGTATTCTGGCTCTTTGATCGAGAAGATGTTGGGCCGAACCGGTTTAAATGTCTTGTCGAAAATTACGGGTTTGATTTTGGCGGCTATGGCTGCGCAGATCTTCATGAGCGGTGTGATGGGCTTTATAGAACCCGTCACGACGGCGGTTAGCTAAGCGGTTATAAGTTAAATCTTGTACAAAATGCGGCGTTTCTAGGCTTTGGCTTCTCCTTGGGTTTTAGTTGTTATATCATAACAAAATTCTATCCAATCTCGGTGAGAGCCAATTATGGCAAAGAACGTCGCTTTTTTATTGTTATCTTTTTTATGTCTCAGCTCGCCTCTTTATGCCGCGATGGATTTTGCGGTGTATCAAGACTTTATCCAGTGGGTGATTTCTCAGCAGGCCACCTTTCATCGTGAATTAGTGTCTTTAGTGCGTTCTATTAGTAAGGGCGGCAGTCCAGTTTTGTTGTGGGGATTAATCTCTACCAGCTTTTTTTACGGCGTGTTTCACGCAGCAGGGCCTGGGCATGGCAAGGCGGTGATTTCGGCGTATATGCTGGCGAGCAAAGCACCATTACGTCGCGGTGTTAGCTTGGCTTTTTTATGTGCTGGCGTTCAAGCAGTGATGGCGGTATTAGTCATTGTGGTGTTGAGCCAAGTATTTTCCTTGGCGGGAAAAGCCATGCAAATCAGTCGTTTCTTTGAAGTGGCGAGTTTTGCTGCGGTTGGTTTGATTGGTGTGTGGATTCTTGTGCGCTTATTACGCGGCCAGTCTGGTTGTGGTCATGATCACTCGCAAGATCATTTAGAAGAGCACCATAACCATTCTCATGAGGGTCACACACATGAAGGTCATTCCCATGGAAGTCATGGTCACTCGCACAGCCACTCTCATGATCATACTTGCTGTGCACACCATGAAGACGAGGCAAAAACCGCCCGTCGGAGTATTTGGGCCATGGTGGCTGCGGTTGGTATTCGTCCTTGTACTGGGGCCATTTTGGTTTTGTTATTTTCTTTGAGCACGGGTATTTTTGTTTGGGGCCTGGTGGCGACTTTTGCCATGGCGTTAGGCACAGCAATTACGGTTGCCTCTTTGGCGGGTGTCAGTGTGTTTGTGCGCGATACCGGCTTTGCGTTAAGCAGTGAGCATCGCGTTTGGCGACAACGAGTGTCGCGCGCATTTGGTTTTATTGCCGCTTTCGCTTTGATCATCATCAGTACTTCAATGATTTGGAGCTACTTAAGTAATGCAGGAAGGGCTTTCTAATGAAACATGAAGACTCGCATCAGCACGTCCATCACAACCATAATGACTGTATTGAGAGTGCGTTGAGCACGGCGGAAGCGCTGTGTGTCCAGCAGGGGCAGCGACTAACGAAAGTACGCCGTCGCGCATTGGAATTAATCTGGGAAAGTCATCGACCGCTTGGTGCTTATCAGCTATTGGCGAAGTTGGCCGAAGAAGGGTTTAACTCTGCACCACCAACGGTTTATCGTGCATTGGATTTTCTTTTAGGCGCAGGCTTGATTCACAAAGTTGAATCGATGAACGCTTACCTTGGTTGTGCCCATGCAGACAAAGCTCACAAAGGCTATTTCTTGATTTGCGACGAATGTCACAATGTTATGGAATTTGATTACCAAGATATTCATGCGGCGTTGGTTGAAAAGGCTGCGCATCAAGGTTTTGAGCTGCGAGCTGAAACCATTGAGTTAACGGGGTTGTGCGCGAAATGTAAGGAACAATCAGCAGGAGCAAGCGCGTGAGTAAACGATTGGTTGCTTTTGACAAAATTGGTATAGCGTTTGATGGCCGAGTGTTGCTCGAAAACATAGATATGACGATCAGCGAAGGGGAAATTGTCACCCTGATTGGCCCAAACGGTAGCGGTAAAAGTACGCTGATTCGTACCCTGTTAGGCTTGCAAGAAGCCACGTCAGGCGAAGTGGTAAGACACAAAACCTTGCGTATCGGTTATATGCCGCAAAAGCTGCATATCGATCCGACCCTGCCATTAACGGTAAAGCATTTCTTGGCCTTGGTGCGTGGTGTCGATAAGCAACAGATTCTTCCAACACTCGAAAAACTTGGCATTGGTCATTTGCTCCAATCCCAAGTACATGTGTTGTCTGGTGGCGAAACGCAGCGCGTATTATTGGCTCGCGCTTTGTTGAATCGACCGAATTTATTGGTACTTGATGAGCCTGTTCAAGGCGTGGATGTGAATGGGCAAGTGGAACTTTATAACCTGATTGAAGGCATTCGTAATGAGCTAAATTGCGGTGTTTTGATGGTGTCCCATGATTTGCATTTGGTGATGGCGAAAACCGATACTGTGGTCTGTATTAATCAGCATGTGTGCTGTTCAGGTAGTCCGCAACACGTTACAGGTCATCCAGCCTATCAAGCTTTGTTTGGCGTACCAGGAGCAGACGAATCCATCGCGATTTATGCCCATCAGCATGATCATGTGCATGATGAACACGGTAGTATTTTGTCGGACGATGGCGATGCCCATGCCCTTTGTAAACATCATTAATCACACCTAAGTTAGCCGATATTGGAGTTTGTTAAACCATGTTAGATCTTTTACTGAGAGCCTTGTTTGGTGGGTTAGGTGTGGCGGCGGTCGCTGGGCCGCTAGGGGCCTTTGTTGTGTGGCGACGCATGGCGTATTTTGGTGATACCTTGGCGCATTCTGCCTTGTTAGGCGTGGCGTTAGGCTTTTTATTCGACATCAACTTGAATCTTGCCATTATTGTGTTGTGTGTGGGTTTGGCCTTGGTGCTGGTGACGTTGCAGAAGAAGCACATTATTGCCACGGATACTTTGTTGGGGATTTTGGCGCATTCCGCTTTGTCGCTTGGTCTAGTGGCGGTGAGTTTCCTCGATAACATTCGCATCGATTTGATGGCGTATTTATTTGGTGATTTGCTGGCGATTAACCAAGCCGATGTGTATTGGATTTATGGCGGTGGTCTGGCGGTTATCGCGCTATTGGTGACTTTCTGGAAGCCATTGCTCGCCGTTACCGTAAACGAAGAATTGGCAAAAGTAGAAGGTTATCCGGTAGAGGCGATTCGTTTATTGCTGATGTTGCTGGTGGCTTTGGTGATTGCCGTGGCGATGAAAATTGTCGGTGTGTTGCTGATTACCTCTTTGATGATCATTCCCGCAGCAACCGCACGGAAGCTGTCGAAGACGCCGATTCAAATGGCGTCGTTCGCTAGCTTGATTGGTTGTCTGTCTGTCTGTGGCGGTTTGTGGGCATCTTACCGCTGGGATACACCAACTGGGCCAAGTGTCGTTGTCTGTGCCGCTTTGTTGTTTTTGATCGCTTATACCTTGCCGTTTAAGCGTTTGCGTTAGCAACGTTTTCAATTATTTATTGAATGAAGCCGTTTTGGGAAAACAAAGCGGCTTTTTTTATGGTAATTATGTGTACAAGGTTGTAAGAAATAGGCTGCTTTCAACGTCTAAAGTAGAGAAATCGACAGATCGACATTATTTATAAAAAGAGGTTCTTCATGCTAGGTTTTAAGAGTATTCGAGGTCGTTTAAGGACGAGTTATTCAATCTTGCTGGTAATGTTGGTGCTGGTGATGGTGTTGGCTGCTTCTCGTTTCCAGCTGCTATCGCACAATATTCGCGGTATTGTTGATGAAAATGCGGCTTTAGTGGAGCTAACTGGCAAATTGAATGTAAATGCCGAAAGTTTAGCTAGCCGTTTACTAATGTTATTTGTGTTAGAAGAGCGCGATGCGCGAGTGGCCATTTACAAAGAGATTGATGAGCGTAATAAGCGTTTAGATGACAGCCTAGAAAAAATGGCGATTCTGGTGCAGACAGAAAAAGACCAATTAATCGTTACTGGCCTACAAACTCAGCGTAAAGTATACCAGGCTGCACTTCAGTCTACGGTTGAAGCATTAGAATTTGGTGAACTTGAAGATGCCAAAGCATTGATGGCAGGGCCGACTCGTAATGAATTACAGACGTTTTTAACGCAGGTTCAGGCGTTGGCTGAGCGGGAATTGGAGGCAATGCAAACTCGTCAGCAAGAGGCGCTGTCTGAGTCAGATTTAGCTATTTGGTTGATATTTGGCGTGGGAGCTTTTGCAATTTTTATTGGTGTTGTGATGTCAGTACTGATTACTCGTAGCATTGTGAACCCGCTGAATTACGTTATGGCATTGCTAGATAGGTTTGCACGAGGTGATCTTTCTCAAGCAATTTCAGCAGATCAAAAAGGCGAAATAGGCCAGCTCTTGGATAGTGTAAAACGTATGCGAGTGAGTCTAGCAAGTGTGATTGATAAAATTGATAAAAGTGCTAAAACCGTAGTGGGTGTCGTCCGTGAAATACACGTCAGTGTGGCGGACGTGCAGCAGGGCTCTAATACACAAGCTGCAATGGCAAATGATATTCAAGCGTCAGTGAGTGAACTATCAAATGCAGCTCATATAATGGCCGACCATGTGAGTGTGTCTCGTAATCAAGCGGAAGCAGCTCATGATCTTGCAAAACATGGTAAACAGGTCATTACTTCAGCCGCTACTGATATCACAGCGGTCGCATCTTATATTGAAGAAACGTCACATGCTGTTGCGAAATTGAATCAAAGTGCCAGTACGGTTACTGACTTCGTAAACAGTATTCGTAACATTGCGGAACAGACCAATCTACTCGCCTTGAATGCTTCTATTGAAGCCGCCAGAGCGGGAGAAAGTGGTCGAGGTTTTGCTGTTGTGGCTGACGAGGTACGGAATTTGGCAACCAATACGGCCGAAGTGACGGCGTCTATTGATACCGTGATTACAACAATTGGTAGTTTATCTGTACAGATCTCGGATGAAATGGGAGTGGGGCAAGAAAAAATGCGCCAAGGCGTTGCTCAAATCGAAGATGTTATCGCCCCTCTGAGCCAGCTAGAGAAAGATTCGGCCAAGTCATTGGAAAGTCTGGACGGTTTGTCTCAATTGGCTCAACAGCAGGCTATAGAGGCCAATGAGATTGCTGAGCATATAACACGGATTGTCGAAGTGACGGCGAGTAATGAACAAACATCGAAGCGTTTGAGCAAACTGACGGACACCTTGTCTGGAGCAGCAGACCAAACGGACGAAGCAACATCGACTTTTACCTTACCTCAGTAACGTATTGCGTAGATAAAGAGGGTGTTTTTTGGATGATAAGAAGCCACTTTTGGGAACTAAAGTGGCTTTTTTACGTTAGAGTGAATTAGAGTGTTTTCTGAAAAACAAGTGATCAAGCGATAGGTTGCCCGCCCCTTTGTACATAAGCAGCATTGCAATAGCCAACCAAGTGGCGTGGGTTGGGTACGCATCAGGATACACAAAAATCTGAATGACCAATGTCATACAAGCTAACGCAAAGGCCGCTAGGCGAGTAAATAGACCCGTTAGGATGAGGATGGGTAAAAAGTGTTCAGCCAAGGCTGCAAGAATCGCCGCAATAGCTGGAGGTAAAAGAGGTAAATTGTATTCGTATTCAAAAAGAAAGACAGCGGATTCTGTTAGGTGTGGCCAGCCTAACTGCATTTTCATGGCAATAATATCCAGTGAAAAGCCTTCTATTTTTGTTTGCCCTGATTTCCAAAAGACGGCAGCAATGGCAAATCGAGCAATAAATAGAATTATGGATTCTGGTATTTTTTTAAACACACTTTCGCTTTTATTCACTAAAAAGGACACCATCTTCCACCTTCCTGTTTTATAAGTTGATTACACCGTTATTTCGGTGATTTTAATGAGTAACTTCCACTCAATGAGTTTTGCAAGTGTGCTGCCTAGGTCGAAAGATTCGGAGTGAGGCACCGCATTTTCAAGTGTTTTATGTTGTAATAACGCATGGAGAAAATATTTTTCATCTTCGCTGATAATATAAAAAAACCCATAAAGATCAGATTTTGAAAGAAGTAAGTGCTCAGTTTTATTTATAGAGATACTACTCATGGATACTCGAGTATCTATTTGGTGAGCTTGGTAAAGCGAGCCAATGGCGAAACTAGACGTCATCAATTGGCAGTTTGGCGACAAACCTAATACTAAATTGCTTGGGTCTGTTGTTGCTGCAAAAGCAGCAGAAACATCATGATGTTCAAGTGTGTTGTATTCAGGCGCATTGGTGAGTAACAGCAAGTTCCTTTCTAACGCTGAAAGGTCGGCTAAATATGGCAGACTTTGTGTTGGTTCGAAATGCCGTATAAATTCAGGAAAATCGTCGCCATATTCACTGATAATCGGGCTTTTGGGTGGGTTGTGAGTAATGAACTCTCTTGTCATGGCACGAAAG
Source organism: Marinomonas rhizomae (assembly GCF_024397855.1). NCBI lineage: Bacteria > Pseudomonadati > Pseudomonadota > Gammaproteobacteria > Oceanospirillales > Oceanospirillaceae > Marinomonas > Marinomonas rhizomae. The sequence continues at coordinate 296,661 of NZ_CP073343.1, forward strand.
AAATTTTCCCCAACTAGCATTTGGGTAACAGGAAAAATGTCGGCGAGAGCATCGATTAATGACACATACATATTATTTCGATAGACATTTAAGCGAACGTTCCTTTCTTCCTCTGAACTTGCCTTTATCTCAGCATAGAAAGCCTTGTCTTCACTGAATAAAGTTTCTTTAAACTGTGTGTTCATGGTCGTATTCCTGACGGATATGAGTGCGTATTCTATTTGCGTGATTCGCTTCCATTATCAAATCCTCGATCTGCGGTAAATTTCCATCGCGCTCAATTAACGTTGGGCAATCGCCCATACGGCTTAGTATGTGTTGATATAAGTGCCAAACATCACGGGATACGGGCTCATCATGACTGTCTATTTTTAATGGTGTGATTGGATTTTGGTCGATGGTATGACCCGCAAGGTGAATTTGCTGTACCGCATTTGTGGGAAAGCTATCTAGATATTGGTATGGATCAGTTTGATGATTAAAACATGATACTTCTACGTTATTCACATCGAGCAATAAACCGCAGCCAGTGAGTTTTGCCATAGCCGTAATAAAGTCTATTTCGCTGCGATCACTGCGTTCGAACTCGAAATAGGTTGACGGGTTTTCAATGAGTATCTGACGTTTTAGTATGCTTTGTAATTGATCAATATGATCACACACACGTTGTAATGTAGCAGCATTATACGCCACGGGCAGTAGGTCATTTAAAAATGCGTTATCGTGGGTTGACCACGCTAGATGCTCTGAAAAAACTTCAGGTTGTGTCTCGTCTAGTAATAGAGCAACGCGTTTTAGATGTTCTTTATCTAATGAGTGCTCACTACCGATGGACAGGCCAACACCATGAACAGTAATGGGGTAGTGCTCTCTTATTTTGTGCAAGTAGTGCCGAGCAGGGCCGCCTTTGCTCAAATAATTTTCTGCGTGAATTTCAAAAAATCCCACATTGGGTAATTCGGTTAAGATGGTTTGATAGTAAGCTGATTTTAAGCTTACACCTGTGTGCAAATCGAAGCTTGAAGGCACATGGCCTTCAGCTTGCGAAATGTTTTGGCCTGAATATGACATGTTATTAAAAGTCTTTCTTAGAAGGCTTTTAATTGGCCGTGGCCTGTTGGGGAGGTTGTAGACTCCATATCTATGCAAGTGCCAGCAGGGACTAGTTTCCACGCATTTGATTGGTAGTCAGTTTTAGAAGTGCCTGCGCAAGAAGTGCCTGGGCCTGCAGCACAATCATTTTGACCAGCAAGTGCAACGCCATAGCATTTTTCTTTACTTGCGGCTTCTGCTGGTACAGCAACGGCTGAAAGGGCAATCGCAGTACCAAGTGCAAGAGATAAAGACGCTTTAGTATTTTTCATGGGTAATCCTTATGCAATATAAAATAGAAAGACAGATAAAATCTGTTAGTTACCCTTGTCTGACGTTAGAAGTTTAAACTTTATTACACAAAAAAATTATTTTTTATCTGATTGTTTTTTATTTGATGGTTTTTTTTGTGTATAAGATCGAGATAACTCACGGATTGCTTCCATTTGTTTACCAAATTGACGACACGGTCCACAGATCGCCGTATGCATGGCCAAGTTTATCTTTTCTTTGGCGGATAAAGGGCGATCCAGTTTCTCAGAGAGCATCTGAGTCGCTTGTTTGCATTTAATCATTTACGACATCTCCTTTTGAAACCAGTGGTCTTCTAGACATTCTCGTAAGCGGAGCCGAGCGCGATACAAGGTGACGTTTAGGCTGCTAACGGTTACTTCTTCGTTATGGCAGATTTCAGGTGTGTCCATTTCGAGAAATTCGCGCATCATAAATAATCGGCCGTACTTGGCTGGTAGCGCGTCCAAACAAGCATCGAAGATTCGCCAGAAGTGCTCGTTTTCAACACCATGTTCTGGTTGGTCCCATTTTTTGGGCCGCTCATCTTTTTGCCAATGCCCATTTTCCTCGAACAAGTGTTCTATTAACGCATCGCCATTTAGGTTAGGCCCGTCTTCAAGCTGACTGGCTGCCGTGTGGCGTTTTTCCTTACGCAACAAATCGATAATTTTGTTCTTTAAAATGGAAAACACCCAAGTCTTAAACGCGGCTTGTCGCGCAAAACGATCAATATTTTGATACGCAGAGATCATCGCTTCTTGTACTGCGTCTTCGGCAATCTGATTGTCTCGAACTTGAAGCCTTGCGAACTTCAGCATCTGTGTACGTAAATCTTCAATAAAAACAGTATCCTGAAAGATATTTACTGCTGCTGAAGAATCTATTTCAACAGAAACATTCGCATTAGTCATTTAAGCCTCGGAGTGTGTGTGGTCATTAGACGATCTTGGTCTGGCTTTTATTACTATTTTAACCGTAATTTTTCTATCTATCGGCTTATTTCGGATTCAGCTTTTGCTTCAGCCAAGTACTCGTCTTTCAATTTAACGTAATTAAGTCCGGCATATTGAAAGTATTCGATTTCTTTGGCGTTAAGTGGACGGATTTGCTTAACAGGGGAGCCCATGTACATAAAACCGGTTTCTAAACGCTTACCTGGTGGCACCAAAGAGCCAGCGCCTATGATAACTTCATCTTCAATCACTGCGCCATCAAGGATGGTGGTTCCCATGCCCACTAAGACTCGGCTGCCAATGGTACAACCGTGCAACATCGCCATGTGACCCACTGTCACATCGTCGCCAATTTCCAAAGGGTGGCCTTCAGGTTTGTAGGTACTGGCATGAGTAATGTGCAAGCAGGAGTTATCTTGAATGCTGGTGCGAGCACCAATACGAATGCGATGCATGTCGCCACGGATCGCCACCAAAGGCCAAACCGAGCTGTCTTCGCCAATGGTGACATCGCCAATGATCACTGCATTGTCATCGACCCATACACGGTCGCCTAGTTGTGGTGTTTTGCCACGGAAAGATTTCATCACCATATACTGCTCTCTTACAGGATTTGATTAATAGAAAGTGTTAATAAATGAAGGAACTATTAACACAATAGCGTTTTATGCATTGAAAAAGTGTTAAGACAACCTATCTTATTAAGCATAGTATTGACCAATGCATTACAGCGTTCAATTTTTAAAAGGATATCATGATATGTCACAGTCTGTATGGGACGCGACCAGCTTACCGAACTTCACCGATGTCGATGTTGCGAACATCGAAGCGGACCTAGAGAAATTACTGAAGCAGAACCAAGCCGCGATTGATGCTTGTGTGAGCGAAAACACCAATCCAACATGGGAAAGTCTTGTTTTGCCGTTGGATCAACTTCACGACGACCTAAATAACTTTTGGTCGCCAATCAGCCATTTAAATTCCGTTAAAAATACGCCTGAATTACGTGCCGCTTACAACGCTTGCTTACCAAAATTGACTCAGTTTTATACGGATCTTGGGCAAAACAAAGCCTTGTATCAAGCTTACAAGAATCTTGCTGAAAGTGAGGCGGCGAAAACGCTAAGCCAAGCTCAAAGTGAAGCCTTGGCGCAAACGATTCGTGATTTCGAATTGTCTGGCGTCGGCCTAGAAGGTGACGCCAAGAAACGCTATGGTGAGATCAGCCAGCGTTTGTCCGAGTTGGGCAGCCAGTTTGGTGAAAACGTATTAGACGCGACACAGGCGTGGAGCAAACTAATCACCGACGAAAGTGAACTGTCTGGTTTGCCAGAATCGGCTTTGGCACAAGCCAAACAAATGGCCGAAGCCAAAGAAAAAGATGGCTGGTTGTTCACCTTGGATTTCCCATCTTATATTCCAGTGATGAGTTACGCCGACAATGCAGAACTGCGCGAAGAAATGTACCGTGCCTTTGCGACGCGCGCGTCAGATCAAGGTGGTGACATCAAATTCAACAATGCACCTCTGATTGACGAAATTTTAGAGCTACGTCATGAGATGGCTCATATTCTTGGTTTTGATAATTACGCGGAATTGTCTGTTGCCACTAAGATGGCGGACAATGGCCAGCAGGTTATCGATTTCTTAGACGATTTAGCGAAAAAGTCAAAAAGCTCAGCAGAACAAGATCTTGCGCAGCTAACAGCGTTTGCGAAAGATGAAAATGGCATAGAGAAATTGAACGCTTGGGACATGACTTACTATGCGGAAAAACTACGCCAGCATAAGTTTAGTATTTCTCAAGAAGAGCTGCGTCCTTACTTCCCAATGAACAAGGTTTTGTCTGGATTGTTTCACGTGGCACAAACTTTATTCGGTGTGGATATTCGCGAAGAAAAAGAATTTGATAGTTATAACAAGGACTTGCAGCTTTTCACTATTAGCAAAGATGGGGAAGACGTGTCTCGTTTCTATCTAGATCCGTATGCGCGTGAAGCAAAACGCGGTGGTGCGTGGATGGATTCTTGCCGTACTCGCCGTCGTTTAAGCGATGACCGCTTGCAGCTACCGATTGCCTATCTTGTGTGTAACTTCACTCCGCCAATCGGTGACAAACCCGCTTTATTGACGCACGATGAAGTAACTACCTTGTTCCACGAATTTGGTCATGGCTTGCACCACATGTTGACCCAAGTGGATGTGTCTTCTGTGTCGGGCATTAATGGTGTTGCATGGGATGCCGTCGAGTTGCCAAGTCAATTTATGGAAAACTGGTGCTATGAGCCAGAAGCTCTGGCTCATATTGCAGGCCATTACGAAACAGGTGAGCCGTTGCCGCAAGACTTGTTAGACAAGATGCTAGCAGCGAAGAACTTCCAATCCGGCATGCAGATGATGCGTCAATTGGAGTTTTCTTTGTTCGATTTCCGTCTGCACATGGAATATCAAAAAGACATTTCCGTTCAATCGGTGCTTGATGATGTTCGTAGCAAAGTGGCTGTGACTACGCCGCCTGAGTTTAACCGTTTCCAAAATAGCTTCTCGCATATTTTTGCAGGTGGTTACGCGGCCGGTTACTACAGCTACAAATGGGCAGAAGTGTTATCGGCAGATGCTTTCTCGAAATTCGAAGAAGACGGCATATTCAATAAAGATACTGGTGCTCGCTTCCGTGATACCATATTGGCCAATGGTGGCTCTCGTCCAGCAGCTGAATTATTTGCTGAGTTCCGCGGTCGTGAGCCAAGCACCGATGCCTTATTGAGACACAGCGGCATCGCGGCTTAATTTTTTGTACTGCAAGGAAGCAGCGCCTCGCCTGATGATAATCAGACAAGGCGCTGCTTTTTTATAACGCCGAATTAGGGCGTTACTTTTTTTGAAGGTAGGGTTATGACAGTAAAACGCTTTATCGCAGGGGCGGTATGCCCTCGTTGTAGTGAGATGGATAAGATTCGTGCATGGCGCGACGATGACGCTGAAAAGCAATATCGTGAGTGCGTTGGTTGTGGTTACACGGATGAGCAGTCTACGGTTATACAGGCGCAGCCCACTGAGATTCCAACACGAGTAAACACGCCTCACAGCAGCTCTCCAGAAGCAGAAGAAGTCGTGATTAACTTCATTCCAAATCCGGGTTCGACTAAGCACTAGCCCTAACCGAGCATATGACACTTAAAAAGCGGATTGATATCTTTATCAATCCGCTTTTTTGTATCCGCTGAAAAGCGCTTAGTGATTGACCAACCAAAGAATGTCTAACGGTTCGATAAGGCTTAATGATGGCAAATTAATTAACTCTTTATCGAGCAAGTTGATTGCTGTGTCTTGGCCGATTAACTCACTTAGTGATTGACCTAATGGAAGATGCCCGAGGGGTACTAGGTGTTCGCTCAGGTTGGCGATGACGAAGAGCGTTTCGTTGCCCATGGTTCGTTTGAAAGCGAATAAGTGTTCGCTGCCGAGTGAGACTAGTTCAAACTTCTGCGCAGCAAACAGCGGATTGGCTTTGCGAATTTGGATCATCTCTCGGATCAGCTGAGCGATTTTGCCTTGTGGTGTGCTCTTATCTTCTGCCAGCGCGAAATCGGCTTTGGTGAGCTTCTTACGATGCACCCAACGGCTATCATCCACCTTAGTCTGATCATTTAAGTAGTCGTTGCTGTTGAGTACACCAAGGTCGTCGCCTTGATACAACAACGGGATGCCGGGCATGGCGAAGTTGATGCCGTTCAATAAACGAATGCGTTTGATGGCATGATCAAGCAACAGCGGATCTTCTGCGGCAATGGCGTTTTCTACACCTGCCAGAGACGCTAAGGTACCGCACACTCGGCAATCGCCATTCACTGGGTTTTCTTGAAAGGGGACGCCCGCGGCAAAAGAACCTTCGAATTGACCCGTATAGAATTGATTCAAGAAGCGACGATGGCCGATACCATCAATGCCAAGACGATCAGAAATGGCGTCATCCCATAACCAGCCAATATCGTCATGACAGCGGATATAGTTGATCCAAGTGGTATGCTCTGGAATGGTGAAACTGCGTTCAAGGGATTGGTATAACAAGCTGGTTTGGCGTGTCGCTAAACTTTCCCATAACAAGGCCATCATTAGTGGGTTGTAAGACAGGGTGCACTCATTGGCGCCAATGTATTTATTGACTTCATCAGGGTGAACGATGGCTTCAGATTTAAACACCACTTGCGGTGCGGCAATGTCCAAGCAGGCTTTGAAAGCTTTGATCAGATTATGAGCCTTAGGTAAGTTTTCACACACTGTGCCTTTCTCTTTCCAGACAAAGGCTAAGGCATCGAGTCGTAAAACATCACAGCCGTTTAAAATTAGATGTAACATTTCTTCGACTACAGCGACAAAAACTGCCGGATTGGAATAGTTTAAATCCCATTGAAATGAATTAAAGGTCGTCCATACATGACTGTCTAATTCAGGCAAATAGGTGAAACTGCCTCGACGGATCTGCGGAAAAATTTCACGCACTGTCTTATTGTATTCTGTGGCCTCTTGTTCGCCCATGAAATAGTAATAACCTTGGAATTCCTGGTCGCCAGATTTTGCCGCTTCGGCCCAGCGGTGTTCGTCTGAGGTATGATTAAAGACAAAATCCAATACCATGCGGATGCCTTTTTTATGCAGCGCGGAAGCCAGGTCTTTTAAGTCTTTGTTGGTGCCCAAATTTGGTGACACGGTGCGATAATCTGAAATCGCGTAACCTCCGTCACTGTTGCCCTCTGGTGATAAGTACAGCGGCATTAGATGGACATAATTGATTCCTAACGATTCAAAGTACGGAATCTTATCGATAAGAAAATTTAGATCATCCGCTAGTAAATCCACGTACACGGCGATGCCGACATTTTTATTGGATTCAAACCAAAATTCTGCTTTGTCTTTGATCTGGGCTGGACGCTGTTTTTTCTGAAAATCGATAAAAGATTGCAGCAGGACTTTTAGATGATAATGCAAGTCGAAGCATTGTCCATAAAGCGGAAAAATCTGTTCGAAAAGAGGTTTGAAGCCACTTTCTAAACGCTGAATGAAAATGGCTTTTTGCTGGGATGTTAGCTGGCTAAAGTCTAATTCCGCTAATAGGCGCTGTTGTGTTTTTTGTGCTTCAAAAGCGAAATTCATGACCATGATGTTGCCTTGTAAGACGTGCTCGTAAAAAACGACGAGTTCGGATTATTGTTGTCTAGGGAAGATTGGCGTGAAGGGGCGCTCTAACCGCAAGATTAACGCGCTTCGTTTCCTATAAAGAAAACGTAGCCTAAGGACTATGGCGGGTCAATATGGCAACTTTCTAAATACTGACTTAATTTCCGAGAAGTAGGGTATCTCGGAAATTAAAGCTCTCTATGTAGGCAAAATTAATTGTCAGCATAACCACTACCAATGGCGCGAAATGGCATATCCAGATCCAGCTCTGGGACTTGTAGGCCAATCCACGTTGGGAAGGTGTTGCTGTTAGGCCCAGGGAAGACGGTGTATTCGTTTGCCCAAGGATAGCGCTTCACCGCTGCGTCTATTTTCGGAATCAATGCTTCGGCTTTTGGGCCAATAATAGACAGTACTTTTTCTGGTTTCGCGCCAAACCAGTAGCGATCGGGTGTCGCCGTTTTATATTCAGATAACGCTGGAAGTCCTCTGTCTACTCGCCAACCGACCACTTCATGTACCGTGTATTCGGATGCGTTCTTTTCTTTGGTCGCCACCCAAGTATGAACCGCAAACCAACCTCGCCAACTAAAGGCATCGGCGGCATAAAACTCGATGACAGCGTCTTTTTCTGTTTCTGGAGAGGGCGCTATACCAGCAGGCTCTCGGCTTGCAGTACGCCAGTTGTCGTTGGAAGAACAAGCGCTTAAAAATAGTGTGATGAAAATAAGTCCTAGATACTTTGCCATGCTTTGTCCTTGGGCTGTTGGGTATTTTATTGCTATTAACATACGCAAATTTTGGTGTATTTGGGTCACTATTTATGGCTTTGGTTCACTATTCCCTATTTTTTGCCAAGTTCAAAAAATGAGCATAAAAAAACGCCAACGATGTTGACGTTTTAGTTTTGTACTTCTGAGTAGGCCTGAAATTAGTTCATTTCAGTAATAAATTCTTCTTTTGCGCGACGGACTTTTTTCAGGTCTTTCAACCAGTCGCCTTCTTCTGCACGGTAACCCAAAGGCAATAGAATTACAGAGCGCAGATCACGTTCAGTAAGACCTAGAATCTCGTCAACTTTAGCAGGGTCAAAGCCTTCCATTGGTGTGCTGTCTACGCCTTCTTCAGCGGCTGCAATCAATGCCGTGCCAAGGCCAATGTAAGCTTGGCGAGCTGCGTGTTGATAATTTACTTCAGCGTCACGTGGAGGGTAAGCGCCAAGGATCATTTGACGGTAGTTTTCCCAGCCTTCATTTTTAAAGCCTCGTTCGTCGTTTACTAGGTCGAACATATTATTTATGCGTTCTTCTGTGTAGTTATCCCACGCAGCAAATACTAATAGGTGAGAACCGTCAGTGATTTGTGCTTGGTTCCAAGCATGGGGAACGATGGCTTCACGCAATGCTTTGTTCTTAACAACGATGACTTCATATGGCTGAAGACCGCTTGATGTTGCTGTTAGGCGAATCGCTTCTAAAATACGATCTACTTTTTCTTGCTCAACGGCTTTGCTTGAGTCCATTTTTTTAGCGGCATAGCGCCAGTTCAATTTTTCTAACAAATTCGACATTGTAGTTCCTTGGTAAGGTTTGTATATGTGAAGAATATTAGGCCAATATAGGTTGAGTACAAGTGGTGCTTTCAGGATGAAATGAGGAAGTTGAATGATCGGTTAAATCTTCGATTTGGTTGATATGTTGCAATAATATCTGCAATTACGCCCTAAAATGGTTCATTTTTGAGCGAGGATGAAGTAAGGTGCGGCCTTGAAAATTTCAATGGACCCCTTCTAATGACATTTGCTCAAAAACCTTCGCTGTTTCAGCGTTATCTTCGCGGTAGTTTGGTGCTACAAATTGCCATCGGTATAGTTTGTGGCGTCGTTCTGGCTTATGTTGCGCCTAGCATTGCCTTATCGACCAGCCTGCTTGGTGACTTTTTCGTCAAGGCACTAAAAGCCATTGCGCCAATCTTGGTGTTTTTGTTGGTGATGGCATCGATTGCCAATCACAAGCAAGCTCAACAAAGTCATATTCGCCCTGTCATTGCGCTTTATATTGCGGGGACTTTTGTCGCCGCTTTAACGGCTGTGATGTTCAGTTTTGCCTTTCCGACGCAATTAAACTTAGTTTCACCTGATCTAAGCCAAAGTGCACCACAAGGTATTGGCGAAGTACTGCATACACTGGTGTTTAAAATGGTCGATAATCCAGTTAACGCGTTGGTTCAAGGCAACTACGTTGGCATCTTAACCTGGGCAATTGGCTTTGGCTTAGGTTTGCGTCATGCGTCTGAATCGACGAAATCGGCATTGCAGCACATTTCGACCAGTGTGACTGGCATTGTTTCCTTCATTATCCGCTTGGCACCTTTTGGTATTTTTGGTTTGGTTGCCAGCACGATAGCGGCAACAGGCTTTGATGCTCTATTTGGTTATTCGCACCTGTTAGCGGTATTGATTGGCGCCATGCTGTTTATTGCGCTTGTTACCAATCCATTGTTGGTATTCTGGAAAATTCGTCGTAACCCGTATCCTTTGGTCTTTAAGTGTCTAAAAGAAAGTGGCGTGACAGCATTCTTTACCCGTAGTTCGGCGGCTAACATTCCGGTTAACTTAGATCTTTGTAAGCGTTTAGATTTGGATGAAGACACCTATTCTGTGTCTATTCCATTAGGTGCGACCATTAATATGGCAGGCGCGGCGATTACCATTACGGTGTTAACCTTAGCGGCGGTGCATACTTTAGGCATCTCATTGGATTTTGGTACGGCGTTATTGCTTAGCATTATCGCGGCCGTCTCTGCGTGTGGTGCATCGGGCGTGGCAGGTGGTTCTTTGTTGCTAATTCCGTTGGCGTGTAGCTTGTTTAATATTCCAAATGAAATTGCCATGCAGGTTGTTGCTGTTGGTTTCATTATTGGTGTGTTGCAGGATTCCGCTGAGACCGCGCTAAATAGCTCGACTGATGTTTTGTTTACGGCTGCGGCTTGTCTCTCGGATGATAAGAGTTAATTAGATACAGGGCTGTTTTAGAGCAGCAAAAAGAAAGGGAGCTTCGGCTCCCTTTCTTGTTTCTATGGATTACTAGCGAAACGGCTATTCGTTTTAAAGTTTAAACTGAGTAACCAGTTTATCAAGCTGAACAGACAGTTTCTGTAAGTTGGTGCTTGATGCAGTCAGTTCATCCGCTATTTCAGACGTTTCCGTTGTTAGCTGGTTAATCTCTTCGACGTTTTTACTCATGTCATTGACCACAAGAGATTGTTCTTCTGTCGCAGTAGCAACCTGAATGTTCATGTCACTGATTTGGCCAATGTGTGCTGTGATTTGCTCAAGAGCCGTGTTTGCTTCATTTGCTTGACCGACTACTGAGTTGCTTTGATCTTGCCCCGTTTTAATTGTGGCAACCGTTTTAGCGGATTGTTCTTGTAGTTGGTCTATCATTTTTTGAATTTCATCAGTGGAAGCGGCTGAACGGCTTGCCAGATTACGAACTTCATCGGCAACGACGGCGAACCCTCGGCCTTGTTCACCGGCGCGAGCCGCTTCGATTGCAGCGTTCAGAGCCAGCAAGTTGGTTTGTTCTGAGATGCTACGGATAGTATCAAGAATGCTACCAATCGAATCTGTCTGCGTGGCTAATGAACCAATATCTGAACTGATGTGATTAATTTCAGTAGACAGTGCTGTTATGCCTTGGCGTGCTTTGGCAACTAAGCCAGCACCTTGATGAGCTTGTTTGTCGGCTTCTTGGGCTGCTCTTGCTGCTTGAGAAGCGTTCTCTGCGATGTTTTCAACGGTCGCGCCCATTTCATGGATTGCCGTGGCAATTTGCGTGGTACGGTCTCGTTCATTTATGCTGTTTGAATGCGTTGCCTTAGCTTTGGCGGCAACATCATTGGCGGTATGGGCAAGCTGGCGAGAGTTGTCTGCTACGTTTTCGATAGCGACGCGAACTTTAGTAATAAACTGGTTGAAGTGCTGAGCGATATCACTAAGCTCATCTTTACCATCAAGGCTCATTACTGTGCCAAGGTCAAGCTTATCACTGGCGCTTGAAATATGTTCTTGTAGATAGGCGACACGTTGGTTAAGGCGGCGTAATACTAACCAAGCCAACAAGACAGAAGCAGAAAGCGCGATGACAATCAAAATGATCATGTCATTTCGGCTGTTTTCGTAATTTGTTTGGCTTTCAGCGTAGGCTTGCTCGCCTTGTTCAAGCAAATCATCTAGTATTTTATTAACCTCTTTACGCATGACACCGTAGCTGTTGGCATACTTTGTTTTGTAGATTTCTTGAGCTGTGGTTAGGTCATTTTTTTCGATTGCCGACAACATTGGCGCTAACTCGTTGCTTTTAACATTGGCAAATATATCAATGACTTTTTGAACTTCTGCGCGCATTTTAGGTGTGACTTGCGCCGCTAATGCTTGATTCAGTGCCATATCCATTTCAGGGATATCTTCTTTACGAGTTTCTTTGACGCGTGTTAAAGCGCCTCTTTCATCCTGCATTGCAGGAATTTCTTGTAGTAAGATGATGTCGATACCAACTCGCATACGTGGAATACGCGAGGCGACTTCTGCCATTGACCTAAGCGGCGCGCTGGTATTTTGAGCGAGTTGTTTGGTTTGTTCTTGGGCATTGGATAAACCGCGTAATCCTGCCCAGCTGATAAGCAAGAGCACTAGGCAAGGTAAGGCGATTACCGAAATGAATTGTGTTTTCAGAGACATTTTATTGAATATCACTATTTGAGACCTGCTGTTAGTTATTTAAATTGCGCATTTACTACGAAGTGAGTTATTACTTCTCGTTATATAGAACAGAATATGTTTTTTTATTATACAAGATAGTTATTTTTAAAGAGCCTATTTTTTGAGCTCTATTATTAATTTTTATATTACATTCCAAAAATGACATTTATAAATATCATCGAAAATCTTATTTAAGAATTGAAGGAGTTTGTATTGGGCAGTACGTTTCGATCTTTATCAAACCCGAACTATAGGCTTTGGTTTGGTGGCGCAGTCATTTCTAATATCGGTACTTGGTTACAGCGTACGGCACAGGATTGGATTGTCATCGCAGAGCTATCGGATAAAAATGCATCAGCCGTTGGTCTGGTTGTGTTTCTACAGTTTGCGCCACAAATTCTTTTATTGCCTATCACTGGCTGGACGGCGGATCGAATGGATCGTCGTAAGCTACTTTTTATCACTCAGTGTTTAATGGCGACGCTTGCTTTGGTATTGGGGTTGTTGGTGTTAAGTGGCCATGTAGTACTTTGGCAAGTATGCGCTTGCGCCTTCGCGCTGGGTTGTGTGGCGGCATTTGATGCACCTGCTCGCCACGCTTTTGTTTCGGACATTGTCAGTGAAAAAGAGCTATCGAATGCCGTTGGGCTCAATTCCGTGTCGTTTAACTCGGCCCGTTTAGTTGGGCCTGCCATTGCAGGGATATTAATTGCATTGATCGGAACTGGTTGGGTATTCATGATCAACGTGTTGTCTTTTATTCCGTTATTAATCGCTCTACAGACATTTAAGAAACGCCTGCCAGCCGCTGTTCCAGACAATAGTAAAGCCACGCCTGATATGGCGAAGTTTTTAGATGGCTTTCGTTATATTTGGCAACACCGTGAGATGGCTGTGATACTGGTGATGTCCTTCTTGGTCTGCAGTTTGGGAATGAACTTTTCAGTGTATTTGTCTGCGATGACAGTGCATGTATTTCAAGGTCATGCGGATCAATACGGCTTCTTAATTTCAATGATGGCGATTGGCTCTATTTCTGGTGCTATGGTGACGGCAAGTCGTCGTTCTTCACCGTCGTTTCGTTTTATGATTTATGTGGCTGCCATGTTCGCTGTGAGCTGTTTTTTGGTGTCAATCAGTACATCGTTTTGGGCATTTGCCGTGCTGCTTATTTTACTTGGGTTGAGTTTGCAGTTATTCACAACGTCAACGGCGTCTTATATGCAGGTGACAACAGAAAAACGTTACCGTGGACGAGTCATGGCGGTAGTTCTCGCAACAGCGTTGGGAAGTACCGCGCTAGGTGCGCCTTTAGTTGGTTGGATTGCCGACTTTTTTGGTGCCAGATGGGCGATTGGTATGGGCAGTTTTTCAGGTGTTGCGGCCGCGTCGCTGGGCTTTTGGTATTTGCGTAGGCAAACTCGAGCTGAATTAGAAAACAAGGCACTTTAGCGGAATGATAAAACTCTAAATGAATTGCAGTCGTCTAGACCGAGTATTTAGTGTATTTTTTATAAATAGCGTCGCGTAAAGCGGTCACTCTTTTGCATAATTCTAAAAAAATTGATGGAGAACATTATGTCACAGCATCTTGTATTGAGTTTTATTGGAGACGACCGTCCAGGCCTGGTTGAGCGTTTGTCCGATACTATTTCACGTCATCATGGTAATTGGTTAGAAAGGCGCATTTAGCAGATGAATTCACAGTATTTTGAACTTATCTGTTCTCTTTGAGCATCAAGCAGTACTTGTTATTGTACTACGTCATTTTGAATAGCTTGTAGTGGCATTGTTAATTAGGCAAGCATAAAGCAACGCTCTCTTAGGGGTCCTCGCTTTGAAAGTTTTGTGTAGGCTTTTGCTTGTAAAATGTAAAGACTACTTTAAAAAAATGAATGATTTGCGGGGGGGTTAGGTTTAATAATGTAACTGATGTTAAAAATATACCCGTATAGAGGTGAAGGTTGAGTGTGGCGCAAAGTGTCTCGGTTCTTCGTTCGTCTTTGATTAGAGCTTTTGTGTTTTTAAAGGGTTAATTATTCATGGATTTGAAGCTTACTGCTCATCAGGGAAAAGAGTTACTAGGTAATCGCGCTAGTGTTTTAGTGGATGCTGATGTCTATTCTGTTGGCCGTGGAAACGACAATTCTTGGGTGTTACCCGATCCTAGACTTCATATCTCTAATAAACACTGTGTGATTCATCGTAAGAATAATGAGTTTCATATCACCGATATCAGCACCAATGGTGTTTATCTAAACGGTTCATCTGACCCTCTTGGACGTGGCCGAAGCCAAGTATTAAAGCAGGGGGATGTGCTAGTGATTGGTGAGTATACTGTCTATGCCGATATGATCGGAAGTGATGCTTATTCAGAAAACTTGGCTGAAACACCAACCCACCAAGAGTTGGATCAAAGTACTATTATTGCGGAAGCGATGCAAGAGGCCGAACCGCGTGATATGAAATTCGCATCGGTGTCTGATGTTGTTAGAGATGCACTAACTCATCCTGACTCTGTCAAAGCGAACCAAGGTTCTCATAAAACGGCGGTCAGTGAGTTAGTAAATTCAAGCGCAGCCCCTACTGGTGCTTTATCATCAGATCCTACAATCAGTGAGCTGCTACGGCCCATTGCGCCAGAAAAAGCCTACTACGTACCGCCTAAAGTACAGTCTGCTGCTCAGCCTGATCAGAAGCATGGCGTTGAGATGCCTCATGCAGAAGATAACAACCATGATGCCATTCCTGATAATTGGCTTGATTTAGTGGCTGGAAATGAAAGTGAAACAGCCGCAGTTCATGAAGAAATGTCTCAAGCTGCAGTATCTGTGGAACAAGCTGAAGGGGTAGAGGTAACGAGCCAAGAGAGTGTTTTGACAACGCAAGAGTTGGGTTCGTTTGAAAACGCGGCGCCGCCAGTGCAAACAGAGGCGCCACTCAAGGCAGAGCCATATATTATGCCTACTGGTAAGTCCTCGACGCAGGCTGTCGCTGAATCAACATCGGTATCTCAAGAGGCATCAGAGGATAATGACTTGTTTGAGCTGATGATGAAGGAAGCAGGGCTTCCTGAGCACCTCTATAAAGGTAAAGATCATACGGAAATGGCACTGCAAATTGGGCGTATGTTAAGACAGTTTGCTCAAGGGACAACGGAAACGTTAGCCACTCGCAATATGGTAAAAAGTGAGTTTCGTTTACAGCAAACGATGATACGCCCCGTTGATAATAACCCTCTGAAACTGTCGCCATCTGGTGATGAAGCTTTGAAAGTCATGTTGATGGCCGATTCGGCAGCATATTTGCCTGCTGAAAACGCGATACAAGAAGGTTTCAAAGACATTCAAGCCCATCAGCTCGCGATGATGTCTGGTATTCAGGGGGCGTTTTCACATTTATTGAGTCGCTTTGAGCCACAAAAACTGGTGCGAAAGTTTGACGCTCGCCCGCGTTATAACAAAGGTCTGCTGGCTCGAGGTAAAACAGATTATTGGCGTGAGTATCAAGATTACTATCAAGATATATGTACGATGATGGAAGACGAGTTCCAAGATCTATTTTCTAATGAGTTTGGTAAAGCCTACGAAAGCCAGTTAAGGAAGTTACGATGAAATCGAGACTTCTAAAGGGAATGGTTCTTAGTTGTTTGTTCTTGATAGGGTGCTCTTTAAATCCATTTTCCGATGCGGATAAAAATGCAGTGACGCTGGAGTTCAAAATAAAGGCGTCAGAGGACCTCAATCCAGACATACAAGGCAAACCTTCACCAATAGAGATTCGCTTGTATCAACTAAACTCTTTAACTGAGTTTCATCAAGCCGATTTCTTCGACTTGTTTACTGAAAAGCCTTTAGCCTCGAGTTTACTGGATACACGAATTTTTATTGTGAAGCCTGGTGAAGAGGTTTTTGTAGACACAGACTTAGACATAAATACACAGTTTATCGGGGTTGTGGCAGGTTATAGAGATTTAGATAACGCTATCTGGCATGACTCCATTCGAGTACGCGATGAACGAGGTTTTTTACTGCGTTTAATCGGTTCCCATAAACGAATGACTTTACAGGCAAAAGCCAGTGAAGATCAGGTTTCCCTAATAGTTGAGCAAGAGTGAATTTGCATGAGTTGGCACAGGAAAGTTGCATGGCAGGAAGGGGCATTCATTCGGCCTCAGCATTTTCAGCAGCAAGATCGTCATTTGGAATGGAGTCTTGCTTCCCTTACGCATCAGTTACACGGTTATGGTTGGGGAATATCTGAATTAGAGTTTGATGTCGCTGCACTGCGTTTAGGGCACTTTGTGATTAAGAAATGTCGAGCATTTCTTCCCGACGGTAGCATCATTGATATGCCTAGTGAAGATGGCATTCCTGACCCCATCGTTATACAAGAGAAAGACGAAGGTCTACTCATATATTTGGCCTTACCTATTTGGCGGGCCGGTGCAAACGATATTGATCGCCAAAATGCGGATGACAGCAATGCGCGTTACCGCCTAAGTCATATGGAAGTACCGGATATCGTTAGCAGTTCTAATACCGCTGCCAGCATCGAGCTTGCCAGTAAAAAAGTGCGCGTTGTTACTGAGCGAGATGGTCCGAAACAGTATTCAGCCATTGCAATAGCTAAAGTAAAATCGGTAAAAAATAAAGCGATAGAGCTCGATGAGCGCTTCATTCCTGCAGCGTTAGACGTGCAGTCGAGTGCAGCCTTAGTCAACATTGTTCGGGATGTTCAAGGATTAGTGCAGAAGCGTACGATTTTGTTGGCAGAGCGTTTGAAGTCTTTAGCTGATGGTAATGGCGTGGAAATGGCTGACTTTTTGTTGCTGCAGATGTTGAATCGGTATCAACCTATTTTAGATCATTACTTAGCAGCAGACGGTGTCCACCCCGAACGTGTCTATCAATTGTTTGCTCAGCTTGCTAGTGAGCTAGCAACATTTACGCATCAAGATAAGCGTTTGGCGTCCGCGCCACCTTATTTTCATGATGATTTGCAAGTAACGTTTGAAAGCTTTGAGCTGTTGTTGCAGCAGCCGTTGAGCTTGCTATTAGATCAAAGTGCCATCCAGATAGAGCTTGAGAACAAAGGCTTTGGTATTCGCATTGGCTATATTCCTCAGCTTGAATCGAGTGCAAGTTTTGTCTTATGCGCACGAGCTGAAATGCCGAATGAGGAGTTACGTCGTCAGTTACCTATGCAGGCAAAAATTGGCTCGATCGAAAGAATCAATAATTTAGTCAATAAGCAGCTGCCTGGTATTCAAATTGATCCTTTAGCCTCTGCGCCTCGACAAATTCCATTTTATTCTGGCGCTGTATACTTCGAACTTAAGACGCAAGGCAAGTGGTGGCAAGATGTTGTTGACAGTAAAGGCCTTGCATTACACGTAGGTAGCCAGTTCCCAGGTATATCCTTGGAACTCTGGGTTATTAAATAACGACTTACAGGAAGAGTTTGAAAATGGATTTTAATGGTAATCGCACCGTCATCATTCCTATGCCTGGCGGGCAAACTTCCCTTTCAGAGCAAGCACCCTCTACAAGTGCGCAGGGCGACGTTAATTGGTCAGGGTTGTTTGATGACCCTGAAAAATTCACGTGCTCAGGGCTTAATCGCTTAGAGAGTTCTGCATTTAAGTTGCTGTCTTTGGTGCCTGCTATTCGTAAATCTCAAACCAATCCTAGCTTGGCTTTGTTACGTCAACAGATTGTTGAGGAAATAGAGATATATGAAACCTCCGCTCGTAAAGCGGGGATCGATGCTCGTACAGTGATGATTGGTCGCTATGTTTTATGCACGGTATTAGATGAGGCTGTATTGAATACCCCTTGGGGTGGGCAAAGTGATTGGCAAAATGATTCATTACTAAGTCTATTTCATAAAGAGACATGGGGCGGTGAAAACTTCTTTGTCATGCTGGAGAATCTTGAGAAAGATCCGGCAGGAAATATAGATCTGCTTGAGTTGATGTATGTCTGCCTTTCGTTGGGCTTTGAAGGGCGCTATGCCGTTGAGGAAGATCGTGCTGGTAAGCTTATGCAAATCAGGTCACGCTTGTATCGGTTAATCAGTACTCAGCGTAAGGACCCAGCACGATACCTTTCAGCAAACTGGCAGGGTGAAAGTATGAGTAATCAAGGGCTGCGTCGGTTTGTGCCGTTGTGGGTCTTTGTTGCTGTGCTTAGTGGTGTCTTAGCACTACTTCTGTTTTTTCTACTGTATGCTTTAAATCAGTCTTCTAATCCGCCTTACCACCAGCTTACTAGTTTATCTGAACAGACGGTTACAACGCTGGATCGTCCGCGCATTATTGATGTCTCGGCACTGCAGACGCTTCGAAAATTCTTGAAACCTGAGATAGCACAGGGTTTGGTTAAGGTGGAAGAGCGCAATGCCAATGTACGAATAATCATGCAAGGTGATTTATTTTTCCGTTCAGGCAGTGCCCAACTGACGTCTAAATACGACTCTCTGGTGAGGCGAGTTGCTCAAGCGTTACTTGAGGTCGAAGGTTCTGTATTGGTAGAAGGTCATTCCGATAATCAGCCGATCAACACACTTCAATTTCCATCAAATTGGCATTTATCGAAAGCTCGAGCGGAAGCGGTAGCAACTGAATTGCGCGACTATACAAACGAAAGTCAACGCTTTAAGTCTGAAGCGAAAGCCGACAGTCAACCCGTGGCAGATAACAGCACCCGTGATGGTCGAGCTCAAAATCGTCGAGTAGAAATTGTTTTGCTTTCCAATGTGATTTGGCGTTCCCAAGGAGGGAGTAACTAATGCGTTTTATGACGTCATTCCTACGTCTTTTTAAGGGCCTATTGTGGCTGCTTGCACTGGTTATTGTTGCCATATTGATATGGTTTGTCCTGCCGATGATCAGTATTGGTGGCAGTACGCCTTTTGGGTCATCTATGACACGTATCGTCGCCATAGCGTCTATGTTTGCTATGGCGGGGGCCTACAAGCTGAAACAATATATTGGTCGTAAGCGAAATAATGCTGCAATGGCCAAAGAGATGACTGAAAAGTCAGATGTTCCACAAGCAGCGGTTGGTGAGGCAGAAGTCGCTGAGCTGAAAGGTAAATTCGAGTCTGCTCTAGAAGCGCTTAAGAAGGTAAAAACCAAAGAAGGCGGACGAGGAAGTTATTTATATGTTTTGCCTTGGTACGCGATTATTGGTCCGTCAGGTGCAGGTAAAACGACCGCTCTATTAAACTCAGATTTACACTTTCCGTTAATGGATTCTGTTGGCGCATCGGTAAAAGGCGTGGGTGGTACCAGAAACTGTGACTGGTGGTTTACTGATGAAGCTGTCTTACTGGATACAGCAGGGCGTTATACGACTCAAAATAATCAAAGTGAGTTAGATGAGGCTGAATGGAAAGGCTTTTTAGGGTTGTTGAAAAAGTTTCGATCTCGTAAGCCGATTAATGGTTTGATCGTCTCTTTTCCCGTGGATTATTTTTTAAGATTGCCTGAATCTGAGTTGATTGCTCACGCTAAGTTTATTAAGCAGAGAATCCAAGAGTTCCAAGAAACCTTTAAAATTCGTTTCCCTGTCTACGTCACGCTCACTAAAAGTGATTTAATGCCTGGTTTTAGTGAGTATTTTGATGATTTAGGTAAAGAAGATCGAGCTCAGGTGTGGGGTATGACATTCCCTGTCAGTGAAGATCAAGAACAGGATGTTGTGCCTGATTTCTTAACCGAATACCGTACTTTGCAAGAGCGAATTCAATCGCGAGAGTCTAGCCGACTGCAGGCAGAAAGTGATGTCAATCGCCGCGAGCTAATCTATGTTTTTCCTCGTACATTAGGGTTGCTGCAAGCACCTATTGCGACCTTCTTGGGCGAAATATTTAAACCAACACGTTATGAAACGCAACCTTTGTTACGTGGTGTGTATTTCACTAGTGGTACACAAGATGGTACGACGCTTGACCGCGTCATTAGCTCATTGGGGGCGAATTTCGGCCTTAAGAGCGATGCCTCATCCCATCGTGCTGGCAAGGGCAAAGCATACTTCTTGCATAACTTAATGGCAAAGGTGATTTTCAAAGAGTCGGGTCTTGCAGGCGTTAATATTAAACAAGAGCGACGTATGTTGTGGGTGCATTTGGCCGCTTATGGTGTCTCAGCATTAATGGCATTAGGGCTCTCCAGTTATTGGATCTATAGCTACTTCGATAACAAGCAGCTGATTGTGCAAGTGGAGCAGGACATTGCGGCAGCGCAGGATGAAATTAGCAATATCAGTGCTTACGATCATAACCTGATGGCGCCTCTGCCAGCGTTAGATAAGGTGCGCAATATTACGACAGGTTATGTTGATAAAGATGCTAGTCGTCTGCAGTCGGTATTCCAAATGGGCTTGTATCAAGGTGATAAGCTGGGTCAAGAGGCGATAGAGGCTTATAAACAGCTGCTTTATAAAAGTTTCTTGCCTCGTATTATGGCGCGCTTGGAAGAGGCTATGTATCAAGAGCGAAGCAGTGCAGATGCACTTTATGAAACATTGAGGGTTTACTTGATGTTATCTGACTCGCAGCATTTTAACGCGGATGTGGTGAGTGGATGGTTTGAGCGGGATTGGCAGAAAAGTTTGCCCAATGCTCGTCAGCATGAGCTGATTAACCATTTGCAAGAGCACTTGAACGCCTTAATGGAATTTATGCCTGGTCTTCCGGCGCTACAGCCTAACGAAGAGCTGATTGCTAGTGCGCGTACTATTTTAAGTAAACAACCGCCTGCGCGTCGTTTTTACGCACATCTAAAACAAGATGGTTTAAATAACCCTGAACTGGGTGAGTTTCGATTGGTAGACGCTGTTGGCGCGGATTCTATTTATTTATTCCGTTTTAATAATGGGCAGAAGCTTACGGCAGGCATTAATGGATTTTATACGGGAACTGCGTATCAGCATTACTTTATTAAACAGCGCCATATCCTGATTCAGGATCAACTTACTGATGAGTGGGTGATGGGGGATGAGTATGGTTTATCAGCCGTTGGTGCCAATGGCGACCGATTATTCAGACAAGTGGAGCGTTTGTATTTAGAGGATTATTTGTCTCATTGGCGTGGCTACATTGAAAGCATAGCGTTTAAGCCAGTGCGTACTAACCAAGAAAGCCTGTTGCTTCTAAAGCGATTGTCTCGTGATGACTCCCCCCTGATAGGGTTGTTGCAAGGTATTAAAAAGCACACCTCCGCTGAAGCGTTCTCTGTGTTGTCAACAGAGTCAAAAGAAGGCGTGATGAACAATGTTTCATCGG
This sequence comes from Marinomonas rhizomae, assembly GCF_024397855.1. Lineage (NCBI taxonomy): Bacteria > Pseudomonadati > Pseudomonadota > Gammaproteobacteria > Oceanospirillales > Oceanospirillaceae > Marinomonas > Marinomonas rhizomae. The sequence goes on from NZ_CP073343.1 coordinate 318,231, forward strand.
TCTTAACGTCAATTAACAATAAAGCGCCTGTAGAGCAATTTGAGAGACCAGAAAATCCAGTTGTTACGTACTTTAAAGACCTTAATTTAATGGTTGAGGCTAGTGAAGGGAGCGCTCCGCCAATTGATGAAACACTTAAGCTTTTGGACGAGCTGTATGTGTATATGAGTGCAATGGATGGCTCTTTAAATCGAGGTAAGGCGGCTTTCCAAAATACGTCTGATCCTAATGGACCTTCTGCTGTCCTGCGTGAAATAGATGTAGAGGCTTCTCGTTTCCCTCAGCCATTAGCCGGTTTCATTGGTCGCGTGACCGATAATGCTCGCCGATTAACGACCACTGATGCAAAAGGTTATATGGAGCGTCGTTGGGAAAATGATGTGGTTCAACAATGTAAAGCGATGATTGAGGGGCGCTATCCGTTTGACAAATCCAGCAAAAGAGAAGCCACATTGGATGATGTGAGTGCTTACTTTGGCCCAAGTGGAATTGTAGAAAGTTATTTTGACGAAGTGATGATTGATTATGTCGACACGACTCGCCGTCCTTGGCAGTGGAATACTACGAATGGTATTAGCCTTGGCTTTTCCGATGAGGTGTTAACACAGCTTGAAACAGGCCGGGTGATTCGAGATACCTTTTATCGTAACGGGCACCCCAATCCAAATATCAACTTTGAGTTGAAGCCTATCAGCATGGACAAGTCTATTTTGCGGATGAGCTTAACAATTAATGGACAGCAAATGACCTATGCGCATGGTCCTCAACGAGGGAAGCGCTTTCAGTGGCCTGAGTCTGATGGGCATGCTGAGCGTGGTTTGGCTCGTTTAGTCATTGTCACAAGTGATGGTCAAGAATCGATTACTGAACAAGGGGATTGGGCGCTGTTTAAGTTATTTGATCAGGCTAAAATTCGACGTGTTGACAGCGAGCGTTACCTGCTTGATTTCACCCTTAATAACACTTATTCAGTCTCCCTTGAGTTACGTGCTGGGAGTGTTTATAACCCGTTTCTAATGTCTGAATTACAGCAAGTGAGGTGTCAATAATGTCAGCCCTAAAAGTAGGTATATATGGTAAGGTGCCTGCCCATCCAGATTTTATATCTGACACCCTTCATGCCGACATTTCTAATGAGCTATATGACTGGGCACAAACGGTTATGTTTCATAGTCGTGAAAAAATGAGCGAGAGCCAATGGCTTCCAGCTTATTTAGTGTCGCCAATTTGGCGCATGGTTGTTCCAAAAAATGAGCAACGTACGCACGAATGGGTGGGGGTTATGGTCCCCAGTGTTGATGCTTTAGGGCGATATTTTCCACTTTTTATAGTATTTGAAACAGAGTTCAAGTCGTTGACAGTCGAATGGTTGTTTAAGGAATGCACTGATCTGTTTAAAGTCATGGAAGAGGTGGCTATGAGTGCGCTACAGCAGCAACTTAACTTTTCACAACTTAAAAGACTTTTAGCTAATAAGCTTGAAGGCTTTAACTTTGGTCAAAAGCTAGTGTTACCAAACTCCCTAAATTCTGAAGCATTGGAGTTTAGTTGTGAACAACCTACCACGTCTAATGATGCATTTTTACAGCGGTCATTGGTGCAGTTAGACGGCGTTCTTTTGTGGACTTTAAGTGATATCAATAAATATCAAAAACCATTTTTTAAATGCCGTGATTTACCAATACCAAGCGAATATGAGTTTTTGTTAACTGGTACAGCAGCAAGTATTCAAAGTAAACATAAAGCAATGCAAAGCTAAGGTTAACTATGACTAAGCCAAGTTGGACTGGGCACGGACAAACTGACATTGGACCACTTCGTAAAGAAAATCAGGACAGCCTAACGGCTCTTGATCAGATTGGCGTTTGGTGTGTAGCCGACGGAATGGGCGGCCACAAAGAAGGTGGTATCGCCAGTCATTTGGCCACGCAAAGTCTTGAAGGCTTACAGCGCCAACAGTTCACCTCTATTGAACAAGTGGCTCAAGCGGTTAAAGACACGATTCATGAGGTGAATCAGTCTCTTTGTGCTATGTCCAGCAGTTTTTATGAGCAGGAGGTTATAGGAACAACTATCGTCATTTTAATTATTCATGGTCGCCAAGCGAAGGTGTTATGGGTGGGTGACTCTCGTCTTTATCGCATGAGAGATTTGGCATTTGAATTAATGACAGAAGACCATACTCAGTTTCAAGAATTGGCCAATCAGGGTGTCTTAGAAATGTCGAACTCTGGTCACCCTAGCAATCATATGTTAACCAGAGCGCTGGGTGCGAGCGCCTACTGTGAAATTGAAGAGCTCGATATTGAGCTAGGCGACAGTGATATCTTTATGATGTGTAGTGATGGATTGTCAAACATCATTAGCCAACTTGAGATGGCAAAAATTATTTATTACAGCGAAGACAAAAACCGAGCCGTAGCTAACTTGATCAACATGGCCATAGCAAAGCAAGCGACCGATAATGTCACTGCTTTAATTGTAGATAAAGAAGGGGCGTGACTATGAGGATAGTGTTGTACTGTCTCTCAACTTTATTAGTGTTATCAGGGTGTTCGGCTTTTCAGACCGCTGAAGATCGTGCGCATAAAAGCTGGCAAACTGTCACTATAGCGGACCAACAACAGATTGAACCGAGTATTGATAGCTATATTGGAATGGAGCGTATTGGTGTAATAACACTGGCACCTTCCTCTGAAAGCCCAAGTGATCTTATAGAAAAAGCGAAGCAGTGGGTTTATGCATCCGCAGATTATGATCAAGCTCGTCTCGAGTTGGGTAAAGTCTTCTATCAAGATCAAAATAATTCGGAAGCGATCGATTTTTACAATCAAATATCTAGCGAATTAGCTGTGTTAGCGGTTAATGAAGGATTTGATCTGAATGCGGATAAGGTCGTTTATATCACCAAAGCAAATGATAATTTGAAAAGCATTGCAGAACGATTTTATGGCAATACAGATGGGTTAATATTTTTGATGCGTTTAAATAAGCTTTCTGGAATAAACCTAGATGAGAAAAGACAGCTTTGGATTCCCCTTAAAAAGAAGATTTCAAAACCTTTACCTATTAAAAAAGCTTACAAGTCCAGCTTACCAAATCGAAAGGAAAGTGTAGGAAAAGTCGATATAAAAACAGTGCCTACAGCTAAAGAAGCTGACGTGGCCGTTGTTTCTGAACCTGAAAAAACAATTTTATTAGATAAAAGTTCTAATAAAACGGATGCTAATCAATCACCAGAAATCGACAATTTAAATAAGCGCCCTCAGCCGAATGAGGGAGAAATAAAGCATAACTTCAAGGAAACTTTTGCGGAGTCTAAAAAAGAGGTAAAAGGTTTGTCTGAATATCGTAAAGGCTCACACAAGACGGCTTATTCTCTGTTAGTCTCTGCATCAAACCTTTCTACTGAAGGGCGACAAGTCCTAAGTGATTTAAAGAGTGAGCTAATCGAAAAGCCTTATGCTCGTGGTCTAACGTTGTATCAAGAGCAAAAACTTGAGCAAGCCGTTAACGAGTTTGATCAAGTGTTAAGTGTTGATCCAACTTATTCACAGGCAAGTGTCTACCGAGCGAGATGTATGCAATTGCTAGAAAGGTTGAAAACGATTCAAGAATAAATTGACTGAACAAAGTCGTATGACAGGGATGGTATGGAACTTAGTAGCGTACTTACGCCAATCACCCAAGATGCTCCTGCTGGATTTGATATCCGCGAACACGCAGACTTTAGTGAGCAATATTTTACATTACGTGACCTGCGTAACCGTATTCGAGCAGAAGAGCGACAAGTTGTTCAGCTGGAGGACTTGCAAGGCCTGACTGCTGAATGGAAGCCTGTTAGAGACGAATGTCTTGTTGTGTTGTCTCAATGCTCAAAGGATGTGGAAGTACTTGCATGGCTTATTGAAGCCAGCATCCGGTTAGAAGGCTTTCAAGGTCTAGCTCAATCCTTAGCGTTAGCAGATCAGCTTATCCGTGAATATTGGGGGGAGATGTATCCTCGCCCAGATGAAGATGGCATTCAAGCGACTCTTTATCCGTTAAGTGGTTTAAATGGTGACAACGGCGAAGGTACCCTAATTATGCCGATTCGCATGTCACCTTTTATGTACAGTAACGAGCAAGAGCCAGTGTTGGTATGGGATTATATCAAGGCCTGTGAGCTGGCCCAAATTCAAGACCAAGAAAAACTAAAGCGTCGAACAGATAATGGTGAGCAAACCATTGCCCAGTTACAAAAACTGGTTCATGGCAATGACCTAGCGGCAATACGTGCCACCGCTGATGCAGTGTACGCTGCCAAAGAAAGCTTTATCTCCCTAGAAAGCTTTTTGAATGACATGTGCGGCTTTGATGCACCGCCAACGTCTGCCATAAAAAATACGCTGTCGGTGGCTCAGGAAGCGTTGAAAGTTATTGCTCATATTGAAGCTCGTTCTGTAGATCCTGAAGACATACCAGAGTCAGAAGAGGTTGAGGAAAGCGATCGGGTTGAATCAAAGCCGATCACACGTGTAGGCGCAATTGATCCTGCCAGTTATTACCCAGCCTCTCGAGAGGAGGCGTTGGTGATGACCTCAAGACTTAGTTTGTTTTTTGAAAATACAGAGCCTCATTCACCATTGTCCCATCAGATGAAACGGGTAGAGCGTTGGGGAAGAATGAGTTTGGCTGAGTTAATGGAAGAACTATTGGACGATGATAATGCACGGCAACAGTTCTTCCGCCTAATTGGCTTAAACCCGAATACCGGGAGCTAATGGGGTTGTATGCGCGATTGAGTGGTACGCGTATCAGTTCGAGATGTTTGCTCAAGCATTTAAGCCAAAGCAAATACGAAATAAAGGAATAGTCGAGGACGAAACATGAGTAGCGAAAGTATTCACAAAAAGTTAGAAAGGGTTCGTAAGCCACGAGTTCATATCACTTACGATGTTGAGACAGAGGGCGCTGTTGTTGTTAAGGAGCTGCCTTTTGTAATGGGGATCATGGGGGAATTCACAGGGAATAATCCAGGTGCGCCATTGAAGAGCCTAAAAGATCGTAAGTTTGTACAAATTGACCGTGATAATCTAAACGATGTGATGACCAAGCTTGAACCTGGTTTAGCGTTTAAAGTTGATAATAAATTGACCGATCAAGAAGGTACTATTCCAGTCGATTTGAAGTTTCGTTCGATGAATGACTTTGAGCCTGGTCAGGTGGTCGAGCAAGTTGAGCCATTGAAAAAACTGCTGGATACACGTAACAAACTGCGTGACCTGCTGACTAAGGCTGATCGCTCTGAAGAGTTGGAATCTTTGCTAGAGCAAGTATTGCAAAATACTGATAGCGTACAGAAGCTTTCCAATGAACTGCAAGACAGTGATGTAAACTAGAGGCAACAGGGATGACAGATACTACAGCAACACTAGACCCACAGACGCAAACCCAAACGCTTGAGCAAACAAGTTTACTTGATCAAGTGATCGGTGCGACCAAACAAACTGAGAGCACGGTAGCGAAAGATTTACTTAAAACATTAGTAGATGGTGCGATGGAAGGCACTGTGGTTTGGGATCGAAATATCGCCAAGACTATCAATCAAGCAATCGATCTACTGGACCATAAGCTTTCTGAGCAACTTAATGAAGTCATGCACTCAGAAGAGTTTTTAGCATTAGAAGGTTCGTGGCGTGGTCTTAGCTATTTGGTACATAACTCTGAAACAAACTCTGCGTTAAAACTGAAAATGCTGAATCTTAGTAAACGTGATCTTTATAAAGACTTAGATCGTGCTGTTGAGTTTGATCAAAGCGAAATGTTTAAAAAGATTTACGAAGAAGAGTTTGGTACACCGGGTGGTGAGCCGTTTGGCGCTATGATTGGCGATTATGCGTTTGATAGTTCTCCAAATGATATTGAACTGCTGTCGAAAATGTCTAACATTTCTGCTGCAGCATTCTGTCCTTTCATTGCATCTGCTGGCCCTCAGCTGTTCGGATTGGAAAGCTGGACTGAATTATCACGTCCACGCGATCTAGAAAAAATCTTTGATTCTAAAGAATATATTAAATGGCGTAGTTTCCGCGATACTGAAGACTCACGTTTTCTATCATTAACGCTACCACGCGTCTTGGCTCGTTTGCCCTATGGTGACAAAACCAAGCCTATTGATGCGTTCGGTTATGAAGAAGCACCGATTGATCAAGGTGGTACAGCACGTGTGAGTGATCATGATGATTATTGCTGGATGAACGCTGCTTATGTAATGGGCTCGCGCATGACACATGCCTTCTCAACAACAGGCTGGTGTACTGCTATCCGTGGTGCAGAAGGGGGTGGTCGTGTAGAAGATTTACCGACGCATGTTTTCACTAGTGATGATGGCGACTTAGATCTTAAGTGTCCAACCGAGATTGGCTTGACGGATCGTCGTGAAGCGGAGCTATCGAAACTAGGCTTCCTTCCTTTGTGCCATTATAAAAACACAGATTACGCAGTGTTCTTTGGTGGACAAACTACTCAAAAACCAAAAATCTATGACCGTCCAGAAGCGACCGCTAATGCGGCGATCTCTGCTCGTCTACCATACATGATGGCTACCTCTCGCTTTACGCATTACCTGAAAGTAATGGGGCGAGACAAAATCGGTTCCTTCATGGAAAAAGACGATGTGGAATCTTGGTTAAACCGCTGGTTGCTTAACTATGTGAACAATAATCCGGACTCAGGACAGGAAATGAAAGCCCGTTACCCGCTTCGTGAAGCGAAGGTTCAGGTGACTGAAATTCCAGGTCGTCCTGGATCTTACAATGTTGTCGCGTGGATGCGCCCTTGGCTACAACTGGAAGAGTTGACTGCATCTATGCGTATGGTTGCGCGTATCCCTCAAATGGGCAACTAAGCTAGATATGGTATAACGAGGACTGCAATTTCAGCAATTAGCAGTCTTCGTTCAAAGGAGATCAAGCCATGGATGCACAAGGCGTTTTTCATCAGAAAATCCAGACATCACGAGCAGAATCCGCTTCCCAATATGCTTGGGTCAATGAGCTTATCGATACATTAAGCCTTGATGAACTTGATTATGTGCCAAGCAAGCAGGAAGTGATTCATCTGTTGGCAATACACATCGCTAAGCTTGATCGCCTAATGCAAACTCAGTTAGATGAAGTATTACACCATCCTCAGTTTCAAGCGCTAGAAGCAAGTTGGCTCGGCTGTCATTTTTTGCTAAACCAGATTGGTTTGAGCTATCAAATCAAAGTGAAAATGCTGAATGTATCTTGGTCTGAGGTGAATCGTGATGTGATGCGTGCGATTGAGATTGATCAGAGTGAAATCTTCAATAAAGTATATAACGGTGAATTTGGTATTGCTGGTGGTGAGCCCTTTAGTGCCATGCTGTGTAATTTCGATGTGGCGTTGAAACCGCATTATCACGGGGTTGATGATCTTCGCTTGGTGGATAGTTTGGCGCAAGTCGCAGCGGCTGCTTTTTGCCCGTTTATTTTTAATACACATCCGTCTTTATTAGATCTGGATGAGTTTACTAATATGAACTCACTGCTGAACCTACAGCGTACCTATCAGCAATTGGATTTTATGCAATGGAAAAGCCTACGTCGTAAAGAAGATTCACGTTTTATTGGGCTAACACTTCCGAATATTTATTTGCGTCGGCCTTATGAACATAACCCTACTCGTACCGATCAATTTGTTTACCAAGAGCGTTTGTCTCACCGCTCGGACAGATTAAAAACAGGCGCTGTTTTTGCTTTAGGTGCGGTTATGGCTCGTTGTTTTGCTAACACCAGCTGGTTGGCTGAAATTACTGGCGAGCGCTATTTTGGTGGTGGCGTAATTGCTAACCCTAATGAGCATAGATCTGAAGCGGATCTTGAATCGATTGTCGCAGCTGAAATCATGATTCCAGATAATTTAGAGCGAACGCTTACGGAGTACGGTTTTATTTCGGCTTGTTACAGTGCTAACGGTGGCTCTGGTGTGTTCTATAGTGCTCCGTCGATTCAAAGCCCGCCGGTTTATACCAGCGAACAAGCCAATATCAATGCTCGATACTCGGCCATGTTGCAGTACGTATTATGCACTTCACGCTTTGCGCATTACCTTAAAGTGATCGTACGGGATCATGTGGGTTCTTTTTATACAGCTGAAGAGTGTCGCCGTTTTTTACAAAGCTGGATCATGAATTATGTGATGGCAACCGATGAGGCGAGTGATGAATTACTTGCTCGCTATCCACTCCGAGATGCTCGAGTGTCTGTTAATGAGAAGGCGGGTGTGAGTGGTAACTATACATGTGTGGTGCACTTAAAGCCGCACTTTCAACTAGAAACAATTGAAACCTCAATACAGTTTAGTGCTGAGGTTGTCTCCAACAGAGTGACAGGATAATCATGGATATTAAAGGAATTAGCGAACTGTATGATCAAGGGGATCTTTCCTCTGCACTGACACATGCCAAGACATTTGTTCGAGATAACCCGGAAAGCAATGAAGGTCGAAGCCTATTGTTGCAGTTTTATTTGTTTGTTGGCGAAATCGATAAAGCCATCAGTCAGCTTACGATTCTAGAAAAAAAATACCAAGATGACCTGCCTTCGTTTATGACACTTAAAGTCATGGCAGAAATGCTCAAAGCAGATAACCAGCGTCGTGCTTTCTTTTCTTCGTTGACAACTATGCCAGCATTGGGCGAAGCGCACGAAACGTTCTTGCAACCAAGTTTTGCTTTGATGAAAGGTGTTGCCGACGGTTCCATGACCAAAGCTCAGGCACAGGAATTATTGGCCGATCGACCTCAGCCATTATTTGAATGTAAGTCAGGTGAAGAAACGCTGACCGGCGAATTGATTGAGCCGGATGATTTAACGGCGTTTGCCTTAGAAGTGTTTGTGGCGAATCAAGGTTATGCATGGCTTCCCTGGCAAGAAATACAAAGTATCGAGTTTTTCCCTTATGAAAAACCGATCGACTTGTTATATCGCAAAGCAATGGTGTATTTGTTACCACAAGACAGTGAGGAAGCGCAGCCAATGCACGTGTTTGTTCCGACAATATATGCTGGCACCAGCAGCACGGACACCCAAGCCTCCTTGGCTCGCGCGACCGACTGGGATGCGGATGAGACAACTGAAATCGTCACCGGGATCGGTCAGAAATGCTGGTTAATAGGGGATGAGCTGGTACCGATTCTTCAGATACAGTCACTTCAACGTTCACGACCTAACTAAGAAATGGATTTAAGTTGTTGAGGTAATGATCAATGTATACCTATAGAAATGAAACAGGCCTTTCAAGTTCTGAGTTATATACTGCGATAGTTATAGATAAAACATTCGAGCAACTTGGTGTTAATGATGTTGCAGCTGTATCAGCAATTATAAATGACTCTGATAGGTTAACGGATTAATTATGAGTGAGGTTTTCGAAGAGCTTGCTACGTTTATTGAGGGGGAAACAGGGTGCCCAAGAGATAAAATATCAAAAGAAACTCTTCTATATCATGATGTTAGGGTAGATGGTGAGGATGCTATGGAGTTAATGGGAAAATACTCTGATAAGTTTCTGGTAGATATGAGTGGTTTTAACTTTGATCTCTATTTCAATGGCGAAGGCCTTGATTCACTCTCCATTTTTGGTTCTATATTTGGAGTTGGCGGTAATAATCATAGAGTAGATGAAATAACGGTTGATATGCTTATGCAGGCGGCTATAAATCGAAAATGGAATTAAATTTATACCTTATGTTTAATGCTTTTAAGTGTTTTTTCTTTTGGAAGGGCTGCTATGACAAATGATTCACTGCAATTACCTTTTATTGAGCTGATTCAAGACGAAGCCCCTGAAAGTAAAATCGATCGGCATCGTCCTGAGGTTGAGTATTACATTCAGTATAAAAACAGTGTGATGCGGGATCTGCAGGAGTTATTGAACAGCCGCTGTCGTTCGCTTAACCCATTTTCAGAAGTAAAGAGTGATGTTTTGTTGACTTATGGCGTAACAGACTTTGCTCACATCAATATTTCGTCATTGAGCGGGCGTGATGAGTTGCGCAGGAAAATACAGGAAACACTGCGTCTAAATGAGCCGCGCTTAAGTGATATCAATGTCACGCTTAGTGAAGAAAAAATCGAAACCAATAGCTTGGGTTTTTATATTAAAGCAAAGCTTATGTTTTACGGGGAGTCGGAAGCTGTGATGATCACGGCTTTATTCGAACCCGCGCTAAAAATGTTTAATTTCAGGTCAGGAAGATAATGAAACAAGCACTGATAGATGTTTACCAAAAGGAGTTAAGCTACCTTAAGCGACGTGGAGAAGCGTTTGCTAAAGAGCACCCTAAAATTGGTGCGCGTTTGCATATCACTGAGGATAATGCTCGTGACCCTCATGTTGAGCGTATTATTCAGGGTGTCGCTTTTCTTAATGCTCGAATTCGTAAAAAGTTAGATGACGAGTTTCCTGAATTGTGTCAGACGCTATTGGATGTGCTTTATCCGCATTATTTACGTCCACTGCCAAGCTATAACATTATTAGCTTTGAACCGGAAAAAAACCTTACTAGTGTGTCGCATGTTCCTAAAGGTTTAGTGGTCGAGCACAGTGGGCAGAATTCAAGTGAGTTATGCTTCTTTAAAACGATATATGATGCGCAGATTTTACCGTTTAAAGTGGGGGGCGCTCGCTTACAAACTTGTCCTGTTGAAGCACCGAACCCCGGAAGTTTCAGCGATATTAAAGCTGTTCTAAGTATTAGATTGGACGCAATCAACAGCGCTGTCCAAGCTGAGAAGCTTGATTTAAATAAAGTTCGTTTTTACATAAAGGGAACACGTCACTATAGCTTTGCTTTGTATGAACTTATTTTAAATCACAGTCTGAAAATAGCGGTAGCGAAAGGTCCGCATGATCCTGATGCTGTATTTTTAGATGTGAAAACTTCGCTCAAAACAGTAGGGTTTGAAGAAGATGAGGGCATGTTGCCTTATCCCGAACAGTCGTTTGTTGGTTATCGATTACTGACCGAATATTTTGCTTACCCAGAAAAATTTTTATTTTTCGATGTTGATATCAGTGAAGCTCAAAGTGTTTTGGATGGGCAGCATATTGAGCTGTATTTCTATCTAGACAAAGCCTTGCCGGATATCGAAGCGACGGTAGATAAAAACAACTTTGTGTTAAACGCAACGCCTCAAATTAATCTATTTGAAAAGCGCTCTGAGCCGTCATTATTAGATTTTTCAATATACGAATATCCAGTGATTGCTGATGCCCGTCATCCGGATCGAGATGAGATTTACAATATTGATTCACTGTCCATTTCAGTAGACGGTGCCAATATTGATTATATCAACCCCTTCTTTGGCGTTAGTGCAACGCCAAGTTCTGAGTTGAGTGAAGTTCGTTGGCACACACGTCGTGAAGAATTAGAGCAAGGTAATGTTCGCAGTTTATTTCATTTATCACTGATAAATTTAGAAGCGGCGCTTAGTAAAAATAAAGGCGGTATGTTCATTGCTAGTTTGACTTGTTCAAATGGTCGATTACCGTATGTCATCAACCAAAGAGAAAGCCAGCCGAATCTTTTACCGCGCTCTGGATCGGCCGCAATTGGTAGAATTGTCAGCGAGACGGCCTTTACCGATACGGTTCGTCCGCGTATCGACGATGATATTTATTGGCAGCTATTGTCTCATTTGAATTTGAATCATATTTCCCTGACTGCTGGGGCGTTAGGCTCAAATGCCTTCCAGAAAATTCTCTCGCTGTATAATTTTAATGAGACTGGTGAAAACGAAAGCGTGGTTAATGCAGTCCAAATTCAGTCTGTATCCCCAAGTACTATGCGCATTCTTGATGACACTGGTATCCCGTTTTTCTGCCGAGGCAGTCAAGTGACTTTGCTACTAGACGAGTCTCGTTTTGCGGGAAGTTCACCGTATTTATTTGCCGCAGTGCTTGAGCGCTTTCTTGGTCTTTATACGCAAATTAACTCTTTTGTGCAGCTAACGGTTGAGTTGCAAGGCAGAGACATGCCGCTATGCGCTTGGCCGCCACGCAGTGGGGATCAGGCTCTATTATGATGGATACTTCTATCCCGTATGCTTTACCAGATATCGATTTTTTCCAACGACTTCGACTTCTAGAAGCTGATGCTCGTAAAAGCAATGAACTGGCTGATGCCCCGATTGGGTACGATTACCCGTTGTATCGGGAGTTTGTGGATTTTTGCGTCATACAATCCTTGGTTTCACCGTATGCGGCTAAGCAAAAAATTGAGATGGTGCCTGCTGAGCATGGCTACCAGAAACGCATGCTCCATGTGGCCTGTTTCGGTTTAACCGGCCCGTCTGGCGTTTTACCTCAGTACTATACCGAGATGCTTGCTCAGCGTAATCGGGACAAAGATACGGCCTTAAAAGTGTTATTGGATGGCTTCAATGCCCGAGCTATTAGCTTTTTATATCGTGCTTGGCAGAAGAACCGCTTAGCCATTTTAGAAGAGCAAGCTGGGAGAAATCCGCAGAGTACTCAGATTCACCCTGCCCGAAAAATGATGATGAGTTATACCGGGCTTCGCCATGGTGAATCGGCATCTGAAAGCGTTGAGCATAGCTCTGTGGAAGCGTCTGCCGATGGCGAGCTAAATGTGCCGAGTTGTGAAGACATTGCCTACTATTTTTCGGGCTACTTTAGTCAGCGACCTCGTAATGCCAATGCTCTACGTAAAATCATTGGTCATGTCTTGGGATGTGACGTGTCCTTAAAACAGTTTTTTGGTCGCTGGTTCGAGCTTGAACCGAGTCAGCGTAATGTATTAGGTAAGGCTAATTGCAGCTTAGGGCAAAGTTTTGTGGTGGGTGGCGCCATTTATGAAGGCGGCTTTAGTATGCGATTACGCACAGAGCCACTGGGTTATTCTGCATTTCAGCGCATCAGACCCGGCGGTGTTTTGTTTGAGCGACTTAAAGATGTCTTGTTTTCCTTTCTTGGGGCCGACTATTGGGTAGACCTACAAGTTGTATTGAAAGGAAACGATCGGCCAGCACTGCAAATAGGAGGGGGCTCTAGCTCGCAACCTTCTTTAGCTCTTGGTGAAGGACTCTGGTTATCCAGTGAACCGGCTGACCATGATGTTGCAGATACTGTTTATAACTTAAATCGTTAATCTGGTGTGACCATGAATCAACTTGGACGATATGAATTAAAAGAATTGATCGGCGAAGGTGCGATGTCTCAGGTGTATAAAGCCTATGATCCCGCATTGCAGCGTACGCTGGCCATCAAAGTATTAAAACCTGATTTTGCACAAGACAAAGAGCGCTTAAGTTACTTCTTAAACGAAGTGACCATCTCTGGAAAGCTGAATCACCCTAATATTGTACAGATTTTTGATGTGGGTGAAGTCGATGATGTACCGTTTATTGTGATGGAATTTGTCGACTGTGAAAGCCTTGATGAATGGTTAGCTCGACAGCAAGAAGTTCCCTTGGAAACGGTGATTGATATTGTTGGCCAACTTGGCGCCGCTTTGGAATACGCTCACTCAAAGGGCGTTGTGCACAGGGATTTAAAACCGAGTAATGTACTGATCGAATCGAATGGTCGTGTTCGCTTGACCGATTTTGGCGTTGCATATCTGCATGAGCAGACCGATGTTCAACAGGTCGAAGAAGGCGAAACGATTGTTGGTACGCCTTACTATATGTCTCCTGAGCAACTGGCAGGTAAAACGCCCGATCAACGCAGTGATTTGTACTCCCTTGGGGTCGTCATGTATCAATTGGTGTTTGGTACCTTGCCTTTTGAAGCCTCGACCATTCGTGATTTGTTTAACCTTATTCAAACCTCAGATGTGAACTTACACACATCTCGTTGTCCTCATGCGGTGAAAAAAGTCATTCGTCGCTTGCTGCATAAAAAGGCCACGTTCCGTTATAACAATGCCAAGGAGCTGCTCAGACAACTAGAAGCATTAGATTTAGAATTGGCCAGTCAAGCCAGCAAATGGAGTGAGCGCATTACTGCTACGTGGCTCTATACTGCAGTAGTAGCGGGAACCTGCAGTATTTTGTTAATTGGTTTTTTGTTATTCACGCTGAATGATTTATCAAAAAATCTGACACAAGTACTAAGCGATTACGGCAGCATGTTGGTACAGCAGACAAAAGAGGAAGTTGATGAAGCCTTACTACTGAATGATGGTTTGGCTTTAACTGTTTCAGCAGAGCGTATCGCTTCTAATGAACAAATAAATTACTTATACATCACCGATCACAGTGGCACGATCAAAGCATCTAGTGATGTGCAAAGTATTGGTACCACCTATCGAGCGCCTGCTGAGTTGCAGCCATTGACTGAACTTCAAGGGAGTCGAGTTTCGCAGTTGCCTCCCAGTGTGAATAATGGTGAGCGGGTGTATGACTTCAAAGCGCCAATTTTGTTTAACGACAAGGTGATAGGCAGCGTCGTAATGGGGCTATCAGCGCGTTCTATAGATGATGTGTGGTGGCGAACAATGTCTGTCTTAGTCTGCTTTATTTTACTTGTCTGCGTGTTTATTTCTGCACTGGTATTCTTTATCTGCCGATTCTTTACCAGCGAATTTAAGCATTTAGGCAAAGCCATGCAGAGTCTTTACGTCGGTAATTACTTCACTCGCTTACCGGTAAGCAAAATAGACGAAGTGGGCTATGCCAAACGTCAGTTCAATGAGCTGGCAGAGCAAATGGAAACCTTTATTAAAGAATCTGATCCAGATATTGAGCAAGCACAGCTGAGCGAATCTGAGATCGAAACCGATGGCAATAAAACTGTTGTAATCCGCAAAACAGAGGATGTTAAATGAACACACGAGCACTAATTGGTAAATTATCCGCAACCAGTCGAGCCGCTTTTGAAAGCGCTGCATCCTTAGCGGTCACTCATAAGCATTACGCCGTTGAGCTTGAGCACATTGTATTGGCGCTTACGCAAGCGCCTGCAACAGGTGCACGTCAAGCGCTTAGCCGCTACAACGTCAATGTCGATCAGCTGCAAGGTAATATCTTGACGGTCTTTGAACGCTTTGACAAAGGTCATACAGGCGCGCCGTCGTTTTCCCCAAATGTGGTTGAGTTGATTCGTAAAGCGTGGCTATTGTCGAGTCTTGAATACGGTGATGAAGACGTCGCGGGCAACACATTACTGGTTGCCTTGTTTAAAGAGCCTGCGATGGCATTACAATTGACCTCTCAGCTTCCTGCATTGGCTCAATTTGATCAAGAGGACTTCGTCCGCAATGGTCCGAATCTTGTCAAACTTGAAAACCCGAATGCTGGAGGGAGTCAAGGTGCTCAAGCCGATGGGTCGGCTGAAACCAGTGTTGGCAATCCTGCTCAAGGTGACAGTGCTCTCGCGTCTTATACGCTTGATTTAACAGGACGAGCGCGTTCAGGTGAGTTAGATCCAGTGGTCGGCCGTGAAGCGGAAATTCGTCAGCTGATCGATATTTTGTGTCGTCGTCGTCAAAACAATCCCATTCTGACAGGTGAAGCCGGTGTCGGTAAAACGGCCATCGTAGAAGGCTTGGCGCAGCGTATTGTCGATGGCGATGTCCCGGACTCGTTGCAAGATGTCGATATCCGTATTCTTGATTTAACGCTGCTGCAAGCCGGAGCCGGTGTAAGAGGGGAATTTGAGAACCGCCTTAAAGGCGTTGTCGAAGAAGTTAAGCAGTCCCCTAAGCCAATCATTCTTTTTATTGACGAAGCGCATACTTTAATTGGTGCGGGCAATTCTGGTGGTCAAGGTGATGCCGCTAACATCTTGAAGCCTGCCTTGGCACGAGGAGAGTTACGTACCATCGCTGCGACCACTTGGGCAGAGTATAAAAAGTACTTTGAAAAAGACGCGGCACTAACGCGTCGTTTCCAAGTGGTAAAAGTGGATGAGCCAAGCCCTGAGAATGCCATGCGCATGCTACGTACGCTAGCGCCGCATTTTGAAGCCCATCATCAAGTCATGATCTTGGATGAAGCTATTCGCGACGCCGTATTATTGTCGAAGCGTTATATCTCTGGCCGTCAGATGCCAGATGTTTGTGTATCGGTACTGGATACCGCGTGTTCACGCGTCAATCTAGAACTTCGCAATGCCCCCGCTGCGCTGGATAATTTAAATGCCAGTCTAGATCAGCAGCAACGTGAACTGTCTGCACTAGAGCGTGAGCACAGTCTTTATGGAGGCTTTGTCGAAGAAGTAGAAGCGCTGCGCGCGACGATTGATCAACTGGAATCTGAGAAAGTTATCGTTGAGCAGTCATGGCAAAAGGAAAAGACGTTAGTTGATCAGATTGTAGCGTTACGCCAAGAGATCAGTGACGCTGATGCTGAACCAGCGTTGGAATTGGCTGCTTCGAAAGAAGAGTTGACCGCGCATCTGGTTGAATTAGAAGTTCTGCAAGGTGAAGCGCCGTTGGTTCGTCCTCATGTGGACAGCCAAGTGATTGCAGAAGTTATTTCTTCATGGACAGGCATACCTGCGGGCCGCATGGTTTCTAGTGAGATTCAAAAGGTTCTGACGGTTCAAACAGAGTTGCAAAAACGCATCATCGGTCAAGATCATGCATTGGATGCGGTTAGCCAAAGTGTACGTATTGCCAGTGCTAAGCTGAAAGATCCGAAGCAGCCAATTGGCGTATTTATGTTCTGCGGTAGCAGTGGTGTCGGTAAGACAGAAACAGCGTTGGCGCTGGCGGACTTACTGTACGGCGGCGAGCAAAATCTTACGGTCATCAATATGTCCGAATTTAAAGAAGAGCATAAAGTATCGCTGTTGATGGGCGCGCCACCTGGCTATGTTGGCCACGGTGAAGGGGGTGTACTGACCGAAGCCGTTCGTCGTAAGCCATTCAGTGTTATTTTGCTCGATGAAATGGAGAAAGCGCACCCAGGTGTGCAAGACATCTTCTACCAAATTTTTGACAAAGGCAGCATGAAAGACAGTGAAGGGCGTGATATCGACTTCCGCAATACACTGATTATTATGACCTCTAATGCTGGAACCGAGACCATTTCTCAGTATTACGCTGACCCTGATACCGCGCCAGCACCAGAGAAGCTTGAAGGTCTGATCAAAGATGAAATGTTGACTTACTTTAAACCTGCTTTCTTGGGGCGTACCCGATTGGTGCCGTTCTTACCGCTGACTGACGATGTGATGGGTAACATTATTCGCTTACAGCTAAATCGTGTCGGCCAGCGTTTAGCTGAGCAATACAAGGCTCAATTTGAGTTCAGCGATGCTGTAGTGGACACCATAGTAAGTCGTTGTAAAGAAGTGGATACAGGGGCGCGTAATGCGATTCACATCATCAATCGTACCTTGTTGCCTGAGATATCAATGCATGTGCTTGAATCGATGGGTGAAGAGCAAAGTATTATAGGTGTCACCATTGATATGGATGATAACAGTCAATTCACTTACCAACTTCAGCGGAGCCCTAAAAATGCGTAGCGTATTGAAATGCTTAGCGCCACATTGCTTTTCACTCGGTGTATTAGGGATGTCTGTTTTATTTTCAGGGCAAGCGTTAGCGGCAAAAAATGATAATTTTCGTGTGGCATTACCTGAAGGTTATGAAGTGACGTCTTATCAAGCGAATGAGAATTTAGACGGTGGTTTGGTTAACTTTTCCGAAAATAATGCTGACATGCGTTTGCGCTTACAAAGTTATTTAACACAATACATGCCTTCAGATTTACAGAAGCTGGCTTCATCAAACCCTTCAAGCTTCGCGAATACGATTCTAGCGACAAGACTTAAAAAAGATTGTGTAAATTATAAGGTAAGTGTTGGTCAGGTTCGACGCTACAATGATGGACAGCATATTAACTGGTGGAGTGTGTGTGAACAGCTAAACAGCGATAATCTATACGAATTCGAACGTGGGCGATTATATATAAGCAATTTCGGAACATATATATATAGTCATTACGAGACAGGGAAAGGTAAAGACTTTCAGTTTTCTGTAAAGGAAGTTAAATGGTTTGACCGCTTCCTTGCTAACAGCGCTTTGTGCGAGAGTGGCAAAGATTGCGGGTTAGAAGGTAAACTTGTCGATAAAATATTTGTTCAAAAATAAATGTTGGGAAAATGATTTTTCCTTATGTTTGAATAATAAATGTAGGTTAGTTAATAAAATATGTATTAGCTAAAATAGTAAGACAAGGATGTCTGTTCTAATATGTCTTTATATTAGAACTCCCCATCCTGTTATTGTTTTTTCCAAAATTACTAACTACTAAAGATTTATTTCATAAAATAAAGTGAAATGATTCCAATGCTTAATTTTTAAGTTATCGGGGTTGTTTTATTTTATGGGGTAAAAATCCAGTAAATTAATTTTTAAAAAAGGAAGTGTAGAACCATGGCAATCTATCTAAAAATCGATGGTATTGATGGCGACGTAACAGCAGCGGGTCATGAAAAATGGGTTGAATGTGACTCATTAGATTGGAACATCAATCGCAGCTTATCTACTAAGCCCGGTCAAGGTAAAGATCGTGAGTCAACAACACCTGTTATCGGTGAGATCACAATAACAACGAAAATGGATAAAACCTCTCCATTGTTCTTTGTAGAATCTTGTGTTGGTCAAGGTAAAAAAGCTGAAATCCATCTTGTGCAAACAACCCCAGAAGGCATCGAGACGTACATGGAATACACACTGACTAACACGCTTATCAGTGGTTACAACGTTGTATCTAATGGCGATCGTCCTGTAGAAGCTATCGCTCTTAACTTTACTAAAGTTGAAATGAAATACACGTCGTGGGATGAAAAGCATCAGCCAGAGGGCAGCGTGCCATCGGGTTACGATTTGGCTACAGGTACACGTCTGTAAGCTATGCTTACAAACCGCAGCCCATGGGCTGCGGTTTGTTTTATAGCGTATTGGGTTTGGATTGTTTAATTCTTATTTCTTAATTAGGGGCAACAAGGACGTATATGGCTGATTTCTCCCAAAAAGGTCGCCTTTTGGCCATCGACTCGCCACTTGGGCCAGACACATTGCTATTAACTCGTTTGGTCGGGGAAGAGAAGGTTTCGACACTGTTTGGCTTTGAGATCGAAGCATATTCCTTACTAAAAGATATTTCGCCTGCGCAAATAGTGGGCAAAAACGTCACCCTGAAAATCTCTCTTACCGATGACGATGCGTTATTTCAAGCGGGCAGCTATCGCTATATTAATGGCTACGTACAGAGCTTTCGTCAAGATGGTAACAAATTACAAGATTTACAAAGTTACACGGCCGTTGTAGTACCTTGGTTTTGGTTTTTAACACAAACCAGTGACTGCAAGGTTTTTCAATTTAAAACCGTGAAAGAAATCGCTTCAGCGGTCTTTGCTGAAAACGGTTTTAGTGACTTCTCCTTTCGCTTGGCGGGTCAACACCCCGCACGCGAGTATTGTGTTCAATACAAAGAAAGTGACTTTGACTTTTTATCCCGATTGTTTGAAGAAGAAGGTATTTACTACTACTTCGAGCATTCGGCGGGTACGCATACCCTAGTTATTAGTGATCACGTCGGTGGCTACGGTCAATGCGATGAAGCGGCTGTGGATTACCGCAGTGGTACGCAGACAGCGCATTCCGTTCATGGTTGGAATCACCGTTACGAATTTCGTACAGGCGCTTACGCCAAACGTGATTACGATTTTAAAAAGCCTCGCAACACGCTTCAAACCGGCGAAAACGCTAGCATGCAAGTCCCCGGCGTGGGAAAGTATGAACACTTCGTTTATCCTGGACGCTATGAAGAAAAGGGCGTAGGCGATGGTTGGACGCGTTTACGTGTTGAGTCGGATGAAGCCCATCACGACATTGTTCATGGTGAAAGTGGCTGTCGCAGCTTCACTCCTGGCCATAAGTTTACCCTTGCTCGCCATGATGATTCCCCAAGTGAAATCGCCGAATACGCACTGCTATCTGTGCGACACGAAGCACAGGATTATTCTTACACGGTGGATGACGAAGCGGAAATGCAATACGAAAACCGCTTTCAATGTATCCCATCGGCGACCGTTTACCGCCCACGGATGACGACCGGCTGGCCAAAAATGCAAGGCCCGCAGAATGCCATGGTCGTGGGGCCGCCAGGGGAAGAGATCTACACCGACGAATACGGTCGCGTCAAAATCCAGTTCCCATGGGACCGCTATGGCAGCTACGACGAAAATAGCTCGTGCTGGGTGCGTGTCAGCCATAATTGGGCGGGTAAAAACTGGGGGGCTATCTTCTTGCCACGTATTGGGCAAGAAGTCATCGTTGATTTTATGGATGGCGACCCAGATCGTCCTCTCATTACCGGTCGTGTCTACAATGCGGACCAAATGCCGCCTTGGGACTTGCCTGCCAATAAAACCCAAAGTGGTATCCTGACGCGCTCGACCAAAGAAGGCACCGCCGCAAACGCCAACTGGTTACGCTTTGAAGACAAGATTGGCGAAGAGCAAGTGTTTCTTCATGCCGAGAAAAACCAAGATATCGAAGTCGAAAACGACGAAACCCACTGGGTGGGTCACGATCGCACCAAAACCATCGACAACGATGAAACCGTCTTCGTCCACCACGACCGTACCGAAACCGTAGACAACAACGAAACCATCACCATTGGCGTTAATCGAACGGAAACTGTTGGTGTCAATGAGACGATTTCGATTGGTGCAAATAGAACCGAAACGGTGGGGGCGAATGAGATGGTCACTATCTCTCAAAATCGCATGCATACTACGCTCATGGCTGAGGTTAAATCTGTGGGCTTAGCTCGTGTGCATTCTGTAGGCCTGAATGAAACCAACACTGTGGGTGTGGCGCAGCAAAATACCATAGGCATGAAGCAAACGAACACGATTGGTATGACGCAAACGACCAGTGTTGGAGAAGATCAAACAACGTCTGTTGGTAAAAAAATGAGTGTGGATGTCGGAGAAGAAATCATCATTCGCACAGGAAAATCGTCCATTCATATGCTTGCCGACGGCACCATCACTATTTCTGGCGTTAATATCAAGATTGAAGCGGAAGAGAACATCAATACGGTTTCAACCAAAGACACTAATATGAAAGCCAGTGGCCTGATTACCCAGAAAGCGAAAAAGATTTTGGAGAACTAACACAATGGAAGATAAGTTGGATCAAAAAACCACTCGTTATGCCGCTTCGGCAGAAGTGGACTCTTCTGTTTCTGAGGCGTCGGTTGTCGACGGAGTCTTACAGCAAGACAAAGGTCTCCCTGTCCACATAACCACGCCCTTGATTGGTGTTTTAGAGGATTTTACCGATGCAGGCCAAGCGGTTGTGTCGCATCCGTTGGCTCCAGAAACTTACTATGAAGCCCTTTCGACGCAGATTTTATCGACGTCTGATATTGGCAAACCGGTGACGCTTATTTTTAACCAGGGTCGAGCGGATCAACCTATCGTGATGGGCGTTATTCAACCACAAGCGTTACCAGATGAGCCAGTCGAGCTGAACTACGATTCTGGCGTGGTGATTAAAAGCGGTGACAGTCGTATGGAGCTTGATCCTGATGGGCATGTATCAGTGAAAGGCGTGACGATTCAACATCAAGCCTACAGCGCTTTACGCCTTAAAGGTGCCTCGGTGAAGATCAACTAATATGGAAGTCATCAATAATACTAAGCTGGTTGCCGAAGTCGGAGGTGCTAAAACCAAAGAAGGTTTAGACGCTCTGGTTGTTGCAGTGAAGGGCACATGGTTATTTCCCGATGAAATTGGCCAAGTGTGTGTCTTATCCAAAGAGCCATTACCTCTTATTGACAGTGATGTTCACTTAGATAAGGGAGCGACTATCACCCTACAAGAAAACGACTTTGCGCCGATTAAACCTCAATGTGACGTCATACTAAACGGTCATGCCTATGCACCCAATGGCGAGCCAACCAAAGAATGCATTGTTGGTTTAGACATCGCCGGACAAGTTACCAAACAATTTATGGTAAAGGGCAATCGCTATTGGAAAAAGTCGTTAGGCCGTCTAACACTCACAGATCCAGAACCTTTTTTAAAACAAACCATTGACTACGGCTGTGCTTTTGGTGGCATTGATACCAGTAAAGGGGAAGAAAAAACGGCGGCGTTTGAGTTGAATCATGCAGGGCGAGGCTTTTGCAAAGGTGATAAAGACTCATTGATTGACCAGCCCGGCCCTCATACGGAAGTGATTAACCAAGCAATCTCCAGCACAACAGGTTCTTATCAGCCTATGTCATTTGGTTGTATTGGTCGCGCTTGGCAGCCACGCTTACCGCTAGCGGGTACGTATGATCAGGACTGGATTGATAATGTCAGCCCGTTTTTACCCGATGACTTTGATAATGCCTTCTTTCAGTCTGCGCCTGTAGACCAACAAATGAATTACATACAAGGCGGTGAAAGCGTTGCCTTGTTTAATCTCACCCCCAATGGCAAAGAGTTGTTTACTTTACCGACACAAGAAGTTCACCTGACCATCAAAGACAGTTATGGGACGTTGATCAACGTGCAGTGTGTTGCCGATACCCTAGTCATTGAACCAGATGATAGGCGACTTAGTATTGTCTGGCGCTATTTACATCCATTACCTCGTAACAAACCGAAAATCGACACCTTAATCATTGGTGAGCCAAGCCCTGCTTGGTTAAGAGCTCGGGCCAAAGGTAAACGCTATCGTTCGATGCGTAATCTCTCCAAATTTTCATAGTGGTGTATAGCTGAATGGATCTCTTAATTTCTCATTTTTCTGCGTCGACTTGCCTTGGTGATGGGGGCGATATAAACGGTGCCGCCTTTCGTTGTGGCTACGATGGTTTTACCCAAGTTGAATACAAATTTTCCGACACACAAGAACAAGCGAACTGTGCGCCGGCCATTAACTTGGAAGGGCTGACTGGGTTTAACCGTTTTTTAGCAATGCTTGAGCGTACCTATCAGCAACTAACCGACGTGGCGAACATCGAGCTTTCGACAACACCTATCTTTTTGTGTGCCGCCAGTGACGCTCGGCCCGACGTAGACGATGCTCGTTACCGTGCGGAGCAGCTCTTTATGCATTTAAATGAGCGCTTTAAACGCTCCCCTCACCCAATGGACAGAATTGTTCTTCAAGATAGGGTAGCTACGGCACGAGCATTAGAAATGGCGGATCAGTTTTTAAGTGATCAAACATCTCACATCGTATTGATGAGTGTAGACAGCTTAATGACGCCCGCTGCGCTACGCGCCTTTGAAGGGGATGTGGGGTTTGGTAATGGTCGTATCTTGCGATCTGGTGAGGCTCATGGCTTTGTGCCGGGCGAAGCGGCGGCGGCTTGTGTGGTACAGCGAGCCAGTACTCAAGCTGAGGGCTGTCGCATAGATGGCATAAGCTGGGCACAAGAGTCTGTGTTGTATTCCTCCTCAGAGCCCTTTCGTGGACAAGGTATTGGCGACGCGGTGAGAGCCATTCAAACCATGACAAACAGCCATGCCAGCACCTTTGATTTTCTGATCTCCAGTGTTTCGGGTGAGTCGTATTACTTTGAAGAAGTGGTGATGGCACAAAAACGGCTAAAGCCACCGTATCCTAATGAACAGCCGCTATGGCACCCAGCGGATCAAGTCGGCGAGACCGGTGCGAGCGCCGGCCTATTAGCGTTGCTGCAAGCCTATTACGGTATGAAACAGGGCTACGCGCCGGGACACAGTGCCTTAATGCTATTAAGTAACGATGATGCACACCGTGTTGCAATGAAGATACAGTACCAAGGAGTGGCCCGTGGCTAACCAAGTATTTGCTAATGATTTAGAAATCGCCTGCAAAGCCGCTGCCGGGGTATCGAAAACGTGTTTTCCAGATGTCTGTTTTACACCGCCATCGCCTCCGGCAGGCTGGATCCCTGTCCCGTATGCGAACACAACCTATGCCAAAGACACGGCCAATGCGTCCAAAACGGTGTTTATTACCAATAAGCCCGTGATGCTTAAGGATCACTCCTACTTTAAAACCAGTACCGGTAATGAGCCCGCGGCTGGGCCAAAGGGCATCGCCACTGGTACTAAAAAGGGCAAGGCGTATTTTCGAACCTGGTCAATGAACGTTAAGGTCGAAGGTTATAATGTTACCCGCCATACGGACCTAATGACTCATAACCATAATCCAGCAGTAGGAAATACTGTTACTTGGCAATATCTTGATAGCGCATCGTTAAAAGAAAGTTGCAAAAGCGAAAATAAAAAAATTGAGAAAGCATGCGATCATAGTAAAGATGAGAAAAAAGACCCTAAAAAGAAAAAGCAAAATTGGAAGCAGCGAAAATGCGATGGCCTTAATCTCAGTCCTGTATCACCTAATTCTGCTGGTGACCCTAGAGCGAGATTGCAAGGATTATCAGACGATATTCAAGGTGCGATGGAGTCTCTGGATATAGAGCAAGCAGTCATTGATGTAGGGAAAGAGGTTGCCTTAGAAATAGGTGAGCGAGTAGCTGAGTTTGGTGTAAAACAGTTGGTCAAAAAAGTCCCGATAATAGGCTGGGCATATCAAGCTTACACACTAATGGATGACATCAATGAAGTCCGATATATGTCTCAAGTGTCAGGAGCGGTTAACAAAGAAGCGACTCGGTTGTCAGATCAGTTAAAGAACATTCCTAATAGATTCGATAATCTAAATAACAATATTGATATGTTATTAAGTGACAACTTGAGCGATGATCAGATTAAAAGTATTGCAAGTAAAAAAGGTGTAACAGAAAAAAATGGCAGGCTAGTTAGAACAAAGCAAAACGGTAAGGTAGAAACAGTCGTCACTAAAGAGGGCAAGCTTACCAAAAATGGCAAAAGGATGCTTGGCGGTGAAGTGCAAGGCGATTTGTCAGATATGCAGCGCGCCATTGCAACACTAAACCCTTGTACTCGCGCCCGCAAGTGTACGTTACTACCGTACAAAGAAACGGGTAGTAAAGATCATAGCTCAGATAAAAAGAGTGAGCTTGGTTGCTGTCCGGGACAGACAAAGCACCACTTAATTCCAGATGCCTTTTTTGAGAACCGTGATAACGCTTCTCAGTGTAATAAATATGACTATGATAAAGCCCCTACTATTTGTGCTGAGGGCACGAGCCAATACTTTGGATCTCACGGTGCATTGCATACGGAAATGGATACATTCTCTGCGGACGATGCAGATCCAGAAACCAGTAATATTAGTTACGAGGACGCTCGTGATGCGTCGATAAAGTGTGTGACGCAAGTGTTTCCGCTGAGTATGTGCTCAGAGGATTGTCTACGAGCACAGCTTGATAACTATTACAAAGATATATCGAACTGTTCAGACGATTCGGATTTGAAGTTTAGCAAAATTGGCGCTGAAAAAGACAAAGATCTTAACATTAGTTCAGGTACATTTGAGGAATAATTTAAATAGGTTTATTTATGACACCGGAAAATTATAATAAGCTAATAGGCGGGTTTTATATTGTAAAATCCTACATTAGTGCACCGCATTATATTCAAATCTGCTTAAAAGAAGCGGATGAAATTGATGATAATAAAGAAATGCACGAGTATGATACACGATTTGTTTCTTATATTCCTGAGTTAAAGTCTGAAGATGAAGGGTTTTATGGGGCTCAAGTAACGAATGTTAGTTACCCTGTATCACTTATAGTAGATAAAAAAAGAGGCGTTTCTCTGTCCGATAGATTTAGAGTAAGAGAAACTAAAAAAATAGGCTTTCAGGATATTTATAAGCCTCGCTCTGAATGGGATGATTATACCCGCCGCGGAAATAATCTTCGTATCATTGGTGATCATGTTTATGCCTGCGGCACACTGCGTAAGGTTTTTCGCCGTGATGATGTGGGAGAGTGGACGGATATCACCGATCCCGATCAACATCCTAACCTATTCAAACGCCTCAAGTTTCTAAAAGAAAGAGACGGTAAGTATAGCAATAGTTATGCAGGCTTTGCAGATATTGATGGGTTTAGTGAAGAGGATATTTACGCTGGCGGACGTCATGATTTATGGCGTTATGATGGCGAACGTTGGCATGAAATTCAGTTACCCCAATACCCTAATATCAAATCCGTCGTGTGTGCAAAAGACGGTTATGTCTACGTTACAGGCCGCAATGGCCCACTTGTGCGCGGCCGCGGTGACGAATGGGATATATTGGATATCCCCGCCCTCGATTATAACGAAATGGCGTGGTTCGATGGTAAGCTTTGGCTCGCCAGTGATTATGAGTTAGGCGTATACGAAAACGGTGAATACCGACGCTATGAATTCCCTGACGATGGAGCCGTTCAATTTTCCTTTAAAGGCGTACACGCATGCGATGAGATGCTCATCTCCTACGGACTAGAGCAACTCTTAACGTTTGATGGGGAAGAGTGGGTTGAGCTGATTGGAAGCTTAAGCGTGTAACTGAGGATAACTGAATCAATGCTAAACCCCGTTATTGAACAACAATTAACCATGGATGCGCCGTTTGCTTGGGTGGTTTGGAGCAAAGGGCGTGTGTCTTCCCGCTATGGTCGGTCGGATCTGAACTTTTTTGCTGAGCGTTTAAATGGCTATTTGCAGTGCCTTGATAGCGTTATGCAGGCACACGGCACGGCAAAATCCCTTGATTATGTCTCGTTAGACGATTGGGGTGGTGTGTTTGTGAATGCCTATTTTTCACAGCACTATCGTTCGCCAGAGCATTTGCAAGCGGTGTTTCAGTCTTTGAAAAAAGACGCGCAGTTTGCCGAGTTGATTGATGCCTTGGTCTATCGTTCTGAAGCGGATCTGATGTGGGCGATCCCTCATCTACGCCAAGTAGAAAGCCAAAGCAACGCGGAATGGATCATCGCTCAAGCCTTACATGGTCAGCGTATTCGCGTGGATCAGCAGTATTTATCAGCGTTACTGGCCAGCGATGACAAAGCCTTGTGGATCTCGGCCTTTCAGTTAATGGGCGATCTAAAAATTGACTCTCCTAAACCGCTGATAGAGTGGCGTGAAGACGACGATGAAGCAGTGCGTTTTTATGCTCTGCGAGCCGATATCTTGCTGGGTAATCAGACCCGTATCAGCGAATTGGGCGCTTTTTTACACGCCGACTCAGGCAAATTAGTTGAGGCGCTCTCCTTAGCGCTGGCGCCCCAGCCGATGGATCAAGCGCTACGCATCGTTGAAGCGATCAAACAAATGGATGTGTCGGGGCGCATTAAACTCTGGGCCATGGCCTACAGCGGCTGTGTGCAGACGATTCCTATGATTATCGAATACGCCAAAGATAAAAAACTGAGCCGCATAGCGGGGGAAGTCTTTGCTTGCATTACAGGGGTAGACATTGAAGAAGACGATCTTAGTCCAATTGATCCTGACGATGATCTCAGTGCCCTGAGTGAGGACAAAGACCCATGGCAACAAGACTATGAAATCGACCTTGCCAAGCCCGGTGTGGCTGAGTTGATTCAATGGTGGAATATGCACCAAAGCCAGTTTAATCCTCAGCAACGCTACCTAATGGGGCGGCCTTTCGACGCTGAATCCGTGGCTCATATTATCGAACATGGCAACCAACAGCAGCGCCAATACGCGGCACTGATCAAAGCTCTGCATAACAAACACAGCCCACTGGAACGCATCGACTTCTAGCACCGCTTTTAAGCGACTCAAACTATGAAAAAACATACGCCACGGCATGTAATTTAATCCATGTCGCTGGCAACCTGCGCGTTTTATTGACCTACATCCAGGTCTGCTCTTTAACAATTTGGTCTTTACTTTGTCTTGATTAGTAAAATGCTCTGACGTAAAAACCAAATAGTAACCACTTTGGCTGCTAGCCAGCTACATCGGTGAAACTTCATGGTTGATAACCTCAGAACACGAAGTATTAACTTGTAGTAAAACAGTAACAACATAAAAAAGCGAATACCACAAACATAACTTTTAACAAGGATAGAGAAGTGAATACTGAAACAAACCCTACTAACAGTATGACGAAAAAGCGATTGGAGAGCGGCATAAAACGAACCGTTTTTACAAGTATAATCGCAGGGAGTGTGTTGTTTATGACGGGATGTAACGACACGAAAGAAGCCAGCAAAGACAATTTCAAAGAAACACTCAATCAGTATTTAGGGGATAGTTGCTTTTTGGTGTCGGATAATCGACGTGGGTTTCCAACGAGCTTTGCCATTTTACCCAAAGAAAAGACTTTTTTGTCTATGAAGGATCAGTGGGAGCGTGACGCTCAAGTTCGATACGACGCTTTGGTCGATCTGGGGTTACTCAAGACAGAAGTAGACACTGAGCAATCGGAGAAAACGTACAACTTAACAGAAGCCGGTAAAACTGCTTACACCAATGACGGGTGGAATAGCTTGTCTTCTGGTCGAGCCAAGGCTGGTGTTTGTGTGACACGATTTGAGGTCGATGAAGTGCTTCGTTTTACAGAACCGTCTGCTAAAAATGGTTATACCGTCTCAAGAGTTTGGTATAGCGTTTCGCTTGCTAAAGATGAGCAAGCGAAACAGGAAACATTATTTAAGGCATTTCCAGAATTAACCGAAGTATTGTCTAGTCAAAAAGAGCAATCCGCCATTTTAGTGTTAATGAACGATCAATGGGTACATGAGAAAAGTATCAATCACTGAACATAATTTGGTAATGAACCCCTCTCAATGTGCTGTAGCCAGTCTGGGTTGCGGCACATTTCCTATTGGCTCAGGCTTTAGTGATCGAGCAATTCAAAACGTGTTTTCCAGATGTGTGTTTTACACCGCCATCGCCTCCGGCAGGCTGGATCCCTGTCCCGTATGCGAACACAACCTATGCCAAAGATACGGCCAATGCGTCCAAAACGGTGTTTATTACCAATAAGCCAGTGATGCTTAAGGATCACTTCTACTTTAAAACCAGTACCGGTAATGAGCCCGCGGCTGGGCCAAAAGGTGTCATAACGGGGGCAAAGAAAGGCAAAGCGTATTTTCGAACCTGGTCAATGAACGTCAAGATAGAAGGTTATAATGTTACCCGTCATACGGACATAATGACGCATAATCATAATCCGAAAGTGGGGAATACAGGCACTTGGCGTTACATGGATGGTAAGGCATTGTTTCCCAAATGCAGTCGTGAATTCAAGCGTGTTGAAGAAGCCTGCGGTAGTAAAAAAGGTTCCACTAAAAAAGTTAAGTGGAAACTGTCTAAATGCATGGGACTGAATGTACGACCAAATAGTCCAAAAATCATGTCGAAAAATGATCAATCGGATGTGATGCAGCAGCTTAAAAAGCAAATTAATGGCCTTGATATGAAAGATGCATTATCAGACGCGCTAGGAGCTCTGCAAGAGGAATTAATAAGCAAAGGGGTGCAGTTTGTAGCCAAACAAGCAGCTAAGAAAATCCCTATTGTCGGCTGGGCTTGGCAGGTTTTAACTGTAAAAGACGATATAGAGCAGGTACAGTATTTTAATCAAGTATACGAAGCGGGTAAAAGAGAAGTTGGTCGTATTTATGATCAGGCCGCAGGTCTTAGAAATCGTATGAAAGCCCTATTAGGGGATTTTAAAACAGCTCGAAGCGGGAGCGTGACAGGGAAAAAGCTCGAAAAGCTTGGTGGTAAGATTCAAAAAGAGTTAGCGGATATTCAGCGCACCGTTGCAACGTTGAATGCCTGTATCAGAGCCAGAAAATGCATGCTGGTTCCATATAAACATGCGGATCGTGCCAGTAAAAGTCTCAACTCGACAAATGGTTGTTGTCCCGGACAGAGTGGCCATCACCTTATTCCAGAGTCCTTCTTTAAAGGGAAAACATGTCGCTCTTATAAATCCAGCGAAGCACCAACGGTTTGTGCCGAGGGAACGGGGCATTCACAAGGTTCCCATGGCGCGGCGCATACGGCATTAAACACTTTTGGCGGAGATCTTCAAAAAAATGGGAAAATATCTTATGAAGATGCTCGCGAAGCAGCGATCAAATCACATACGGATACCTTCCCATTAAGTATATGTTCACCTGACTGCCTAAGGTCTCAGTTAGATGACTATCATAAAGGCGATGCGAAGTGTAGCGATGAATCAGAACTAGATTTTGCAAAAATTGGAGAGGATGCTGGAAATGGCCAAATTTAATGTTACGAAAATGAGTCAAGCTTTTTATGAAGAGCACCTATCTGAATATGAGATTATGTATGCCAGTATATCAGAAGAAGGCGATATTCAGATATGCGCTAAAGAAATGATTGATGATCAATCTGGTAGACCTCCCGAGGCAATTGAAGATTATCCCTATAAAATCATCACATTTTCTGAAATTGTTCCCACAGATGATCACCTGCATGCCTCTACATGGACTGGAATAAAGTATCTTTATTCTGCTTTTCTTCCCGATGAAGGACGAAGTGTTGTTTTAACGGATGTATTTAGAGTTTCAGAACGAGATACCCCCATCATGGATATTGGTAAACCCCGCTCTGAATGGGATGATTACACCCGTATGGGGGCTGGTCTAAAGGTCATTGATGAACAAGTTTTTGCAGCAGGTACTTTACGTAAGATATTTCGTCGTGATGATGTAGGAGAGTGGACGGATTTAACTGATCCCGATAAACACCCTAATTTATTTAAACGTTTAAAATATCTAAAAAAGCGAGATGGCAATTATGGGAATAGCTATGCAGGTTTCATTGATTTTGATGGATTTAGTGATGTAGATATTTATGCAGGCGGACGTCGTGATTTATGGCGCTTTGATGGCAAACGCTGGCATGAAATTATGCTGCCGGAATACCCCAGTATTAATGCTGTCTTGTGCGCAGCGGATGGCTACGTCTATGTAACGGGCCGTGGTGGTCCAGTATTACGTGGTCGCGAAGAGCGTTGGGAAGTGCTCGATGCCCCAGCATTAGATTATAAATCACTGGCTTGGTTTGATGGCAAAGTTTGGCTAGGCAGCGATTACGAACTGGGGGTCATGGAAGATGGAAAATACCAACGCTATGAATTCCCAGAAGATGGCCCAGCACAGTTTTCCTTCTTTGGCGTAGACGCAAACGATGACTTACTTATGTCCTACGGTACAGAGCAAGTGATGTTATTTGATGGCAAGGAATGGCTTGAAATGGCCGGCCCAGCACTGTATTAGAGAGCGTGTCATGCTAAACCCCGTTATTGAACAACAATTAACCATGGACGCGCCGTTTGCTTGGGTAGTCTGGAGTAAAGGGCGTAACTCCTCGCGCTATGGCAAGTCTGACTTGGCGTTTTTTGGTGAGCGCTTAAATGGCTATTTGCAGTGCCTTGATAGCGTTATGCAGATCCAAGGCACGGCGAAATCCCTGGATTATGTCTCGTTAGACGATTGGGGCGGAGTGTTTGTGAATGCCTATTTCTCACAGCACTATCGTTCGCCAGAGCATTTACAAGCGGTGTTTCGGTCTTTGAAAAAAGACGCGCAGTTTGCCGAATTGATTGATGCCTTGGTCTATCGCTCTGAAGCGGACCTGATGTGGGCGATTCCACATCTACGCCAAGTAGAAAGCCAAAGCAACGCGGAATGGATCATCGCCCAAGCCTTGCATGGTCAGCGCATTCGCGTGGACCAAAAGTATTTATCAGCGTTACTGGCCAGCGATGACAAAGCCTTGTGGGTATCTGCTTTCCAGTTAATGGGCGATCTAAAAATTGACTCTCCTAAGCCACTGGCAGAGTGGCGTGAAGACGACGATGAGGCGGTGCGCTTTTATGCCCTGCGAGCCGATATCTTGCTGGGCAATCTGCCCCGTATCAGTGAATTAGGCGCTTTTTTACACGCCGACTCAGTCAAATTAGTTGAGGCGCTCCCCTTAGCGCTGGCGCCCCAGCCGATGGATCAAGCGCTACGCATTGTTGAGGCGATCAAACAAATGGATGTGTCGGGGCGCATTAAACTCTGGGCCATGGCCTACAGCGGCTGTGTGCAGACGATTCCTGCCATTATTGAATACGCCAAAGATGAAAAACTGAGCCGCATAGCGGGCGAAGCCTTTGCTTGTATTACGGGAGTGGACATTGAAGAAGATGACTTAAGCCCGATCGATCCTGACGATGATCCCAGTTCACTGAGCGCAGACAAAGACCCATGGCAACAAGACTATGAAATCGACCTTGCCAAGCCCGGTGTGGATGAGTTGATTCAATGGTGGAACACGCACCAAAGCCAGTTTAATCCTCAGCAACGCTACCTAATGGGGCGGCCTTTCGACGCTGAATCCGTGGCTTATATTATCGAACGTGGCAACCAACAGCAGCGCAAATACGCGGCTTTAATTAGCTCTTTGTATGACGCTAAAAAAATTGTCCTCAATATCTACAAATGAAAACACGGGAGAATCAAATGGTTCAAATGGGCTTCAAAGAGCTGACTGAAAGCCAGTTCTTAATTTTAATGAAGAAGGTTTACTTCGAATTTACTCAGTATATAGAACGTCATGGGTGGCTTGTATTTGAAGGGGACTTAGAAATTGATCCTGAGCAGCTGAAATTATTTGAGGATTATAAGGTTATTATCGATGGTGATCTAATAGTTAATGGTGTAATGGACTGTAAGTATGGTGGTTGTCTATTTGTAACAGGTGATGTTCGAGCAAGAAGTATATTTATTCAAGGTACAACCTGTAGTTTTAATGGAATAAGCTATTTTGAAGATGTACTGGTTGTTTTTGGAGGTGATGGAGAAACTGTTTACATTGTGGATCCTAGAGGGCCATTTGTCGGAAATGATATATCCAGCGCCATGATTCAGGCTAAAGAAAAAAATGTTAAGGCATTTGTGGATAATGCCCTTAATGAGTATTTTGGCGATATTAAAAATACTATAAAAGACGAATATTTTGAGGTTGATGAAGACGACTACTTAGATGGTGAGTCAGATGAGCCTTATATCGATTGTTACTGTAGCTCAATTTATAAAGATGTGTTAAAAGGAAAGAGTGTTTTAGTCAAAGGTTAATTGGAACAAGGTATACAGTTACATTATACTTTTAAAATGGTTAATAAGACATCCACTTGATTCAATCTATGATAATGCGGCTGCTTTATCAGCTTACGGATCAAGAACACCAGACGTTTTTCAATATTTATTAACGCTACTAGAAGCCGATATAGATACTGTGTCAATATCAGCTAAGGGCGCGATAGTATCGAATTCATTTGCTCTTTCTTCAAAGGAAAAACTCTCATCCAAAGCTTATTGCACGAGCCAATCTGTTGAAGATTTATTTAATATCACTTTTGAGGTTTTCTTTAAAACCCCATCTGTCGATTATGTCAAAATAATCGCTAAAGCGCTTTGCTATTGGGCGTTGGGTAATGTCAATCTTTGGTGTGCTAATAAAAAAAGCAATCAAGGGTGGTTTTCAAAATTTGATAATCTAGATAACTCGTTCAAAGGCTTAAAAAAAGAAACTATTAGTTTTGTTAATAGTAAATCGCTTTGAGCTGTGTTTTTCACTTTATGGTTATAGTTTTTTTATTTTTATTAATTGAGATTACTAAGTTGAAATGTCTATTTAAAAAGGTTTTTAAAGGAATGATAAGTAAGTTGCGAAATCTATTTAAATGGTCTTTGATGTTGTTTGCCGTACAGTCGATCAGTGCATGTGCTGGATTTAATCGCAGTATCGATGTTCAAAACGACTACTCATCAGAAGTCGATTTTACAGATGCTCCTAAGCTTTATCTGGCGAAAAACTATAGCCCTACAGTCACAAGAGGAATTTTAGAAAATGAATTTTCTGCTTTTGTTCCTGAGGGTGTATACGTTCCTATATTTAAATCAAAAGGTCGCACTTTTTATCAAGCGCCAGAAGGTTTTGAGTATATTGGAAGAGGTAAAGTTGAGTCTTTAGTTGGTGGTTTGGTACAAGTTGAATCGGGACAAAATGAACAGCTTTACGTCTGGTTTTTTCCTAAGCAACCAGAATACTTTGAAATACAGGAAAATGGTGAATGGGTAAAAGACATTAAACCAGGAATCTTGAATATTCTAGGTAGACCATGGGTAGAAGAGGATCTTTTAATTAGACCGAGTGAAGCGGATAAAATTATTTATTCAAGTACTTGTATTGATCTTAAAAGTCTAGATTCTGCAAAGAAGAAGATACTAATGACAGATATTTTTGGAAAGCTTCAGCCTTTATTTAAAAAGTATTATCAATATCCTAGTGAAGCTAGAGAAAAAGGGATAGAAGGAAAAGTTACTGTTAAAATTGTTCTAGGTGAGTCAGGAATTATAAATAAGTATAGGATTTCTGAAAGCTCTGGCTACAAGGTACTTGATGACATCACGCTTCAAACTTTTAAAAAGGTAGAGGCTGAGGCTAAAGTTAAACCTCTAGTATCAAAAGGCATCTGTTTTAATGAAGGTTTGATATTAAACCTTCCTGTTATGTATAGCTTGCGTTAAGTGCTCGTTTTAATTGGACGCTTAATTGGTTTAATTAAATTAATAAAAAGATAGAGCTGTGTGCAAACATAATTTTTTATTTGGTTAATCGTGTTTTAATTTTGAAAATAAATACTTATCAGGTCGATTTATAAGGAGTTAGCGTATGAAGATTGGTGCAAGGATAGTGGGTGCTGTTAGTTGGTTTTGTATAGCTGGAGCTTTTTCTGCTTCTGCGCAGGCAAGTGAAGTGTGTAGCTACCAGCAATCTCAGGACAGTATGCTGCGATTCAATAATATTATGCAGGATTTGAACTTAGAAATAGTAAAAATACAGGCAGCGGGTGAGCCTATCCCTTCAGACCTTCATGAAAAGCTGACGCGCATGGTGGATGAGTCTACACCGTTGAATAAGATGATGGGTCAATTCTCCAGTCCAGAGTCAATGCAGCCTTCTTCAGCTGTGGATCCGGCCATTTGTCAAGGTTACGACGATTTGATTGAGGCCTATGGTGGCGAAGAGGATGGTGCGGTTCAAGTTTATAAGAATCCGACGTGCGACCAAGGATCACTTTGGGCTCGTTATGTAGAGGCGATGCAAGAAGTGAATCTGGCTTTTCAGGAACAGCGAATTTCGAGTGAGGAAGTAGATCAGTTCCGAGTTTTAGATGTTCAAATCGGTCAGTACTCTACTACAGACCTCGGTAAGGCATGTAAGGTTCTTGAAGAATACGAGTCTAAGGTAGGTGCCATTCAATGAAAGTAGGTACTTTACGCAGCTAAGTATTCTTGTTTGTCTGCTCTAACCTAGTTTTACCGATGTGTCTCGATGATCAAATGTACCTTGGTAGTTTTCCTAATATCTCGGCGAACAGGTCTTGGCTGTTTAGATCGAGTTGTTAGTTGTCTATTATCAAGGATCGAACACCATTATAGGTACTTGATTAATGAGCAACAAGACTATGAAATCGACCTTGCCAAGCCCGGTGTGGAAGAGTTGATTCAATGCTGGCAAGCCAACCAAGCGCTACCTAATGGGACGGCCTTTCGACGCTGAATCCGTG
The DNA here is from genome assembly GCF_024397855.1 of Marinomonas rhizomae. Classification (NCBI taxonomy): domain Bacteria; kingdom Pseudomonadati; phylum Pseudomonadota; class Gammaproteobacteria; order Oceanospirillales; family Oceanospirillaceae; genus Marinomonas; species Marinomonas rhizomae. Next base: position 353,765 of record NZ_CP073343.1, read on the forward strand.
GCTCATATTATCGAACGTGGTAACCAGCAACAACGCCAATACGCCGCACTGATCAAAGCCCTGCAAAGCAAACACAGCCCACTGGAACGCATCGACTTCTAGCACAGATTTAAAGCTACTCACACTAAGAAACATACGCCACGGCATGGGTTGAAAACATGTCGTTGGTGGCCTGTGTGTTTTATTGTACTAAATGTGGGTTGGCTCTTTAACAATTTGGTTTTTATTTTTTCTTGCTTAGCAGTGTTTTGGCGTAAAAACTGAATTGCATCTGCTTTGGCTAGTAGCCAGTTAGGCAATGCCTCAACCGGTGGTTGCTGCCCTGGCCAAACGGGCCACCATCTACTCCCCGAAGCGTGGTTATCGGACAGCGCATGCGGTTACAGCAAGTCAAAACATAACAAGGCACCAACGGTATGTGCGGAAGGAGTGGGACATAGTGACGGCACTCATGGAACGTTTCATGACGCCACGGATGATGTAACTGAGGATTATCTAGGTGAAACAGTCAGCATGGATGATGCAATAAATTATGCTCAGAAAGGCCATCAAAATGCAGTGGAAACAGACTTTGGTGAAAGGTGGTTTGGGAAGCATTGTGACCCAGATTGTATTAAAGCCCAGCTAAAAGCATTTTATAAAGATTTTAAATGTAAGCCTACGGTAAAAGATAAAGTGGGTGGAACTGATAGTGGTGACCTTAAAGAGACTAGTGTGAAAGGTGTTAAATAATATGACTAAATATGAAGGTGCTGAATATCGGATGTTGGAAGGTTAACTGCGGCGAAGGTGCATAGCTCAAATTCTGTAGCAGTGATGGCGCTTCTATTTGGAAAGCGCCATTTTTTACGTAAATTAATTGCTACATGAAAAGTTAATCGTCAATTCCCGAGAGGCAATGAGCTTTGAATCAGTGCTTAAAGGCAATAACAGCTCTTGAGATGACAAAACTGAAATTTTAGACCTTAGAACCTGAAAAGGTTCTTCATTACTTTGCACATCGACACTATAATCAAGCAGCATTGATCTACAACCGCACTCATAAGTAGGTTTTTCTACGTTGGCTTTAATAACCATCAATACAGAATTTTTTTCATTCGTAGTATCAACTGGAGAGAAAATAATGCATTTTTCTACTGTATTATTAATTTTAATGTTGTTAAAAATAATTTCATTAGCATATGAAAAAATGCTAAACGTACATGCTAAAAAAGCAATACTATACTTTAGTACCACCATTTGTTGAAACTCCCTTATATGCAACTTTTATAATTAGTACTTTTTTACTTCTGGTGGAATTCACATGCTTGAGGAGAGGAAATATTTTTGTCTCAACTTCAATGCAGCCATGGCTGTAACCTTTCGTTGAATCGTGAATATAAAATCCACCTCTTTTAGTAGGTAAACATCTATCTTTAGTTGCTTGATCTGCAGGTTCCATTCTAGCACGGTTATTACCCCAATTTTCCCAGTATGGCTCGCAGAGCCCTGCTAGTTCGCCACGAGGTATTTCTTGAATGCCCCATGATGGTCTTAGAGCACAACGCCCTAGCCCTTTATCTGTAGCTACTCCGTGGTCAGAAATAAAAATTTTATAGTATCCTTCAGGTATTGGGCCTGAATCTGGAGTACAAGATTGATCAGGTACTTGGTGATCAGGAAGCCCCGATGTTGCCTTAAAACTCCCATGCTTTCCCCATTCAATAGAGGTTCCATTATATAACATGTCTTCTAACATATAAGTCCCTATATAATTTATGTTTTTAAATTTTATCAAATTTAAAATATACACTTCATTCTAAAAAACAATTTAGTTTTCTAATATTTTACAAGTAGGCATACTAGAGCGACTAACCGACGTGGCGAACATCGAGCTTTCGACAACGCCGATCTTTTTGTGTGCCGCCAGTGACGCTCGGCCCGACGTAGACGATGCTCGTTACTGCGCAGAGCAGCTCTTTATGCATTTAAATGAGCGCTTTAAACGTTCGGCCATGGCCTACAGTGGCTGTGAGCAGGCGATTCCTATGATTATCGAATACACCAAGGATGAAGAACTGAGTCGTATCGCAGGGGGAGTCTTTGCTTGTATTACGGGAGTGGACATTGAAGAAGACGATCTTAGCCCGATCGATCCAGACGGTGATCTCAGTTCACTGAGCGCAGACAAAAACCCATGGCAACAAGACTATGAAATCGACCTTGCCAAGCCCGGTGTGGAAGAGTTGGTTCAATGGTGGAATGCGCACCAAAGCCCCTCAGCAACGCTACCTAATGGGTAAGCCTTTTAGCACGGATGCCATGAGCCACATTATCGAACATGGCAACCAGCAACAACGCCAATACGCCGCACTTATCAAAGCCCTGCAAAGCAAACACAGCCCACTTGAACGCATCGACTTGTAGCACAGATTTAAAGCGACTCACACTAAGAAACATACGCCACGGCATGGGTTGAAAACATGTCGTTGGTGGCCTGTGTGTTTTATTGTACTAAATGTGGGTTGGCTCTTTAACAATTTGGTTTTTACTTTTTCTTGCTTAGCAGTGTTTTGGCGTAAAAACTGAATTGCATCCGCTTTGGCTAGTAGCCAGTTAGGAAACGCTTCGACAGGTGGATGTTGCCCTGGCCAAACGGGCCACCACCTACTCCCCGAAGCGTGGTTATCGGACAGCGCATGCGGTTACAGTAAGTCAGTACACAACAAAGCGCCAACAGTCTGCGCGGAAGGTGTGGGCCATAGTGATGGCACCCATGGAACGTTTCATACTAAAACGGATGAAGTGTCAAAGAAACATCTTGGTGTACAAATTTCTATAGATAAGGCAATTAACCTTGCACAAGAAGGTCACCAGAATGCGGTGAATACAGACTTTGGTGAAAGGTGGTTTGGGGAGCATTGTGACCCTGACTGTATTAAAGCCCAGCTAAAAGCATTTTATAAAGATTTTAAATGTAAGCCTACGGTAAAAGATAAAGTGGGTGGCGAAGGTGCTACTAGTGACACAAGCACGAAGGGAGAAGGATTCTAAATATGTCGAAAAATGATTTGAATGAAGAGAGCGGATTTTTTGATGGGTTTACGATACATGACTGCGTAATTCTTTCCAAAGGTTACTATGGGGTAAGCGCCGAAGAAATTTTGCCAGAAGAAGAGTTCGACTATTACGAGTCGAGGGGAAAGTCACAAGTGGGATCATATTCGGATGATAGGCAAGAAAAAGGAAAGTCGCCTGTATGGGGAGGTATAGTTTGGCCACGACATTCTTTTTTTAATACTCGATTAGTTAATACTGAACTTAAAGAGTGTTTAATGATGGACGACGCGGGGCAAGGCTATTATCTAGGCCTTGGCGATAATAAGTTTGCTGAAAAACAGCCATCTCCAAAAACGCGCTTTCATCAGTTAGCAAAAGTCGATGACCAAGTGTATGGCGTTGGTCGTGGCCGTAAGATATTTAAGCGGATGGGCCCCGAGAACTGGGAGTGTATCTCTGAGAGCATTCGTTGTCCCAGTGATGGTGATATCGGTTTTAAAGATATGAATGGTTTCGCTGAAAACGATCTTTATGCTGCGGGGGGACACAATGATGTTTAGCACTTTGATGGTGAGCAGTGGCGTTATATTGATGTCTGTGATGAAAAGGTATTACCTTTCTCCGTGTGCTGTGCCGAAGACGGTTATGTCTACATCGGCTGTGCATGGGGCATTGTCCTACGTGGTCGAGGTGAAGAATGGGACGTTTTTCATACGGATAAAAATGTAAAATTCTGCGATACCGTGGCTTATCAAGGCCGTGTATTTTTCGGCAGCGAAAATGGCGTGTTTGTGTCACAACAAAATACCGAAGCCTTTAGCTGTTAGCCTTATGATTTTGAGGGACAAATCAGCCCATTAAATGCGCGTCGTTTGGATGCAGGGCATGGCCTATTGCTGGCGGCCAGTCTTAACAGTGTCGCCTTGTATGACGGTGAAAACTGGCAATATCTCTATGGTGGTGGTTCATCGCCAAAAGAAGAGGCCATGCTGCTTGAGATGTTGACGCAAGAAGCGGAGCAAGAGCTTGATGAGCTGACAGAATTAGCCGACAAGCTTAAATCCGCGAAGGGGCAGGGCTAAATGGCACTGTCCCCTTGGCTATTTGCCCATGTTAAACATGATGCGCCCTACGCGTGGTAATGTCGGCAAAGTGTCAGCTGTACTCATCCATTTGGTAGGTGGGTGTCAAGAAATGGGAATTATAGTGCGCTAGCGTTAGCAGCCTGAATGGGAATGTTAGGATGCTCAATGTTGAAGTTGTTTTAAGAAGGATTTACGTATGAAAAACGCACCAGTGTCATTAAGACTGGATCGTCAAGAAGTCTCTGCTAACGCCACCCGTGGAGTACTGACTATTAGTGGTAAGGCTGGCTCTTGGTACGTACTTGAGCCATCGGGCCCAGACTCCGCAGAAGAGGGATCAGATCAGCGTATTCCCGCGGGCAGCTACCGTATTGCACCGTACTCGTCACCTAAATACCCCAATGCATTTGAATTAAAAGATGTACCAGGGCGCACTTATATTCTTATTCACCCAGGCAATTTTCATAGCAATACGGAAGGTTGTTTGATGCCGGGCAAAGTAAAAATGATGGATGGCGCTGATCTTGCGGTCGGCAGTAGCCGCAATGCTTTCAATGACATTAAAGCTCATCTTAACGGCACTAGCCGTATCACCATCGATATTACCAACTCAATCGTAGGAGAAGAATAATGCTGCGCCACCTGTTTGCTGCTGTTGTTTTCTGTTCTTCTCTTTCTGCTAGCGCAGAGTCTCTAGTAGAAGCCAACATGGATTGGCTGACAAGCCATCAAGAGTACGTTGATAACGCGCTTACCTCAGAGCAAAGCAAAGATTTTTTACCAGTGCTCAACACCGTTATTGCGGTGTGGGAACGCCGCGATGGGGCATTGACGGCAGAGATCTCCCCGCTCATTCTACAGGCTATTATCGCTGAACCTGAGCTTACTTTTGATGCGTTGCATGACAACCCAAAATCTTTCAACCGCTGGCTTAAGCAGCTTCAAGGGCAAGTCTTTACCGCCATCAATCCAGATCAAGTTCAGCCGCTGAATGACCTAAAAATGGAACTAGAGACCTCCTTATCCAGCTACATAATTCACCCAGATGCACCATTTAAAAAACAAGCCAAACGCCTACTTGAGCAAGTCCAAGCCATCTCTGTATATATGGTGGATTAAATTCTCTATGACTATGCGTTTAATTGTGGCGCGGAGTCTTGGCTTGATGTTTATCTGTCCACAAACGTCGCCAAGACCAGCAGTGCGGGTAAGACCAATGCGGATGATCTGTTTGGCATGCGGTTACAGCAAGTCAGTACATAACAAGGCGGCAACAGTATGTGCGGAAGGGGTGGGCCATAGTGATGGCACCCATGGAACGCTTCATACTAAAACGGATGAAGTGTCAAAAAAACATCTTGTTCTATAGATCAGTCAATTAACCTTGCACAAGAGGGTCACCAGAATGCGGTGAATACAGACTTTGGTGAAAGGTGATTTGGGAAACATTGTGACCCTGATTGTATTAAAGCCCAGCTAAAAGAGTTTTATAAAGATTTTAAATGTAAGGGAAAGTGCGAACAAGTCCTCTTGCCTCAGCATGTGGATAAAAGCCTGTTATTCGAGGCGAGTAGTGAATGTGAATAGTGGTTCTATTTTCGAGGTGCTCACAAAGAATACAGGTTTTTAGAACATGCCCTCGGCAATTGCTCCTGCATTGCCCTAATTACCTACATCCATGTAGGCATACGGGTCTTTCAGAGCTTACTATTAAAAATAACAGGCCACATGTCGTTGCGACTCTTTGAAAGGTACCTACATTCCTTCAGAGTCGCGCCTTATTTGACGATTTCTCTGAAAGACTGAGACTTAGTAGACTTATTCGCACCTTCCCTAGTTAAAGCAGAAGCAAATGCAGAATATAATGCCTTTCAAGATAGGACTAAAGTGACTGCGAACTTCAAAAAACCAATGTTTAAAATTAAGAGAAAAAAATTTGAGATAGAAAGTAAAGACGAAACATCTTATAAGTTAAATGGTAAAATTGCAGCCATAAACTTAATAAGAAAAAACTGTAATTAGGTTGTTAATATGTATAAAGCTCTAATTTTTACGTTGTCTCTATATGCACCTTTTATAAGTGCAAACCCTACGGAAATCGTACAAAAATATTTTTACGATATAATTTTTTTAAATGGCTTAACATTATCAGGAGAGGCTTTTTCTTATTGTCAAAAAAATTCAGAACACCTATCAAAGTCAAAACTAGATTTGTGTCAGGTTTTCAAAGATTTAAATGGTAAAGAAATGTCCACTAGGGTATATAAAGGCTTTGTTCAACCAACAAAAAAGATGAAAGACAGTGTTTTTTATGAGTATTCTGATGAGGACTATTCTCGATATCAAGTTAACGCTTACACTCATAAAGGGGAGTCTTTTACAGCTTTAATTGATACGGCTTCATATGTTAGCTTTGCAGATATTTATCCTAATATGCTACAGGACAGAATTTATTTTAAGGGGCCATATAACCGTGAAAATACAGTAGGCTTAGCGCTAATTGATGTGAATACTGATATTGGTGGTATTGGGAATAAAACTATCCTTACTAAAGGTGGAAAAGTAGGTGTTTTAGGCTTCGATTTTATTGGTCAATACGATCAATTCTCATTTTATTCAGATGGTATCGCGATACAGCCAGAAGACATTACCTGCACAGAGAAATGTGTGTATTACGATGCAGATTTTGACGGTGAAAACTTGCACTTCTTTTATCCACTAAACGGTCGTATTGAAAGAGTTAGTTTTGAGACAGGCAGTCCTATCTCCACTGTACCCTTTTCATTGGAAGATCGTTGCATCGATGAAGAAATTGACTTCTCTGAACTTGAAGAGCGAGGACTTGATGTCGGCGATGAGGCCAAAATTTGTAAAAAGGATTTTGAATTTGGTGATTACACAATGCAAAGCTCTGTCGTGACACAAACGAGCAGAGACATTGATGGTGAGCCATTAGCTGTAATGGGTATGAACATGATCAACGCTTTCGATCATGTCACTGTCGACATGCCAGCAGGCAAGATCTACTTTTACTCACCTGAATGACGCTGTGGCAGGGATAAGTCATACGCAATCCGCAGACTTATCTCTAATCCTCTCTAATCATTTGATGGCAGTTTAATTGGCACATAGCGCCATTTTCATATTGATGGATTTAGTAATATTTCTGAAAATCTATTGTAAAGGTGTGAGAGGTTTAAACTGAATGGCTCGCCTTTGTTTAATGGCTGATGATAGAGTTCGATATCGGTATTTAATTAAAAGGACGTTATCATGAGTTCTAGCAAAGCTAGGGAATTAGCTCTTTCTAAATTAAAAGATTCAGTAGATATCCTTCAGGCTGATATGCAGGCAAGAGATGTGATTCGATATCAGATCACTGGTCCGGATGAGCAGGGTCAGTGTCGTATGACGATTGTCGAACTGACTGCGGGTTGGCATAAGGGGATTCGTGATAAAAGAGCAATTTTAGATATCAATACTCAGGCTGTTGCAGGCTTTAGTTACAGCCATACTCCGGGTGAAAGATTAGACTCAAAAGTTTTTGCAAGGGCATCTATTGAGGCTAGCTCGCATTTAGGGAAAGGGTTAGATATGAGTCTTGGTAAAGCAGAAGCCAGCTCAGAGTACAATCCATTTTTTGATGAATGGAAAAATGACGTTAGCGTATCTAAACCAAGGTATCGAGGTAAAGGCAAAGGGTTTCAAGTTGAAGCTGATAAAGTAGTTAATTACGGTATTAATGCAAAAATAGTATCAATTAATATCAAACGTAAAAATTGTACTTAGGAATATTATGAAATTTTTGCCTCTTATTTTAATTTTATTTGCTCCTGGGCTTGCTTTCTCAAATACATCTTTAAATGTTGAAAATTATTTCTATGACATTGTATTCTTGAATGGTTTACCTTTATCAAATGAGGCCTACAAATATTGTCTCAAGGAAAAAAAATATTTGTCTGATCGCGATGATTCATTATGTGAAGTTTTTGAGAAGTTAAAAAATAAAGAGATCTCATTACTTTTTTCTAAAAATGAAATTCGTAATACATTAAAGAAGTCAGAAACTATATTTTCTAACTACTCAAATGAAGACTTTTCTCTTCACTATGTGAAATCTCATACTAGAAGTGGCGAAAGCTTTGAGGCATTTTTAGATACTGCATCATTTATGAGTATAGCTGATATTACTCCAAACCTTATAAGTACCACTTTCGATTTCTTTGACCCTTATAAAAATAAAATAACCGCCAACCTTGCATTGATTGATATAAATACAAATATAAGTGGTATGCGAAATAAAATAATCGTTACTCAAGATAGAGATGTAGGTGTTTTAGGCTTCGATTTTATTGGTCAATACGATCAATTCTCATTTTATTCAGATGGTATCGCGATACAGCCAGAAGACATTACCTGCACAGAGAAATGTGTGTCTTACGATGCAGATTTTGACGGTGAAAACTTGCACTTCTTTTATCCACTAAACGGTCGTATTGAACGAGTCAGTTTTGAGACAGGTAGTCCTATCTCCACTGTACCCTTTTCATTGGAAGATCGTTGCATCGCTGAAGAAATTGACTTCTCTGAACTTGAAGAGCGAGGACTTGATGTCGGCGATGAAGCCAAAATTTGTAAAAAGGATTTTGAATTTGGGGATTACACAATGCAAAGCTCTGTCGTGACACAAACGAGCAGAGAAATTGATGGTGAGCCATTAGCTGTAATGGGTATGAACATGATCAACGCTTTTGATCACGTCACTGTCGACATGTCAGCAGGCAAGATCTACTTTTACTCACCTGAATGATGCTATTGCGGGGATAAGTCATGAGTAACCCGCAGACTTATCCCCGATCTTTTCTAAACTCAAGATGGAATTCGCCGCTCCTATCTCATCAGATGATCTGCCTCTATGAGCCTCAGAACCGAGCCGGTTTTAGGAACACTGATCTTATCTTTTACGCCATCACTTGTATTCTATCCACGCAACTCTTTGCTTATCTACCTTGTTAGCCGCTTTTCTTTGAATCTCATGTCCAATAGATGAGAATCAGATTAAAGGCTGTAAAAACCCCCGTTTGGCTCATTGCACGCCAAGAAAATGTTTTCAAGCCGACAGTGATGCCAAACTAATACGTGGTGTACTTGTGGCGATCCTTAGCCTTGCTAATGGCCGCTGCAATCGGTGGAGCTGAATGAGTTTAACCTTTCTAGCTACCCCATCAGTTCGCGTACCAATGGGTTATTAGGAATTTTGAAGAAAGTTAAAAATTTAATATTAAACCTACTAATATATAAGCAGATTTTTAAAAAAACTAACAATGAATTTAAAAGAAAATAACTCTATATATACAAAAATTAGACAGGTCGTTAATGTACAATTAGCGCCTAAATTTAAAGGATTTATTAATGAAACGGATTATTATACTACTATCTACTTTTTTTATCACTGCATGCGATAGCAACACATTCAATGAAATTTTCAGAAACCCTCACATTGTAGAAATTGCGAAAATAGAGAATATGGAAGCTGACAAATGGTACGAATTTGATACCAAGTTAGAAGCTATCAATAGAGAGCAAACCATAACTGTCTCTTTTGAAGGAAGCGACCCTAAAATTTTAGACTTTTCAATTATAGATAATAAGTCAATATTTAAATCAGAGAAATTCCCTGAAAAAGTAATAGATTTTGAGATCGTTGCAACCAGCTCATCTAATATAGAATATGCTTTCAAACCTTCAGGACAATCAGGGGGGATAATTTTTAGACTAAAAGAAAAAAAAATTGATAAAGAGGAAATAATAGTAAGAATAAAAATAAAGGGAAATCTTAACTATAAAAATGTAAATATTGAATGGATGTCTAGAACAGGGAAATAAGTTAAATGAAAGCTAATGAAGTAGTAAATGAGACAAAATTCATTTCCGTTGGTCAACTTCAAGTAGGAGATATTATTTTATCTACAAGTGAAGGCTCTGTATCATCAACAGTAAGGGTTGGAACTAACTCGAAGTTTAGTCATGCTAGAATATATATCGGCGACTCTGAAGTAATTGAGGCAATTGATCCAAGAGTTATTAGAGATAATATAATCGATCTTATTGAGCATGACACCTACACTTATGTGTATCGTTACCCGAACCTTAGTGCAACGCAGAAATCAAAAATAGTTGAGTATTCAAGTAATCAGATAGGAAAGGAATATGACCTTTCAGGGGCATTAAGTTCATCCGTTACTGGAGCATTGCTTCTAGGTCCGTTACCAAAACTTCAGAATTTAATTAATTCAGAATTTGACTTCTTTTGTTCTGAACTTGTAGCTTTTTCCTATAAAAGTGCAGGTGTACCTTTAAACTATGCAGCAAGCCAAACCACACCACGAGATCTAGCCGTCAATGACAAGCTAACATTTATTGGGCGTTTAAAATAAATTTTGTCTTGTAAGGTTGAATTTATATTAGGGAACATGCGATCAAGCATTAATGTTAAAAGAGTTTGCTCAAATTTTTAAAAGAAAGTCCTTTCAGACTAGAAGAGGCATAAGGCATCGCTCTATTATCGCATAAGAAGCCCCTATGATACCCAAAATTAAGTTTCTTGGTCTCTTTGATTCAGTAGCAATGGTTGCCCCTTTATTTGATCCTAATGAAGTGGATTACTTTTTCATTTAATTGCTGGTGATCGCTCTGGCCCTGCTCCATGGGTAGATTTTGTTGAAAGAGACCCTAGAATAAAAGCTAAAACATCTCATGTCTTACGTTGTCCTAATTGCAATCATAGCGACATTGGAGGCATATCATCCACGACTAAGGCAAGAGTTGCTTATCAAAACATGAGATCTCATGCTAATGCAGGGGTGAAGTAAAATGAAAAACTGCTTTTGGGTGAGCTTTGCTATTTTTTCATTATATCATTACTTTTTTTGGACTACCTATCAAAGTCATTAGGGGCTCCCAATCATTATTACTCTATTTTTGATTTCATTGAAGCGTCGATAATAGCTTTACTCTTAGCCTGTATTTCAACTGCTATATGTTGGCTTATTAGAAAAGCCTTGAATAAAAATTAAACATGTTAATTAAAACATCAAAATGGCGTTAATTAGGACACGCACCTTAAAAAAGTGACTCTTAGTTCAGTTATGATCAGTTTTTCTAAGTCAGCCAGTTCTAACCAAAACTGGCTTTTTTGTGTCTAAATCATCACGGTAGGGTGCTATTTCGTCGATTTTACCGAATCAAGGGCGTGCGATTACCTTGCAAGGAAAGCAATATTGAAAGGAAGGGCTAGAAGGTAGGTTAGGCAAGCAGTTGTTTTGCTTTGCTGATTTTCGGCCTTCGTTTATAGCCTGCATGTTGGTAGTAGTTGGATAAGATCAGTTCTGTACCGACAGCAGCGAAAGTTTGTTGTTCAAACTGCGTAGAGATGGTGAGCCAGTTTTCCGATGGGATATTAAGGCGTTGTAAAATGGGGCAAAGGTTAGTCGATACTGTCGCGTTTACCTTGACGAACGATTCGACCTGTTAAGTCGAAAAGTTCTAGGTAGTCTTCGAGTTTAAAGGAGAGTCTTTTGGGGGAGTTGGATCGCCGATGCTTTTGTTGCCAGATGGGCGATTGGCATGGGAAGTATCTCGGGTGTTGCGGCAGCATCATTGGGCTTTTTTTTGCGTAGGCAGGTTCAAACCGAATTCAAAAACAAAATACTTTAACTCAGTGGTAAAGACTTTAAATGAATTGCAGTCGTCTATATTGAGTATTTAGTGTATTTTTTATAAATAGCGTCGCGTAAAGCAGTCACTCTTTTGCATAATTCTAAAAAAATTGATGGAGAACATTATGTCACAGCATCTTGTATTGAGTTTTATCGGAGACGACCGCCCTGGTTTGGTTGAGCGTTTGTCCGATACTATTTCACGTCATCACGGTAATTGGTTAGAAAGCCGTATGGCGCATCTTGCGGATAAATTTGCCGGTATTTTAACCTTGTCTGTGCCCTTGGAACATCAAGAGGCACTGGTTGATGCACTGCGTAATTTTGAACAGCTTGGTTTGCATGTCACCGTTGAGCTGGCAAATAAGAAAGCGACAGAAGGATCGACCTTGTCACTGTCTGTTGTTGGCAATGATCGACCAGGTATTGTTAAAGAAGTTTCCCAAGTACTGCATTCATTGATGGTTAACGTCAAAGAGCTTACGACCACTTGTGAACCGGCACCGATGAGTTCTGACATGCTGTTTAAAACTGATATGGTATTGGCTGTTCCCAAAGATTTGCCGCTATCAGAACTGGAAGTGGCACTAGAAAAGATCAGCAGTGATTTAATGGTGGAGCTATCTGTTAATCAGTTTGCTTAGTGGTTTTATCTGGGCCTTTTAGATCATTCATACAGTGGATGATCGTTAAAACGCTTGAGCATAAAATCGATTAACAAACGTAACCGAAATGGCATGTTATCTCGATCACGATAGAGCATTTGGCAACCGCGAGCTTGATTGCTCCACTCAGGTAGAACTTGTCGAATTTCACCTAAATCGATTAATGGCTGTGCATGATAGTCTGGCATAAAACCGATGCCTAGGCCATCTTGTATAGCGCGCGTAAGTAAGCTGATGTCGTCTACTTTTAGGCGAATATTATGGTTTGGCTTATGACTTAGTATCTCTCCCGATGTCGTGTGTTGCAGCTTCCAAGTGGAAATAGGTGCGCATAATACAGTGGGAAAACCTTCTAAGTCACGAGGGGTATTTATGCTAGACAGGTCTAAATGGACGGATCCACAAATAACAAAGCGAATGTTCGTTAAATGCCTGCCAATCCAATGGACTGCATTATGGTCACCGACACGAAACGCGATGTCGATGGCTTCTTCCTCAATATCGATGTTTTGATTTGAAAGTCGCAAATCCAAATGGATGTCAGGGTATTCGATCAAAAAGGCATTAAAATGCTGAGCTAAAACATGCACGCCAAAGTTCACGGGTGCAGAAACTCGAATCGTGCCTTTTGCTTGGGTGTTGTCCTGTAGAAGGCACACAGCAACATCGTCTAATTCCTCAAAAAGAGACGCGCTCCTTTCGAAATATCGCTGCCCTGAATGGGTGAGTTGGACTCTGTGGGCATCCCGATTCAGTAGTCTTATTGCTAAGTCTTCTTCTAATTTAGCGACTCGCCGACTCAAGGTAGACAGAGGCATTTCCAGCACAGCTGAAGCTTGTTTAAAGCTGCCATGTTGAGCAACCGCGCAAAAACAACGCATATCATCGAGTGAATAGTTAAATTTCATATGTGGGATCTATCGTCTCAATTTTGTCTATTTATTCCGTATTCAAAATCTATACACTGCGCCTTATATTTTCAAGTTTTCTTTTTATGGAGAAAGATATGAAGCGTTCGTCGAATATGAATGCCGTATTGTTATTATTACTATGCACGTTTTTCTGGGGAGCCTGTTTCCCTGTTGGTAAACATGCATTGGGAGAAGTGCATGCACTCACCTTAGTTATCTGGCGTTTTGCTATTGCTGCTATTTGTCTGTTTATTTATGCGAAATGGAAAAATACGCCAATGCCTAGTCTAACGGCACAGCAATGGGCGTGGGTGATAGGGGTTTCTATTATAGGTGTCGGTGGTTTAAACCTTGGTTTGTTTACTGGGTTGGCGCAAACCGATGCCAGCAATGGTGCCTTGATTATGGCGCTCAGCCCATTGGCCACCTCTTTTATTGGTTCTTTGTTACAGCGCAAACTGCCCGCTCGCGGTGCGGTGTTTAGTTTGGTAGTTTGTTTATCTGGTGTGTTACTGGTGTTAACCAATGGCGAGCTAAAAAGACTATTGGGTTTTGAGTTTAACCACGGTGATCAAATGATCTTGCTAGGCATGTTGTGCTGGAGCCTTTATACCTATTTAACACAAGGTGTGAGCCGCTGGATGCCAATGATTCCTTACACTTTGGTTGGCATGTTATCAGGGCTAGGAGTGATCTCTTTGGTCACGGCGTTTAGTGCTGAGGTTCATCCACTACAAGAAAGTTTAGCGATCAGTGGTTATGTGCTTGGAGACTTATTGTTCATTGGTGTGTTTGGTACCGTGGGTGGTTACTTGTTGTGGATTTCTGGTGTGAAGCAGCTAGGTGCAGCGAACGCTTCCTTGTTCTTCAATTTTGTGCCTGTCTTTGCGGCCTTGACGGCATTTGCTTACGGTCAAACTGTGACAAACTTGCAGCTATTAGGCGTAGCGATTGTTATTGCCGGTTTGTTACTGCCAAGAATGGTTAAATGGCAGCAACAACGCTTTAATCGCCAAGAAGCCGCATAGACTAATTGAACGAGCAATCAGAAAGTAAAAAGTAGAAATTTACAGCGATTCGATATTTTTTAAGCACCATTCCGCTCTATGTAAGACGGCGCTTTTTCGGGCGTCGTCTTGTTTGTCCCAGTTGCCGTAAATCATGCCAATGCGATGGTTTTTCGCAAGACGTTCTCTATGTTTGATCATAAAGCGCCAGTATAAGCTGTTCAGTGGGCAAGATTCTTCGCTGGTTTTCTCTTTTACCTTGTAATGGCAATCACCACAGTAGTCGCTCATTTTCTGCATGTAGCTGCCACTGGCTGCATAAGGTTTGGAAGCAATCCAACCGCCATCGGCGAATTGGCTCATGCCACGGGTGTTGGGCAATTCCACCCACTCCAACGCATCCACGTAAATGCCTAAATACCATTCATCGACTTGCTCGGGCTGAATCTCAGTTAACATGCAGAAGTTCCCCGTGACCATCAAGCGCTGAATGTGATGAGCATAAGCGTAATCGAGAGATTGCCCAATGGCGCTGGCAAGACACTTCATCTTGGTTTGCCCGTTCCAGAAATAGCTTGGTAGGTCTCGTTCAGCGTTTAGGACATTTTGCTGTTGATAGTCCGGCATATTGATCCAATACATGCCGCGCACATATTCGCGCCAGCCGAGAATTTGTCTGACAAAGCCTTCAACTTGAGCAATGTCGATATTGTCGTTTTCTCGATATGCCGAAATAGCCATTTTGATCACATGCTTTGGGCTAATCAATTTGGCGTTAAGCGCAAAAGACAAACGTGAATGATACAAGCTCCAGCTGTGGGGTGTTTGATTTGTCATGGCGTCTTGAAAACGACCAAAGTTTGGTAACAAGTGGTCACAGAAAAAGGCGAGTAAATTCAATGCATCTTGGCTTGATACGGGCCACAGTAAGATCGAGTCCGTTTTGCCAATAGATGGAATTTGATGACGTTGAATGCGTTCAAGCAGGTGAGTGACATCATGCTGAAAACACAAAGGTTCTGGAATATCGGCTAAGTCCTTTGGTTTAAGCTTATTGCGATTGGCATTGTCGTAATTCCATTGGCCACCTTCCGGCTGATCTTGATCGTCCATTAGTATATTAAAGCGCAGGCGCATTTTTCGATAAAAGTGTTCCATGCGAACGGGATTTTTAGCGTGAAAGAGCCTAGGGATTTCGTTGAAAGGCAACAAAAAATGCTCGCTATCGACCATGCTGACAGCGGGCTTGGTCGAGTCTGTGATCAGCGAGTGATATTGTTGTAACACGCGATATTCATCTGGGCGTTGTAGCTCGATACGGTCAATGCCATGTTGCTTAGCAATACCCAATATTACGTCTTCTAGGCTTTTTCCCTGAGTGTCGTCTAAGGTGAGATGGCATACCTGATGACCGTTTTCATTTAGGGCATTGGCAAAGTGTTCCATGGCAAGAAAAAATGCACAGAGCTTTTGAATATGATGAGTCACATAAGTGGCTTCTGGGTGTAATTCAGTAATGAGGTACAGCACACCTTGGTCATGTTTTTTGAACCAAGAGTGCGCAGCGTTGAGTTGATCGCCAAGAATCACGCGCAGCGTGTGGAATGGTTTCATGAGGGTGTCCTTACTTTCGATGGCCTGGATTTTTTTCCACTATTCGAACGCACATGCGTCGCTAAAATGCGTTGTTTTTCTTGTTGAACGTTTGGTTGTTCACGGTATCCCCAGAGTCGATCACGAGCAGACTTTGCCGCTTCTTTAAGGCTGACAATGGGCACAGGATAGTTTTCTCCAACGTTGAATTGATACAAGGCTTCCTCCATCGGCGACATTTCCCAAGGAGAGTGTATCAATGGGACAGGCACTTCGGCCAATTCTGGTACCCAGCGACGGATAAATTCACCATCTGGATCTTGGTCTTGAGCCTGCTTTACGGGGTTATAAATTCGAATGGCATTGGATCCAGTAACGCCAGCCTGCATTTGAAATTGTGGGTAGTGTATGCCTGGCTCAAAATCGAGAAACAGTCTTGCTAGATGATGCACACCTAAGCGCCAATCAATATTTAGATGATGGCATAAAAAGCTGACCAGCATGGCGCGCATACGAAAGTTAATGTATCCCGTTTGGTGTAAGGCCCGCATACAAGCATCAATGAGAGGGTAGCCAGTTTTGCCTTGCTGCCAAGCGAGTAAATCGGCCTCGACCTGATCATCCTGTCGATAAGGAAAATTGGCATAAGCACGATTCACTGGGTGATATTCCATGCGGCATTCGCTTTCAAATTTTTGCATAAAATGACAGTGCCAATGTAATCGAGAGCTCAGCGCGATGAGGGTGCGTTTCCAGCCAGCCGTTTTCCAGCGAGACAGCAAATCTTGGTAGACTTCTCTTATACTGATATTCCCCCAAGCGAGATAGGGAGAAAGCCGAGTACAGGCCGATCGGCTGCTAAGAGGGCTGGAAATAGAACGATAATAGTTTTTCCCTCGCCCTTCATAAAAACTCTCTAAGGTTTTCCAAGCCAGCGTAGGGCCGCCCGTGTGGATACCTTTTTGTGGTGTTTGCCATGAGGTTGGAATCGAAGGCCATTGAGTCTGTATGTCGTACCAGGTTATCGCTTCAAGGTTGATGTCGGCTAAAGGAGCACGCATGATAGTTTGCCAATCATCATCCCAGTTCTTTCTGTTATCTAGTGGTCGTATCACCGCACCAGTTGGTGATTCATGCCAGCATATAGTTTGTTTCTGACACCAGGATTTAACCGCTATATCACGCTCAAAGGTGCGCCCGATGCCAATTTCTTCACTACTGAATAATTTATCAAACTGCGTTGTGTCATGGAGCGCTTCGAGAGCAGATAAGGCTTCTTGCCAAACTATATGTATGTGACCGCCATGCTCGGCAAGCTGGTGATTCATATCCTCTAAGGATTGCCAAACAAAACGCCAGTGGCGCTCGCTGTAATGCGGATCAGCGATAAGGCTAGGTTCAAAGATGTATAGCAGAATAATGGGTCTGTTCTGCGCAATGGCCGATGCAAGGGGCAGATGATCGCTCAAGCGCAAATCTCTCTTAAGCCAAACGACAACGGGT
This sequence comes from Marinomonas rhizomae, assembly GCF_024397855.1. NCBI lineage: Bacteria > Pseudomonadati > Pseudomonadota > Gammaproteobacteria > Oceanospirillales > Oceanospirillaceae > Marinomonas > Marinomonas rhizomae. The sequence goes on from NZ_CP073343.1 coordinate 371,286, forward strand.
TTTACCGCAATATCCTCAGTCATCCGATGGGCGCTCATCTGGCTGGATAAATTGGCCAGTCGGCCGCATCGACCGAATCCAGTTGTGTATCATAGACTTGGCCTTGCCATTTATGAATAAAATGCCGATTGGGGTCGTATTGTTCGCTTTGTCTTTGCAAATTGAAATGACGGCCGCCTCTTGGGTCCGCTCCGACGCCCGCAATGTATTGCCAGTTGCCCCAGTTTGGGCCGACGCTGTAATCGATCAGTTGTTCTTCAAAATACGCCGCGCCATAACGCCAATCGATGCCTAATTCATAGATCAAGCAGCTTGCAACAATTTGGCGGCCACGATTGCTCATAAAACCGGTTTCATTAAGCTGTTTCATACAAGCGTTAACGATAGGGTAAGGCGTATTACCTTGGCTCCATTTTCGAAAACGCTCAGCGTAATAACTGCCTTGGTTTTGTTTTCCTGTTAAGCCGCCCGGCAAGAAAAGTTGTTTACCATAACGGGTTGCATACCAATGGAAATATTCGCGCCAGAGTAGCTCGAAATAGATCCAATAAGTGGATTCGCTTGCGCCATGATCGCGTTCATAGGCGTCGATACTGGCTTTAATTTGCCTAGCTGACAAACTGCCTTGTGCCAACCAGGGTGAAAACTTGGTGGAGTTTTCCCAACCATCTAACTCGTTACGAGTTTCTTTATAACGACTTGGCAAATTGGTCGAGAAATAATCGCTTAGCTGATCAATTGCGGCTTGCTCCCCGCCAGTGAACGCACTTTCGTCTTCTATATTCTTAAGCCTCCAAGGACGAATTCGCTGAATATTAAAAACGGGTGCTGGTGGTAGTTTTTGCAATGCAGGTAGAGGGGGGAAAACGTCTATGTTTTCAACTAAGCGACGGAATTTTGAAAAGGAATCCGGCAATTTTGCTATATCAAATGGCAGTTGAGAGGGCGTAAATAGACTCAAACCATGGTCCAGATGAATGTGTACGTCAGGATATCGGTTGGCGATGCGTTTTAGCGTTTGTTGTTCGTCCCAGCCGCCGTGGTGGTTGCGGTATAGATGTGCAATCGGTACTTCATTGAGTAGTATATTTAAACTGGTGCCAGCATCTAACGTGCTGATAAATAACGTTTGCCCCAAGGCTTGTAATTGTAATGCTAGATGTTGGAGACCTTGATCTAGAAAACGGCGACGATTGGGCGACATGCCTTGTGTTGCATAGCGACTAGGGCGGTTATTATGAGGCTCATCGCAGTATAGGCAGACAAGATAATCGACCTCTTGCGCGGCTCTGCGTAGCATATTCTGATCCGCGCAGCGTAAATCCTCTCCGAACCAAACAACACCCAACTTCATCGCATCTTCCTATCAATATTGTGTCAATTAACCTTAGTACGTATTTAAGAGAATATTGGTTTAATTAAGATGCAAATCTATTTTGCCCTGATCTCGTGGGATGATTTTGTTGAACAACAGAAAGTTTTTACGGAATTTTTTGCTGGCAGACAAAAACCATAACGAAAATAGGGTTATAATGCGCGAAATTTTCCATTTTACGTTAGAAGGTAGTGATAATTATGAGTCTTCCAAATTGCCCAAAATGCGATTCCACTTATGTATATGAAGATCAAGCGATGTTGATTTGTCCAGAGTGCGCGCACGAATGGAATCCGAATGAAGTTGTGGTCGATGAAGATGCTCTTATTATCAAAGACATGGGCGGCAACTTATTGCAAGAAGGCGATAAAGTGACGTTGGCGAAAGATCTTAAAGTCAAAGGCTCTTCTCAAGTACTAAAAATCGGCACCAAAGCGACTATTAAGCGTTTTGTCGATGGCGACCATGACATCGATTGCAAAATAGATGGCGGCGGCGAAATGATGCTGAAATCTCAGTTTGTGAAGAAATCTTCCGTTTAAGATCTGTAGAAGGGTTAGATAGGGCTCGTTTGGTCTTTTCTAACCCTTTTTTGTGTCTTTCTCGATTTCCCTATCCGATAGTCATCTCGTTAAATTTAGTGGTTTTGTAGGTTTATAGTGAGCATATCGATGAACTTGCGTACTTTTGCAGCTAGATGCTTGCGATTAGGGTAGATCGCATGAATCGGAATCTCCTTGCCTGAATACTCCGGAAATAGCTTAACAAGACGGTTCTTTTGTAGATCATCGACGGCTAAAAAAGAAGGCAAAAATGCCACCCCCATTCCTTCTACTGCCGCATCTTTCACGGCTTCACCACTATCAAAACGTAGGCGCTGTGTTCCTGCTATGGTGACATCCTTGCCATTTTCTTGGTGTAAATGCCAAGCACTTGAATTGGGATTCAGCCCATAGATGAGACGCTGCTGCTCTTCTAGTGCGGTGATATCTTCTGTTATCTCATTTTCTGCTAAGTAGGTGGGCGATGCATAAATATAAGGAGAGTATTTAGCAATGGGGCGGGCAATCATTAAAGATTGGTTTGGCATATCTCCCATTCTGATTGCTAGGTCAAAACCTTCCTCTACCAAGTCCACAATTCTGTCTGTAAAGCTTATTTCTACTTCTAAATGGGGCCATTGCTTCAGGAATTTATTGAGGAGTGGCAATATCACTATCCTTCCAAAAGCCGCTGTTACAGTGAGGCGTAATGTGCCTTTTGGTTCCATGTCATCCTGTCGAACACTTTTTTCTGCATCCTCTATGTCGCTGAGTATTTGCGTGCACCTCTCATAGAAATACTGCCCATCGGAGGTCAATGAGACTCGGCGAGTAGTGCGATGGAGTAAGCGTGTACCAAGGTGGGCTTCCAAGCGCGCTAATGATTTACCCGCTGCTGAACGGGTTAAGCCCATCTTTTTTCCTCCAAGGACAAAATTTCCAGCTTCAGCAATAGCCACAAAAGTACGCATGGTGTTTAGCTCGATACTGCCCGTCGAATGGTGTGTGCTGAATTTTTGGATGCTCACTGTAGAAACCTATTCCCCAAGATATGACTTAGAATTTGGATTGTTGAATAAAATACCATAAAGGAGACGTTATGCTACCTGAAAATGCGAAAAATGCTTTAAATGGCTGGATAAAAGCGGCCACACCGATTATTGAAAAAATGACAGGCCAAAGTGACATAAGCTGGCCAGATGCCCGCGCTAGTTATGTTGATGATCTTGATAAACTGTTTCCTGCACCAGAAGGCGTTTCATTTCGTCATGTTGATCTAGGTGGTGTTTCTACCATGTTAGTCACACCAGATAATGTCATAGAAGGTCGAGTATTGTTTTATGTACATGGCGGCGGTTATGTTCATGGCGGCGTAAAAGCCTATCGAGGGTTAGCTGGGCATTATGCTAAGCAGCTTCGTGCTCAAGTGTATGTACCGGATTATCGACAAGCACCTGAGTACCCATTTCCCTTGCCGATAGATGATACATTCAATGCTTACAGGGCTTTGCTAGAGCAGGGGGGGGACCCTCGCACCTTAGCCATTTCCGGTGATTCCGCAGGCGGGGCCATGATCGTCACCATTATGAGAAAAGCCAGAGATGCGAAGCTGCCTCTTCCTGCCGCAGCGGTTGCTATTTCTCCTTGGGCAGACCTGACTCACTGTGGTGTTTCCGCCAGAATTAGAAATGGCATTGATCCAATATGTACTACGGATTTTCTCGACCAGCTAGCGGCTCTATTCTTGGCTGGCGAGTTACCAACGAACCCTGATGCATCACCTATTTTTGCGGATGTTAGAGGATTATCACCAACCTTAATTCAAATCGGTGAAAATGAAGTTATGTTGCATGGCGCGACCCGACTGGCTTCTCATCTTGGTGAAAACCGAGTTAGGACGACGTTAGAAGTATGGCCTGGAATGTTTCACGTTTGGCATATTTTTTCAGGGTTACTTCCTGAAGCTGATCACGCTTTACGAAATGCTGTTAGATTTATCGATGATGCTTTTACATCAGAGCTGGATACCAACGAACAAGCTTAAAAGCGCCCGTCTAACTAAGGTTTGTGGTTAAAAATTAGGAATCGCCTGTAAAAAGCAGAGAAGAAGAGGTCTTTTTCTCTGCTTTTTTATTGGCTCAATGTTATTGGAAGGGGGGAATTAGTATTTATTTAAGACCTTCGCTTTAAAGACATAGCTACCGAATGGTATTACTGACGCAATAAACCCTATCAAAGCGTGTTTTGAAGAAACCCCATATCGAGAGATACTTAACATCAAAAGAATGTTAAACAAAATAAACAACCCACCATGAATCGGGCCAATAACGCTCACATACTCTGGCATATCCATCAGGCGTTTCAATGGCACAGCAATGAAGAGCAGCAATAGAAGCGACGTGCCTTCTAAAATGGAGATAAATCGTAACATTTTCATACTATGTCTCTTTTATTGAAGTGTGTTGAAAGAATGTATTCAGCGCTAATCAGACCCCAGAATAGCATTTTAATTTCATTCTAAGGTCGGATATTTAAGGTGTGGAATAATGCAGGCAGAGGCATTAAGTGTGAGAACCTACACAGTTTTTTTCTTCCCTATTCAAACTTAAGAACCATCACTGCTTTCTCGACACCTTTGTCATTCAATCTGTGTATCACTTCAAAGTCATGCTTTAAATACAGATCAATATTGTGTTGTTCGCATTGCAAGTACAGAGCAGAAATACCTAGGTTTTTAGCGCGATCAAAAACATAAGGAAGAATCATGTTGGAGTAACCTTGCCCACGTTTATTAGCTGGAACGAAAACACCACCGAGCCAATGCTTGTAGTCTCGGAAATCAGGGTGTTCATGGAACTTCAACTCTGCCACAGCCAGTAACTCGTGATCGTCATGCAGAACAAAAGATAGGGGCAGACTCTCTCTACTTTGCCCCATTGCCGTGACTTTTATCAGAATATCGTCGAGCGAACGGTTAGGTGATAAATGTCCCCACTCATCGAAATACCACTGGGCGATAGTAGGAATAAATGACTTCTGATCGTGTAAAAATGAGACTTTCAAAATAACCTCTTCACTTCTTAATTATTAAGTTTTTTTAAATAGGATTAAGTAGAGGGTAGTGATTCTAATTTATTTTCTAGATAACCCCTCTTTATCCTTATTTATTTCAATAAAAAATATTTTAAATTTATTATAAAATAATCTTGAAAACTTTATAATAAGTGTTGATTTAAACTATGCCTATTAAAGAATGGAAACCATGTCATGGAATACACTTATTTGAACTTATCTGATAAGTTCAATGTTGATACTTTGGCTCTAATATCATCTGTTCTTACTTAAAAATGCCAGATTATAGAGACATTTATGTCAACAGTTGTAGATAGAAAAGTAAAAGAAGATGCTATTGGTTTACTAAAAAGTCATTCAATAGCCGGATTTTTCATAAACATCATTACCAGTGCTTTTTTGGCTTTTGGTTTTGAAAAAAACATTGATCAGGACGCAAAAGTGACTTGGTGGCTTGTCATGGTCAGTATCATGATTTGTCGTGCTATATGCTTTTTTTTCGGCCAACATTTTTTTGCTAAAAACTCGAAATACGACTTGTATGTATTTTCTGTTGGAGCCGTTGCGACTGCATTAATGTGGTCTTTTTATCCATTGTATTTTTATCAAAATGCCAGCGACCTAGAGTTGACGAGCACTATGGTTGTCATCGCCGGTTTTGCAGGTGGTTCAGCGATTATTCTTGCAGCAAATAAAGTATTAGCGACTTTTTATGTGCTTGTTTTGCTTTTGCCTTACTCGATATTGCTGACGCTTTCTGATGAAGCATCGCATCAGTCTTTGGGTTTTCTTGGTCTTTTTTTCGCGTTATTCGTTTTTATTAAGGCGATTAAATTTGCCGATTTTACTATCGATGTGATTTCCACCAAACATCAGAACGCCCTGTTATTATCTAGTATGGAGCAAAAAATACAGGAACGTACAGAGGCACTCATTACGCTTTCAAATATAGATTCACTCACTAATCTTTTGAATCGTAAAGCATTTTTAGAGCAGTTTAATGCATTAATACACAACCAGCCAGAAACACAATCCTTCGCTGTTTTGTTCGTCGACTTAGATGGCTTTAAAGGGATTAATGATACGTTAAGTCATGAAATAGGCGATCAAGTTTTAATAATGGCAGCCACCCGTATTAAAAATTTCAACAGCGAATCTCAGCTTGTTTGTCGTTGGGGTGGGGATGAATTTATTGTTGTATTGCCTCATAAGAGTGTTTCTCAGACCTCAGCTTTTGCCCGAGACTTGATTGAAAAAATATCAGAGCCTTATTTTGATCATAACTATCGAGTGACAATTGGTGCCACTATTGGTATCTCGATTTATCCAGAACACAGCCAGCGTAAAGAGGTGTTAATTCAGCATGCTGATATGGCGATGTATCAACAAAAGCGCCATGCACAGGGCAGTGTAGGTTATTTTAATGAGACTTTGCGTTTGCAACTACAGCGTGAATTTAATTTACGAGACCAATTAATTACAGCGATTGATAGAGAGGAGTTAAGACTTGTTTATCAGCCGATTGTGAACGCTAAAACAGGAAAACCGGACGCCTTTGAAGCCTTACTGCGCTGGAATAGCGCTTTTGGACCAATAGCACCAGATCAATTTATTCCTATAGCCGAGCAATATGGCCAGATAAAAAGCATTGGTTTGTGGGTGCTAGAGCAAGCGTGTCAACAAGCGAAGAAATTTCAACTCATATCTCCGAATCTGACTATGTGCGTCAATGTCTCTGTGGCACAGTTTCAAGATGAGGATTTTGTCGAGCAAATTTCGAATATCTTCCAAAAATATGATTTTGCCCCTTCCGGCTTGAATATTGAAATCACCGAGTCTTTTTTCGCTTCGGATAAACTGGGTTTAATGCAGAAAATTAAAGCATTGCAGAAAATGGGCGTACAGATTTCTATTGATGACTTTGGAACGGGTTACTCTTCTTTATCTTCTATACAAGATATGGGCGTCGACATCGTTAAAATTGATAAAAGCTTTGTTGATACCATACAAGGCAGCGGGCTCAGTATTATTACTGCCGTACTGCTTATCGCCAAAGAGTTAAATTATCAGGTTGTAGTGGAAGGGGTCGAGACAGAAGAGCAAGCCAATGTCTTACGAGATCTTAATGTCACCTATTTGCAAGGCTATTACTTTTCTCGACCCATTGAGTCAGAACAAGCGTTAGAGTATTTGGAAGCGTTGTAACTTTTATCTAACACACTTCGAATATTTGTAGTTCTACTAATGTGGGTTTGCGAATGCCGACACCAATAAAAACTCGCTCGGTAATCCACTGAAAGCGCTCTGAACTGGTTTCAAATTTGGGTACACTGCGAAAATACACGTCTTTTGGGTCCACGAGCTCGCCGTCTTTGATCTTTTGAGTTATTTCAGCAGACGCTACACGCATTGCTTCATTGTGTATGTAAATGCGTTCACCTTGGTCTGTTTCAAAGGCGTAGCGAGCATCTAAGTGAGACATTCTTGGTGAAACAATAAGCTGATAATCTGCACCACCAGCAAGCACTTTGCCTTGCCAGCCGTCACCTGTGACCTTGCCGCCTAGGATAGGAATGATGCGACGTTCGCCGTGAAGGGTTTTACCAATCTCTTGCGGTGCGGCCACCTCGATTTCTAACGTCGCAAAATGTTTAAGCTCCGGTGCTGTGATCATGGATTACCTCATATTTTTATTGTGTGAGTGCTAGGGAAATAGTGTCATAGAAATAATGTACCACTTTAAGGAAGGTGCGAATAAGTCTACTAAGCCTCAGTCTTTCAGAGAAATCGTCAAATAAGACGCGACTCTGAAGGAATGTAGGTACCTTTCAAAGAGTCGCAACGACATGTGGCGTTTTCTCTTAAAGACCCGAAGGGCATGGTCTAAAAGCCTGTATTCTTTGTTGAGCACCTCGAAAATAGAACCACTATTCACATTCGGCACTCGCCTCGAATAACAGGCTTTTATCCACATGCTGAGGTAAGAGGACTTGCTCGCACCTTCCTTAAATTAGCGTCTCGCGATGATTTTCCCATAATGCCTTTGTTGTTCTAAATGAAGTCTATGTCCAAATTGCGCAGATATGAAACGAATAGGTTTGAGTTGTAATTAAATTGGCGTTTAATAAAAAAATATGTCACCTTATCTACTCATAAACAAAAAAGGAGTAGTTCGTTTTATGAAAAAAATTACCACCTCTTTACTCGTAGCGTTACCTTTATTAAGCAGTAGTGCTGCGTTTTCAGCAGACCAAGACGTTGTTTGCAAAGCAAAAGAGTACAACATGGCATTGCGTTATCAGCAGCAATCTGCCGAAGTTATGGCACTTCAGTTGCAGGCATACCAGTTTGCCACGCAGCGTTTTATTCAGATTTTAGCGAATCATCACTCGGATAAAAAACCAGCTGTTGTGTTGGATTTGGATGAAACCGTCATAGATAATACGCCATTATTAGTTCGTGATGTAAATAACTGTCACGATTACACTTCTTGGGATACTTGGAGCGATTGGGAGAAAAAAGGCGAACCGACCTTGATCCCAGGCGCAAAAGATTTTATCAACTTTGTCACGCAGCAAGGCGTGAAAATCTACTATATCTCGGATCGTTTTCAGGAGAACAAAGCAGACACGCTTAAGACGCTGAAAAAACTGAACCTGCCTCAAGTGGCTAGTGATAATGTGCTGCTTTATACCGAGTCGAAAGAGTCTCGTCGTGAGATTGCCCGTAAAAACCACGATATTATTATGTTAATTGGTGACAGCCTGCATGATTTTGCTGCTGAATTTAAAAACAAAGAATCGACAGATTACCAACGCGGCTTAGTTGCCAAAGAAGCCAAGCATTTTGGTAACGATTGGATCGTTATGCCTAATGCCTCCTATGGTTCTTGGTCGAAGTCAGAGCTAAAAGCATGGGATGAAAAAGCTGCAAAATAATGCGGCCTTAAATTCTGAAAAGCCAATACAGATTGACGTTTGTATTGGCTGTTTGATTCAAATTCTGTCCAAAATAGCATCATTTCTCAATTCTTTCCCTTGTCTGTTTTCTGCCTGCTTCCTCTTCCGCAATGGCTGTGTTTAAACGAGAAGCATTTTTAGGACTCGCCATTAAGTAAGCAGTTTCTTCATAGGCCTGAAAATCTTCCAAGCTTATCAGTACAGTCGGTTTCCCGCCCTGGCGAGTAATGAGCACAGGCTTATGATCGTCATTTACCTTATCAAACGTGCTGGCAAGATTTGCTCTAAAAGCTGAATAACTTAGCGTATCCATTTTTTACTCCTACAAGTAAGTGCTTAAAATTGTACTTGTACTTAATTCTAGATTACAAAAAAACCGCCATCCAGCTAAGCCAGAGGGCGGTTTATATAACTCTAGTTGTTTGCTTAGTTACGAATCAAGTAATCAAATGCGCCTAGAGCTGCGGTTGCGCCGCCACCCATGGAGATGATGATTTGCTTGTATGGCGTTGTGGTAACGTCGCCTGCTGCGAATACACCTGGAATAGAGGTTTCACCGTGAGCATTGACGATGATTTCACCGCGGTTACTCAGCTCCAAGGTGTCTTTTAAGAACTCGCTGTTTGGCACTAAGCCGATTTGTACGAAGATCCCCGCAACGTCAACAAGGTGTGATTCGTCGGTTAAGCGATCTGTGTATTTTAAACCAATAACGCGCTGACCATCGCCGATTACTTCGGTTGTCATAGCATTTTTGATGATAGTAACGTTTGGTAATGAGTTGGCTTTTTTCACCAATACATCGTCGGCGCGCAAGGTGTCGGCAAATTCAAACACGGTCACGTGTTCTGTGATACCTGCCAAGTCTATTGCCGCTTCGATACCTGAGTTACCACCACCAATAACCGCGGTTCTTTTGCCTTTGAACAATGGGCCGTCACAGTGTGGGCAGTAAGCTACACCCTTGTTACGGTATTCTTGCTCGCCCGGTACGTTCATTTCTCTCCAACGTGCGCCAGTGGCTAACACAACGGATTTACTTTTTAGTATTGCACCGTTTTCCAATTCTACTTCGATGAATTCTTTCTTCTCTAGGCGAACGGCTTTTTGCAGCTTCATTAGGTCAACATCGTAATCCAATACGTGTTGTTCAAGGCCGGCGACCAATTTCGGGCCGTCGGTGGCTTTCACAGAAATGAAGTTTTCAATCGCCATGGTGTCACTGACTTGTCCACCAAAACGTTCTGCTACAACGCCTGTGCGGATGCCTTTACGAGCGGCGTAAATGGCAGCGGCTGCGCCTGCTGGACCACCACCAACAACGAGCATATCGTACGGTGCTTTTTCTGCTAGCTCAGCAGCTTGTTTGTCCGCTGCGCCCGTGTCTACTTTGTTGATTATTTCTGCCAATGTCATGCGACCTTGGCCAAAGATTTCGCCATTTAGGTACACAGATGGCACGGCCATGATGTTGCGTGCGTTCACTTCGTCTTGGAACAAAGAACCATCAATCATGGTCGCGGTAATGTTAGGGTTTAATACCGCCATTAAGTTAACGGCTTGCACAACGTCTGGACAGTTGTGGCAAGAGAGGGAAATGTACACCTCAAAGTTCAATTTAGATGTTAGAGACTTAATTTGTTCTAGGGTCTCTTGTGCCGCTTTGGATGGGTGACCACCCGCTTGTAATAGAGCCAGTACGAGAGAGGTAAACTCGTGACCCATTGGGATGCCTGCAAAACGCACACGTGCTGCTTCGCCTTTTGGCGCAATGGCCATTTGCGGCGCACGATCTTGTGAGTTTGCATCTACCGTTAGGGTAATTCTGTCGCTTTTTAGCTCGGTAATTTCGCGAGCTAAGCTAAGTAATTCTTCTGATTTTGCTGAACCGTTTGTGGACACAGTAATTTCAATCGGATTAACGATATTTTGCAGGTATGTGCCCAACTGCTGTTTTAAGTTTGCTTCTAACATGATGATGAAACCTGTTTGATTGAGTGATTTACTGTGCTGAAAGTAAAAAGGGGTCAGGTGTGACCCCTTTTGGGTTCTTTATTCAGTCAGTTTAGATTTTGCCAACTAGGTCTAGAGAAGGAGTCAATGTTTCTTCGCCTTCTTTCCATTTTGCTGGGCAAACTTCGCCTGGGTGAGCGGCTACGTATTGTGCTGCTTTTACTTTACGAAGTAGATCTTGGGCATCGCGGCCGATACCTTCAGCTGTGATTTCCATGGCTTGGATAGTGCCTTCTGGGTCAATCAAGAAAGTCGCGCGGTCTGCAAGACCTTGGCCTTCACGCATTACGCCGAAGTTGTTTGTTACGTTGCCAGCTTGATCGCCAACCATGTAGTACTGGATTTTGCCGATTGTTTCAGAGCTTGCGTGCCATGCTTTGTGAGTGAAGTGAGTGTCTGTAGAGACAGAGAATACTTCAACACCGCGAGATTGAAGTTCAGCGTAGTTGTCTGCAACATCGCCAAGTTCAGTTGGGCAAACGAAAGTGAAATCAGCTGGGTAGAAGAAGAATACGGCCCATTTTCCTAGCACGTCTTTTTCAGAAATTTCTACGAATTCGCCGTTTTTAAAAGCCGTTGCATTGAATGGTTTGATTTGAGTGTTGATCATTGTGTTTCTCCTAATGTGTGTTTGAGTGCGTTACCAACAGGACACATATTAGGGAAAATGTTGTGATAGTAAAAATTGTTATTAACTAAAGTTGTGATTGATAAAAGCTATTTAACGATTATGTCTTCTTCTTTGTCTGGGTGTTGTTGTCGGATCGACAAAATCTGGGGGGTTAGATTGTTAAGTAGAGGAACCAGGTTTGGGTCAAAATGACTGCCCGCACTGTCTTTAATATAGGTAAGAGACGCCTCTAAACTCCATGCTTCTTTATAAGGGCGTTTTGACATCAGCGCATCGAGCACATCTGCAATGGCGACAATACGACCCTCTAATGGTATTTCTTCACCTTTTAAGCCATTCGGGTAGCCACTACCATCCCATTTTTCATGATGGGTAAGGGCAATGGTTTTTGCGATTTGCAGCATTGGATCGTCGTCTTCAGCAAATATTTCGCCACCATAAACCGTATGAAGTTTCATCTTTTCCCATTCTTCTGGTGTGAGCTTGCCTGGTTTTAAAAGAATGGCGTCAGAGATGCCTATTTTTCCTACATCATGCATTGGGGCGGCTTGAAAAATCCGGTTTATCCACTCTTCATTGCCGCCATATTCTTGTGCAATCATGCGTGCATAGTGACTCATGCGAATAACATGAGCGCCAGTTTCATTGTCTTTGAACTCTACCGCACGACCAAGATGATGAATAATGCGGAGCTGGCTGGCTTGCAGTGCTTTGGTACGCTCGTCTACTTTTTTCTGTAATTGTCTGTTTTGATCATATAAAGCGAGGTGTGTACGGACTCTGGCACGAACGATAGGTGGGCTGATGGGTTTGATAATGTAGTCTACGGCACCTAAGGAGAACCCTCTCTCTTCATCTTTGATGTCGTGTTTGGCCGTCACAAAAATAACTGGAATATTGGCTGTTACAGGATTGGCTTTTAATTGTGTGCAGACATCATAGCCATCCATTTCAGGCATCATAACGTCTAGCAGTATAAGGTCTGGACGTGGTGATAAAGCCGCAATAGCCAAGGCTTTCATACCATTTAAAGCGACTTTAACTGTGTACTCATCAGATAAGGACGCAACTAAAACGTCAATGTTTTCTGGCGTATCGTCAACGATCAGGATAGTCGGTCTCTCTAGTGGTTGTGTCGTATTAGATTGCTCAAACGTCTTCATCATGATGTCTACTTCTCAGAGTCTTCTAAATGTTCGATAAGCATAGTTAAGTGTTTTGCTGCCAGTTCAAAGTCGTAAAGTTTTAAGGCTGCGACGACTTTTGCCATCATGGCATAAGCCTCTTTGCTGGCGATATTTGGAAGCAAATTTTGTGCTAGATAAAGTGCTTCCACCACATTTTTATCGATATAAGTGGTTAATTTTTCAATATTCTTTTTAAATTCGTCTTGGTTCATTGACTGTGATGCTGTGGTTTCTTTTTCTACAGCATGGCTATAAATCGTATGCCACGCTCTAAGATCATTTAGGACAATAGTTAAATCCTGTTCTACAGATAACAGTATAGGCGTTATATTGACATTAGCCTCTTCTAAAGCGTTTTCCAATTGGCCGGCCGATGTTGCTAGTTCGATCATACCTAAGGTCGCGGCGGTTCCTTTTAGTGTATGCGCTAATCTATTGGCTAATACAAGATCACCCTGCTTTATGGCCGCGTTACATTCATCGATGAAGGACGTATGTGTTTCCAGAAAACGTGTTAACAGCCGAGTATAAAGTGGTTTAGTTAGTGTTCTTGCTAAACCTAATTCTGCGTCTATGTGCATGCTATCTGGTAGCTCTGCAGTATCTGTATTATCTGGTGATGTAGATACTAATCCTGCGCGAGTGTTATTAATGTTGGGTTTGATCCAGGTGCGCAAGGTATTAAACATGGTGTCAAAATGGATAGGTTTAGCGATGTGATCATTCATACCAGAAGTTTTGGCGTATTTAATGTCTTCTGCCATTACGTTGGCCGTCATGGCGATAATTGGAATGTCTTTGTACTCTGGCATCGTGCGAATTTTTTGGGTTGCTGTGTAACCGTCCATTACCGGCATTTGGCAGTCCATTAAAATACAATCAAAGTGATCGGATCCTAGTAAGTCAATCGCTTCTTGTCCGTTTGTTGCAGAGGTAAATTGAATGCCGCTACGTGATAGTAATTCTTCGGCCAATTCGCGGTTGATTTCATTGTCCTCAACCAGCAATACATTGACTCCTGCAAGCTCGTAAGAAAATACGATGTCATTACTGTCATTACTGTCGTTGCTATTGCCAATAAGCGAGACAGATTGGGGACCGCACAACTGTATAATCTGATCGAATAGACTGGATGTTGTGACGGGTTTGGTTAAATAGGCTGAAATCGGTAGCTCTTCGCCAGCTTTGCGGGCTTCCTCTTGTCTATATGCCGTCACCATTATAATAGTGATAGGGGTGGTGTCTTGGGTCTGCTCAAGAATAGCTTTGCAGGTGTCTATACCATCCAGTTCCGGCATTCTCCAATCAATCAACATTAACGGGTAAGGCTGAGATTTTGCTTTAAGTGACGCTATGTACTGAACCGCTTCGTGGCCACTGCTACAGGTATGGCAGACAAGGCCAAGCGCTTCTACACTGGCTTTTAAAACCTCTCTGGCCGTGTCATTGTCATCGACAATCATTACTTGGCTTAAATTAGTATGTCTGTTTAATGCATATTGAGAAGCGACATTTTCTGTGGATTGGAATCCCACGGTAAAGTGAAAGGTGCTGCCTTTATTGTCTTCACTTTCGACCCAGATATCGCCGCCCATCAATTGAATCAGTCGTTTTGATATGGCAAGACCAAGGCCTGTGCCACCAAAGCGTCGAGTGGTTGAAGTATCGGCTTGAGAAAAGGATTTGAATAGGTTGTTTTGTTTGTCTTTGCTGATGCCTATACCGGTATCTTGAACCGAGAAGTGGATCAAGTTTTCTTGCTGATCTTGTTTTGAACAGGTGGCGCGGATGATAATTTCACCCTGTTTAGTAAATTTAACCGCATTATTGCCGAGATTAAGCAGGATTTGGCGAAGTCTAGTTGGATCTCCGACGACTTGTTGAGGGACGTTTGCGTCAATGTCTATGATCAGTTCTAGGCCTTTCTCCTCTACTTTAAGTTCAAGTACGTGCGCTACCTTGTGGATAAGGCTAGGCAGGATAAATGGCACACTCTCAATGTCCATTTTGCGCGCTTCAATTTTTGAAAAGTCCAAAATGTCATTGATAATATTGAGAAGCGATTCGGCTGAATGACTGACTTTTTCGATATAACCGCGCTGTTTGTCATTTAAGGAGGTTTGAAGAGCCAAAGAAGACATGCCAATGATGGAATTCATAGGGGTACGAATTTCATGACTCATATTGGCAAGGAATTCGCTTTTTGCCTGGTTGGCGTCCTCTGCTGCTTCTTTTGCTGTTTGCAACTCTTTGGTTTGCAAGGCAATGTCGTTTTCTAGTTTTTCTTTATATTGTGCGAGTGACTGTTGTGAGATGAACTTTTCAGTCACGTCACGCCAAGAGATAATAGTGGCGGGGCGATCATTAAATGAAATCGATAGAATGGTCATGTCGGCATGAATTAGCTCACCATCTGAACCTTTGAAAACCCACTCGGTCCTGGTATTTCCATACAAGGAAACTTGTCTTAAATGACTGTTTAAACTGGATGAGGAAAGCGCGCCGTCGGCCTGTTTATAGGGGGATATATCGCCTATTTGTTTGCCTAACAAGGCGTCTTTTTCAGAGTATTTGAGTGTTTGAACTGCCGCGTTATTACACTCTACCATTTTGTGATCCATCAAAATCCAGACTGGATCGGGAGTAAATTCAAACATAGAGCGAAAACGTTCTTCGCTTTCGATAAAACTGGAAAGTTGTCGAGTGACTCGACGAGAAATAGCCCAGGCTAATAGTAATAATATAGTGATGGAAATGCCGCTGATCCAAAGAATGCGGGTTTTCACTTCCGTTAGTTGGTTTTCAATCTTTTGGTCTAGATTTTTTGAATTAAGTTGAACAAATTCACCAATTTGATCCATTAACCTTGGTAACGGAGAAAAGGTTTTTTCCAATAAACTGATGAGCTTAATTTGTTCTTCCCCAAGAGTAATATGCTCGGTCCGTTCTTGGAAAAACCCTTTAGTTCCTAGCTTGATGACTTGTTCTGTATTATCAAAAAAGTAGCCCTCGCCAAAAAGCGTGCTGCCAAGGGCGTTTCTTTCCTGTTGTAACCTTTCTGCTGTTTCTGGATGTACCTTAGCGGATTCAGCGATGACGTAATCTAAGCGATCCAGCGATGACTTAATTTGATTGTCTTTGAGATCCGTGATGACACTTAATGAATTGGAAGCGATCATCACATTTAGTGAAACCTCTAAGGTATTAATGTCTTCCATGGCGGTATTTAGCGCAGACTCAAGGCGCGACAGGCGCAGTTTCAAATACGCTTTAGCAAGGTCATCTCTTTTCTCGTAAGGGGCGGTGTTGTATTGATAGATAAGGAAGTTTTCTTGTAAACGATTGTTGCCTGTCATGCGATAGGTAAGGCGTTTTAATTGTTGTAGTTGATTTAGTGCTTTACTTTTTAAATTGAGTTCTATTTCATCCAAATCATGCTTTGCGTTGCGAATGTGCCAGTCAGTTATTTGCTTGGCTGTGGCTAGTATATTTGGCCCTTGTTCTGCTAATTCAGAACTGATTTGTTGTGTTTCTGCATCGTTAGACTCGGTTTCAAGCGTCGCAACCGCACGATAATATAAACTAAGATTGTATTGGTTACTGACGGTAGGGACTACACCCTCTAGCAACACTTGGCGAAGCTGGTCGCGGTAAGTAGGGACGATTGCTCTTAGCTCTGCGGAGGCATCTAAGAGTTTCGTTTGCTGACTTCTTAGACCCTGTCTTTGTGCTGTGAGCTCTTGCAAGGTGATGGTTAATATTACTGCGCCTATGATGGACGATATCAAAGCGACGAATGCTAATAACCACACTAGGGGAGATATGGATAAGTGATGTCGATCTAATGTCATCATGATAAGAATCTACTAAGTCTCTCGTTTTAGTGGTGGGTTACTGTATGTCAGCATAAGACAACTCTTTTAATACACCATTGTGGATAAGTTGTATCCAAATATGTCTCTTATTTGGGTTTAGCACAGCAAGTTCGTTTTGTTCTTGAGAATCATGATAACTCTTCGCGAGTTGTTTTAAGCTATCTTCAATCTCTTGGCTGGTAGGCACGTTTTTGAGTGGCAAAAGCGCTTGCCCTACAATGAGTGCATTAATGTAACCTTCAAGTTGCATGGTTGTTGGTGGTGTAGCGTCGCCAAATCGTGCCATATCTTCTTTTAATTGTTTGATAATAGGAGCTTGAGAATTAATAAGCGAAGGTGTGGTTTGCGTGATTAATACTTTCGCCTTGGTGTCGCTAATGTGCGTTTGTAAAGCCTCTAGCCCTGTAAATGAAAAAGCGGAAAACACCGGCGAGATACCAAAGTCTTCAAGTCGCTTGATGAAGTTCGCGCTGGTGTTGTAGGTGCTGACCATAATAATGGCTTTTGGTGTGGGGAAAACGCCTAATACATCGGCAACAGAATGGCTGACTTCATCACTATTTCGCTGATGCCTAATCTGAAGTATTGATGCTGAGTCTTTTAGACCTGCGTCCGTTAGTGCTTCTATTACGCTTGCTAATCCTGCGTCTCCGTAGCTGTCTTTTTGTGCAAAAATAGCTACTTCATCCGGTCTTATCCCCAAGTCGTTCACTAGAATGTTCACTAAATAGTAGGCTTCTTCTGTATAGCTTGCCCGAGTGTTAAAAATAAAGGGAGAAGATCTCTCTGTTCGCATAGATTGCGCACCAGTGAGCGGAGATATAAGTGGTATATCGTATTTGGATAAAACACTAAGAGATGCAAGGTTCGTCGGTGTACCAACGCTACCTAACATGGCCTTTACCCCATAATCATTAATGAGAGTGGATACTTGGGAGGGGGTTCTACTAGGCTCATAACCGTCATCTAAGGGGACTAAAGATAGCTGGTAGTTGAGTTTTTTACTGTCATTGATTCGTTTAAAGCCTAACTCGATACCTCGTACGATTTGAGTGCCCATAAAAGTGTTTGGGCCAGTTAGGGGGCCAGTAAAGCCGAAGCGTAATTCCGCTGAATACGCTTTTCCACCTAATATAAAAAGGCACAGAGCTAGACAAGCAATGACTTTCAATCTCATAAATAGATGCAATCCCGTCGATACTAAAGGCAAAAACCTCAATATATCAGTCTAAGACAAAAACACAGGAATGGAATGAAAGTTTGGTAAGTAAATGTCAAAGCTGGTTACCCAGCTTTACCTTGATGAGATGGTGTCAACGCCACTGAGCGAGTCGAGCCATTTGTAAATGACGTTCTTGCTCCGCTTGGTCAACGGTGATCGGCGTAAACTGAATAATATCCCCCGGCTTTTGCTGGGCGAGAATGCTACCGCCAACACGTGTCACACAGCCCATTTTTGGGTAGCCGCCGATGGTTTGTCGGTCTTGCAGCAAGACAATTGGTTGGCCGTCTTTGGGTACTTGGATTGCGCCATAGGCGATACCTTCAGAAATAATGCCTTTTAAGTCGCTGTGAACTTCTTGCCCTTCCAAGCGGTAACCCATGCGGTCTGAGTTTGACGATACTGTGTAATCGCTAGAGAAAAAATTTGCCCGTTCCAAAGAGGAAAAAGACTGGTATTGATAACCTAAAATCACTGGGATTTCTCTGTCGCCATAATTGGGAATCGCTAAGCGTGGCACCGATCTTTGCTGATGATCAGAGTCAGCTTGATACGCTAACATATCGCCTTTTTTTAGCTTGTCACCTTTGCCCGTTAAACCGCCAATTTTTTCACGCATTACCGTGGCAACGCTACCTAGCGTTGGATCACAAAGAAAACCGCCTTTCACCGCAAGATAAGCACGCAAGCCCCAAATAGGCTGGTGGAAGGCTAAGATATCGCCTTTTTTAATGGCGTAAGTTTGCCAAGGCGTGATGCTTCTATCGTTTAGTGTTGCTCCAAGGTCCGCGCCAGTAATGGCGATGCTAGTGTTGGCTTGTGCTTCCAGAGTGAGCATGCCAAAGGTAATTTCGACTTGTGGGCTATTGTCATGGTTATCGAGCAAAGCATTGCCCCAACGAAAGGCAACTTCGTCCATCGGCCCACCCGTGGTTAACCCAATAGACTGATGGCCGTGACGACCCAAATCTTGAACCAGTGCCAATAAACCGGGTTTAATTACTTTAAAAGCCATCGAGCTGACCTCCTTGTACCAAGAACTCATCTCGAGAAATCGGCTCGAATCGAACCGAGTCCCCCATGGCGATCAGTGCGAGATTTTCACTTCCCCAATCAATTAAATTGACAGGCGTTCGGCCAATAATTTGCCAACCACCCGGCGTAACACTGGGATAAACTGCGGTTTGATTTTCTGCCAATGCCACACTACCAACCGGTACTTTTAGGCGTGGAGTGGTTTTTCTTGGAACATGAAGTTCATCGGGCGTATTCCCCAAAAAAGCAAACCCCGGCGTAAACCCAATGGCATAGGCGCGATAGGTTGTTTCACTATGACGCTGAATTATTTCGCTGATGCTCAAATGACAGTGCTTGGCAACGTCTTCGATATCAGGCCCGACTTCTTTACCGTAATAAACAGGAATCACCACTTCGCGCTGATCTTTGACTGAAAAGTCATTAGGATCAATGGCTTCTATGGTCTGGCGAATGGTTTTAAAAATAGCAAAGCGGTCATAATGGTCGTCATCAAACACCACCAATAGGGTGGTGTAGGATGGCACCAAATCAACAATGCCTTCTAGTTTTACTAAGTATTGTGTTACTTGAGCAATGTAGTTGGACGTAGCTTCGCTAATCACCCGACTAAAGGTTAATAAGCAGGCCTGATTACTGACCATTTCTATATTTGGAAGATTTTCACCGCTCATGATTTATTTCGCATTTGTCTGATTTTGTCGATCAACCAATGTACGGATGCGCGTTACGGCATCTACAGCATGAGCGCCATCGCCATGCACACAAATGGTATCTGCATGGATGGCCAGTTGCTTGCCTGAGCTGGTCGTTAATGTGCCTGTTTCGCATAATTGTTCGACTTGCTTTTCGATCAAATCAAAGCTGGCGTGAACGGCATTTGGTTCTTTACGGGGCGTGAGTCGACCTTCGTCTGTGTATAAGCGATCAGAGAAAGCTTCAAACCAAACGTTGAGACCGTATTTCTTGGCCATCTTCTTAATCTCAGGGGCTTCTGGCACGGCCATCACCATTAATGTCAATGTAGCGTCTAGTTCGCTTACTGCTTGCATCACTGTGTCTAACACAGCGAAATCAGCCATCATGGTGTTGTACAAAGCGCCATGAGGTTTGACGTAATCCACATGGGTGTTTTGGCTTTCGCAGATGCCTTTTAAGGCGCCAATTTGATATTGAATCAACGCTTTTAATTCAGCGGGAGCAATATCCATATTACGACGACCGAAGCCAACCAAATCCGGATAAGCTGGATGCGCGCCAATGGTGACATTGTGCTGTTTTGCTAAGGCAACGGTCTTTGCCATGGTCAATGGGTCGGAAGCGTGAAAGCCGCAAGCGATGTTTGCTTGATCAACAAATGGCATGATTTGATCGTCTAAGCCCATTTGCCAAGTGCCGAACGCTTCGCCCATATCACAATTTAATTTCATTTTTGATTCCTTAAGCCTGTTCACTGTTAAGCGCTTAGTTTTGAGACATGGTTGTTGGTAAATAGGTCACAATTTCAGGAAAGATACTAATTAACAGAATGGCCACGCCAATAAGTAAAAAGAACGGTAAGGCAGCTTTTGCTACATACAAAATGTTCTTCCCTGTCAGGGCCTGAATCACAAAGAGGTTGAAGCCAACGGGTGGGGTGATTTGCGACATTTCCACCACTAATACAATGAAAATACCAAACCACAACAGGTCAATATTCGCTGCTTGTACCATAGGTAAGATGACCGCAACGGTCAGCACGACTACAGAAATACCATCTAAGAAACAGCCTAAAATCACGAATAACACGGTGAGGTATAGGATCAATTCCATAGGTGACAAAGACATGCCCGAAATCCACAAAGCCAAGGCTTTAGGTATGCCCAAGAAGCCCATTGCCAATGTTAGAAAGTGCGCGCCGATCAAGATGAAACCAATCATACAAGAACTTTTTACGGCACCTAATAAGCTGTCCATAAAGCTATGACGACTTAATGAGCCTGTGAGTGCAGCAAGCACCAAAGCGCCCGCTACGCCCAAAGCCGCGGCTTCTGTTGGCGTCGTAATACCGCCGTAAATAGAACCTAAAACAAAGCCAATTAAACCCATGACAGGCAATAGTTTGCGCAAGCCTTTAATGCGTGCAGACCAGCTAGTTTCATGGCCTGTTGTTTTAGGTAATTCGTCTTTATGTAGGTGTCCCCAGATCATGGTGAAGCCCATAAACAAAGATACAAGTAATAACCCCGGCAAAGCGCCAGCGATAAACAAGCGTGCGATAGACACTTCTGCCGCCACACCATAAACAATCAAAATAATCGATGGTGGAATTAACAGCCCCAATGTTCCAGAGCCTGCTAAGGTGCCGATGGCCATACGATCGCTGTAACCTTGTTTGCGAAGTTCAGGCAAGGTCATGCGCCCTATTGTCGCAGCGGTGGCTGCAGAAGAGCCCGATACCGCAGCAAAAATGCCACAACTAAGAATATTTACATGCAGCAATTTACCCGGAACGCCACCTAACCAAGGCGACAGACCTTTGAATAAATCCTCAGATAAGCGCGTACGAAATAGCACCTCCCCCATCCAAATGAACAATGGCAAAGCGGTCAGTGACCACGCAGTACTTGCCCCCCAGCTTGAGGTCGCAAAAAGCAAATCCACTTGATAGTTTTCAGAAAGAATTAAGCCCAAACCACCAATGGCGATTAGGGTAAAAGACACCCAAACACCCAGTGACAAAAGGGCAAGCATGGCAAATGCCAACAGGATAGAAATCCACATCATATCCATTAGATTTCCTCCAAAGACAGGGCGTCTTCTTGTTCACTGTAAGTAGGTTGTTTACCACCAAGTACTGAGATTAATGCATCCAAAATAGCTAGGTTGAGTGCGATGACACCAATGGCAACAGGCAGTTGAGGTATCCAAAGTGGCACAGGAATGTAGCCATATGATACTTCTTCATAAATATAGGACTCGTAAACCATGTAACAGCAGGCATAGGATAAATAGCTCAATAACGCTAAGGATAGGATTAGAATCGCGCCTTCTTGAATCTTGCGAGGTACCGGAGAAAATCGTTGAATCAGCAAGGTGACTCGAATATGGCCGCCTTCACGGAAGGTATAAGCCAATCCAAGAAAGGTCGATGCCGCAAGTGCATAGCCTGCGAAGTCTTCTGCAGAGGGGACAATAAAACCGAATAAACGACCGACGATTTGTGCTAATAAAAGCGAGGTAATAATAACGATACACAAACCGGACAGCAGGCCAGAGCAGAGGTAAAGTTTTTCTTTTAATTGGCTCATAGTGTTCACTTTTTGCTTGGAAGACACCGCCTAAACCTATCTTATGGTAATGGTTAGAAGTAGGCGGTGTTAGGAGGACACTTATATCTAATTGTTTTAATTAGATAGACTTAATCATTAGTTTTGGTAGCGAGTTAGGATTTCACCAATCTCTTTTGGTGCTTCTGCTTTCCACTCTTCTGTCATTGTTTTACCGATGGCTTTTAATTCTTCAACTAACTGAGAAGACGGGTCTGATACCATCATGCCGTTTTCAACCAAGGTAGCTTTGTCCTTCGCCGCGCGCGCTGCAATTTGAGTCCAACCAGCTGCCTCAGCGTGCTTGGCAGCGTCTAGTACGATTTGTTGAGTGGCTTTATCCAAACGACGGAATGAGCGCTTGTTGACCACCACAATGTTTTTTGGAATCCACGCTTTTACATCTGTGTAGTGATTCACATAATCCCAAGCTTGACTATCAACACCTGTTGACGGTGATGTAATCATGGCTTGAATGATACCAGTGCTAAAAGCTTGAGGAATGTCTGGGGTTTGGATCGTCATTGGCGTGGTGTTCATCAAATCAGCAAGACGAGATTGCGTTGGGCTATAAGCGCGCATTTTCTGGCCTTTTAGGTCTGACAAAGTGTTCACTGCATCTTTGCTGTAAAGGCTCTGCGCTGGCCATGCAACAGTGTAAAGCAACATCATGCCGTCTTTATCAAGTTCTTTAGCAATAGATGGCTTAGCTGCTTCCCACAATTTTTTAGCATCTTCAAAAGACGTTGCCAAGAACGGAATATTATCGTGCTTGTAGATCGGGTTTTCATTACCCAAAATCCCCAAGAACATTTCGCCCATTTGTACCTGCCCCGTTTTTACTGCACGTGGAATTTCAGGGTGTTTTACCAAAGAGCCACCAGAGTGAACAGTAATTTCAAGGTCGCTATTGTCTTGGACCTCTTTCGCAAAGGTATAAGCGATTTGCGTTTGCAGGTTGCCATCACCGTAAGGCGTTGGCATATGCCATTTTTCAGCAAAACTGGCTGTAGAGGTCAGACCGCCAAGAGCGATGCCGCTAACAATTAATGCATTGGATAACTTTGACATAGTAATCGTTCCTATTTTAAGTGTGGTTGTGTGTTTCTTATTATTAATAGCGCGATATTTTTATCTGCGCAGAGCTTCTCAGGTGTTCTTTGTAAGGCTAAAGAACAGCAAGATCGGTATCTAAAATATCTGTCACCAGCATTTTTCCTGGTGAATGGGTAATGCAAATCGGTGGTTTTGCGTTACGAATGGCCACCTGTGGTGTGACGCCACAAGCCCAGAATACGGGTACCTCTCCCTCTTTAACGCTGACTGCATCGCCGTAATCAGGCTTGCTTAAATCTGCGATACCAATCTCTTGTGGAGAACCAAAATGTAATGGCGCGCCATGAGCTTTTGGGAAACGTGTGGTGATTTGAATCGCTCGGATCGCATCTTTTGGTACATAAGGGCGCATTGTCATGACTGTGTTACCGAAAAAACGACCGGCTGGTACAGTAGCAATGTTGGTTTCATACATAGAAACATTAACGTCTTCTTCAATATTTCTTGGTGTAAGACCTGCCTGTGACAAAGCATGTTCAAAAGAAAAAGAACACCCTAGGACAAAAGCCACCATGTCGTCTTGCCATAGTTCTTCAATATCTGTACGGTTTTCGACTTTTTCGCCATTGCGGTAAACATAGTATTCTGGAATGTCGTGGCGCATATCGATGTCGTGGCCAAGCTCTGGCATTGTGAAATCGCCAACTTCAGAAACACCGATCAAAGGGCAGGATATTGGGTTCTTCTGGCAGTAAAGCAAAAAATCACTTGCCCAATCTGCAGGTAAAATAACCACGTTGCCTTGCATCGCCCCTTGTACCAAACCGCTCGTAGG
Source organism: Marinomonas rhizomae (assembly GCF_024397855.1). Lineage (NCBI taxonomy): Bacteria > Pseudomonadati > Pseudomonadota > Gammaproteobacteria > Oceanospirillales > Oceanospirillaceae > Marinomonas > Marinomonas rhizomae. The sequence continues at coordinate 395,396 of NZ_CP073343.1, forward strand.
GCCAGTGTGCGCTTTACTACGAATTGCTTGACGCAAATCATATGCTTTTTGCAGTAATGGTGACTGAGCTGGTTTCATGGAGGTTTTCCTTATTCTTGCCACAATCTATAGACCAAGAGTAGATCTTGCCTACCATAAAAGTCTAATCATGTTTTTTTGGGTTATTTGATAAAAAATATTTATTAGGTCGTTTGTAATGAGCATTATACCTTTGACGGAACAGACCAAGGAGGGTAGTTTTCCAGAGCAATGAATACCCAATAGTGAGCGAATCTATGACGCAATCCAAACTATCGAATTTTGCTTGGCAGGACCGAGATCTTATCGCCAAGTGGAAGAGTGCTTTAGAGGTTATTGATACAAAAGGCCAGTCAGTTTTTACTGAGCTGTTTGATTATATTGAGCCTCAGCCAGGGCCATTGAATGGAGCGATTATTTCGATTAAAGACCTGTTTCAAGTACAAGGCTATAACACGCAAGCTGGATCTGTATTTATTAATCAACAACTTGCCGACCAAGATGCTGCCGCTGTGGCTCAGTTAAGAGAAGCCGGAGCGAGCTTTTTGGGTCATACCAATATGACAGAACTTGCCTATTCTGGGTTAGGACTAAATCCTCATTACGGTACACCGGATAATCCGATTAATGCAGGTCACATTACCGGAGGATCAACCAGTGGCGGCGCTGCCTCGGTAGCTTTGGGTGTGGCGGACGCGGCACTTGGTACAGACACAGGCGGTTCATTGCGTATACCGGCGGCGTTTTGTGGTTTAACAGGCTTTAAACCCTCACAACAAACTGTTTCCAGAGAAGGCTGTTTACCCTTGTCAGATTCACTTGATTCTATTGGTCCAATAGCTAAAACAGTAGAAGAGTGTGAATTACTGTGGCAGGTGTTATCTGGTACGACACCTTTAACTGATTGCAAAAGCAGCCAAGACATAGAAACGCTACGTATTGTCATACCGAGCAACTTTGGTTTGAACGATTTGGATGCGCAGGTTGAACAAGGTTTTGCCGAGCAATTGGCTCGTCTTGAGGCTGCTGACGTGGTGGTTGAACGATGTTTTATTGATGCGCTGGAAAACTATAAAACCTTACCTGTTTGGCAGTTTTCCGCCTTTGAAAGTTGGTCGTTTTATAGCAAGAATTACGATCTGGACAAAGCGAATATTGACCCACGAGTGGCCTCTCGTATCGCCCGTGCGAAAACCATTAGTGCTGAGAGTTTTCAGCAGACTCAAGTGGCTCGACAGGCGTTTATTAAGCGAATGTCAGAAGAGGAACCTAATACGGTTTTCTTGTTACCAACGGTGGCTGTGGTCGCACCTAAGTTGTCTGATTTAGAACAAGATTCCGAATACGATCGTCTAAACTTATTGTGCTTGCGCAATACGTCGTTAGCCAATGTATTAAACGGTTGTAGTATTTCCTTACCATTCAACTTCCAACAAGAGTCAATGGGGCTAATGTTGACCGCTGGCAACGGTAAAGATCAGGCGATATTGGATCTTGCCAAAAGGTTGCAGTCTATTTTAAGAGACTAATTACTGAGCTTGCTTTTTACTGTATTCCTGAGCGGAGACCACAGCAATATTCGTTGCTACTTCAGCAATGGGGTTAAATGGCTCGTCCGAATAAGAGGCGGTGAATGTGAGGTCATTAGGCGTCCAGACTGCTCTAATCTTTCGTAGGGATCCCGCCTCTAGTTCTTTAGTAATCATGATGTTCGGTAGGGTGGAAATCCCTACGGCGTCAATGGCTAAGCTACGGCAAGCAGCCAAGGATGTCGATGCAAAAAAGTGTGCTGGAGGCCCATCGAGCTCGCGGAATTTTTGATTGATTTCCACATAAGGTTTGGTGGCCCGCGCGTAAGTGATAATGGGCCACTTGGCTAATTCTTCTAAATACAATAATCGATCAGGCAGGTCTAAATGTGGACTTGCTACCCAAGAAAGAGAAAACGTACAGAGTTCGCGGTTAACAATATTTGGTTCTGAAATCGGCCCCATCAAAAGCCCTAAATCCAATGACCTGTCTTTTATACCATTGGCCAAATTGCTGGTGATATCGACGGTCATTTCCACATCAAGATTGGGCATGTCTTTGTTGAGCCGTAAAAGGAAATCCGGTAACCAAGTGTTTACTATGGTTTCTGAAACCCCCAAACGCAGCACACCTGAATATGCAGTAGAAAGCCCCGCGCGCTTTTTAAGTTGCTCGGTCTGGTAAAGAATTTTTTCTACATAAGGGAGTAATTCTTTGCCTTTTGAGGTCAGCATAATCGGGCTGGAGCCGCCTTCTCGTTCGAATAGTTTGACGCCTAATTCTTCTTCTAATCCTGATATCCGAGCTGAAATCGCTGGTTGCGTGGTATGGAGACGCTCGGCGGCTTTACGAAAGCTTCCTAAAGAGGCAACCCAAACAAAAGTTTCAAGACGTTTATAGTTCACGTTATTGCGACCTCTAGTGTAATAAGTAGACAAAAAAGCAAGGATTGTCCAAAAGAGTATAAGGCTGGCAATGTTTCGGCAACCTTTTCGTTAAGTCTTACTCGGAGTAATAGGAGTGGCACAAAGCTTGCGGTATGCTGTGAACAATTTTAGAGGATCATTTCAAACATGAATAAATTGATTACGTTATTGCTTAAAGGGCTGGTGGCGGTGTTACCGATTGGGTTAACCGTGTATCTGATCTATTGGTTATTGGCGACGGGCGAAGCGATTGCGCAGCCCTTGTTGTTACTTCTTATTCCTGATGTGCTGTATTTTCCCGGATTAGGTTTAATCGCCACTTTGGGCACTTTGGTGTTGATTGGTTTTTTAGTCAACCTTTATGGCGTTCGTTATTTGGTTAAAATTAGCCAGAATATTTTCGAGCGCATCCCGTTAGTAAAGTCCATTTACGGTGCGATTAAAGACATGATGATGGTCTTCAATTTGGCAGAAAAGAAGGAAATGAAAAGTGTTGTGTCGATTGAATGGAACGGCGCGCAAGTGATTGGTTTTGTTACCGGTGAGCAAACTGGACAGCAGCTGTTTGGCGAGCAAGACTTAGTCGGCGTTTATGTACCGTTAAGTTATCAGATTGGCGGCATGACGCTTTATATATCCCGTGACCGTTTGACTGAGTTGGATATTGGCGTAGAAGAAGCCATGCGTCTGGCCTTGACCGCAGGTGTGCAGAGTAAACCTAAGGCTGAATGATTTAAAGTTTGTATTTCACTAGAAATCATTGGGACGTGAGTCAAAATTCTTTATCATACACTTCTTTTTTTGTAACTCTTTGAAGTGATGTTGGTAAGTATGCAAGAAGCGGCGCAAGCGCAGAAAACAGTTATTGTTGTTGGAGCAGGCCCTGCAGGCCTGATGGCAGCAGAAGGGATCTGTGCCGCTGGCCATCAGGTTCATGTATACGATGCCAAGCCCAGTGCGTGCCGTAAGTTTTTATTAGCGGGTGTGGGCGGCATGAACATTACCCATTCCGAAGCGTATCCAGAGTTTATCCAGCGCTATTACGATAAAGCCGAATGGCTTAATACTTCAATTAGTCAGTTCAATGCTGATGCCTTATGTGAATGGATTCACGACTTAGGTATCGAAACCTTTGTCGGCACATCTGGCCGAGTTTTCCCCAAGGACATGAAAGCCGCCCCGTTATTGCGTAATTGGTTAAAGCGTTTACGTGATGCCGGTGTGCAGTTTCATATGCGCCACAAAATGATCAAGTTGTCAGCCAATGAAGTCGTGTTTGATCATGCTGGTGAAAGTGTGACGGCAAAGGCCGATGCGATTGTGTTGGCAATGGGCGGGGCAAGCTGGCCAAAGTTAGGCTCTGACGGTGCTTGGTTTTCTGTATTGACGGATAATGGCGTTGATGTGGCTCCTCTACAAAGCGCTAACTGCGGCTTTTACAGTGAGTGGAGTGAGCATTTAAAAACAAAATTTGCCGGTAGTCCTCTTAAAGACGTGGCGTTTTCTTTTACCTTAGCAGATGGGCAAGTGGTGACGAAAAAGGGCGAGTGTATTGTTACTCAAGATGGTATGGAAGGCAGCCTGATTTATGCGTTTTCCAAATACCTTCGAGATGGCATTAACGACTCAGGACAATCGTCTTTGTTGATGGACTTTCTACCGCTGCAAAGTGAAGAGCAGGTCATCAAAAAACTGCGCAATATCAAGCCCAAAGAATCCTTTAGTAAATATTTAAAACGCACTTTAAACATCACAGGTGTAAAAACCGTGTTGTTGCATGAGTCTTTTCCTAAAGAAGCCTTCCAGACACCAGAAGCTTTGGCTAAATGTTTAAAAGCTGTGCCTGTTAGTTTCTACAAAACCAAGCCGATAGAAGAAGTGATTTCGAGTGCGGGTGGTGTATGTGAAAGTAGCGTTGATGGAAGGTTAATGCTGAACGCCATGCCTGGTGTTTTTTGTGCGGGTGAAATGCTGGATTGGGAAGCGCCAACAGGCGGCTACTTATTAACCGCGTGCTTTGCGACAGGACACTTGGTCGCTAAAGGCGTAGATGAATTCCTGTCCTGAGTAGAAGATATAAAACACCTAGGCTGAATACATAAAAAAACGCCCAATGTTGCCATTGGGCGTTTTAGTTTTAACGATTATTGAAACTTTCTAGCTAGGGAGTAAAAGACATCCATGTCCGAAAATGATTCGATTGTCTTTTAAAGCTTAATTATTTGAAGCTTGTTGGTTTGGCATACCGAAGCTGTATTGCACACCCACAGACGTCACGTTATCTAAATGGTTGTCTTCAATGTCTTTCACTAGGCGGAAGTCTGCGCGAAGATCCACATCACTGTTAATCGCATATTTCACGCCACCACCTGCGTTAACCAGCAGGTTGTTTGAGTCGCCATCTACGTCTGTCATACCAACCCCTGCTGCAACATAGGGCGTCAGATTGACCGTCGTAAATTCTGGAAGGCTGTATAAGCCATCAACGCGGTATTGATCTAGGTCGTTGTTACGTCCGCGTTTACTGGCATCTGAATGAAGGTAAACGGCTTCTACTGCCAGTGGGCTATTTGTTTGGTAGCCGACACCGATTGAGTAAGATGTGTCGTTGCCTGCTTGTCTATCGCCATCTGTGTTGTAGTAGCCGATGCTTGGCGTGACAGTAAGACCTGGCTTTGGTGTTTCAGCATATGCCATTGTAGCGAGAGATGAAGCAATTAGGACACCACTAAAAAGAGTGCGTTTTTTAAAAGATGTAGACATATTATTTCTCCTAATGAACATAATGTTTTGTTGTTCGTGATAAGGGAAGAAGAGAATAAGTTGTCTAAGTCTCAGGCTTTCAGAGAAATCGTTAATTAAGGCGCGACGCTGAAGGAATGTAGGTACCTTTTGAAGCGTTGCAACTCAGAGTAACGTTTTCTCTGAAAGCCCCGAAGGGCATGGTCTAAAAGCTCGTATTCTTTGTTAAGCATCTCGTCAATAGTCTACTATTCACATTCGATGCTTGCCGCGAATAACAAGCTTTTATCCACATGCTGAGACAAGAGCACTTGTTCACTTCTTCCCTAGATTACGCTGATTTTTTCTTCTGAAAAGCCCACCTAAAATGCGTAAAAAGTGGGACATGAACCGCCGCTACCCAATCATGACGAAAGCTTTACTAAAGTGGTGATATTCAAGCGATTGAGCGATCAAAATATGCTCGAAATGGTGTAGGAAATGCGCTGCTTATTACAGTAAGTTTTCACTTAAAAATGGCAAAAATTAATTGTGACGCGACTAAGTACAATGCGTTCACAAAGTGCTCATTATTCAAGAAGTGTCAGTGCAAAACAGGGAGGAGGAGCTGTTTACATCGCCCAAAACAAAAACGCCCGATATAAAAATATCGGGCGTTTTCATAGCCTAAGGGCATTTTGGAGAACGTAATTTAGCTAATCAAGCTTCGCTGGTTGAGATGATAGCGACGGCACGACGGTTCTCTGCTCGATGTGCTTCAGTATCATTTTCAACAAAAGGTCTTTCTTCACCGTAGCCAATGGCATCAATGCGCAGTTCTGATATTTCAAAGGTTCTTACAAGTATATCTGAAATCGCTTTTGCGCGTTTTTCAGATAGGGTCTGATTGTAGCTTGCTGCGCCAGTATCATCAGCGTGGCCCTCGATTACAACAGTGCTTTCTGGGTTGTCTTTAAGAAAGGATGCAATTTCTTCTATTTTGGGATAAAACTTCTGTTCAACAGTACTATTGTTAAGGCCAAATTGAATATTAATTTTCTCTGGTGCAACGACTTCTGGCTGCTGAGGTGTTTCTTCTACAGGTTGAACTTGTTCTATTGGTTCTGGCTCAACAGCAACGGGTTCAGCTTTAGCGTAGACATTGTCATTAGTAGTTGAGCTTTTAGATGGGCCACCAAAGGTCATTTGTACGCCAAGAGATGTAACGTTATCAAGTTGATGATCTTCGATGTCATCGACTAAGCGGAAATCTGCTCTTAGTGAAACCGTATCATTGACTGCGTATTTTAAACCGCCACCTGCGTTAACATGAATATTATCATGTCCAGAATCGTTGCTAAAATCTGCGGTGCCAACGCCAGCGGCTAAGTAAGGTGTAAGGTTAGTGCTGTTAATGGTTGGCAAATGATAGAGGCCATCTAAACGGTATTGATCAACATCGACGTCACTACCTGATTGTTTCGAATCGGCATTTAGATATACAAACTCTACTGCCCATGGGTTATTGAATTGATAACCCAACCCTAATGAGTAGGCTTTGTCGTTTTTTATGCCTCTCTCATTGTCGAAGTTGTAATATCCGATGCTTGGCGTTAGGGTAAAGCCTTCTTCTTGTTGTGCAAGTGCCATTGTTGATATTGAAGACGCTGCAATAATACTGCTGAGAAGCGTGCGTTTTGCGATGGTAAAAGACATTTTTTATCTCCTGATAAATAGCTATGTTAGTTGTTCTTTGATTATTATAGCGTGTTTATCAATTGTTACTAATTGACAATTGATTTACTAATAGCCTGTGTGTCACGCGCTATTGCGTAATCATGACTCGGTGTTTACTTAACAGGCGTTTTTAACACGGATAAAGAGGTCAATGAGCGTTTAAAAGCGTAGAAAAGGAGATATTCATTACACGAGATTTTCAAATCGAGAATGAAGTATCAGGCGTGTGTTGATACCTCATGTAAAGACAAGAACACGTTAATCGTGCATTAATGACTGATGAGCGCCACCGCCGGCCATTACACCAGCTGCCGAGGCTAAGGTGGCATTGTGCATTGGGCTGGCTGCATCGCCAGCCGCAAAGACACCTTCTACTGACGTTTGTTTCATGGCATTGGTTTTGATCACAAGACCAAGAGGGCCTTCTTCAAACTCACAGCCTAACTGTTCTGCAAATGGGCTTGTCATATGAGTCTTGGGGGCAACAAAGAGTGCCGCAAGACGAATTGTCCTGCCGTCAGCAAGGTAGACAGAGGAAATCTCCGGTGCTCGTCCTAATACTTCTAATATAGGAGTACTTTCAATGGTGACACCTCGTTTCAGTAAAAATTCTCGCTGTTCTTCGTCTGGTTCGTACAGGCCCTGAGTAAAATAAGTAGTTGGGCCCCAGTCAGGGATCATCCCTGCTTGATGAATGGATATTGGGCTGGTGGCAAGAACACCAAGTTGCTGGTTGCGAACTTCATAGCCGTGGCAATAGGGGCAGTGAATGACGGTTGCCCCCCAGCGTTCTGTTAGACCTGGGATGTCTGGAATCTCATCTTTTAATCCCGTCGCCAAAATGAGCTTCTTACTGGTCAATATGCTTTTATCTGCGAGCCTAACGCTGAACCCTTCAGCGAGCTTTTCGACGCTTGTCGCTTTGCTTTTCACAATACTGGCGGTTGGGTATTTTAGTAACTGGCGATAAGCCTCTTGCTGAATGGCAACAGGCGATACGCCATCCAAGCCGAAAAATCCATGAGATTCATCCGCGAAACGATTTCTAGGTTCGCCTGCGTCGATGACAGTGACGGTTCTTTGTCCTCTTACGAGCTGCATGGCGGCGGAAAGCCCAGCAAAGCTTCCACCAATTACGATAACGTCGAGTTGCATTGTTTGTTCCTTGTTTCTGTGTAAGTAGATTGATATTAAGAAACATCATAAGTTACATGATAAAGAAAAGTCAACTTACGATACTTTTAATGTTATTTGATAATCTGGGGTAGAATGTAGACATTGCTATTTGCTATGAGAGACCTGATGAGAAAAGACAGCCGTTTATCCCGTATGCTGCACGTACTGATTCACATGGATCAGTTAGATGCACCAGCGACGTCAGAAAAGATCGCTACAATGCTTAATACCAACCCGGTTGTCGTGCGTCGCACCATGGCGGGTTTACGAGACAAAGGCTATGTCACCTCGGTGAAAGGTCATGGTGGCGGTTGGTCATTGGCCGTCGCCTTGTCTGATATCACCTTGCTAGACATTCATAATGCGCTTGGTGAAAGCTCTGTCTTCACCATAGGGCTGTCGGACGAACATACCTCGTGCCCCATCGAAATAGCCGTTAACCAAGCGATTAGTGACGTATTGATTGAAGCCGAAGCGTTATTGTTAGAGCGTTTTCGGGATGTGACATTGGACAAGTTAGCGGTGGGCTTTGCAGATTATCCGCTGAACCAAAAAACCTCTAGCGGAGAGTAAAAACGTGGTTCGTTCTCAACGTTTGCTTGCTCTCATTGCTTTACTGCGGAGTCATCGATATCCGGTATCTGGCCAAACCTTAGCTGACAAGCTGGAGGTGAGTGTGCGAACCCTGTATCGAGATATTGCAACGCTGCAAGAGCAGGGGGCAAATATCCAAGGCGAAGCGGGCGTGGGTTACGTACTCAAGCCTGGCTTTCTGCTGCCGCCATTAATGTTCACCGAGGAAGAAATAGAAGCTTTGGTTCTTGGTGCTCGTTGGGTGGCGCAACGCACTGACAACCAACTAAGCAATGGCGCACAAAATGCCTTAAACAAAATTGCAGCGGTATTGCCTATGGAGTTAAAAGACATGCTCGACGATACGACTTTGTTGATCGGCCCGAGTAAAGAGACGACCACAGATACGGTGAATATGGCCGAAGTTCGCCAAGCGATTCGAGATGAAAAGATTCTTTCCATTGATTATCGAGATTTAAAAGGCAAACACTCTCAGCGCCGTATCTGGCCATTTGCTTTAGGCTATTTCGACGAAGTGCGTGTGTTGGTTGCTTGGTGTGAGTTGAGACAAGAGATTCGAAACTTTCGAACCGATAGAATCTTATCGAGTGAACTAATCAATACTCGTTATGCAACACCTCGTCATGTATTGCTAAAACAATGGAGAGCGACATTGGATCAACCCAGTAAAAGTGATGATTTATTGGACAAATAAATAGTAACTAACCAAGGAAGGGAATAGGTTATGGACATAATCAATCTTGCAAACGAGTTCAAGCGATCTGGCTACTCAGCTGAGTTGAAGTATAAAAACACGGTAATAGCCATTCATAGTTGGACTGGGTCTTTTGAAATCTTGAAGAGCCGCTCTAGAGATATGTACTTTGTATCTAGGTTGATGATTTTTGAGTGGCTTAGTTTTTGCGGGATTATTATTCAAATCCTGATGCAGTTCTATCTGCCAGATTTTCACCTTTGGTTTATTGTTTTATTGCTATTGACTTCAATTTGGACATTTATACGTATCGTAAAAGGCCATTTTATCAATAAGAACTTAGAGCAGTTTTTGGCTGATCGAGGCATTTTGCTTTAAAGCTAGCTTTGACTACTGACAAGATCTGACACTCTGCTTGTTTATTCTCACTTTATCGGGTCAAAGCCTGATGAGAAGTACTAAACTTTTAACGTGAAATATAAACAGCGAATAGGATTATCAGTATGGATCTTTCAAATTTCACCATCTTATATGTGGATAATGTTCAGCGCAGTGTGGATTTTTACCGTCCTTTGTTTGACCGCGAACCTGTGGAGTTAACTGAAGGCTTTGCCTTGTTTGTCTCGGAAACGGGAGCCAAGTTTGGCTTATGGGCGCGAGAAGACGTATTACCAAAAGCCAATGATGTTCCCTCCGGCAGTATGGAAGTGGCATTAACTCTTGATAACCTGATTACTTTGCAGATTAACTACATCAAATGGCGAGAGCTGGGTGTCGACATCATTCAAGACCCAACTGAGTTGGATTTTGGTACGACCTTTACTGCGCTTGATCCCGATGGTCATCGTTTGCGTGTCTATACTCCTGAAAAAGCCAATAACGCCTCATAATAAGTGACGAGCTTACAAACAAACACCGTCATGATTTATGGCATGAGGTGTTTGTTTTTCTTGATCTAAATGAAATCAAATGCCATTTTCTGCTTTTATTATTAATCAAAGTGAAATGATAGGTTAACCGGATGTATATTGATCAAGCCATGTCACAAGCCTAAACTGATCGCATTAATTAAAGCCAATTTAGTGTTTTGCAAGTTGGCTAACGACTCCAGTTTTAGAGGTGAATGATTATGTTACCCACTTATTTTATTTCTCACGGCGGCGGCCCTTGGCCTTATATCGCTGACATGCGCGCCATGTTTTCCAACCTTGAAGCGTCTTTGGTTCGAATGACACAAGAATTGCCTGAAAAGCCAAAAGCGATTTTGATGATCTCTGGTCATTGGGAACGCAACACCTTTGGTGTGCAGTCTAACCCAGCGCCTGGAATGGAATACGACTATTACGGTTTTCCCGCGCATACTTATGAGGTGAAATACCAAGCCCCTTGCTCGCCAGGGGTGGCCAATCGCGTCGCTGAACTTATTAAAGGCGCAGGCTTTCCAGTGGATCTGGATGATAAAAAAGGTTTCGATCACGGTGCGTTCGCACCAATGGCCGTGATGTATCCAGAAGCAGACATGCCTATGGTCCAGCTGTCACTTAAATCGAACCTAAATCCAGAAGAACATATGGCGCTAGGCCGTGCCTTAGCTCCCTTGCGTGAAGAAGGCGTTTTAATTGTCGGCAGTGGTTTGAGCTTTCATAACCTTGGATTAAGGGGGCCGCAAGCCATTAAACCCTCTACTGAGTTTGATGCTTGGCTACAAGAAACCTTATTAGAATCTGAACCAGCCGAGCGCAGTGCAAGCATAGTGGAGTGGGACAAAGCCCCATACGCTCGACTTTGCCATCCAAGAGAAGATCATTTGATTCCTCTTATGGTTGCCCTTGGTGCAGCTGAAAATGCGAAAGCAACTTGTGTTTACCACGATGAAGGAATATTTGGCGGTTGGACAGCGTCTAGCTTCCGCTTTGATTAAGGAAGGTGCGAGCAAGTCCTCTTGCCTCAGCATGTGGATAAAAGCCTGTTGTTCGAGGCGAGTGCCGAATGTGAATAGTGGTTCTATTTGCGAGGTGTTCAACAAAGAATACAGGCTTTTAGGCCATGCCCTGCGGGTCTTTCAGAGAAAACGTCACATGTCGTTGCGACTCTTTGAAAGGTACCTACATTCCTTCAGAGTCGCGCCTTATTTGACGGTTTCTCTGAAAGACTGAGGCTTAGTAGACTTATTCGTACCTTCCTTAAGCGTTCTTAGGTTTTCTTGTCTTATATTTTTTGGTGGCTCTAGATCGAAAACCAGATCTAGCGCCAACCTGTTTGATACGACCTTTCATTTCCAACATGGCAATTTTTATCTTCTTATTCGACGTTGCCAGTGTCTTTAATTGCTCGATTTCTTTTAACGCTTCAGCAAACTGCTTCTGCTTAAGTAAAATTTCAACAATTTCCTGCATGTGGCTGATGACTTCCGTGTGATCCGTGGTGAAGTTAGACAAACTGATTTCAAACGCCTTTCTCGCATTGTTCAATGTCTCATCTGGTTGATCTGTCTGTTCGTCGTTGCGCGTCATTGTGGTCATGAAAGCCTTGGAAGGTAGATTATAATTGGCGTCTAAAATCGAGTCGTAATACTTGTCTCGGAAGATTAGACACATTCGCGGAAAAGGTATGAAGACAGCGCGGATCAAATACGATGATATCGCCTGCGATACCGGTCAATGTGACAACCTTTTGTTCGATGTTGTGCAGCGAACTGCCTTCTTTTATGAATCGTTGGATTCGTTGATCAGGGGAGCCTTCTTGAACCAGCTCTTGGAACCAAGGATCTTCTTGAATAAGAGGGTCTAACACCTGATCCATCGGCAATAGCGTGACGTCGTTCGGATTATCAAACAGTCCGCTATTTACTGATTCAAAGGCGTTTATTAATGCCTCATTATTTGATGTCCCGAGTGTTTTAGCCAGACGTTCCGCACGTCGATGAGACCCTGAAATGACGGTTGTCGCCCCCATATCTGTCGTGACATTATCGAGCAACACAAAGACAAATAAACTCCAAGGCTCGGCGTCTCCCACCACACAGGGTTCATCGCAGTGCCAAGATTTATGAGGCACATTCCAAACCGACTCTGAGCCAGGAAAGCTCAATAAAGAATACCAAAGATCTAACGGGCGCCAAGTGTCAGCGCCAAATACTTGATCGATAACCAGTTGGATCGCACGCTCAATATCATCGAGTTTCCCCGAGGCTTTTAAGTCTCGCATAATCGATCCCACACCATTCAGCCGTTTTGCACGAGCGTCTCCGACAGGGTTATTGGCATTGGAAAACCATGTGTTAGGTTCGTCGATATGAATGCCAAACTTGCGGTCAACTTCCTGCCAAAGATGGGTTTGTACATCGGCAACCTTTTCAACATCGATGACATTGGAAAGCTTAAGGACACCCTTGTTTTGGAAGTCTTCCTGTTTAGATACTGTCATCGAATTAGTTTCCCATTCAGCGTTAGCGTCTCAGTGATTTTTGTCTACGATCAATAATACCATTGGGGTTTCTTTAAAGAAGGCTATAGTCTGAAAAAACTTGTCTCAAAAATATGCTTTTGTTGATGAAGTCATGATTTCGCTACTGCCTAAAGGCTTAATAGATATTCTTCATCCTGTGTTTGCTTCTCATTTTCTGCCTATATGAGTCAGAGTGTTTCCTGCAATAAAGTCATTAACGATTGGATCGATAGATGATTGTTTTGAAAAGGAAAGGTCAGCTACCTTTGTATAGTGAAAATTTGAGTTGAGTAATTGTAAGTCCCTAAGCTAGGAGAGAGGCACTTTGGTATGCTCGCTCATTCGTAAAATGAGGAGATAAAAATGAGAGCCACTTTACTTATTATTGCAGTTAGTTTTGTGTCGTTAACCGGTTGCGAGATAAATCGAGTGGGCGGGAAATTTGCTGGCATAGATATTGAGGCGAAAAACGATGATGCTCACAGAGAGAGTGGCAAAGCAGGGGCATTCTGCCCTCCGGGACAAGCGAAAAAAGGTGCTTGTTAGCTGCTGGTGGTTTCTTTTTGGGCTCCGAGAATGATTATTATCCGTACGATTTTCTGTAAATACTTCAATTTTTTACATAACTTTTCTTATTTATGACAGAGTAATTTCCTAAAGTTGTCTATGGTTAAGTAACTACCATGCAATCTACGGAGAGAACCCGCATGAACAGAAAAGATGACCGCATACAACATTTGGTTAGCTTGCTCGAAAATTTGGAAAAAGTGTCGCTTCAGGATATTGCGCAAATACCGCCTTCACAGCAGCACATATTGGCCGAAAAAATCGAAAGTTTGCAGGATGAGCTAAAAGCCTTGATGTCGGACGACGAGCCAATGACACACTGACGCTGCTATTTTTACTCTGTTGTTTCCCCCCGCACTTTTAATACTTCAAAGGCAATCACCTTTCTATTTACCCACCAAAAAAAGACCGGCCTAAGCCGGTCAAACGTTCAGAGATAATGACGAGATATTATTCCCAAGAACGAAGTAGGTCGTCATAAGAAACCGTAACACCTTTTGGTTTCTCATTAGCCAACTTCGGTTTTGGTGCGCCAGGTTGAGCCAACCAGTACGCTTCATCACGCGGCTTGTTCATTTTCGGTCCACAGATAGGCTGTACATTAGCGCGTTCTAGACGCTCCATGACTTTATCTTGTGCTGCCGCTAGGCCGTTAAGTGCTTCTTGTGGTGTTGCTTCTCCGCTTGCTGCTTGAGAAATGTACTGCCACCAAAGCTGAGCCAGCTTAGGGTAATCTGGCACGTTGATCCCAGTTGGCGACCACTCTTTACGAGCTGGCCCTTTGTAGAACTCAACCAAACCACCCAATTTAGGCGCTGCTGCGGCCATTTCAGGAGAGTTGATATCCGACTCACGAATAGGCGTTAGACCGACTAAGGTTTTCTTCAAAGAGACTGTTTTGGACGTTGTGAACTGAGCATACATCCAAGCCGCTAGGCGACGATCGTCTGGTGTCGAGTTCATGAAAGTCCAAGCACCAACGTCTTGATAACCTTTCTTCATGCCTTCTTCCCAGTATGGCCCAACCGGAGAAGGAGCCATGCGCCATTTTGGCGTACCATCTTCGTTTACAACAGGAAGACCTTTCGTCGTCATGTCAGCGGTAAACGCGGTGTACCAGAAAATTTGCTGAGCTACGCCACCTTGCGCTGGCACTGGGCCAGATTCAGAGAAGGTCATGCCTTGAGCTTCTGGTGGCGCGTACTTACGCAACCATTCGACGTATTTGGTTGTTGCGTAAACCGCAGCTGGGCCGTTTGTTGCACCACCACGAGAAACGCTGGAGCCTACTGGTGAGCAGGCATCTTTAATACGAATACCCCATTCATCGACAGGTAAACCATTAGGTGTACCCTTATCGCCAGCACCCGCCATAGAGAACCAAGCATCAGTGAAACGCCAGCCTAGAGAAGGGTCTTTTTTACCGTAATCCATGTGGCCGTAAACGCGCTCACCATCGATGTTTTTCACTTTGTCAGTGAAGAACTCTGCGATGTCTTCATAAGCAGACCAGTTAACTGGCACACCTAGCTCGTAACCGTAAATGGATTTGAATTTGGCTTTTAGGTCTGGACGAGCAAACCAGTCAGCACGGAACCAATAAAGGTTAGCAAATTGCTGCGTTGGTAATTGGTAAAGTTTGCCATCCGGCCCTGTGGTGAAATCCAAACCGATGAAATCGGCAAGATCTAAGGTTGGTAATGTGAAATCCTTACCATCGCCTTGCATCATGTCAGAGATAGGTACCACTTTTCCGTAGCGGAAATGGGTACCGATCAAGTCGGAATCATTCACGTAAGCATCATAGATGTTACGACCAGATTGCATTTGTGTTTGCAGTTTTTCAACGACATCACCTTCTTGAATCAAGTCATGGTTGACCTTGATACCAGTGATTTCAGTGAAGGCTTTCGCCAACACTTGAGACTCATATTTGTGCGTTGTTAACGTTTCAGACGCGACGTTGATTTCCATACCGCGGAATTTTTTTGCGGCTTCGGTGAACCAATGCATTTCGTCAAGCTGTTGTTGCTTGCTTAGTGTAGAAACGGTGAATTCGGTATCTACCCATTTTTCTGCAGCATCTGAGTATGCGTCAGCCCATAAGGTGGCTGAATGCATCATGACAGCAAAGGGTAAGGCGGCGAGTGCAATTTTTTTCTTATTGTAGTGCATGTTTTACCTCAACTAAGTTTGGTTTTTCTTTTAGGTTTTTAGGTTTGGCTTCCGTGCCAAAAATTCCATCCTTTATTACTGATAAGGACGCTGACTAGCCCCAGCGCATTAGGATAAGCATCCAAAATGCACATAGGACGGTGGCCACCGCGATGTTCACATCCGTTAACGCAACGAATGCAAGGTGGATAAAAGCACTGCTAAGCAGGCCAATGAATAAGCGATCACCGCGTGTGGTGGCTAGTGGTAAAAAGCCACGACGCTCTACGCAAGGTGAGATCAGTTGCCATGTGGTCATACCGACCAAGAGCACAGCAATGCCGATAAAAAACAGGGCAGTAGGTAATGTCCAAGACATCCAAGCCATAATAATTCTCCTTACACTCGACCAAGGGCAAAGCCCTTCGCCACATGGTTACGAACGAAGTAAATGACCAGCATTCCCGGAATAATTGTCAGTACACCTGCGGCCGCGAGCAGCCCCCAATCCATCCCTGAAGCAGACACCGTTCTTGTCATAATGGCGGCAATAGGTTTTGCTTCGACTGACGTTAATGTTCGCGCTAGCAATAGTTCTACCCAAGAGAACATGAAGCAGAAGAAGGCCGTCACACCGATACCTGAGCGAATCAAGGGAATGAAGATACGCACGAAGAATTTCGGAAACGAGTAGCCATCTATGTATGCTGTTTCATCAATCTCACGCGGCACGCCACTCATAAAACCTTCCAGTATCCAAACAGCTAATGGCACAGTGAAAATACAGTGTGCTAGCGCCACGGCGATATGGGTGTCGAACAACCCCACTGACGAATACAGTTGGAAGAAAGGCAGTAAGAAAACCGCGGGTGGTGCCATACGATTAGATAGCAACCAGAAAAACATGTGCTTATCGCCAATGAACTTATAGCGGCTAAAGGCATAAGCAGCAGGCAAGGCAACTAGTAAGCTGATGACCATGTTCATGGACACGTAAAAGATTGAGTTTACGTAACCCATGTACCAGGTTGGGTCGCCAAATATCTTGGCGTAGTTCGCCAAAGTGAAATCCGCTGGGACGAAAGATAACCCGCTAAGAATTTCCGTATTGGTTTTAAATGACATGTTGATTAGCCAATAGATTGGCAGTAATAACAGAACCAAATACAGCACCAAACCAAAGCGACCACGAAGGTGTGCGTTGCGGGTTTTGCGCTCAGCTCGGCTATACACCGGAGCTTGCTCTTTTGTACCTGTATTGTGGCGCGTCATTGATGTTTTTAATTGCGTCATGATCCGCTCCTACTTGTCTTTTTGCATGTTCATGATGGTGGTGTAGAACACCCAACACACGAGCAAGATGATTAAGAAGTACACCAGTGAGAACGCCGCCGCAGGGCCAAGATCAAACTGGCCGATGGCTTGCTGTACCAAGGACTGACTCAAGAAAGTCGTAGAGCTTCCTGGACCACCGCCTGTTAGTACAAAAGGCTCGGTGTAAATCATGAAAGAATCCATAAAGCGCAATAACACACCAATAATCAGTACGTTAGTAAGCTTAGGCAGCTGGATATAACGGAATACTGCCCAGCGAGACGCTTGGTCGATACGCGCCGCTTGATAATAGACTTCAGGAATCGCTCGTAGACCTGAATAGCACAACAAGGCAACCAATGGCGTCCAATGCCAAACGTCCATCAAAACTACGGTTAACCAAGCATCAGTAGGATCAGACGCGTAGTTGTAATCGACACCGATACTACTCATAAAGGCACCGAACAAACCTATGTCGGCACGGCCGAAGATTTGCCAAATTGTGCCTACTACGTTCCATGGAATCAGCAGGGGAATCGCCACCAAAATCAAAGCCAAAGAGGCGCCGCGACCTTTGGTTGGCATCATTAAGGCAACACAAATACCCAGTGGTACTTCAATGATAAGAATGGTGAATGAGTAGATAAATTGACGCAGCAGGGCTTCATGTAAGCGGCTGTCTAGCATCACTTGTTTGAACCACTCAGTGCCGACAAAGTAGCGCGTATAAGGGTCAAAAATATCCTGTACCGAATAGTTCACCACCGTCATCAACGGAATGATGGCTGAGAAGGCAACGATGAGGAAAACGGGCATAACAAGGAACCATGCCTTGTTGTTCTCGACTTTAGTTTGCATGGTCGGTCTCCTTATTCTGCTGAGCTGTGTCTGCTTGACCGTCTACATCTACCAAATATTCGTCCACATAGACCTTGGTCCATTGTTCCGGAAAGCTCACATAGATTTGCCCTGAAGGGACCTTTTGGTCTTCGCTCAAGCGCGCCTTCATTACTTGCCCATGGAACATGAAAGACAGAATCTTGTAGGTACCAAGGTCTTCCACGTAATCCACGTTGACAGAAAAGGCGTCGTCATTTTTACCTTCCCATACATGGACAAACTCAGGGCGAATCCCTAAGGTGACCTTGCTGGCTCCCATGGCGCTTAAGCGCGTTAGCATGGCATCGCTAACGGATATTTCATGCTCTCCAAACATCAGCGCCGCTTTTTCTTCATTGTTAGTTTTCAGTTCGGCTTCAAAAAAGTTCATGCCTGGACTGCCGATAAAGTAGCCAACAAACGTGTGCGCTGGGGTTTCGAATAATTCCCGTGGTGTGCCGAACTGGACAATTTGCCCGTTGTACATCACAGCAATTTTATCGGCGAAGGTGGAGGCTTCTAATTGGTCGTGTGTCACATACACCATGGTGATGTTGAACTGTTCATGGATCTGCTTGAGCTTACGACGTAATTTCCATTTCAGCTGTGGATCGATAACGGTAAGAGGCTCATCAAACAAAATTGCTGATACATCGTCACGTACTAAGCCACGTCCCATGGAGACTTTTTGTTTTTGATCCGCTGACAAACCTTTGGCTTTGCGCTTTAGCTGGTCAGACAGTTCAAGAATCTCGGCAACTTCGTAGACTTTCGACTTCACCTTGTATTCTGGTACGCCAATATTGCGTAGCGGAAAGGCCAAGTTATCAAACACTGTCATGGTGTCGTACACCACTGGGAATTGGAAAACCTGCGCGATATTGCGTTCTTCGGGTTTTAATTCGTTAACGCGTTTGCCGTCAAATAAAACCTCCCCGTTAGAAGGTTTTAGCAGGCCCGAAATAATATTCAGTAGTGTGGATTTACCGCAGCCAGATGGGCCAAGTAGGGCAAAGGCACCGCCTTGTTCCCAAACGTGAGACATTTCGCGGATGGCGTAGTCTTCTGGCTTGGTTGGATTATCGGTATAAGTATGCGCTAAGGCATTTAAGGTAATAGAAGCCATGATTATTGATCCCTCATTCGTGCTGGGGAATGCACCATCTTGCCTTGAGCGTCAAAGGCGTACAGCTTGTGCGTCGGGAAATAGACTTTAATTTCTTGATCCACTTGGTAAGCGTGAACCCCAGATAAATGCAGTACTAAATCAAAATGCGGGTTGTGAACATGCAGGAAGGTTTCTGATCCACTGATTTCCGCCAAATCAACTCGGACAGGCAACTCTAAATCATCGTCAGAGTGCGGCACCAAACCTATGTGCGAAGCGCGCACACCAAATTGATATTCACCAGGAGTTAGGCGGCGCAAATCGCTGTTTAAACGGAAATGGACAGTGTCGTCGAAAGTGACTTCTTCTTCGCTGACGCGACCAGGAACCACGTTAATTGGTGGTTCAGAGAACATCTCTGCAGTGATAATGTCTTTTGGCTGGTGATAAACCTCGGCAGTTGGCCCCATTTGCAGCAAACGACCTTCGTTTAAAACAGCGGTGTTACCACCCAGAGCCAAGGCTTCGTTAGGTTCGGTTGTGGCGTAAATGGCGATGCAGTTACGGGCTTTGAACAAGGCGCGTAATTCTTGACGTAGCTCTTCGCGTAATTTGTAATCGAGGTTAACCAGAGGTTCATCGAACAAGATAATTTGCGAGTCTTTCACCAAGGCTCTCGCCATGGCGGTACGCTGTTGCTGGCCACCAGAAAGTTGCAGTGGCAAACGATCAAGGAAAGGATCGATGCGAAGCATTTCTGCGGTTTCACGTACACGGCGGTCGACTTCTTTTTCATCCATCTTTGCCAAGCGAAGTGGCGACGCGATGTTTTCGTAAACCGTGAGGTTGGGATAATTGATGAACTGTTGATACACCATGGAGATGTTGCGTTCGCGAACAGGCACACCTGTTACGTCCACTCCATTCATGAGGATTTTTCCTTTGGTAGGTCGATCAAGACCTGCCATGAGGCGCATTAGCGTCGTTTTACCGGACAGAGTGCGCCCAAGTAGAACGTTGAAAGAGCCGGGTTCGAGAGATAAATTTACATCATCGATCCACGTCTCGCCTTCAACAACGCGCGATACATTCTGCAGCGTCAGAGACATTGTAAGTACCTTTTTTGTTGTTATTGTTTTCTTGTGTGAACATCTTGTGTCTTTCGCAAGGCTCAAAAATGAACGCACAGTAATTTTGTCTGTATGTTGTAAGTACTTACAAAAGCCGTGCCAAAAATTTTTCTATACTTTTGGTCAGGTATAAATCATTGAAAAATATTGGTTTTATTGTGATTTTTGGTTGGGTTTGGTGGCTTTCACTTTCGAAAAAGGACTGTTCACGAGTGTTCAAAGTGTTTACAGTCTGCCAATCACAGTGAACATTTCATGCACACTCCGAGGGATCTCCTTGAGGTGTTGGAGTAGGAAATGCAAGACGAAGAAGAACAAAAACAACAACAAAGTGCCGCCGCATCTGCCTCCATAGACTCTGGATCGGAAACGAATTTGACGCAAACTCACAAGGAGCGAATTCAAGCGTCTTGGTATCGTTGCGAGCAATTTGGCTTGGATCACAGCAGTCGACCCGATTTCGCGACCTTGCCAAAAGGTTCGTTAACAGATCTGATAGATCAGCATCGTAGCTTGCTCGAAACCACAGAAAACGAAGTGTTGCCGTATTACGAAAATATTCTGAGCAATTCAGCTTGTATGATCGTTTTAGCGGACCGCCAAGGTCATGTATTGAACACTTGGGGGCAACCGCGTTTTGGCAGTGCTGCACAGCATGGTTTGGTAGGCGGGAACCAATGGACCGAAATGGGCGTTGGCACCAATGCGATTGGTACCGCTCTGATTACTGGCGAAGCGATTCAAGTGGGTCGAGATGAACACTTCTTACGTGCTAATCGTTTTATGGTTGGCTCGGCATCGCCTATCTACAACACCAAAAACGATTTGGTTGGTGTGTTGGACATCTCCTCAGACGCGTATCTGCCTCAAGATCATACTTTTGGCATGGTCAAACTTATGTCGTTGAGTGTGGAGAATCGCCTGATCTTTTCCGCCTTCCAGCAAGAGCATTTTATTCTCAGTTTTAATACCAATGTGGTCAGTTTGGACAGTCATTGGTCTGGTATTTTGGTGCTGGATGAAAACGGTACGATTGTCTCTGCTAACCGTCGTGCGGAAGTGGTTCTCGCGCAGGACTTGGCTTTGCTCAACATTAATCAAATATTTGATATCGAAATGCGTGAGATCAAACATCATCCTTTTAGTTTGCCGATGAAGTTGATTGCCATGGGGCGTTATCAGTTTTACGTTAAAGTGATTCCTCCCGTACAGCAAATCATGCGCATACCAGACTTTCGTCAGCGAGCAGATTATGTTGCACCATCACAGCCAGAAGCTATTGTTATGAATGAAAAAAATCCACCCGTTGAAAAGGTGAAGAAGCCGGAAATACTGTCGTCTAAAGCGATTCCAGATAACGTCATTCCATTGGCTGAATTACAACATGGCGACGATCGAGTCGAGCGTTTAGTGCGCCAAGCTCATAAGATTATGGAAAAAGATATTCCTATCTTGATTCATGGTGAAACGGGTGCTGGTAAAGAGATATTTGTACGCAGTTTGCATTATCACAGCTCCCGCGCCAAAGAGATGTTGGTGGCGGTAAATTGCGCGGCTATTCCTGCTGAATTGGTGGAGTCTGAACTTTTTGGTTATGAAAAAGGCGCTTTTACTGGTGCGCAAAATCGAGGCTCCATTGGTCTGATTCGTCGCGCCCATCACGGCACATTATTTCTTGATGAAATTGGTGAAATGCCCATGGCAGTGCAGTCGCGTTTATTGCGAGTTTTGCAAGAAAGAGTGGTCACGCCATTGGGTTCTACCGAAGCCTTTCCGGTGGACATTAAACTGATTTCCGCCACCAATCGCATCTTAAAAGAAGAAGTGAAAGAAGGGCGTTTTCGCCAAGATTTATACTATCGAATTTCAGGTTTGAACATAGAGCTACCCGCTTTGCGTGAGCGCACTGACAAAGCGGCATTGATCAAATACCTTCATGAGCGTTTACGCAAAGAAGAACCAGGCCCAGCTTTGTCGCAAGCTATGTTGGACTTACTGGTGACGCATCCATGGCCGGGAAACATGCGCCAACTCGCTCATGTATTAAAAGTCGGCATGGCAATGGCCGATGAGGAAGAGCTAGAAGAATGGCATTTACCTGATGATTTCTTTGATGACCTCGATGCCATGGGGCAAGTTGATGATTCAACATCATCAAAGGCGGCCAGTGAACAAGATGAACCGTTAGAAGACTTGATACCTAGGCTGTTAAATGAATTCAAAGGCAATGTCTCGCAAACTGCCAAAACCGCTGGAGTGAGCCGCAATACGGTTTATAAGTATGCAAAGTTAAAAGACGAAAATGATTCTATGTAGCAAATTGTAATTATTTGTCTTTGGTTGTCTTTTTTTAGAAATTTATAATGTCTTATATTTCAGTAAGTTAAGGTTGGTTAGGTTTTATGTAATGTAGATGACTTATTTAGGTTACAAATGTTATGTATTTTTTCTTTAGTAACTTGTTATAAATGAGGCTATACAAACAAGAGATATTGGAAGTTACATGTCTACAAAATCAAGGATGTTAATAACCGTCATTATTAATTTCTCTTTGGTAGTTATTTTGACCAGCTCTCTATACTTCATAGAAAGTAAGTGGCATCAACAACGAGAATTAGAGTCCAAAGAGAAGATACAGCAGCTATATTTTTCCGAAATGGAAGGTTATTTTAAAGAAGTAGCGAATTTTATTGCTTTCATATCCGTTGGTTATACAGATAATTGCCCACGCAGTTTTGTTTTACAAATGCGTAAAGAGCTTTTTAACATCCCCGGGTCAATAGAGTTTGGAGTCATTCAGAAAGACGGCGATCATGGTGTTGTGGTATGTAACTCTTGGGGCGAAAACGAAAGAATCGAGGTAAGAAAACCATCTCCACATGAGGGGTTCTTGATAACAGGGCCTCATACAATCAATTCGTTAGAAATGCCTATTTTTGTTATCAAAAAAACCACAGAGAATTTTGAATTCAATATATTGATCAAGAAAAGCAGTGTCGATAGATTTTTAAATAATAGTTCAGACATTGTCATATCGATTAATGATAAAGAGCTAGGTGATAAATACCGTAACTCGGATATCATAGATAACCTTTCTTATGTTGTTCCTATAACGGATTCCGTCAAACGCTATAACTTATATTTTGTACCCACAACGCTATTGCTATTTTTAGTATGTATTTTCCTTGTGACACCAAGAATAGTAATACTTCTCGAGAGAAGGTGCATTCGAGGGAAGATAAAACATCATGTTTATTACAATGAATATCAACCTATTATTGATACGAATGATCAAAGCTTGTTCTCTATTGAGGTGTTTTTAAGAAGCAAAGACGGTGTTAATGTTAAAGACAGTATTGACCAAATTAAAAACTTAGACTTATGCGTTGAGTACACCTTATTTCAAATTAATCTGATCAAGTCGAGCTTCAATAAAGCGTTCATTTCTAACAATAGTTTCCAAGTGAATATTTCCAGCTTGCATCTGGAAAGTGATTTTTTTGTTAGAAAAATGCTTACTCTAGAGAATGAGATATGTTCTAGCCTGATTCTTGAAGTCACAGAAGATGAAAACTTAATGCTAGAAAAGAACGTTATTAAAGATCATATGCAAAAATTAAAGCAAAAAGGCTATAGATTCGCAATTGATGACTTTGGTGTGGAATACTCCAGCTTATCCTATGTCTCAGAATTTGACTTTGATATTGTAAAAACGGACAAAATCTTTATAGAAGATAAAGCAAAAAATACCGCTATCTTAAAGTCCATCATCACATTGACCAACGAGCTTGGCATTGTTTGTATTGCGGAAGGCATTGAAACAGAGAAAGACAGTCAAAAAATTAGCCAGCTAGGAATTCACCTTCATCAAGGCTGGTTTCATAGCCGACCGATGAAGGCAGAAGATATTCTTGCTTATTATTAGTTTCTTTTCAGATTATTTATCATCTCAATAAGGTCTTTTGCGCGAGTTTATTTTGACACCTTAGCCACGGCTTCAATTTCAATTAAAATCTCTGGGGAAGCCAAAGAGGCAACGCCAATCCCCGTTAATGCAGGGCGTGAGGTACCTAGTGTGCTGGCGATAATAGGGACGATGTCTTCCATATGGTCTGCAACCTCACCACGCATATAGACTCTTAGCTGCAGGATATTTTCGACTGAGGAATTTGCTTCTTCTAGCACCGTGATTAAGTGTTTTGCTGCATTGGCAGTTTGCGTTTTCATGTCGTGATTATGAGTTTGAAAATCGCTGTCCCAGTCGACTTGCCCTGAAATAAAAACCAATCCCGTATCGTTATCTACCGTGGCTTGTGACATACCTGTTGCTGCACCATCATATAAGGATAGTGGATTAATGCGTTTAATGGACATAATGACCTCTACATAGTGTTTAAAGTGACGCTAGGGTAGAGGTGAGTGGGGCGTTTGGCGATAAAGCTAAGCTTGTTGCTCATACAAGCGAAGATCTTTTTAATGAGCAAATTTCTTCTGGGTGCTATCCAGTAACCAGCTAATTAATGGGTCATGTTTTGCGTTTGGGTGATAGGCAGCTACGACTTGATAACCTGGCGGGTATTTCTCCAATGCAAGCTCAAATAGTCCATCGCACGGTAGTAACCTCGAAGGGATGAATCCCACCATGTTTGACTGCTTTAAGGTCTCTTTCGCCATATGAAAGGACGGGGCGGATACGGCGACATGACGTGGAAATCCTTGTTGTTCAAACCAAGTATCAGCAGAGCCTATAAAGCTGCCAACGCCAGGCGAAACAATGACGAAGTCGTGTGTGGTTAATTGTTCTAGTGATAGGCCATGAGTACGTTCAATGGATTTATTCGCTGTTACGCATAGGTATTTTTCGGTAAATAACGGCGTTGAAATCAATCCTTCGGGAGCATAGGCGCTGGTGGTAAAAACAATATCTATTGAGCCTTGATGGATTTTTTTGGTTAGGTTGGCGTGTTCGATATTGGTAACGATCACTTTTACTTTAGGAGCGTACTGTCTAAGCTCTCTAATGAGCTCGGTGACGATCACTTCTTGGGTGTAGTCTGTTGCACAGATAACCAGTGTTCTTTCTGCTTCCTGTGGTGAAAACGCTTTTGCCAGAGGGATGCTATTTATGTAGGTTAATATTTTTTCGATGTGTTGCTCTATCTCTTTGGCGTAGGGTGTTGGAATCATTCCATGCCCTGTTCTAACAAAGAGTTGATCACCAAGAATGCTTCTTATTTTTTTAAGTTGAAGACTGACAGCCTGTTGAGAAACACTTAAATGTTCTGCCGCTGCTGAAATATTGCCGAACTGATAAAGAGCGCTTAATGTTCTAAGATGATTTATTTCAAGTTTATCTATCATGCGCGTCTCGTTGGCTATTAGTAGTACAGATAGGTGTATAGATGTTATTAATAGTTGCTAAATGATCGTTTTCAATACTTTTTTCTATGTAAAACACTCTGGAGTGAATGGCATGTTGCGTCAATGTTTCTTAGGGATTATCTGTGTTTTGTCATTAGCTTCTTGCAGTTCTCATTCTATTCAAGATGAACAAACTCGGCAGGCTAGTGTTAGTTTGCCTTTATTACATGGCTGGCATGATGACAAAGAGGTGCTCTACATAACAACCGACGTATCAGACCAAGCGGTGGCCAAAGCCAAAAATGCCAATTATGCGCCTCGGTTACGTGATGCTGTGCCGAATTACCCGAAACCACCCCAAGTGAAAACTGTGCTAGAGCGTGTGTATGCATTTCCGAATCAAGAGCAAGCTTGGAGCGTATTTGCGTCGGTTCCAGAGCCATTAGGTTATGAAAGCCAAGACACTCATTACTCGCCACTTTGGTTGATGTACGTCGTGGTATGGAAAGATCCAAGCAAGGCAACAGAATTGACATCTGAAGAAGCGATTTTTACAGCAGAAGATCAAGGTTTGGTTACCATCGAACGAACCGATGTCGTGCTTAATTGTCCGGTCATTCCGTTTTCTCTTGTTGAATAGCACCCGATAATAGAACGCCCTATTTAGGGCGTTCTTGTCTTTGATTCTCCCCTCCTAGTCGTTATTGAAAATTCCCAATCCTGAGGCTCGTCCATCTCTTAAGATGAATGATATTCAATATATTTAAGTTTAATTCATTTTTATTCATGATTATGGTTGCGTATAAATGTACTCATAGAGTCATTAGACATATCGCCAATAATCAAAAACTGGCAAGTGAGAACAAGGAAGAGATCCTTATTTCACTTCAGAAAATAGGATACGAGGTCACCATGAGCAACGATTTTATCTTTAACATTAAGCGTATTTGCTTCGATGAAAACTACCGCCCTGCAGACAATACACGCATCACAACGAACTTTGCGAACTTGGCTAGAGGAGAGAGACGACAAGAAAATCTTCGTGACGCATTGAGGATGATTAACAACCGTTTTAATGCGCTGGCGCATTGGGATAATGCAAAGGGAAATCGTTACTCTGTTGAACTTGAAATCATTTCGGTTGATGTTGATATCGAAGGAAAAGGCCAGTCTTTTCCAACCATTGAAATCTTGAAGACGAATATTTTTGATCATCACACTGAGCAGCGTATCGAAGGTATTGTAGGAAACAATTTCTCTTCTTATGTGCGTGATTATGACTTCAGCGTCTTGCTACCAAACCACAACAAAGACCAAGCGGAATTTAGTATTCCTGATAACTTCGGTGAGTTACATGGAAAGCTCTTTAAAAGTTTTGTGACATCGGACAGCTTTAAAGAAAACTTTACTAAGCCACCTGTTATTTGTCTGAGTGTTTCCGACAATAAAACGTACCAGCGTACAGGAAATCAGCACCCAGTTCTGGGGGTAGAATATCAACCAAATGGCACCTCTTTGACCGAGCAATACTTTCAGAAGATGGGCTTACAGGTTCGATACTTTATGCCTGCAAACAGCGCTGCGCCATTGGCTTTTTATTTTGTGGGTGATTTGCTGAACGACTACACCAACCTTGAGCTTATTGGCACCATCAGCACGATGGAAAC
The DNA here is from genome assembly GCF_024397855.1 of Marinomonas rhizomae. Taxonomy (NCBI): domain Bacteria; kingdom Pseudomonadati; phylum Pseudomonadota; class Gammaproteobacteria; order Oceanospirillales; family Oceanospirillaceae; genus Marinomonas; species Marinomonas rhizomae. The sequence continues at coordinate 422,419 of NZ_CP073343.1, forward strand.
CTTCCAGAAAATCTACCGACCAGAAATTTACAACGCTAACGCGGTTGCTGGAAAGAGCTATCAACCTAACTTAAAAAACCTCGACCACTCTTTAACGCAAATTATTTATGACCGTGAAGAGCGTAGCCAATTGGCGAGTGAGCAAGGAAAATTTGCTGAGCAGAATTTCATAAAGCCATATCAAAAGGTACTTGAGCAGTGGTCTGCTAATTACGCATAAACGCGACCCTTAATGGTTATTTTTCTAACATTATATTTAATAAACGGCATTCTTTATTATGAAAACAGATATTGAAAAAACAGTTGCTAACAACACACTGCTACCGACTTCAACCGCTGGCAGCTTACCGAAGCCCACATGGCTTGCAGAGCCAGAAACCCTTTGGTCCCCTTGGAAATTGGAAGGCGATCAATTAGTTGACGGCAAACAGGATGCACTGCGCATCTCGCTTCAAGAGCAACAGCAAGCGGGTATTGATATTGTCAGTGACGGTGAACAAACGCGCCAACACTTTGTTACCACTTTTATTGAGCACCTCAGCGGCGTTGATTTTGAGAATCGTCAGACAGTAAGAATTCGTGACCGCTATGACGCGAGCGTACCTACTGTCGTTGGTCCTGTTAGTCGTATCAAGCCAGTTTTTGTTGAGGATGCTAAGTTTTTGCGTCAGCAAACCAAGCAACCGATTAAATGGGCGCTGCCAGGCCCAATGACCATGATTGATACACTTTATGATGATCATTATAAAAGCCGCGAAAAGCTTGCTTGGGAGTTTGCCAAAATTCTCAACCAAGAAGCAAAAGAATTAGAAGCGGCTGGTGTGGACATCATCCAATTTGATGAGCCCGCGTTTAATGTGTTTTTTGATGATGTGAATGATTGGGGCATCGCAACCTTAGAAAGAGCTATCGAAGGTCTTAAATGCGAAACGGCGGTGCATATTTGTTATGGCTACGGCATTAAAGCCAATACGGATTGGAAAAAGACGCTTGGGTCTGAATGGCGACAATATGAAGAAGCCTTCCCTAAGTTACAACAATCCAGCATCGATATTATTTCGCTTGAGTGTCATAACTCCCATGTACCAATGGAATTGCTTGAGCTGATTCGCGGTAAGAAAGTCATGGTCGGCGCAATCGACGTGGCAAACCATGCCATTGAGACACCAGAAGAAGTGGCTAATACTCTGCGAAAAGCGCTGCAGTTTGTCGATGCCGATAAGCTTTATCCTTGTACTAACTGTGGCATGGCGCCGCTGCCTCGTGCTGTGGCAAGAGGCAAGCTACATGCCTTAACAGCGGGTGCAGACATCATTCGAAAAGAGCTCTCTTTATAGTTCGAATTGTAAAAATCTCGTTTCAAGTTTATGTTTTGAAACGAGATTTTTTTTGCTTTCTGAATTTGCTAATTTAGGTAGGCGTGTAGCTAAAGCTAGTTTTGCTCTGTTTAAACTTCCTGTAACTTTCTCTCAACAAGACCGTCTTCAACTAAAAATTTTGACGGAGCTTGTCCTGTATGTTTGCTAAAAGCAGAGCTAAACGCACTGGCAGATTGGTAACCTATCCTTTCTGCAATGGTGGCCATAGTAAAGGTTTGGCGTCTTAAGAGGTCTTTCGCAATCGCCATACGCCATGCAATAACATATTCCATTGGTGTATAACCCACGGCTTTACTAAAGCGCTGAAAAAAGCTGGAACGAGACAATGAGGCTTCTTTGGCTAATTGATCAATCGTCCATGCCTTACTCACATCTTGATGGATTTTTCGAATTGCTATTGCAAGTCGCTCATCGGCTAAACCGACTAACAAACCAGGAACTTCTGGTGTGTCCATCTTCGTTCTAAAAGCTTCAATCAGCAGAATCTCTAATAATCTAGCCAATACAGAATCACGGCCGGGGCGTTGCGCCAAAGATTCCTCAATAACAAGCTCGACCAGCGTGGTGAGCCTTTTCGCTTCGCGGAGGTGAACAAGTTTCGGAAGAAGCGATACTAGTATTTTTGAATCAGGCGCCTCAAATTGACAATGGCCAATAAGTAAATGCGCATTCAACTCTTGCTCTGCTTCACCTACAAAATAGGTGCTAGCAGCCGTTTTAATGGGCACAGTATCGGCTTCGTCCAGTGCTGGAGCATGGCTGCTAGCTACCGTAAAAGCATGAGCTTCTGGAACAAGGACAAAATCGCCAGCGGTTAGATAAATCGGTTCATCGCCTTTTAATGTGAACTCGCAATTTCCCTCTAGCACGACACAATAGAAAGGATTACCGATTTCTTCGCGTCTAATACGCCACATGCCTGCGGCGTGGACTACCTTAGAAAAAGCGGCTTTTGGCTGCAATAGAGTCACAATACTCGAAAGAGGATCTATCATTTAAATACTATTGGTAATGTAATGTGGATTTTTCATTATATATTGTACATTCGCCTTTAGGTAGAGTTAGCACCTCAATTGCTTAAGGAGTTTTTATGAATAATCTCGTTACCGAATCTAAGAATATCCCAGAGTCTAATCGACAACTTACCCTGTCTATTAGCCCAATTACCCTAACGGTAGAAGGCCGTGAAACACCACTTGAACTTCGTATTACCCTGCCAGTAAGTGGCGATAATATTCCAATTATCTTACTTTCTCATGGACATGGGCCATCGTCGTACCTGCCTTCTAAAGATGGTTACGCCCCGCTGGTAAACTATTACGCTGAGCAAGGTTTTGCCGTTATTCAACCTACCCATGCAAGCTCAAGAGTGGGTGGTCTCGACAATACTCACCCAGATGCGCCACTTTTTCTCAATGAAAGAGTGATTGAAATGAAAACCATTTTGGACAATTTGGCGCAAATTGAGCGCGATATAGTCAGTCTTTCTGGCCGATTAGATAAGGAACGCATCGCGATCGTGGGGCATTCTGCAGGGGCGATGACAGCGGCTATGTTAATGGGCATGACGCTACCACATATACGCAGCGTATTCGATCAGCGTATCAAAGCCGGAGTCCTATTAGCGGCAGTGGGCAAAGGGGGAGATGATTTAATTGAATCAGCAAGAGAAAGGTTCCCTGAAATTAATCCAGATTATTCATCAATGACCACAAAGAATTTAGTAGTGTATGGTGATCAAGATCTTAGCCCCCACTTCACAACCCGTGGCGCAGATTGGCATACAGATTCCTATCACATGTCTCCAGCCAGTGACTTCTTATTGACGTTAATTGGTGGTAAACACGGGTTAGGTGGCATTGCTGGTTATGATGCAAAAGAAACGGATGACGAAGATCCTGATCGTCTCGCCATTACCCAAAAAATGACATCAGCGTATTTAAAATCTGCTTTATATGAGGACGACAATGCATGGGAACAAGCTTGTGAGGCTCTGAAAGCTTTTGCCAGTAAGCACGCTTATGTAGAAAGTAAAAACTGAACGCTATGAAGCTGAAGACTCCAATAACTTAAATATTTACTTTTGAGTAGATAAAAAATCCCGTTTCGAATTTATATATCGAAACGGGATTTTTGTGTGTTGCAAATAGTACCAATCAGTAAATGGTACGAAGTGAATTAAATGTTCGACACCACTTTTAGCATATCTAGAAACGCATCCACCGATTCCACCGCTGCCGATTCGTGCATGGTGTGATAGCCGATGGTGGGGATTTGAATAGTGGTGCCATCTACTAAACCATTCGACGCGGCGATAATGCGGCCAAGCTCTGTACTACCAAGGGAGCTCGGCGGCAAGCCCTGCTCAGCCCGTTTCGCGTTTTCATTTTCTACGTAACGGTTTTTATACAAATAACTGATGTTGTTTTTCTCGCACAGGTTCTTTAAAAGTTTTGTGCTGTCTTTGTTGAACGTGGCGTTGGCGTCTTTTTCCCTAAGTACCAGAAGCTGCTCGTTAGCCGCATCAAGATTCGGGAACGGGCTAGTATCAACCACAAATAAACGGTTGGTTGAACCGCCAAAACGACGGAACCACTCAAGCAAATAGCGCCAACTTTTCCCTGCTTCTTCTTGGGCAGTAAAAAAGGCCGTGCCTTTAAAACCATGATCAAAAAGATGCACCAAAGCCGCCGCTGAAATCACGTTATCGAGCTGACCTTCTAAGCGATTGTTGACTATGTGTAATTGGTCTTTAAAAGCGATTGGCGTACCGGCAACCACACCTTCTAAGCCTTCTGTTTCGAAAATCAAGTTGTTACGGAATTCACAAACGTAAGAGCTTTTAATGGTGCCTTTGCCACGGTATACGCCAGACCAAGGCTCGTAAGCGTAGATTTCTTCATGGTTGAAGCGCTCTGTGACCTTAGTCATCAATTCTTCAGACACCGAGTTGTTCAATAAGTCGGTGCGGTTTGCGGAAACAAACGCCGCGTATTGGAATTCATTTGGGCCAGTACACACCAAACCATGACGATCTATGTGCGCCGAAAACATGGTGCTAAACGGGTCGCTACCTTGGGCAACTAGCAAACCCTCGTACCAAGTGACTTTTGCCCCTCGTTCTTCCAGCTCGCGTTGTAACACGCGGAAAAATGAATGCTCTGCACCAACCACACTAGGCGCGCGAATAAGCAATTTGAGCAGATCGATAAAGTCATCACTAGGCATGCAAATAGGTTCCAAAAAAGGGGGAATCGGAACCTTGTTTATAAAGGTTAATGTGTGAATTACATAACGTTTTTTTATTTATTTTGATGTTTGTTTGAGGAGGTTAATGACTTTGGTGGGCAGCCATGAAAACGATTAAAAGCGGCACTGAAATTAGAGGGGTGTTCGTAGCCTACCGCATAGGCTGTTTGGGCTACCTGATGGCCTGATGTGAGTAATTCCCATGCCTTGTGCATTCTTGCTTCTAATAACAACTTATAGGGGCTGGTATTGTAAATGGCATGAAACCCTTGTTTAAGTTTGCTTTCACTAATTCCAATTTTTTGACAGATAAAAGCAATACTCAAAGGTTGGCTCATATGTTGAATCATGAACAGCCGAGCTTGCGCGATTTTATGTTCATCCCCAAGGCTAATACCTAGACTTTGGGGCTCGATCATAGTGTTTGTTTGAAGTCGTTCAATCTGTTCGCTAAGTAAGTTGAGCACCAGAATATTTTTTTCTAAAGGTCGTTCAGTATGATCAGATAACGCTAGATGCATCAGTCTATTGATATAGTGTTGGGTATTTTTAGACGTTTTTATATGTTGATGTTGGCGAGGTAAAGGAATTTTGTCTGCTTGAAACTCGAATGGGATTTGGTAGCGATTAAAGACACTGCCGTCCACTAATATTCTTAATTGGCTGGTGGTTTTATTCGCGGCGTACACACGTTTTCCAGAGCTGTTACCAAAGGTGGTGATGGTGGTGTAATTAGGTTCAAAAATGAAATCTTCAGTATTGTTCTGCTTTGCCTGATAACGAGAATACCCTTCTAAACCATAAGTAAGACTAAGTGTTGATGAGTCTTTTTCTATGGTGCTCTCTTCAACTAAATCTTGCGTTGGTGTGTAACGTGAATAAGCAATAGATAGCCCAGGTTCTATAATAAACCGGTCTATATAACATTCTCCTAGTTGAGAAGAAATAGCCTGTCTTTGCCAACCAGATTGAAGGTTTGTGACAGCTGTTAATGCATTTTTATTCACTAGAAAGGCCATGATTTTTCCCGCTCTTTATGCGATTTGAACGTATTGAATATGAATATTAACGAAATGAATAAGCAATCAAATGATAATCAATCTCAATTAATATTATCATCTTTCTCTATAGCGTAAAGCATTAATTACGAGAAAGAGAAAGTGAGATGAAACGAAAAACAGTATTCAAGATTGAATTAATGATCGGTGCTTTAGCACTGCTTCCTGTATCTATTCTTGCTCAAGAAGATACTGGACAAAAAAGTACGACTTTGTTACCTGAATTGATGGTGACAGCGGATAAAAAGCAGCAAACCTTATCGAAAGCAACATCGCATGCAACTGTCTACGATACCGAAGTATTGCAGCAAGATGGCGTAGATAGCTTAGCGAAACTGGAAGGTCGAGTTGCTGGTTTGAGCTTTCAACCATTTGGGCAGTCTGGTATTAACTCTCCTGTTATTAGAGGCTTGACGGCAAATTTTAATGCGCTGTCTAGTTCTACTTTGCTAATGGTTGATGGTGTACCCACGTTAACCGCTCAGGGGTTCGAAAATAATCTTGTTGATATCGATCGGGTTGAGGTGCTGCGTGGCCCGCAATCAACTGTATATGGCCACAATGCTGAAGTTGGTGTGGTTTCTATTTTTAGTAATGATCTAGTCGGGGAAGACAAGACAATGTTGGGCGTTGAAGTTGGTAGCCGAGACAAACAAAGAGTACAGCTTTCAACTAGCCAGACCTTGGTTGAAGATGAGGTCTATATCAGCTTGTCAGGGGAGTTTCTAGAGCAGGATGGTTTTATTGATAATGCCACGACGGGAAATAAGGCGGACGATAAAGAACGGCAGAACTTAAATGCAGGATTACGTTGGTTAATCTCTAACAAAACAGACGTGGTTGTTCGTTATCGCCGACAAGCCTATGACGATGATGCGATGTTATGGGGTTCACCTAGTGGAAAACGGGCCACGGTAGCATCAGCAACGGACAGCTGGAATCACTCTGTAGGTCAAACGTTCTCGATTAATGCCAATCATGAATTGCCATCAGGAGTGCGTCTTAATTCGGTCACGGCGTATAACGATTATAGAGATAAAGTACAGCAAGATACGGATTTCCAACCATCAGAAAGCACTTATATTGGTCGAGATCATCATCTTCGGACCTTATCCCAAGAGTTTCGTCTAGAGGGAAACTTAGGAGAAGCAGACTGGTTATTCGGTGCTTATTTAGAACGCCAAGATCATGATTTGCGTACGCTTTCCAAAACTTTTTTTGGTTTGAGTGATTTACAAGCCCAGCAAACGGGTAATTCCTATGCGCTTTTCACTAATTGGACAATGCCGATCAGCTCGGATCTTTCTGTTATTGCGGGTATTCGAGCTTCGCGAGACGAGGTAAAGCTAAATCCTTCTATCGCACAAGAAAAGTCTAAAAGTTGGACTGATCTAACGCCTCAGTTAACTCTAAAATACGATATTAATTCTGACCATATGCTTTACGCCAGCTATGCAGAAGGGATTCGCTCTGGTGGTTTTAATACTGTTTCTCCAGCCGTTAATTATTCATCTTATGATCCAGAAAAAAACCAAAGTTTTGAGCTCGGGTTAAAGGGCGATCTATCAGATAAACCGCTACGTTACACCCTGTCTGCCTATCATATGGATATAAAAAATATGCAAGTTACTCAGATGCCAACTGTAGGTTTGATTTATTTGACTAACGCAGCTGATGCCACTTCAGATGGTTTGGAAGCCTCTCTTGAGTATTACTTCAATGAAAGCTGGAGCACGGAAATTGGTGTGGCTTGGAATAAAACACGATTCGATCGTTTTATTGATGGTAACAATGACTATTCAGGTAATCGAAATCCTTTTGCTCCTGAAATGAATGGCCATTTATCGCTGCGTTATGAGGATGTAGGTGGTTGGTCTGTGGCAGCTAGTCTAGTTGGAAGCAGCGCGGTCTATCTTGATGCGGCGAACAAGTATCAACAAAAAGGTTATGAGCTTGTCCATGTCTCCGCGAGTTATCCACTGACTGATAAAGCGTCTTTGTCAACGTATGTTAATAATCTGCAAGACCGTCAATTTGATGCTGTTGGTTATCAAAATGGCTACGTGACAGTTTACAGCCCGCCAAGAGAATATGGCGTGAAATTCACCTTAGAGCTTTAACGGAGATATGGATATGACTAAGTTGGATTGTCATGAGTTACAAACATTTTGGGATCTGGCCGGTTCGCAAGTGAAGATAAAAGCGCTTGAAGTTGCATTATCTCGATCTTTGTTTGATGTATTGCTAGAGCCTTGCTCGATAGAAGAGATAGCCCATAAATTGGCGATGCCATCAACCAATATCAAGGGATGGATAGACCTTTTATGGAGTATGGGCTGCGTTGATACGGCTGTTGATAATAAATATATAACGAGTGCTTTAGCAAAACGTTATATGACGAGTGTTTCAGCAATGGATTGTTCGCAAGCTTTGCAATTTCGCTTTCAAACGTTAAGACACTTTACTGAACAATTTGAAGCACTACTGTATGTGCCAAAGAATCATAACGCTTTATCTTCAGCTATGGCGCCATTATGGGCAAAAGCAGCTAAAGCACAGATTTTTCAAGAGCAGCGTGCGGTGACTGTGCCAGCACTCGACCGTATCCTTGATCGTGTGCTAAACGTGACTATTGCTGAAGAAACACCACTGCATTTTTTAGATTTAGGTGGCGGACCTGGATTGGTCGCTCTGTCACTTGTACGCCACTTTCCAAACTCCACGGGCGTGTTATTTGATTTCCCTGAAACGGCAAAAGTAGCATACAAAAATGTCATAGCAGAGAAGTTGGAACATCGTATTGAAGTGCAGTCGGGTGATTTGAATAAGCAATCACCAAATGGGCAATTTGATTTGATTTGGTGTTCTTCTGTATTGCATTTTTTAGATGATGCTAATGCAGCGATAAAACGGATCTCGGCGTTACTTAAACCGAATGGCATCTTATTGATTCTTCATGCCGAGCAAACCGCTGAAAAGAAACAGTGTGAAGGTGTTTTACCCTTTTATTTACCTATGGTTATGAAAGGCAACTATCTACCAAAGCAAGGTGAAATTGTTGCGTTGTTAGATCAAAACGGGTTAGACGTTCTGCAATCAGAGGAAATAACAGACTTCCCAATGTCGTCTGTGTGGCTTTATTGTGGGAGAAAAGTACAGAGATGAAATCCCCTTACTTTTATCTCCATTGGGTTATTGGATGGTGTAATTTTACTCTGACGGCTTCATCAATTTATCTCTATCTTGGTGTGCCATTGATGATGAGAGAATATGGTTGGAGTGGTACAGATATTGGTTTGTTTCAAGTATCCGGTCTGCCAGTCATGCTTAAATTTTTAATGGCATCGCCGATTGATATTTTTCGTTTTCAGCAGTCGAACTATCTTAAATGGAGTGCATTGCTTGGTGGCGGCTTCATTTGTTGCCTGACGATGCTATCTCTAGCAGACATTGAAATAACAACTTTTAAGACACTATTTATTATTGCCGTGTGTACCACCTTGATAACGTCTTGGCTGGATGTACCTATTAACGCGTTTGCTATTCAGCGTTTCCCAGAAAATGAACGTCCTAAAACGGGCGCTATACGTTCGGCTGTGACGGCACTAGCTTCGGTTGTTGGTGGGGGGGCCATGCTATTGGTGTATGCACGCTTTGGTTGGGCGTGGCCTTTTTATATATTCGGCTTAATGGCTTTGCTTTGCGGTGTTCTGTTGTATATAGCCCATGTTCGTTATCCGCTGATAGAAAGTGAAAGTTTTAATTCAGAAAATCCCTCAACAGTTACATCACGAGGGTCGCTTTTTGTCATGTGGAAAGGCTATTTTCAACGACCCGATATGGTGATGTGGAACATTATCCTTGTGCTCTACTTTCCTTTTATTGGTGCCGCTTGGCTGTATCTTAAACCCGTTATGTTAGATCTTGGGCTGAGCATAGATAACATTGCATGGATTGCTAGTTGCAGCGGTGTGTTCGCAGCGTTATCGGGTTTTTGTTATAGCCTTTGTATTGCTCGTATATCGCCTTATCGAGCCTTATTCGCCTTTTCTGTGATGAATGTGATTGCATTGTTAGGAATGTGTCTTGCTGTCGCTATGGAGTGGTCGGATTGGCGTCTTATATGTGCTGTGTTTGTTGTGGCAATTGCGCTTGGCCTTTCATCTGGCGTGTTGTTTGGCTTGATTATGATTCACAGTCGTCCGCATTTGTCTGCCAGCGATTATGGCTTACAGACCAGCTTATTTTCTTTGTCTCGTATTTTGGTGCCTATTTCTGCTGGCATAATTCTCGATCGCACGGGGTATGTTGGCATGTTTACCTGGCTTGTAGCTGGGGCATTGGTAGCTTGCTGCCTGTCATTTTATTGGATGTTTAAAAAGGAAAAATCATGATAAACGATAAAAATAGTCAATTAGACTCATTGATGCTTAATGAACCAACAAGGCAAGAGTTAATGAAAGTTGCCCCTAAAAAATGGAAGATGATGTTGCTCGTTTGGGTGACTATTTACCCGTTGTTGAACATCTTCTTTCCTTTACTAACTCCTTATATTGGCGACTTCTCTTTACCTATCAGGCTATTCATTATGACTGTTGTTATTGTGCCAATTATGAGCTTTATTCTGGGAGGGTTGCAAAAGAAGTTTTTTGCTTGGTTGCGCAAATAAAGAGACAGGGTTGGCTGTGTAGCCTAACGTTTTTTTGTAATTAGTACAAAGCTTTTCAGAATGCTACAAAAAAACTATCGTGCTAATGGGAAACATCCGCTACTCTTTAATGCATATCTAATTGTGATTGTTAAGGGAAGCATTAAATGTTATTTGGAAACAACAAACTATTATCTAGAATTAAAGAGTTAGAAACAGAGCTTGCTTCCTTTCAAGAAACGCAAGCTGACCTTCGACAAGAAATGTTGTATTTTTCCATGACTTCAGACGGAAAAATAGTTGATGCAAATACACTTTTTTTAAAATCCAGTGGTTTTGAGAAAACTGAATTAGTAGGTAAAAACATTAAAGACTTCATTCTTGGTAAGTCTTTAGAAAAAGATCATAGTCAAAAAATGTTGTCTGCAATTAGTGGAAAAAAGCATTGGCATGGCGCTTTGCAAATAGAAAGTAGAAATGGCAAAGAGGTTTGGTATCGAGCGACGGTTCAGCCGAAAAAAGTCGCTGACGGTTCGATTATGCTGGAGTCTTATGCGACGGAACTAACGAGAACGATTTCACACTCGAAAGAAGTGGAAGACATGTTAGCGGCATTGCACCGATCATCTGCAGTAATAGAATTTAGCCTAGACGGCATTATCTTAAATGCTAACGACAATTTCTTAAAGGGCATGGGATATTCTAAAAGCCAAATAGTTGGCCAGCACCACAGAATGTTTTGTGAACCGAAAGAAGCTGAGTCGCAGGAATATAAACAGTTTTGGCAGCGACTGCGTTCTGGTGAATTTGTTTCAGATCGATTCAAAAGAATTGATAGTCACGGACATGATGTTTGGTTAGAAGCATCTTATAACCCAATACATGACGAAAGTGGCGAACTGTATAAAGTGGTTAAATTTGCTACGGTTATTACCGAACAAATGAATCGTGAGTTTGCGATTTCAGAAACCTCTCAGGTAGCTTACAATATATCTCAAAAAAGCGATCAAGATGCCATCAATGGGAAAAAAGTCATCGAGTCTACTGTCCAAACGATGAATGAATTGTCTACGCAAATGAGCGAAGCAAGCAAGGGCATCTTCGAACTGAATACTCAATCAATGAAAGTGGCTAACTTGGTTGAAAGTATTCGAGGAATTGCCGATCAAACTAATTTACTTGCGCTTAATGCCGCAATAGAAGCTGCTAGAGCCGGAGAGCAGGGTCGGGGTTTTGCTGTTGTTGCTGATGAAGTAAGGCAGCTTGCTTCTAGAACCAGTTCGGCGACAGAAGAAATTATTAGTGTGGTAGGGGACAATAAAAAACTCACAGAACAGGCAGTCTCGCTAATTGAAGAAAGTATGGAAAAGGCTCAGAAAGCCCTCGATCTTTCAACCGAAGCAGGTCATGTGATGAATGACATTCAGGAAGGCGCAAAACAAGTTGTTGATGCGGTAAGTCAATTTAACAACAAATTATAACCCTTCTGGAAGTTCACAACCGCTATGTAAATTCCCCTAAGCGTTTTTCGCTTAGGGGAATTTTTCGTTAAGTAGAGAGCCCCAGTTACTAAAACAACGTCATCTGGTCACCTTCTTTTGGCGGAACCGTAAAATGACGGCAATCGAGATAACTCAGTCGGTTGTCATCCAATCCATACTTGCGTCGCGCCACGTGAAAGCGTTGGTTAATCAAATCCGCAAAAATGCCTTCCCCTGTCATACGCTTGCTAAACCTACTGTCGTAGAACTTGCCGCCACGCATGTCCATAATACGCTGCAAAATATGCTCAGCACGTTCTGGGTAGTGCTGGTGGAGCCAATCTGCAAACAAAGGCGCAACCTCGTGAGGCAAACGCAACATGATGTAATTGATGGATTGTGCGCCAACCTCAGCACAGGCAGCAACTATTTCTTCTAGTTCGTTATCATTAATAAAAGGAATCACTGGTGCGACAAGAACCGAAACCGGAATGCTTGCTTCTCGTAAGGTTTTAATCACCTGTAAACGTGTCTTTCCAGACGCCGTTCTGGGTTCCAAAATACGCTTTAAATCGTTATTCAGTGTCGTCACGCTGATTGCCACATGGATGAGCTTTTTCTCTGCCATTTGCGTGAGCAAATCTATGTCTCTGAGTATCAAGGTGCTCTTGGAGATCAGTGAAATTGGCTGATTGTGCGCCAAAGCAATTTCTAATAATTGCCGCGTGATCTTGAGTTGTTTCTCAATCGGCTGATAAGCATCGGTATTAATACCTAATGCAATGGGTTCACAACGATAATTTGGGTGTGCCAATTCTTCTGCAAACAAAAACACCGCATTGGTCTTCGCAACCAGCTTGGTTTCAAAGTCCAATCCAGGCGACAAATCTAAATACGCATGAGTCGGACGAGCAAAACAATACACACAACCATGCTCACAGCCTTTATAAGGGTTTACTGACAGGCGAAAAGGAATATCAGGAGATGAATTACGACTAATGATGCTTTTTGCGCGTTCATAGCGAACTTCCGTCTTGGGTGATGATGTTTCCAGCAAAGCAATGGCTTCGTCATTTTCATCGACTTCCACCAAGGTAATTGCAAAGCGTCCCGCCATATTATTGGCAGTACCGCGCCCCTTGATCGGATTATTTAGAGGGGATTTCTCACCTTTTTGATCGCTGTTGTTGGTAGAAGAAGCAGACATAAAATCCCCCATAACGCTGTATATATAACCAGTATATTGGGTGTTGGGTTTCAATAAAGCAAGTTTTCTTTTGTTTGCTTATCTACAGAGACACATTACGTTTTTGCCGCATCAGGAATACAAAAGCGATGCCACCGACAAGGCCAGTAAGAATACCGATTGGCATGTCTTCGGGTGGCATGATAATTCTGGAAGCAATGTCCGCTGCGACGAGGAACAGAGCGCCGGATAACGCCGATAACGGCAGGACTTTGCGATAATCGCCACCAACCAACAAGCGTACGATATGCGGCACCATCAAGCCGACAAAGCCGATGACACCAGAAAACGCCACCGCCGCGCCAGTCAGCAGCGCGCAGACAACAATCACGATCAGGCGGAAGCGTTCGACCGGAACGCCCAAGGTGCTGGCGCTTTCATCGCCAAGTGTCATGGCGTTTAGATAACGGGCGTTGTAAATCAAATAGCCGGAACCTAATAAAAGCGTGACCAGCGGAAACCAAAGTTGCCCCCACTGAGCAAGGCCCAAGCCGCCGAGCATCCAGAATATCACCGTATGAGATGAACGGTGATCGCCCATAAAAATGAACAGATTTCCCAAGGCAGTTAGCACAAAGGCGACGGCGACACCGGCGAGAATCAAACGTCCCGCGCTGTGTGCCGAGGAAAAGTTCGCGACGGCCAAGACTAAAAACATTGCACCTAAGGCTCCAATAAAGGCAAACACGGGAACCGTAACCACGCCCAGAATCATGCCAGTGTGGAGCAAGGCGATAATCGCGCCTAACGCCGCACCAGAAGACACACCCAATAAATGTGGATCAGCCAAAGGGTTGCGAGTCACGGATTGCAGTGCCGCGCCAACAATTGCCAAGGCGGCCCCGACCATGGCGGCAAGCAGTGTGCGCGGCAAGCGAACGGCCCAGATGATGTTTTCGCGCCCCATCGACCAGTTAGGAAGCGTGTTGGTGATCGACAGTTTATGGCCGATCACGCTCCACACAGTGGACTGGCTAATGGACACGGAACCCACGCCAATCGCCACGCCCATTAATAACAGCAGCAGTATGCTTAGCATGATTAACAAAGCGGGCAGGGGAACGCGTCCCATGATGGTGAGCTTTTTCTGGCCTGCTTTCATGATGCGGTTCTAAAAGCCTCAGCTAAGCGTTTAATTGCATTAATATTACGAGGCCCCGGCGTTGCCTCGACGTATTCCAATACCACGAAATGATTGTTTTTCACCGCTGGAATATTTTCGAAGGCAGGATTGCTTCGCAAGAAATTGATTTTTTGTTCTGCGGTCACGTCGCCGTAGTTAACAATGACAATCACCTCTGGAGATCGGTCAATGACGGCTTCCCAGCCAATTTGTGTCCAGCTTTTTTGTACATCATCGACGATGTTTTTACCGCCTGCAGCTTCGATCAATGCCGTTGGCATGCCGAATCGACCTGAAGTAAAAGGCTGCTCTTCACCGGAATCGTAAACAAAGACTTTCGGTGCTGTTTTTAATGGCTTGAGATTAGCTTGGAAATTCGCAAGGTCTTGTTGATAACCTTTTACTAAGGCTTGGGCTTTTTCTTCTTTGTCAAAAATACGACCTAGGTTGAGTAAATCCACATAAAGGTCATCCATGGAAACTTTTGGTTTGTCCATGATGTGAATGCAGCTTTCGGTTAGCTCGTAAACCTTGATGCCAAGCGGTGCCAAGGTATCAGGTGTGACGCCACCGCCGACACGCATGCCGTAGTTCCAGCCAGCAAAATAAAAGTCGGCATCGGCGCCTAATAGGACTTCTTTGCTTGGGTATTTAGGCGAAAGTTCAGGTAATTCACCAATGCCATTTCGTAGCGTTGGGTCTAGGGTTTTCCAGCCAGAAACACCGGTAAAGCCGACCATGTGATCTTGTAGACCAAGGGCCAACATCATCTCGGTTAGATTCACATCGTTTGATACCGCGGCTTTGGGCGCTTGCTCAAAAGTGACCTCACGGTCGCAGCTTTGTACCGTAACAGGATAACCAGAAGCATTGGCCAAACCTGTGTGTAAAAGCCCAAGTAATGCGCCGCCAATAATTAGTGACGTGTGTTTGATGTGCGTATTGACGTTCGTTGTCATGAAAGTGTCCTGTTAATCATTCCGTTAATCATTGATGTAAAAAGAAAACCTTGGTCGTTGCGTGATGGGGTGTTCATCAATAATGGTGTCCACATCAAATACTTGTTTTATGCGTTGCTTGGTAAAGACATCATTGGGTGGTGCGCAGTCCTGCATTTCACCGTTTTGCATCACCAGTACTCGGTCAGCGTAAGCGGAGGCGAGGGCTAAATCGTGTAATGACACAATAAGCGTGCAAGGCAGTTTTGCTAATAAGGCCAACACATCAAGCTGGTGACGAATGTCGAGGTGATTGGTTGGCTCATCGAGAATAAGTACATCAGGGCGCTGCGCCAACGCTCTGGCGATCATCACTCGTTGGCGTTCACCGCCGGATAAAGAGTCAAAAGAGCGATCGGCTAAATGTGCCACATCGAGTAAGGCGAGTGCGCTATCGACGATTTGGGAATCTTCGTCGGAGCGCCCCCAAACAAGAGACTTTGGTGTCAGGCCGATTTCTACCATTTCAAAAACGCTTAGACCAAATTCACCGCCAGCGTCTTGTAACACGGTAGCGATGCGTTGGGCGCATTGACGAGGCGACAAGGACCATAAATTTTGGTCATCAAGTAAAACCGTGCCCTTGGTTGGTTTATTAGTACGATAAAGACAGCGTAATAAGCTGGTTTTTCCGGAACCGTTCGGCCCAACAATCGCCAGAAACTCGCCAGGATGAATAGTGACGGTTATTGGTTTGAGCAAGGTTTTGTCACGATAAGGCGACCAAGCGACGTCGTTCAACTGCATGCCAGCGGGCTTGCAAGCAGAAAAAAACGCGTAAGAAGTATCGTCTTGTTGGCAGTTATTAGTCGGAGTATTAATGGTTTTGTTGGTCAAGGCGAATAGAGGTCCGTAATATTTATTTTGTTATAATATAACAAAATAAGACATGGACACAATCTGCCCTTTAAAAAACCTGACTATACGGAAGGACGATTGGCTCAACAAGGCCTGTTGGCTGGTGAATTTTCATCTTCACATGTGGGAATTGAATATTGTCTAGATTCTTGCTCAGAACTTGGTGCTTAGGTGTTTCCTAGCTAAACTTTTAAATACTTTAGGGCGATGTTTTCTTTCTTTATTAAGAAGACTTGTTTGTACCTTCCTTAACTTAGGAATCAGGAGGCGATAAAGATGGCGTATCGTGCTTATCTAGTGTGCTTTTTATTGCATCCGTTTGTTTTGTTTGCTGGAAGTTATCAATGGGATTTGCCTAATTGGATGACGCCTCCGCTGGTGCCTGCTGATAATCCAATGAGCGTAGAAAAAGTTGAGCTAGGCCAGCGGCTTTTTTATGACGCCAATTTGTCTGGCCCAGGTTACATGTCTTGTTCAACTTGTCACATGCCTGAACATTCTTTTTCAGAGCCAAGATCCGTTTCTGTTGGTGTGACTGGGCAGTTTCATAATCGCAATGCCATGGCGATTGTGAATGTGGCCTATATGAAAACACTGACTTGGGCGAATCCTAAGGAAGTGCGTTTAGAAGACCAAGCTAAGGTGCCTCTTTTCGGCATTCATCCGATAGAAATGGGCACTAAAGGCCAAGAAGGCAAGGTTATCTTGTTTCTACAACGAGACCCTATTTATCCAGGCTTATTTAAAAAAGCCTTTTCCGATCAAGATGACCCAATTAGTTTCGATACAATTACCAAAGCGTTGGCGTCTTTTGAACGTACTTTAATTAGTTATCAATCCCCTTATGACGATTACAAATACAATCATAATGGCAGCGCCATTAGCGAGGATGCCAAGCGTGGTGAAGCGTTATTTTTGAGCGCTAGACTGGGGTGTTCTGGCTGTCATTCTGGCGTGCATTTCTCCGATGCTACGAAAGCGTCAGCTTTTCATAATACGGGGCTTTATAACCTAGACGAACAAGGCGCTTATCCAAAAGGTAATCAGGGCTTGTATGAACATACTGGACAAAGTTCAGACAGGGGACGATTCAGAACCCCGACCTTGCGCAACATCGGCAAAACAGCTCCCTATATGCACGATGGCTCTATCGCGACGTTAGAAGAAGTATTAGATCACTATGGCGCTGGTGGACGTGCCGCATTACAGGGAAGCGCTTCTCCCTTGATATCCGAGAAAATCCATAAATTTGTCTTAACGGCCAATGAAAGACGTCAAATGATTGCCTTTTTAACGAGTCTTACAGACGGCGAATTCATAGAAAATCCGCGCTTTACGACCCCATTTAGATAGCATGAAAGAGACAAAAACCGTCGTAATCGATGATTAAGACGGTTTTTTAGGTTTTAAGAAGCGCTTTATTAAACCGTGAAGCGTTTCACTTGTCCGGCAAGTTCATCGGAGTTGTTTAAAGTCTGATGGACTGAATGGCTAATACGTTTGGATATTTCCATTACATCTTTCGACATGCTGGCAAGATTTGATAAGTTCTCGTTGATCTCGTCAGTGACCTTGCTTTGCTCTTCGGTGGCGCTGGCGGTTTGCGCGGTAAAGTCATAGATTCGCCCTGCCGATGTTTTCACGACGGCAATGGAATCCATGGTTTTACGCGAAAGAGAGACACTGGTGCCGGCCATATCAACGCTTTGGGTGATCGAGTTGACCGCATTGCTCACGCCAGACTGTAAGTCATTAATCATCTTTTGAATGTCTTCGGTGGAGTTTTGCGTTTTGCTGGCGAGATTTCGCACTTCATCGGCGACTACGGCAAAGCCTCGGCCTTGCTCTCCTGCTCGTGCGGCTTCTATTGCCGCGTTTAACGCGAGCAAGTTGGTTTGCTCGGAAATGCCAATGATGACATCCAATACGGACGCAATCTTATCAGATCGTTCAGAAAGTTGATTGATGACGCCTGCAGCGCTTTGGATTTGTGCTGCAAGACCATCTAGTTGAGCAATAGCACTGTCTAATTGTTTTACGCCATCATCGGCGGATCGATTTAACGCTTCGACTTCTGCCACTGTGTCGGCGGCATTTTGTGCGACTTCACGAGTGGCACCACCCATTTCTTCCACTGCAGTGACGACAAAGTCCAGTGATTGATTTTGACGCTCACTCAGATCCGCGGATTCTGATGCGGACTCACCCAAGTTAAACATTTCTTGGCGGATATGCTCACAGCCATTACGAACTTGGCCAATCAAGCTGCCAAGTCGTGCAACAAAGCGGTCTAGCTCTCTACTCAATTCGCCTGTTTCGTCTGGTTTCACACTGTCTATACGGCGAGTTAAATCACCATCGCCAGAGCTAATTTCGCGTACACCTGATGTGACCAATTTGATGGCTTTTGAAATATTCCGCGGGGCAAACCAAGCAAGCGCGATGCTCAATAATAAAGCGAAAATAGCAAAGATGGCTACAATCACTTTAAAAGTGTTAGTGAATTCGTTGATGGCTTGGTTTTCAAGTTCGGAATGTTTGCTGATCAGCTCTTCAGAGTGATCGTAAAGTGATCGTAATTTGATGAAGTTCGCTTGGTTTTCATCAATAAAAAGAATCATAGCCGCATCAGGGTTGTCTTTCACTAATTGGATAATCTTAAGGCTACCAGCCGACCAATTTTTATAGAGAGTATCGAAGTTTGCTAATAACTGGGAAATTTCATCGATATCGGTAGTGAGTAGCCGGAATTCTTGCATGCGGTCTAGCGCTTGTTTGGCATTTAATAGCGCTAAAACTTCTAATTCTTTAGCGTCGGTTGAGCTTTTTTCGAATACTAATGTGGCCAAAGCTAGGCGTGATTGATACAAGTCTCTATCGGCGTTTTGAATCAAAGCTGTCCCAGAAGTGTACTTACCTATACTATTTTGCAAGTAACTGATCAATGTCTCGGTAGAGATAATAACCAGTAGAAAAACCAACGCTAACCCGCCAAATATGAACGTATAGCGACCCCTTATCGTCTGTAGCATCTTCATAAAATTATCCCTGTGATTGAAGTCTTAAGGAACCAAGGAATGGTTCCTATTTCCTTGCTATACAGCGGTCTTTCTCAAACGATCCTTTTCAAATGGACGACATTAATTAGACAATAGCACCACATTAAAAATGACACTGGGTTTTGAAATGTGCAAGCAATGTTTAGGTGGTTTTATAAACAAATTGTAACTTTTTGCAAAGAACAATGTTGTGCAAAAAACGGCTCTGAGATTCGAGTTAATATGGCCATACGAAAACTTGAGTGACAGTGATTAGATTCTGAGCGAATAAATTAAACAAAAAGGGGAAGGAAACATGTCGGAGTATTTTGCAACGGTTGAGTGGAAGCGTGGTTCACAGGTTTTTTCAGACAAAAAATACAGCCGTGCCCATGAATGGCTGTTCGAAGGCGGTGTCGTTATTCCTGCTTCGTCGTCGCCACACATTGTGCCTTTGCCTATGTCGGTAGCAGAAAACGTTGACCCAGAAGAAGCCTTTGTTGCTTCTATTTCCAGCTGTCATATGTTGTTCTTTTTGGACTTCGCCTCACGCAAAAAACTCATAGTCGAACAATACACAGACCGCGCTATTGGTACCTTGGCCGTCGGCCCCAACGGCAAACAAATGATGACCGAGGTCGTGCTTCGTCCAACGGTCACCTTTGTGGGTGAAAAGCCAAGCGCAGATGTATTAAAAGCGCTTCATCACCAATCCCACGAAGCCTGTTTTATCGCCAACTCAGTGTTGACCGAAGTTCGAGTCGATGAGGCGTTTTGTGTTTGATTTGTGACGTTAAACCTGAGTAATGGGAATAAACCAATCCAAGTCCTCAATCCCTTTAATCCAACGCTGAATATTTGGATATTCAGACAATTGATAAGCGCCGCCTTCTTCCGCCACGTGGGTGTAAGGGAATAGGCAAATATCGGCAAGAGTCATAGTGTTTCCGAGTAAATAAGTGTGTGCGGCTAAGGCCTCTTCCATTTGTTTTAACGCGGCGTGACCTTGCTGAATGCGGTCTGGCAGCATGTGTTTCTTTAGTTCCGTCATGGCGTTATGAGTTAACCAAAAACGCGGTGAAGCAATGTTTGGCTCGTGGCTGTATTGCTCCCAAAATAACCATTTATAGACCTTGGCTCTAAGGATCGGATCCGGCGGTAATAGCGAGGAATTATACTGTTCCGCAAGATAGAGAAGCACCGCGTTGCTTTCGCTCAAGCATTGTCCATCATCTAACTCCAATACTGGGATTTTCCCGTTTGGGTTCATCGCCAAGAAAGATTCTGTGTGCGTTTCTCCCTTCGTAATGTCATATTGTTTTAACGACACTTTCAGGCCTAAGCAAGCGCATAATAAACGGATTTTATAGCCGTTCCCTGAGGGTAAAAAATCGTGCAGAATCATAGTTTCTTCCTTCTTAGTTAATGGCCTGATCTTGCGATAAACAAGAGACAGAAAAAAGCCAATTAAATTGAAGACAGGCATAACGTATTTTGATGAATGCATGTAAGTTAAAGTGCGTAGATTAAAGAGAGGATGGCATTGGATACGGAACTATTAAAGACGCTTGTAGCGATTGTTGATCACGGCAGCTTTCAGCGTGCCGCCATGCAAACTTTTCGAACGCCATCAGCGATAAGTATGCAGATGAAACGACTGGAAGAACAAGTCGGCACCGAGCTGTTTTGCAAGCAAGGTCGAGAGCAAGTGCTTACTGAAGATGGCCAACAGCTGGTGCATTACGCACGGCGTATCTTGCAGCTGCAAGAAAGCGCATTACAATCCATCAAAGGTCCACAGCAGGGTGTCTTGCTTAATCTTGGTTGCCCTAATGATTATGTGGCGAATTTACTCGTTGTCGTCATGTCTGTCATGGAAGCCATGTTGCCGAATATTCGCTTTCGAATTCGCACGGGGACATCGGCTGAACTAAGAGAACTGATGGACAAAGGCGAAGTCGATTTGGCTTTAGTCACGCGAACGCCTGATAGCGACGAAGGCTTAGCCTTGTTCCAAGACAAAGGTGTTTGGGTAGCGAAAAAAGGCTTTGATTGGACGACACTGAATCCTTTATCACTGGCCTTATATGAATCTAGCTGTAAGTTTCATTCCAGTGCCGTTGATGGTTTGCAGAAAAAAGGTACGGATTATCAACTCTATTGCGTCACCGCTAATCTCACGCTTATCGAAAGCCTGTTAATGGCCGAAAAAGCCATTTCCGCCATTGCTAGCATCAGCGTGAATGACTCACTGGAAATCATCGAAAGCGATTTATTGCCTGCCTTGCCCGCGGTACAAATTGCCTTTTCCCGCTCCGCCTCTGCACCAGATTGGTTAACGGTTGCGTGGATAGAAGAGTTGATTGAACGGGTGAGAAAATAAACCTAGAGACAGCTTGGGCTATGGCTTGAGTCTAGGCTGTTTAAGTCTCTTTCACCGTATAAAACCGTTCAACATTTTTCGTTATTTCACCCCAATGAGAGGTTTTTACTCTGGTTTGATGTTTTTCAAATGCGGTTTTGTCGGTGAATTCTTCATAGACATCAAAGCGTTGCGGATTGTTTAAATCTCGGATCACGGTGAAGGTGATGCAACCCGCTTCTTGATGAGTCAGCGCGATGTGGTTGGGTAGTTCTGCCAATACCGCATTGAGATCTTATGATGGCACTTCAATGTGGCCGCTTAGGGTGATTTTGGGCATGGTTAGCGCTCTCTATTTATTTAGGCTTTGATTAAGGTCATACACCATATAAGTGACGGAAAAAGGCAAATGGGCGAAGTGTTTGGTATTGCCTTTTACAAAGCCAAGTTGTTCGTACCAGTCTTGCAATTTTATGTGTTCGCCGATTACACCAATGCTGATGAGTTCGAGCTGGTCAGCTTTGGCTTGTTCAATAATATGTGCTACGAGTTGTGATCCGATGCCTTTGCTTTGTCGCTCAGGTAAAACGGATAATCGGTTCAAGTAGGCCTTGCGAACGCCATTGTTTTTTACAGGAACTTCGTAAGCGACACAGGCTATAGGCTGCTGGTCTTCCGTTAAAACAAAGTAGCGCTCGCCGCGTTCAAAATCTTTTTCTACCCAACTACTTTCGCAAAAAGATGGATGTTTCGGGCCGTTGTCTTGGTTGATTCCAAAGCGGTCAGCAACAGGACGGTTGGCCTCACGAATTAGGTGAGCAAGGACGTCCGCTTGATCGGCAAACACTTCTTTTATCTGTCTCATGGTTTTTCCCCTAGGCTCCTTTTTAGGTAATGCCCAATTAAATTTTACTGCGCTGACGGCGAATAATATCAATATCACACCCAGAATTTGCGTTAGGCTGATGTGGGTCGAAAATGCCAAATGGTCGACAAATAACGCGGTAATCGGATAAATAAATGACAATAAAGCGATTAAGCTGGTGGGTAGCTTTTGAAAGCTGTCGTACATGATGATGTACATAAATCCGGTTAGCACGGCACCGAGTATCAATAGATCCATCCATTGGCTGGTTTGTGTTGGTAAATTGTCGAAGTCCGCAAAGGGCAAAAGCATAAAGATACCAACGATCACCTGTACCAAGGCCACAAAGGTAGAAGGTACTTGGCTGACTTTTTTCGTCACCAAGGTAGTCACGGTATAAAGTAACGCCGCGCCTAAAGCGAGTGATAAGCCAAATAATGCATAAGATCCATCGTTGCTTGCTTCACCTGAGAAGAGGGCATTGAGTTCATTTAAATCCAGTTCTACGATTAAAAACAGTCCGATAAACGCCAAGGCGAGCCAAAACAGTAAGCTGGCCGATAACTTTTCTTTGGTAATTAACGCACCAGTTATGACTAAAAATAGTGGCTGCATGTGATAGGCCACTGTGGCGATAGAAAAGGGAATGTAATTGAACGAAGCAAATAGAAATATCCAGTTTCCTACTAACGTTATGCCGCCCAAAATAATCATCAGCAAGACACTGCGCTGAAAGTATTCTCGATGAATTAGTCCTGCATAGTAGGCGTAACCGCCTAGAACAACAGCGCCGATGACGCAGCGGAAAAATACTACGTTCCAAAAGGCTTGGCCTGAACTGATAACAAAATAGCCAATGGTGCCAGACAGTATCATGGCTAAAATGAGCTCGATGCTGCCGATTGTGTTGCTGGAACGATTCATTGCTGACTCCTAATGGTGCCCTCTATTTTTTAAGTGCTCCGGTGAGTACCTTTTTTAGAGGAAGTAATCTATGGTGAATAGAATAAAGCCGAAAGTCTGACTTTTGCAGATATAAAAAGAGATAAATACAACAATAGACTGTATGTATTGGAGGTAAAAATGCGAAATAGCCTTAGAAAAGAAGAGTTCGCTTTAGATGGTATTGATACTAAGCTCATTGAGCTACTTTACGCGAACGCAAGGACACCTGTCACCGACTTGGCTCGTACCGTGGGAATGAGTGCACCAAGCGTTAATGAACGACTCAAGCGATTGGAAGAAAGTGGCGTGATTGCAGGCTATCGAGTGGAAGTGAATCCTAAGGTGCTGGGTTACAGCTTGATGGCGATTGTTCGTATGCGTCAGCTACCGGGCAAGTTGAAAGCCCTAGAAGCCTTAATTAGCTCGATCCCCGAATTTGTTGAATGCGATAAAGTCACGGGGGAAGACTGCTACGTTGCTCGCCTGTATTTAAAAGACATTAGTGAGCTAGACCCGATTCTCGACCGAGTCTCTGAGCTAGCGGATACCAATACAGCTATTGTGAAATCTACCCCAGTGACTCGACGCTTGCTGGTTTAGGGTGTGTTGTTAAGGCGGTAAAAAGGGTAGAATTCTTAATTATTATCGCTATAACTGTTCGCGCAACTATCAATGAGAATTTATGACTTCTGACAATCCCTTATTACTCGACAACCAATTGTGTTTTGCCTTGTATTCGACTTCGCTAGCGATGACGCAGCTTTACAAAGAACCTTTATCCGCTATTGGTTTAACCTATCCACAATACACAGTGATGTTGATTTTATGGGAACAAGATGGCGTCAGCTTGAAACATATCGGTAACGCGCTGGGGCAAAAATCTGGAGCCTTGACTCCAGTAATAAAACGCATGGAAGCCGATGGTTTAGTGCAGCGTTTACGGGGTGTGGATGATGATCGAAGCTTGAGTATTGCCTTGACTGAAAAAGGCAAAAAATTACGTGAACAAGGCTTAGAAGTGAATCGCTGTGTGGCGGAAGCTTGCGGGATTAACCTAGAAGAAATTATCTCATTGCGTGAGCAGCTAATCGGCCTTAGAAGAAAACTTACAAAATAGGGGTTGCGCAATAATAGTTATTGCAATAACATAAATTCATCAGCTCAGGTAACTGAGCTTTTATTTAGATATATTGTTATCGCGATAACTATTTTTCTAAATAGCTTATTTTCAATAAACTCATACGAGGAGCAATATTATGGAAGCAGTATACAGTGCAACCGCTACATCGACTGGTGGCCGTGATGGTCGTTCAATCACATCTGACAAAAAATTGGATCTTGCTCTAAGTACGCCAAAAGAACTTGGCGGTGCTGGTGGCGAAGGGACTAACCCTGAGCAGCTATTTGCCGCAGGTTACTCAGCTTGTTTTATCGGCGCATTTAAATTGGTTGCTTCTAAGCAAAAAGTAAAAATTCCAAATGACGTGAGTGTAACGGCGACCATTGGTATTGGTGAAAACCCTAAAGGCGAAGGTTTCAATATTTGTGCAGATTTAGAAGTCGATGTGCCTGGCGTAGAAAAAGACGTTGTTGAGCAATTGGTTGAAGCTGCTCACAAAGTTTGCCCATATTCAAACGCAACACGCGGCAACATTGATGTGAACTTCACTATCAAATAACCATTTTTATTTGCCGTGTTAGTCTTAAGAATCCCTTTTGCATGAATTTGTAGAAGGGATTTTTTGTACGTTTAAATCGTTGCCTTAACCGACTACACTGGCGTTGATACGACACATTTTCTGATTCAAATAGAGGTGAAACAGCATGACACATCGAAAGCTCGAACAGCATGAGATAGAGCAAGCCCTTAACCAGCTAAATGCAGAAGCGTCAGAAGACTGGGCAATAGAAGACGAAAAACTCAGTAAAACCTTTAAATTCAAAGATTTTCAGCGCGCTTTTGGTTTTATGACCATGTGTGCGATATACGCAGAAAAGAAAGATCATCATCCCGAATGGTTCAATGTTTACAATAAAGTCAGTATTCAACTGACGTCTCACGATGTATCTGGCATTTCCAATAAAGACTTTGATTTAGCTAAGAAAATGGAAGCCTTTGCATTGTCTGTTTAACCAATATTTCACGGCAACGCATAGGCTTTTCATATAACAGAATTAATTGGTCAAAATAGCGGCCAACAATTGGCTGGAAGTCGGAACTAGGCCCACTTTGATTTCGAAAGGTTTGAACACCTTGTTGATGATTTCTGCCGTGTAATTACCTTTGTCGTTTTCGATTTCTGACAAGGTTTTACGAGAGACGCCACACAGTTTTGTGTAGGCGTCTTGTCTAATGCCTAGAACGTTAACACGTAATTCACGCAACGCAGCACCTTGCGTCATTTCATCCAACAATAAACGCTTGATGATCTGATTAATCGCAATTAACTGCTCTTCTTTTGTCATGGGTTCTAAGCTTTTTGATGCACGCTGACGTGGTGCATCACTGGGTGAAGCGTTTGACTCCTCAACAACCGCACTCGCCGTCGTCGCTGTCTTTTTTAACGGCACGATGGGTTCATTAACGGCTTCTACGGCTTCTACGGCTTCCGACGCTTCCACGACTTTATTTACTGCTTTGGCTGGGACCTTGGCTTTTTCTTTATTTACAGACTCTACTGGTGCCTTGGCTTTCGCTTCTTTTTTAGCTTTCGCCTGCTTTTTTACTTCCAATTTGTCTTGTTTTTTCTTCTTCAGCTCATTCTTTTTTGACTTTGTTTTATGCTTCTTCATTGGTTGAGCGCTGTCTAATTGTCCTTTCATCTTCATTTTTCGTCTCCGTAGGCTTTATAAAAAAGCGAGGTTGAGTACCGTGAATGAAATGAGAGTACAGAGCTAATATGACAGATAAGTAACAATATAAAATAACAGAAAAGATTTAAACGAAAAGAGTACCTAGTTGTGTTCTAGGTACTCTGTTGTGGTCCTGGATTAACTATGTTAGCGGTACAAAAGGGTAGGTAACCACATTGAAATAGCGGGAATAAAGGTTAGCAAAAGTAGCACTGAAACGAGTGGGATTAAGAATGGTGCAGTAGCTATTACACATCGTTCAAATGGCGTGTCAGAGACTTTTGCAAGAACATATAGCACCATGCCTACTGGAGGGGTAAGTAACCCAAGCATTAAGTTCAGAATCAAAATAATACCGAAATGGACTGGATCAATTCCTATTTGTACTGCTACCGGTAAAAGTACTGGTACTAAAATGGTTATAGCGGCAATTGTCTCCATGAAACAGCCAATTATTAATACCATGACGGTGATAATGAGCAGTATCATGATTTTATTTTCGGTGAAAGTAAGCAGCTGCTCTGCAAAAAAAGTGGCGAATTGGTTCGCGGTCAGAATCCACGCAAAAATCGTTGACGTTGCGACTATCATTAAGATTGAGGCGGTTGTTTCAATGGTTTCTTGCGACACTCGAATAAGGCTTTTAAAGGAAAGTGTGCGATAAACATACATTCCTAGGAACATGGAGTAAGCAACAGCCGCGACAGCTGCTTCAGTTGGTGTAAATATCCCGGTTGCTATCCCTCCTACGATAATCACAGGTGTCATTAACGGGAGGCATGCACGTTTAAAAGTAGCCCATAATATACGGATGCTAAAATGGTCATCTTTCGGATAGTTACGCACTTTTGCGAACCAAGACACCATAATCATCAGTGCAAAAGCCATCAGTAAACCAGGCACAAGACCAGCGGCAAAGAGTTGGCCGATGGAGGTGTCTGCCATCACACCATATATCACTAAAGGGAGAGATGGGGGGATAATCGGACCAATAGTGGAAGAGGCTGCCGTAATTCCAACGGAAAAATCCGTATCGTACCCTGCGTCTTTCATTGCCTTAATTTCTACGTTCCCAAGGCCTCCGGCATCCGCTACCGCTGCGCCAGACATGCCGGCAAAGATAACGCTAGCACCTACGTTTACATGACCTAATCCGCCGGGCATCCACCCAACTAAAGATCGGGCAAAGGAGAAAATACGATTGGTAATTCCCCCCGTATTCATTAAGTGCCCTGCCAGTATAAAGAATGGAATGGCGATTAAGGTGAAACTATTAACGCCATTCACCATGTTATGCAATACCACAATACTGGGCATGCCTTCCATTATTATGAAGATTAAAGAAGCGACGCCGAGTGACACAGCAACAGGTACACCAATCACTAACAGCACAAATAAAATAAGAAACATGAAAAGAATAGACATAAAAATCCTTAGCCTTCAATCAGGTACGATCTGATCATTAATATGACTAACCAATTCATCACTGTTTTGTCTGCAGTGTTTTATCAGCCACAGTAAAGAGTGACAGGCCATCAAAATGAAGCAAACTCCAATAGTCCAATAGATATATGACTTTGGTATTGGTATCGAAACGAGTGTTTGATGTAGACGCATTGCTACTTGAAAAGACAAATGTGCACAATACGCATAAAAAATTACACATGTAGCATCAGCAAACATCACTAGGCCTTTTGTTAGTCCTGCTGGTAAGTAGCGATATATGAATTCTAAAAATATATGGCTACCTTTTCTAACAGCTGTAATTGACCCAATAAAGCCGACCATAATAAGTAAGTAGCGCGCGATTTCTTCCGTCCAGCCGGGCGAATCATTTAACACATAACGAGTGAAAAATTGCCAAAAAACAACGATGATCAACATCCAGAAAAATAGCATCACCGGTAAATCGGCTAGGTTAAATTTGAATGAATCCTCGACCTGATCTTCATCAATCAGATCGAGGGGAAGCGAGCTCTCTTTAGCTCGCTCTTGTGTCTGTTGATTATCCATCAAGCAGCCCCTCTATGTATTTATAGCGCTTCTAATTCAGCTAATTGTTCAGCAGTGAATCCATTATCTTGGGAGTTAAGCAAAGGCTGAATCGCATCGACAAATGGTTGCTTATTCACTTCCTGTACTATGACACCCTGATCTTTGAACCAGCTGACAAGGTTTTGTTCTGACTCATTAATTGCCTCAGAAGCTTTACTCGCAGCTTGATTGGTAATAGAGACAATGGTTTTGTAGTCATCGCTACTGACTTTGTTTTTTGTGTAACTCGAGATCATGGTGAAAACAGAGTTAGTCATGTGTCCGGTTAAATTTATATATTTTTGGACTTCATAAAACTTTTTAAATTTGATTGTTGGTAATGGGTTTTCCTGACCATCAACAACTCCCATTTGAAGAGCTAGGTATACTTCCGAAAATGGGATTGGTGTTGGGTTTGCCCCAACAGCTTGTGGAAACATCAGATAGAGGGGAGCATTCGGTACTCGAATTTTCATGCCTTCCATATCTTGAGGTTTAGTTATTGGGAAGTTGGATGTGACATGACGCGAACCATAGTAAGTAAAACCTGCTACATCGTGACCTGTTTGTTTTTCATATTCGGATGTAATATTTTTATATAAGCTGCTGTCACGATAATGCTTCCAGTGGTTAAAATCGCGTATTGCAAATGGGAAAGAAGAGATACGCATAGGTGCATAAGTTTGTCCCGCGAAAATGTCACCAGTATAAATAATATCAACCGCCCCAAAATCTAATGCCTCACTAAGCTCGGCTTCCTTACCTAGAGATGAAGCAGGGTAGGCGTTAATTTTTACTCTTCCTTCCGTCTGTTTTTCTATTTCATCGGCAGCCCATAATAGGGCTTCATGGTAAGCTGATCCGGTTTCATAGACGTGAGCCCATTTTAGCGTCGTTGCTGCATTTGCTGAACCAGCAAAACCAAGGCCAACGGCAATGGTTGAAGCCGCGACTAAGAAAGTACGGCGAGTTAATTTATTTAAAAAAGTAGCTTGGCTAGTTTCGTTTATTTTACGACTGATTTTCATCATGATTTTACCTATTTTATTTTTATAAAAAATCAAAGGGTTTACTTAGGTGTAGACAAGCAACGTTTCCTAAGTCGTTTCGTGGTTTCCGCTAAGCAGAAACCAAACATTAAATTTTTTTATAAAGAAACACCTCGTTTCCATGGAATAAAGTCATCTTGACCAAGCCGCTTTGCTTTTGTTGCATAGGCGCCTGACACGGTTTCAAGACACAACTCAAATAAGTCATTGCTTAATACGTCTAAGGTATTCTCACCCGTCACGATTGGACCGGCATCAAAATCAATAATATCTGGCATACGCTCGGCGATGGTTGAGTTGCTAGAAATTTTGAGCACTGGAACAATAGGGTTACCTGTTGGTGTGCCAAGTCCTGTTGAAAATAAAATAAGGTTTGCTCCCGATGCGACTAATGCCGTCGTGGATTCGACATCATTTCCAGGAGTACACAGCAAATTTAATCCCGGTTGAGTCATGAGTTCAGTGTAATCAAGCACATCCGAAACTGGCGCGGCTCCACCTTTCAATGCCGCCCCAGCGGATTTCATTGCATCGGTTATTAAGCCATCACGAATATTTCCCGGAGAGGGGTTCATATCAAAAGAAGCGCCAGCCGCAAGAGCATGAGCTTCATATGCTTTCATTAATCCAGAAAAGCGGCTTTTCAATTCGGGGCGGGTACAACGATCTAACATATTCTGTTCTACGCCACATAGCTCAGGAAACTCGCCTAATATCGATGCGCCACCAAGTGCCACCGCTTTGTCAACGACACGACCAATAAGTGGGTTAGCGGATAAACCAGAAAAACCATCGGAACCACCGCATTCAACACCAATTTTAAGAGCCGACAGAGGTACCGCTTCTCGTTGATATTGATTCGCTTTGACTAGCCCTTCAAACGTGCCTTTTATAGCCGCATCCATCATAGTGCGCTCTTTTCCATAAGCCTGTTGCTCAAACCATAAAACAGGTGTATCACCGTTTGGCTCAAGTCTGGATAATTCCTCTTGTAACAAAGACATTTGCGCGTTTTGGCAGCCAAGACTAAAGACCGTTGCTCCAGCCACATTAGGATGATGAATATAACCCGCTAAGAGTTTACAAAAAGACAACGCATCTTCTCGAGTTCCCCCACAACCAGCGGAATGAGTCAAAAACTTCACCCCATCAATGTTTGGAAAAACACGTTCCTGAGGTAATGAAATCAAATCCTCAGACATTGATGAAGCGTCCGGTTGATTCGTCAAATGCCCTTTTACCAAATTCCGAGCAAGGTCGATATAATGGGTCTCATTACTGTAACCAAGCGCATCTTGCAAAGCCGTTTTCATTTGCTCAACATTACGGTTTTGGCAAAACACTAAGGGGACTACAAGCCAGTAATTTGCTGTTCCTACTTGACCGTTTTCGCGTCGGATTCCTTGGAAGCTTGCCCCTTGCCACTTGGATACATCCGGCTTTTTCCATTCATAAGTTTGACCATCTTTGCCATATGTTTGACTACTATGCCGGGTGTTATCTGTTGTGATGGCTGTCCCTTGCTCAATGGTATTAATGGCTTTACCGACCGTGATGCCATACTGAATGAGCGTGTCTCCTTCAGCAAAATCAAGCGTGGCAAATTTGTGCTTGGCTTTAATATTTTCTTTTATAGGGTAATGAATGCCATCTAACTCGATGGTTTCACCCATTTGTAAGTTGTCGAGAGCCACAATCAAGTTATCATCCGGATGTATTTTTAATACTCGGCGCTTCATAAAAACGTCTCCTCAACGGATTGATGAAATCCATTGGCTGATAAACATGCTGCTAATTTAGGAAAGCTTTTAGCAGGCAAAACGTCTAAGCCTTTCTGATAAATAGGCAAAATACGGCGTTCAACTTTTGCTTGATGATTCTGGGCGATGTCGCTCAATTTGTGTTGTAAGAATGGGTTCAAAAAACGCTCTCTAACGCTTTCCACATAAGACTCAACGTCTTCTGACAAGTTCGCTGCCAACAAAATAGGGATGACTTCTTCTGCTAAAACGGATTCTAGCGCCGCGCGTAAATCTTTATGTTCCATTGCTTCTCGAACCGTCATTACCTCTTTCAGAGAGAGACCGTTAAGCTCGCCTTGCTTCCATAAATCAACTAAATATGTATGAGACAAGTTCAGTACACCAAGCTTTAGAAACTCGATGTCTTTTAGGCTATCCACTAACTTGATAGAAGTGTGTTGGCAAGGCAGTGTCAGGTTTCTCTGTTTTTCAATTGCCCATAATGCGTAGGGTTCTGCCACCGCACCAATGGGTTCAATGGCATCCGAAACAATACGATCCACTAAGGAGTTAGCCCAACAACAGGACTCTTGCAACCAAGATACAAACGGCTCTGATAGTTGCCATGTTTTGGCTAACCCAATAACCAAATCTTTTAACACATCGCCGTTATCCACAACCAGCTCACAAGGCATGATAACCAGCCCTTGTTGGTTGAAGTCAAAGCGTGCTTTTAGTAAGACCAAAAGCTTTGCTGGAAAGCTTTTGGGGGCCGTATTCGAGTTGAGCAAATCTGTGTGATCGTCAGCATTTAGCTGAAATCCTTGGTCGGCAGTATTAGACACCACATGCGAAACGCGTTGGCAAAACAACGTTTTGATGATTTGCCAATCCTCATCCGCTTGTAGTGCCATTTCAATGGCATTAATTTGATAAGTGCTATCAATGACATCACCATCTTGAATGCCTTGTACTTTTACCGGATAAGTCGAATGCGAATTAAAAGCCGCCATGCGGTGCTTACCCGCTGGGCTACTAGACGATTGCACAATGGCAATTTTGCTCGATGACAAGCCTTGTGTAATGGACTCGCCAACAAAAAAATCGACGTGAGCCTGTAAAAAGCGGCTAGTGCCAAACTGCATAATTAAATTTTGGTTCAGCAAATTCTTCTGCATGGCTTACACCTCAACCAAGGCTTTAATAACACCTGTCTCACTCTTGCTCCATAGAGGCAATAAGGTAGGTAAATCCAGTAAAGAGCCACGGTGAGTAATCATAGAAGAGACCACTGCACGCCCTTCACGCAAACATTTAATAACGTGTTCAAAATCTTCTTTTGTCGCATTCCGGCTGCCCATTAACGTCATTTCGCGCTTATGAAATTCAGGGTCTGAAAATTGAATGTCGGCTTTAACAACACTGACTAGAACCAAAGTGCCACCATGAGAAACCCAGCCGAAACAAGACTGCATAGCCTTAGGATTTCCTGTTGCATCAAATACAGTCATTGGAAATTCATCATTTGTTAACGCTGCCAGCTCTTCTGTTGCCTTCTCTCCAGCCAATACCGTTGCGTCGACCTTTAGCGAGCTTTTACAATAATCTAAACGGTCTTGATTTATGTCCATCATGATCACACGAGCACCGCGCTCTTTAGCAAATTGCGCGACACCCATGCCAATAGGACCTGCTCCAACAACCAAGACATCCGTATTCGCTTCTAATCGAGAGCGACGAACAGCATGGGCGCCAATCGCTAAGCACTCAACAACCGCCATGTGATCTAATGGCATGTCATTAGTTTCAACAACGTAATCGATAGGAACTTGTAAGTATTCGGTCATCCCACCATCCACATGCACACCAATGACTTGAATGTCTGTACAGCAGTTTGGTTTGCTATTTCGACAAGCAATGCATTTACCGCATGCCATGTAAGGTACAACATACACATTCTGCCCTATAGCAAGATCCACACCTTCACCTACTGAATCAACAGTACCTGACAGTTCATGACCTAATACTCGTGGGTATTCAAAATAAGGTTGCTGCCCGCCAAAAGCATGAATATCCGTACCGCAGATACCGATGTGTTTGATTTTAATAATAACGTGCCCAGGTTTATCCACAGGACGCGCAACGTCTTGTATTTCAATAACACCAGGCTGAGTACAGATTGCAGATTTCATAATTATCGACTTTCCAATAAAGAGATTTTAAAAATTGTCAAAAATACAAGCGATGTTTGGAGCCTAAAAAAAGCGCCTTAACGAGATAGGAGTGACAGTGGCTGAGCCAAGTGAATTGTCATAGAGCGTCAAAAGAAAAGATGTTTTTTTTGCAGGATTCATAAGGTTACCTAACATGCTTTATTTTTATATTTCGCCCAGAATAGGAATTTAAAATTCAAAGTTCAACTGTTTTTTATTTATAAAATACAGAAAATAAAAAACACTACCTGCTATTTTTGTGACAAAATGTGTTTTTCTGTTTATAAAAGACTTTATATCCAGAGAGTTAGAAAAACTGTAATTATTTTTGATCAAGGCTATCATTAGGACAATTTTGAAGAATAAAAAAGGTTGGAATGCTTGTGAGTCGTAAGAATTTTGTATTTCAAAAAATAGTTAATACATTGTTAGAACACATCATCAAAAACTACAAAGTAAATGATAGTTTACCGTCTGATGTTGTCTTAGCGAACCAGTTTAGCGTGAGCCGGACAACAGTTCGTAAAGTCGTTGAGTACCTAGAAGAGCTCAATATTCTCGTTAAGTCTGGTGCATCCAAGATAATAATATGTATACCTAATTCGGAGCATTTTTTTGATGTTAGTAAGCAAAGCAAACCGAAAGAAAAATTGGTCGAAGAGTATTTTCTATCGTTGATCCAGCATGGCAAGCTTAAGCCTGGAGACAAATTCTCAGAACTTGAATTAGCTCGCCAATCAGACACTAGCACCATTGCTGTCAGAGAGTTTTTGATTCGTTTTTCTCGCTTTGGTTTGATTGAAAAGAATCCTCGCTCTCAGTGGAAAATGAAAAAATTTGATGAAGCTTTTGTCGATCAGCTTTATGAGATTCGCCATCTTTTTGAAATGCATTCCTTGTCTAATTTCATTCAATTGCCCGAAGATAGTGAATATTGGCAACAACTTAATGATCTTTTTATTGAACATAAAGATTTGTCTCTCAAGATGGACACTTGTTATGAAGACTTTCCTAGATTAGACCAAAAACTTCATGGGTTACTTCAACAGGCCCATCCAAATCAATTCGTCAATGAATTTTATGACATCATCAGTTTTGTCTTTCATTATCACTATCAATGGGATAGAAGTACTGAACGCGAACGGAATACGGTTGCAGTACAAGAGCACCTAGAAATTATCGGTAAGATGTTAATGAAAGACTATCGAGGAGCAGCGTCAGCCCTTGAAAGACACTTAAATACCGCCAAACAATCTTTGAAGAGCACGGCAACATTATGATGATAAGCTATAAACGCGCTCCGCATTGCCACCGAACACTTTGGCCTTAGATAAGCGATTTTGTGTCAAATATAGATCAATGGTGTTGAACCATTTGGCGTAAGAGGATGCCAGAAGGCTGACTGGCCAGTCGCTGCCCCAGAGGACTCTTTGTTCCCCGAAGACGTCAAAAATAGTATCGATATAAGGAAATAAATCCTTCGCTTGCCAATCACTGCTTGCTTCAGTGACGAGACCAGAAAGCTTACAACTTATGTTTGGTAAATCTCGAAACGCACTGAGATCTGTACGCCACTGATACAATTCACGCTCTTTAATGTTTGGTTTCGCACCATGATTGATAACCATTTTTAGGTCTGGATGTTGTTCTATCAGTTGTTTTAAATTTTTTAGATGCTGTGGTTTAACAAGAGCATCGAATACAAGTTGGTGTTGGCTTAGACTGCGTAATGTTTTAGCAACAGAGGGACTTAGCATCCAGTCAATGTCTTTAATGTCTTGGATCATTGGACGTATGCCAACTAATTTAGGTTGCTTTGCTAATTCAGCGATGTGTTTTGGTGCGTCGCTATGATCAAAATTGACCCAGCCAACGACGCCTTTGATGCATTCGTATTGCTCGCTAAGCCGTAACAAAAATTGAGTTTCTGCTTCTGTGGGGGCGGCCTGAACCAGTATGGTGCCATCAATATTATGTTTTCTTAACAAAGGCATTAAATCATCTGGTTCGAAGTCTTGATAAAGCGTGGTTAACTCAGGCGTTAACCAGCCATAATCGTTCCGCTCTATGCGCCAGAAGTGCTGATGAGCATCAATCCGCATGATTTATCACTCCCTTTTTGACCATAATATTTGCGTAAGGGCGAATGTCTGAAGTCTGGATAATCACAAAGGCTTGCTTTGCTCTTTGATAAAATCCAAATCGGTCAAGCCCAATTGGACGAGCGGTGAAGTTGGTTTTCTTTTGAATTATTTGTGTGAAATCCTCCACTGTTGAAGGAACGATCTCAGGGTGATCGACTGTTTCCATGGTAATAAAAGGGTTTTCAACAAAGGTATCGATAGGGAGGAGCGTGAGGATAGCGGATAAGGCTTCAGAGCTGTTTACACCGCTTAGCCTAATGTACTCTCGACCATGGCTGGTGGCTGGGAAATTGGCATCGGTGATGAGTAACTCATCACCGTGCCCCATTGCTCTCATTGCATAAAGGAGTTCGGGCGTAATAATGCTTGGTATGTGATAAAGCATGATGTTCCTCTTGTTTTTATTATGGAAAGAGTTTTTTGAGAAGACAGAACTTCTCATTATTTTGCGAATTACATTTTAAAATACTCAGCGTGAGATTCTTCCAATGGCAAAATTCTAGGGATCAGTTGGCCAATGTGATATTTCATTGCTTCCCGAGCGGCATCCACATCTTGTTCTTTGATCGCAGCAAGAATCGCCTGATGTTCTTTTACGGCTTCCGCAGGTCTACCTTCTTCCGGCAAAATCAGCATACGCGCTCTCACCAAGTGTAGAGAGACGCTGTCTAACACTTGTGAAACACCGTTGAAGCCAGTGAAATTCATCAGCAGAGTGTGAAATTCTTCATCTGCTTGGTAAAAACCCACGAAGTCTTTGTCTTCCACTAATAACGCTTGCATTCGTACGTTACGAGTCAAGGCGGCTAATTGTTCATCGCTGCGTTCTAGCGTTACTTTTTCAACGGCGGCGACTTCTAAAGCTTGCCTCAAAAAGCTTGCTTCACGTATTTCATCCATTGAAAAG
Source organism: Marinomonas rhizomae (assembly GCF_024397855.1). NCBI lineage: Bacteria > Pseudomonadati > Pseudomonadota > Gammaproteobacteria > Oceanospirillales > Oceanospirillaceae > Marinomonas > Marinomonas rhizomae. Next base: position 458,611 of record NZ_CP073343.1, read on the forward strand.
CACGATACTTTTGTCGCAGATTGCGGAATAACATCCACCAAACCTTCTGCAGAAAGTTTTGCTAATGCTTCAGCAACCGGAGAGCGAGAAACACCTAATTGCTCGCATATTGCGCCTTTTCGAATCACTGTTCCGGGAGGGTACTGCATAGAAAGAATGGCTTCTCGCAGTGATTGGTATACCCGTTGAGACAGTGAACCGCTCAAGTTCTGAATTTTATTAAGCGATGACTCTGCCATAAATTTATTTCCTTAATACTAACATGTTAGTTGACGATTGAAATTGTTGGTGCTAGTTTGAATATACAACAACAATAATTAAATGTGAATTTAGAACAGGGGATTCCCATGATCATTGGGTCCAAACAAACCATTCGTTTACATGCTAATGATAACGTCGTTATCGCCTTAAGTGACCTTGCTGAAGGCAGTAAATTAAACGAATTTGATATCACGCTACTGAGCTATGTCCCAAGAGGTCATAAAGTCGCGCTTAAAGAAATAGCGAAAGGCGATAATGTTATTCGCTATGGCCAAATCATTGGTCAAGCTACGCAAGCCATTGCCGTCGGCGAACATGTTCATGTTCAAAATATGGGTATGGGCGAGCACCTGCAAGACTATGCGTTTTCTCGCAACAGCAACTCGCTGCCTCCCATATCACCAGCGCGCACTTTTAACGGTTACCATCGCCAGAATGGCAAAGTAGGGACTCGTAATTATTTAGGCATTTTGACGTCGGTAAATTGCGCAGGCTCGGTCGCACGTTTTATCGAAGAGGCGGCTACTAAAACTGATTTCCTAAAAGATTATCCGAATATTGATGGCATCGTGCCGATTGTTCATAGCACTGGCTGTGGCATGTCGAGTCAAGGCGAAGGCTATCAAACTCTTCACCGTACGCTGACGGGTTATGCCAATAATCCAAATTTCGGCGGCATTTTGTTGGTCGGTCTTGGCTGTGAAGTACTGCAAGTGTCTAGCCTTGTGGACAGCCAAGAACCGAGTGCTGCCTTTCGTTATATGACGATTCAGTCTGAAGGCGGTACGCGAAAAACAATCGAAAAAGGCTTACAGGAACTGCATTTATTAGCTCAAAAGGCAAATAAAGCAACACGAGAACCTGCTCCTGTCTCCGAAATTATGGTCGGTATGCAATGTGGTGGCTCCGATGGCTATTCCGGCATTACGGCTAATCCAGCTTTAGGTTATGCCTCTGATTTATTAGTTCGTCACGGTGGCACTACTATCCTCTCAGAAACATCTGAAGTGTATGGCGCGGAACATTTATTGACGCGACGTGCTGTGTCTACGGAGGTCGGAAAAAAACTGATTGATCGGATTCATTGGTGGGAAGACTACTGTGCTCGTAATGGCGGCGAAATGGACAACAATCCAAGTCCGGGTAATAAAAATGGTGGTTTAACTACCATTCTTGAAAAGTCTTTGGGAGCAGTTGCCAAAAGCGGCAGCGCGCCATTAACCGATGTTTACCTGTTTGGCGAAGCGATTGATAAAAAAGGCTTTGTATTTATGGATAGCCCAGGCTTTGACCCATGCTCAGTAACCGGGCAAGTCGCGTCGGGCGCCAATATGATTATTTTTACCACAGGACGTGGTTCAGTTTCAGGTTATAAGCCTACGCCATGTATTAAGTTGGCAACTAATACAGAAATGTATCGTCGGCTTCAAGAGGACATGGATTTGAACTGTGGAGATATCGTCACTAGTGGTGTGTCAATTGAAGAAAAAGGTACGGAGCTATTCGAGCTAATTATTCGAATTGCGTCAGGTGAAGAAACAAAAAGTGAAGCGTTAGGTTTTGGCGGGGCAGAATTTGTGCCTTGGCAAATTGGCGCAGTGATGTAGGTCTTTTTTCAATTTAATAAAAACAAATAAAAGGCGGCTGTTGGCAGTGGTGGTGACAGCTACTAAAACGGGGAAAAACTTATGAGACTCAAGGGAAAAACAATATTAATAACAGCTGCTGGCCAAGGAATTGGTAGAGCAAGTGCCGAAGCCTGTTTAAAAGAAGGGGCGCATGTCATTGCTACAGATATCAATGATGAGGCGCTTAAATCTTTGCAGCAAGATTGCCCAACTATACAAACACATATACTCGATGTTACGGACGCCAATTCGATTAAATCATTCGCTGAGCAGATGCCCAATCTAGATGGTTTGTTTAATTGCGCAGGTTTTGTTCATAACGGCACTGTTTTAGATATTAGTGATGAAAATTGGGAGTTCAGTGTGAACTTGAATGTCACTTCTATGATGCGTATGTGTCGAGCTTTTCTACCCGGTATGTTGAAGCAAGCCGAAATTACTGGCTCTTCTTCTGTCGTCAATATGGCTTCTATGGCCTCTTCAATCAAAGGCTTCCCAATGCGGACAGCCTATGGCGCGACCAAAGCAGGTGTCATTGGATTATCAAAAGGCATTGCAGCGGATTTTGTCAAACAAGGTATTCGTTGTAACTCGGTTTGCCCTGGAACGGTGAATACGCCTTCCCTACAAGGTCGTATCGCTTCAGCCGCTGATCCAGTTCAAGCTCAAAAAGATTTTATCGCTCGCCAACCTATGGGGCGCCTAGCTGAGGTAAGTGATATTACGCCAATCATTGTGTACTTGCTGTCCGATGAGAGTGCATTTATGACGGGGCAGTCTTTGCTCGTAGATGGTGGTGTGACGATTTAATTACGTCACGTAGATGATATTCGAATCAGCCTACTATTTGTTACGGAGTAAAAACGATGCCGTTATTGGTTGAAATGAGTGGAATTGAAAAACGATTTCCCGGTGTATATTCCCTGAGAGGTGTTAATTTCGATCTTGAAAAAGGTGAAGTACATGCTTTGATGGGTGAGAACGGTGCTGGTAAGTCGACGTTGATGAAAATACTGTCTGGTGTTTATCAAAAAGACGGTGGCACAGTAAAAGTCGATGACCAACTTGCTGTCTTTGATGGCCCAAAAGCTGCGCAAAATGCGGGTATTGGCATCATTCATCAGGAACTGAGTTTGATGAATGATCTGACCGTTGCTCAAAATGTGTTTATTGGTCGAGAACCTCGTTCTGCTTGGGGGGTGATTGACGAAAAACGTTTAAATGCTCAGGCAAGTGACATCTTTAAGAAGATGAATTTCGATATTGATCCGATGACTGAAATTGGCAGTTTAACGGTCGCTAAGCAACAGATGGTCGAAATAGCCAAGGCTTTATCTTTTCAATCACGCGTTCTCATTATGGATGAGCCAACAGCGGCTTTGAATGATGCGGAGATTGCAGAGTTGTTTGTCATTATCCGTCGCCTGAAAGCGGAAGGTGTTGGCATCATCTATATCAGTCACAAGATGGATGAAATCAAGCAAATCGCAGACCGCGTTACTGTGCTACGCGATGGTGAATACATCGGCACAGTTGAGGCTAAAGAGACGCCACTATCTGAAATTATCTCAATGATGGTTGGTCGCGAAGTGAAAGATGAAACGGTTGATATCCCCGATTTGTCTGATCAGCCTGAGCTACTTTCTGTGAAAGGCCTGAATCGCGGAAAAGAGATCAAGGATGTCAGTTTTTCTCTCAAGAAAGGCGAGATTTTAGGTTTTGCGGGTTTAATGGGAGCAGGGCGAACCGAAGTAGCTCGTGCCATTTTCGGTGCAGATCCAATCGATTCTGGTGAGGTTTGGGTAAATGGTAAGCACTGCCAAATCCAATCTCCCAGTGATGCCGTTGCTGCAGGTATTGGGTATTTGTCGGAAGACCGTAAACACTTTGGCTTAGCTTTAGGTATGGATGTACGAGCCAACATCGCTATGGCTGCGTTAAATCGTTTTACTGGTTCTGTAGGGGCACTGAATGAATCGGAAATGAGTTCTGTAGCCAATGGTTATATTAAGCAGTTAGGTATTAGAACCCCGTCTGATACACAGGAAGTCGGCTTTTTGTCTGGTGGTAATCAGCAAAAAGTAGTCATTGCAAAATGGTTATTAAGAGACTGTGACATTTTGATTTTTGATGAACCAACGCGAGGAATTGATGTGGGTGCCAAGTCGGAGATTTATAAATTATTAGAATCTCTCGCCAAGCAAGGTAAAGCGATTATTGTCATTTCTTCGGAGTTACCTGAAGTAATGCGCCTAAGCCATCGAATTGCCGTTATGTGCCAAGGGAAACTTACTGGAATATTGCCCGGTGGAAAAGCAACAAATCAAGAACAAATTATGGCATTAGCCACTCAGTAAAGGCTAACAGGAGAGAAAAATAATGATAACCGAAAGCCAAAAGGCATCACCAAGTCTTATCAGTAAGTTGATAAAAATGTCAGCACATCAGCGAGTGCTCGCCTTTGCGAGTTTGATCGTATTATTGATCGTGTTTTCTATCGCTTCCCCGAATTTTATGCAGACATCGAATATGCTGGCGATTCTGCAAGCGACGTCTGTTAATGGCGTTCTAGCTGTGGCAGCCACGTTAGTAATTATCTCCGGCGGTATTGATTTGTCTGTCGGAACCTTGATGACATTCACCGCTGTAGTTGCTGGTGTACTGTTAACCAATATGAATTTGCCACTGCCAATTGGTGTGCTTGGTGCCATTCTAGCAGGTGCATTTTGTGGTTTCTGCTCTGGCTCTTTTGTTGCCAAGATGAAGATTCCACCTTTTATTGCCACATTGGGCATGATGCTGATTTTAAAAGGTTTGTCATTGGTGGTAAGCGGTGCGCGCCCTATTTACTTCAATAACACGCCAGGTTTTGACGAGATTTCGCGTGGTTCCCTAATTGGTGAAGTCTTACCTTTTCTACCTATTCCAAACGGTGTGTTGATTCTGTTCATTGTTGCTGGTGTGGCGAGTTACGTATTGAGTAAAACCATTCTAGGTCGTTATTGCTTCGGTATTGGTTCTAATGAAGAGGCTGTACGTTTATCTGGTGTGAATACGGACTTTTGGAAAATTGCGATTTATGCGGTAGCGGGTGGTATTTGTGGTATTGCTGGGATTTTGATTTCGTCACGTTTGAACTCGGCTCAACCCGCCCTTGGTCTTGGTTATGAATTGGAAGCGATTGCCGCTGTAGTCATTGGTGGTACATCTTTGTCAGGTGGGCGTGGAACGATAATCGGTACACTAATCGGTGCACTCATTATGGCGGTATTAACGAACGGCTTACGCGTACTGTCTGTTGCACAAGAATGGCAGACTGTTGTCACCGGTATCATCATTATCTTAGCAGTTTACGCCGATATGATGCGCCGTCAAAAGTCTAAATAAGGCAATGTAAGGTAATAAGAGTTAGAAATAATCGGTGGCATATCGCCACAACAATAAAAAGCAAACCTCGAAAATAACAACATAACGGAGGAACGGACATGTTGTCACGTCGCAAATTAGTAGGTCTTATCAGTGCTGTTACTATTATGGCAGCGTCATCTTTTGTGCAAGCAGATGACCAGCCATATATTCCACTGATTTCAAAAGGGTTTCAGCATCAGTTTTGGCAAGCTGTGAAACAAGGTGCCGATCAGGCTGCAAAAGAATTCAACGTACGCGTTACATTTGAAGGGCCTGATACGGAAGCACAAGTGGATCGCCAGATTGATATGTTAGCCGCGGCATTAGCCAATAAACCCGATGCCATTGGTTTTGCTGCTTTAGATAGCCAAGCGGCTATTCCTCTGTTACGTAAAGCACAAAAAGCCGGTATTCCAATTGTTGCGTTCGATAGTGGAGTGGAAAGTGATATTCCAGTAACAACAGCAACGACGGATAACTTGGCAGCTTCTGCATTAGCGGCAGACAAAATGGCTGAGTTGATTGGTAATAAAGGACAAGTCGCTGTTGTGGCTCACAGTCAAACAGGGACAACAGGCATTGATCGCCGTGATGGCTTTCTAAAACGCATGAAAGAAGCTCATCCAAATATTGACGTGGTTACCGTTCAATACGGTGATGGCGATCAACTGAAATCAACGGAAGTTGCTCGTGCAATTCTGACCTCTTATCCAAAGCTAGCCGGTATGTTTGGTACCAATGAAGGTTCTGCTGTCGGCGTGGTAAATGCGGCCCGTGAGTCTAAAGCTAAAGATCTTGTCATTATCGGCTTTGATTCAGGTACAGCTCAGATGAATGCGATTCGTAGTGGTTTGATGGCTGGTGCTATTACACAGAACCCAATCGGTATTGGTTATGAAACTGTGAAAGCAGCGGTTAAAACCATCAAGGGTGAAAAGGTGCCAAAAATTATCGACACAGGCTTCTATTATTACACGGCTAAAAACATCGACGATCCAAAAATCGCTGCAGTTCTATATAAATAAAAACTCTATGCTGTGGTGAATCTCTTATTCACCACAGCATTTTTTACCGATAGGAGAAAACAATGAAATTAGTTCGCTTTGGGCCACTAGGGAAAGAAAAGCCAGGTTTACTTGATGATAACGGTCGAGTTCGTGATTTGTCGTCAGTCATTCCAGATTTATCTGATGAGCATCTAAGCTTAGCAAGCATGAAAGAGTTAAACACCTTAGATATTGATAGCTTGCCTTTGGTCGATGGCGTACCGCAAGAAGATCTGCGTCTCGGGGCTTGTGTGTCCAATGTGGGTAAGTTTATTTGTATTGGCTTGAATTATGCCGATCATGCTGCCGAATCTGGCATGCCTGTTCCTGCAGAGCCTGTTATTTTCAATAAATGGACGTCGGCGATTGTTGGGCCAAATGATGATGTGAAAATTCCAAAAGGCTCTGAAAAAACCGATTGGGAAGTGGAATTAGGTATCGTTATTGGCGAAGGCGGCAGTGACATTGCAGAAGCTGATGCAATGAAGCACGTTGCGGGTTTTTGTGTGATCAATGATGTGTCAGAGCGTGCATTCCAGCTTGAGGGAACAGGCACTTGGGACAAAGGGAAAGGCTGCGACACCTTTGGTCCAACGGGACCTTGGTTAGTAACCCCAGATGAAGTCGGTGACTTCAATGATCTTGGAATCTGGTTAGAAATCGATGGTAAACGTTACCAAAATGGCTCGACATCAACCATGGTATTTAAAGTGCCTCATTTGATTGCTTATTGCAGCCGATATATGAGCTTGCAACCGGGCGATATTATTTCAACTGGTACGCCACCGGGTGTAGGTTTGGGTTTCAATCCGCCAATTTATCTAAAAGGTGGTGAAGAAATGAAGCTTGGCATTGATAAGCTCGGTGTGCAATGTCAGAAAGTCGTTAAGGCTTAGATTCAACAGCACCAATATTCATATGGCAACTCAACTCCTTGTGAACCCTGTGGGTGCAAGGAGTTGTGATTAAGTGAGTAAGCAATGAAAACAAGAATAATAAACAGCAGTGGTTCCTCTATTACAGAAATAGGGTTTGGTTGTGCCGGCGCAGGTAATTTATTTCGTCCGGTGTCTTACGAGAATATCTGTGGTGCCGTTCTTAAAGCGAGTGAGTTAGGTGTTCAGTACTTTGATACCGCTCCTCATTATGGCGCCGGCCTCTCAGAGCGTCGTTTAGGCTTGGCTCTTGGCGAAACGCTACACCAAGATATTTTCCTATCCACAAAAGTGGGAAGATTGCTGCATCCGGACTGCAAAGTAGATCAAAAAGAAGCAGACGGCTTTGTTGGCGCAAGCCCTTTTGATCGTGAATACAATTATACCTACGATGGCGTTATGCGATCCTTCGAAGACTCTCTTCAGCGGCTTGGCGTGAGCCATATTGATATGCTGTTAATGCATGATATAGGTGAGCTGACTCATAAAGAACAGCACGTCATGTATTTTCAACAAGCCATTGAGGGTGGCTTTAGAGCGATGATGGAATTACGTGATCAAGGTTTAGTGCGCAATATTGGTTTAGGTGTGAACGAATGGCAAATATGCGATCAAGCCATGAATCACGCCCAGTTTGATTGCTTTATGGTTGCCAATTGTTTTACCTTATTAAACAACGATATTACGCATACCTTTACTGACAAATGTAGCAAGAATAATGTTTCTCTTATTGCCGCCGCGCCGTTTAATTCTGGCATTCTAGCCAAAGGCTCTAAAAATTTAGGCCATTATTTCTATGGTGAAGCGCCTAAAGACATTGTCGATAAAGTCATTGCCATAGAATCTATTTGTGATCAATTTGATGTCTCGCTACAGGCGGCCGCGATTCAATACGCATTACGTTATGATTGTGTGAAATCTGTGCTAATTGGCATGACTAATGAAGATCGAGTTATACAAAATATAGCTTGGTATGAAGAATCTATTCCTGAAGCATTCTGGCAGGCATTAGCGCCGATCATTTACTCATCATAACGTCCTTAATCCTGTTTTAGGACGCTTTACCAATGTTTTCCTTTCATAGTGACTTCTTTTAAATGCACTTTGAAAGGAAATATCATCATGAAACGGTTTGCGTGTTTTGTTTTATTAGTCAGCTGCTGGGCTGTGAATGCTTCTACCTATTCGGTGGGTTTTGATCAGGTTCAGTTATATATAGACAGCGATAGGCCGTTAAAAGCCAGTGTGTGGTATCCATCACAGACGATCTTTCCCACTGAAAAAGTTGCGGCAAATGCTGCGTTTTTGGGAACCAATGTAGTACGAGTGGGAACGCCTCAGGCGGGTAAGTTTCCGCTGGTAGTGATTTCTCATGGTTATCGTGGCAATTGGCGTAATCAGAATTGGCTCGCGACAAAATTGGCGCAAGATGGTTATGTCGTGGCATCGATTGATCATCCTGGTACAACGTCGTTTGATCATTCTGCGCAAGCGGCGGCTCAGTGGTGGCAGCGTGCAGGTGATTTATCGCGCTTGTTAGATTGGTTGTTGGAGGAGTCTTACCTATTGCCAAATATCGACGCTAATAACGTTACCGCCATTGGCCACTCATTGGGCGGCTGGACCGTGATGTTGCTAGCGGGTGCGCAATTTGATCGTGATCAGTTGAAGCAAGAATGCAGCCTGAAAGCGAGTCCTCGCGTGTGCGGTTTGAGGGCGGAACTTGGCCTAGATAAAGTGCAAGTGGGCGAACCAACGGGCAGTTTGCAAGACTCGCGAATCAAGCGAGTAGTGTCGTTAGACTTGGGCTTGGCACGTAGTTTGTCACGCCAGAGCTTACAGAGTTTAACCGCTCCAACTTTAATCCTTGCGGCCGATGTCGATATTGGTGATTTACCTCAAGCAGAAGAATCCGGCTTTCTCGCCCAATATATCCCCAAAAATAAGCGTCAATACATTGTCTACCTAGACGCCGCGCACTTTAGCTTTATGCAGCTTTGTAAGCCCGGTGCCATTGATTTGATCGAAGAGGAAAATCCAGGCGATGGCATTGTTTGTCAAGACGGCAATGATAGGTCACGAGATGAACTTCATCAGGTGATGTATCAAGACATCATTCGATTTATCCAGGATTCTTAACTCTTCATGTTAGCGCGCCGAAAGGCGCTCGGTGTTTGTTGTGTCACGCGCGAAAACTCTCGATGGAAGTTAGACTTCGTTTGAAAGCCAGAATCCATATAAATCTGGGTAATGGCTTTGTCGGTGGATAGCAGCAGTGCTTTGGCGCGTTCAATACGGTATTCATTCACTACTTGTGAAATGTTGCGACCGTAAACTTGATTGATGGCAGCGGAGATTTGACGCGCTGGAATACAGGCTTTTCTAGCGAGTCTATCAAGCGTTAGGTCTGGATCAAGAAACACTTCTTTGGTACTCAGCAACACATCTATTTTGTGAATTATGTCTTTCACCTCATCGTCGGTTAATGGATGCTGAGGCTTGTCTTTTGGTTCTTCTATAAGGTCTGTTTGTTCATCTTTGCTTGGCGAGTCATGGATATTGGGCGCAATACTTAGGCTCATCATAATAACGGCAACTGACAGCATGGGTAGTAAGACCGCATGGCCAATAGCTAGAATTATCAGTGCATGCTCGCCAGCAAAAAAAGAAAAATCGACAGCTAAAGCACCATCAATCATAGCAGACATTAAGAGAATACTACCGGCGATGCGTTCGGCTTTTAAGGCGTTGTCGATGTCGGATAAACGCACTTGTTCAGGTAGGTTTGATGTTTTAAATGAGGCGCGAATCAATGCAATGCCATAGCTCACATAAAGCAGCGTTAACATTGGGTCCAAAGGTGGTCGCCAAAATGGATAACTGAAAGACGCCAAGGTAACTAAAATAGGCGGTAAAAAATGCCAAACTTTAAATTTATGGCGCTGATGAGCACTTGAAAAACAGTACCAAGCAGTAACGGGAATACAAGCAGCCAAGATAGGCTGAATCAGACGGAATAAAGAATAATCAAAGGTCCAACGTAGACCAACGACGGTCGTTGTTAGCGCACACAAAGCAATAAAAACGAACGCTGACGGTGTGGTTTCTTCGCGACGAAAAAACAACACGCCAGCCAAAATAGCTAACAGCAAGGCAACCACAAAAGGTAAGGGAATAGCGATCATTTTGGCTCCATCTTTTACTGCTCAGATCTTTATTATGTCCTAGATCCTTATCAAGAACGTCCTTAAACCTGATTTAGGACGCGAATCTTTCTTTCGCAACGTACTTTAAGCCTTCAATAACTCTTTGGGTTAATCAAAGGAGAAAAGTATGAACTGGTATTTTGATGCGTGGAAGCGTTATGCGCAATTTTCTGGACGAGCGTCGCTAAAAGCATTTTGGATGTTCTTTTTGGTGAACTGTTTGATCTCGGTTGTGTTTGTTGTATTGGAAATAGTCTCTCAATCGACATGGAAGATAGAGGCGCTTTATAGCTTGTTGGTTTTCTTACCTATGCTGTCTTTGACTGTGCGTAGATTGCATGACACGAACCGTTCGGCCTGGTGGTTGCTGGTGGTCTTGGTGCCTGCTATAGGCATGCTTGTTTTGCTGGTGCTATTGGCCTTACCAAGTGAGTCGAACAAGGATTTTGGCAATTATCCACAAAACAACGCCATGCTATAAATAGGAGCGAAACATGAAAGATGTTAATAACTTCCCCCACTTATCCACCATGTTATGCGCAATCTTACTGCTTTTGTCTATTTCAGCCTGCAGCAGTGAGTTGGAGAGTGCGGATAAAGATCATCTGGCGACTACCGAGAGCCTAAAAGCGGTTGTCTACATTGACTCGCCGAAAGTTGGGACTTTGTTGCAACTTCGAGGTATCGCAGGAAAAGGTGTGCTGATCTCCAAGAAAAGTAACCGACAAGAAGACCAAGCAACCTGTGTTTCTGCTCCCATTCGACTCGCCGCGGGGGATTTCAGTGGCGACAGCATTGGGATTCAGTCGGCAGAGCCCATTCGACTGCTTATCTACTCCGACAAGGTCGCAGAAAAATTGATCGCCGGTGATGAAGTGGTCAGCGAACATTATGTTATTACCGATCAAAACGATGCCGGACTTGGCGACATCAAAATCGAATCTGGCTTAACGCTCAGTTATGGTTTTGTTCTTAACCCTGGTGAATGGTCTTGGTCATCGGTATTTGGGTTGGATCACCAAGACGTGAATTGCAGTCTTAAAAGTTATGCGTTAAATCGCCCAACTTGAGACATTTTTCATGCTGTCTAACAATATCTTTTTTGCCTGTTCGAAGCCGTCAGGCAGCGTAGTGTTTTTGTGAGATACAAGGTAAATAGGGTAAGTAAATTCGGCTGCGCCTTTTACCTTGTGTAACCGTCCTTCTTGCAAATATCGATCAACCACTCGTGTGCGGAAATAGCCGTTTCCGCCTTTTGCTAACATGTATTTGAGCGCCATAGGTCCAAGCGAAAATTGCATCGCTGCTCGGCGATTAAAAGGGACGCAACGATCAAACTGCAGGGTGAACTCTTCCCCCCATTCAATAAATAAATCCGGTGTTTTTCGCTGCTTTGAGACGACGTGAATGAGTTTTTCCTCCACGATCTGTTCGACGATTAAACCGGGTAAATAGCGTGGACTGTGGACAATAATGGCATCTACTTCTTGTTTCTGTAGGGATTGATACAAACTGTCGGTAGTCGTCACTTGGCTGTTGATGACTAAGTGAGGCATGTCGTCACTCATTGCCAGTAGCCAGTCGATCAGTATCGGGTTCCACAGACTTATCTCCCCACCGATCCTCAAGGTTTGCTGAGCCTGATAATCTGAAATGCCACAGAGCTGCTTCGCTTGTTCCCAAGCTTCCATCATATTTTTCGCAGGAGTCACAAAGGCTTCCCCACTTTTGGTTAGCTTAGCACCGGCTCTATTACGCACAAATAAACGGCAATCTAAGGATGACTCCAGAGCTTGAACTCGGGCTGTTACTGTTGTTTGAGTCACGTGTAGACGTGCTGCAGCCTTGGCAAAAGTACCCGCGTGAATAATTTCGAGAAATGTTCTGGCTTGCTCAATATCCATCTTTATTTTAAATGCAATTATATTGCACTTAATCCTCATTTAAATTCGTTATACATGAGGCTATTTTAATCACTAAAATGGCGCCGTTACTAGGAAAACACTACAGATCGCTTTAGTTGTTTGAAATCGTTATTTATTTTTGTAAGGCCTCATTCAAGAAATGTTCCTCTCATGTTGTCGTAATATTGCTCTATTTATTGGTATTGAAACCAATAAAACTTCTCACTTTGAACGCTTTTTATCAGGTATGACAGCTTGTCTCGCATTAGTTAGTGTTTACTATTTATCGAGCCTGTTTTTATCTCTGCCGGATTCATTATTGGTGGTTGCTTCTATTGGAGCCAGTGCGGTTTTATTGTTCGCCATTCCCCATGGTGCTTTGTCTCAACCGTGGCCCTTTGTTACTGGGCATCTAATATCAGCGCTGATTGGTATTGGCTTTTATCAGGCGTTCGGAGCGTCTTTTGTGACGGGAGCGGCCGCTGTGGGCGTGTCGATTATCGGCATGCATTACCTGCGTTGCTTGCACCCGCCAGGCGGGTCGACCGCGTTATCGTGTGTGATTGGTGGCAGCAGTATACATGCAATGGGGTTTGAATTTTTACTGTATCCATTATTGATTAATTTATTAGCGATGCTTGTGTTCGCTTTCATCATCAATAATGCTTTTCACTGGAGGCGTTATCCTGCTTCTTTAAACATATCACTCCATCAAGAAGCCCATGAACAGCACTTGCTTGAAATGGAAGATCTTTATCATGTGCTAGAGCAGGAGGATATTTTTATCGACGTTAGTGCAGAAGAGCTTATGCACATCTACAACGCCGCAAGAGAGCACGCGAAAGAGCGCCATAAAAGACGTATAGCGAAATTGTCGAGATAGGGCTCTATCACTTCCATAAATCCATTCCTAGATTGATATCTAATGCAAAAGAGCTAACATGTTTTCGCATATTTATTATTATGTCAGACGTTTAAAAAGGAGTTTTTATGACAGTGTTAATACGCGAAGCCAAACGAGAAGATTCAAATACCATTCTTAAATTTGTTAAAGAATTGGCAGCTTATGAAAAAGCGGAACATGAAGTACTGGCTACCGAGCAGATGATTGAAGACTCTATTTTTTCAGAGCACTCGTCTACCAAAGCGCTCATTTGTGAGAAAGGTGGCAATCCAATTGGCTTTGCCGTGTACTTTTTTAACTATTCCACATGGCTAGGAAAGCATGGTCTATATCTTGAAGACTTGTTTGTGTCACCGTCGGAACGAGGCAGTGGCGCTGGCAAAGCATTATTAAAGCATTTGGCAGGAATTGCCGTTGTGAATGACTGTGGTAGGTTTGAATGGAATGTTTTGGATTGGAATAAACCCGCCATCGACTTCTATGAATCACTAGGCGCAAAGCCTAAGAGTGAATGGCTAGGTTATCAGTTAACGGGTGAGCATCTGACGGCTCTGGCGGATTCTTAAGAGTAGGGTATGGATATTAGGTTTGAACCGATTGATATCGATACACACTTTTCTCAATGTGTGGCATTTAGACGGGATGCTTACTTATGCAGCTTCGGAACGGATGTTGGTTTTGAAGATTCAATCATTGGCTACGAAGCTCTGTTACGACAAAACACGTTAGAAAAAGGTTGGTATTACTTTCATATCTGGCACGAAAGTCAGCTTATCGGTCAGTTGGAGTTTCGATCTTTTTCTAGGTCTGTTGATACTGGTTATGTTCAATTAATCTATTTGATTCCCGAATATCGAAGTTTAGGCTTAGGAGACAAACTGCAAGAATTTATCTGTGTTCAATTGATAGAAGCTGGTTGTACAAAAGCAATGCTTTGCGTGAGTAGGATTAATGAACGTGCATTGCGTCATTATACACGCTCAGGTTGGACGTATTTATTCCCTAACCCTAAAGGTAAAAACATGGATTTTTATCAACTTGATTTGTAGGGACTGGGATTAGAGACTCTAGTTACCCGATTAAAGCACTTAGCTGGGATTGTAAGCGCTCTTTATCGAATGATACATTCTATTTGGGCTGACACACTTCGATATTCCATAGTTTCATTAATTCAGTAATGGAAGCGTCGAGGTCCGAGGCATCCACTCCATCTCTAGCTAGTATCGATACACCAAGCAGGAAACTATTGAAGGAAATTCCCATAGACTTAGCGTTCGCTTTTTTGGACAGCTCTCCCATAGCGATTGCGCGTTCTACGCATCGCACAAAGCCTTGAAGCGTTCGTGAACGCGAGGCAGTAAGTGGTTCAACAACGTGAGTAAGCTCTGGCGTGGGTGCGCTCATTGTCCCCAAAGACACCATACATCCCTTGGGATGTCCTGATTCACATTGCATTTTTGTCGAGCGACGGAGCGCAAGCTCAACAGCGTCTCTGGGTGGAATCTCGTCGTCCCATAGGGAGTCTGTTACGCATGCATAAGTTTCTAAATAACATTGTACAGCTTCATTGAACAATTCCTCTTTAGAGCCAAATGCAGCGTAAAAGCTTGGCGTAGAAATCCCTCCACCAATATTAGCCTTTAGTTGGCTTAGAGAAGTCATTTCGTAGCCATGTTCCCAGAAAAGATGCATAGCTTGCACAACTGCTTTCTGGCGATCAAATGTTCTAGGTCTGCCCATTTTTGCCATTTCTTTCTCCATTTCTTTTATGACTTATATACTACTTGATACATAACTTATTGACAATGTTAGGTGCTTTGTCATACATTTGTATCGATCGATCTATAAGTCGTCACGGAGACACATAAGTGCCAACGTGTAACCCACCAAATTTTTAAAGGACAGTTTTTTTGTGAATAATTCTCTCAATAAAGCAAATGCGGGAGATCCAGATCGCTTACCTATGTCGGCACTGCTTGCATTGGCGATGACCGGATTCATTTGTATCGTCACTGAAACATTGCCTGCGGGGCTGCTGTCTCAGATCAGTGCAGGTCTGGAAATAAGCCAAGCTATGGCAGGTCAAATGGTAACTGCATATGCGTTGGGGTCGTTGCTTGCGGCCATTCCATTGACAATTGCGACACGTGGCTGGAAGCGGCGTAACGTTCTGCTGCTGACCATCTTCGGTTTCTTCGTTTTCAACTCGGTTACCGCTTTATCAAGCAACTATGTTCTAACATTGGTTGCTCGTTTCTTCGCGGGTGTTGCAGCTGGACTTGCTTGGAGTCTATTAGCTGGTTATGCGCGCCGTATGGTCCAGCCCCATCAGCAAGGCCGTGCAATGGCTGTCGCCATGGTCGGTATCCCTCTTGCTTTGTCTTTGGGTGTACCTCTTGGCACATTTATGGGCGCTACTATCGGTTGGCAAACTGCATTTGGCGTTATGTCAGGTTTGGCACTTGTCTTGATCGTCTGGGTGATAGCGAAGGTTCCTGACTATCCGGGACAGTCTGCTCACGAGCGCTTACCGTTGAAGAAAGTCTTCATGAGTCCCGGAGTACGACCAGTACTCTGCGTGGTTATGACATGGATGTTAGCCCACAATATTCTCTATACCTATATTGCCCCGTTTGTTGAGCAAGCAGGGCTTGGAGAACGAATAGACTTGGTTCTACTTACCTTTGGTCTTGCGGCCCTTGTCGGTATTTGGTTTGCAGGCATGCTGGTGGACCGCTATTTACGTACTACCGTTCTAACAAGTCTTTTAGCATTCGCTTTAATTGCTTTGATATTTGGATTTGGTGCTCAATCTCCAGAAATTATCTATATCGGTGTCGCAGTATGGGGCATCACTTTTGGAGGCGCATCCACCTTATTGCAAACCGCATTGGCCGATGCTGCAGGTAATGGTGCTGATGTGGCGCTTTCTATGAATGTTGTTGCATGGAATTCAGCTATTGCCTGCGGAGGTATCCTTGGCGGGATACTGCTTGATTCAGTAGGTGTTAGCTCTTTCCCTTGGTCTCTGTTGGCCTTACTTTCAATCGCATTTTTAATAGCTTGGTCATATCATTCGCATGCCTTTAAATCTGGGGCGCGTATTGGTGGAAGGTCGGCCGTTTAACATTGATTGAAAAATGTCTGATTAAGTAGGCCTAACAATCTAAGGACGTTTGACTAAGTATCATTATTTTCGCGAGCTCTTTGTAGCATCCGAAGGTTTGTATTACTTCGTTTTGTAAAACCACACTCACACTTTGGAGTGTGGTTTTACTTAGCTATCAACGATAGTTAAAGCACTGCCCCAATAAACTGCTTCAATTCATCGGTTTGTGGGTTGGACAAGATGGTTTTTGGATCGCCTTGTTCCCAGACTTTGCCTTGGTGCATGAAGACGACTCGGCTGCCGACGTCGCGGGCGAAATTCATTTCATGAGTAACTAGAACTAAGGTGATGCCTTCTTTCGCCAGTTGTTCGAGTACTTTTAATACTTCGCCGACTAATTCTGGGTCGAGGGCCGAGGTGATTTCATCACACAGCAATACCTTGGGTGACATGGCTAATGCACGGGCAATGGCAACACGTTGTTGCTGGCCGCCAGATAACTTTTCTGGGAAACTGTCGAATTTTTCTGCCAGTCCCACTTTTTCCAACATAGCGCGTGCGGTTTTCTCGGCCTCGGCTTTGCTTTTCTTCAACACAATTGTCGGCGCAAGCATGACGTTTTCGCCCACTGTCATGTGTGGGAATAGGTTGAAGTTTTGGAAGATCATGCCGACGCTAAGTGCAAGACGACGCACCTGAATGTCTTCTGTGGTGACTTCTTTACCGTCAACGGTAATGCCGCCTTCTTGGTAATGTTCCAAGCCATTAATACAGCGCAGTAGTGTACTTTTACCAGAGCCACTTTTGCCGATGATAGACACCACTTCACCTGCTTTGATATCTAGATCAATGCCTTTCAGCACATGATGATCGCCATAGTATTTATGGACTTGATGTAAGTTAACGAGAGACATTGAATTTTTTCTCCAGATGCTTGCTGTACAGAGACAGTGGATAACAAAGTAAGAAGTAGATAAGCGCAACGAGAGTAAAGACTTTAAAAGGTTCAAACGTGGCGTTGTTTAACATGGTGCCAACTTTAGTCAGTTCGACAAAGCCAATTACTGATGCCAACGCGGTGCCTTTAATAACCTGTACCGAGAAGCCAACTGTTGGAGCCGTCGCCACACGAATTGCTTGTGGCAAGATAATAAAGCGCAAGGTTTGTAAAAAGCTCAATCCTAAACAACGGCTAGCTTCCCATTGGCCTTTCGGCAAGGTGTCGATACAGCCACGCCAGATTTCTACTAAAAATGCGCTGGTAAAAAACGTCAGCGACAAAATCGCCGCGCCCCAAGCGGATATTTCATAGCCCAGCATGGACAAGCCAAAAAAGCACAAGAACATTTGCATCAGCAATGGCGTACCTTGAAATAATTCCACGTAGATTTTTACGATGCGCTGCATGACTGGATTACGCGTCAAACGCATGGCGGTTAATGCAAGCGCGACGGTTGTGCCACCGATAAACGCCGCCAGTGATAATAAAACCGTCCATTGTGTCGCAAACAAAAGATTGCGCAGAATGTCGTAGTTAGAAAATTCGATCATTGAGTATTCCTCATTTTGCTTTTCATCCTCTTCTTTTTAAGAATGCCTTTAATCGGCTGTACGATAAGCAAATAGGCGTTTTCCTAAAGCGTTGAAAGCAAATCTCAACAAAATAGACAAACCAAGGTACAAGAGCGCGGTCACGAAGTAGCTTTCAAAAGCACGGAAGTTACGTGATTGCACAAGGTTGGCTGCGTAAGTTAAATCCTCTACTGAGATTTGAGAAATCACAGCTGACCCCAGCATGACGATGATGCATTGGCTGGTAAGTGCCGGATAAATTTTTTCAAATGCTGGAACGAAGATCACGCGAGTAAGTGTTTGGCGAAAGTTCAGCCCTAGTACCTTTGCTGCTTCTATTTGGCCTTTGGAAATACTACCAAGGCCTGCGCGGATAATTTCAGCACTGTAGGCGCCAAGATTGATAGTCAGAGCAATCATGCTGGCTTCCCATGGCGACAACATCATGCCAATAGCAGGGAGACCAAAGAAGATAAAAAACAATTGAACAATAAAGGGCGTATTACGGATCAGTTCCACATACACACTGACGACGCGTTGACTGGCTCGGTTGCCATATTGGCGAATCGTCGCGCAGGCTGTTCCTAATGCCACGCCCAAGATCGTTGTCAGTACAGTGAGTTCGACAGTGGTTTTTAAGCCACTGAGGAACACGTCGCTGTATTGCAATAGATCAGAGAAATACAACATAACGAAAGCCTTATGCGCCGAAGCCTTTAGGTAGTGGTGCTTTTAACCATTTCATGGAAATGTCGTTTAATTCACCCGATGCCAAGGCGCCTTTGATCAGCTCATTCACTTTAGCTTGTAGAGCCGTTTCGCCTTTTGCCATACCTATGTAGCAAGGCGAGTCTTTCAGCATGAATTTACTTTCTGGTGCGCGTTGTGGCTGACGTTTCGCAATTTCAGCGGCAACCAAATTACCAGTAGCAATCAAATTAACTTGACCTGATAGGTAAGCTGTTAGCGTGGTGTTGTTGTCTTCAAAGCGACGTACGTTGACAGATTTCGGTGCGTTTTTCTCAAGCTCTAAATCTTCTACTGAACCACGAGTAACGCCTACTGTTTTGTCTGCTAGCTCACCGATTTCTGACACGGCAACCTCTTTAGAACCAAAAACACCTAAGAAGAAAGGAGCGTAAGGAGTCGAAAAGTCGATGGCTTTTTGTCGTTCTGGATTTTTACCAAGGCTAGAAATGACTAAATCTACTTTTTTCGTTTGCAGGTACGGAATACGGTTGGCGCTGGTGACAGGAACGATCTCGATCTTCACGCCCATTTCCTTCGCGATGTAATTTGCCATATCCACATCGATACCTTGTGGTTTCAAATCCGTACCAATAGAGCCAAACGGTGGGAAATCTTGAGGAACAGCAATACGAATCAAGTTACGGTCTTTTATATCCTGCAATACGTCTGCGCTTGCGCTTAATGCGCTAAAGCCCGCTGCGATGATCAGTGCTTTGCCTAGTAGTTTGGTCAATTTTTTCATGAGGGGGATCCTATTTGTGTTTTGTGAATGCCTGAAACACAATTTGCAACACCCATGCCAATCTGAAACAAAAGTTTCTTAACTGTTGATTTATGTAACAAAACACTGCAAGTCGAGTATGAAACCCATTATCGCAAAGTGTAATAACGAGAAGGCATGCAATGAAATGGGGAGGTTGGGCTTTATTTTGCGCGCCATCATGGGGCGATGGTGACTTTTTGGTGCGTGATCGCTTTTTCTAGAGATCAAATCGTACAACAAGGCCTTAAAGCAATAATCTAAGTTGGCAGCTCAACGATAATCAATTACCGTAGAGCAAAATATCCCGAATTGAGGTTAACCCGTGGCGACAAAGCAGGATGTGCTATCCCTGATCGAGCAGACTTACCCAACACTGTCTCCGTCAGCGCGATCCATAGCGAACTATTTACAACAGAATCCCTTGGCGATTGTGAGTCAAACGTCGGCCGAGATTGCTGAAAACACCAATACGTCAAAAGCGACTGTGAGTCGTTTCTTTCGTCAGCTTGGCTACGATTCTCAGCAAGGCGCGAAACACGCACAGCTTGCATTACGAGAAAGCGGCGTGCCGATATTCACCCAAGGTTCCTCTTTGGATCAAACCGCACAAGAGTTAAAAAACTTGTCGTTAACCTTCGAAGGTTTACGACCAGACACTCTGAACGAGATCAGCGAACGCCTAGCCAAAGCAAGCCGAGTCACCTTGATCGGTTTTCGTAATGCCTATCCATTGGCGTTGCATTTTCGTCAGCAGTTGCAACAAGTGCGTCATTCCGTGCGCTTATTGCCACAGCCAGGTCAAACCTTAGGGGAAGACCTACACGATATTCTGGATGATGAAGTTGTTGTGTTGTTGGGTTTTAGACGCCGTACCCGCCAGTTCAAGCAAATCGTAGAAGCCTTGAAAGGCCGAAATACCATCTTGATTACCGATCCCACAGGGCAGGTTTATAACCAACAGGTATCTCACGTGCTGGTTTGTCACCTTGGTAACGAAAGTCCATTCGACAGCTACGCTGCGCCGATGAGCCTGATTTCTATGTTGTGCAATCGCGTGTTTGGAGTTCTGGGTGATGCGGCTAGCCGCCAGACGCAGGCGATTTCGGCGTTGTATGAAGATTTGGATGAGTTAGAGCCTTAACGGCCTTTGATATTTTTCAGAATAAATAGATTTATTTTTCGTTTCAGTTGACAGAATGGTGAAACGATTGTTTCATATGTTCTACACAGGCGGAGGACATATGAAACATTTCATCGTACAAAATCCCTTTCTTAACTTAAGTGAAACGACTTGGAACGACAGTTCATCAGCTGATCCTACTTTGCCATTGGGTGGTTTGCGGTTGGCGGTGAAAGACTTGTTTCATATGGCAGAACTGCCGACTTCCGCAGGCAATCCGACTTGGTTGGCGACTCATCCCACTCCGACAAAAACGTCTTCCAGCGTTGCTGCTTTACTGAGTGACGGCGCTATTTTTTGTGGAAAAACCATCACGGACGAGTTGGCTTACAGCCTTAATGGCCAAAATATTCACTACGGAACACCCTCAAATCCGGTGACACCTAATCGTCTCCCAGGCGGGTCGTCATCGGGTTCGGCGGTGGCTGTGTCATCCGACTTTGCTGATATAGGTTTGGGCACAGACACTGGCGGTTCGATTCGTGTGCCAGCAAGCTATAACGGTTTGTTTGGATTACGTCCAACCCATGGGGTGATTCCATCCGATAACATGGTCGCCCTTGCGCCGTCTTTCGATACGGTAGGTTGGCTTACCAGAGACTTAGACGCGTTAGCAAAAACCGCCGCTACATTGCTGAAAAGAAAACCTTCTAAAGAATTTAATAACGTCTTGATTGCTAAGAATTTAATTGATCAAGTCGCTCACGTGGAAGAGCTACATAGTCAGCTTCAAATATGGCGTGAGCAAGGTTGTTTTCCAAAAGAGTCTTCTGTCGTAATCGATACCAAAGTGTGGAAAACCAGCGAGACATTTCGAACCTTACAAGGCGCAGAAATTTGGCATGAACATGGCAAGTGGATAACAGAAGTCGGTGCTTTGGAAAAGGGGAAAGCGGTATTTTCGCCAGACATTCAGCAGCGTTTTGACTGGTGCCAAACTATAACTGAAGCCGATGTTGCCGCAGCAAAACAGCAAAGGCAGCGTTTTACCGGTTGGCTAGAAAACGAAATAGAAGGGTCGGTGCTTATCATCCCGACCACGCCAGGGTTAGCGCCTTTATTTGATGCGGCAGATGACGATCTCGCGGCGTATCGTAATCAGCTAATGGATATTACCGCCATTGCAGGGTTGGCTGGCTTACCGCAATTGCATTTGCCGGTTTGTACCTTGCATGGTGCGCCATGTGGCTTGTCTTTAGTGAGTTCAAAAGGCACAGATTTAGCGCTGATTGAGTTCGCAAAAACCTTAATGGAGTAGCGTCATGAAAAAGAGCGAGATAGCGTTTACGGCGCCGCATTTTAAGGCCACAGAAACCGGTCGAAAAATCCTCGAGCAAGGCGGAACAGCAATAGAAGCCATGGTGGCGGCAGCAGCGACAATTGCCGTGGTGTATCCACACATGAATGGCTTGGGTGGCGACGGTTTTTGGTTGATCAGCGAGCCAGGTAAAACGCCCATCGGCATTGATGCTTCCGGTAAGGCGGCGGAACTGGCGACACTGGATTTTTATAAAGGTTACGATAGCATTCCAGCACGTGGCGGCAAAGCGGCTGTGACCATGGCTGGCGCTGTTGCTGGTTGGCAAGAAGCTCTTGCTGTGAGCCAAACTTGGCAAGCCGCATCCAACGCACCAAACTTGCCGTTAACGACCTTGCTTGATGATGCGATTCAGTTAGCGAAAAACGGCAGCGCAGTGACAAAAACCTACGTCGATGCCAGCAAAAAAACCTTTGCCGACTTGGTATACGTTCAGGGTTTTGCATCGTCGTTTTTAAAAAGTGGCAGCCTGTACGAACAGGGTGATAACTTGACCTTGCCAGTACTGGCACACACGCTAGAACAACTCGCAGAGAAGGGTTTAAACGATTTTTATCAGGGTGATATTGCCGCGCGATTAGCGAAAGATTTAGCGACGGCGGGTTCTCCGATTCGCTTGGCGGATTTCCATTCGTATCAAGCAAAGTCTGTAGAACCTTTGCAGGTGAAAACCAGTGTTGGCTCGCTGTATAACTTGTCCGCGCCGACACAAGGCATCGCGTCACTATTGATTTTGGCTTTGTATGACAAGCTTTATACACAAGGAAAAACCGCCACAGACATGGCGCATTTGTTAATCGAATGCACTAAACAAGCCTTTATCGCGCGTAATGAATTTGTTACCGACGAATCGCGTTTGGCAATGGATTTGTCATCTTTATTGGATGACGAACAGTTAGAAAAAATGTGTCACGAGATCGCTTTAGAGCGTGCGCAGCCTTGGCCTCATCAAGCCAAGCATGGCGACACTATTTGGATGGGCGCCTGTGACAGTGAAGGCCGCATGGTCAGTTATATTCAGAGTCTGTATTGGGAGTTTGGCAGCGGTGTGGTGAGTCCTTCTACTGGCATTGTGTGGAACAACCGCGGTTCGTCGTTTTCGTTGGAAAAAGGTTCCTTGCAAGAACTTGGACCGAATCTAAAACCTTTTCATACCTTGAATCCCGCGTTTGCTGAACTAAACGATGGCCGTCGTATGAGTTACGGCACCATGGGCGGAGAAGGCCAGCCGCAGACTCAAGCTGCGTTATTTAGTCGTTATGTTTACCACAATATGCCACTGGATAAAGCCATCAGCGAAGGTCGTTGGTTGCTCGGTCGAACATGGGGCGATGTCAGTCATAATTTGAAAATCGAGCGAGATTTTGCCGATGTCGTCGCCGAGGAATTGGTGCGACGTGGGCATGATTTAGTCATCATTGATTCCTGCAATGAATTAATGGGTCACGCGGGTGCGGTGGTGCTTCATCAAGATGGGCACACCGACGCATCAACAGATCCACGAAGTGATGGCTTAGCCATCGATAGCATTGTTATTTAAGAAGGTTGTTATTTAAAAACACGGTCATTTAAAAATACGTTTAGTTAGTAATACTTTTATTTAGTAATCATCTCACTTAGGAGCGAACAGAAAAATGTCATTCATAATGGAAAACTATTCCATGATTCTCGCCATGATGGCCACCGGTGTGGTTGGCGGTATTTTAGCCGGTTTGTTAGGTGTTGGCGGCGGTATCGTTATCGTGCCAGTGTTGTTTTTCTTGTATCAAGGTATGGGCGTCAGTGCTGATTCTGCCATGCTTGTGGCAACGGCGACGTCATTGGCGACCATCATTCCTACTTCTATAAGCTCGATTCGTTCACATAAAGCCAAAGGCAATGTGGACTTCGACTTGCTGAAACGTTGGGGCTTTTTCATCTTTTTCGGTGTCATGGTTGGTAGTTTTGTCGTAACACGTGTGGATGGTCAATGGTTGTCTTTGTTGTTTGGCGTCATTGCTACTTTATCTGCGCTAAATATGTTGCTGGGCAAAAAAGACAGCGTGTTCAAATCCCTACCAGGCAACGCGGGTCAAAGTGTTATGGCGACTTGTATTGGCTTCTTTAGCTCTATGGTGGGCATCGGTGGTGGCACCTTGACGGTTCCGACACTGACTTTTTGTAACTATCCTGCGCATCGAGCAGTCGGCACCGCCGCTGCGGTGGGTTTGATCATCTCATTACCTGCGGCATTAACCATGCTGATTTTTGGTCAAAGTCCGTTTGATGCGCCTTATGGCACCATCGGCTTGGTGAACCTAATCGGCGTTGCTTGCATCATTCCATTGACCGTTTTGTTTGCGCCTGTTGGTGCGGGATTGGCACATCGTTTAGATGCTTCCAAGTTGAAGAAAGTCTTTGCTGTGGTGTTGATTTTTACTGGCATCAAAATGCTTTATCAGGTTTTAGGTTAGGAGATTATTATGCAGCCGCTTTCATTGCCGCCAAGATTATTAATGGGCCCAGGCCCGATCAATTGTTACCCACGGGTGTTGTCGGCGATGTCGACTCAGCTAGTGGGACAATACGATCCCACCATGACCAGTTACATGAACGAAGTCATGGAGCTGTATCGTCGTGTTTTTAATACTCAGAATCAGCAAACCTTTTTAATCGATGGTACTTCTCGTGCCGGTATTGAAGCGGCTTTGGTGTCTTGTTTAGAGCCTGGCGATAAAGTGCTGATTCCTATCTTTGGTCGTTTTGGTCACTTGTTGGCGGAGATTGCTGAGCGCGCTGATGCCGAAGTTCATACTATCGAAGTGCCTTGGGGAGAAGTGTTTGATCCTCAGCAAATTGAAGACGCGATCAAGAAAGTACAGCCAAAATTATTGGCGATTGTACAAGGCGATACTTCGACAACCATGTTTCAGCCATTAGAAGAGCTAGGCGATATTTGTCGCGCTCACGATGTGTTGTTTTATACCGATGCTACGGCATCGATTGGTGGTAACCCGTTGGAAGTGGACGCGTGGAAAATCGACGCTGTGTCAGTGGGTTTGCAAAAATGTCTTGGCGGCCCATCAGGCAGTGCGCCAATTACATTAAGTGATCGCTTTGTGTCTTGTGTACGCAAACGCGCCCATGTGGAAGCGGGGATTCGTGATGCTCATCACCAAGGTTCGTCTGGCATGCGTATTCGTTCTAACTACTTTGATTTGCCTATGATCATGGATTATTGGGGCGATGAGCGTTTGAACCACCATACGGAAGCGGCAACCATGTTATTTGGTTCTCGTGAGTGTGCGATTCAGTTATTGACCGAAGGCCAAGATGCGGTGATTCAACGTCATCAGTTGGCTGGCAACGCCATGCTGCAAGGTGTTCTTGCTATGGGATTGCAGCCATTTGGTGATTTGAAACACAAAATGAGCAACGTCGTTGGTGTATATATTCCGTCTAATGTTGATGGTGAACAAATACGTCATGATTTGCTGAACATTTTTAATATCGAAATCGGTACTAGCTTTGGGCCATTAAAAGGCAAGGTGTGGCGTATTGGCACCATGGGTTACAACGCTCGCCAAGACGCTGTTTTGCATACTTTACAGTCCCTAGAAACCGTACTTCGTCGCGCTGGCTTTGCATTACCTGCTGGCGCTGCAGTAGATGCAGCCATGTCGGTTTACGCAGGAGAAAAATAATGACAGATTACGGCAAACTCGCTCAGTTGGTCATGGACCGCTGTGACGAACTTGGCAAAATCAGTCAAAGCGACGATTACCTAGATCGTCGTTATCTCACCAAAGAACACAAACAAGCCAATGGATTGGTGGGCGGCTGGATGCAAGAAGCGGGCATGCAAACCTGGCAAGATGAAGCAGGTAATCTATGGGGACGTTGGCAAGCAGCCGACCCTGATGCACCGCGATTTATCATGGGCAGCCATTTGGATACGGTTCCAAACGGCGGTCAATACGATGGCATGTTGGGTGTGATTACACCTGTTACCTTGATCGCAGCGATGCAAGCCGCGGGTGTTCGTTTGCCTTTTCACTTGGATGTAGTGGGCTTTGGCGACGAAGAAGGTACGCGTTTTAGCTCAACCTTGCTTGGTAGTCGTGCTTTAACAGGTCAATGGCCTGAAAGCTGGGCCGATGTGAAAGACAGCGATGGCATTAGTTTATCGCAAGCATTGAAAGACTTTGGCTCAGACTTTGCGAGCATTCCAAATGCGGCCATCGCGACAGATAATTTACTCGGTTACCTTGAACTGCATATTGAGCAAGGACCAGTGCTGGAAGACTTGGATTTACCCGTTGGCGTGGTGAGTGCCATCGCAGGTGCAAAACGCTTTGAATTTAACATCACCGGCATGGCCGGACACGCGGGAACTGTGCCAATGCCCCTTCGCCAAGATGCGCTTTGTGCCAGCAGTGAGATGATTCTTGCAGTGGAAAAAATCGCTCAAAATCATGGCATAGTCGCCACCGTTGGGCGTATTCAGAATCGCCCTAATGGCGTGAACGTCATTTCAGGCAACACAGGCTTTTCCCTCGATATTCGCAGCGAGTTTGATGACAAACGTGACGTCGCGCTCGATGAAATCTTGCAGGAATTAGACGCCATTGCGGCCCGTCGTAATGTAGGTATTGAGCGCAAAGCGACCCATGCTGCTGACGCGGTGCATTGCGACGCGAAACTACAAGGCGTGTTGCGCAAAGCGATTGAAGTACAAAATATTCCGGTTCACACCTTGTTCTCTGGCGCAGGACACGACGCCATGGCGATTGCGGATATTTGCCCTGTGGCTATGTTATTCATGCGTTGCGACAAAGGCATTAGTCATCACCCAGCGGAAGCGATTGATACGCCAGATGTGGCCGTGACCTTGGCGGTGTTGAGCCATGCGATACAGAATTTGGTGTAACGCCTCGCTCCTGTTGTACTGAACCCAGTATCACGCTTCGCTCCCCGAGCAAGCTCGAAGAATCGCTCTAGCGTGATTCTGGGTGCAGTTTGTGATGGGCGGTTGAAGAATCGCTTTCACGTTATGCTGGGAAGCTAGCCTTCTTCGGTTAAAAGCTTCCATGCGTTTAATTGGCGCAGACGTGTCGAGGAATGAGACAATACGCAAGCCAATTGAATTGCATGGACGCTTATGATGACGGTAAACGAGCAAGTATGAATACGCGGGTAAAAGTTTCCATGTGCTTAATGGGTGTCGACGTGTCGAGGAACGAGACAATACGCAAGCCAATTGAATTGCATGGACGCTTATGATGACGGTAAACGAGCAGACTAGAACTTATAAATTTTGTAAGTAGAGAGAATTTTGATGATTTTTACGCGTATTTTTAACGATGATCAGGGTAAAAGCCACTTCGGTGATTTGAATGTTGATGTTCGTGATGGTGGCCCCATCGGTTTCTTGTCGGAGCGTTTTCTAGCGGGTGAGATGATTTTTCGTGAGACTCCAAGCGACTACGATTTTAAATGGCATCCAGCGCCGCAGCGTCAGCTTTTGTTCATTATAAAAGGCCGTTGTGAGTTTAAAGTGTCGTCTGGTGAAACCCGCCAATTTGGTGCAGGTGATGTGGTTTTGTTAGAAGACACCGAAGGCGAAGGCCATTGCAGTAAGGCATTATTCAACGAAGTCAGACACTCGATTTTCGTTACCTTGCCGGAAGATGTGGTGTTTTAGCACTATACGTTTCAAATAGAACTGAGCATAAATCTAAGAAGCTTGAATCACATGGTTCAGGCTTTTTTATTGTCTTTCATCTGGTCTTTTACACCATGTTTAATGTTTATGAGGATGATAATTGTTATTATAAGCCTTTGCTAAAAATAACAATCTAAGGAAGCTCCTCAAGATGCAGGTAAACCGAGTAAAACGTTGGGTGTTGTTGCTGGCGATGTGTGTTTTGGTTGCTGTGCCTGTGACTCCGGTCATGGCGTCAGAAACAAAGACGATCTCTCATGCGATGGGCAGCACTGATGTGCCCAAAAAAGCCTTACGTGTGGTGACCTTGTTTCAAGGGGCGACGGATTCTGTAGTGGCGTTGGGTGTGACGCCAGTTGGTGTGGTGGATTCTTGGGCACAGCAGCCAACCTATGAATATTTGCGAGATGATTTGCAAGACGTTGCTCATGTGGGATTGGAAACTCAGCCAAATCTAGAAGCCATTGTAGCGCTGAAACCAGATTTAATAATTGGTACCAAGTCTCGTCATGAAAAGATCTATCGTCAATTGTCACAGATCGCGCCCACGGTAATGGCAGAAAATGTGTATGACTTTAAAACCACCCTGGATTTAACCGCTGAAGCATTGAGCAAGCAAGAGAAAGGTAAGCAGGTTTGGAATGTTTTTCAGCAGCGTATTAGGATTTTCCGTAAGGCCATCAAGCAGCGCGAGGCAAACTGGCCTTTGACCGCCGCGGTTTTAAATATTCGCGCGGATCATTTGCGCTTGTATTTGAAGCAAAGTTTTTCGGGTGTGGTGTTGAAGGAGATAGGCTTTCAATTTCCTTTGCCAAATGAAAAAGGTTGGGGTGTTAAGCTGAAAACGAAGGAAGCCTTGCCAAGTGTGAACGCGGACGTGTTCTTTATTATCCAGCAGTCTAATGATGCAGCCGTTAAGCAAAATTACGATGCGTGGCGTGCCCACCCATTATGGAAGATGCTCACCGCCCCTAAAAACCAGCAAGTGTATGAAGTAGATAATGTGGCTTGGTTGTTGTCAGGCGGGATTTTAGGGGCTGAGAAAATCTTGGATCAGCTATACCAAATCTATAACTTACCTCAGGCAGGCCACTAGAGCGTTTATGGTCTTACTCAGTAGTCGTACTTTTAAATGGGGTCTTCTTGCTCTGTCTCTTTTATGCCTGATGGTCTCTTTAATGGGGAGCATTGTCTATGGCCAGTATGTTGTTTCAATGAAATCCGTTTGGACGGCATTTTGGGCATACGATCCTCAATCGATAGATCACGTTATTATCCGTACCACGCGTTTATCCCGCGCTCTTGTTGCTTGTTTAGTCGGTTCGGCGCTGGCGGTTTCCGGTGTCTTGATGCAAGCTTTAACGCGTAATCCGTTGGCATCACCGTCTATTTTTGGTGTTAACGCGGGCGCCGTGTTTGCGATTGTTTTGTTTTCGACCTTCTTTTCGGTGACTTCCCTGAATACGTTTTTATGGCTGGCTTTTTTAGGGGCGAGCGTGGCTGGCGCCTTGGTGTATGGCTTGGGCAGTTTAGGAAAAGACGGATTGTCTCCAGTGCGTATTGTCTTGTCTGGGGCAGCAATTTCCGCGCTCTTCATGGCGTTTACCCAAGGCATTTTGGTGATTGGTCAAGAAGGCTTAGACAGTGTGTTGTTTTGGGTAGCTGGTTCTCTATCTGGTCGTGATTTGTCTATGGTGATGCCATTAGTGCCCGCTTTTGTTGTTGGTATTGTGTTGGCGATACTGGCGGCACCGCAGATCAATATTTTATTGTCCGGTGACGATATTGCTAAAGGATTAGGGCAGAACACAGTTTTAATAAAGGTTGTACTGAGTTTGCTAATTATTGGCTTAGCTGGCGGTTCGGTCGCATTGGGTGGCAGTATTGGTTTTATCGGTTTGATGGTGCCACATATGGTGCGTTCCGTGGTGGGTTATGATCATAAATGGTTGATCCCATTAAGTGCTTTATGGGGGGCAATTTTGCTGTTGTGTGCCGATGTCATCAGTCGTTTTGTGATTATGCCAGAAGAGGTGCCCATTGGTGTGACGACAGCGATTTTGGGCGCGCCTTTCTTTATTTATTTGGCACGTAAAGGAGGCAAACGTGAGTAAGTCTTTTAGCGTTCGTCATCGATTTTTCTCTTTCTCGACCCCTGTTCGCTCTCTGTGGTCGATGCTCGCGCTCTTTGCTTTCTTTCTCGCTGTTATGTTGTTTTCTCTGTGCCTTGGTGAGGAGTTCATAGCTCTGCCGCGTGTGCTTCAGGCTCTGCTTGGTCATGGTGATCAGGGAACTCAGTTTGTGGTAGAAACCTTGCGTTTGCCGAGGGTGCTGATGGCGGCCATGGTGGGCGCTGCGTTGGCGTCGTCTGGGTTAGTACTGCAATCCATGATACGTAATCCGTTAGCGTCTCCAGATATCATCGGTATTACTGGTGGCGCTTCCGCTGCGGCCGTGTGTTTTCTATCATTTTTCGCAATGGTAATCGGCCTAGTTTGGTTGCCTGTTTTTGCCATTGCGGGCGCTTTTTTGGCAGCTTTGTTGATTTATACTCTTGCTTGGAATAGTGGCGTGACCCCGATGCGGCTGGTATTGGTCGGTATTGGTATTTCTTCGGCAATGGGTGCGGTGACGACCTTTGTTATTGCCGCGAGCCC
The DNA here is from genome assembly GCF_024397855.1 of Marinomonas rhizomae. NCBI lineage: Bacteria > Pseudomonadati > Pseudomonadota > Gammaproteobacteria > Oceanospirillales > Oceanospirillaceae > Marinomonas > Marinomonas rhizomae. The sequence goes on from NZ_CP073343.1 coordinate 488,956, forward strand.
ACTTTCTACCAGCATTACCGCGTATATCTGGCTAACGGGCAGTGTGTATGGTGCGAGTTGGGTTGAGGTGAAGGCCTTGTTACCTTGGTTGCTGATTTCATGGCCGTTGGCGTTTTATTTAGCGCGTCGTGTGAATACTCAAGAATTGGGCGATCAGTTGGCAACTGGATTGGGGATATCCGTGCAGCGTTTGCGTTTGTCGCTGTTGTTTTTGAGTGTGATTATGGCGGCTCCGGCGATTGCTTATGCTGGGGCGGTGGGGTTTGTTGGCTTGATCGCGCCACACATTGCTAGACGTCTTGTTGCGCGGAGTTTCGCGCTGTTACTGCCTACCTCGGCCTTGGTGGGGTCTTGTTTGGTCATGCTGGCAGACTTATGTGGTCGTTTATTGTTTCAGCCTTTGGACATTCCTGCTGGTGTCTTTGTGTCTGCTATTGGCGCGCCATTCTTTATTTATTTACTCTATCGACAGCGTTTCTGAGTCGGTTAGCCATATTGGGATTTTTTAATCATGAGTTTGTCTGAACATTCTTTAGTAGACGATAATTTATTAGCTCAGAGTCCATTAGAAAGTGTGGCGCTGTTTTTAGGTTATGAGAAAAAAACCATTATTAAGTCTTTGGATTTAGTTATTGAATCTAAGCAAATCACTGTGTTGGTGGGCGGCAATGGGTGTGGTAAATCTACCTTACTGAAGTCGTTTGCGCGGTTATTAAAGCCATCCTCAGGGCAGATTCTCTTGAATGGCGCTGATATTCATTCATTGTCTGGAAAAGACGTGGCTCGCAAGCTGGCTATCCTTCCGCAAGGGCCTGTCGTCCCAGAAGGTTTAACGGTTGAGCAGTTGGTTCGTCAAGGCCGATATCCACATCAAAATTGGTTGCAAAGCTGGACGGAAGAAGATGAGCGTTTAGTACGTAAAGCCTTGCAAGACACCAATATGACTGAGTTTGCTGGTCGTTCCATTGATGCTTTATCTGGTGGTCAGAGGCAGCGAGCTTGGATTGCCATGGCGCTGGCGCAGAATACCGATATTTTGTTACTAGACGAGCCGACAACCTATTTGGATTTAACCCATCAGATAGAGATTCTTGATCTGCTGTTTGAGCTTAATTTGACCCAGAATACGACTATTCTAATGGTGTTACATGACTTGAATCTGGCTGCTCGTTACGCCCATAAAATGATAGCCATTAAAGACGGTACGGTTTTTTGCCAAGGCGCACCAGAGGCGATTTTAGATCATGACATGGTGAAAGCAGTGTTTGATATGGAATGTCATATTAGCGCTGATCCACTGTTTGGTACGCCAATGTGTATTCCTTATGGAAAAGGTCGCAAGGTCGACACTCAGGCCGTTGAGAATGTTTAAACAAGACAATAAGCATGTACTCCTTTCTGCTGAGTGGGAAGTATTGGCGGGATTTGGGCTTAAGGCTTATCAGCAAGATGAGCCGCTTGCGATTGATTCAAGCAAGTTATTAGATGACGACTTGTGTCTAGATACATTACGCAAAATCATGCCAGAACTCGGCGCTCCAAATCTTAAAGTAACGGCGTCTTTAGTAATCAAGCGTGTGGCATTTCTTACTCTTGCGCCTGTTTTATATGCTATGTCGAGTTTTGATAAAGGGCTTGATGCTTCAATAGAAAACAGTGTCTTTGAATATCCGCTCGAAAACCGCATATGGCAATCTAAAATGCCATTAAAAGACACATCTGTGTCGGTTTGGAAACGTTCGGATAAAGAAAGTCGAGAAGTTTGGCGAAATGAGATTCTAGGTAAGGTGTTTGCTGGACATCTAACCTTATTGGTCGAGAAATTTTACCACTTAACAAAAGTCTCTCGGCGCGTTCTCTGGGAAAACATCGCTGTGCGGGTTTTTAGCATTTACGAGCAGCGTATTCTTACCAATATTGCTGAAGAGAAAAGGGCGATAGCGGAAGCGGATTATGCGTATTTGCTTGATGAAACTACGACGAAGCTGTTTGGCTTAAAAGAGAATCCGTTGACGGTTTTTTATCGAGATAAGCAGTTAACGGCACTATCGGAAAACCCTGTTCGAGTTCGACGTACTTGTTGTTTTTACTACCAAGCGACTGAGCCGCCAGTGTATTGCGGCTCCTGTCCTTTGCCTTTGAGAAAGAAAACAACCTCGCCTTAATCCTCCCCTTGAAGGTAAGAGGAGGAGGTTGTTCTCGTCGTTTTTGGGAGGTTAAAAGTCTAAGCCATAAGCCAATGTCACAGTACGGCCTCTTCCTTTGAAGTAGAAGCTGTCGTTTGCGTAGGCGGCTTGTGAATAGTAAGTGAAATAATCTTCGTTCAAGAGGTTAGCCACTGAGACATTCATCTTGCCTACTGGCAGTTTATAGCCAATAGATGCATCGACTAGAGTATATCCGTCAAAGTCTAAATCCTCATTATCAAAGCTTCGGCTGAAGGCGTGGCTTACTTGCAGTAAAGAAGACAGCTTTTCATTCCAATTTGCGTTCCATGAAGTAACTAAACGGTTTGGTGATATATCAGCTCCTGTTAGCTTAGTCTCTACCTTTCCATCACCATCTGTGTCTGATTTACCTTGAATGAAAGAATAGCTGGCTTGCAACTTGTGCTTTTTGTTTAGTTGGAATCCTAAAGAAGCTTCTGCGCCTTGAATTTCTTTCTTTTCACGTTTGACAATATAAAGCCCATTTTCTTCAACGATACGGCTACCTAGGTCTGAATCAGATTCGTAGTAGCTTAATTCGAAATCGTATGGATGGCGGTTTACACGAAATCCCACTTCATAGTTATCGGTCACAATTGGGGATAGATCTATCAGCGAATCAACGTCTTGACCTGTAATATCAACCCCGCGAAGTACGCGTCCAACGTCAGGCATGCCAAAGCCTTGTGAGTAGTTGGTGAAAACACTTACGGCCGGTGTTATTTTGAAAACAGCACCTGCGTTGTAGACAGTTTCGTGGAAACTTGGGCTCCCGCCATTGACTGTCACACCGTTGTTAGCGGCCACTGTCTGATAGGTGCCTACGTCTAATTTAGCGTGTTCATCACGAACACCTGCCTGCAACACCAAGCGCTCGGTTGGCTTATATTCAAACTGAATGAAAGGTGCATAGTTGGTATATTCTGTTTCTGGCACATAAGTGCGGTTGGTTAATATCAATGTCTGACTGGTTTTGTCCTGTAGTAAATCTAACCCTGTCGTGATGCTTAAAGTATTATCTAATAGGTCATTTTTGGTCAGGCTAAATTTCGCACCGATTTTTTCAGATTGGTTTTGGCTTTGGTCGTAAAGGGTGCCGCTTGGAGCAATGCTGGTGTCCTGAAAACTGTTGGAGTTTGATGCTCCGTAACGACCTTCAAAATCTTGATGAAAAGCTTGGGCTTTAAACTCCATGCCATCAAGGTCGCTGTCAGTATACAAAAGGCTGGTAGTTTGCACATCGTTGTAAGGAGCCACACCCTCTGAAGGAGTTCCTTTGACAGAACTGGTTGCAACACCATTATCTCTGTCACCATCCACTCCAGTAAAATTCATGCGTCCTTTCATTTGGTATTTATTAACTTCTAGTTCCAATCTTTTTTCGTCACTAAGCCAATAACCAAGCTTGACGAATGTGTCATAGCTTTTTGAGTCCATTATGTCACCACGAACCGTTGCTGCTCCAACATAATTACCATCGGCATCTAGGTACATGCCTTGTACTTCGTTGGTTAGACCGACAAGGTAATCGAAATCGCCTTGTGAACCTTCTGCTTGGTAGCCAATTTTATAAGATAAGGTGTCGCTGCTTAGTTCGTCAGTCGGTGTGGTCATTTGTACATCGACATGTTGTTTTAGCTTGTTGGAGCGCGTTGATTTGGTGATGAAGTTAATGATGCCGCCAGTTGCTCCTAGGCCGTGAACGGCGGTTGCGCCATGGATAACTTCGATGCGTTCCACCATAGAAAGGTCAATAGTGTGGGCAGATCGACTGCCTTCTCGAATGGGGTTGGACTGTGGCACACCATCTATCATGTATAAAACAGAACGGCCGCGGAATGTCTGGCTGCTGTTATTCAGTTTTTGTGTATTTGGAGAATAAGCGGGCAGAAGGTTAGACAGGGCTTGAGAGCTATCGGTTGAAATAGAAAGCTGCTCCTCGATTTGCTCACGATTGATAACGGTAATGACCTGAGGGCTGTCTTCTTTTTTCGTATTAGAGCGGCTGGTTTGGATAACCATAGCATTAAGATTAATTGCTTGGTTGTCTGTTGTCAGATACTGACCACGTTCTACCAAGCTATAGGTACCATCTTGATTAGGAACCATCTCTAAATCAGTAGTAGATAACAATTGCTCAATGAGTTCTATCGGACTAGTGTTGCCGGAAATGCCTTTACTTTGAAGATCTCGCGTTAATGTTGAGTTAAATGAGAGTGCTATATTGTGACGAGCAGCAAACGTAGTGAGGGCGTTTCCAAGATTGCCAGCTTCAATTTTTAGTGGTTGCTGAACGCTCTGGCTTGGTGCTTCTTGTGCCAAAGTAAGTGGGCTAATACCAGACGCGATTATTAAACCACTGCAGGTTAATGTTGTGCTGATCGCTTTCTGAAATTGTGTTTTTAAATGTGTTTTTTTACGGGTAGACATGGCCACCTCCTTTTTCAAATTAGGATGCTTATTAGTTGTTTAACTACTAAGCCACCTGAAAAGAAAAAAAGTGTCAGCCGAAATAGGAATTAATTCGTTTTTTTTGATTAGGTGGTTTTTGACTTCCTTAAACGGCTTCTAAAGTGACCCAATAATTCCTCAGATGACTGTTTATTTGAATAGGGTAGGTGTGCGATAGCATGCTGAAAATGGTATTGATGTTTTTAAGAGGAAAAGCTCCTGATATATCGATGTTTTCAATATCGGGAGAAACTCGTAGTAAGCCTCTATGATAGCGGGAGACTTCTCTGATGAACTGGTTTAATGGCATATTGTGAACAGCTAGCATGTTGTCTAGCCATGAAGTGGTTTCTGATGCGAGTGCTTTACGAGATAAAACACCATGGCTGGATAGCTCGATTTGATAACCTGTGCTAATGGTATTGTCTTGAGTGTTTTTTAACAGACTAGGTGACGCTTCAACCTGACCCTCAATCACCCCTAACCTGGTTAGACCGCTATATTGGCGTACGGTGAAATTCGCATCCAAGGGCGATAAAATTGCATCCTGTGTCTTGATTGTGAAAGAGGGCAGCTGTTGAGAGTGTGTCGATACAGTATGAACTTGGATTTCACCTTCTCGCAGTGATAATAAGCGTGCCTTGTCATTAAAAGAAATATCAAATGCCGTTGCCGTATTGAGCTTCACCATAGTACCGTCTGGTAAGGTGACTTGCTTTTGCTGTCCTTTCGCAGTGCGATAATCGGCGTTCCATTGCTGACTGTCGACTGTTTTATAGCCTCCCCAAATTAACGGTCCAGAAGCCAATAATAATGCCAGCTTGCCAATATTTAAACGACGTGTTGCATCGTCAAGTCGATTCAATACTGCGTAAGCAATGTCTTTAGGTAAAGTGTCCACTTGATTGATAAAGTGTTGGGCTCGTTGCCATGCGAGCTGATTGTCTTTGTCTGCTTCTAACCAACCTTGTAGTTGTTTTTGCTCGCTGTCAGTGAGAGGCTTTTCTTGTTGTCTGATTAGCCAATCAGCGGCTTCGTGCATGCTCTTTTTTGATATTTTATTCAAACAAGTCGTCCCCCATCAACACAAAGCACTTAACATAAGCTTGTTTCATGTATCGCTTCACTGTGGCGAGAGAAAGCTGCATATCATCGGCTATTTGTTGATACTTTTTACCCTCTATTTGCGCTAGCAAAAATACCTGCTTTACTTGGCTTGGAAGGCCATTCAGCAAAGCGTCTACTTCCTCCAAGGTTTGTAAAATAATGAACTCATTTTCAGGCGAAATGACGAAAGATTCTGGCTGCTTTGCTAACAGCTCTAGGTACGCCTGTTCTAACGATTTTCGTCTGTAAAAATGACAAACAAGACCTTTGGCAATAGTTACTAAATATGCCTTGGGTTCCTTGATGGTTGCCGCATTTTGCTTCGCGTGAATACGCAAGAAAGTATCTTGAGTTAAATCTGCGGCATCGTATTGGCTGTCTAAACGTTTACGAATCCATGTGAATAGCCAGTTGTGGTGGTTGACATATAAAGAGTGCATTACGTCATGTTGCACACTGTGGTTCGCATTGTGCGGCATGAAACCAAGCCTTAAATAGTGAAATGATAATTAATATCATTAAAAGGCTTTGTGGCTACCATGTCAAGAAGCGTGTTGGCGTGGATGCTATTTTGCATCGAATAGAGAGGAAAAAGCGCCGTTGTAAAGTGAATACAGGCGCTCTCCATTTCTTTGTTGGTCATTGTATTAAAAGGTTTTTAACGCCAAATCATTCTGGAGGATGATTTTCGATCCAATGATCCGCGATGTCTCCACGGCGGGCGATCCAGACGTCGTCGTGGGATTGCACGTAGTCTAAGAATTTCTTCAGTGCTATAAAACGACTTGGTTTACCGAGTGTTCGGCAGTGCATGCCGATGGACATCATTTTGGGTGCGGTCGCGCCTTCTTCATACAAACAATCAAAGTTGTCTTTCAAGTATTGGAAAAACTCCTCCGCGTGATTAAAGCCATAAGGCGAGGAAAACTTCATGTCGTTGCAGTCTAGTGTATACGGCACGATTAGGTGCGGTTTGCTGCCACCATTTGGAGTGTCGACCTTTACCCAGTAAGGTAGGTCGTCGCCGTAGTTGTCGGAATCGTATTTGAGTTGCGCTTGCTCGGCCACTAAGGCGCGAGTATTTGGCGAGTCGCGCCCTGTGTACCAGCCAGCAGGTTTAACGCCGGTAACTTCTTCGATTAAGGCGAGCGCTTGTTGCATGTGTTCGCGTTCTTGCTCGATGGGCATGTCTTGGTAGTGAATCCATTTTAAGCCATGGCAGACGATTTCGTGTTGGCCTTCGACAAAAGCTTTTGCTACTTCCGGATTGCGCTGTAAGGCGGTGGCGATGGCAAAAACCGTCAGCGGCAGTCCGCGTTTTTCGAATTCGTTAAGGATACGCCAAACGCCAGTGCGGGAGCCGTACTCGTAAAGGGATTCCATGCTCATGTGACGATCTTTGAAAGGCTGTGCACCGAAAATTTCCGACAAAAAAGTCTCGGCATGTTCATCACCATGTAAGACGCAGTTTTCACCGCCTTCTTCAAAGTTTAAAACAAACTGTAGGGCAACTCGGGCGTTGTTTGGCCATTTTACGTTTGGCAGCCCTTGGCGGCCATAACCCGCGTAATCGCGTTCTAAATAATGCTTCATGGTCTGTGTTCCATTGTTTGTAAGGTATTTTGGGAGCGGTTATAGACTCCAATGAGCATAGCGCCCAGTAAAAGCTTTGCTAACCCGCTGCCCATATTGACCTTTTTTAGAGGTTTGTAGGCCTAACTGATGCAATGATTCTGCCAGTTTTACCGCGGCGACAACGCCATCAATAATAGGAACCGGCAGTTCTGATGAAAGTTGTTTGACCAAATTCGACATGCCAGCACAACCTAGCACAATGGCATCGGCGCCATCTTGTTCGATAGCCGCTAAACATTCCGTTTTCAGAAGTTGATAGGCTTCAGGACCGATATTTTCTAATGCCAAAACAGGGATGTCGGTGGCTCTTACTCCGCTACAATGATGCTTATGACCATACTTTTGTAGTAAATGCTCACTCGCTGGTAAAGTGCGAGATAGCGTGGTTACAACACCAAAACGATGGGCAATCAGGCTGGCCATGTGAAAGCCCGCTTCAGCAATGCCGATGACAGGTGCGTCAGCTAATTCGCGCGCCGCATCTAAAGCTGGATCGCCAAAGCAAGCAATAATGTGAGCGTCGACACCTTGTTGTTTGCCTTGTTCGATAAGATCGAGAAGAGCCGCGCTGGCGATGACTTCATCAAAAGCACATTCGATGCTTTTTGGGCCATGCTCTGGAGTACTAGCGATAATATGGGTGCTATCAAGAGCTATAGATTGCGCGCTCAGCGCCATAGCGTGAGTCATGTCGGCGCTGGTGTTTGGGTTGATTAGTTGGATTCGCATGGTGCTCCTAGCGGCCAAAAAGTTGTTGGAAATCTATGCTCTCTTCAGGTTTGCTTTCGAGAATGAGTGAGGATTTGATGTGTTTAAGGTGATGACTCATCCAGTTTTGCGCCTTGTCTGCGTTTCCTTGATCAAGAAGATCCAGTAGCTCCGAGTGTTCGCCGCAGTCGCAACCAACACTGCCGCGTGTGCCGTAAGCAGCCAGTATTAAAGAAGATCGATAACAAAGCTGTTCGATAAAGCTGGCGAGCACTTTGTTGCCTGATAATGTGGCCAATTCATAATGAAAGCGAGCGGTTAACTGAATAGAGTCAGCAAGTTGATTACTTTCTTCTGCGTGTTTTTCTTCTATCGCCATAGTGCGAAAGCGTTGAGACTGCGCCGAATTCCAGTGCGATAGTAAAGCAGGGATGAGTTGTGGCTCGATTAATATTCGACTGTCTAGTACTTCTAATGCCTCTGCTTTGCTTGGGTGATTTACTTGTGCGCCTTTGTTTTTCTCGATCACCACAAAATGTTCTAAGGCGAGCCGCTGTAATACTTTGCGAATGCCGGTTCTGCTTACGCCAAAGGCCTCTGATAGACGGTCTTCTGGTAAGCGCGCACCTGGTGGCAGTTGGTGTTCGACAATCGCTTTTAACATTTGTCGGTAGATGTTCTCGTCATTGGACATGTTGCTCTCTATTAACTGTATACAATCTATTGGTAAATATTGTTGATGAAATAATATAGCACGACAACTCGTCAGGTACATCTCAAATAAAAGTCCAATCATGTTGCACAGAAATGGTGTGTTTATTTTGTTTTTGACTCGGATTAGTGCGTTATAAGATGCTTTTATGTCTGTAAATTGTGTTTTTTCCTAAATTCTTGGGTTTCTGTTTTTGGCACATAAATTGTATTTGTCATTGTATACAATTAAAAAGGAACAAGACCATGAAACAAGAATTTGAGCAAAGCCCTAGATTAGCGAATAGCGATCTACTGCCGGAGAAAGATCAAAAGTGGGGATGGTATAGCATTTTCGCTTTTTGGATGTCCGATGTGCACAGTGTGGGTGGTTATGTGTTTGCCGCCAGTTTGTTTGCCTTAGGGTTAAATGGTATTCAGGTATTTATCAGTCTGTTATTGGGGATTTCCATTGTATTGGTGTTTGCCAATCTGATGGGTAAGCCGGGACAAAAAGCAGGTGTGCCATTTCCTGTTGTTGCTCGTATGTCTTTCGGCGTGTTCGGTGCGAATATTCCGGCCATTATTCGAGGCTTGATCGCGGTTGTCTGGTACGGTATTCAAACCTTTCTGGCATCCAGTTCCTTTATTATCTTGTTGCTGTACTTCTTCCCTGAAATGGCATCGCTTGCGGACGAATCTTTTATCGGTCTGTCTTACCTAGGCTGGATTGGCTTCTCTGCTATGTGGGTCGTGCAAGGCATTGTGTTTATGTTTGGTATGGACATGATTCGTAAAGTGATTGATTGGTCTGGCCCTGCTATTTACATCGCTATGTTTGCGTTATGTATTTATATGATAAATCTAGCGGGTTGGGAAAACATCAGTTTCAATCTGAGCTCAAATAATCTGACGGGCCTAGATGTGTATGCGCAGATGTTTATTGCGATTGCCTTGGTCGCGGGTTATTTCGCAGGGCCAACACTTAACTTTAGTGACTTCTCTCGTTATTGCGGCAGTTATAAAAAATTAAAATTGGGTAACCTGTTGGGCTTACCGTTTAACTTTGTGTTGTTCTCTTTGTTCAGTGTGGTGATTGTTTCGGCTTCGATTCCTGTGTTTGGTCAGATGATCACCGATCCAGTGGAAACCGTGAAACGTCTTGATTCTGGTTTTATCACAGTACTGGGTGCATTGACGTTTATCTTTGCGACAGTGGGTATCAATATCGTGGCGAACTTTGTTGCGCCAGCGTTTGATTTTTCGAATGTTTCTCCACAGAAAATCAGCTTTAAAGCGGGTGGTTTTATTGCCGCATTTGGTTCTGTTTTACTAACGCCTTGGAACTTGTTCAATAACCCAGAAGTGATTCATTACACAGTGGATGTATTGGGCGCGATGATTGGGCCTTTGTACGGCATTATTATTGTGGATTACTTCTTTATCAAAAAAGGCAACATCGATATAGCTGCCTTGTATACAGAGTCACCAAAAGGCGCTTATTGGTATGAAAATGGGGTGAATAAGAAGAGTGTGTATGCCTTGGTTATTGCGGGCGCGGTTTCTATCTTAGCGACCTTCGTATTTAGTGCCTTGGCAAACTACGCTATCTTTATTGGTGGTATCGTGGCGGCCTTGTCTTACCGTTATATGATGGAGCCAGAACGTCTTGCTTTGCAAAGTATGAACCTTGCTAAATCGTAATTCGCTTTAAGTCGTAAACTAGTCCAAAACAAAGCCCCCGCATTGAAAAATGCGGGGGCTTTTTCGTGCGCATAAATAATGCGCTTAAGTTATCAGTTATGACATCTAGGAAACATTAAACCGTGGCAGCAAGGTCTGCTTCGGCCGCCGCCAGCATGTCGAATTCTTCTTCTGGTGTTTTCGCCACAAGGCGGTTTTTGCTGTACAAGAAGTAGTAAGCGGCACCGATGGCAAACAATACCAGCGTGTAGAAAAACGCGCGTGGATCGTAAGCGTAAACACCAGTCAAAGCCAATAGAGACAAAACAAAAGCGATAGATGAGGTAACGATACCGCCAGGTGTTTTATATGGGCGTTCCATGTTTGGTTGCTTGATGCGCAATAAGATATGGCTTAACGCCATCAAGGCATATGACACAGTCGCGCCAACAACGGCCATGGCTAACATCAGGTCGCCTTCGCCAGTTAAAGAAGCAAGAAAGCCCAAAATACCAGGTACGATCAAGGCACGAGAAGGCACTTTGCGTTTATCGGTAACAGACAAGCTTTTCGGAAGGTAACCGGCGCGAGACAAAGCGAATACCAAACGGCTGTAACCGTAGATGATGGAGAAGAAAGAGGCAATCAAGCCAGCAAGTCCCAATACGTTAACCGCGGTTGCCAAGGTTCCGTGACCTGCAAAGTTCAAGGCATCCACTAAAGGCACGGCACTCTTACTCATGGCGTCTGCACCTGCTGCGCCCGCCAATAAAAACACCACTAAAAGTGCAGTGAAAAGTAAGAAAATCATCGCGCCGATAATGCCCTTAGGCACATCTTTCGCTGGGTCTTTGGCTTCTTCAGCTGCAAGAGGAACGCCTTCAACAGCCAAGAATAACCACATACCAAATGGCAGTGCTGCCCAAATACCATACCAACCCATTGGCATAAACTCAGACGCGCCAGCGGCATCGGTTACGGCAACATCGAATAAACGGCTTGTATCAAAATCACCAATCAAGGCAACCGCCGTTGCTAAGATGGCGATAACCGCCAAGCCACTGATGACCATCATGACTTTTAGTGCTTCACCAACCCCAGCCAAGTGGATGGCAATAAAAACAAGATAAAACGCCGCATAAACCCAAGGCCCATTAAATCCTAGGAGGGCTTCCACCGCAGAGCCGATGAAAATGACAATGGCCGCAGGGGCCAAAGCGTACTCGATTAACACGGCTAATCCTGTTAAATAGCCGCCAGTAGGCCCCATTGCTTGGCGAGCAAAACTATAACCGCCGCCTGCCGCTGGGATCGCTGCGGACATTTCTGCCAAGGATAAAACCAGCGTCAGATACATCACGGCCATCAATCCGGCAGCAATGGCAAAGCCACCCCAGCCAGCTTCAGCGATACCAAAGTTCCAGCCTGCGAAATCGCCTGAAATTACGTAAGACACCCCTAAACCCGCTAGCAAAATCCAGCCAGCGGAGCCCCTTTTTAACTGGCGTTTTGCCAGGTATTCCTTATCTAATTGATCACTCATTGTCGTTCCTTTTATGCTCTAGTTAAGTGGTATAACCGTCATTTTTGCCCGATGGGCTTATGTATTTCTTGTCCCTAAGAGATGAGGAAGTTCTTCGACTCCTTGCTGGTGTCCATAATTAAATCATCGTCTGATCTGTCTTTGAGTTTGACGCCAGACAGCTTCAGGGTTCGTGCTTCGTTTAATAAATAAAAGGCTTTGCGCGCCGCTTCTTGGTAAACCAACCCCGCTGGTCGAATATTGGAGATACAGTTGCGATAGGCATCGGTAAAGCCGACTTTGCCGCCCCAAGTTAGGTACAAACCTAAACTATCGGGCGAGCTCAGCCCCGGGCGTTCGCCTATTAACACCAAAACGCACTTGGCGTTTAGTCTTTCGCAAATATCATCGCCAATGGCCACTCGGCCTTGTTTTACAAAACAGATAGGCGCTAGCTTCCAATCGTTTATATGGCTAGCAAGCGCTTGCAGAAAAGGCAGCGTGTTTTGCTCTATTGCCAGTGATGACAAACCATCCACCACCACAATGGCAAGGTCATAATTTTGCGTTGTGGAAGCTCGATGTTCGTCTAGTTTATTGGCGGATTCTTCGTCTAATCGGCGGCCATAATCTGGACGCTGTAGATAGGTTGCGCGATCCGTCGCGCGACTGTGCAGCATTAGGGGGGCACAGTTTTTCGTCCAATCTTTCACCCAATCTTGCTCTAAAAGAGCCTTCGACAAAGCCCCGCTATCAAGTTGGGTGTGAACGGCATCGATGGCCTGAGCATGGGCCAGCTGAAAGGCTAATAGATGTTTGGTTGGAACGCTGATACCTGAACGCCCCAAGCCCACACGTGCGTCGGTAAAGGCATTAAGCTTGCTCCATGCGTTTTCCGTCACGGGTTCTTCTTTTCCAGTAACCACAGAAGCATGCGGGTGAGTAGGGAAGGACTTATTAGATTTAGGGATGTTTTGGCTCATGAGCGACCTCCAATCATACGATTGAGTGACTTATGAAACGCATCGGGTAGCTGGTGGTTGAGCGTAAATTGCTCGTTGTTTTTGAAGATTTCCATCTTGGCTAACCAAAGATCAAATTCTGGTGAAGGCTTCAATCCTAATACCTTGCGAGCATATAGTGCGTCATGGAACGAGGTGGTCTGGTAGTTCAACATGATGTCGTCGGAACCTGGGATGCCCATAACAAAAGTGCAACCAGCGACACCTAAAAGTGTCAGTAAATTATCCATGTCGTTTTGGTCGGCTTCGGCGTGGTTGGTGTAACAGACGTCGCAACCCATGGGTAAGCCAAGCAACTTGCCGCAGAAGTGATCTTCCAAACCTGCGCGAGTAATTTCTTTGCCATCGTACAAATATTCAGGGCCGATAAAACCGACTACCGTGTTAACCAGCAATGGATTGAACTTACGTGCCACGGCATAGGCGCGAGCCTCGCACGTTTGCTGATCTAAGCCGTGATTGGCGTTGGCGGACAAGGCACTGCCTTGGCCTGTTTCGAAATACATAACGTTGTTGCCAACCGTGCCGCGATTCAGCGACAAGGCGGCGTCTTGCGCTTCGGCCAGATTCGCTAGGTTAAAACCAAAGCTGTCGTTGGTGGCTTGGGTTCCGCCAATCGATTGAAACACCAAATCTACTGGCGCGCCTTGCTCGATGCATTCGATGGTATTGGTCACGTGAGTTAAAACGCAAGATTGAGTGGGGATTTCATAATGCTGGATGACTTCATCCATCATCTTAATCAAGCGCGTGGCTTGCTGCACGTTGTCGGTGGCAGGGTTGATGCCGATCACCGCATCACCATTGGCGTAGAGCAAACCGTCTAACATGCTGGCCGCGATGCCGGTTAAATCATCGGTTGGATGGTTTGGTTGTAAGCGCGTCGACAAATGCCCAGGCAAACCAATGGTGTTGCGAAACGCGGTTTTTACATGGCATTTTTTCGCGACCAGAATCAAATCCTGATTACGCATGATTTTACTCACGGCGGCCGCCATTTCTGGTGTTACACCGGGGCGAATCTGAATAAGCACGTCGCTGGAGGCTAAATCACTTAATAGCCAATCACGAAACCCGCCCACAGTAAGATGTGAAATCAAAGAAAAGGCAGTTTTGTCATGATCGTCTAATATTAGTCGGGTAATTTCGTCTTCTTCGTAGGGAACAAGTGCTTGTTCAAGGAAAAGAGTAAGAGGGACATCGGCAAGCGTCATTTGAGCAATGGCACGTTCCTCAGCGCTTTCGGCGGCCACACCGGCTAAGCGATCACCAGATCGAGCCGGCGTGGCCTTCGCCATTAACTCGGCAAGATCGACAAAGCCGAAGGTGCGTTCGCCTACTGTGTTCTTAAACTGAAAAGTCGAATTTGGCTTGCTCATAATTATCTCACGCGCTTTACTGACATGGTGTTGGTTCAAAAAAGCAAACAATAAAAGGGTGTAAATTTTGCATAGCTTGAACATATATAACGTTAGTTAACATTACGGAATTCCATAAAACGACGTTATCGAATAATGGCAAAATTAATAAAATCTTTATTTTTCAAATTGTTAGGTTGGTTTTCTATTTATTTCGAAGAAAATCAATAAACATGGATAGACGTGATTATGTTGAATTCAATGATTGACGCACCAAAACAGGGCTTTTCCTCTGATATATCGAAAGCTGATGCATCGCAAGTTCGTGTGCCGAAAGTAAGATTGTCGGAAGCGCACGACGCAGATTTGCACGCCAGTAATTTGACCAACTGGCAACAAGAGTACGATCAGACCAGCCGTGGTAGTTTTTATGGCCGGATTGTCGAGCTACCTTTTGATGGCTTACAGGTTTTTTGTGAGCACACCAGTCAGTCATTGCAGCAAAAATGTGTCGTTTGGCCTGACTCTGTTTGGTTGGGGATTCCTCTTGTCGATCAAGAAGAAAGTCGCATTAATGGTTTAACGATTCATGAAAATAACATTATGTGTCGACCGGGCGATTGTGATTTCCAGCTTTCCACACCGCAAGATTACGACCTATATGGCCTAGTGGTAGATCAGTCCAAGCTAATGAAGATGGCGTTGATCCATGGTGTCGATCTAAATTGGACAGAACTCACCGAACATGGCCGCCTTGGCGTGCCAGATAAAACCTTAGAAGAAGTGCGCTTCTTACTCGCGCGATTACTCAGTGCAGAAAGCAGAACACCGCCGCGCTTGCAGCAAGATATTGTGATGATGGCATTGCTCGAAGTACTCAAAGTAGAAACCCCACAGCCCGCCAAAACACAAAGCTATTACCACCGTAAAAAAGTCGTCGATTGCGCCCGTCAGTTTTTAGATCACCACCTTGATGAGCCTGTCACGGTTACCCAGTTATGTGAAATAACCAACGTTAGCCGTCGTACCTTGCAGTACAGTTTTGAAAGCATCCTCGGCGTCAGCCCGATTCAATACCTACGCATCAGCCGACTAAACGGCGTGCGTCGCTCTCTGGTACAGGCAAAAAGAGATCAATCCGTCAGCGACATCGCCGCCCAATGGGGATTCTGGCACCTAAGCCAGTTTGCCAAAGACTACAAACAACTTTTTGGTGAAACACCTTCAAAAACACTCATAGGACTGAACGGCTGAGTAAACAGCAACCATGATTTCATCGTATGTTAAGACTGTGAACGCCAGATTCGGTTTGTGTAATAAATAAATTTTTTAAAAATATCCTTTATCTGAAACCTTTTTTTAAAAGATGAGTATCTCTGTATGAGCCACCCAATTGGGTGACACTTAGTTTACTAATACAACTCATATAGGATGATTATGATGAAAAAGACAATTATTGCTGCCTCAACCGCTTTCGCTGTTTCTGCTTGTTCAACTGGCTTTTATGGAACATCAGACCAAGATAGCCATATAGCTGGATACGCGCTTGCCAATAATGGAACGACCTTGATCACAATGGGGTCTATCGCGTCTCCTGCTAAAATGGACACTTTTACGCTAAGTAGTAAGCTTGATGCCGTGGCTTATCGCCCAGTTACTGGTGAGTTGTTGGGCTATTCCAATGGCGCTGTCTATTCTGTTGATACTAAGACAGGCAAGCTAACAGATCTTGGTGCTAGCTTCACAAAAGGTGCCATGATTTCAAAGGGCGCTTCAGCAACCGCGATGGATTTTAATAATAAAATCGATGCTGTTCGTATGGTAGGTTCTGATGGTACAAACTTGGTGTATTTCCCAGTTGGTTTTGGTAAAGAAGATAAGCGTGCCAATTCAGTATTAAAATTCACCTCAACATTTTATGCAAAAGGCGACAGCAACGAAGGCATGACGCCTGAGATTTTTGCCAATGCTTACACGAACGCCATTGCCGGTGCAAAAGCGTCGAGCACGTTCCAGTTTGCGTTAGACAGCAAAACAGATTCCTTGGTCAGCCTTGCTAATAATGTAGGTGAATTAAAAACCGTCGCTAAGATCACCATCAATGGCAAGGCCGTAGACGTATCATCAATGGGTGGCTTCGATATTGTTTCTGCTAAAGAAGGTTCTGACGCCGCTTACGCTGTATTGCAGCTTGAAGGTGCATCAAAAGCTGGGCTTTACTCTATGAACCTAATGACAGGCGCTGCAACCCTAATGGCTGACCTGCCAATGGGTGGCTTTAGCGGCTTTGCTGTCTCTGGCAGCAAATAATGACAAAGGGTGTTTTTACACCCACAGTCATTCAATGGTAGCTAGGGCCAGATGAAGAAATCCCCGTATTCTTCATCTGGCCCTAATTAATTCTAATGGTCTATTCCTCGACTTTTTTTATGTTGATCATTAGCTGGTATCCCTTGTTACGAAAGCTGCGAATTGGGTTGTCGTTACCGGTTTTTAATTTATTGCGTAAGCGAGAAACAAGCACCTCAATGCGATTTTTTTCGAAGATACTGAGATCTTCATTGAAGGCTTCAGAAATCATTTTTGGAGAGACAACCTTCTTGGGATGCTGGATAAAAAGCTGAATGAGTATGCTTTCTTTTTCGGTGATTTCTAGCTCTATTTCGTCTGGAGAAAGGATAATGCTTTTTGCTGGCAGGTATTTCCAGGTGTTGAGATCTTGTTCGGTATCGTTATTATTTGATCGTCGTAGCAAAGCACGAATGGTGGCAAGTAATTCACGATAATCAAATGGCTTGGTAATATAAGCATCTGCTTCTCCAAGGGCTGATAACCTGTCATCCATTGAGTTGCGAGCGGTGACAAAAATAATAAAGATATCTTGGGTTTCGGGGTCATTTCTCAATTTACCCGCAATAGAGAGACCATCCTCCCCAGGTAAATTCCAGTCCAGAATCACTAGATCTGGTATTTGATTTTCCATTAAGCCAGAAAGTTCTTTAGCAGAGCTAGCTCCATGGGCATCATAGCCTTCACTTTTTAGCCATAACAGTCCGTTATTTAATAAAACTGTATTGTCTTCAACAAAATAAATACATGTCATATTTTCGATAAGTCCTGATCATTTTTTAAAGAAGGAAACCATATCTCAAAGGTGATTTTCCAAAGGTTTTGTTTTTTCTCTGCGTGGCATTTGATCTGCCCTGAGTGAGCCTCAATAATAGCTTTTGTCAGATATAACCCCAACCCAAAGCCTTGAATATTAGGAGTATCGGATTGGCGGTAGTATTTCTGAAACCATATTTCTGTATTGGGTTCTTCTATTGAATCATAATAATTTGATATAGAAATTACAGTGCCATTCTTATTTTCTTGTATTGTTTTAGTCGCACTAATAGCGATTAATGAGTCTGGTGTTTTATATTTTAGCGCATTCCTTAATAGATTGCTGAGTACCAAGTTGAATAACGATGGATCCGCATAAATTTTTAATTTTCTTGGAACCTTTAGAAGAGACTCTTGCTCTTTAATAGACAACTGATTGATGGCGTTATGAAGGGATTGATAAACATCCACATTTTTAGGAATTGGAGAGAAACTTTTCGACTCTGAGTGTTCTGTCATTAATGTGGTATTGATTAAGGAGTTTAGTTCATCAAGTGATTTTTTTATAAGGTTGTGTCTCGCAGCAAGAGCAGCAGATATATTGATTTTTTCGATATCCAAGGTTTGCAATACGCTGTCAATTACAGTCAGTGGCGTTTTTAATTCATGAGTAATCAGCATCATAAAGTTGGATTGATCAACTCTTAGTTTTTTCTCCATCTCAGTATTTTTGTTTGCTAATTCTATTTTTGATTTTGATTCTCTTTTTCTATCATCTTCTATTTTTTTACGTTGATACAGACCTTGGTACATTAAAAGAATAAAAACAAAAGAAGCGAGCTCTGGCATTTCTAGCAACAAAGGCGGTGTCGATATGTTTGATGCGGTAATAATGGCAACACTTCCATTAAGTAGGAAAAAAATCAAAAAACCCCAGAATAAGGATCGACTTCCTGCTATATCTAGTGTTACACCTCTCCAAATAATAAAGCTAAGTATAGGGAATAAAATTATCACACTGTAAAACATGAATGGAGCAATTAAATAATATTTCCCCAAAAAAATACTAATAAATGCAACCAAAACAATACCAAGTTCAAACTTTAAGAAAAAATGCAACTTCTTAAAATGAGTCTTGGTTTTGAAAAAAGTCATAAAGAATACGGTAACCCCAGATATCATTAAGCATACTCCCAAAGGAGCAAGTAAGCTTACTAAGAAAGGGTCGTTTGGAAAGATATACTGTGCTGCGATTCCACTGATGTGGATTCGTCTAATCATGCAACCAATAACGTAAAGGCAACTCAATATATAAGCATTTTTTTTTGAAAGCCATGACATAACACAGGCGTAAAGGCAAAGCATTAGCCAGCCACCAATTTCGATACCTGATTTTAACGTTAATGATGATTTTTCTAACTCGGCGGTCAATATTGTTCTTAGGGTGAGTTGTAATACAGTAGAACTTTCTGTTTGTAGCCGAATATAAAAAGTGTGAGGGTGAGTGTCTGTTAACGCAATTGGAAAGGAAAATAGCGTCAGAATTGAATTCGAAATGCGTGAGCTTGCAGGGAGCTGGTCACCGACTTCGTCTTCGGAATAATGACCATTAGCCCCCAAATCAGTATACAGTTTTACACTGTCTAAGTAGATTGGATTAACAGCTAACAGCCAGTCTTTTTCAGCGCCTTGCTCACGCTGTAAAGTGAACTTAAACCAATGAGCGTTTTTTGAAAAGCCGGCTCCAAAGGGAAAAGTCACTGCTACAAAATCATCCTGTTTACGCAGAACGTCTTCTAGTGTTAGATTCCCTTTTTCATCAACAAGATACTCGATATTTTGGGTGAGATTCAGCGTGCTAACGTCATTGTCGATAATGATGTTTTGAGAATGAGCCGATAACGAAGCAAGACTCATGATGAAGCTAAGCAAAATAGTAACAACGCGAGGAAAAATAGACATAAATAAACGATAGGCTTGTTAGCGGTTAAAGAAAGCGATGTTTTTTGTCATAGTTCATCAGTACGGTCTTTTTTAATGGACACGAAGAAAATTTGGCTTAATACGTAACTATTACATAAACCATGTCTTTGTTCTATTGGCTTTTTTAGGCTTGCATCCAGTGTTACTTCATCTTCGCCCATTCCTCACATTACCAATTTCAATCTTCTGCCAAGTACAACAATCCTCTAAATGTAATTAACTGTAATGAAATGTAATAAAGTCTCTTTTCTTGCACGTTTCAAGGGTGTTTTGACAGCTTTCGTCAGTTTCAGGCCTATTCAAAGCGTTATTCTTGACGACATTCTGACTGAGTGGTGGTTTTTTCGCGCTGCTGGTTCACTTTTGTTCTTAATACTTTGGAGTTAAAAATCAATGAATCGTTCATTTCGTCTTGTTTGGAACGCCGCACTAGGGTTATGGGTTGTGGCCAGTGAAGCCGCCAAGGGAAAACATAAAACCCAATCCTCAAGCAAAATACCTAAACTAAAGTCCGGTGTATTGGGAAGTGTACTGATTGCGGGTATTGGCTTAATGCCCCTTTCAAGTGCATTGGCGGATACAGTCACTTGGAAGGGGGAGGATGGCTCTTGGGCTGAAGGTGCGAACTGGGCGGGCGATAGTGTGCCATCAATAGGTGATGAAGTTTATGTCAATAGCAGAACAGCGAATGTAACAGACAAGACTGAAGCCGTTAGTGAATCTTTAAGGCTTGGATATAATAAAGATGATAATGGTACCGTTACCGTATCGGGAAAGGGCTCTTCTTTAACATCAACATACATTATGTATGTTGGGGGCAGTGGTAAAGGTACCATGACGATTTCTGACGGGGCAAAGGTGACTTCGGATGGCACAATCCAAATCGCATATGTTGACGGCTCTGAAGGTAGTGTTACGGTAAAGGGAGCTAACTCTTCTTTAACATCAAAACAAAGCATGTATGTTGGGAGATCTGGCAAAGGCACCTTGACGATTGCTGACGGGGCAAAGGTGACCGCGACCGCTGGTAGCGATTTAAATATCGGATATCTCAGCAGCTCTGAAGGTACCATTAATATCGGCGCAGCAGAAGGCGAAGCGGCAGCGGTTGCCGGTACATTGACTGTCGGTGATGGAGGGGCTGTTAAGTTTGGCTCTGGAACGGGCTCTTTGGTGTTTAACCATACGGATACGAATTATGTTTTCGCTCCTGACATCACTGGCGGAACGAGCAACAACAGCAATATTAACATTGTGCATGGCACTACCCAATTTACTGGAGATTTATCTGGTTATGCGGGAAAGACCAATGTTAAGGGCGGTACCTTATCTATTGCTGAACAGAATAATCTCGGCACTGGTGATTTAGGCTTGAGCGGCGGTACGTTGGAAGTAACCGATGATACAACACTTGCAAATGCAGTGACTCTAACTGCCGATAAAACAAGTACTGTCAGCGTTGCAAGTGACAAGACTGTCACGGCTTCTGGTGTCATTTCTGGTAGTGGAGCACTGACTAAATCCGGTGCGGGTACGTTGACGTTGACGGGGGATAACTCAAATTATACCGGCAACACAACGGTTTCAGCTGGTACTTTGTCGATTGCGGATCAGGGTAAATTAGGTGGTAGCGTATTAACTATTGCAGGGGAAGCGAGCTCCGAAGGGAGCGTTACCGTAACGGGAAGCGACGCTTCTTTAGAATCAACAGGCAATATGACTGTTGGGTACTCTGGCAAAGGAACCATGACGATTTCTGACGGGGCAAAGGTGACTTCTGGTCCATTGATTTACGGATATGAGAGCAACTCTGAAGGTATCATTGATGTAAAGGGGATTGACTCTTTTGGAAAAGGCTCTTTTTTAACAGCAAAGTATATGTATTTAGGGTATCAAGGCAAAGGCACCTTGAGGATTTCTGACGGGGCAAAGGTTACTTCTGATGAAGGTGTTGTTATCGGAACTCTTGGCGGCTCTGAAGGGACCGTTACCGTATCTGGAAATGGCTCTTCTTTAGAATCAAAAGTGTATGTTGGGGGAGAAGGCAAAGGCACCTTGACGATTTCTGACGGGGCAAAGGTTACTTCTGAGAGCTTATTCATCGGAAATAAAGCTGACTCTCAAGGTATCGTTAATATTGGTGCGGCACAAGACGATACGGCCACGGCTGCAGGCATATTGACGGTAGGTGCTGGAAAGGCTATTGAGTTTGGCGCTGGAGCGGGCACTTTAGTGTTTAACCACACGGATACAAACTATGTTTTCGCTTCTGACATTACTGGCGGAGCGAGTGACAAAAGCAATATCAACCTTATACATGGCACTACCCGATTTACGGGTGATTTATCTGGTTACACGGGAAAGACTAACGTTAATGGCGGTACCTTGTCTATTGCTGATGGCGATACTCTGACGTTAGGCGGTGATTACAATCAAACCAGTGGCACACTGAAAGTAGGCGCCAGCAGCTTAACCAGTTTTGGTAAGTTAAAAGTGACTAACACGGCGACGTTTGCAAAAGATTCCAAAATCGATGTGGATGTGACCAAAGTGAACAGCTTAGGGGCTGGTACCATGACGAAAGTCATCGAAGCGGATACGTTGAAATCTGAGGGTTTTGTCGTGACGGATAATTCCACGTTGTTTGATTTCAAAGCCAGTGTTAATGACGATAAGAAATCAGTTGACCTATCCATTGCTCGTGCCACGGTGACGCCAACGCCAACGCCAACGCCAACGCCAACGCCAACGCCAACGCCAACGCCAACGCCAACGCCAACGCCAACGCCAACGCCAACGCCGACTCCTGAGCCAACACCGACTCCTGAGCCTGAGCCAACACCGACTCCTGAGCCAACGCCAGAGCCGACACCTGACAATCAAGTAACTATTGCAAAGTTTGTTGAGCAACAAGGCTTTTCCAGTGGTGCAGGGGCAGCTACAGTTTTAGATTCGTTTGTTGATGCTTTTGTTGATAGCGGAACGACAGGTTCCACTATGGATAGTGTCGTTGCCTCATTCGTTAGACTTACAACTGAAAAAGAAGTAAGTGATGCCGTAGCGCAAACTTTGCCGCTATTGTCTGGTTCGTCAGCGAAAGTCTCTTCTGGCGTGATGCAAGCCAATGGCAATGTAGTCGCAGCACGTCAGTCCAGCACAGTGGGCGCTTCATCTGGTGGCCGTTCAGCAGAAACGGGTACCTCTTCTGGTGATGGTTTTATTGCCGATGGAAACGCCTGGGTAAAACCGGTGGGCAGCTGGGCAAAACAAGATACACGACATGGTGTAAGTGGTTACGATGCTAAGACCTATGGCATTATTGGTGGTATGGACGGTGATATCAATGACACTACGTCGATTGGTTTTGCCTTGTCTTACATGAACACCAAAGGTGATGGTAAAGGAACGAGCACAACCAACCATGCGGATATCGATGCTTATCAAGTAATTCTCTATGGACAGCGCAATCTGGGTGAATCGTTCCATAATGTAGATGTTTCTTGGCAAGCGAGTGCCGGTGTTAACCAAACTGACGGCACGAGAAATATCAACTTCATGAGCACGACGGCTAAATCTGACTACACCAGTTATACCGGGAATTTAAGTGCTGGTTTGGGTCGTACGTTTGCGATCAATGGCGATACGAGTTTAACGCCAAGTGTGCGTGCTGCTTACTCTTATATCAAAGACGAAAGCTATAAAGAAACGGGTGCGGATGCCTTGAATTTAAACGTACGCAGCAACACAGCGGAAGCGTTTTTGATCTCGATCAATGGCGATCTGAACCAGCGTATTAATGATAGCTTGTCTTGGGCAGCCAGTGCGGGTGTGGGTTATGACGTGATGAATGAAACCTCATCACTGACCGCGTCTTATGCCGGTGGCGGCACGGCCTTTACAACGGAAGGTTTGGAATTGTCTCCTTGGGTGGTTAGTGCCGGTGTTGGTGTGAACTATGAGCTAGACGATATGACAGAAATCACCGTTCGTTATGACTTAGAAGGGCGTTCCGACTTCCTAAACCAAACGGCCACCGCGAAATTTACTTGGATGTTTTAAAGGCTAAAGTCTCGTTTTTAAACACCAAGTGGTTATGATAAAAGCCTCGCATTATGATGCGGGGCTTTTTTTTGCATCGAAAAGGAATGGTATGAAAACATGTTTTTGGGTTTTTATAGTGTTATCCGTATTGATACTGCAAGGCTGCGCACGTTTTTCCGTTGAAAGCCGAGTAGAAAATGCTGATTCAATGGCGGAGTATGTGGGTTGGAAAAAACAGACAATAGATACTGAGTATTTTGCTATTCGCAGTTATTCTCCTAATGCAGAAAAAAGCGTCTCAAATGATCCATTAACCATTTATATCGAAGGCGATGGTTTAGCGTGGATTAGTCGCACAAAAGCGTCATCCAACCCAACGCCGATGAACCCTTTGGCTCTGACGTTGGCGATAAAGGATAAAAGTAATGCTGTGTATTTAGGTCGTCCTTGCCAGTATGTTGAAGACAATAATTGTTCTAGAAAGTATTGGACCGCTGAACGTTTTGCCCCTGAAGTTGTGTCGTCAATGGATGAAGCTATATCACTGGTGAAAGCAAAAATGCACGCAAGTCAGCTCGTTTTAGTGGGCTATTCCGGCGGTGGCGCTGTGGCGGCTTTGGTGGCTGCAAGGCGCGATGATGTGGTTCGACTCGTTACTGTGGCCGGGAATTTAGATCCTCAAACATGGACACAGCAGCTGAATGTTTCGCCTTTGACTGGCTCGCTTAATCCTGCCGACTATTGGGAAAAGTTAGTGAGTATTCCACAACTTCATCTTGTGGGCGGAAATGATAGTACGGTGCCGTTATTCGTCGCGGAGTCCTATCAATCGCGCTTTCCTGACGGAAAGAAACCGCCAATAAAAATCGTGGCAGGTTTTGATCACCATTGTTGTTGGTCTACGCAATGGCCAGAGCTGATGAAATAAAGTTTAATAAAACGCCATTTCGTCGAAAGTAATGTGGCTTTAGATTATTGCCATTGGGAGATAAAAATGAGCATCCAAATTCGTCCTGCTGTGATTGACGATCTACCCGCATTAACCGACCTTTATAATCACTACATAGTGAATACGGCGACGACCTTTGACATTGAGCCTTACACGTTAGAAGGTCGAGCGGTTTGGTTTTCGCAGTTTGCGCCCACAGGTCGGCACCGCTTATTGGTGGCGGAACAAGACGGTGACATTCTTGGTTATGCTTGTAGCGGTCAATTCAAACCAAAACGCGCTTATGAAACCTCGGTAGAAGTCAGTATTTATCTAAAGCCAAACACCAAAGGTCGAGGTCTAGGAACCGCTCTGTATCTTGAACTGTTTGAGCAACTGGAAACAGAGGACGTACACCGCGCCTACGCAGGCATCACCTTGCCTAATGAAGCCTCACAAATTATCCATGAAAAATTTGGTTTTGAATCCGTTGGTGTCTACCTCGAAGTAGGCCGGAAATTTGGACAATACTGGGATGTGGAGTGGTTCGAAAAAGAGGTTGGTGGAAGTCATTAAAAAGCCAAGCCCAACGTCTTTGAGAAATTGGGTTTGGCTTAACGTCGCTTTTCTATATCGTTTTTTATATCGCTTTACACGATTGCCTTTCAATAAGACGACAACCGAGCTCTACTCTTCGCGCTGGTGCATTTTTGCTGGTGCGACGAGTGAGAAGTTCGAGCTCTTCCAAGGCGCAGCGGGCAATGTGATGCAGCGGCGTATGAACGGTTGATAGAGCTGGTTTCATCATCTGGCCTGCAAATACGTCATCAAAGCCGAGAATAGACACATCCTGAGGTACTTGAATGCCTTTCTTTTGCAAGGCATTCAAGACGCCGATGGCGACGTTGTCGGCAAGACAAAAGAAGGCGGTTACCTGGTTTAGGTCTGGGTTCTGTTCCAACCATTTTGTCATGCCTTTTTCAGCAATGTCTGGTTGAAAACTGTCCAGTTGAATGTCAGTGGTTGAAAGACCCAGCTCGAGGTGTTCATTAATGGCTTCTTTAAAACCATCAAGTCGTTGTCGGATGGTATAGCGCCCAGGCCAAGAGACAATGCCTATGTCTCTGTGGCCCAGTTCTATCAGATGCTCAACACCTAGACGAGCGCCGTTTCTGTCGCCAATACCGACTGAGCCAATGTGCATGCCGGGTTCTTGCCCTGCGAGCAAAATACAGGGCAAAGCCGTATTGATGACTTCATTAAGAAGCTTTTGGTTTTCATCGAAGTACACCAAAATGCCATCGCATTTCGTCTTTGTCAGGCGTTCCGATATCTTGCTGTAATCGCCTTTTATTTCGTCGATCAAAATGGGTTCGATTTCGACCCCTTTTTGCTCGCATTCCTTGCGCAGTGTTTCGAGTATTGTCCATGAGACGAAATTGACGTCGGTTTGTCTAAGGCGATCAGAGTCTACAAACAGAGCGATTTTACGCAATGTTGGTGTCTGTGCGCGCTTGATACGAGAATCCAAATAGCCAATATCTTTGGCTATTTGTAATACTCGTTGGCGAACGTCATCAGATATCTTGGCGGTGCCATTCAGTACGTGACTGACCGTACTGATGGCGACACCGCTTTGTTCTGAGATTTTCTTTAAACTCATAGCTTATTTGACTCCACTGCCTGCTACGCCTTCAGTAATGTATTTTTGTAAAACAAGAAAGACGATGGTCACTGGTAATAATGCAATAACGGTCATCGCGAGAATATAGTGCCACTCTACCGAGAATTGCCCTTGGAAAGCATTCAAACCAATCTGTAATGTGTAATTTTCTGGACTTGATAGCACGATCAATGGCCAGAGAAAATCATTCCATCTCCATATGACAGAGAATATCGCTAATACCGCCAAAGCTGGCGCACAAAGCGGTAACACAATGCGCCAATAAATCCGAAACTCTGATGCGGCATCGACTCGTGCTGCTTCGATCAAATCGTCGGGAATGGTCAGCATATATTGCCTTAGCATAAAGACGCCAGTCGGTGTGGCGACCGTGGCAAAAATCACCCCCCATAAATTGTCCGCGAGATTTAAGCCGACAATGACGATAAAGGCAGGCACCATTATGACAGATAGCGGCAACATTAAGGTGGATAAAATCAACATGAAGATCGCATTTTTGCCGCGAAATTTATACTTTGACAAAGCAAACGCCGCCATAGAGTTAAGCAGTAGCGTCAATATTGTTGCCACTACAGTGACGAACACCGTATTTTTGATGTAAGTGAAAAAATCAAAACGCTCTAGAGGGTCCGTATAGTTCTGCCATTGAAAATGCACGTCTTTTAATTGGGTGATTTCTGAAATAGGCACTTGGAAGGTTTTTTCTGGATTATCCATATCCACGACAGTGGCTTTGATACCAATACGGCGCACTAGGGCGACTTGTTTGGTTTCGCCATCGGGCTTGGTCCACTGCCAAACAGAAAGGTCTTTGTCGTAGCCCTCTACCTGAGTGTTCACTGTCGATTGTGGGATGAGGCTGGGTGGGAAGCTGTTTACTTCAGCCTCGGTTTTAAGTGAAGACAACATGGCCCAAGCAATTGGAATGGCAATCACGGCCGTGCCGAGTGTTAACCAAAGCCAAGACAAAATATCGGTAATGTCCATTTTTCCGTGATGACGAGTACGGGTTAAAAATTTAAGCATAATTAGTACTCCGCTTTTTTCGCTAGCCAGACTTGTATTAACGTCAGCGCGAGCAGGGCTAAGCCCATTAATACTGATGCCGCTGATGCAAGACCATAAAGTCTAACTTCAGAGCTGAAGGCGGTTTGATAGATAAATTGCACAATGAATGTGTTGGCGGTTCCGGGACCACCACCATCGGTTAGTACCCAGGCTTCGTCGAATACTTGTACAGAGCGAATCAATAAGAGTACGGCGACGACCAATAAGTTGGGGGTCAATAAGGGCAAGGTGATACGCCAAAATTGTCGCCACTCGCTGGTGCCATCGACTTTTGCGGCTTCGTAAATGTCTCTTGGAATGGCTTGCAAACCGGCTAAGATGATTAGCGTGAAGAAGCCCATATGAAACCAGATAGACACATAAACCACCCAAAAACGAGACCACCAGACCTCCAGAAGGAAGATGGTGCGTTCACCGCCAAGATCCAATACCAGTGCATTCAACAGACCATCACGGGCAAGAAACCATTTCCAAATAAGCCCGACAACCACTGGAGAAAGCAGTACCGGATAAAAGAAAATGGAGCGGAAAAGCGCCTTGCCTTTGGTTAAGCGGTTTAACACCACGGCGGTAATCAGCGCCATGACCAAGGTGCCTGTAGCGTTGAGTAATGTATACCACCAAGTGTTGTGAACGGCGGTCCAAAAAAGATCGAACTCGCAGCTGGCGGGGTCCATATAGCTGCCGCAGTTCAGTAGGCGTGAGAAGTTTTCTAGGCCAACAAAGGGACGATCCCAAATCAGCATATTGGTGCCGCCAGTAAAAGCGTAAGCAATGGCTAAGCCAACGGGTAAGAAAACGAACAAGGAAAATAGCACCATGTTTGGAGCGACAAACAGGTAGCCCATGCGTTGTACGCCAATCTTTTTCTGTAAATAGACGGTCGGCAATTCAACAAAACGCATGAATCTATCGAGAATCGAGAAAAGGAAAGCGGACAGATTTTTCATGCTTCTATCCTCTTAAATGCTTGGTCTGTTTTATCGCAGAAGACGTGCATGAATTGCGACGTGAAGCGAAGGAAAATGGTGTCGCCAATTTCAGCTTCAAAGTGATGGGGAAGGTGTGCCACTAACTCTTCACTTTCTCCCTGCATGGATCCATAAATAAAGGTTTCATGTCCCATGCACTCAAGTTGAGTGATTTCTAATGGTATGCCTGATTCGGCAATTTCGATGTGCGAAGGCCGAACACCAAGAGTGACGCTATCGCCTACTTTTGCACTTTCCGAAATGACGGGAATACTGAAGTGATCGATAGTGCTTGAGGACACTTCAATTCCGCTTTCATCAACCTTGGTGATTTTGGCCTTAAACATGTTCATTTTGGGTGAGCCAATAAACTCAGCAACGAAACGGTTAGCAGGGCGTTCGAAAAGATCGAGAGGTTTGCCGACTTGTTCAATTCTACCGGCGTTTACCACGACGATTTTTTCAGCCATGGTCATGGCTTCCACTTGATCGTGGGTCACATAAATCATGGTGGTATTTAGCTTTTTATGGAGCTTAGTAATTTCGCCGCGGGTTTGCACTCGTAGCTTGGCGTCTAGGTTAGACAGAGGTTCGTCAAATAGAAAAACTTTTGGGTTACGTACGATGGCTCGACCAATGGCGACCCGTTGCCTTTGTCCGCCAGACAGCGCTCTGGGCTTTCTGTCCATATAAGGTAGAAGGTCGAGTAGCTTGGCCGCTTTTTGGATACGTTCTTCGATGATGGCACGATCCATATTGAGGTTTTCGAGACCAAACGACAGGTTTTTCTTCACTGTCATATGTGGGTAAAGCGCATAGGATTGGAACACCATGGCGATTTCTCGCTCGGCGGGAGAAAGCCGATTTACAATTTTGCCATCAAATAAAATTTCCCCTGATGTAATCTCCTCTAATCCAGAAATTAAGCGTAATAAAGTGGACTTGCCGCAACCTGACGGTCCTACCAAAGCGACAAACTCTCCATCCTCGATGTCGATATTAACGTGATGCATGACATCAATGGACTCATAGCGTTTATGAAGGTTTTTGAGCTGAATGGCAGCCATTTTGGTGCTCCTGTTTTTTATATTTGTTATTAGAGTCTTTTTACGACTGCTTTACCTTGTCTTGGTTTCGCTCGCGTGTCGTGAAAAAGGCCTCTATAAGAGTATTTATTAATGCGAGTGTTAGCGTTTTTTGTTGGTTACACTCCGATATTCAGATAAAAAAAGTGACGCTAGTGCTTGGCCGTAAGGCGTTGGCGTATTGCCAATTTGTTTATAAAACTCTAATGAGTGTCCCATGGCAGTGCCATCGGATACTTCTTCCAAAATACCTTTGTCATTGATTCTAGTGACCACTGCATTCAGACATAAATTAATCATGTCTTGGTATTCTGTGATTTCTAGCAAGCCTTCACGACAGCCTGCCAGTAAACCATAACCAATGGCGGCGGTGGCCGATGCTTCAATGGGTGAACTAGGGTCATCAAGTAAAGTATGAAACATTCCGTCTTCACGTTGGCACTCTTTTAGTGCTTTGACTTGCGTTAAATACACATTTTTTAATTGTCGAGCGGTGACGCTTTGCGGCTTAAGAATGCGAAACAGCTCCGGAATAGAAAGCGTTAACCAAGCATTGCCACGGGCCCAAAGTGCATTGGCAAAGTTATGTCGACCAAGGAATGTCCAGCCGTGATAAAACAGTCCGCTGTGCGTGTCGCCAAGAAAACGGATATGACATAAATATTGATATTGCGCTTCTTCGGACCACTCTGGTCGTTGGCAAAGTTTGCCCGCTACGCCCATAAATAAAGCGGCCATGAATAAGGTGTCATCCCAGAGTTCACCGTCGTTGTCACGTTCTTTGACAAGATGCTGATAACCTTCTTCATCGGTTTTGGGCATTTGAGTGTGAATCCAGTCGGCCCATTCTTCGACAATGTTTTTCCAGTCTTCACGTTGAAAGTGTTCGGCTAAGAGGGCCAGCGTTAGCATAGGCGCAGTTGAATTGACTTGGCGACGAGGTAAACCGCGTTGGATCTGCCAATCGTACCAGCGGCCAATACGTTCTAGTGCGGCTTGGTCGTTGCGTTCTTTGGCATCACGAAAATCACCGTATAATCCGACGCCTACTTCCCAGTCCCATTCATCAAATAGGATGTCATTGCTGGATTTTGCTTCGACATCGCCTATGCCTTTCAGTGAGCGGAAGCCTTGCGATAAAGCGTTTAATGCTTGGTTTAAATTGTCTGCGTTGATGTTTGTTTGCATGTTTGTGTTCTCCAAATACTTAGTCTCTATCACTTAATAAATAGAGCCTTGATAAACTGCGGCTGGATTAATAGCCCTAATAAATTGAAAAAGGCATTACGACGATAAATCTTTCCAAGGAATAAGCTCAGCGTCGCAAAAGGCTAAGTGTGGAGTGGGTGACAAGGGAGCAAACGGGATAGGTTTACCTTCTAGGTGAATACCAGAGTGGTAGTTCAATGCCAGTGTGCCATTGCCGTAATTTAGGTTAATTTGATTATCTTCCTCTCGGAATTCAGGGGCGTGCGCTAAGCAGTGTTCGCGGAAACGCTCTAAATCTTTGTGATCGTCTATTTCGCCGCTTATCACCAACCAGGCGCAATGGTCGCTATAAGCGCGCCATTCATAACCGGCGTAAAGTCCATGCTTTAATGGTTGTAAGGCTTGAGAGGAATAAATACCGACCAGTGCGGAACCAGAGCGAGCAAATAGCCAATGGGGTTCTTCGATAAATTCGTCGCAGATCGGTGCTGGCACAAAGGCATGGGTAAAGTTAATAACGTCATCGAAGGCTCTTTGGTCAAAAATCATAAAGCCAATGTTTTTGTATTGCGCGACTTTTGGATGCACGCCGTTACCGGCCCAATAAGAAGGTCGACTACCGCCCCAGACTTTTAGGTCACCTGGATGGTTGATCCAGAAACGAGCCAATGGGTGAGCGTTGGTTTGAACATCTAGAAAGTGTTGCTGGTGGCCTTTTTGCCCAGTTTTGTAGTCGGACACCGTCGACAGCTGTGATGACGCTGATTTCCATAAGGTGATCTTCGCGTTGTGATCTAATCCTTGTGTGTATCTTGAGTAGATGGATTCTCCAGCAGGTACACTCAGTAGACGCTCACAAAGCTTAGGCGGTTGGTAATCACTTACTGCTAATAACGCTGTTACTCGGTCGTAGCCTGGGTACCATTGTCCGCCAAAGGCAATAGCCGCGATGGAGCCAAGCTCTGTTGCAGGTCCCGCCAATAATTCTTTTTCATAAATTCGACCTTGAGAGCCGGCGCATACGCTGCCAGTGGTGTGAAGGGCAACCATGATAAAAATCTGATCGATCAGCTGTTTAGCTCGAGAAACCAATATGTCATCTTCTGCATTGGTCATGAGAGTAAATAAGCCAAGAAAATCAATCGGATAATAAGCGGCTGAGTTCCATTCCGCTAGCCCGTGATCATCCATTGAGTCAAACCAACGGATTAAACGAGCATGGGCTTGAGCTTTATGTTGTTTACCTGTTTTGCCGCTATTCGGGAAGATCTCATCTTCGAATAAACTGCCGGCAAGGTATTGTGCGACGTGAAAGCATAAAACATGGTTTTCGCTCCAGAACCACATCACGTCATTGCCCGGTTCATCTAGCCAGTAGCGGAAGTTTAGTACCTCGTGTTTGACTTGATCCCAAAGCGCCGGTTCAAGTTGAGAGTAACCATAGCTTTTGTACATCCAAAGAAGTGGCAATATCCAGAAATCCGCGCAATCGTGGCGCTCTTTAATAGGCAGTAGGGCGCGTTCAATCAGGCGGCTGGCTAATTCTGGCTGTTGTTTTAAGGCGAGAGCGGCTAATGCTCTGGCTGGTTCTTCCTTGCCATGGCTGAGCATGGTTTCTAAAGCAAGGGCTTTGCGAGAGGCTAAATCCAAAGAAGTGACATCGATTGCTGGTGGTAAAATGGTCGTGCCAAGGCTGCGGCTAAAAGTAAGTGGGCCTGTTTTGACCAAAAAGCGCAGTGAAATACAGCCTGCGTTTAAACCCTGAGTATTAAATAGAGTGGCAGATGAAAATGTTTGGTCAACAACGAAGCTGACTTCTTCCTGCATCTTCATACCATCAAGTAGTACATTCATGGTGACGGTTTCGCTAGGGTAACTGCCAGTATCAAGCTGTACTTTGGTCGCTTTTGTTGGTCTGTAATCGGCTTCGATCAATAGGTCTTCATTGCAATAAAACACTTGATTGGTACGTAAGCCGTCGAGGGTTTTTTCGATTTCTTTTACTTCGTCTTCATCAACTTCTAGTGATAGCCCCGTTTTGATTTGGTCGCCTTTTTTAAGCGTCAATACAAAATAGCAGCTGGCATCACGTTCATGGAGTTCTTCTAAGAAAACAATCAGTTCACAGCTGCCTGCTGGAAGGTTTAAAGTGAAGGATTGGTTTGTTGGGCTGTTGCGTTGATAATGGTCAAGCTGGACCACTTTTTGGCCATCTTGCCAAATGTGAACGCCACCACAAGTTTCTAAGGCAAACTCAACTTCTTGGGCTTGTTCTGAGAATAAGGAACAAGTCAGCCAGCGCTCTATTAATGTTGGGCGGAAGCGAAAAGTGGAGAAGTCCACACGGTTGTCTTCACCGCCGAAATAGATTTCAGGGAAAGAAAGTTCGTTAGGAAGGGATACGGTCCGCTGAGCAATATGCTCCCTCAAACTTTCCCTGCAGGGTAAATCCCCTGTCTCTACCCAGCCATTGATAAAGCGATAGTCTACGGCGTCCGGCATGATTCTGGCTTCGCCCGGAAAATAGGTTTCTTCGGCAGGTGACATAGCCCAGCGGTTAATTGCGCTGTTAGTAGCAAGGTCCCAATAGATTTTATTTTTGTTCATTTTGGGTCTCTTTATATTTATGAAAAAATTTTCATTGTTTATTTGTTGAAAGAGTTTTTCAAATTTTATTTGGCAATTTTTTTCAGTATATGTCTATAATCTAACCGCTATCAATAGTAAATTTCGAATTAATTTAATGAAAATATTTTCATAACCTTAACTAAATAAAAACAAAATGAGGTGAAGTAAATGGCTCGTTTGAATGTTGTTCTAAGTACTCTTGCTGCCGCATCGTTATTGGCTGGGCAGGCGCAAGCCGCCACACAAAACTTAACTTTTTGGTTTACTGATGATGATCCCAATTATGTGAAAAAAATGGGTGAGTTGGTCGAAAAGTTTGAAAAAACACATCCAGATATTTCTGTGGATTATGTCACTACTAGTTATGCGCAATCCAAAGAACAGTTGCCTTTGCAGTTGTCTGTGGGTGAGGGCCCTGACCTTGCGAAAATTGCTGATAACTCGCTCATGAAGTTTACCTTAGACCTGCGTCCTTATATGAAAGACCCAGATGGCTTTGCCAAGCTTCATGGCAACACCTTAAGTTTGTTACGAGATGATAAAAGTGCGCCAGATAAAATTGGTGGCTATGTCGCATCACAAACCCTTAATTTACCTTTCGTGAATGTCACCTTATTTGAACAAGCTGGCGTCCCAATCCCTAAACAAGGCGCGACCCTTGCTGACGTGGTTGCTGCATCGGTCAAGGTTGCAGATAAAACGGGTGTTGAGATTCCTTTCACTATGGACCGTTCTGGGCACCGCTTTAGCGGTCCTGCTTATTCTTATGGCGCTAACTTTGTTAACAGTGACGGAACGTTTAACTTCCCAGATGCGCCAACGAAAGCTTACATAAAAGACCTTTATAACTGGACGAAAACAGGCGCTTTCCCGAAAGAAATGTGGGGTGCGGCAGGCGGAACACGTTATAAAAATATGGGCGATGAGTTCATTAATGCCAATGTTGTGACGTATTTTGCTGGTAACTGGATGGTAAACCCATTTAAAGAAAAAATAGGCGATGCATTTGAGTGGACGGCTTTGAATGCACCTTGTGGTGACGGTGGTTGTATTCCGATGCCTGGTGCTACATATGTAGCAGCCTTTAAGCAAACTAAACATCCTGAAGCGGTGGCTGAGTTAATTGAGTACTTAGGTTCTGCGTCTGTACAAAGAGAACTAGCAGAAGAGTTTATTATTATTCCAGGTGCTAATGTTAAAAACATCAATTACCAGCTGGAAGATGAAAATGCCAAGTCTGCAATGACGGTCTTTGCGAATAATGCGAGCAATGTTACTGAAAGCATTCGTCGATTCCAGAAAGCCAAAGGCGGCAATATTGTTTATGACACCATTGTTCAACGGATGAGTCAGTTAATCGTTGGAGAGCTGACATTAGAAGAAACGTATGAACGCATGGCATCAGATGTGGCAAGAGGAAATGCGGAGTTAAGTAAGCAATAGTGCTTTATCTAGTATGAAGAAGGCTTCTACGGCGAAAGTTTGAGCAGCGGTAAAACGCTGCTTTTTTTTGTCTAAAATCTGACTATATAAAAGATGCCTCCTTAACCTATGTTAATTCCTTATCTGCTCGGCTCCTGTAATCTTGGTTGTATTCCATGTTTGTTCATTATTAAAGGGCGCAAATTATGTTGTTATCACCAAGTCTACAAAACTATGTATCCGACCTTGGGTTGGCGGTTCCGGAGCTGCTGAACATTGAATTTGTTATGGCGTTGCAAGAAAAGCATGTGGCTCGTTATAGCTTTAATAGTTTGGCGGTGGTGCTAGGGGAAGATATTTCTCTGGATGTAGAGGCAATCAGCGAGAAAATCGTCACGCGTGGTATGGGTGGTTATTGCTTTGAGCATAACAAGTTGACGTATGAGTTGTTGAAAGCGTTGGGTTATGACGTGCAGCTTAAGTTGGCGCGAGTACTGAATAATAACCTTGAGCGCGAAGCAGGCAGAACCCACAGAGTAACCTTGTTAACAATAGAAGGCGTGAGCTATTTAGTGGACACAGGTTTTGGTGGTAATGGGCCAATAGCGCCATTACGACTCGATATCAATACTGATCAATCGGCCGGTTTGGATCGTTATCGCCTGATGGCAAAAGGCAAGGGCGAGTATGATTTGCAGGTTATAAAAGGCGCGGACTATTTCACGCTTTACCGTTTTGACGGGGCGACTTACACCGATGCAGATTGTGAGTTAGGGCATTTTTATTCTCATAAAAATCCACATGCGGTGTTTTTAAAGAACTTGATGGTGACACTGAAAAAGAACGATCAGACCCTTGCGTTGGTGAATTCTGAACTTATCACGCGAGACCGATTAGGCGAGCGTAAGCAGCAGATTGAAAGCCCAGAAGTGCTTGGGAATATTCTACTGTCTGAGTTTGGTCTTGCTCTTGAACCCGCGGTGGTCGAGCATTTATTTATTCGTTTTTTAGAGCCCATGTTGTCGGTGAATAGCGTCGGAGTAAAATCATGACTGCGCTTTTTACTTTATTGTTGTGGGCTTGGTTGATGGCGTCTTCTTTTATCGTATCGGGTCATATGGTGGAATACGCTAGTCCTATTGCGACCTCGGCGTTTCGCTTTTTATTGGCGATGCTCATTATGCTGCCGGCCTTATTGTTCAGCTGGCATCGTGGCAAGCTGAATAAAATCGAGCAGTTTAAGGCGTTGTTTGCTGTTCGACAGCGGCTTTTTCATTATGTGGTGATCAGTGGCGCGTTAGTCGGCTTTTTTATCGGTTTGTTTGTCGCTTTGAAGTCTACAACGCCGCTTAATACTTCTGTTTTGTATACACTGGTTCCCTTAATTGGTGTGATGATTGCGAGAGTTTGGCTAAAAGAAGTCGCGCCTTTGTGGCGAGTGATTGGCTTTGTGCTTGGCTCTATCGGCGCGATGATAGTGTTATTTTCTACACAAGGTTCTTCCGCGCAAGACTTTCCTATTCAAGGTAACGATGGCTTCGGGTGGCATTCAGGCGATTATATTTTTGTTGGGGCGTGTTTTTTATTGGCGCTGCATGTGGTGTCGGTACAAAAATGGGGGCGTTCGTTAGGCGCGCTGTCTGGCGCGTTTATGATTATGTTATTTGGATCGCTCTGGCTGCTGCCTATTGCGTTGATCTGGGGTGAATTGGATCAGGTGCAATGGTCGTCACAAGGTTTTTGGGTGAATGTATTGTATTTGACTGTGTTTACGACCTTATTTACCTTTATATTGCAGCAGCGTTTGGTGATGACAGTTGGAGCGAGTCGACTGCTGGCGATGTCTTATACGATACCTGTTTGGGTTGCCTTGTTTACTGCGTTGACTCAATCACGTTTATTAAGTTTGGTAGATTGGCCTTTTGCTTCAGGCATTCTCATTTTAGGTATCGCACTGTTTCTTATTGATGGCAATTTAAGCAAGGTGAAAATAGTCCATGGATCGAATTCAACTGCAAAATAGCTTTCAAGCCTATTTTAACGAATTGGGTTATGACATTGATTGGCAAAGACTGACAGTGTCAATGGACGTTCATGTCATTCGAAAAGGCGATTATTTGTTTCGGCAAGGGGATTTTGCGAATCGTCTGTTTTTTTTACATTCTGGATTAGTGCGTTATGTGAGTGTCTCCGATGAAGGGAAAGAGTTCACGCAAACCTTTGCGAAGAGCCCAAGAATCATTGGCTCAACTAAGGCGATGGTGACCGAAGCACGTGTTTTGTTCGGTATTCAGGCCTTGGAAGATAGCATGATTTCTTCCTATCCTTGGCGAGCTTTTTACGAGCAGATGCGTCAGGATGTTGGTTTTTTAGAGTGTTATGCTAAATTTCTAGAGCGTATTTTTATTACCAAAGAAGAGCGTGAAAATGCCTTTGTAAAACATTCTGCTGAGCGTCGCTATCTCGATTTTTGTGCCGACTACCCTGAACTGAAAAATGTGATTCCACAGCAACAAATTGCGTCTTATATCGGCATTACTCCTGTGGCGTTAAGCCGAATCCGGCAGACGCTTAAATGGCAGAAAGACTGATTATTGCTGCCATTTTGCCTTTCGACTATTTCTTTAAATCATCAAATTTTCTTTTTATCCGATTTTTGGGTTTTACTATTTGGTTAAATATAGGGGAAGAAACCTTCTAGGTTGTCCTGTCCTTTATTTACTCCTTGATAAGAAATCAATATGAATATCAATGCCTTAAGAAGCATAAAATAAAATTATGGTTGTTTTTTCGATTTGGGCATATTCCATGCAATTCTCCTTGTAACTGATTAGCACAGTGGCGTTTTTCTACTCTGTCGGTTTCATAAAAAAAATAAGGAGAAACAAGATAATGTTAACGAATAAAACGATCGTAATCACCGGTGTGTCTTCTGGTATCGGTGCTGACGTTGCAAGGCTGGCTCGTTTCCATGGTGCACGGGTTATAGGGGTTGATCGCAATGAACCTAGTATGACGTTGGATGGTTTTGTCCAAATTGATTTGGGTAATCCTACCGCGATTGATACGGCTTTGGATTTATTGCCAGAAAAAATCGATGCTCTATGTAATATTGCAGGTGTTCCTGGTACGGCTGAGGCTGATTTGGTTGGTCGAGTTAATTACTTGGGGTTACGCCATTTAAGTGAAGCTTTGATTCCTAGATTCAATCAAGGGGCCAGCATTGTGCATGTGGCTTCTGTTCTAGGTATTGAATGGCCAGAACGTCTTGAACAGCATAAAACCTTGGCTGATACCTCTTATTTTGAAGAAGGCGCTGCTTGGCTGAAAAAGAATCCAGTGCCACAAGAAACCTGCTATCAATATTTTAAAGAAGCCTTGATTGTTTGGTCTACGCAGCAAGCTTTTACTTGGTTTCGTGATCATGGCATACGTATGAACTGTGTGGCTCCTGGTCCTGTCTTTACGCCCATTTTAGGTGATTTTGTGTCTATGTTGGGTGAAGAGCGAGTCCAAAAAGACGCCGAACGCATGTTGCGTCCCGCTTATTCGGATGAAGTGGCAGAAGTGATTGCTTTTCTCTGTTCCGATGCATCCCGCTGGGTGTGTGGTGCAAATATTCCTATAGATGGCGGACTGGCTTCGACTTATTTGTAACGACGTGCAATACGACAGACTGCAACAAATAGAGTGGCACCATGATCACGCTTCCTCATGGCGTTACTCTATTTTAAATGACCATTTTTCTGCCTTACTTATTTTTTTTGAGGCGATAAGCCAGTTGGGGTCTGCTTAGACCAACTCGTCTGGCGGCTTCAGATAAATTGCCTTGAGCATTATCTACGGCTTCTTGTAATAAATTTTGTTCGAGCTTTTCAATATCTAGATGATCTTTCCCACCGACAAATTGCGTGATCTGCTCCAAGAGCGATTCAGTGGATGCTTTTTTGCTATCAGCATGGCTTAACGTGCCTTGATGATTCACTGAGTAAATAATCTCTTCGGGAATAAATTCATTTCTAAATAAATGCGGGAGATCAATGGGCTCACCTTCTTCGGAAGCGATCACGCCGCGTTCCATTAAATTTTGTAGCTCACGAATGTTACCCGGAAAGCGATAATTTAATAGCGCCTGTCGCGCGGATTGCGCCATGCCCGAAGGGGCTTTTTGATGCAGTTGGCAAAACTGATGATAGAAGTGGTTAACGAGCAGGGGAATATCGGCTTTTCTATCTCTTAGTGGTGGTAGATGGATAGGGAATACGTTTAAACGAAAGAATAGATCTTCGCGGAATTCGCCTTTTTCAACGGCCTTACGTAGGTCGACATTGGTTGCTGCGACGACTCTAACATTGACTTTAATTGCCGAGATACCTCCGACTCGCTCTACTTCTTTTTCTTGTAAGACGCGCAATAATTTACTTTGCCCAGCAAGGCTAAGAGTCCCAATTTCATCCAAGAAGAGCGTGCCACCGTTTGCTCGCTCGAAGCGTCCAGGGCGGCTACTCGTTGCACCAGTATAGGCGCCTTTTTCGACACCAAATAGTTCTGTTTCCATTAGGCTTTCAGGAATGGCGGCGCAGTTAAATGCCACAAACGGGCCCGTTTGATGACTAAACTTATGCAGCATGCTGGCAAAAAGCTCTTTACCGACGCCTGATTCTCCAGTGAATAATACCGTTGCATTGGTTGGCGCCACTTTTTGTAATGAATGATTTGCGGCGGTAAACGCAGCGGAAACACCAATCATCTTGGGTTGGTCGTCTGATGTTTCTGGTTCCATTTTATCGAGCTGCGGGTCTGGTTTTATACGCATGTCGGCAGCGTTGGTAGTGACATTCAGGAATCGAATGTCGTCTTCGATATCATCCCAAAGTTCAGCGGATTTACCGACGACTCGGCAGATGGAGTGTCCCATAGACTGGCATTCTACCTCTCGGAAAATCACCAAAGAGCCGACCAAACCAGAGACATAGCCGATGGCGTAGCCTAATTCCATCCAGCAGGCGGGGTAGCTACCAATGCCATAGGCGGCAATGTGCTCTTCGTCTTCACTGCTGTGATGCCAAAAAAACTCACCGTCATATACGCCTTTTTCTGTATCAAACTCAAAGAAAATGGTTTCCACTTTGACAACACCTTCTAAACCATGAAGGTGAGTGCCGGCTTCAAAAATGGAGGCAGGATCGGAATCTGGCCAGCGTTTTTGAATGAGTTCTGCGTCACGAAGACCGGACAAATAACCGGTTCGAGTGAGAATGTCGCGAGACTTATCGAGACCAAGAGAATCAATTATTTCGCGCCGCAGCAGCCCAAATGAGGAGCTGTGAATCAGCAGCATGCGTTGATCGTCTAACCAAATACGGCCATCACCTGGCGAGAAAAATAGGCATTCGGTCAGCTCTTCTACGGTGGGGGCATTTTGGCCATCTAGTTCACTGGAGCAGCCTTTGAGTAAGATCTTTTTGCTGTTTTTAGCCAAATCTGCCAAAGAAATACGATGCGAGTCTGTCATTATTATTTTCCTCTTCCATCTAATTGATGAAATGATCAACTGCTTTTTTCCTAGTGTTGATTGAGTTTAATGATATCGTCAAGTGCGCTGTTTAATATTTAAGCTATGCTAGATCGTACTTTCTAGTTTTATATTGATTGAAATGCATTAGTTATCAATGGTTTGACACTTCTATTGAGAGTGAAAGAAAAATAATAATATTTCGGCATAGGTATTGCTTTAGGTATAAACCATTAAATAAAAATAAATAGGAGAGCAGATATGACGGTATCCGTACTGGAATCAAAAAAATGGTCAGGGACGTTTTTTACGGGTGATTGGGTTGCGGCTTCAAATAAGCAAGAGGTCATGGAACCCGCAACGGGTAAGCCTTTAAGCGACGTTGGTATTGCCTCGGCAGACGATGTTTATGCCGCATGTCAGCGAGCGCATGAAGCGCAAAAAGAATGGGTCAAAGTCCCACCAAGAGACAAGGCAGCCTTGTTTCATAAAGCGGCGCATTTTATTCAAGAGAATGCCGAGGAGCTTGCTTTGTATATCGCGCGTGAAACGGGCGGCATTATTTCTAAAGGTCAGCACGAAGTAAAAGAAGCCATTTTAATCCTGCAATTGGCGGCCAATATGACCTTGGAGCCTAATGGCCTGACGTTGCCTTCTGTTCCTGAACGTATGTCTTATGCGACACGCAAGGCTATTGGTGTGGTGGGTGTTATTTCGCCGTTTAATTTTCCGATGATTCTTTCGATTCGATCTATTGCGCCAGCCTTAGCGACGGGTAATGCCGTTGTGACTAAGCCAGACCTTCAAACGCCAGTAACGGGTGGCTTTATTCTCGCCCTTGCTTTGGAAGCCGCTGGTTTGCCAAAAGGCGTATTCCAAGTTTTACCTGGTGGCGTTGAAGCCGGAGAAGCTCTTTGCGCCGCGCCAGAAATAGGTATGGTGGCGTTCACTGGGTCGACTGCAGCGGGTCGTAAAGTTGGTGAAGCCTGCGGCCGTAACTTGAAAAAAGTGTCTCTTGAGTTAGGCGGTAAGAGCTCACTGATTATTCTTGAAGACGCCGATCTTGATGTGGCTGCGAGCAATATTGCTTGGGGCGCGTATTTCCACCAAGGGCAAATTTGCATGGCGTCTGGTCGTATTCTCGTACAAGAGAGTATTGCAGAAGCGTTAACCGCAAAAATCGTCGAAAAAGCACAACATTTACCGGTTGGCGATCCTGTGTCTGGGAAAGTGGCTTTGGGCCCGCTGATTAATCAGCGCCAACTTGAAAAAGTACATGCCATTGTGCAAGACACCATTGCTGCGGGCGCTAAATTAGAAGCGGGCGGAACGCATGACGGGCCTTTTTACTCGCCAACGGTGTTGAGTAATGTGAAACCGGGAATGCGCTCTTTTGAAGAGGAAATTTTTGGCCCAGTGGTCAATATCGTCACCTTTAAAGGCGATGATGAAGCGATTGCGATGGCCAATAATACTCAATATGGTTTAGCGGGCGCGGTTATTTCGAATGATCTTTCCCGTGCGCAGCGCATTGGTGCTCAGCTACATGTTGGTTTGCTGCATATCAATGATCAAACCGTTAATGATGAATGCATCAACCCATTTGGTGGTTGTGGTGCATCAGGTAATGGAAATTCGGTTTGTGGTCCTGCGGATTGGGATCTTTATACACATTGGCAATGGGTAACGGTTAAGCAATCTGCTACACCATATCCTTTCTAACCTATAAGTAGGTAAGTTATTTTAAACGGAAAAAGCCCCTTGCTATTTGTCCTTTGGTTGGAAAGTAGCATGGGGCTTTTCTTTTTTGTCATCTTTTCTATGTTCAAATGAAGCGTTAGATTATTAAGCTGATTGTTCTGCTTTAATTTTCTCTAGGACTTCTTCTATTGCGCTTTTAAACACTTCTGCTGGTTGGCCACCGGAAATCGCGTAGGCGTTATTGATGATGACCGTTGGTACAGAGGTAATGCCATTCTGTTGCCAGGTTTGCTCTTGTTCTCTGACTTCATCAGCAAAGTGGTTCTTATCCAAAATGCCTTTTGCTGTCGTTGGGTCTAGACCCACGCTAGCGGCAAGGTTGGCGAGCACTTTGTGGTCACTCACATCTTGGTTATGGGTAAAGTGTGCTTTAAACAGAGCGTTTTTAAGTTCCGCCTGTTTGCCTTCTAGGTGGGCCCAATGCAGCAAGCGGTGAGCATCAAATGAGTTACGCATGCGGCTTTCTGAATTGAAGTTGAAATCAAAATCGACCTCCTTACCTCGGGCTTGGATCATTTCTCTGTTTTGGTCTGATTGTTCTTTATTGATACCGTATTTTTCTGTGATGTGCTCGCTTAGATCTTGACCTTCTGCAGGCATGTTCGGATTCAGTTCAAATGGCTGGAAGGTCAGTGTGGTATCGATTTTGTCGCTAAGTTGATCCAGTGCTTTATTGAGATTACCAAGACCGACAACGCACCAAGGGCACATTACATCGGAAACAAATTGAATATCTAATGGCTCTTTCATAGTGGTTCCCATCGCTTGTAGATAAAAGATTAAGGTTAAAAATTGTACATAGGAAAATAAATGGGGGCGTGTGTAAGAATTAAAAGAGAGAAAGCCTTCCCGTGGTGACCATTGCAGATAATTTACACAAACCTGAATAAATTAACCTTAGGGTCGCTCTGAATCTCCTGCAAAAGTTTATTGATGATCCTATGCTTGTGTGATGTTATACATTTAATATTTTTTAACTGACTTGATGACATTCACTAGGTTAACAGGATTAAGATTAATGACTCAGAACACTTATAATAATCAGTATGTGTATGTTTCAAATGCAAAAAGCGGCACCATTACTCGATACCTATTAGACGATAAACAGGGGAAGTTGCTCCTTCTAGGCAGTACGAAAGCGGGTGATAATGTGATGCCGTTGTCTGTCAGTCCAGACAAGTCTCATTTATACGCTTCAATTCGTTCTGAGCCGTTTCGTGTTATTTCTTATCGTATTGACCCTATATCTGGTGATTTAAAACAAGTTGGTGACGCGAATTTACCAACCAGTATGGCGAACATCTCGACAGATAAGACCGGGCGTTTTCTCTTTGCCGCATCTTATGGCGGCCATGTGGTTAGTGTTAGTCCTATCGATGATTCAGGTGTGGTAGTCCGTGAAGCGCAGCAAGTGCTAGATACTGGCCGCAATGCTCACGCTATTCACGCCAGCCCAGACAATCGTTTTGTATTCTCTTCTAGCTTAGGAGATGACGAAATGATGCAGTATTTATTTGATGAGCAAAGTGGGCAATTAACACCAAACTCGCCTGCTTCCGTTAAAACTGAAAAATACGCAGGTCCAAGGCATTTTGTATTTTCTAATGATGGTCAATATGTCTATGTTCTAGGGGAACTGTCAGGCACGGTAATGACTTA
Source organism: Marinomonas rhizomae (assembly GCF_024397855.1). Classification (NCBI taxonomy): domain Bacteria; kingdom Pseudomonadati; phylum Pseudomonadota; class Gammaproteobacteria; order Oceanospirillales; family Oceanospirillaceae; genus Marinomonas; species Marinomonas rhizomae. The sequence goes on from NZ_CP073343.1 coordinate 532,398, forward strand.
TGAGTATGATTCTAATTCTGGTTTGCTGGCTCTAAAAGGCGTAAGTGAGGGTGTCCCTGCGAAAGAATTAGCGTTGGAAAACGGTGTGCCACCTTCCATCAAAGCCAGTAATGATCTTCCTAAAATTTGGACTTCGGATATGCATTTGTCAGCGGATGGTCGTTTTTTGTATGTGTCTGAAAGAACCAAAAGCATCATTACGACTTTGTCGATTGATCAAAATACGGGGCTGCCAAGCTACCAAAACATGACTCCAGTCGAGCAACAACCGCGTGGTTTTGCGCTCAGTAAAGATGGTCACTTTATGGTGGTATCGGGTGAAAATGACGCTAATGTCGGTTTATATCGAGTGGATGTGGAGACGGGGGGATTCACTAAAATTGATGGGGCTCCAACTGGTGATGGTGCTAATTGGGTTGAGATTGTTGAGTTTTAATACGCGTTGGATAAGTAAAAGCATCCTGCTTGCTCGCTAGTTTAGGCAAAGTAGAAGGATGCTTTTTTATTAGTTATGGCGGTTAAACAATTCCGGCATCTACGACAAAGTTTTGGCCTGCGCAGGCCCGGCTATCCTTAGAGGCAAGGAACAGCGCCATGGCGACAATGTCGTCTGGTTCAATGCGGAATTTAAGAGATTGCACATCAATAAATTCTTGATCCAATTCTGGTGTTAACCACAGGGCTTTTTGACGTTCTGTGACCACCGCTCCCGGAACAATGGAATTGACTCGAATACCGCGCGGGCCAAGCTCTCTTGCCATTGTGCGTGTCATGGTATGAATCGCACCTTTTGAGGTGGTGTAACCCACCATTCCAGCACGGCCACGCATCCAACTGATGGAGCCCATATTGATAATGCTTGCACCTTCTTTCATCCATTTAGCAGCCGCTTGCATACCAAAGAAATGCGGACGCATGTTGATGTTTAGGCAGTTGTCCCAGTATTCTGGCGTGACGTCCTCGATTTTATGACGGTCGTCTTTGCCCGCGTTATTGACCAATACGTCTAACTGGCCAAGCTCTTGTGCTGCGTCATCAATGGCTGATTGCAAGGCAGCAATGTCACGCACGTCGACTTTTCTAAACCAAGGTTCAACGTTGAATTCGTCGCTCAATTTTTGGTTTAACGCGGTAGAGCTAGCGTCATCAATATCAATATAAGCTACGCGTGCGCCTTGTCCCATAAAGTGATGAACAAGGTATTCTCCAATTCCTGATCCACCGCCCGTGATAAACACCACTTTGTCTTTTAAGGAAGGGTATTGGTTGGTTAATGTCGGCATTTATTATTCTCCGATCGACAAAAATTAGTGTGCTCATAGCTATATGAGCACACCTTACAAGTTTTGATTTATCTGTTATTTATCTGCTATTTATCTAGACCAGCAACACAGACGTATTTGGTGTTGATGTAGTCTTCAATGCCATATTTAGAGCCTTCACGGCCAAGACCTGACTCTTTGTAACCACCAAATGGCGCGACTTCTGTAGCGATGACGCCAGCGTTCACACCGACTAAGCCTGTTTCTAACGCTTCTGCTACACGGAAAATACGACCAATATCACGAGAGTAGAAATAAGACGCTAGGCCGTACTCTGTGTCATTTGCCATAGCGATGACATCGTCTTCTGTTTCAAACTTGAAGACGGGTGCCAAAGGACCAAAGGTTTCTTCTTTGGCAAACAGCATGTCTTGTGTTGCATTGGCGATAACGGTTGGGTGATAGAAGTTGTCACCTAATTCATGGCGTTTACCACCAGTAACGACTGTGCCGCCTTTGCTAATGGCATCTTGTACATGTTCGTCGACTTTATCGACGGCAGCACGGTTAATCAGCGGGCCTTGTTCAACACCGCTTTCAGTACCGTGGCCGATTTTCATGGCGGCTACTTGCTTGGCAAATTTTTCAACAAAGGCGTCGTATACACCTGCTTGAACATAAATGCGGTTGGCACAAACACATGTTTGGCCCGCATTACGGTATTTGGACATCATGGCACCTGCCACCGCGTCATCGATGTTTGCATCATCAAAGACCACGAAAGGCGCATTACCACCAAGCTCAAGAGAGACTTTCTTCATGGTGTCAGCACAGTCTTTCATCAGCAATTTGCCGATTGGTGTAGAGCCTGTGAATGTTAGCTTACGTACAACAGAAGAGTCGGTTAGGGTTTTGGCGATTTGGCTCGCTTTACCCACAACGATATTAATCACGCCTGCTGGAATGCCTGCTTCGATTGCTAGTACACCCATGGCCAATGCGCTTAATGGCGTTTCGGAGGCAGGCTTGATGATCAAGGTACAACCCGCCGCAAGCGCTGGACCCGCTTTACGAGTGATCATGGCCGCAGGGAAGTTCCAAGGCGTAATAGCAGCGCATACGCCAACAGGCTCTTTCATTACTAGGATGCGGCGATCTGGCGCGTAAGTTGGAATCATGTCGCCATAGATACGTTTGCCTTCTTCAGCAAACCACTCAATAAAAGAAGCGGCATAGCCGATTTCGCCACGGGATTCTGCTAATGGTTTGCCTTGCTCAGCGGTCATTAGCTTCGCTAAGTCTTCTTGGTTTTCCATTAGTAGGTCATGCCAGCGGCGCAATAATCCAGCACGCTCTTTGGCGGTTTTCTTTTTCCAGGTTTTTTGCGCCGCTTCCGCCGCAGCGATGGCTTGCTGTGTTTCGGCAGGACCAACGCTTGCAATGGTTGTTACTAATTCACCTGTCGCTGGGTTGAATACATCTAGCGTATTGCCTTCGGAAGATTCGACCCACTCTCCATTGATTAAACATTTTGTTTGTAGGAGTGCTTTGTTCTTTAGTTCAAGCATTGCGGTACCTCTATTAGTTTGTTCGCTTTATTTTTAGATTGCTACGGATTGTATCTATTTCAAGTCGCTGCTTTTCGCTGCTACTTTTGTTCACTATTTTTAACGAGTAATGGGATAGTTCTTGACTTCTCTTATGTCTTATATAAGAGTTATATCATAAGTTTGAAGAAGCCGTAAACAATCATTGTTGGTTAAGCGCTCGAACGATAAAAATAAACACTGAAAGAACAGGACTACATCATGGCAAAACGTATCGAAGACCTTCGCAGTCAGCGTTGGTTTGCTCCTGACAATATGCGAGCTTTTGCGCATCGACAACGAACGCAACAGACTGGATACAAGCGCAGCGATTTCATGAATCGCCCCGTTATAGGCATCATTAATACTTGGAGCGACATCAGTACTTGTCATACTCACCTTAGAGAACGTGCGCAGTTTGTGAAAGAAGGCATTATTCGTGCCGGCGGTTATCCATTAGAAATGCCTGCCATGTCACTTGGTGAAGTGATGGTAAAACCAACTACCATGATGTACCGAAATTTTCTTGCGATGGAAACGGAAGAGCTGCTGCGCAGTCATCCGATTGATGGCGCGATTTTAATGGGCGGTTGTGACAAAACCACTCCAGGCTTACTAATGGGCGCCATTAGTATGAACATTCCCGCTATTTATATTCCCGCAGGCGCGAGTCTAAACGGCAATTTCAAAGGCGAAAAAATTGGTACCGGCACTCATACTCGAAAATATTGGGATGAAAAACGCGCGGGTAATTTAAGTGATGAAGATTGGCTTGAACTAGAAGCCAAAATGACCCGTTCTGTGGGAACCTGTAACACCATGGGGACGGCTTCTTCACTGACTTCTATGGCGGAAGTGTTGGGCTTTTGTTTGCCTGGTTCGGCGACTATTCCTGCGGCCGATTCGGCTCATCAACGTCTGTGTTCTTTGGCGGGTGAGCGCATTACCAAAATGGTATTTGAAGACCTAACACCAAAATCCCTTGCCACCAAAGAAGCCTTTGAAAACGCCATTGTCACTTATGTTGCGCTGGGTGGTTCCACTAATGGCATTATCCATTTAATCGCCATGGCGGGGCGTGCTGGTATTGATTTACCCATGTCTTTGTTTGATGAATGGGCACGCAAAGTCCCTGTTATTGCCAATCTTATGCCGGCGGGTGAATACCTAATGGAAGACCTGTTCTACGCGGGTGGTTTGCCAGCGTTATTAACTCGCCTTAAAGATTTCTTGCATCTGGATCAAGGTAACGTGAATGGTCGTACCTTGGGTGAGAACTTGGATGGCGTCGAAATTTATAATGACGACGTGATTCGTTCTCTAGATAACCCAGTAAACGACCGCGGCACGATTGGTGTGATCACCGGAAACCTATGCCCTGATGGCGCGGTGTGTAAGCCCTCTGCAGCGTCGCCGCATTTGTTAAATCATCGCGGTAAAGCCTTGGTGTTTGAAAACCACGCTCAAATGACGGCGCAGATCGACGACCCTGACCTTGATGTGGATGAGAATACCGTTTTAGTGCTTAAAAATGCTGGGCCAATAGGCGGTCCGGGTATGCCTGAATGGGGCGGGTTACCGATTCCGAAAAAGCTTTTGCAAAAAGGCGTGCGTGACATGGTGCGTATTTCAGATGCACGCATGAGCGGCACCCATTACGGCACCTGTATTTTACACGTTGCGCCTGAATCTTATGTTGGCGGGCCGCTGGCCTTTGTTCAGACCGGCGACTGGATCGCCTTGGACGTGGAAAAGCGCACGCTGAATTTAGAAATTAGTGACGAAGAAATGGCGGCGAGAAAAGCGGCTTGGGCACCACCACCACCAAAGTTTGCTCGTGGTTATGGCGCTATGTTTTCAACCCATGTCACCCAAGCAAACGAAGGGTGCGACTTTGACTTTTTACAAGGTGACGCTGTCATCGATGAACCGGAGATATTCTAAATGAGCAAGACGATTAACCCATTTAAACAGCGTTTACTGGATGGTCAAAAGTTGATTGGAGGCTGGACGCTGTCTGGTAGCCCAACGGTCGCAGAGGCTATGGCGTTTTTGAACTATGACTATTTGGTGGTGGATTTAGAACACAGCCCTGCCAGCATTCACGATACTACGCCGATTTTACGGGCGGTTGAGCAAACGCCAACCGCAGCGGTGGTTCGTATGCCAAGCCATGATCCGATTGCGATTAAGCAAGTATTGGATCAAGGCGGTATGACCTTGTATTTCCCATTCGTTGAATCGGTCGAAGAGGCAAAAGCCATTGTTCAGGCCAGTATGTATCCGCCATTAGGCAAACGTGGCTTCGCAAAAATGCACCGAGCTGCGCGTTATACAACCCGTGAGGATTACCCAGCAGCAGCCAATGAGCAAGTCTGTCTGATCCCTCAATTGGAAACCGTTGAAGCGTTAGAGCTTGCGGTAGAAATCGGCCAGCTTGATGGCGTAAGCGCAGTGTTTATTGGCCCTGGTGATTTGTCGATGACCATGGGCTTGCCAGGTCAGGTAAATCACCCTGATGTGCGCGCCAAAATCGTGGCTTGTGTGACAGCCTGTAACCAAGCTGGGATTCCTGTAGGAACCGTTATGCCTACGCCTGACGATGCAAAATGGGCATTAGAAGTCGGCTTTAGTTTTGTTTCGATTGCCAATGATCTGGCCAATATGTTGGGTCAGTGTAAAGCGCATTTGGCGCAAATGAAGAACTCGTAAAGGTGTCTCTATGCTTTTATTAACAAGAATAATAACTTTGCTAGGGCAGGTGAATTCTGCCTTTGTGTTCGTTTTCAAGTATCTGGCGATCACTGCCGTTGCAGTGATGACCGCCTCGATTTTGGTTCAGGTATTTTGTCGTTATGTGCTTAACGATTCATTGCCTTGGTCTGAAGAGCTGGCGCGTTACCTGATGGTTTGGATGACGTTTTTGACACTGCCTGTGGTCTCTCGCACTAAGCAACACGCGGCGCTCGATATTATTTTAGGGTCTTTACCAAGACGCTTGAGCTTGCTGCTGGAGTTGGTGTTGTATGTATTGGTCGGGATTGTCTTGTATTACGCGTTTAATAAAAGCCTAGATTTCGCCCTAAAAGGGACGCGCATGTTAGCCACGGCGCTGCCTATTACCAAAGCTTGGTCATACATGGCGATGCCGATTGGTTTTGGCGTCATGATGCTGGTGTATATCGAACTTTTCTTAATTGGTATTGCGCGTCTTTTTAATGAATCTAACGACGACCATTTTGTGTTGTCAGATAGCGAAAGCGAGGGATAACCCATGGGTATTTCATTTTTCTGGATTTTGCTTTCTGTGATGTTTTTGGGGATGCCTGTTGCGTTTGCTTTGTTGTTTGCGCCGGGTTTGAGTCTATTTCTAGAAGGCAAAGAGATGTTCTATCTCTTGCTGACACAGCGTTTGTATAACGGTATTGATAGCTTTCCTTTGATGGCGATTCCGTTTTTTATGTTGGCAGGTGAGGTAATGAACCGCAGTGGCATTACCTTGTCGCTTGTACAGGTAAGCCAAGCCTTCATCGGGCATCTACGTGGCGGTTTAGCGCAAATTAATATTTTGTCTTCTATGTTGTTTGCAGGCCTTAGTGGTTCGGCGGTAGCGGATTGCTCGGCGTTAGGGAAAATGCTGATCCCAGCGATGGAAAAGAACGGTTACTCGCGTCGTTTTGCGGCAGCCGTAACAGCAGCTTCGTCTGTGATTGGGCCGATTATTCCACCAAGTGGCATCATGATCTTGTATGCGTTTGTAATGAACGTGTCGGTAGGTGGATTGTTTGCAGCCGGTCTTGTCCCAGGCGTTTTGGTTGGCACTAGTTTGATGGCGATGACGTGGTTTTTAGCACGTCGTCGCGGTTATAAAGTGGCATCAGAAAAGGCGTCTTGGTCAGAGCGTGGTACGGCGGTTAAACAAGCTTTTTGGCCTTTGATGACGCCGGTTATTTTGCTTGGCGGTATTTTATCTGGAGTGTTTACACCGACAGAGGCGGCGGCGGTTGCGGCTGCCTACGCTTTGGTTGTTAGCTTGTTGTCGAGAACGATGAAGATGAGTAGCTTGCCAAGCTTGTTTTACGCTACGGCTAAATCGTCCGCGGTGATTTTGTTCCTTGTCGGCAGTGCGGTGGCGTTTTCTTCGGTGATCAGCCTATCTGGCGCGCCACAAAAAGTCGCTGCGATCATGGTTTCTTTGACTGAAAATCCATTGCTGCTACTGCTGATTATTAACTTGCTACTTTTATTTGTCGGCATGTTCTTAGATGCCGGCCCTGCGATTCTTATTCTGGGTCCTATTCTTGGGCCGATCGTGACGCAGTTTGGTATTGATCCTTTACATTTTGCCATCGTGATGTGTGTCAACTTGACCATAGGTTTGACGACGCCACCCATGGGCTTGGTGCTGTTTGTTGCGTCCAGTGTGAGTGGCGAGCGAGTTGAGACGATTAGCCGCGAAATGCTGCCTTACTTGGCTGTGCATATCATGGTTATTTTGCTCATTACCTATATTCCAGCATTAACAATGACCTTGCCTCGTTTGCTCGGTTTTGCCTCCTGATGGATGGTAAACCACGGTTTTTTGGCATAGTTAAGGACGAAACAAACGAGGGAGGCTTTTATGCTTATGGATAGTTCGAGCCTGCTTTTATTATTGTTCTTTGCGCTCGGCAGTTACATTCAGGCGACAACAGGTTTCGCTTTTGGATTGATTGTCGTGAGCAGTGTATCGGCATTAGGTTTAGCGCCCATTGAGGTCACTGCGTTTGCGGTTAGTGTGTTAAGTCTTATCAATGCGGGGATCGGGCTTTATGGTGGGCATTGGCGAAAGATAAATCGTCGCGCTTTTTGGGGCTTTATTTTGCCTTGCCTACCAGCCATTTTCCTTGGTGTATGGCTGCTTGGTTATCTGGGTGAAAATGCGCTAGGGTGGCTCAAATTTAGCTTAGGTTTGTGCATTGTGGTCAGTAGCTTGGTGATGATGCTACAAGCTCATAGGGTGAGAAAGGAATCCTCTGCTGGTGCTTTTGCTGTCAGTGGGGTGATTGGTGGCGTGATGGGTGGCATGTTTGCAACGTTCGGTCCGCCTATTACCTTCATGATGTATCGCCAGCCAGATGACCAAGCCAGAATACGCGCGACCTTGTTAGGGATATTTTGTTGTACGGCGGCATTACGTGTGGGTTCTGTTAGTTTTACTCAAGGTGTTGATATTGATACTTGGCTATTGTGTGCGCTTGGCTTTCCAGTCGTTGTGCTATCAACATTAATGGCGAGAAAATTTCCCGTTCCTATCTCAGCTCGGGCTATGCGCTTTGTGGCGTTTAGTTTGTTGCTATTGTCGGGTGTTAGCTTGATGTGGCAGGGGGTTTAGATAGGAAAGGTTTGAATAAATAGACAAGAGCGCGTGACGTTGCTGTCAGGCGCTCTTTTTTGTTTGTTAATTTTGCTTGTTAATATAGAGAGTCAGTTAATTGAGTTCGACAAGATAATGTAGGTCTTCGCTGTTGGCGCGGCTGATTCGGTATTCCACGGTGCGTCCGTCCAATGCGCGAGCAGTGCGGATGACTTCTAATAGAGGTTGTCCTGCAGCGATGTTTAAAACACTTTGGTCTTGTTCATCGGCTAACACGGCTTTTAGTCTATCGGTGGCTTTGTGTACCGTAATATTGAAGTGCTGCTGATAATAGTGATACAGGGAATGTGGTAGCTTTTCTTCTTTGTGTAAATCGGCAAAGTAACGATGGGGTAGATAAATCAATTCACGGATGGAAGCCGTATTGTTAATCGAGCGTACACGATGGATTTCAATGACTTTCTCTTCTGGCGGCAGTTCGAAAAGAGTGCGCAGTTTATCATCGGGTGTAATTAATTGTGTTTCGAGTAATTGGGCATAAGGCAGTTCGGGAATATCACCGTTATCACTTTTGAAATGGAAAAAGTGAAACATCATTTTTTGCAGTGTGTGTTCTGATACAAAGGTGCCCACGCCTTGACGACGAAATAAGACATTGTCTTCTGTTAATGCGTTAAGTGCCTTTCGAACTGTTCCTTGACTGACGCCAAGCAGGTCTGCAAGCTGAAACTCACTCGGTAAAATCTCACCGGGCTTCCAAGAACCTTCGATAATTCTTTCCGTAATTAACTCTTGAACCTGTTTATACAGAGGTTTGAAGGTTGGGGATGGCTGCGGTGTACTGACTGTCATGGGTTGCCCTGCTTTGTATCGAATCAATTTAGAATACCAGACGAAATAAAAAAATCTGTTATTTTCTTGCACTTTATGTCTTATATAAGATATAAAACAAGACATGACAAGAAAATAGTGAATTTTCTATAAGTAATCTCTTTTGAGACAGTCTTATGAATGACCTATTTATTTGTTTACCACTTGCGTGATTCAGAATAAAAAAAGTGATCAAAGAATAAAAAACGGAGCCTTCGAAATGAAAAAAACCGCTTTACTAAAAAAGACCACAGCTGCTTTTGTTCCAACATTAATGGCGGCGAGTTTGTCTCTTGCTGCGATGCCTGCATTGTCGGCTGATTATGATTTCAATATTGTCCATCTTTCTAATACCAGCGATGAAGATTATGACGGCGCTGTTGTGTTGAAAGACTATGTTGAAGCGCACTCAAACGGTCGTATTCACGTTAATATTTATTCTGGCGGTCAGCTATGTGGTAACCCAACAGAATGTATTGAAGCTCTACAAGCTAACTTGATCCAAGTGTTTAATACCACGACAGGTGGTTTAGCGAATGTTTTCCCAGAGATCCAAGCGCTTGATATCCCTTATATATTCCCAACAGATCGTGTTGCCGAATGTGCCTTGAATAATGAAATGTTGGTCGGACCAATTCGTAAAGAGTTGCTAGACCGAACAGGTACTATGCGCTTAATGACCATTGGTAATACGGGCGGCTGGCGTAACTTTGCGACAACCAATAAATTGATTAAAACACCTGCTGACGTGGAAGGTTTGAAGATCCGTACGATCAACTCGCCGATCCAAATGCAGCTTGTGAAAGCGATGGGCGGTAGCCCAACGGCTGTGCCTTGGCCTGAAGTATATACTTCATTGGCAACGGGCTTGGTGGAAGGCACTAAAAACGGCATTACCGATATTATGGGTATGAAGTTTAATGAACATATTAAATACATGACGTTAGATGGCCATGGTTATATGGCGTCTATGTGGTGGATGAATAACGACTCACTGAAAGATATGCCAGAAGACCTTCAACACATCATGATGGATGGCTTTGATGCGTTACGTGAAGTGACAACGGTCATGCCAAAACGTCGTCAGATAGAAGCGTATAACGAGTTTAAAGCATCTGGCGGTACAGTTTATGCCCCGACTGCAGAAGAAAAAGCGCAGTTCCAAGAAGCGGCGAAACCAGTACGTGATTGGTTCGTTAATGAATATGGCGCTAAGTGGGTTGAAACCACAGAAAGCGCGGTTAAATCCTGTGAAGCTTCTATAAATGACGCTTACATGGCGCAGAATTAATCCATGATGACCGCGTTAGTGAAATAGTAAATATTCTTCTGAACGGTATTTTCCGTTAAGCCAGTGCTTGCACTGGCTTTTTTTTGTCTGTTGTTTGGTGCTGATAATTGTCGAGCTTTATTGTTTTGGCACCTGCGCTTGAAGGTGGGCGATTAATCTTTCCATCAAGGGAGTTAGGCTGTTTTTACGCCATACAAAGTGGATGTCCAGTTTTGGTAGCTCGCCATCAATTGGACGATAGGTGAGTCCTTCACGCTGATCGAATTGTGTGGATTCTGGAACAAGTGCGATACCCACGCCAGCGGCGACTAGAGTTCTAGTGGTCTGCGTCAACCGAGCAATTTGTACAATATCAGGCTCAACACCAGCAGCATGTAGGTGATGCATGATTTGGTCGTACAAAGACGGGTGAGCTTGTCTAACAAACGAGATAAACGGCAGCTGGTGTAAGTCACTTAAAGGCACGCTTTCTTTTTGTGCGAGTGGGTGGTTCTCAGGCAGAGCGAGCAGGTGTTTTTGTGTTTCGTAGCCTTGGTGTTCTAGGTCGGTGATGTCCATTAGGGGATTAAGGAAGATCATCGCCAAATCGATTTTTTCTGTTCTTAGGGCATCCAAGGCATGGGTCGTGGTCATTTCTTCTAGATTGAGCGTTACGCCATGGTTGTCTTGTTTGAACTGAGCAATGCCTTTGGAAAAATGCGGCGTGCCAGCCGCCCAAACAAAACCTAGTGATAGGTTGCCTGATGTGCCGTTGGCAATGCTGCGAACTTGTTCTTGTATCTTCTCCCAGTCCTGCAAAAGAGCCCTTGCTTGAGGTAGTAGGGCTTCTCCTGCAGGCGTCAGAGAGACTTTCTGGCTACTACGCTCAAAAAGTACGGCGCCGATTTCATCTTCAATGGCTTTGATTTGTTGGGATAGCGGCGGCTGGGCAATATGCAAGCGAGCCGCAGCGCGTCCAAAGTGCAGCTCTTCCGCTACGGTAATAAAATACTTTAATTTTCTAAAACGCATGATATCTTTTTCATATTAAGCATGTGATTAACATATATTAGACATAATGATGCGCTTTTCCTATCTTAGTCTTACAAAATAATTCTAAGTTAGTTTAGGTGAGACATCATGAGCAGAGAAAAAATCGACGGACAGCTTTTTAGCTACACAGGCCCAGCCTTTCATTACATCAATGAAGAGGAGCGTCACTTCTTCGCCAAAGAGCCAGCTCAGTTTCGTGTGAATTTGATTGGTTGTGGCATGATTGGTATGGAGCACATGCGCGTGGCGACTCGTGTTGGTCGCTCTGCTATTCATGGTGTGTTCGATCTAAATGAGCGCAGTGTTAAAGTGGCGAAAGAAGAATTCGCCAAAATCACTGATGAAGACTTTAAAGTTTACGATAGCTTAGAAGCGGCATGTAACGACCCAGAAGTTGACGGTATTTTAATTTGTACGCCTAATTTTACGCATCTTGATGTTCTAAAAGTGGCGATCAAATCGGGCAAGCACATCTTCATGGAAAAGCCGATGGCGACCAAATTAGAAGATGCCTATGAAATTACCAAGATGGCGAAAGAGTACGGCGCTGTTTTGCAAATTGGTTTGCAGTATCGCTATAAATCTATTTATTCCGAAGCGATTCATGAAGTACTAGAGCGCAAAGCGGTCGGTGAAGTGAAGATGATCAACATCATGGAGCACCGTATTCCCTTCCTTGATAAAGTGAATCAGTGGAATAAATTCTCCAAATTCTCTGGCGGTACGCTGGTGGAAAAATGCTGCCATTACTTTGATTTGATGAACTTGTTCGCCCAGTCTCGTCCAGTACGTGTTTATGCCAACGGTTCCCAGTCTACCAACTTCCGTGACTTCGAGTTTAAAGGCGAAAAATCCGATATTCTGGATAGTGCTTTTGTCACTGTTGAATATGAAAATGGCGTTCGCGCTGGCTTCAACCTTTGCATGTTTGCGCCTATGTTCCATGAAGAGCTATTGGTGTGCGGCGACGAAGGTCGAGTGAAAGCGGCTGAGATTGAAGACTTCAGTGAAAATGCGCGTTTGCGTACAGAGATGGAGGTCTTTTGTGGTCAGAATCGTCCATCTAAAACCTCACAGCCGAGCTATCCTAAATTAATTGAAGCCTCTGGTCACAACGGTGCCACTTGGTTTGAGCACATCGCTTTTGCCGATCAAATGGCTGGTAAGCAAACCAACAGCGCGACAGTCGAAGAAGGTTTCTGGTCTGTTGTAGTAGGTTGTGCAGCGGAAGAATCCGTAAAGACAGGTAAGATTATAGAAGTCGCAGAACTGCTTAAATCCAAAGGTATTGATCTTTAATTATTTTTTTTAAATAAGTCACATCGCAGCCCAGACCTTGTTTACAAGGTCTGGGCTTTTTTTGTTTTGTGGTGTTATTTAGGCAATTTTTTTTGGGTTACTACGGAAAGGGAGTGCTATTTTTAATGTGCAATAAAATAAATAATTCCGTATTGAAATATAGGTTGTATGATGTATGATGTTATTACGTTCGATAAATGGAACTAATGACAACGTCCTACATAAAAAAACAATTATAGGAAAAGTGGTTATGAAAAAAATACTACAGAGCACAACAGTTTTGATGGCAGCAGCCTGTGCATTCGCACCTGCTGCAGCCTATGCTTCAGACAATCCAATTAGAGGAAACATCCGCGTTGTAATTGGTTCTAAATCAACGGGTGGTGATACTTATCAAGCTTCTTCCATTATCGCAGAAGCGCTTGCGAAAAAGATTGATGCGAACATTAAAGTCGATGCTGTTGGCTTTTCTGCTGCCTATCAGGCATTAGGTCGAGTGCCAACAGGCAACACTTTAATGATATTCCACGACCAAGCCTATCTTGGAAATCTATATGGCCAAAAAGGTTATGAAGACCCTTTCAAAGAATGGACGATAGGACCTTCTTTCGCCACGAATCCAGGTAATGGGTACCTTGTACCTAAAAACTCACCATACAAAAACATAGATGAAATCTTAAACGCTGCGGGCAATGGCAAAACAATACGTGTTGCTATTCAGCCAGGTGGTGTATCTGAGATTGGCTATACAGCAATGAAGAACGCGGTGCGTTTGGCGTACCCAGGTCAAGAAGACAATCTTGTTGCCTTGAATACAGGCTCTCAATCAGACAAAAACCAAGCATTATTTGATGGTCTAGCGGATGTTATCAATGGCAGTGTACAAGCCAATGAGCAATATACTCGCCTTCCTGCAGATGACCAAAAAGCCATGGATTTCGTTTGGTTGACTGCCAAAGCGTCAACAATTGCTAAAGCAAACCCTAACGGTATGGGAGAAACCTCTCGTGATCAGTTGATGCAATACGCATCCGGTCTTGGGGTGAATATTCCAATGGACGCAGAGAATAACTTTACCTTTGATAAAGAGTTCTACTTTTTATACAACAAGCGTATGTCTCCGGAAGTGATTAAGTTTTTAGACAATGCGTTGGCAGAAGTATTTGCTGATGGCAAGGTTCAAGAAACATTTAAGAAATCCTTCTTTATCCCTAACTTCCGTACTTCTGCAGAAGCGCAAAAGCACTTCCAAGAGAAGCGTGACAGTTATGCGAAAATCATTAATAACCTACATAAATAATTAAAGTAAGTCGGCACCGTGGAATGCAGTTTGGCTGCGGTGCCGTAATCTTTCGCTAGAGAGGGTTATAATGTCTGACTGGTTTTCATCCTTAAATACCGTAGTGATCGACTTCGATACATCCCATCTGTTTTTCCCAAGGATTGTTATTTCCTTGTTGCTAATTTTAGGATTGGTGATAGTCGTCTCTTATTTTCGTCCTGTCATGCAGGCTATTCGTGCCGGTCGATATCAGTTCTTTGTTAAAAATGCAGACTTTTTTCGTCTCTTAATGACGTTCGCTTTGATCCCTGCTTATTTTTGGGGGATGGATGCGATAGGGACAATGCTACCTAATATGGGGTTAGGTTTTTTACTGGCATCGATTCCTTTTGTCTTCCTGATGTCGATGTTGTACTGCCACGATATGACCCGTCGTAACCTGATAATCATTGTTTCCAACGCAGTAATAACACCGACCTTTGTTTGGGGTGTGCTTTACCACCTATTCGCTGTGTCGATGCCTTAGAGGCGGAGTGACTTTATGGAATTTCTTGAATTACTTTCACCGTCCTTCTTTTTATTAGCGGCGGCTGGATCCATTATCGGCATCATTTTTGGTGCTATCCCTGGTATGACAGCGACAATGGCCGTTGCGGTGTGTCTACCATTAACTTATACCTTGGGCTTACAAGAAGGCTTAGCGCTTTTGTTAGGGCTATATGTTGGCGGTATTTCGGGTGGTTTGGTGCCTGCAGTATTGCTCAACATTCCAGGCACGCCGTCGTCCATTACGACAACCTTTGATGGCTATCCGATGGCGCAACGGGGTGAAGCTGAGCGCGCCTTGAAAACCTGTATTGTTGCCTCTTTGTTTGGCGGTACGTTCAGTGCGATTGTGTTGTTCTTCTTTGCACCTGTCTTGGCTGATTTCGCTATTAAGTTTTCGTATATTGAGAAGTTCTTAATGATCTTTTTTGCAATGTCGGTTATTGCGTCATTGTCTAAAAATATTCTAATGGGCGTTTTTAGTGGGCTACTTGGTGTATTGCTTAGCTTGATAGGCACTTACGATGTATCTAACGGTGGTAATGGTGAGTATCGTCTAATGGCGCCGTTTATGGAGCCTTATTTAGCGTACGGCTTTTCGTTGTTGCCGGTGTTGATTGGTCTTTTTGGTATTTCAACCATCATTGAAGAGGCTGAAAAGGGCGCTAGAGAACCCTCTTTTGAAAATAAAGTCAGCCTAAGTAAAGGTACGCCGTTCCGCTTCAATATTTTCAAGGGCCAATTCAGTAACTTGTTGCGCTCTTCTTCGATCGGTACATTCATTGGCATGTTGCCTGGTATTGGTGGAAGTGCGGCGTCGATTTTAGCCTATACACAACAAAAGAACTTTTCTAAGCACCCTGAAAAATTGGGCAAAGGTGAGCCAGAAGGTTTGGTGGCTTCAGAGTCGGCAAACAACGGTTTGACTGGTGGTGCTTTGATTCCTTTGTTGTCGTTGGGTATTCCTGGCGACAGTACAACGGCTGTCTTGATTGGTGCCTTCACGCTGCAAGGTTTACAAGTAGGGCCTTTGTTTATCGGCGAAAATATAGACACATGGTTCTCGATGATAACGGCGCTTATGTTTGCCAATATCGTCATGTTTATCGTGATGTTCTATGCCATTCGTCATATCGCCAAAGTGGTGCTGATTCCGAAATTCATCTTATACCCAATCATAGTAATGATGTGTGCTGTAGGCGCTTATGCGATTAACTACGGCATCATGTTTGATGTGTGGACATTGTTCTTATTCGGTGTTGCAGGTTGGGTCTTTACTAAGATTGGTATTGAGATTGCGCCTTTGGTTATCGGCTTTATCTTGGGCAGCAGTGCCGAAGTGTATTTTGTGAAGAGTTTAGAGTCTTACGGTGAGTACTCCATTTTGTTCACCAAGAGTCCGATTGCGATGGTGTTATGGGGCATGATCATTTTATCAATCGTCGTGTCTGTGATGATCCATAGAAAAAGCAAACAACACGCGAATAAAGAGGCGAAGTCATGAGCGATTCTTATGTACTAATTCAAATACATGAAAGTGACAATGTTGCCATCATATTAAACCAAGGTGGTGCGCCAAAAGGTGCTGAGCTTCCAGGTGGAGTGGTCTTGTTAGAAGATGTTCCACAGGGGCACAAAGTCGCTTTGAGTGATATCGCTGATGGTGGTGAAGTGCGTCGTTACAATGAAGTGGTGGGCTACGCAAAACACGAGATTAAGCAAGGTTCTTGGGTGTCTGAGAAGGTAGTTGATATGCCAACGCCGCCAGCGCTAGATGAATTGCCGTTGGCAACTCGCGAAAAACCAGCCTTTGAGCCTTTGGAAGGTTACACCTTTGATGGTTATAAAAATCCGGACGGTTCAGCGGGCACTAAAAACCTGTTAGGTATCAGTACTAGCGTGCAATGCGTTGCCGGTATTACTGACTATGTTGTTAAGCTGATCAAAAAAACGCTTTTACCAAAGTATCCAAATGTGGATGGCGTTGTGGCACTCAATCATAGCTATGGTTGTGGGGTGGCAATTACTGCGCCTGCGGCTATCGTGCCAATTCGAACCTTGCAAAACATCGCTAAAAATCCGAACTTTGGTGGCGAAATAATGGTGGTAGGTTTGGGTTGTGAAAAGCTCTCGCCATCACGCTTGCTTGAAATAGACGATGAGCAGGCGATTAATATTTTGCCAAACTCTGAAGCGGCCAGGACCTTAGAAGATCATGTAGTGAGCCTGCAGGATGAAAATCATCACGGTTTCCAAGATATGGTCGACCATATTATGGAGATGGCCGAAGCGCACCTTGAACGTTTAAACAAGCGACGTCGAGAGCCGTGCCCAATTTCAGAACTGGTTGTTGGTATGCAGTGTGGCGGCAGCGATGCTTTTTCTGGCATTACGGCGAACCCCGCTGTTGGTTATGCGTCAGATTTGATTGTTCGTGCAGGCGGTTCTGTCATGTTTTCTGAGGTGACAGAAGTGCGTGATGCTATCCATCTTTTAACGCCACGAGCGGACACAGTGGAAGTTGGAAAGGCCTTGCTGCGTGAAATGCAATGGTACGACGATTACCTAAATCAAGGTCAAGCCGATCGCAGCGCAAACACCACACCGGGTAACAAAAAAGGCGGTCTGAACAACATAGTGGAAAAATCCCTTGGTTCCATTACTAAGTCGGGTAATAGCCCCATTATCGATGTGCTAAGTCCAGGTGAGCGTATTCGTAAACGAGGGCTTATATTTGCGGCAACGCCTGCCAGTGATTTTATTTGTGGCACCTTGCAGTTCGCTTCTGGAATGAATATCCAAGTATTTACCACAGGACGTGGTACGCCGTATGGCTTGGAGGTCGCCCCTGTTATTAAAGTGTCGACAAACTCTACTTTGGGTAAGCGTTGGCACGACTTAATTGATATGGATGCAGGACGTATCGCGAGCAAAGAAATTACTTTAGAAGAAGCAGGCTGGGAGTTGTTCCACCTCATTCTTGATGTCGCGTCAGGGCGTAAGCAAGTGGCTGCAGATAAGCTGGGCTTACACAATGATTTGGTCTTATTTAATCCTGCACCTGTAACCTAATTATTAGGCGAAATGTCATTGCTATTTGAATGTATAGTTGTATGATGTATAACAACCTAAAAATTTCTAACAAGCCTTAAGGCAAAGTTAATAACAAGAAGTGAGGAAAACAAAATGGCTTTTTCTGTTGAACAAATGCGCGGCGCTCTAAGTGATGGTCTTTTATCATTCCCGGTAACTGACTTCGATGCGAACGGTAAATTTAACGCTGAGACATATAAAGAGCGCCTAGAGTCGTTCATCAAGCACGGCGTTTCTTCAATTTTCATTGCTGGTGGCACTGGCGAGTTTTTCTCTCTTGATGAAGAAGACTTCCGCGAAATCGTTAAGGTTTCTGTTGCAACAGTAAAAGGTCGTGTACCAGTAATTGCTGCTGCAGGCCGCAGCGTAAAAGATGCGTCTAACTTTTCTAAAATTGCTGCAGATGCAGGTTGTGATGGTATCTTGTTGATGCCTCCATTCTTAACGGAATGCCCAGAAGACGGCATCATAGAATACGCATCGGCGGTTATGGCGAGCGCTGATACTCAATTTATTTACTATAACCGTGGTAATGGCATTTTAAGCGCTGAGTCTGTTAAAGAGCTGGCTGCTCGTAACCCGAACATGGTGGCGCTAAAAGATGGCGTGGGTAACATCGCAGCATTGAATGACACGATTAAAACAGTAGGTGATCGTCTAGTTTACATCGGTGGTGTTCCAACGGCTGAGATCTTTGCTGAAGCCTACCTTTCAATTGGTGTTAATACATATTCATCTGCTGCGTACAACTTCATGCCTGAAATGGCGATGGACTTTTATAAAGCATTGCGTGGTGGTGATCAGGCAACGGTAACGCGTATTATTCAAGATTTCTTCATTCCTTTCTGTCGCCTACGTGACACTAAGAAGGGTTATGCGGTAAGTCTGATTAAAGCTGGTGCGGCACTGAAAGGCATCTCAGCTGGCGATGTGCGTCCGCCTCTTACTATGCCAAACGCTGCAGATCTTGCTGCTTTAAAAGCGATTATTGAACGTAATTAAGCATTAAAGATTAAGGTGGGGGAGTTTACTCTCCCATTCGATCTAATAAATCGGGGAGAGCCCATCATATGTTTACAACAATTAAAAAAATGCAGGTAGTGCCAGTTGCTGGCTATGATAGTTTTCTGCTGAATCTTAGTGGTGGTCATGCACCATGGTTTATTCGTACAGTAGTAGTACTGGAAGATAATGATGGCAATATCGGCCTAGGCGAAGTGCCAGCAACCGATAAAATTATTTCTACACTGGAAGAATGTCGCGCCCTAGTCGAAGGGCAGAGCGTCGGAAAGTGGAAAAGCATTATTAGTGATGTGCGTAATGCGACATCCGGTAAAGCGGATGATGTTCGCGGTAACCAAACCTTTGACCTTAGAACGGCCGTTCACGTTATTACAGCAATTGAGTCTGCATTGTTGGATTTGGCTGGTCAAAATATGGGCTTACCTGTTGTTGATTTACTTGGTCAATATGGCAAACAGCGCGACGAAGTTGAAGCGTTAGGCTATTTATTTTTCCTAGGTGACCGCACCAAAACAAACTTGCCTTACCCAACCTATGACAATCCTGTTGATGAGTGGGATCGTGTTCGTGGTCTAGAAGCCGTGACGCCAGATTCTATAGCAACACTCGCAAAAGCCGCTTACGACCGTTATGGCTTCAAAGACTTTAAATTAAAAGGTGGTGTTCTTGATGGCCATCAAGAAGCAGATTGTATTCGCGCATTATACGAAGCTTTCCCTGAAGCACGTTTGACGTTAGATCCAAATGGCGCTTGGACGCTTGATCAGGCAGTAGAATATCTAGATCCAATTAAACATATGCTGAGCTACGCAGAAGACCCTTGTGGTCAAGAAGGTGCTTGGTCTGGTCGCGAGACCATGTCTGAATTCAAACGCAGAACCGGTTTGAAAACCGCAACAAACATGATCGCAACGGACTGGAAACAGTTTAAAAATGCAGTGCGTATGGATTCTGTTGATATTCCACTAGCGGATTGCCATTTTTGGACTATGCAAGGTGCCGTAGCCGTAGGTGAATTATGTAACGAGTGGGGCATGACGTGGGGATCCCACAGTAACAACCACTTCGATATTTCCTTAGCGATGATGACGCATGTTGCTGCAGCTTGTCCTGGTGAAGTGACCGCAATTGATACCCATTGGATTTGGCAAGATGGCCAGCGCGTTACCAAAGACCCATTAAAAATTCGTGGTGGCAAAATTACCGTACCAACTAAACCTGGTTTAGGTATTGAATTGGACCGTGAAAAACTGATGGAAGCGCACGAATTATATAAAACGTTAACCTTAGGGCAGCGTGACGATAGTCAGGCAATGCAGTTCCTTATTCCGGGTTGGACATTTGATTCTAAGAAACCAGCGCTTGTTAGATAGTTAGCACTGGGGTAATGTTCTGGGTTTTAGAATATACGGCGTATTTAGAATGGATGGGGTTAAAACGGTGGCTAAATCACTACAAATAGAGCGAGTAGGTAAGGGCGATAGCTTAGCAAGCAATGTTGCAAAACAACTTGAAAAGCAGATCTCGGCTGGCCATATTTCTGTTGGCGATAAATTACCAACAGAAAATGCATTATGCGACCTATTTGGTGTGAGCCGTACCGTTATCCGAGAAGCAATTACACAGCTTAAATCACTTGGACTAGTTGAAACGAAACGAGGGGTTGGTACCAGCGTTATTCGTGCTCAGTCTAGTGAGACGTTGTTTGCTTATCAGATTGACCCCACTGCCATTACCGATATTCTACATATCTTAGAAATGCGTTTGAGTGTGGAAACAACCGCTTGTGAGCTGGCTGCTTTACGTCGCTCAGAAGAAGACGTGGCAATACTTGAGAAGCATTTTAATGAGTTTGACGAGGCTCTAAGCCGAGGCGAATTAGCACGAAAAGAAGACTATGCTTTTCATTTAGCTATTTGTTCCGCTACTCGTAACCCTTTTCTTAAACAGTTCTATGAACAGTTTAATAAGAACGTTATCCCCAGAGCAAAGTTAATAAATACAGACTTGGAGCAAGTTGCAACAGACGAATACTTACGTCGTATTCGATCTGAGCACCTTGAGATCTTTAACTGTATTAGAGACCAAAATGCAGAAGGTGCCAGACAGGCAATGCATAACCATTTATATCGTGCCTATCACCTATATGAACGTTATCAAAGCGATAATACGTTTGATTTAGAGTGAGACCATTTTTACGCGCGATCAGATTATTGTATTGCACAAAGCCTTCACCACAATGTAATTGAGACGAACCTAGCTCGTTTCTTTTTATTGCTCGCGCGTGTTGTTTAAGCACGCGCTTATTTTGTACAAAAAAATTGGGGGAAACATGGATACGAAAGGGCTTCTTAAAGGCACTTCATTGGTGGCAGGTAACGATATTACTGGCACGCAAAAAGCCATTTATGCAATCAATCCTGCGACAAATGAAACACTTGAACCTGCTTATAATGGCGCAACCAAAGACGAAGTTGAGCAAGCGGTGAGTGCTGCTTGGCAAGCATTTGATCAATACCGTGCCATTAGTACAGAAAAACGTGCCGCTTTCCTAGAATGCGTCGCTGATGAAATTTTAGCATTAGGTGATGCCTTGGTAGAGCGTGCTATGGCGGAATCTGGTTTGCCAAAAGCGCGTATCGAAGGTGAGCGTGGCCGTACTATGGGGCAATTACGTTTGTTCGCTGGCGTTGTTCGTTTGGGTAAAGCTACGGATGCTCGCATTGATCCTGCTATGCCAGATCGTGCGCCATTGCCTCGCTCTGATTTACGTTTCCAAAAAATTGCCTTAGGCCCAGTTGCGGTCTTTGGTGCAAGTAACTTCCCATTGGCTTTCTCTGTTGCTGGTGGTGATACAGCGTCTGCATTGGCGGCAGGCTGTCCTGTTGTCGTAAAAGCACATTCTGCTC
The DNA here is from genome assembly GCF_024397855.1 of Marinomonas rhizomae. Classification (NCBI taxonomy): domain Bacteria; kingdom Pseudomonadati; phylum Pseudomonadota; class Gammaproteobacteria; order Oceanospirillales; family Oceanospirillaceae; genus Marinomonas; species Marinomonas rhizomae. Next base: position 553,947 of record NZ_CP073343.1, read on the forward strand.
ATCCTGGTACGTCTGAACTTGTTGGTCGCGCGATTACGGCAGCGGTTAAAAAATGCGGCCTGCCTGCAGGCGTTTTCTCTCTACTTTATGGCTCTGGCCGTGAAATCGGTAGTGCTTTGGTAGCGCACCCTTCTATTAAAGCCGTTGGTTTTACTGGATCTCGTAGCGGTGGCGTTGCGCTGATGAATATTGCTGCAAATCGTCCTGAGCCAATTCCTGTTTATGCAGAAATGAGCAGCATCAACCCAGTCTTTGTCATGCCTGAAAAACTGTCTGCTGAAGCGCAAAGTGTGGCGAAAGGTTTTGTTGGCTCACTTGCCATGGGCGCAGGTCAATTCTGTACAAACCCAGGCATGGTTGTTCTGTTGAAAGGCGAAGCGGCGGATAGCTTTAAAGCAACGGTTGCTAGCGAAGTACAAGCATTGGGCACACAAACCATGCTAACACCTGGTATTTACCAAGCTTACTGTGAAGGTGTTGAGAAACTGAACAACAACTCAGCAGCGGCACTGTTGGCGAAAGGTAATGATAGCGATCAACCAAACCAGTGTTGCCCACATGTATTCGCTACCAGTGCGAAAGCTTTCTTGGCTGATGCATCAATGGAAGATGAAGTATTTGGCTCAACGTCTTTGATCATCGAGTGCGATACCTTGGATGAATACAAGGTGGTGGCTGAGCATTTAGAAGGTCAATTGACTGCAACGGTTCAAATGTCAGATGCGGATGTCGAAGCCGTTCGAGCTTTGTTACCCACGCTAGAGCGTAAAGTCGGTCGTATCCTATGCAATGGCTACCCAACAGGTGTAGAAGTGTGTCATTCCATGGTTCATGGTGGTCCTTTCCCTGCAACATCTGATAGCCGTTCTACGTCTGTTGGTAGTGCGGCGATTGATCGCTTCCTACGACCAGTGTGTTACCAAGACTTCCCAAGCTCATTGATCCCTGAAGCCATTCAAGATAAGAATCCTTTGAATGTGCCGCAATTGGTGGATGGAAAGTTTAACTAAGTCACACTGATTAAGCTCCAATACTCGCTATTTCAAGGGGCACTTCGGTGCCCCTTTTTATTTGTTGCTGTGCTATTAGGGAGAGATTGATGGAAGCGACTGCTTTTACAGCTATTTTGGATGTGTCCATCCCCGTTTTGTTACTGATAGTGGTCGGGGCCTTTCTGCGTAATCGAGGTGTTATTGATGACAGCTTTATTGCTTCTGGCTCGCGCTTTGTCTTTGCTGTCGGCATGCCAACATTACTCTTTTTTAGCATGCTTGGGGCGAGTCCGAGTAATTTGATGTCATGGCAAATGCCGCTGTTTTTTGCGGTAGGTATACTGCTTACCTTCGGCTTCGCATGGTGGTTATCTGGCCGTGCGAAAGTGCCAGAACACGAGCGTGGCATCTTTATTCAAATCGCCTTTCGCGGTAATACTGGGGTGTTCAGTTTAGCCCTTGTGGTGAACATGTTCGGTGACGAAGGCGTCGTAATTGGCGGCGTTTTAGCCAGTATTACGTCTGTTATGTTTAACGTGTTGGCCGAAATTGCGCTGTCACGTTATCAAAAAGACCACACCATTAGTCACAAAGCATTGTTTGGCACAATCGTGCGCAATCCGATGATTGTTGGTGTTGTGGCAGGCATTATCGTGAATCTGATCGGCTTGCCGATTCCGAGTCAGGTAGTGACCACAGGTAAGTATTTAGGCAGTGTGACCTTGCCCTTAGCTTTGTTGTGCATTGGCGGGTCATTAGCCACTAGTCGCTTTATTCTATCGCGTCATATTTCATTAGCGATTGCGGTTAAAGTTTTTATTAGCCCAGTGATTTTAACCTGCTTGGCTGCATTATTAGGTTTCTCTGAGCACGAGCAGTTGTATCTATTTTTGTTCTTTGGTGCGCCCGTCGCAGCGTCAGCCTACGTCGTTTCTGTGGCGCACGGCAGTGACGGCAAAGTGACCGCGAATGCCATTGCCACATCCACCTTAGTCGGCTCAGTGGTGATCGTATTTATCGCACCATTGCTGTTGGCGATACTTTAAACGGACATAAGGAAATCATTACATGAGTAAAATTGACGTATTGGTCGTTTGGCCAAACCGCCCAGAACAAATGCAAATGCTGGCAGACACTTATGAACTGCACCGTTACGATCTGGCCTCAGCAGAAGAAAAAGCCGCCATGATCGGTGCTGTTGGTGACAAGATACGTGCGGTGGCAACCACTCACGGGGGCGGATTTGACGAAACCTTATTAGCGCAATTGCCGAATTTGGAAATCGTCTGTTCATCCAGTGTGGGTCTGGATACCATCTGTGTGGAAGCCTGCCACAAGCGCGGCATTCCTGTTACAAACACACCGGATGTATTGACCGATGATGTGGCCGATATGGCGATGATGCTCACATTGACTACTCTGCGTCGCATGTTGCCTGCAGTAGATTGGATTCAGAGTGGTCACTGGGTCGAGAAGGGCATGATGCCATTGAATACCTCCCTGAAAGGCAAGACTCTTGGTATTGTCGGCTTAGGACGAATTGGTAAAGCCATCGCAGCCCGTGCCGAAGCATTTGGTATGAATGTTAGCTACTTCAGCCGCCAAGCTAAAACGGATGTCGATTACCGTCATTACGATGATCTGATTGCCTTGGCAAAAGATGTGGATGTTTTGGCGCCAGTTATTCCCGGTGGCCCAGCGACAGAAGGTTTAATTAGCCGCGAAGTTCTGAACGCATTAGGTGAAAACAGCTATTTTATCAACGTTTCGCGTGGTTCCGTCGTTGATGAACAAGCGTTAGTAGACTTGCTCGAACAGCGTGCGATCAAAGGCGCAGGTTTAGATGTCTTTGTCGACGAACCGAATGTACCACAGGCGTTACTGTCTATGGATCACGTGGTCTTACAGCCTCACTGTGCTAGCGGCACTTATGAAACGCGTGCTGCCATGGCGCAATTGGTAGTGGATAATCTCGCTGCGCACTTTGCAGCTAAACCACTGCTTACGCCTGTTATTCTTTGATTTCCTAAATAAAAAAAGCTCGAATTTCCGTTAGGAAATTCGAGCAAACAGGAGCACAATTTTTTGCCTGAACACCAACTTTATTTGGTAAGGCATTCAAGGATTTAACGTCTTAGAAACGCGGTACTGTCCCTTTCCAGTCTGGTTGGTACTTGCGCATTTCCGCAACGTCATTACGGGCACGAATGCCACAGTTTTCGTAGTTTTTGGCTAACACGGCCAAGGCGTCTCTATCCAATTCCACACCTAAGCCCGGCTTATCAGGGACCACGACTGCGCCATTTTTGAATGGGATCTTACCGCCGATAATGACTTCCTCTTCTTGCCAAGGATAGTGAGTGTCACAAGCGTACGTTAGATTATCAATCGCTGCGGCTGCGTGAGTCATGGCCATTAAGCTGATGCCTAAGTGAGAGTTGGAGTGCATTGATAAGCCGATATCCCATGTTTTACACAACTGTGCCAGTTCTTGCGTGGCTCTTAGGCCGCCCCAGTAATGGTGATCCGACAAAATAACTTGCACTGAATCCAGCTTGATGGCCTTTGGAATGTCAAAGAACCCAATGACATACATATTGGTCGCTAATGGAATGTCGGTCATGGCGCTTACTTGTCCCATGGCTTCTTGGCCGTGGGTAGGGTCTTCTAAATATTGCAGTAGACCATTACCAAATTTGTCTAATAAACGCTTGGTGGTTTCCACCGTCCAACCACCATTGGGGTCAATACGCAGCGGCACATCAGGGAAGGCCTCACGCAGTGCTTCTAGCGCTTCAATCTCTTTTTCAGGCTCGAACACCCCTGCTTTTAGTTTGATCGATTGGAAGCCGTATTGATCAATCATCTTTTTCGCTTGCGCAACGATTTGCTCTGGCGTTACCGCTTCCCCCCACGTATCTACCCATGGATCTTCGGTAAAGCCATGACGTTCAAATTTGTAGAATAGATAGGCGCTGTAGGCGACTTCATCGCGTACTTTACCGCCTAATAAATCACACACAGGACGGCCTGTAATCTTACCCATCAGGTCTAAGCAAGCAACTTCGAAGGCAGAGAAAATACGTGGCACCGTGGTTGCACCCAATGTACCTGGGGCGATGTCTAGTCCTGAATTTGGATCCGGTAGAGTGACAACGGATTCAATTTTGTTACGGATCGCATTGACATTGAAAACATCCATGCCCACTAGATGTGGCGCGACTTGGCGCAATTGGCTGATGGTTTGTTCGTCACCATAACTTTCACCTAAACCGTAATGGCCGTCTTCTGTCTTTATTTCAATAATGGTGCGCAAGGCCCATGCTTCATGAACACCATAAACATTGAGTAGTGGAGGATCACGGAACGCAATAGGAGTAATTTCAATTTGTTTAATACGTGACATACGGTTATCTCCTGAAAAAGGGAGTCTTATCGATGACTGTCATCATCGATAAGATGGTTAAAAAGTGTGAATGGTTAATATCCTAAAGTGCTAGGCAAAACCTGCAGCGAGAGCAAACATACAAACGATTAAAATAGTGGCAACAATGCCCCCAGCAATCCAAGGTGCAATGCCGTAGCGGTCTATTTCAGACTGGTTATCGTGACCAATCATAAATATTCTCCTAGGTTAATTTCCGAGTGCTTCGGGAAGCCAAAGGGCGATTTGAGGGAAGCTCATGACGAGAATCAACCCGACAATTTGTAAGCCGATAAATGGCAACACAGAGATGAAGATTTCTTGCAGAGAAATGTCTTTTGGTGCGACTGATTTGAGCCAAAAGCAGGCTGGACCAAACGGTGGTGATAAGAAGTAAATCTGAATGTTGAGAACAAACAGAATACCAAACCAGACTTTTGCTTGATCTGGCGTCAGTCCAAGCTCGGGTGCTAGGGTCATGACGACGGGGGCAAAAACAGGAACCGTAATTAGCACGATGGCGATCCATTCCATAAATGTACCTAAGATCACCAAAATCAGCATCATTACCAAGATCACGCCAATGGCTGGAATGCCAAGGTTCATAAACAGTGAGCGCATAAAGTCCGCGCCACCGATTAGATTGAAGATACCGACAAAAGATACGGATCCCAGTACCAACCAAATGATGGTTCCCACGGTGGCCATAGAACCAACTAAAGATGCCTTCAGCATGGACCATTTAAATTCGTGACGTACTGCAGAAACAATCATGGCACCCAAGGCACCCACTGCCGCCGCTTCGGTGACCGAAGCGATACCGCCATAGATGGACCCCATCACACAGCCGATTAGCATAATGCTCAAGAATACTGCGCTCAGGCGAGCTTTAGACAGCTTACGTTCTTCACCGGTTAGTTCTGCTACTTCTTTCGCTGTTGGCGCTAATTTAGGGTTAATGTGTACACGAATCAGAACATACAGTGCATAGAAGACAGCCAGCATTAGCCCAGGTACAGCTCCTGCCATAAATAGATCGCCAATGGCGACTTCAGCAGACAGGCCGTAAACGATCATGATGATCGAAGGTGGAATCAGGGTAGCTAAGGCGCCTGCAGCACAAATTAGACCAATGCTCATTTTGCGGTCGTAGCCTAAACGTAGCATTTGAGGCAAAGCCACAAGGCCAAGCATCACAATTTCGCCGCCCATCACGCCAGACATTGCCGCGAGAATGACCGCCACCACTACGGTTTGTACTGCTACGCCACCGCGTAGATTGCCTGCGAATATCGACATGGCATCGAACAAATCTTCTGCGATACCTGACTTTTCGAGGATCGTTGCCATTAATACGAAAAAGGGAATAGCAATCAAGGTGTAGTGGTCAAGCAATGCTGCTGTGTTGGCGGACACTAAGTACAACCCACGGGGGCCAAAGAAGGCAATTGCCATGACGACTGAGACGATCAAGGTTACGATGCCCAGTGGCATACCTGTCATCATCAAAGACACCAACATTGCGACCATGATTAAGGATATTACCCCTAAGCTATAAGAGCGCATGTCCAGTGCTGCGCTTGGGTCTAGGCTTTGCCCTACCGCTGAGAAGTAACCACTCACGCCGTCGAAAATCGATCCAGGTCCAGAAATATAGGCCAGTACCCCATTAATAAAGTACAACACCATAAATAGACCGATTAGCTTCACCGCCGCTTTGGCCCATCGGCTGTTTACGTGACGCCATAGGTTAACGGTTAGCTGAGCGAGGTACATAAACCCACCCAGCATCAGTAAGGTTTTCAACAGCATCGGCATGGGGGAGTTAAACGCACTACCGGTACGTTCAATATGATCTATCGCCATGTAGGCGCGCATGGAAGCATCAGATAGCAACAGAAATAGCGCAACAATACCAATGCTGGATGCAAATAGATCAAGACGCCATTGGGCTTTAGGAGAGACAATATTGTGAATCACCGTAATACCAATATGGCGTTTCTTGAGCGTGATGTAGCCTGCCGACAGCATCCAACTTGCAGCGCACAGCACCATCACCACTTCAAATGCCCATTGTGTTGGCGAATTAAACACATAGCGGGCAACGACTTCCCATAAGGTAGCACCGGCCGCAACAAGGTAAAGTAGCGAAACCCCAATGCCAGAAAAGTGGCTAAAGTGATCTATGGGTGTGTATTCGAATTCTTCATGCGGCTGCGCATGCTCAATCGGGTTGTCGTCGGCAATTTCGACAATGTCATCAGCGTTGAGGCTCTGAGTTTTGGACATAGTGTTCACCTGATCTATCAGTCTACTGCATGGGTAGGCTTATTTTTATATGGAAAGTGCGGCGGCGGGACGATGTCCCAGCCGTCGCTAGTGGTAAAACACTCTTGAGCTAGAGTAAGCCTTTTTCGGTCATGAATTTAACGTGTGCTTTGTACACTTCGGTTGCCAGAGGAGATGCGCTACCAAAGGCTTCCCATGCTTCTTTTGCTATCTTACGGAAATCGTCTCGCTCGGATTGAGGCCAGTCGATGACGGTAATGTCGCCTTTGGCTTTGTCGCGTGCGACCAGCTCTTTATCTTTAGCATCTAGATAGGTGCGTAGGTCTGCGTAAGCGCTCAAGAACCATTCTGTTAGAGCAGCTTGGTCTTCTTTGTCTATCTTGTTCCAGGTTGCTTCATTGATGGTAAATTGCATAAAAGGCATTGAGTGAATGCCTGGATAAATTGGGTATTTGGCGACTTTATGCATGCCGCTGGCGTCATTGTTTGCGTACGCTGAGGAGTCAGCCGCATCAATCACGTTTTTCTCTAGGGCGGTGTACACCTCTGAACCAGGCAGCGATACAGGAGCTGCGCCAGCACGACGGAATACATCGGCAGCAAGACCTTCAGGGGAGCGAACTTTAAGCCCTTTCATATCTGCGACACCACGAACAGGTACTTTTGATACGAAGGCTTCGCGTTTTTCAGAGCTGCAGCCAATGACATGAACGTCGGGGTCGTATTTGTTGTACATCTTCTGTAGCAGCTCTTTACCGCCGCCTTGCATGCAAAACTCTTCAATTTGGGCTGGATTGTCATAACCTGCAATTAGGTCACCCATTAAGGCATAAGCGGGGTCTTTGCCTGCAAAATAGCTGGTTGCGGTTAAATCGCCATCCAAGATTCCCATAGAAACCGCCACAGGCGTTTCTTTATGTGAAACGACAGAGCCAATAGGTAGCAATTCTATTTGCAGGTCGCCTCCAGTCATTTCTTTTAGTTTAGGTATCCATATTTGATTCAAGCGAGTCAAACTGATGTGTGACGCATTAAAGCTGGTTTGGACCTTGAGTGTTTCAGCGTAGGTTGGAGCAACTGAAAAAGCTAAACCGGCCGTAATTAGAGTAGCGGTGAGAGTTTTAGGTATGGATTTGAGAGGCATTGTTCTTCTCCTGATTTTTAGATTTATTGTTAGGAATTGCTCTTTATGGTTTCTTATATACTAATATATTAGTTGGTTTTGTCATTTATATACTAATATATTAATTTCGATGCGCAAGTCTTTTTTCTTTCGTGCTGCAAACGGCTCTGAGATAATGACTTAACTATTTAAGGCAAAATATGGCTTCAATCTTATGAACCAGAAGAATAATTATTTGATTAAAAATTATTTAGAGCAGAGCAACGACTTGCCTCGTACAGCGGTTGATCGTGTGTATGATGATCTATTGCGTCGCATTGTTAGTTTAGAGCTTCCACCTGGATCCCAGCTTGTTCGAGGTGAGATGTGCAGTGAATATAAAGTCAGTCAAACACCGGTCAGAGAAGCATTACTGAGACTAGAGCAGGTGGGCTTGGTGAACGTTAAGCCTCAGTCTGGTACAGAAGTTTCTTACATCGATGTAAAACAATTAGAGCAGAGTCACTTTCTTCGAGAGGCGCTGGAGTTTGAAGTGGTGCGACAGTTAACGCTGATTTCAAACGAGGGAATTGTTTCACAGTTACGAGAGATTGTTGCAATGCAGGAGCAGGTTTCTACAGCAGACAGCGAGGACATTATCATGTTTGCTAAACTGGATGAGCTGTTCCATCGTTCAATGTTTACTGCCATAGGTCATGAGTCTTTGTATAAATTGGTGCGTTCAAGGTCTGGGCATATGGATCGTGTGCGACGCTTGCATTTACCTTCTGAAGGCAAGATTCGCAGTGTTCTGGCTGGACATACGGCAATTGTTGATGCGATAGAGAGTGGTTCGCCAGACAAGGCCTTTGAGGCGATGCGTGATCATTTGGCGGGCACTATTTCAAGAGTACGTATTCTGCAGGAGGAGTTCCCAGAGTATTTCTGTTAACCAATATGCAGGTTTTGGCTCAAGATAAAAATCCCTTGAACATTCCTTAATTGATCAACGAGAAGTTAGTATAAAATAGGCTTTTTTAAGTATTGATAGAGCTCTCTATTAACCAAAGAGGTTGGTAGAGCGTTTCTTTATGGAGTCTATGTTGTTGGAAGCAAAAAGCGTTATTTTGGATGTGGCAGCCCCCGTTTTACTTATGGTAGCGATGGGTGTCTTTTTAAGGCGAATCAAGCTGATTAACGACGACTTTATTCTTGTTAGTTCGCGGTTTGTTTTTAAAGTGTGCATGCCAACCTTGCTGTTTTTGGGGTTGTACTCTAATAATCTCAGTGGTCTTATCCGCGTCAATTTTGCGTTATATTTTGTCTTTTCTATTTTCCTCACTTTTTTGCTCGCTTGGTTTCTCGCGATTCGCATTTCATTGCCTGCTGCCCAGCGTGGGGTTTTTGTACAAATAGCCTTTCGAGGAAATTGCGGGGTATTTAGTTTAGCGCTAGCCGTTAACATGTTCGGTCAAGAAGGCGTTGCTATCGGTGGGGTTATGTCAGGATTAAGTGTGCTGCTGTTTAATATCTTGGCGGAAGTAATTTTGACGCGGTACAGTGATGGCGCTCTACGCATTCGGTCTATGTTAAAAAACATGGCGCAGAATCCTCTTATTCTGGCAATTATTCTTGGTGTTCTGGCGAATGTGTGTGCTTTACAGCTACCTGTCTTTATCGTAAAAACAGGCTCCTTGATTGGTGGTGTCACATTGCCTTTGGCATTAGTTTGTATTGGTGGTGCGTTGGCGACAAGCGGTCTTAAGTTGCCTAGGTTTTTTTCTTTTGCCATTCTAGGTAAGGTGCTGATTAGCCCGTTTTTGTTTACTTTTATTGCTTTTTGGCTTGGTTTTACCCAAAAAGAATTATTATATCTCTTCCTATTCTTGAATGCGCCAACCGCTGCATCCGCTTATGTGTCGGCAGTATCGAAAGGAGATGACGGTAGGTCGACTGCAAATGCGATAGCGAGCTCGACGTTAATCTCGTCGGTGATCATTGTAATTTGTGTGCCTATTATCGTTAGATTAACGAGCAGCTGATTAGCCCAACTTTTTGAAAACGTAGGGCTAAGATAGGAGTTTGGCCAGTCATACTATGAGTGGCCTCTATCTATTTCCCTTATCAACTCTCTATATCGTCCAAGCCCATTCGTTAAGTGGGCTCTCATCGCTTTTCTTGCGGCGTCTATGTCTTTTTCCGCATAGGCATCAATAATGGCTTTATGTTCTTCTATTAATATTTTTTCAAGACCTGGCTTCTGAATGAGGTTCGCCTCATCATGAAGGCGAGTTCGTGGAATAGAACGCTTAGCTAATATGGACAGTAAATCCACAAAATGCTGGTTGTTGCTTGCGCTAGCAATGGCATGGTGAAAATCATAGTCTTCTTTTTCTGCGTTTTGCTGGTTTTTTAGTTGGCGTTCTAGCAGGTCGAAACACCGATAAATTTCTGCTTCTTGTGCTAGTGAACTACGTGATATAGCTAATGCAATGCTTTCAATCTCAAGCGCAATGCGGATTTCGATCGTCTCTATGATGGCTGTCAAGGTCATCTCACCTTGCGCTAAGCTTGCTACAGTTTCCGTTTTAGGGCTGGATACAAAGACCCCTACACCCTGCTTTGCTTCGACTAAACCTTCAGCCTTAAGAGTCGCGATGGCTTCACGAAGGACGGTTCTGCTTACTCCCATTTCTGCTATCAAACTCGGTTCTGTTGGTAATTTATCGCCAGGAATGAGCTTTTCTTGGGCGATTTTATCTCGTAGACGTATGGCTATTAGCTGTGGAAGGCGCAATTTGGTGTTGTCTTTTTCTGGCATTTTTATAATGACCTGTTATTTCTCGATTAACATTATGTGTATAAGCGGTAGATAAGTATATCACATATGATGACTCTGGCTTTTCTTTAAATTTTGGCTGTTTTATGAGCGAATTGTAGTGTTTTTTAGATTTAGTCATATGATGTCTGTTGTAATACAACTAAATCTTATGATACAAATTAATTGTTGGTGATATGTGTTTGCTTAAACGGTCATCTCGACAACATAAACCGCCACCGATAATGGTGACGAAAAAGGAGAAATAACAATGATAAAAAAATTTTCCACTAAAAAAATCGGGTCTGCTTTGCTGGTTAGTAGTGCTTTAGCAACGGCTTGCTTTGCGCCCTTAGCACAAGCGGATTGGAAGGGGTGGAATGTCCATCCAGCTGGCTATCCTGTAACGGTTGCGATGGAGTCTTTTATAAAAGAGGCTGAGAAAGCGACCGATGGTCGTGTCAGTGGCCGAGTTTATAATGGTGCTATCCTTGGTAGCCAAGAAGACGCTATTCAAATGATGCAAGTCGGCGGTATCGATTTCGCCGAGTTTAACTTAGGTCCGATCGGTGCCTCCGTACCAGAAGTTAATGTCGTTTCTCTGCCTTTCATTTTCAAAAACGTTGAACACATGCATCGCGTTATGGATGGTCCTGTGGGCGACGAGCTAAGTAAAGCGATGGAGAAAAAAGGGATTATCTCTCTGGCTTGGTACGATTCTGGATCTCGCTCCTTTTATGATTCACGTAAGCCGATAAAAACACCTGAAGACATGAAAGGCATGAAGTTTCGTGTAATGAACAATGAACTTTATGTTGGCATGGTAGAAGCACTTGGTGGTAACGCAACACCAATGGCTTATTCTGAGGTGTACCAGTCTCTTAAAACTGGGGTAGTGGATGGGGCTGAAAATAATTGGCCATCATATGACTCTAGTAATCACTTTGAAGTGGCAAAATATTACTCTTTGACTCAGCACCTTATCTTGCCTGAAACCTTGAGTGTCAGTGCAAAAGCATGGGCTAAGTTGTCTCCAGCCGATCAAAAAGCCGTTCGTAAAGCGGCTCAAGACAGTGCAATGCTTGAGCGTAAGCTATGGGCCGAAAAAGTCACCGAGAGCCGCCAAAAGCTAATCGACGCAGGTATTGAAATTACAGAGATCAAAGATAAATCGGCCTTCCAAGATGCAATGGCTCCCGTTTATGCGAAAGCGGTTAAAGATAATCCTACTTTGGCTCCATTAATCGAAAAAATTCGCAACACGAACTAAATCGTAGAGTGAAGTAAGCGCCGTCATCTAATACTTTGGTGTTGGGTGGCGGTAATTCGATGATTTTTTATCGCGAGTAATGTGATGAATTCTTCTTCTATAAAAGAACCCGTCGTGAAGCGTTTTCTTGATCTGCTGTCAGTCATTGCAATGAGCATGTCTGGCGTTTGCATGGTCATTCTTGTTGTCTCGTTCGGTTGGTTAGTATTTGGTCGTTACGTCTTAAATGACACTCCAACTTGGGTCGAGCAAATGGCGATGTTGTTGGTTACTACGATCACGTTTTTAGGTGCGTCAGTTGGTATTCATCAACGTACGCATTTAAGCGTTGAAATGCTGTCTTTGGTGCTACCAGAGAAGAGCATGAAGTGTGTCGATATTTTTATTGATCTAACGTTATTGGTGTTTGGTGTTGCCATGGCTTACTACAGCCATGAGTTGGCATCTTTTGCTTGGAGTCGCAACATTCCTTTATTGGGTATTCCCGATGGGGTTCGCTACATACCAGTGGTGACAGCGGGCATTCTAATTTTTCTTTTCTCTTCCTATCGTGTGTTCAATGGCGTCGCTGCGTTGTTTTCGCCTCTGGAAGCTGTGAATAAATCCGCTCCAAAAGGGGATCGATAACATGGGCTTAGCAATTTTATTGGGCATTTTTGCCCTATTAACTGTGGTTGGTGTGCCGGTAGCGTTTGCATTAGGTATGGCTGCGATCAGTGCGTTTTGGTACGAAGGTCTGCCTCTAATGATTGGTTTCCAGCGCATTGTGGCTGGCATGTCTACTTTCTCTTTATTGGCTATCCCATTCTTTATTTTTGCCGGTGAGCTGATGCTGCATGGTGGTATCGCAGCACGTTTGATTCGCTTGGCGTCTGCCAGTGTTGGTTGGATGCGTGGTGGCTTGGGGCAGGTTAATGTCTTCTCTAGTATGTTGTTTGGTGGCATTTCTGGATCAGCGGTAGCGGACGTGTCGGCGCTAGGGTCTTTGCTTATTCCTGTGATGAAGGAAAAAGGCTATGACGATGACTATGCCGTGAATGTAACAGTAAGCTCCTCTATTGCGGGGATCATGATTCCACCTAGCCATAATATGATTTTATATGTGGTTGCAGCGGGTGGCGGTATCTCGGTTGCTAGCTTGTTTATTGCAGGTATTGTTCCCGGCATTTTGATGTGTTTGATGTTGGGCTTTGTGGCTCGTTGGATTGCGATTCGTAGAAATTTTCCAACGGAACAGTTTGCGGGGTGGCGCTTTGTCTTTGTGGCGTTTATCGCCTCTTTCCCAGGCTTAATTACCGCGATCATTGTGGTAGGTGGGGCGTTATCTGGCATCTTCACTGTGACTGAGTCGGGGGCTATTGGTGCTTTATATGCAATACTCATTACAGCGCTTGTTTATCGTTCTTTAAGTTTAAAAGACTTCTGGGTTGCTGTTATCCGTTCGGTTAGAACAACGGGGATGGTGATGATTCTAGTGGGCTGTGCAGGCGCATTCGGTTACATGCTGGCTCTCTATGAGGTACCAAAAGTACTGGCGAGTGCGCTTACATCGGTTTCGGATAATCCGATAGTTATCTTTTTGCTAATGAACCTGATTTTGCTTTTGTTGGGCATGATTATGGACATGGCGGCACTAATCCTAATTTGTACCCCTATTTTCCTACCTGTTGCCGTTAGTTTGGGCATGGATCCGATTCAGTTTGGCGTCATGCTAATGATGAACTTAGGGTTGGGGCTTTGTACACCACCAGTTGGTGGCTGTTTGTTTGTGGGTTGTGCCATTGGTGAGGTGCCAATACAAAGAGCAGTGAAGAGTATTTGGCCATTCTACTTGGCAATTTTGGCAGCGTTGATGCTGGTGACTTATATCCCTGCTGTCTCTATGACTTTGCCTGGATGGATTAACCCATAACGATAGGGTCATTGCTGTGGCCATAGGAGTAAAAATGAAACGTGTTTTGATCACTGGCGCTGCTGGCCATTTAGGTAATGTTATGCGTCCCCGATTAAATGACTGGGCGACAGAAATTCGCCTTTCTGACATTGCCAAAGTAGATGATTTAAAATCGAATGAACACTTTGTTCCGTGCGATCTAGGGGATGCTGATGCGGTTATCTCCCTAGTCGAAGGATGTGATGCGATTGTCCATTTTGGAGGGGTATCAACAGAGAATACGTTTGATAATATCTTAAATGGAAACATAAAAGGTGCTTACAATTTATATGAAGCCGCTAGGAAAAATGGTGTAAAGCGTATCTTTTTTGCTAGCTCCAATCATGTGGTTGGTTTTCATGATAGAGAAACACTTTTAGATGCCCACTGTGCAATGCGACCAGACAGTATGTATGGACTATCGAAATGCTTTGGTGAGCTATTGGCACAGTATTATTACGATAAATTTGGTATTGAATCGGCAGTAGTTCGCATTGGGTCTTGTTTTCCCAAACCGAGTAACCGTCGCATGTTATCGACTTGGTTAAGTGAGGGGGATTTGTCAGACTTGATCAAAAAAGTATATGCCGCAGATCGATTAGGTTGCACGGTTATATATGGTGTATCTGACAACCCAAGCACGTGGTGGGATAACCGCCACGCCAAGTTTATAGGTTGGACACCAAAGGATTCATCTGCGGTGTTTGAAAATGAAGCGTATTTGCAAGAAGAGCAGGCAGACCCAAATGATCCAGCAGTCCGTTTTCAAGGAGGGGGATTTGCCTGCGCAGGGCATTTTGAAGATTAGCGTTACAACTTAGTTTATTTCGATTAAATCAAATCGGTTCTTAAGGTTTATTGCTCGATTTATTGGGCAGGGCTTTGTGCTGCCAAAATAAGAGCTTTTTACCCAAAAAATAACAAAAAAAGGATGATTCTATGACACTTTCTGTCGAGCGTATTCGAGCATCTCTTAGCGATGGTTTACTTTCGTTTCCAATTACAGACTTTGATGAAAAAGGCCAATTTAACCCAGAAACCTATAAGGCGCGCATTGAGTGGTTTATTGAGCATGATGTGTCTGCTGTTTTTGTTGCGGGTGGTACAGGGGAATTTTTCTCTTTGGATTTAGCTGAATATAAACAGATTGTTAAAATTGCCGTTGAGACTGTGGCCGGGCGGGTACCTGTGATCGCCAGTGCGGGGCGGAGTGTTGCTGAAGCTAAGATGTTCGTTCTTGCCGCCGAAGAGGCTGGCTGCGATGGTATTCTCTTAATGCCTCCGTTTTTAACTGAGTGCCCAGAAGACGGTATTATTGAATATGCGTCTCAGATTATGCAAAGCAGTCCTATTCAGTTCATTTACTATAACCGTGGTAATGGTATTTTGGGTGCGGAAAATGTCAAATTATTGGCTGCGAATAACCCTAACTTAATCGCGTTAAAAGATGGTGTAGGTAATATTGCCGCCTTGAACGATACGATTAAAACAGTAGGCGATAGACTGGTTTACATCGGTGGTGTACCAACGGCGGAGATCTTTGCTGAGGCTTATCTTTCGATCGGCGTAAATACCTATTCGTCGGCGGTATTTAACTTTATGCCTGAAATGGCGAACCGTTTTTATAAGGCATTACGAGAGGGAAATAAGGCAGTTGTCACCTCTATTATTCAAGACTTCTTTATTCCATTTTGTCGTCTACGGGATGAGAAAAAAGGTTATGCAGTCAGCCTTATCAAATCAGGGGCATCAGCGATCGGTCGATCTGCAGGGGAAGTCAGAGCGCCTTTAACTATGCCGACAACAGAGCAAGAAGGTCGACTGAAAGCGTTAATCGACTCGAATAAATAGAGACCTTCAGTTGTTAGTTGATGTCTCTTAACTTTTAACAAAAAAGCCGCTGTTCATAACAATATGAACAGCGGCTTTTTTGCATTTTACTTTATTAGTAACTACTAGGCGGGTAAAACACCTAATTCCACTAAGCGTTCATGTAAATAGCTTTTTGCCGTATGGCGTTCGGAAAGCACGACTTCCGGCTTCGGATGTAAGAACAGAGGCAGAGAAATACGCGATTTGGTTTTGTCTGCGCCTTCTGGGTTTATTACACGGTGCGACGTTGATGGGAAATACCCACCAGAGGCTTCTTGCAGCATGTCGCCAATGTTGACGATTAATGTACCAAAGTCGCAAGGTACGTCCATCCAAGTGCCGTCTTTGGCTTTGACTTGTAACCCTGGCTCGTTGGCAGAAGGCAGTATCGTCAATAGATTAATGTCTTCATGGGCACCCGCTCGAATCGCGCCAAGTTCTTCATCACCTTTTAGTGGTGGGTAATGCAAGATACGCAGTAAGGTTTGCTGGCTATTTTCTACCATGCTGGAGAGCGGCTGCGTGTAATGCTTTGCCACGTCTACTGGAGAATGCTGTTCTACCCAAGCCAGTAGCTCTTCTGCCAAGCTGGTGGCTTCGCCATAATATTGCTCCAAAGATGGCTTCTGCTTAGCAGGGCATTGTCCCCAAGGGTAGTAGTGAAAGTATTCTTTTATATCTCGTTTGGTATGGCCTTTTGCTGTTTCAGCCGCTTTTGGCGAGAAGTAACCATCTTGTGGACCAACATTGTAGCGATAGTCGTATTTGCTATCGTCCGAGAAAAATTCTTGCCAATCTTTGTAGATAGCGCTAACGAGTTCTTTTTTGATTGGGTGGTTTTTAAGGACGCCAAAGCCTGTTTCACGAAGAGATTTTACAAAATCCTCTGCGGCGGTTGGGCTTGTGTAATCAATAGCTTGTAATTGCATGATTGTTTCCTATAGGCCAAATACTGGCTTTTTGTCTGAAATAGGTACCGTTTGATAATAGACGGATACAGTGAATTTTCGAGAACAATATAGGGAATCTAAGACGACCAACCACTGTGGAAAAAGTAGCGCAAATCGATGGTTTCGGCTTGGTAATGTTCAATCCATTGCGCCAGACTCATCCCATCTAGACGATCAAACATCTCAGCATAAGCCGATTGTGTTTGCACGTTGTTTGAAGATAGTAAGGGCATTACATGCCTCCGAAGCACGATAAATAGATACATTTAACCCTTAATTGAGGATTAAGGGTGCTAGTTTACTGCTTGAAATGTGAGTTTTGAAGGGATTCAGTAATAATTTGTAGTTTGGGGGTGGGCAAATGCGTCATTTGTCCTATACTGCAGAGGTCGGCTATTCTTATTTGCCGTCTTCTTATTGCTCTTCTCTATATCTATATTTCGCCTCATTGGCGAGTTTTGTCTTAAGTTCAGGTACTTCTTAGGTTTTAGTAACTAGCGCGATTTTTGCGCTGTCATCAATTAAAGAGGGCTCATGACTATGAAAGCAATTTTCGATTCGTTTAAAAATCACTTTTTAATTTCTATGCCACACCTAGACGACCCACATTTTGAACATACTGTTA
This sequence comes from Marinomonas rhizomae, assembly GCF_024397855.1. Classification (NCBI taxonomy): domain Bacteria; kingdom Pseudomonadati; phylum Pseudomonadota; class Gammaproteobacteria; order Oceanospirillales; family Oceanospirillaceae; genus Marinomonas; species Marinomonas rhizomae. Next base: position 571,222 of record NZ_CP073343.1, read on the forward strand.
TTTATCTTTGTGAGCACACCGAAGCGGGCGCTATGGGGATTATCATTAACCGTCCCTCAAATGTTGATTTTACCGAATTGGCAGATCACCTTGGCATTCGAATCAGCAGCCCACGCTTAACCTCTGAGCCAATTTACACTGGTGGCCCAATGGAGGCAGAGCGCGGCTTTATTCTGCACACCGCAGATAAAGTTTGGAGTAATACGTTGCGAGTGAACGATGAGGTTTCTTTATCTGCGTCGCTAGAAGCGTTGGAAGATATAGCACAAGGTACAGGGCCGGAAGCGTTTCGGATTACACTAGGTTGCGCGGGCTGGGATGCAGGACAGCTTGAAACCGAGATTGCCAATAATGATTGGCTGGTATGCGAAGCGGATTTAGACGTATTATTTAACACACCAAGTGATATGCAGTTTACCGCCGCGACACGCGTGTTGGGAATTGATATGACAAGACTTTCACCGGATATAGGACATGGTTAATGACAGGGTCGATCTCTACAGAAACATCGTTAGATGATAACCAGAAGCCCAATACTGTTTGTTCAGTATTGGGCTTTGATTTTGGCACGACACGCATTGGTGTTGCATTTGGTCAAAGTATTACTGGCACTGCTCAGCCGCTTGACCCGCTTAAGGCCAAAGAAGGTATTCCCAATTGGGATGAAATCACGCGTATCGTCACAGAATGGAAACCAGATGCTTTTGTGGTTGGTTTGCCACTTGACATGGACGGTTCAGAAAATGAGATGTGTCAACGGGCACGCAAATTTGCCAAACGATTGCATGGACGTTTTAACCTTCCTTACCATATGATGGATGAACGCTTGTCGTCTTATGAGGCCAAGGGGCAGGTTATTGCTCGCGGAGGCAATCGTAACTTTAAAGAGAATTCGGTAGATGGTTTGGCCGCTCAAATGATTTTAGAGACTTGGTTTGCAGAGTCTTATTAAGGATTGTTTGCTTCACGGTGTTTTATTATGAAAAGGTTTGAGAAACAATGAAGTTAGATTTAGAGCATTCCCTAGCGTCCATGAAAACGCAATTGGCAGAGTACTGTAAAAAGAACAACATCGAAGATGCCATTGTTGTGGGGATTCATACCGGTGGTGTTTGGGTGGCAGAACGTTTGATGGAAGCCGTGCCAACGACAGAACCTTTGGCGACTTTAGATATCACGTTTTATCGTGATGATTTTACTAAAGCGGGCTTGAACCCCAAGGTAAATCAAACCTTATTGCCAGCGATTGAAGATCGTCACGTAATCTTGGTCGACGATGTATTGATGTCTGGCCGTACGATTCGCGCGGCAATGAATGAAATATTTGATTTTGGCCGACCAGCAAGTATTACGTTAGCTATCCTTTACGATCTAGGTCAGCATGAGTTACCTATTGCTGCGGATATCGTTGGAGAGCATTTAGCTCTTAATCCTGATCAAAGGGTTAAGTTGGCTGGGCCAGAAGTGCTTACCGTTTCTGTGATTGATACCCATTAATATGCATAACAAAGCTTTATTTTTTGATGAACACGTACGACAATTAACGTATGGATAAGATTGACGACACTGTGGTTAAAAGAATGAGATCTCACTCAAAAAAATACGGTGAGACAATCGTTTAGTGTCATAAATGCCCGGCTGCAGTTACTCTGTACCGGGCATTTTCCTATCTGAATATCCTATTTTAAATAGAGAAAGACGACACCATCGTCTTTGCAGTTTGAGGAAAGCAAACCATGATGCGATCCGAGCCTCGGGCATTACAGTTAAATGAATACGGGCAGCTTAAGCACTTTTTAACGCTGGATGGATTGGACAAAACCATTTTGACGGAGATTCTCGATCGAGCAGATTCTTTTCTCTCAATGGGAGAGCAATCGGTTAAGAAGGTACCGCTTCTACGCGGTAAAACCGTGGTCAACTTGTTTTTTGAAAACTCTACGCGTACTCGTACTACATTTGAATTGGCCGCCAAGCGGTTGTCGGCAGATGTTATTAATCTAAACATTGAAACATCAGCCACCTCGAAAGGAGAGTCCTTACTGGATACTCTGAAAAACCTGGAAGCGATGCAAAGTGATATGTTTATTGTCCGTCATTCTGACAGCGGCGCCGCCCACTTTATTGCTGAACATTGCACGCCAAACGTGGCGATTATTAATGCCGGAGATGGACGTCACGCTCACCCAACACAAGCCATGTTAGACATGCTGACGATTCGTCGTCACAAAGGCAGTTTTGATGGCCTCAAGGTCGCTATTGTTGGTGATATTTTACATTCTCGTGTGGCGCGTTCACAGCTTCAAGCACTGACTACTTTGGGGGTGAGTGACGTTCGTTTAGTCGGACCCAAAACCTTGGTGCCAAGTTTTTTTGCGGAAATGGGCGCAACCATTTGTCATGATTTAGAAGCGGGCATAAAAGATGTCGACGTTGTCGTGATGCTGCGTTTGCAGAAAGAGCGTATGAAAGGCGCTCTGTTGCCGAGTGAAAGTGAATTCTATCGCTTGTATGGTTTGACGGAAGAGACGCTTGCTTGGGCGAAGCCTGATGCCATTGTTATGCACCCAGGTCCTATTAATCGTGGTGTCGAGATTTCTTCTGAAGTGGCTGATGGCGAGCATTCAGTTATCTTGGACCAAGTAACTAACGGCATCGCGGTGCGCATGGCTGTCATGTCGATGGCAATGAGTGGTCAGTTACAAAGTGATGATACGCCAGTCGCGAAGGATGAAAAATAACATGAAATTACGTATTCAAAATGGTCGTTTGATCGACCCTAGTCAAGATATTGATGCAGTAACGGATTTGTTTGTTGATAATCAAAAAATCGTTGCGATTGGTGACGCGCCAGCAGGCTTTGAAGACGCTGAAGTGATAGATGCATCAGGCCAATGGATTTTACCCGGTTTGGTGGATCTTGCTGTGTCTCTTCGCGAGCCTGGTCAAACTCAAAAAGGCAGTATTGCAACAGAAGGTCGCGCCGCTGTATCTGGTGGTGTTACGACCTTGGTTTGTCCTCCAGATACGCGCCCAATTGTTGATACTCCAGCTGTGGCTGCGCTTATTCAAGACAAGGCTGACGATGCAGGTATGGCCAATGTGTTTCCGCTTGGCGCCCTAACACAAGGACTGGAAGGTGCGCAGCTGAGTAACATGGTTGCTTTGACCGATGCCGGTTGTATTGCTTTATCGAATCACCGTCATCCGATGGCAAGCACTAAGGTGCTGTCGCGTGCGCTTGAATATGCGTCGACACATGATTTATTGGTGGTTTTTCACCCTGATGAATCCAGCCTTTCAGAAGGTGGTTGTGCTCATGAAGGCTTGATGTCGACCATGCATGGTTTAGCCGGGATTCCTGAAGAAGCAGAAACCATTGCTCTGATGCGTGATTTATTGCTGGTGGAAAAAACCGGAGTACGAGCACACTTTGCTCGATTGTCTTGTGCTAAGTCGGTTGAGATGATTGCCGATGCCAAAGCGTCTGGATTAGATGTCACCGCTGATGTTGCTGTGCATAACCTTTTGTTGAATGATCAAATGCTCAATCGTTTTGATGGTCATTATCATGTGCTGCCACCACTTCGTAGTGATGAAGATCGTCTGACCTTGATCGAAGGTATTAAAGCAGGGGTTATTTCTGCCATTTGCTCTGATCATCAGCCACATGAAAAGATGGCGAAAATTGCACCGTTTGCGGCAACAGAGCCAGGTATGGCCAACGTTGAAATATTATTGCCTTTGGCTATGTTGCTCATGGATGAAGGAGATTTAGACTTTTCGACCGTTTTGACTTGTTTAACATCTGGTCCAGCGGCTTGCTTTGGATTAGAGGCGGGGTCTTTGTCGGTAGGGAGTTTTGCTGACTTTATTTTCTACGACAGCACCGCACGTTGGACTTGGTCTTATGAAGGTCGCAAGACAAAAGGTCATAACTCGCCTTACTTTGGTAATGAGTTCGTTGGGCGTGTGACGTCGACTTATATCTCAGGTCAACGAGTCTATCAGGCTGTTTAAGCCCAATAGTAAGGTCTATTGAGAGTTTTTCTTTCACTTGGCCTTACTATTTCTTTACTTTTTATATTAGCCAGTTAATCTAGTTTGAATTACGGATTATTATGGTTTCAGTATTTTATGCCAATCGACTCTTTAAATTCATTGCTCAAGGAACAGCAGGTCTTGCAGTCTCGTGTTGCATATCTTGAAAAAGAGCGAGATTTCATAAAAAGCTTGTACAGCGATATGCCTCAAACGCTTCAGGTGATCGCCAATGGGTCTTTGTTAAGCACCTCGCTTAATCGCTTCAAAAATAAAATGCAAAGCCAACTGCCCAATGCATACTGCCTTTTTATTATTTGTGATAAAGAGTGTTTGCAGTGGCGTTTGCAATATACCGATTCTATTAATGATCAATTACTCAATTCTAATAGTCAGTTAAGCTCTGTCCCTCAAGCGTTAGTTACTTTTGCAGCAAGCCCGTCTTGCCCGAAACGTCACGACATTGATATTCAGAGTGCATCAGGTTGGAAGCATTGGTTGCCTTTTTTAAAGGATCATGCGTTTTCTGATGTGTCTATGGTCAGTGTGTCAGATAGCCAAGGTTCTATTTATCTGATGTTGGCATTTCAGCGTGAAGAAACTCGCCTAGAAAGCGAGCTAATGGCGTTGGCATTAGACAGCTACGCCTCTTGGTTAAGTGCTGTATTTGAACGAGAGCAAGCGGATTATTTACTGTTAGAAGATAGCCATCGAGATCCTACGACGGGCTTACTAAGGCGCTACAGTTTTGAAAATAGTTTTGGCATTGTTTTAAAGGATTCTCGCCGCCATTTTCAACGCGCTGCATTATTTTCTCTTCGCTTGCTGTCTTCCTCAAAAGTGAATGATGCTGATTTGAAACTACTTGCTGAGGTAATGAGCGATACAGTGCGAGATAATGACCTTATCGCGCATTATGATGAACGTGAATTGGTCATGGGAATTCGTATTCAGCACTTGGAAGACGCTGAAATAGTTGCCGCAAAATTATTAAAATCTCTTAATTCTCCTAAGTTTTCAGACAACCGTTTAATACGTGAAGGATTATCTATTGGTATTGCTTTTTATCCCGAACACTCATCGCTGGAAGCGCTTCATCAAGCCGCTTTATTCGCTGCAAATTCTTTAAAAAATACATCAGGCTACCTCCTTGAGTTTCACGGTGAATGTTATAAATCGAGCGCGGACTTTTATTCGTTGTAAGCCTGTTTAAATCCCGTCTTTTAGTGTGCTTCATGTAAGCTTTTTTCTGCCTTTTAAAAAGATGCTATGATGCGTATCCAGTGCTTTCCTGAGGTACGATTCATGGATTCACTCGTTACATCTTGATAACAGCGGAGCGTGGCGCGAAATGTCGATTGAAGTTGAAAGCAATGAAGCACAAGAGATTAAAGTCAATTTAGCGAGAGTGTCTCGGAAGGTTGAACAGCTTGAGCAGCAGTACCAGCGAAAGGTTGGTAGTGTGCGTGTGTTGGCAGTCAGTAAAACAAAGCCGTTATCTGCACTTGAAGCAGCTTATAGCGCCGGTCAGCGAGCCTTTGGTGAGAACTATGTGCAAGAAGCCGTGGATAAATACCACGCGCTAGCACACTTGTCGGATATTGAATGGCACTTTATTGGGCCTATCCAGTCTAATAAATCTCGTTTGATCGCAGAAACCATGCATTGGGTTCACTCCGTAGATCGTGAAAAAATTGCTCGTCGGCTTAGCGAACAGCGTCCTGACGATTTGCCAGCGTTGAATGTTTGTATTCAAGTTAATATTAGTGGTGAAGATACTAAGGCGGGAGTGACTTTATCTGAGTTAAATGACATGGTGGCGTTGGTGGCAGAGCTGCCTAATTTACGTCTTCGCGGATTAATGGCAATTCCCGCACCACAGGATAATCATGATGCACAATGTGCAGTGTATGAACCTTTGGCTCAGGCTTTTGTTGAATTATCCAAATCCGATAGCATGATAGATACCTTGTCCATTGGAATGTCTGGAGATTTACCAGCGGCCATTGAATCTGGTAGTACTATGGTTCGTGTTGGAACAGCAATTTTCGGCGAGCGAGACTATTCCGCTAAAGCGTGATTCGATGAAAGCACGAATGATTTTGCATATCAAAAAACGTTTGAATAAGTAGATGACAATTGGTCTGCTTAAATGATGAAAGAATAGGATATAAAATGACACCAAGTATCGCCTTTATCGGCGTGGGTAATATGGCAAGAGCGATTTTTAGTGGCATGTTAGCAAGCGGCTATCCTGCGGACAAAATTATCGGTACGTCTAGAACGCCAGAAAAACGCGATTATTACCATGAACAATACGGTATCACTATGCTGGCAGATAATGATTCGGCCGTGAGTCAGGCGGATGTTGTGGTGTTATGCGTTAAACCAGCTCAAATGCAGGCCGTGGTAGAAGATTTTTCAGATCAAGTACGAGAAGAGCAATTGTTTATTTCTGTTGCTGCGGGTATTGATATAGATTCATTGGCTTATTGGTTAGGAAAGCCGGCCGCTGTGGTTCGTAGTATGCCAAATACACCGTCGCAAATTGGCGCGGGTATGACGGGCTTGATAGCCAATGCACACACGAGTAACGAGCAAAAGGATTGGGTAAGTGAGTTGTTTTCTAGTATTGGTAGCTCTGTTTGGGTTGAAAATGAAGGCCACATGCATACAGTAACGGCCTTGTCTGGCAGTGCACCAGCGTATTTCTTTCGCTTCATTGAAGCCATGGTTAACAATGCTAAAGACCAAGGGCTAGATGAAGCTACAAGTCGTGAGTTGGCCAGCAATGCCATGTTTGGTGCTGCACGAATGGTAATGGAAATAGACGAGCCTATTGCTCAACTGCGTAAAAATATCACCTCGCCAAATGGAACAACCGAGCAAGCTTTGTTGTCTTTTGAAGCCGCTGATATTGATAAAATAGTCGCAGATGCAATGACGGCCTGCGTGAACCGATCTAAAGAAATGGCGGCAGACTTTGCCGCCAAGAAAGACTAATTAAGGACATAGACACTATGTATTCCGATCCATTTGTTATGCTCGTAAAGGTAATTTGTAACCTTTACTTATTTATTGTGTTGCTGCGTTTGGTGCTTCAGCTTACTCGCGCAGATTTTTATAATCCTATTAGCCAAGGGATTGTCAAAGCAACAAGCCCAATTGTTATTCCTTTACGTAAAGTGATTCCTGCCATTGGTCGTTTAGATACAGCGTCTCTTGTTCTGGCGTTTGCGGTTCAGCTTGCGACCGTCTTTTTAGTCGTGTTGATTAAAGGTGTGGCTATATCGCCGATTAGCTACGCTATTTATACGTTTGCCGGCACCTTGTACCATTTGTTGGATCTGTTTTTTTGGGCAACGCTTGTTTCGGTTATTCTTAGTTGGGTAGCACCAGGTGCAAATCACCCTGGAGCCATGCTGGTAGGGCAAATTACCTCGCCTTTATACCGTGCTTGTCACCGTGTGATTCCATCACTGGGAGGGTTGGATTTATCACCTATCTTTATCTTTTTAGCGATATTCTTCCTGCAGACAATGATTAGTCCATATATTTATATTTTAGGAACTAGAATCTAAATCATTTTTTACGAATTAGAATAAGAAAACTTGGCGAATTGAGAACAGGGGCGTATTCCTATATGATGCGACCCCTAAACGGGAATTAGCACAGACAAAAGTCGTTAGCTACCTGACTCGTTCTCCCTATTAATTTTTTGGATGAAAGCTATGAGTACGATTGCGGTTTATCCGGGGACTTTTGACCCTATTACAAACGGCCACACGGATTTGGTTGAACGCGCATCAAAGCTATTTGGTAAGGTTATCGTAGCTGTCGCTGCGAGCCCTAAAAAGCGTCCAGCGCTGTCCCATGAATTACGTATATCATTGGCAAAAGAAGTATTGGGCCATTTGCCTAATGTGGAAGTGGTTGGTTTTGATAACTTGCTAACCGAGTTTACTCGCTCTGTCAGTGGCAAAGTAGTCATTCGTGGCTTGCGTGCTGTTTCTGACTTTGAGTACGAGTTCCAGTTAGCCAATATGAACCGTGCGATCGCGCCGGATGTAGAAAGCATCTTTTTGACGCCTTCTGAAAAGCACTCTTATATTTCATCAACATTGGTACGCGAAATTGCGTCTTTAAATGGTGATTTTGGCCAGTTCGTTAACCCAGAAGTAAAACGTGTTCTGCAAGAGCATTATAAAACGATTTAGTTTCTGTTTTTTTAAGTCCCGCTGCTTAATACCTTGATAAGTAAGGCAGCGGTTTTAGGAGAGAAGAATGTCTCTTATTATTACCGATGAATGCATTAACTGTGATGTTTGTGAGCCTGAGTGCCCGAACGAAGCTATTTCTCAGGGTGACGAGATTTACGTGATTGAACCATCAAAATGTACTGAGTGCGTCGGGCATTTTGATGAGCCTCAATGTCAGCAAGTGTGTCCTGTTGATTGCATCCCTTTGGATCCTAATCGCAAAGAAACAGAAGAGCAGTTAATGGAAAAATACCTAACGCTCACAGGTCAACTTTAGTCTATAGGTCGTTGCTACCATCGAAATAAATAGCTATATCTTCCTAGCTGGAATACTGTTTTTAGTCAGTATTCTGGCCAGTTCTTTTACTGTTCGTGTCGGCTTACCTTTATTGCTTGTGTTTCTCGGGATGGGAATGTTAGCGGGCGAAGAGGGAATAGGCCGACTAGACTTCGACAACCCAAGCCTTGCCTTTTTTGTTGGTAACCTCGCTTTAGCCGTCATTCTTTTAGATGGTGGTATGCAGACCAAAACCAGCACCTTCCGCGTTGCCTTATGGCCGTCTTTATCGCTTGCTACCTTAGGCGTTGTGATCACTACAGCCTCTGTTGGGGCGTTTGCCGCTTGGCTTTTAGAGGTTAAGCTAATTTACGGTTTGTTGCTTGGTGCCATTGTTGGTTCGACAGACGCTGCAGCCGTTTTCAGCTTATTGCGTAACAGTGGTGTGAAACTGAATGAGCGTGTGGGCGGTACACTCGAAATAGAGTCCGGTGCCAATGATCCAATGGCCATCTTGCTGGTGGTGATGCTGACTGGGCTTTTGCAAAGTGCAGAGGCATTGAGTATTTGGACTTTCTTAGGCCAAATGATCCAACAGTTTGCAGTTGGTGGTGTCTTAGGTTTGCTTGGTGGCAAGCTGCTGCTCATGATTCTACGTCGTGTGCCTTTAATCGAAGGTTTGTATGCGTTGCTTATTATTTCTTTTGGTTTGGCCGTATTCTCTGGCGTAAACATGATTGGCGGCAGCGGCTTTCTGGCGGTATATCTGGTTGGTTTGACGGTTGGCAACGGTCGAATTAAACAGCAAGATGCCATATCACAAGTGATGGATGGTTTGGCTTGGTTGGCGCAAGCTGGCATGTTCTTGTTGCTCGGTTTGTTGGTGACGCCATCTAGCCTTTTGACTCACGGTTGGCAAGCGGTGGCGATTGCCACATTCTTGATTTTTGTAGCGCGTCCTTTGGCCGTTATGGTGTGTTTATTGCCATTTGATTTCCGCTTGCGTGAGCGCATTTATATTAGTTGGGTTGGTTTGCGTGGTGCCGTACCGATTGTTTTGGCGCTTTATCCTGTTATCGCAGGGCTGTCTAATTCTGAATTGTTGTTCGAAATTACTTTTACAGTGGTGCTTATCTCTTTGCTACTACAGGGATCAACGGTCCCACAAGTAGCGCGATGGTTAAAAATTGTCGTTCCGCCTGCGCCTGCGCCAACGACACGTTTCTCATTGATAAATGACAGTGATTCGGATCACTCTCTAGAGTTGTATGAGTTTTTGGTTCAAGCGGAAGGTGTTCGAATTCCTGCAGCGATAGTGCAGAATGTCCCTAGCGCGACGGTTTCTACTCCTCAGCTTGTTTCCCTCGTTCGGGATCAAAAGCCGATTGTCGTGAATGCTGATACAGAACTGAAATCCGGCGATAAGATTTGGATGTTATTGCATCCTGGTGATGTAAACGACGTGGCGCAGATCTTCTCTCATAAAGCATCTTCATCTTTCTTACTGCAGAACTTCTTTGGTGAATTTGCTATTCGTGGTGATGCATCTTTGATTGATTTAGCGAAAGTGTATGGTGTGCCGATGGATGGTATTGATGAAGCCGACACCGCCGCAGAATTGTTGCAACGTCAGCTTGGTAAGAATCTGGTCGTCGGTGACCGAGTGCGCTTTGGTAATATACGTCTAACCATTCGACAAATGAATGGCAATCAGATCGAAATGATTGGCCTTAAACTGCAAGATAAACAAGCCTGAGACTTTCGCACGACAGCCATGCTAGCTAGATCGCGGCAAAGTCTCAGCTTAAACTATTCGACTACGTTTTTTAATCATTAAAAAACTGACTAATCTCGGCTAACGATGGAATCTCTTGATCGTCGTTGATTAGGATGATCAGTCCTTGAGCATCGATGACCGAATAGGTTTGCGGATGGGTGATAATATCCCCATTTTTGTTCACATAACCAAGCGCAGTACCGACATCTTTTTGAATTAACGTGGTGACGACTTTCGCCCACGCCACGCCAGTTACTTCTACATCAAGACGAATCGTATGATCGCCTTGGTGACGGAACAAATCTTCCAGTACCTGCTCTGTCCCTGGCGCTATTAGCGATCGCACTAGCATTTCAGGATACGCTCTCACAGGTCGTATAACAGCGTTTGCGCCTGCGGCCTTGAATCGAGGTCGGTTTGAGTCATTAATCGCCTCAGCCATGATGAACGCCGATGTGTTAATCGCCTGAACTCTATGTAATGCATCAAAAGTTAAGCTGTCTGAGTAGCTGTCTTGAACGTCTTGGCAAAGCACGACGATGTATTTTGCCTTGCTCGTCCCGGCTGATTCCAGCATGCCATCTTCTAGCGCATCGCCAGTGTGATGAACCACGCCTTGAGATCGTAGGTCCAATGGTAAACCTTCTGGAAACGCCTTTGTGAGGATTTGAATTGGAATGTCGACTAACTCAGGTGTCTGGCTAATTTGATTGATCAGCAAACCTAAGTAGCGTTCTGCATCGTGCTTTGGAGTATTGATGATAAGTATGTGGTTTTGCATGTCGTCCCATCTCATACGGCCTTTGATACGCATTTCTTTGCGGATTAGCCTGATTTCAACATAGTCACTGGCGATCTGTGCGAGCAGGGTGATTCCCATGCCATAAATTAAGACAATGGTGGAAAATTGTCCCCAAAAAGTCGCTGCAGAAATATCACCATAACCTGTGGTACTGGCTGATGTCATGGTTAGCCAAAAAGCTTGCCACCAATTTAAGTCTTCAAAGAACACCATCGCCAAACTGTGCAGCCCGATCACACCGGCTAACAGTACAAGGCGTTTTTTTAAATCGCCTGTTTCGTGCAAGTGTACTTTTTTTCGAAATTGACGACGGCTGTTTTTTTTCTTCAAGAGCAGTGAAAGAGAATTCATCGTACCTCTGTTGGTTATTCGCTATCGGCTGGCATAGCATAACCTAGCTGACGCCAAGATTCGTACACCATAACAGCAACGGTATTGGATAGGTTCAAGCTACGAGAATTTGCTTGCATCGGCAAACGTAAACGCTGAGCGGGCGGCAAGGCTTCAATAAACTCCGCTGGCAATCCGCGCGTCTCAGGGCCAAAAACCAACACATCATTTTCAGCAAAGCTTGCTTCACTGTGCGTATGGCTGCCTTTTGTCGTCAATGCGTAGATAGTACCAATCTCGTTTTGATCAACAAAGGCCTGAAAATCTGGGTAGCGTTTTAGGCGCGTGAACTCATGATAATCTAACCCAGCTCGGCGAAGCTTTTTATCTTCAAGCTCAAAGCCAAGTGGCTCGATAAGATGAAGATGATAGCCCGTATTGGCACACAATCGAATAACGTTGCCCGTGTTAGGCGGAATCTCTGGTTGGTAAAGTACTATATGAAGCATTGGTTTATCTCCTTGATATAGGAAGATAATACCAGACGAGCAGAAGAAACTAAGTTTTTAATTTTTTTTCAAAAAAACTATTGACCAAAAGAAAGGTTTCTCTATAATACGCCCCACTTGCCCAGATAGCTCAGTCGGTAGAGCAGAGGATTGAAAATCCTCGTGTCGGCGGTTCGATTCCGTCTCTGGGCACCATGATTAAAAAGAAAGCCTGCTATTTTTAGCAGGCTTTTTTTTGGTCAGAAATGGCTCGCACATCTTCATAGTCATTTTTCTATTTGCCCAGATAGCTCAGTCGGTAGAGCAGAGGATTGAAAATCCTCGTGTCGGCGGTTCGATTCCGTCTCTGGGCACCATATACTCATCACTTGCTTCTCTTCTCTTGCGCTTATTAAGTTAATGATTTATTACATAACGTAACCAATATTAGATCTTCATAATTCGTGATTTTAGCTATGCTTAGATCATCTTTGATGGAGCAAGTTTGTATGATGAAAGTGATGTCGATTATCGCCTTAACTGCGTTGGGGTATTTTATCCTTGGCGTTGTGGGGTTAGCTGTTGCGATTTCGCCTGGTTATTCGACGATTATTTGGCCCGCTTCTGGTTTGGCGGTGGCGGCGTCTATCTTTTTTCCTAAGTACGCGCCGTTCGGTATTTTCCTAGGGTCTCTGTTGCTAAACATGGGTGCGACTTGGGTTAATAATCATGTGTTTGCTTTGTCTCTTCCTTTTCTTATTGCCCTTGGTTCAACGTTACAGTCTTTTGTTGGCGGCTATTTAGTTCGCCGATTTGTTGGTGTGCCTTTCCAATTTCATCGTACTGGCTTAGTGGTTCGGTTTGTCTTTTTAGCGGGTGTTTTATCCACCTTGATTAGCGCTAGCGTTGGTTCAACGTCGTTACTTTCCTTTGGCATCATCAGTAATGAGGACTTTGTAACCAATTGGCTAGTTTGGTGGGGTGGCGACATGATCGGGGTGCTGGTCATGGTGCCTTGGTTGGCGGTGTGTTTTCCTCAGTATTTTGGTAATAAATTCGAACATCCGCTGCGTTTAGTGGGTGGTTTTCTATTTGTCTTGGTGCTTACGATTGTTTTGTCTTGGGGAAGCAGTTATTCGGAATGGAACAAGCAGTCGAAAGAGTTTCGTTCCAACGCTGAATTGTTAGACGTGTTGCTCAATAATCGTATTAAAAACAGTGTGGATATGCTGCATAGCTTTGTTGGTCTGGTCAAAGGCAGTGATGAAGTGGATGCAAAAGAATTTGAATTGTTCGCTAACAGTGTGATGCAACGCGACGATTCGATACTCATTGTTAGTTTGAATTTTGCTATGGCAGGTGAAAACTTAGCCAGTTTTGAACGTGATATTCAAAAGGACTATCCTGATCGAGTATTTCGAGTTAGGGAAAAAAATGACGCGAACCAGTTTGTTTTTGCTACACCCAGGTCACAACACATAGTCGTCACTTACATTAGTCCTTTGGAGGGGAACGAGCAGGCACTGGGTTACGATGTTTACTCTCAGGCTGACCGACGTTTTGCTCTTGATCAGGCGATAACGTTGCGTAAGGCTTACCCGACGACGCCCCTCAAGCTTGTACAAGGTTCTCATGCCATTCTATTATTTATGCCATTTTTTGATCGGGAAACCGATGTCTTTTTAGGCGTTGCAACCGCAGTAATAGAGCTGGATGTATTAACCAATACCATTGTAGAGCGGGGTTTATTACCTAATACCGATTTGTATTTGGTGGACTTAGATGATGGCTCTTCAACGCCAACGCTTGTCACTAAAAATTTGACAGCGAGCCTGTCTGCTCAAGACGTTGTAGATCGTTACAGTGCGGGTGATTTTAGTCACGCTGTTCGTTTTGATATTGATGTCGGTGGTAAAAAATGGCAGTTATATCAAGTTACTGACAACTACTTTTTCAAACAGCCTTGGATCGTGAAATTTGTTTTGGCTTGTGGCTTTTTGTTCTCCGGCTTGGCTGGCTGGTTTTTATTGATTGTAAGTAGCCACACGGCGGAAATAGAAAATCGAGTGAGATTAAGAACGCGAGATTTGCAGTTGGCAAACGAGCATTTAAAAGCCTCTGAATTGGAACAAAGTAAAGCCAAAGAAGAAGCACAAGAAGCCAACCGCGCTAAAAGTGAGTTTTTGGCGAATATGAGCCACGAAATTCGTACACCATTAAATGGCGTTATTGGTTGTTTGTCTTTGCTGATGAATACGAAATTGCAGTCTGAACAAGCTAATTTAGCTAAAATATCTCAGCAGAGTGCAGAATCCTTGTTGGATATTATTAATGATATTTTAGATTTGTCTAAGATCGAAATGGGGACGCTTACCTTAGATAAACAAGAATTTGAGCTGCGGGCATTAATCGAAGAAATTACCAGTATCTTTGTTTTAAAAGCGGAAGAAAAAGGCATCGTACTGAACTCGCCCACCACGCCGATTCCCAATATGATGTTGTTTGGTGATAGATTACGTATTAAACAGGTGTTGGTGAATTTAATGGCTAACGCGGTCAAATTTACCCAAGAGGGTGAAGTGGCGTTACGTCTTTCGGTTGAGCCGTTAGTTGATGACAGTGTCGTTTTACACATTAATATTGAAGACTCTGGGATTGGTATTTCTGAAACGAATCAAAAGCATTTGTTCCAGCGCTTTAAACAAGCAGACGGTTCGACAACACGTAAGTTTGGTGGAACGGGTTTAGGTTTGGCAATCAGTAAAGAGATTATCCAAGCCATGGATGGGGAGATTGGATTAAACTCAGTAGAAGGTCAGGGTTCTGATTTTTGGTTTCGTATACCACTTGATGTGGTTTCAATGGCTGAGCAGACCCCATTGATAACGGGTGGTGAAGAACAAGCTGTTAGAGTGACGTTAATTTATGCTAATAAAACCGGTCGTGACTATGTTGCTGCATTGCTGGATTCATTTGGTGTTATTCACAATGCTTACGACAGTATTGCTACCGCGCTGGCTGACAGTGAATGGATAGGGCGTTGTGTTTTACTGGACTCTGATGTCATTTCGGCAGTTTCTGATGTCTCTGAATTGAACGCATTCTGTCAGAAAAATGCGATTAAGCGAGTATTGCTACAAGGTCGTTCAGATATGGATTTTGATAAAGAAGTGTATGTTGCTGCTTTAGCAAAACCTGTCTTTCAGCAGCCACTGCTGGACGTGCTTGAAAATCTAAAACCATTAGTGGAAGGAGAGCCTGAGATGGCGAGTGAAGTAGAGAAGACCCCTGATGGTCGGCCAGTATTTAAAGCCAAAGTATTGTTAGCAGAAGACAATTTGACCAATCAGATTGTTGCCCGTGGTTTGTTGAACTTGTATGGCGTAGACGTTGTGGTGGCGAAAAATGGCCAAGAAGCGGTTGAGCAAGCCCAATCGACTCAATTCGATATGATTTTTATGGATTGCCAGATGCCAGTAATGGATGGTTATGAAGCGACACGAACGATTCGCCAGTTTACTGATGGGCAAACGCCTTCTGATGTAGCGATTGTTGCCCTTAGTGCTAATGCAATGAAAGGCGACGAAGACGAATGTTTCGCAGCTGGCATGAATGACCATATTGCAAAACCCATTTCGCAGGAAAAGTTAGTTGCGATACTCACAAAATGGCTTCCTTAGAGAATAGTATGGAAACGGAGATTCTAAGTTATGTTTGAGCCTAAGGTGTTTGATAATACAGATTACGAAAGTCGTTTGGCCTATAACCACGAATTAATGGCATTGGTTGCGGGTGAATTTATTAAAGAAGCAACGACCTTACTGAAAACTCTGCAGGCTCATGTTAATGGCGGCGATTGGCATGATTTCGCTCTGGTGGCGCATCGCTTAAGAGGCGCCGCTTTGGAAGTGTCTGGCTATCGCTTTTGTCAATTAATCTCAGAGATGGAAGCGCTCGTGATAAAGCATGAAAGCGACTTGTTGGCGGCGTACCATGTGGCGCTCACTGAAGAGTTTGATGCTCTCGTATTGGCTTTGAATCAAGAAATTTTTCGTTAATCCCTATCTAATAATTTTTTCATTTCTGTTATTTTTCTTCATTTTTCTTCATTTTTCTTTTGTTTTTCCGCTATTTGTTGGTTTGAAAGTTTCATTTGAATTGCGATTGTATTTCAAATGAAACCTTACTATCATCAAAGTGAAATATATTCTTTCTATAGTCGTTCTTTCTTTTCTAATAAAAACTCATTGTGAGGAACACGGAAATGCATAATTTGAAGTTAGCGTCAGTGGTTGTTGGTCTATCTATTGCGAGTTCAGGCTTTGCCGCCACACAAGTAGAATGGTGGCATGCAATGGGTGGTGCAAATGGCGAAAAAGTAAATGAAATCGCTAAAGCGTTTAACGACTCCCAAGATGCTTATGAAGTGAAGCCAGTTTATAAAGGCAATTACACAGAGACGATGACGTCAGCTATTGCCGCGTTTCGAGCGAAACAGCAACCAGCGATCGTTCAGGTATTTGAAGTAGGTACTGCGAGTATGATGGCGGCTAAAGGCGCTATTTACCCAGTATATAAGCTGATGCGTGAGTCTGGTCAATCGTTTGATGAAAGTGCTTATTTGAGCGCTGTGACAGGTTATTACACCAACAGTGATGGCCAAATGCTTTCTATGCCATTCAACAGTTCTACGCCTGTACTTTACTACAACAAAGATTTGTTCAAAAAAGCGGGCATCAGCCAAGCGCCTAAAACATGGCAAGATGTCGAAAGTGTTTCTAAGAAACTGCAAGCATCAGGTGTATCTTGTGGCTTTACGACGGCTTGGCAATCTTGGGTACAGCTAGAGAACTTAAGTTCTCGTCACAATGTACCATTTGCTACGTTAGAGAATGGCTTTGGCGGTTTGAAAACCGAGTTGAAATTTAATGGTCCATTGCAAGTTGCGCATATTTCAAAAATGGGCGAATGGCAAAAGAACGGCATCTTTAGCTATTCAGGTCGTACTAACGATGGTGCAGCGAAGTTCTACAGCCAAGAATGTGCCATGTTTACTGAATCTTCTGCCGGTTACGCTGGCATAAAACGTAATGCGAAATTCGATTTTGGTGTTGCGGAACTTCCTTACTGGGAAGGCAAGGTAAAACAACCTTCTAATACCATTATCGGTGGCGCGTCTTTGTGGGTATTGCAAGGTCACTCTAAAGAAGAATACAAAGGTGTGGCGTCTTTCCTAAGCTATCTATCAAGTGCATCTGTTCAGGCTGACTGGCATCAGTTCTCTGGTTACTTGCCAATTACTAAGGCCGCGTATGATTTGACCAAAGGTCAAGGTTTCTACGCCGCGAACCCTGGTACGGAAACGGGTGTCATCCAAATGACAACAGGTACGCCAACGGAAAACACTAAAGGTTTGCGTTTGGGTAACTTTGTACAGATTCGTGGCATCATAGACGAAGCATTAGAATCTGTTTGGAGTGGCGATGTAGATGCTCAAACCGCTTTGAATACCGCTGTTGAACGTGGTAACGCGCAACTTCGTAAGTTTGAAAAAGCGAACGACTAAATAAAACTAGCGCCCTTATGTTTTCTGCATAAGGGCGCTTTTTATTGCATGGCGTATTTTTCTTTTTAATTTGTCGTTTTCTTTTTTTTTGGATTGTCCGATGACAGTTACCTTTCCCCAAAAAGGCCTACCTTGGCTTTTGCTGTTGCCCCAGCTCTTGGTGACCGCTATTTTCTTTCTTTGGCCAGCTGAGCAAGCCTTAGAGCAAGCGTTTTATCAGGAAGACGCCTTTGGTCTGAGTCGAGAGTTTATTGGCTTGGAAAACTTTGCGGATTTATTTACTGATCCTTTGTATTACCAATCTATGTTAACCACCTTGGTGTTCAGTTTTTCTGTTGCCATTGTGGGCATGTCTTTAGCGCTGTTGTTGGCCGTGATGGCGGATCGTATTATCCGTGGCAAGCTGGCGTATCAAACTTTGTTAATTTGGCCATATGCTGTCGCGCCTGCGTTGGCGGGTGTTTTGTGGTGGATTTTGTTTGATCCGAGCATGGGGCCAATTGCCCTATGGTTGAAGTCAGCGGGTATTGATTGGAACCATTATCTTGATGGTAACCAAGCGATGATCTTGGTGGTGATTGCGTCGACTTGGAAGCAAATTAGTTACAACTTCTTATTTTTCCTTGCGGGTTTGCAAGCCGTACCGCGCTCGCTTATTGAAGCAGCAGCGATTGATGGTGCGAGTCCCTTTAAGCGCTTCTGGACCATTGTTTTTCCGCTATTGTCTCCGACGACGTTTTTCTTGTTGGTAGTGAATCTTGTGTACGCCTTCTTTGAAACCTTCGGGGTGATCGATGCGACCACCAAAGGTGGTCCAGGGCAAAGTACAACCACTTTAGTTTACAAAGTATTTGATGACGGTTTTGTTGGTTTAGATCTGGGTGGATCAGCGGCGCAATCGGTTGTTCTTATGGCGATTGTCGGCTTGATGACGGTGATTCAGTTTC
This sequence comes from Marinomonas rhizomae, assembly GCF_024397855.1. Classification (NCBI taxonomy): domain Bacteria; kingdom Pseudomonadati; phylum Pseudomonadota; class Gammaproteobacteria; order Oceanospirillales; family Oceanospirillaceae; genus Marinomonas; species Marinomonas rhizomae. The sequence goes on from NZ_CP073343.1 coordinate 589,709, forward strand.
GTTTTATTGAGCGTAAGGTGCAGTACTCATGATCGAAAATCGACCTTGGTTAACCTTTGCAAGTCACGCGACCTTGTTGATTGGGATCGCTTTAGTAGCCTTGCCTGTTTGGATGGCGTTGGTGGCATCGACACATCCTGCTTCGGCGTTTGGCGTTGGGCATATTCCTTTGTGGTTTGGCGGTGCGGGCGCACAAACATGGGGAACGGTATTGTTTGAAAAAGCGGGCAACGGCGTGGATACGCCTGTCTGGTTTATGATGCTGAACTCTTTGATTATGGCGCTGGGCATTACCTTCGGCAAAATCGCCATCTCTTTGTTGTCTGCTTATGCGATTGTGTTTTTCCGTTTCCCGTTTCGTAACCTGTGCTTTTGGATCATCTTCATGACCTTAATGCTGCCTGTGGAGGTGCGGATTGTGCCGACCTACGAGGTGGTGGCGAATCTTGATCTGCTTAACAGTTATACAGGTTTAACCTTGCCTTTGATTGCCAGTGCGACGGCGACTTTCTTGTTTCGTCAGTGTTTTTTAAGCATCCCAGGGGAGCTGGTGGAAGCCGCTCGAATGGACGGTGCAGGGCCATGGCGTTTCTTTTTCGATATCTTGTTGCCGCTGTCTCGAACCAATATTGCGGCCTTGTTTGTGATCTTGTTTATTTACGGTTGGAATCAATATCTATGGCCTTTGTTGATCACCACAGATGACGCTTATTACACCTTGGTGATGAGTATTAAGCGCATGCTGTCGGTGACCGATGGTGATATCGCATGGAACCAAATTATGGCAACTACCTTATTAGCGATGTTGCCACCCGTTGCGGTGGTGATAGGCATGCAGAAGCTGTTTGTTAAAGGCTTAGTGGATTCGGAGAAGTAGTAATGACGGACGTTATTTTAGAAAAAGTGGGTAAGACTTACCCTAATGGCTATCATGCCATTCCAAGCGTTGATTTAACGATTGAAGAAGGCGAATTTATTGTTTTAGTCGGCCCTTCTGGTTGTGGTAAATCCACCTTGCTGCGCATGGTGGCAGGTCTGGAAAGTATTTCTACTGGTGAGCTGCGCATCCGTGGCGAGCGCATGAATGAGAAGGAACCCGCTGAGCGTGACATCGCCATGGTGTTTCAGAATTACGCCTTGTACCCGCATATGTCGGTGTACGATAACATGGCTTACGGCCTGAAAAACCGCGGCATGCCAAAGGATCAAATTGCTGAAAAGGTCAGTGATGTAGCACAGATGCTGGGTTTAACTGAACTGCTACAGCGTAAGCCGCGTCAATTATCCGGCGGCCAGCGTCAACGTGTTGCTATGGGGCGCGCTATGGTGCGAGACCCGAAAGTGTTTTTGTTCGATGAACCTTTGTCTAATCTAGATGCAAAATTACGTGTGCAGATGCGTGTCGAGATTCGTCAGTTGCAGCGTAAATTAGGCACCACGACCTTGTATGTAACCCATGATCAAGTTGAGGCGATGACCTTGGCAGATCGCTTGGTGGTTTTAAACAAAGGCAAGGCGGAGCAAATTGGTACGCCGATGGATTTATACAATAAACCGGCCACGCCTTTCGTGGCAGCCTTTATTGGTTCTCCTTCAATGAATTTGATCGACGCGAATCTTACTGAGCAAGGCATTAAAATCTCAGAAGCGCTAACTTTACCTTTGTCCCATCAACACCGAGGTGGCATCGTATGGGGAGTTCGTCCTGAGCATTTGGAAGTGAGTGATGAACACAATGCCGATTTCGCTTTGCGCATCCAAGCGGTAGAATCCTTGGGGGCAGAGACGTTAATTCATGGCAAAATAGAGACCGAAGCTGGTAATGGAGAGTCTATGGTGGTGCGTTTGTCTGGGCCACATTTGCCGGATGTGAATAGTCTTATGTGGTTAACGGCGCCAGTGTCTCATTGGCACTTATTTGATGCAAAAACTCAACAACGATTGTGAGATCGATATGACAAATGACAATGTTTCTACCGGTTATATTGTGAAAGACAAGGTACTCAATACCAAAGTAATGGGGCACCGTGGTGCGGCATTATTGGCACCTGAAAATACCTTGGCATCTATTCGAGCAGCAGCTGAGGTCGGTGCGACTTGGGTCGAAATTGATGTGTATTTAATTGCCGAGGGTGGTCTGGTTATTTTTCATGATGACACTCTTGATCGCTGTACCAATGGGTCAGGTGTGACTCGTGATGCACGTCCTGTCGAGGTAGCTCAACTGGACGCAGGTGCGTGGTTTTCTGACAAGTTTGCTGGTGAGAAAGTGCCTACTTTGTTGGAGGCGTTGGAATGCATTCAGTCATTGAATCTTGGCCTAAACCTTGAAATTAAACACGATAGCGCCGATGTAGAAAACATTGTGCCTGCTGTTATGGCGATGTTGCGCGATTATTGGCAAGACAACAATAAACTGATGATTTCCAGTTTTAACTTAGCGGCGTTAGAGCTTTGTTACGAGATTGATCCTCAGCGTCACCTCGCTCCTTTATATGAAAACATTCCTGACGACTGGCAAGAACGGCTTGCGGCTATTAAAGCGTACAGTTTGAATTGCGATTACTCTCGATTGACTGAAACTCAGGCGCGAGCGGTAAAAGCCGCAGGTTATAAATTGCTGTGCTACACCGCCAATGACCCAAAGGAAGTGGAACGGCATTGGGAGTGGGGAATGGACGCTGTGATTACCGATGATCCGACTCAGTTCTCATCACTGTTGGCAGAATAAATTAAGGGCGTTGTGTGGGATTAAATGAAAGGCAAAACCAGATATTAAATTGGGTGCAGCAAGAAGACGCCCTATTGGTTGAAGAGATGGTGGCACGCTTTAATGTCTCATCTCAGACCATACGTAAAGATATTAATCAGCTGGCAGAACGTCATCTTGTCCGTCGTACACATGGCGGTATTGCACCAGTATCTAGTACGGAAAATTTGCCGTTCGACCATCGCCAGTTTTTGAACAGTGATGCGAAAGAGGCGATTGCTGCGAATGTTGCTCAGGTGATACCCGACGGTGCCTCAGTGTTTCTAGGGATTGGCACCACAGTGGAATATGTGGCGAAAGCCTTGGTGTCTCATCATGACCTACAAGTCTTTACCAACAACTTAACGGTGGCGAGCATCTTGGGCAATTACCCTGAGGTAAGAGTGCGTGTTTTGGCTGGAAAATTACGCCATCAGCATCATGACTTAGTAGGTGAAGAAACCTTGTTTGGATTGCGCCAATACTATTTTGATTACGGCGTATTAGGCTGTGGTGGTATGGATGAAGAGCAAGGGATATTGGATTTTGACCCTGAAGAAGCCGCAGTGAGCCGTGTTTTGGTCGAGCAAAGTCGTCATACTTTATTGGTTGCAGATCAGCATAAATGGGGGCGAAAAGCCATGGCGAGAGTTCAGCCTTTTGCTGCGATAGACTGGTTATTTAGTGATGTGCTAACCAAGTCGCAAACGCAATTACTCACCTCTCATGGTGTTCAAATTAAACTCTGCTCTTAGGACGAATATGTCGATATCTGTTTCTTCTTCGTTAGGTGATTTTGGTTTAGAGCTTTCTTCTATTAAGGAAAGTGCATGCCAAGGTTTGCGTTTTATTTTAACGGACTTTGACGACACGCTGACATGGGAAGGTCAGTTACCTGTTGAAACATTACGAGCACTAGCGCAACTGGAAGCGCATGGCATCAAGGTGATCCCAGTAACAGGTGGTTGTGCTGGCTGGTCGGATATGATTGCCAGAGCGCTCCCTGTTGATGGCGTGATTACTGAAGGCGGTGCCTGCTTTATTGGCAGAACAGTAGACCGTCATCTAACGTATTCCTTCTGGCGTGAAGAGTCTGAGATGCGTGCTGAACAAGCGCATATATTGACTCAGGTGAATCAGGTTTTAACGCAATTTCCGCGCTTACGCTTGGCAAGGGATCAGTCTTATCGACTTACCGATGTTGCGATTGATTACGCTCAAGATGTGAAGCCAGCCGCAGTCGAAGAGAAAGATGCTTGCTTGGCCGCTTTGATTGATATGGGGTTAAACGCTAAGGCAAGCTCAATACACATAAACGTGTGTTCTCAAGGCTATGATAAGTTTTCCATGGCGCAGCGAGTATTAAGTGACGTGTATGGTCTGAGCGAAGCGCAACAGCAAGAGCAAGTGCTCTATGTCGGCGATGCACCGAATGATGAAAGCATGTTTGCGCGTTTTCCATTGAGTGTGGGAGTCGCCAATATCGCAGAGCATTTGGAATTTATGCAGTATCGTCCTCGTTATCAAACAATGCAACCGGGTGGCTTGGGTTTTGCCGAGTTGGCGGAGTTTGTGTTGTCTGCACGACAAGCTTAATTTATTGCTTGTCGTGTGCTTGATTGAGTGTCTTAGGTTTTCTTCTGGCTCTCTTTTATCTTATTAAAAAGTGAAGCTATGCCAACGGCCAGGCCACCTAGAATTAAGCCAACCGAAAAGCTAACTCCGGTGTTTATCAAGCTCGTGATAAATGGGAGTTGGGCGATTTCACCGGACACGGCCATGTCAGCAAGATGATGCAATGTCGGCAAGCCATGAACAAAAATGCCGCCGCCTACTAGGAACATGGCAATGGTGCCGACAATGGTTAACAGTCGGATTAGCATTGGCGCGCCTTTCAATATGACGAAACCTAGTTGTTTAATTAAGGTGTTTTTTGATTTATTGAGGTGTAGTCCTATATCGTCAAGGCGCACAATTAATCCCACCAAGAAATACACACCGACGGTGACAATAAAAGCGATTAAACTCACCACCATGGCTTGTGTTAATAAGCTTTGTTCTGCGACGGTGCCTAGCGCGATAACAATGATTTCTGCCGACAGCACAAAGTCGGTTCGAATCGCGCCTTTCACTTTGCTTTTTTCAAGGGCTAAGAGCTCTTGTGCTGAGTTTGCTTGCTTGACGTTTTTCCTTAAGGTTTCTTTTTCTTCATGGTTATCTTTAAAAGCATGGAGCACTTTTTCCACACCTTCAAAACACAGATACAAACCGCCAGCCATTAATAAAGGTTGAATCAACCAAGGTATAAATGCGCTGATGGCCAATGCTAAAGGCACCAGAATCAGCTTGTTGATAAAAGAGCCTTTGGCCACAGCCCAAACGACAGGCAGTTCGCGGTCGGCTTTGACGCCAGACACTTGCTCGGCGTTTAAGGCAAGGTCATCACCTAATACGCCAGCGGTCTTTTTCGCCGCGACTTTAGAGAAAACGGCGACATCGTCCAGCAGTGTGGTGATGTCATCAAGAAGTGCTAATAAACCTGTCATTGCCATGATCGCTTTCCCTATAAAATCTCAAATGTTATGACTACTTACTTGCAAGCGCCAAGTCGTTTGGATATGGTGCTTGCTGCCAGTTTGACTTGCTGTTTCATCTTTTCATAAACATCATCACTGGTACGAAAAACTGGAGCGGTAACGCTAATCGCTGCTACGGCTTCATGGCGTGAGTTAAAAATAGGCGCAGCTGCACATTTTATTCCCATCTCATGTTCTTCTAAGTCGAGTGATATGCCGGTTTCACGGATAAGCTCGAGGTTGGCTTTTAGCGCATTAGGCGAAGTGAGAGTGTGTTTTGTATGTTTAAAAAAAGCCTGAGCGTCGATCACTGCTGGTTGTTTGTCAGCAGGCATAAATGCCAGCATGGCCTTACCAACACCGGTGCAATAGATAGGGCCTTTCTTGCCCACAGCGGAGTACAGACGCAAGCTTTTGGGGCTTTCTAGCTTGTCGATATAAATAACATCAGCGCCATCTAAAACGGCAAGGTGAATGGTTTCCTGTGTGCTGGACCATAAATCTCGCATCGGTGTTGCTGCCACGTCTCGGATATCCAAATTGGCCCAAGTACGATGAGCAAGAGCAAGTAATCCGTAACCCGGATAATAGGCTTGTTTGTGTTCATCAAAGCGCACTAAACCGTGTTCAAGTAAGGTATTTAATTGTCGATGTGCGGTTGCTTTTGGGAGTTCAGAAAGATCAACTAACTCTGCAAAACGTAATGGTACTGGAGACGTACAAACATGATTTAGCATATTTAATGCTTTGCTAAGAGATGACCCCGAGGCTTTAGTTTCCATGGCGCTTCCTATTAGTAATACTTGTTATTGTTGAAAGTACTATTAGATGGCATTTTATCATTTGCGCTGAATGGAAGATAATATCCACTCATTTAAATATACTGTCACAACGCTTCGCTTTTTGATTTGCTGCTATAGCGGTGAGCGGTGTTTTTTTTATTAGTTTTGTAGATGAGGTTTTGTATGACAACTTCAATGCGTATTTGGCGTCGTATGATTATGCCTGATCTCGTCCGTGCTCATCGTTATCAGAGTTTGCCAGATCAAGGACCAAAAGTGTTGTTTTTTAGTGGTGGCTCGGCGTTAAATAAAATCAGCCGAGTATTTAAAGAGTACACACATCACTCTGTGCATTTAGTCACGCCTTTTGACTCTGGCGGCAGTTCCGCGCGTTTACGTGCCGAGTTCAATATTCCAGCCGTTGGCGATTTGCGCAGTCGTCTGATGGCGTTGGCCGATGAAACAGTATTGGGGCAGCCTGAAGTTTATGACTTGTTTACGCATCGTCTTCCTCAACAGGCAGAAGCATTAGCATTAAGAGAGCAATTGCAATTGTTGGTTTTGGGTGAACATCCGTTAATTGAGTGTATTCCTAATCCTATGAAAGCCTTGATTCAAACGCATTTAGCGGTGACTCAGGCTCGAATTCACGCTGATTTTGATTTACGTGGCGCCAGTATTGGTAATTTAATCATGGCGGGCGGATATTTAAATAATCAGCACCAGTTAGACCCTATCGTGTTTTTGTTTTCCCGATTGATTAAGGCGTTGGGTGAGGTGAAAACCACACTGGATGCCAGTCTGCATTTGGGGGTTGAGCTCGATAACGGCGACATCGTTTTGGGGCAGCACTTGATCACGGGAAAAGAAACCGATGAGCTGTCGAGCCCAATAAAACGCATTTGGTTAAATAAAGGCTTACGCAATATCGTGCCGACTAATTGCCATATCGCAGATGATCGTAAAGACGCCATAGAAACCGCAGATTTGATTTGTTACCCACCGGGGAGTTTCTACAGTAGCCTTTTGGCGAACCTATTGCCTGAAGGTGTTGGGCGCTCAATTTGCCAAAATTCTAATCCGAAAGTGTATTTACCTAATTTAGGAGTAGACCCAGAACAACATGGCTTATCACTGATGGAGCGCATAAAACGTTTAGTTTCTACTGTTTTGGCCGATACAGATAACAATGGTGCATTTGGTGCTCTTGATTATCTATTGCTTGATGATTCATACAATTATGGTGAATTGGACAGCGAATTATTGAATAGTCTAAATGTGGTGGTTATTAGGACGCCATTGATAGGGGCAAAACAGTATAAGTATGATGAGCGTTTAGTCGCCAGAGCCTTGTTGTCATTTGTTTAAATTTACCGTTGTAAAGAGTGACAAGTGAAGTTTGTGCTATCTTTAATGTGGATAATAAATACGGTTGTGATTACTTTTGGTTACGTGACTTAACATTTTTGTATTTCTAAAAACAAGCCTTTAAGTGTCATAGTACGTGGTATGTAGCGCCGATCAAAAAGAGAGTGGTAATGAGTACACGAGTACTGATTTGTGATGATTCCAAAATTGCTCGCAAGCAATTGGCAAGGATATTGCCGACCGATTGGGATGTTGAAGTGGAGTTTGCAGTAGACGGCCAAGACGCGCTGGATATATTGTCATCCTCAGGTTTTGATATTTTATTCTTAGATTTAAATATGCCGGTAAAAGACGGCTATGAAACACTTGAAGCCTTACAATCAGTAGAACAGACTCCAGCGATTATTGTTGTGTCCGGTGATGTGCAGCCGAAAGCGATACAGCGAGTAAAAGAAATGGGGGCAATAGCTTTCCATAAAAAGCCCGCATCGGCTGAAGAACTGCGCAGTTTATTGATTTCTCTAGGGCTTTTTTCTGTTGGTGTTGTTGATCAACAGACTAAAGTTGTAGAGCAGCCGACTGCGGCTGAGCAGTTTACTCTTAATGAGTGTTTACAAGAAATCTCGAATATTGCGATGGGGCGTGCCGCAAGTGTATTGGCTGAAATGCTAAATGTTTTTGTTAAGCTACCAGTGCCTACCGTGAATATTTTGGAAGTAAGTGAATTGCAGATGGCACTGGATTACAGTGTTAAAAATGGCAGTTGCTCTGCTGTGTCGCAAGGTTATGTCGGCTCCGGTATTGCGTTTGAAACATTGCTCATTTTTAGTGATTCTAGCTTCCCTGATATGGCGAAATTATTGGGGGTGTCGGAGGATATTACCAGAGAGCTAGAAACAGAGCTCTTGATGGATGTTTCTTCGGTTTTGGTTGGCCCTTTTATGGCCGCCATTGGAAAGCAGCTTAATATCGACTTTAGCCATAGTCATCCGCTGCTATTGGGTCAGCATGTTAAAATTGCAGACTTGATCAACGAAAAGAAAGCAACGTGGAAAAGAACCTTAGCGGTTGAAATTGTCTATGAAGTGGAAAACTATCAAATTAGTTGTGACTTAATTATGCTTTTCACTGAAGACTCTGTGCCGACATTAGAAAACCTATTGTCCTTTTTGGTTGAGGAAGACGAATGAGTAATGAAGCAGATGGGATGGCAGATCTCCACTGGATGTTTGATATGCTTCATCATATTGATGTTGGGCTTGTCGTTTTGGACTCGAAATATCAAGTGAAGTTATGGAATAACTTCATGGAAAACCACAGTGGTGTGAGTTCATCGATAGCTAAAGAGCAATCTTTGCTGACGCTTTATCCAGAATTAGATACGGGATGGTTGCACCAGAAATTGGATAATGTTTTTGGTTTGAAAACGCCGATTTTTGTATCTTGGGAGCAGCGACCGCATTTTTTCCCATTTAAGAGTTACCGTCCCATTACGGGAATTGCGAATAAGATGTTTCAGAACGTAGCAATACGTCCGATCACTAGTCCTGATGGGTCAATCAAGAATATATGTTTGGTGGTCTATGATGTGACAGATATAGCAACCAATAAAATGGCATTATCGGCCGCTAACCATAAACTGCGCCGCTTGAGCCAAGCTCTCTCTAAATAGCGTGGGCTAATCTAATCGCTGGAAAACATAATGGAAACGCTTTCCTCTGTATTAGCTAAAAAGGAGAGCGTTTTTCTGCTATTTCTTTTTCACTGTCTTCTTGGTGGGGGCTTTATAAAGCTCTACCAAGGTTTCATCTTGTTTCTCACCCTGTAAACACAGACCTTCAGGGTCGATGAGAACGCGGCCAATCATGGCTTCGCGTCCAAGTAGCATTCTATAGCCCATGGTATCTCTGTTGGTCAGCGTGACTTCTGCTTCCCATGTTTTATCACCAAGTGTTAGAGGTACACGGATGACTGGGCGGCTTTCTTTGTCTCCGCTCGAGCTTTTAATAACTCTTTGATCAACAAGTTGAGCTTCACAATGAACAGTTACTTTACGATTTTTTTGTAGGGGATGAACTTCAAAGCTTACCCAACTTTCATCGCCTCGGGCAAAACGTACAATGTTAATTGCATGAATGGATGATGTTTTTGCACCAGAATCAACTCGAGCTTTGATCGCTGGGATATTAATAGAAGGAAATGCGCACCACTCCTCGCAACCAATGACCATTTTGAGCTCGTTATGTTGATTCATAAAAAAATGTGACCTTTTAAAATAAAAGTAGCGTACGTTAGCAAGAAGGAAAACTCACCCTAAGTTGCTGTGTTTTATAGCGTAAAAGTGCGATCAGGTTAAGTCTTTATTGATGCATAAATAAGGTTATCTGCTTTGCTGTATTGTCAGTATAAGCTCAAACTATTGTAATCATGGCGTCTAAAGTTAATATGGGCGTACAAAATTATTTAATGGAGTTATTGATGAATGGCCGACTGATGCAAGAGTTGGAAGAGTTGGGTGGTGAAATACGCCCAGCAAGCTTAAGAAAATGCGATGAAATCGTCATAGAGCAACCAGGCTTTAGTGCGGTTATTGCCTTGTGGGGCGGGCATTTGGAGAGCTTTATTCCTGCTGGTCAAGAGGATCTATTATTTCAATCTACTAATCTTGGTGGTGAGGGCCGTTTTGGTCGTCGACACTTTGGTGTTCCTGTTTGTTGGCCTTGGTTTGGCGCCAATGAGGCGCAGCCAGATTTCCCTGCGCATGGTCTTGCTCGTTATTTTCGTTGGGAGTTTATTGAGGCAGGGCGTTTTAAAAATGGTGATGTGAAAATCGTCATTCGCTTGGCTTCTGAAGATCATCCATTGATTGAAGAAATGTGGCCATTTGCTTTTGAATTACGACAAGTTTTCCGTTTTTCTGATAAGGGTTTTCGAGTCAATTTCTCGGCCGCTAACTTGTCTGATAAACCGATGCCAATCAGTGAAGCTCTGCATACTTATTTTAATGTATCAGATAATCAAACTGCTGAAGTACATGGCTTAGATCAAGTGAGCTACGTTGATAAATTTGATAATGCTAACCAGAAGTTGCAGCAAGGTGTTGTGACTCCTTGTGATTACATGGATAGAGTGTATACCTCTGCACCAGAAAAATGCAGCATCTTCGATACAGGGCTACAAAGAAGACTGGTGATTAGCACAGAAGGCAGTAACAGTACCGTGTTATGGAATCCCGGTGCCGAAATAGCTAAACAGCGTACAGATATGGAAGACGATGATTATCGCCGTTTCGTGTGTGTCGAGGCTGGTAATGCCCTTAGCGATGCTTATAGCATTCCGGTTGGTGGAATCCATCAGCTCAAGTTAAAAGTGAAGAGCAAGCCTCTGGTGGACGAATAGACGCCTTATTTAAGAGAAAGCTTCCTAATATAAAAAGCCCGCCGACATTGACTGTTTAAATATTAAACGTCATGTCTAGCGGGCTTTTTTGTTTTTGATTTTCCATTCCAGCGAAAGAGCAGTGCTCTCTCAACAAATGAGGCAAGGCTTAATCAATATTGTATTCCATGATCAAGGGCGCGTGATCTGAAAAACGTTGGCCTTTGTAAATCGTGCCGCCTTGAATCAGGTTTTTGATGCCGGGCGTGGTGATTTGATAATCTAAACGACCGCCTTCATCCAGTTTCCAAGCGCGTTCATAATCTGGCCACCAAGTATATTGCTTGTCTTGCTTGTTTACTTGACGGAAAGCATCAATGTATTCCAGCTCATTGAAAATCTCATTTATCCATTTGCGCTCTTCTGGCAGAAAGCCAGAGTTACGCTGGTTGACGAACCAGCTGCTCACATCAATCGGTGAACGTGCAACATTGGCGGTACCGCAGAAAATAAATTCACGACGCTTGCGTCGAGTTTTAATCAGATGGTTTTTAAAACCTTCCATAAAACGGTATTTATGTTCTTGTAATGCTTCCTCATGGTTTGAACCGTGAGGAGTCAAGAATGCGCCAATGCTTACTTTATCGAAATCTGCTTGAATAAAACGACCTTCGAAGTCGCATTCAGGGAATCCCATGCCTGTCATAATCGCTTTAGGCATGGTTTTACAATAGATAGCGACGCCTGCTTGCTCTGGATTTTCCATGGAGTCAAAGAAGTATGTATTGTATCCAGGTGGGAAAAATACACTGTCATTTAACGTGCGTTCATCTGCCTGTATGTCTTGCAGACACACAACATCTGGGTCCTGACGAACCATCCATTCAAAAAAGCCGCGTTCTGCTGCTTGTCTTATACCGTTTACATTAAGGCTGATGACCTTCATTTCTGGTCCCTACAATTCCTAGCCGTGTGTTATATTAGCGCCTATCCAATGTTGGCATGGCTTCGCTCGTTCTCGGCGGCGCTTTGTTGTGTACTATTTATTATCTTTCTGGAGTCGGCATGAAACCTTACCAAAGAGACTTTATCGAATTCGCTATCGAGCAAAATGTGCTGCGTTTTGGCGAATTTACGCTTAAATCAGGTCGCGTAAGTCCTTACTTTTTTAACGCAGGCCTATTTAGTTCTGGCCAAGCATTAGCAAAATTGGGACGCTTTTACGCAACCTCATTAATGGAAGCAAATGTTCCATTTGATGTTTTATTTGGTCCTGCCTATAAAGGCATTCCCTTAGCAACAACTACCGCAGTTGCTCTTTATGACCATCATAATGTAGACACACCATACGTTTTCAACCGTAAAGAAGCAAAAACTCACGGTGAAGGTGGTTCTCTAGTAGGGGCTCCTTTAGCGGGTAACGTCATGATTATCGATGACGTTATTACTGCAGGGACCGCCATTCGAGAAGTGATGGCTATTATTAAACAAGCCAACGCCCTTCCGGCTGGTGTTCTTATCGCCTTGGATCGTCAAGAACGAGGCCAAGGTGAACTGTCTGCTATCCAAGAAGTCGAACGTGACTTCGGTATGCCTGTTATTAGTATCGTATCTTTAAATGACATCATGACGTATTTGGCAGAACAGGATTCTCCTGAATTTGCGAAACATCTTAGTGCTGTTAAAGCATATCGTCTTCAGTACGGCATTTAATGCGAATACAAAAGCTAAGGTTTGAGGTTTTCCTCAAATCTTAGCGATTCAGCATCAAGTTTTGTGCCAATGTTGCCCATTGCTCTGGCCAAATTTCCATTGGCTTCACCTTAAATTCGCTACGAACGTAATGGCGTATTTTTCCTTCAATGATAGCAATAAGAAAGTTTGCGCAAGGTGCAACGCCCATTGCTGGTCGTAAGCCCTGTTTTAAGTCAGCTTCACGAATGACTTGTTTTAGCTGAGTTTCTATGCGATCAAATACTTGGGTAATACGAACCCGCAAACGCTCTGTTTCGCCAGCCAAGGCGTCAGCCGTTAGCAAACGGCACATACCTGGATTTTGCTCAGCAAACCCTAATACCAGAGTAACGATCATCTCAATTCGAGTAATCACGTTGCTTTCTTCTTGGACAATGCGGTTGATTCGAGTGAAGAGGCTTTCCTCAATAAATTCGATCAAACCTTCAAACATCTTAGCTTTACTGGGAAAATGACGATACAACGCCGCTTCTGATACACCAACTTGCTTCGCCAAAGCCGCCGTAGTGATACGTGCTCCTGGGCTACTTTCTAGCATTTGAGCAAGGGCTTGCAATATCTGAGTGCGACGATCGTTTTTCTTATTGCTCATTGTTCGTATCCAGTTTTGTTAATTGCCAGTATCTTTAAGTAATAGTACCAACAAAAGCGAAAGCTTTTATTCACCAACCTTGGTGTTTGATATTAATGTACCAACGCCTGTGTCGGTGAAAATTTCTAATAATGTAGCGTGTGGAACCCGACCATCAATAATATGGGCGCTTGTTACGCCGGCATTCACCGCAGATAGCGCACAGCTAATTTTAGGTAACATGCCGCCATAAATTGTGCCGTCTGCAATCAAGGCGTCGACTTGCGCCGTGCTTAGCCCAGTTAACACATTGCCCTGCTTGTCTTGTACGCCTGAAATGTTTGTCAGCAGCATGAGTTTTTCTGCACCAACCGCTTCCGCGACTTTACCAGCAACAAGGTCTGCATTGATGTTGTAAGAGTTGCCTTCATCATCCACGCCAATGGGAGCGATAACAGGGATCAGGTCGCTATTCTCAAAGAATTTCAGGAAGCTGGTGTCGACGCTGGCAACTTCGCCAACGTGGCCTATATCCACTTGTTCCGGTGTGGTCATGCCTTCCGCTTGGTGTTTGACGAAAAGCTTCTTCGCTTTAATGAAGCGGCTGTCTTTACCTGTGATGCCAATGGCTTTACCGCCAGCTTCACAAATTAAATTAACGATTTCTTTGTTAACCTGTCCACCTAGCACCATCTCAACTACATCCATGGTAGCGGTATCGGTTACACGCATGCCATTGATGAATTTTGATTCGATGTTCAGCTTAGCCAACATGTCACCAATTTGTGGGCCGCCACCGTGGACTACGATAGGGTTAATTCCAATGGCTTTCATTAAAACGATATCTCGTGCAAACCCAGCTTGAAGGTTTTCATCTGTCATGGCATTACCGCCGTATTTGATAACCAGCGTTTTACCAGCAAAGCGTTGAATGTAAGGAAGCGATTCGCTTAAAACCTTAGCAACATCTAAAGCAGATTCACGAGAAAAAGCCACGGATTATGTACTCCTGTAAATAAAAATGGGTCGCACAAAAAAAGATACAAACTTGATAGGTGTATTGGTCTATCAACGAGATAATATACTTACTAAGTATGGCAGAACGGTGACAGCTAAGGCTGACAACGAGTGTAAGCAACCACTTAGGTTTGAAATGATAGCGTGATCCTGAAGGATTAACTATAGAAATTTGTAGGAAACTGACGAAGTTTAGACTTATGAAAGTTAATTTTGTTTGTGTGACGAAAGAAGGGTGAATGAATGTGGTAACGAACTCAAAAAAGATGAATTAATCTCACCTTTTTTGAGTGTTTTTTGCTTATTTTGTGCCTGTGTGACCAAAGCCACCTTCGCCGCGTTCGGTGCTTTCGAATTCAGTAACAATATTAAATTCGGCTTGAACAACAGGTAATAAAACAAGCTGAGCAACACGCTCACCCGGCTCGATCGTGAATGTTGTATTGCCGCGGTTCCAACAAGACACCATTAGCTCGCCTTGGTAATCAGAATCGATTAAACCAACCAAATTGCCCAATACGATGCCATGTTTATGGCCTAATCCAGAGCGTGGCAGAATGGTCGCCGCTAGATTCGGATCTTGGATATAAATAGACAAGCCAGTTGGTAGCAGTGTTGTTTCACCTGGTGCAAGGTCGATTGCCTGATCAAGGCAAGCGCGCAAATCCAAACCAGCAGAACCTTCTGTCGCATAAGTTGGTAATGGAATCTCTTTGCCGATTTTGTCGCTCAGGATTTTTAATTGAATCGCTTGTTTCATGGTTATTTTCTCTTTTGCTCTTAATGTATTAATGCTGTTAAGACGAAGACTTAATATGTTGATGAATAAACTCAACGAGTTGGTTTGCTAGTTCGCTTTTTGCGGCTTTGTCAGGTGACCAAGTTTTGTCTTTGGTAATCACTGTGACTTGGTTTTCATCTTGGTTAAAACCAATGTCGCTGCGCGAGACATCATTGGCGACAATAATATCCAAGCCTTTTCGTTCTAGTTTGCTTTTCGCGTATTCGATCACATTTTGCGTTTCAGCGGCAAAGCCCACTATGGTTTTTGCGCGCTTGTGTTGGGCAAGTGTGGCGATGATGTCTGGGTTTTTAACTAGCGTCAGAGTTACTTCTTCTGTGTCAGACTGCTTTTTCATTTTTTGGTTGCTGGCAGCTTTCATTTTAAAGTCAGCCACGGCGGCGGCCCCAATAAACACATCGGCTTGCGTGCTCATGCTTTGCTCGCAAGCATTGAGCATCTCATCCGCGCTTTTTACTGCAATAACATTGGCACCATCTGGCGGTGGGATCTGTACTGGGCCACTTACTAATGTGACCTTTGCTCCACGAGCTATCGCAGCGCTAGCGAGAGCGTAACCCATTTTTCCTGAGCTGTGATTACTGATAAAACGAACTGGGTCGATGGCTTCCATGGTTGGGCCTGCGGTAATAACCCAGTGTTGGCCAGTTAGATCTTGCTCGATTAGAGCGCTTTGGAAATGCGCGATAACAGCATTAAAAATATCATTCGGCTCACTCATGCGGCCAGGGCCAATATCGCCACAGGCTTGCGCGCCATCGGCAGGCCCAATGTTTAATACGCCTCGTTCATTGAGCAAGTTCGCATTGGCTTGTGTTGCAGGGTGACGCCACATGGCTTGGTTCATCGCTGGGGCGAGCAAAACAGGCGACTCTGTGGCGATACACAAGGTGCTTAATAAGTCGTTTGCCATACCTTGGGCATAACGCGCCATAAAATCAGCAGAAGCAGGCGCAATGACGATTAAATCAGCCCACTTTGCTAATTCTATGTGCCCCATTCCCGCTTCCGCATTGGGGTCTAATAAAGTGCTGCGTACAGGGTGACTAGAAATCGCTTGCAGCGTCATCTCAGTTACAAACGCCTTTGCTCCCTCTGTTAACACTACCTGAACGTCAGCGCCTGCTTTGGTTAGCAAGCGAATTAGCTCAATGCTTTTATAAGCGGCAATGCCGCCAGTGATGCCTAATAGAATGCGTTTTTGAGCGAGATTTGACATAAAAACTTCTCAATCCGATCTGTGATAGATAAGGTTAGCAAGAGGCAGGACGCCTTTCTCTTTAAAATGAGAGCAAGATTAACATGGATCAAGGAGTAGATCATGAGTATTAAGCATTGGCCAGAACAAGAGCGGCCACGTGAGAAGCTTATCCAGCAAGGCGCTGGAGCGTTAAGTGATTCTGAGCTGTTAGCTATTTTTCTTCGAACCGGAACACAAGGGATCAGTGCTGTCGAGCTGGCGAGACAAGTGTTGAGTCAGTTTGGTGGGTTGCGTGCATTAATGTCGGCGAGCCGTGAAGAGTTTTGCCAAGGGTTTGGCTTAGGGGATGCAAAATATACTCAACTGCAAGCTGTACTGGAAATGTCTAAGCGCCATCTGCAAGAGCAGCTAATGCGTGAAACCGTGTTTACCAGCGCGGAACACGTCCGAACTTACCTTTCTTCTCAGCTACGTCACTCTCCGCGAGAAGTCTTTGCCGTGCTTTTCTTGGATACGCAACACAGATTAATTCGCTATCAAGAGCTTTTTATGGGCACCATCGATGCGGCTGCGGTTTATCCTCGTGAAGTTGTTAAAGCGGCTCTGCAATACAACGCCGCAGCGGTAATCCTCGCCCATAACCATCCAAGTGGTGTGGCCGAACCGAGCCAAGCGGATATCAGTATTACCGATAAAATCAAACGTGCACTAGACCTCGTCGATGTGCGATTGCTCGATCACTTTGTCGTCGGTGATGGTTCGCCTGTGTCCTTGGCAGAAAGAGGGTTGGTGTAGTCTAGTAAGGTTGTTATTTTAGAAAAACATAGTCACTTTAGAAAAGTGTTAATGATGCTTCGTAGTAGATAGGCCGGTTTCGATAGGGAGCATCACTCTGTTTTTTATTGAGATTTTTTGTTTGAACGCGCTAATTGATCATTTTTTTAACAAAAGAATTGCTCAATGGGTTGGCTTATGGGAAAATGCGCGCCGCTATATCCTCGGTATGGGATTTTTTTGATTCATAAGGAATCATGCTCCGCCTGAGGAAGTGAAACACTTCCAATAATCTTTCTGGATAGCAAAAGGTATTTAATTATGTCTCGCGTATGTCAAGTTACTGGGAAACGTCCTATTACAGGTAATAACGTTTCTCACTCAAAACGCCGTACTAAGCGTCGTTTTCTTCCTAACCTTCATTGGCACCGTTTTTGGGTCGAAGGTGAAAACCGCTACATCCGTTTACGTGTATCTTCTAAAGGTATGCGTATTATCGATAAAAAAGGTATTGAATCAGTTCTTGCTGAAATTCGTGCCAACGGCGAAAAAGTATAAGGATCTGAATCATGGCTTCTAAAGGCGCTCGCGATCTAATTCGCATGGTATCTTCTGCTGGTACTGGTCACTTTTACACAACTGACAAGAACAAGCGAAATACTCCTGACAAACTTGAAATGAAAAAGTTTGATCCAGTTGTACGTAAGCACGTTATGTACAAAGAAGCGAAAATTAAATAATTTTTGTTTCTTGTCAAAAGGAACCGACTCATTGAGTCGGTTTTTTTATATCTAGTAAAAGATAGTAATAGAAATACTTTGTTCGATTGGTCAGTATGGTTTGTATCTTTACATGACACAGAACCCACATGAGATTGTGCGATGATCTTGTTTGAGGATTCTCTGGAGGGTTGCCTATGCCTGAATTGCCGGAAGTAGAAACCACGTTACGTGGTATTGAGCCCAAGTTATTAGGGCGTACTCTTGCTAGGGTGGATATTCGTCAGCCTAAATTACGTTGGATGATCACACCTGAGCTAAGTTCTGAAATGGTTGGGGAGAACATCACTCACCTTTCTCGTCGCGGAAAGTACATTGGTATTCATACTTCAAAAGGCACCTTGATTGTTCATCTTGGTATGTCTGGTAGTTTGTATTTTGTGCCTGCCGAGACGCCGCCATTGTTTCATGATCATGTGGATTTTTGCTTCGCCGATGATGATGTATGGTTGAGATATACGGATCCTCGTCGCTTTGGTGCCATTCTGTGGACAACGGAAGATTGGAACGAGCATGAGCTTATTAAGCATTTAGGCCCAGAGCCGCTATCAGAGCTTTTTAATGCTGACATGCTGTACGCAAGAGCGAAGGGGCGCAAAGTGCCCATTAAGACCTTTATCATGGACAGTAAGGTGGTTGTGGGTGTTGGGAATATTTATGCCAATGAAGCGCTATTTAAAGCGGGTATTCGCCCTGATCGTTTGGCCGGTAAAATAAGCAAGGCTCGTTTAGCCCGTTTGGTCGAATGCATTAAAGTGGTGCTGGCAGCCGCCATTAAACAGGGCGGAACCACTCTAAAAGACTTTGTAGGTGGTGACGGAAAACCTGGTTATTTTAAGCAAGAGTTGGCTGTTTACGGTAGAGCAGATAAGGCTTGTATTGTGTGTAGTGCGCCACTGAAAGAAATACGTCAAGCTCAGCGTAGCACGGTTTTTTGTGTGAACTGTCAATCTTGAAAGCTTGTTCCTTGTCTATATGGAAATGGCGGCACAAGAATTGCTATTTATCAGTGTTAATTGCAGTGTTAATTAAATCGCCATAGCGGAAAAAGATTTTTTTATTAGCGATATGCGTAAAAATATCGCTTAAAATGTGCAGATTACATTGCGGTATTCTGCTAATCGGTTTATTTTTGACCAGTTAGGCAGGGTTTATAATTGTCTAGACTAAATTACATATATTAAGAGGAATTGGAATGAAAGCTGTCTTTCTTGCGTCCGTCACGGCATTAGCTATTTCATCAACTGTAGCTCATGCCGCAACAGAACCTGCGGTTGTTTATGATCAAGCGGGTAAATTCGATAAGTCTTTTAATGAAGGCGTTTACAATGGCGTTAAAGAGTACACGGCTGAGACGGGTATTCAGGTTCGAGAGTTTGAACCTAAGAACGAAGCGCAAGTAGAGCAAGGTCTACGTCGCCTTGCAAAACGTGGTTATTCTCCAATTGTTACGGTTGGTTTTAACATGACGTCTGCGGTTGAGAAAGTAGCGAAAGATTTCCCTGAAATCAACTTTACTATCATTGATGGTGTTATCGATCTTCCGAACGTTCAGTCTGTTGTTTTTAAAGAGCAAGAAGGTTCTTTCCTAGTGGGCGCTTTGGCGGCCATGGCATCTAAAACCAATACAGTCAGCTTTGTCGGTGGGATGGATATTCCTCTGATTCGTAAGTTCGCGTGTGGTTATGAGCAAGGTGTTAAATATCAGTCTTCTAGTGCCACTGTATTGCAAAATATGACGGGTTCTACAGGCGCAGCGTTTAATGATCCAACAAAAGGGTCTGAATTGGCAAAAAGTCAGTTTTCTAAAGGTTCTGATGTTGTTTTCGCAGCAGCGGGTGGTACAGGTATTGGCGTATATCAAGCGGCAAAAGATGATGGCAAATTGGCGATTGGTGTAGATTCAAACCAAAACCACATTCAGCCAGGCACAATGCTAACGTCTATGGTTAAACGTGTAGACCAAGCAGCTTACAAAACGTACAAAGATGCCGCTGCAGGAACTTGGAAGCCAGGAATGGTTGTTCTAGGTTTGGCTGAAGGTGGTGTTGATTGGGCGCTAGATGACAACAATGCGAGTTTAATTACAGCTGATATGAAAGCGACAATGAAAGACATTCGCGCAAAAATCGTCAGCGGTGAAATCAAAGTTCACGATTACATGTCAGATAACACTTGTAACTACTAAGTTGCATCAAAAAACAGTTACTTACACAGCGTAGGTAACTGTTTTTTTTGTTCTAGTGTGTTCCATTTTAAGCAGATGAATTACTTTTAGTTATGACGAATAAAACAATGCCATACGCAATAGAATTGCGAGACATAAGTAAACGTTTTGGTGCAGTTCAGGCCAATAAAGACATTTGCTTGCAAGTTCCAGCTGGCACGATTCACGGTATTATTGGTGAAAACGGCGCGGGTAAATCCACTTTGATGAGTATCATTTATGGCTTTTATGAAGCCGATACAGGTCATATTGAAGTTGATGGTAAGCGTGTTGATATTCGTAGCTCTCAGGATGCGATCAATGCCGGCATCGGCATGGTGCATCAGCACTTCATGTTAGTGGAAAATTTTAGTGTTCTTGAGAATGTTATTCTAGGTGCAGAAGGTGGTGCGGTACTAAAGAATGGTATCGGTGCAGCGCGTGTAGAATTGCAACGCTTGGCTCATGAATACAGTTTGGATATTGATGTAGACGCAATCGTAGAGGAACTTCCGGTTGGTTTGCAGCAACGTGTTGAGATTTTAAAAGCTTTATATCGTGGCGCGCGTATTCTTATTTTAGATGAGCCCACAGGCGTACTGACGCCACAAGAAGCGGATCATTTATTTCGTATCCTAAAAGCCCTAAAAGATCAGGGTGTTACCGTATTATTAATCACTCACAAATTACGTGAGATCATGGCTTCCACTGATAATGTGTCGGTGATGCGACAAGGTGAGATGGTTGCTCACCGAGAAACAGTCAATACGAGCAAGGAAGATCTTGCTGAGTTGATGGTGGGTAAAAAAGTCCGTCTTACTGTGGATAAAGATGAAGCTCAACCTAGTGATGTTTTATTGTCTGCGAAAAACTTGTCTCAGTTTGATAGTCAGGGCGTAAAGCGTTTAAAAAATGTCAGTTTAGAGCTGCGTGCAGGTGAAATCTTAGGTATCGCTGGTGTGTCTGGTAACGGTCAGAGCGAACTGTTGAGCGTTCTGTCTGGTATTACGCCGATGGACGAAGGTGAGATCCACTTTGCAGGTCAAGTAATCAACGCAAAAGCGCCGAAAGATGCCGCTCAGATGCGTGATCTGAAAATGGCACATGTGCCAGAAGATCGCCATAAAATGGGCTTGGTAACGGGCTTTGAAGCCTATGAAGCGGCGGTGCTGGGCTACCATAACTCGCCTGCGTATAACGGCAAGATCCTTATGGACCGCAAGGCCATGCTGGATGAATGCAATGAGCGCATGGCTGCGTGGGATGTGCGTCCACCGAATCCTCATCTTAAAACGGCAAATTTTTCTGGTGGTAACCAGCAGAAGATCGTTATTGCCCGTGAAGTCGAGCAAAACCCTGAAGTGTTGTTGATTGGCCAGCCAACGCGTGGCGTTGATATTGGTGCCATCGAAAACATTCACGAACAAATCGTTAAACTAAGAGACTCAGGTAAAGCCATTTTACTTGTGTCCGTTGAATTGGATGAAATTATGGCACTGAGTGATCGCATTATTGTGATGTTTGATGGTGCGGTTGTTGGTGAGCTTGATGCAAAAGACGCTGATGAACGAACCCTTGGCCTAATGATGGCTAATGCTTTCAATGAAGAGCAAGAAGGGGTGTCCGCATGAGTCAGGCAAAAGTCCCTACATGGGTAAATATTGCTCTTATCCCTGTGCTAAATATCATGCTGGCCTTTTTGGTTTCTGGTTTGGTGATTCTTGCCATTGGTGAAAACCCAATTGAAGCTGCAGGTTACCTTATTTATGGTGCTTTTGGTTACGACGAAGGCATTGGCTATACGCTGTACTATGCAACGAACCTTATTTTTACGGGCTTAGCAGTGTCTGTTGCCTTTAAAGGCGGTTTGTTCAATATCGGTGGTGAAGGGCAAGCCTATATTGGTGGTTTAGGGGTTGGTTTGATCTGTTTGTCATTGGATCACACTATGCCGTTTTATGTGATCGCGCCTTTGGCTATTGTTGGTGCGGCGGTTTTTGGGGCAGCATGGGCCTATATTCCAGCTTACCTACAAGCACGTCGTGGTAGCCACATTGTAATTACTACCATCATGTTTAACTTTATAGCCTCTTCGTTGATGGTTTACTTGATTGTAAACTGGTTAAAAGAAGATGGCCGTATGGCGCCAAATAGCCGAACATTTGAAGAAAACGCTTGGCTACCTTATCTACATGAACTGCTTTCCCCATTGGGTATTGATATTGGTGATTCACCGTTAAATCTCGCTTTCATTTGGGCTTTGTTGTGTTGTGTGTTTGTTTGGGGATTGGTTTGGCATACTCGTTGGGGTTATCAACTACGTACATTAGGAACCAATCCTACTGCAGCGCGATACGCTGGTATTGATACCGCGAAAGTAACCATTTGGGCTATGCTGATTTCTGGTGGCTTGGCAGGTTTTGTTGGCCTTAATGAAATCATGGGTGTGAACCATAATTTATTGCTTAACTTTACTGCGGGTTATGGTTTTGCCGGTATTGCGGTGGCTCTGATGGGGCGTAATCATCCGATTGGTATTATTTTGGCGGCTATTTTATTTGGTGCCTTATACCAAGGTGGTGCGGAGTTAGCATTTGAAATTCCAACCATTACGCCTGAAATCGTTGTGGTGATCCAAGGTTTGGTGATTTTGTTCTCTGGTGCGCTTGAACACATGTTCAAAGATCGTATCGAAGGCTATTTTATTCGCAGAGCGGTCGCGTAGGGGAAAACTATGTTTGAAACATTGATACTTATGTTAGACGCGACAATGCGCGTTTCTACTCCGCTTATTTTTGCGGCGTTAGCTGGCTTGTATTCTGAGCGCGCAGGCATTGTTGATATTGGTCTAGAAGGTAAAATTTTGGGCAGTGCTTTTGCAGCTGCCGCGGCCGCGTCTATTTTTGGCTCCGCTTGGATTGGCTTGTGTTTTGGTATAATGGCCTCGGTTGGCTTAGCCATGATTCACGGCTTTGCTTGTATCACACACCGAGGCGATCATATCGTTTCTGGTGTGGCGATTAATACCATTGTAGCGGGCTTGACTGTGACTTTGTCTATGCACTGGTTTGGTATGGGCGGACAAACACCGGCATTGGTTGGTGATGCGCGTTTCTTAGACATCACCTTCCCATTTGCTGATGCAATCGCAAGTGTGCCTGTGATCGGATCTATTTATTCGAACTTGCTAAGTGGTCATAATATTTTGGTTTATTTGGCATTTTTAATGGTGCCTGTGACCTATTGGGTAATTTATAAGACTCGTTTCGGTTTGCGTCTGCGTGCGGTGGGTGAGAACCCTCATGCGGTAGATACGGCGGGAATTTCAGTATCCTTTATTCGTTATCGTGCCTTGATCATTTGCGGCATTTTATGTGGCCTTGCTGGCGCGTATTTGTCTACCGCTCATAACGCTGGCTTCTTGAAAGATATGAGTGCGGGTAAAGGCTACATGGCATTGGCAGCGCTTATCTTTGGTAAATGGCGCCCAGTTCCAGTCTTGCTGGCTTGTTTGTTGTTTGGTTTCTTGGACGCCTTTGCTGTTCGTATGCAAGGTGTGGTTATTCCGGGTATTGGTGAAGTTCCAGTTCAGGCAATTGAAGTATTGCCTTATGTATTAACTGTGTTGCTACTCGCTGGCTTCATTGGTAAAGCTATTGGGCCCAAAGCCGTTGGCCGCCCTTACGTGAAAGAGCGAGCCTAATATGTTGGATTTTAATCATGTCTGATACAAAGCAGAGCACTGAGCTATTTGATCTTGCCAAAGAAGCAATGGATAAGGCTTATGTGCCTTATTCTAAGTTTCCTGTTGGTGCGGCAATAGTAACGGCTGCTGGTAAGATTTATTCTGGCTGTAATGTAGAGAACGCCGCTTATCCAGAAGGCACATGCGCCGAAGCGGGGGCGATTGCTTCTATGGTGCTTGGCGGTGATACGCAGATCAAAGACATCTATGTGATTGGCAAGGGCGATGAATTGGTAACGCCTTGTGGCGGTTGCCGCCAGAAAATTCGTGAGTTCTCTTCTGTCGATACCATGATTCATATTTGTGGCGCAGAAGGCGTGAGAAAATCTCTTACGATGAACGAGCTATTGCCTTTCTCGTTTGGCCCAGAAAATCTCGAACAAGCTAGCTAGTATTTATTTGTTAGCTTACAAAACCACCTTCGGGTGGTTTTTTCGTTTAGGCGTCTTGGTTTCTTGAAAGCCAACGCGCCAGCATTGGCCCAGCAATCAGCACCAGCAGAAACCTCGCCACCTGCATGGCCATGACAAAAGACACATCTGCACTGGTCGATGCGGCAATAATAGCAACAGAGTCAGCACCACCAGGACTTGTGGCGAGAAACGCTGTGAGCGGGTCGATATCAGCAAAAGTAATCAACAGCATGGCCAAGCAAGCGTTAATGGCAATAAGCGCTAGAATCGCGCCTAACACGTGTGGGAAGACATGCCATGCATGTTGTAATACTTGCCGAGTGAAACGAAAACCAATGCCCCAACCTAATATGGCAAAGCTGATTGCTAAGCACCAATGAGGCAGAACAATAGGTAAAACACCGGTAAACTTGATTATCAACCCTACTGCGAGAGAAAGTAGCAAAGGTCCGCTGGGAAGGCGAAGCTTGATGCCAATAATGCTCACCACCAAGATGACCGATAATGTGATGGCGAAACCTGACCATGAAGGCACGCCGAGCCAATCAATCGATTCACCAGTAACGCCATCAACGTGAAATACCGCCGCAACAACTGTCGCCGCGACAGCACAACACGCCACACGCAAATATTGCATAAAGGCGACCAGTCGCATATCCGCTCCGTAGGATTCGGACATAATGGTCATTGCTGAAGCGGCACCGGGAGATGAGCCCCAAATGGCCGTGGTGCCAGGTAATAAACCACTACGACTAAGCAGCCAACCTAAAAAGCTAGAAGCGACAATGGTCGATACAGTACCGATTAGAAACAGCGGCCATTCCATAGAAATCTTCGTAAATACTGTGAGTGGCAGACTATTCGCTATCATCATGCCCAAAATGCCTTGAGCCATTAAAAACAGTGGTTTGGGCATTGTCATGCCTGCTCCGCTAACCGCCAAAGTGATGGCTGTAATCATAGGGCCAAGCAAGAGTGCGGCGGGCAAGTTTGCGTATTCAAAGCACACCACTAAAACAAAAGACACGGCTAATAAGACGAATAATCGCCACGGAGTTGGCCAACGAGAAGGGGTTTTACAAAGCAATAAAAAACGAGAAGTCATGTCTATCTTTCGAAAAAAGCAGTGGGTTTAATAGGCAAAGCATACCTTAAATGAGCGGTCATTATTGGCATCTCTGGTGATGTTAAGCATGCTCGTAACTTATGTTGGTGCATTGTCATGTTGGCAATTGTCGTGAGCATTAAGGTAAAGCATAGCAAGATACGCCAAAAAACTGACAAGACGCTGACTAATGTTTCGTTAGGCTGAGTTTGTTAGACAAGTCTATCTGTTACTATGGGGGTTAAAAGCACAGCAACTGAAAATGCCGCTTAAAGGAAAAGAAAAAACCATGCGAACAATTAGCATCTTATGTTGGGTCATCTCTTCTCTCGTTTTGACAGCCTGCGCGAGTGGTCCAATCAGTCGTTCAGATTCAGTCGGGTTCGAAGAAAGTGGTGGAGCCAGTTATTACGCCATGAAATACCAAGGACGTAAAACCGCCAGTGGGGAATTGTTTGATCAAAAAGCCATGACCGCAGCTCATAAACGTCTGCCTTTTGGCTCTAAAGTCAAAGTTACCAATGTCGACAATGGCAAAAGCGTCGTAGTGCGAGTCAATGACCGTGGGCCGTTTGTTAGTGGTCGGATTATTGACCTGAGTAAATCCGCCTTCCAACGAATCGGAAACACTCGCGATGGTGTAATAGAAGTTGAGATTGAAGTGCTGCGTTGAGACCTTTGCACAACTACTGTGCTTGCCAATACTATGTTAAAAATAGACTCGAATTGCTCATTTATAACCCATAAACTCCGCCTTCTCGTCTATTTTTGCCTTGTCTTGACTTCGCTCGTGACATTGTGAAAAAGGTCTCGGTTTCATTTCACAGTTAGGAAGCACCTCGACACTTTTCAAGCAAGCTCGGCGTCAGTTTAATGCTGGCGACCATTTGACCAAAATCGTCTGGGTCGCGTTGAATAGAAAAGCCTAAATGACGGCAGAATTCGATCATGCGTTTGTTTTCGGCCAAGACGATACCTTTCATTACTCGAATTCCCTTGTCTGCGGCGACTTGCATCAGTCGGCGCATCAGGTAAGACGCTAAACCCAAGCCTTGGAATTCATCGCCAAGCACGACGGCAAACTCACAACTTTGATCGTCAAAGTTATCTATGTAGCGCGCAGTGCCGATGAGCAAATCTTGTCCATCCCGTTGAATCACTGCGAGTAAGGCCATTTCTCGGTCATAGTCGATGTGGGAAAGGCTGGCGAGCATGCGAGGGGTTAATTCTTCGATATTAGAAATGAAGCGAAAATAGCGGGTTTCGTGGGACATGCTGCGGACAAAATCCGCTAAGATGCCAGAATCTCTTGGTAAAACAGGTCGAACGGTGGCGATCTCGTCATTTTTTAGTACTCGTTCCGATACCCATTGTCTTGGGTAGGGGTGAATGGCGAGATGCTCATAGCGCCGCCAGTTTTTACAAAGGCGAAGGTTTGCAGTGACGTCCGCGTAAACACTGCCACTGTCGTGAAGCCTCACATCGGCCATTTCTAGGCTTTCAATTTCAGGTAATTCACACACCATGGTGGATAAATTGCGCAGCAGACTTTCTAATTCAAAAGATTCTTCGCTGGGAAACGCTCGTTGTATTAAGTCTTTTGCCAAAATGGTATTCAGCGGCGGCAAGGCAACGGCTTCCGCTTGCTTATGTTGCTGAGCGCCTTCCAAAGATAAACCAATAGCTGGGCCAAATACGGCATCTTGAAAGACGCGTAAATGAACAGGAGCAGATAACTGATTTGACGACTGACGACGAGTAATTAAGCGAATATGAAACAGTTCAAAAATATCTCGTAACGAGTCTGCATGAGGCGCTTTATCCCCTTGTTTGTAAAGTAGGTTAAGTTTGTTAGTAGCTTCTGAGACATCGATCTTAAAGCGGAACGCATGACTGTCTGGCGACTGCTTGGCGAGTAATTGGTTGCGCTGGAATTGCACCAAGAACTGAAAGCCTTCAACGGCGGTTTCTGGGGTTCGAAAAGTTGGAATACCCGCTTCATTAATGCGTGTGCGCATGTTGGTCATATTGCCACCGCCGAGCAAACAGACCATCACGAGCTTTTTCTGAGTGCGATGTAACTTGATGATGAGATCGTACAAAGAGTCGATATCGATGAGAGCGGTTGGGCTGAGTGTTAATAATACAGCCCCACAATCTGCACTGCTTAGCGCATCGGCGGCGAGGTCGATGAATAGATCCGTTGCACAACTTGCCCAAACGGTTGTCACTGGGCCAATGCCACCTCGGCCTGCCATGGTGGATTCCAGTTTGTTGTGCAACTCGCCAGCTGGAGTAAGCAAATCAATCCCCAGCTCTGTGGCTCGTTGTGCGGCTAACTCGCCTGGTCCTGCACCGTTCCCAATAATTAACAACGAGCCATCTTTTACCCGACGGGCGTTGGTCATGACCGAAGCCGCAGCGATCAAATCATTCAAGCGTCGACCACGTACCGCACCGGTTCGGCTCAGTGCCGCGTCGAGCACACGTTCATCGGCGCCAATAGAGTGTTCTGTCACAACGGCAACCGGCTTGCTACGTCCTGTGGATCGTAGACTGCTGAGGAAGCGCGTTGGGCGACCAATTTTTTGCAGATACATTAAAATCGCCTGACTGTCGAAATCATTGGATAAGTAATCCAAGACTTGCGACGGCATTACATCAACAGGTGATCCCATGGAAACCACTTGCGAAAAGCCAATGCCTTGCCAAGTTGCCCAGTCCACAAGGGCGCTTGCGACCGTACCAGATTGTGACATTAAGGCTAAACGGCCCGTTAGCGGTTGCGTTAAGCCAAGCCAAGCAAACACGCCTTGTTTTGGGCGACAAATCCCAAAGCTGTTGGGTCCAAGTAAGCGCACATTGTGTTTGCGCAGCGCTTCAACTAGGGATTCTTGGCTGTCTCCCGTCCACGACAACATCAGCAAAGAGCCAATGCCCGCTGCGCCACAGTCAGCGATAATATCTTCCATTGATTGAGTGTTGTGGGTGCCAACTAATACGGCGATGTCTGGGCGGGTGGTTAATTCTGTTAAGTTTGCTACCAATGGAAAGGAGACTGGTATAGCGGGTTGAATCCCCGCTAAAGACACAGGACAAGATTTCTGAGCCATCGTTAACGAGCTTAATAATGCCAACATAAGCGGATCGTTCGCATCGTCTCCGGTGAGAACCACCATAGACTTAGGGGCGAGTAGAGATTGTAATGCGTGTTGGCTCACCTGATCTTCTCCATAAACTCAATGTACATCTTATGACAGTAGCACAGTCTTCGTCTGTCGCCATGATAGACCATGGTAGGATAGATTGTTTTGCTGTGTTTGTGGTTTGATACAAGGCACGGTTATAGCAGATACAGAAAAATAATAATGTAGAGATAGATACCTAATGACAACGGCTTATATCACACACACTTATTGCGACAAGCACGATATGGGAGACGATCACCCAGAGTCTCCGCTGCGCCTTGGTGCGATTCAGAATCGTTTGATCATGGGGCAGTTGATGGATTTTCTACGTCGAATGGAATCCGATCCCGCGACGCGAGAGCAGGTTCTCCTTGCCCATGATGAAGCCTACGTGGATTCTATTTTTGCGCGCGCGCCAGAAGAAGGTCATGTGGAACTAGAGCCAGAAACCTTGATGATGCCGCATACTTTGGATGCGGCTTTGTACGCTGCTGGTTCTGTGATTAAAGCGGTGGATCTTGTCATGACTGGGGAGATGGATAATGCGTTTTGCGCCATTCGTCCGCCAGGCCATCATGCGGAAGTCGACAAAGCCATGGGCTTTTGCTTGTTCAATAATATCGCCGTTGGCACTCGTTATGCCATTGAACAATATGGTTTAGAGCGCGTGGCAATTGTGGATTTTGACGTTCATCACGGCAACGGCACAGAAGATATTTTCAAATCCGATTCCAAAGTACTTTATGCGTCCAGCTACCAACATCCATTTTACCCCTACAGCGATCCGGGTGCTTCTCACGATAATATTCTTCATATGCCGTTAGAAGCGGGTTCTGGAAGTGAAGCCTTTCAAACCATTATTTCCGAGCAGCTCTTGCCTGCACTGGAAGCCTTCAAGCCTCAGTTGATTATGATTTCCGCAGGGTTTGATGCTCACAAAGAAGACCCTATGGGACAACTTAGACTGAGCGAGTCAGACTTCACTTGGATTACCGATCTGTTGATGGACGTAGCGGATCGCCATTGTGATGGGAAAATTGTGTCTGTCTTAGAAGGTGGCTACAACATAGACGCACTAGGCCGCGCCGCGTTTTGTCATATTCGTAGTTTGATGAGGATTTGACCCTAGCCCTATAATGTAGGGCTAGGTATTTAAAGTCTGATGAATCTACTTCGACAGGGCATTAGGCAGCCATAAAGCTATTTCTGGGAATAGACAGAGAATAAAAGCCGCAATACACATCAAAATAAAGAAAGGGAAAGCGGATTTTGCGACTTGTCCTATCTTTTCACCGGTTAGACCTTGCAAGACAAACAGGTTAAAACCAACTGGCGGGGTAATTTGCCCAAGCTCTATCAGTATAACAAGAAAAATACCGAACCAGATTGGATCAAATCCTGCCAAAATAACAATCGGCAGAGTGATAGGTAAGCTCATAACGGTAATGGATATGCCATCTAAGAATAAACCTAATATGACGTAAAATACCGCCAGCGCTAACAGCAATAAACTAGGAGAAAGGTTTAAACTAGCGATATAGCTGGCGAGTTCAGACGGTAGGTGAAGAAATCCCATTGCCGTCGATAACAGCGCAGCAGAGACCAATATGCTGCACACCATGGTTGAACTCAACAAGGTGGCAATCATGGCTTCTTGTATCATTTTAAAAGATAGCTGGCGTTCTTTTATTAGAATAACAAGTGTCGCAAATACACCTACGGCTGCGGCTTCTGATGGTGTTGCTATACCAGAGTAAATCGCTCCCATAACAATGACGATCAGAGAAATAACGGGCAACAGGAGGAAGATGCTTTCTAATTTTCCTGCTGTGTCGGACTTTTCAGGTGGGCATAACGAAGGGTTTAACAAGGCTCTTATTACTATGTAGCCAGAATAAAGCGTCGCAATTAAAATGCCTGGTAACACTCCCGCCATAAAAAGCTTACTGATTGACACTTCTGACTGGATTCCATAAACGATCATCACAAGAGAAGGTGGAATTAATAGGCCTAAACTGCCAGCACCAGCCAAAGATCCGATGGACAAACTTCTGTCATAACCACGCTTTTTCAACTCTGTCGTGGTGATTTTGCCGACGGTTGCCGTGGTGGCAGCGCTTGATCCACTTACCGCTGCAAAGAGTGCGCAGCCAAACACATTTGTATGAAGTATGCCGCCAGGAATTTTTTTCGTCCAAGGCTCTAAACCTCGAAACAATCTATCTGAAATATTGGATCGAAAGATAAGCTCGCCCATCAAAATAAAGAGCGGGATGGCAGATAATTCCCAAGAATTGGCGGATCGAAAAAGAATGCGGCTGAGTATGGCGCCAGCGCGATCCATGCTGACATCGCCAATGACAATGAGAGACAGCAAGGCAACGATTGCTAGGCCTGAGAATACCCAAACACCAAGCCCGAGAACCATGAGAATTAGGGCGATAACGCCAACGGCTGATAATACAATTTCCATCTTATTTATTGATCTCGATGTGAGGAACGTGGCGTGTAGATATGAGGACAAGTATTCTTACAAAGAGCGTCAAACACAAAAGACCTAAGCCAACGAGCACCATGCCTTCAGGGATCCACAAAGGTGTTTCTGCAATAGACTCACTGGTTATATTGCGCTTAAAGCTTCGGGATACATTGATGTACCAATAACATGAAACCCAAAAAAACATGGCAAAAGAAACCAGAGAGATAAACGTATCTAATATCCAATGGTACTTTTCAGGGAGTCGGTCGCTTAAAATGTTGACCTTAATGAGTCCGTTTCTTTCTAGGCTGTAGCCTAACCCTAGAAAGGTAATCGTTGCGATTGCGTAACCAACGAACTCATCAAGAACATAGGTTGATGTGCCGAAAAAGCGTAAGACAATTTCTAACAATATGTGACACAGCAGATACGCGATAAGCAATATTGCTAAGGCGCCAGACAGCTGGTTCAGCCGTCTGGATAATATAGCCAAAGAACGGATGATCATTTGTTTTTCTCAAAATCCGCCATGATATCGTTACCAGATTTCCCTGTGTCTTCTAACCATTCTTTCAATGATGGTTTTGCTGACTGTTGAAGCCAACTAATAAAGTCTTTTGAAAGATCTTGATGAATGGCTACATTGTTTGCAGAAAGTTCTTTGTAGTTGTCTGCTACGCGCGTTCTTACTGTTTTCCAGTTATGCTCGTCTGTTAACGCGGCCGCTTTCAAAATGGCACTTTGCTCATCACTGGATAAATCATCAAACGCATCTTTGTTCATATGAACCATGTTTAGAGGAATGGCGTATTGAATGGCGCTGTAGTTATCAAGGTGTTCCCAAAACTTACCACTTGCACCTGCGTCAGCAGAAGTAAGTACCGCCTTGATTCCACCTGTGGACAGTTGAGGTACAACATCACCCCAAGATAGCTTAATAGGTTCCGCGCCAGCTTCACGTAGTGTTAATGTGCCATTTTTATCATAAGTACGGATTTTTAAGTTGGCGAGCTCTGCTTTTGAAGTAACGGGTTTTTGAGACCAAATACCGCTTGCAGGCCAAGGGGAAGCGTAAAGTAAAATTTGTCCATTTTGAGCGAAGACTTTTTGATAATAAGGCTTAGCTATTTGATAAAGCAGTTCTGCTTGGTCTTCATTTTCAACGATGAAAGGCAAAGACGACAGTAGAAAAATTGGGTTTATACCCGCCATGCTGCCAGCCAATGTGTCTGCAATTTGAATGGCATTATCGGCAACGGCGTAAAAATTATCCGCCGACTTGAAACCTAAAGATCCACCAGTGTGAAGCGTAATATCCACGTCACCTTTGCTTAGTCTAGTCACTTGATCGATGAAATATTTGTCCCCTTCAGCATGAATTGATGTCGCGTTGTACTCGTTTGAGAAATCGAATTTAGCGGCGGATAATGCGAATGGAGCTTGGGACAAGGCGATGGAAGCGGCCAATAGACTAAAGTAACGCATATTACTCTTTCCTTTATAAGGTTGGTGTTTATTGACTCTAGACCGCTAGCCTTTTGGTTATGTTACTTATTGCGGCGAAAGGATGACGGAAAACGACGGGGGGATTTTGGGAGGACTTTCTTTGCACTTATTCAGTTCATAGGATGAACAAACGTATCATTGCAGGGCAGAAAAAAAGAAGAACGGCACTCTGAATGCCGTACTTAGGTTGTCTTTTATTAGGCTTGCTCAGTGACTTGTATTTTCTCCGTTTCCCAATTCAATAGCACAGGTTGTTGTGCGTCATGGGCGAAGAAGTAACCTGCTTTTGGTGTGACATATAAGGTCTGGCCTTTTTCGAAGCAGTTTTTATCGAATGCTTTGTGAGGCAGATCGATTTCCCAGACATCGTTGCTTTGCCAATCAATCGGAGTGAGCTCTAGACGCACTTCGGCGCCAATCGGGTTGATGGCAATCACGCGCAGCGGCAAGTTAGCCTGCTCCGTTGGTTCTCTTGATACAAAGAACTCATGAGAGCGAATATACAGTTGGCCGTCTTTCTGTTCTGCACCATTTGGCAGAACGATATTGGCTTGCTGATTTTGCCATTTGCCGTTTTCGACCTTACCTTCGAAGACATTGGCGTTACCAAGGAAGTCGAACACAAATCGGCTATTTGGTGAGGCGTAAAGTGCACCGGGTTGGTCGATTTGTTCAATGTGTCCGTTACTCATGACGACAACGCGATCAGAGAGCTCCAAGGCCTCTTCTTGGTCATGGGTCACAAACACACTGGTGAAACCTAACTCATCGTGCAATCCGCGCAACCAGCGGCGTAGCTCTTTACGAACCTTGGCATCCAAGGCGCCAAAAGGTTCGTCTAGCAGCAAAACTTCCGGTTGTGTTGCCAAGGCACGTGCCAAGGCAATACGTTGTTTTTGACCGCCAGAAAGCTGAGACGGAAAACGATTGGCAAGATGTTCAAGCTGTACCATTTCCAGTAAATGCATCACGCGGTTTTTGATTTCGGTTGGGCTTGGGCGCTCTTTACGAGGCAAGACTTCTAAGCCAAAGGCGACGTTATCCGCCACTGTCATATGACGGAACAAGGCGTAGTTTTGGAACACAAATCCCACGCGACGATCTCGCACATGTAAGTTGGTTACGTCTCTGTCACCAAACTGAATGCGGCCAGTGTCTGCGCCTTCTAATCCAGCAATAATACGCAATAAAGTGGTTTTTCCAGAACCGGATGGTCCAAGCAAGCCAATCATTTCGCCTTCGTTGATGTCCAATGACAAAGGTGACAAGGCTTGAAAATGCCCAAAGTGTTTGGAGATGTTTTCAATCAAAATGCTCATTGTGTCACCTGTCTTTCTTTTTCAGCTTCAATTTTTAAACTACGTTCCTGACGCCATTCGATGAAGGCTTTCAGCAACAAGGTAAGTAGGGCAATCATTGCCAAAAGCGAGGCACTAGCAAACGCGGCAGCGGCTTGATAATCCTCATATTGGGCTTGTACCTGTAATGGCAGAGTATTGGTTTCACCGCGAATGTTGCCGGACACCACAGACACAGCGCCGAATTCACCGACCGCTCGCGCGTTGGTCAAAATTACGCCATAAATCAGCGCCCATTTGATATTTGGTAACGTCACTCGGCGGAATAATTGCCAGCCAGAAGCGCCTAGAATCACTGCGGCTTCTTCGTCTTCTCGACCTTGTTGTTGCATCAGCGGGATCAATTCACGGGCCACAAACGGACAAGTCACAAACACGGTGACCATGACAATGCCCGGCCAAGCGAACATCAATTGGATGTCTTGATCATAAAGCCAAGAGCCAATCCAGCCGTTATTGCCATACAACAAAAGATATAACAGGCCCGCCACCACAGGTGACACCGCAAAAGGGATGTCCATCAAAGTCATTAGGATTTTTCGACCGGGGAATTCAAAACGGGTTACGGCCCATGCGAGCATGACTCCGAATACCAAGTTAATCGGCACGGTTAGCGCCGCAACCACCAGAGTTAAACCAATGGCGTGCAAGGTATCAGCTTCAATCAAACTGTTGAAGTAGTGCGCTGCGCCTTCCACAAAGGCTTGTTGGAAGATGGCAATCAGCGGCACGACTAACAAAATCGCGGTCAAAAACAGCGTGAGACCAATGAGTAACCATTTCACCAATGGGCTGTCGCCGACTCTAAGTTGGTTTGATGAGTGTTTAGACGATGACATATAAGCTTCCTAACTGCGTCCGTGAAGACGACGTAAATAACGTGCCTGCCAAATGTTAATGGCGAACAAGAGGACTAGCGACGCCATCAACACAACCGAGGCAATGGCGCTGGCGGCAGGGAAATCGAACTCTTGTAAGCTAACGAAGATCATCAAAGACGTAATCTCGCTGACGTAAGGCATGTTGCCCGCGATAAAGATCACCGCGCCAAATTCGCCTAAGCTACGAGTGAAAGACAAGGCAATGCCCGTCATCAAAGCTGGCCATAAGGCGGGGAAAATAACCCGACGAAATACCGACCAATCGGAAGCACCTAAGGTCATTCCTGCTTCTTCCTCTTCTGGAGACAGTTCTTCCAATACTGGTTGAACGGTTCGAACCACGAAGGGAATACTGGTAAACGCCATAGCAAGTACAATGCCCCAAGGCGTGTAAGCCACTTTTAGCCCTAGGCTTTCAAGGATTTCACCATACCAACCGTTTTGCGCATATAAGGTCGCCAAGGTGATACCGGCAACGGCCGTTGGCAAGGCAAAAGGTAAATCCACCAAGGCGTCCAGAATACGGCGTCCGGGGAAGTCATAACGCACCAATACCCAAGCGAGTAGAAGGCCAAAAAAACCATTAAAAACAGAGGCGATTAATGCCGCCCACAGCGTTACTTTGTAACTGGCAACTACGCGTTCGTCACTGATGACTTGCCAATATCTTTCCCAGCCCATATCGACCGATTGCATAACCAGCCCGCTCATTGGGAGTAATAGAATCAAGCTGATAAACAGTAGAGACGTGCCCAAACTCAAACTGAGTCCGGGCAAGACTCGCTTGTGGCGAGGCCGTGTCTCGGTCGCGCTTAGATGTGTTGCCATGTATTTGCCTATTAGGGTCTTAATGAAAGAAGTTCAATGATAAAGACGCTAGTCGCTTTAGAGACAGAAAAGCCGGAGACGCAAGCGTATCCGGCTAGTTGTTATCTATTTAGATATTAGCGGCGCTGAAGTTGGTCTAGTTTACCACCATTTGCGAATAATTCTTTAGTCGCTTGTGGCCAGCCGCCAGCAATATTTTCGACGGTTAACAAATTCACTTCAGGAAACTTGTCAGCAAATTCTTTTTTCACTACGTCGTTGTGTACGCGGTAGTTGAAACCCGCTAATAAACGCTGAGACTCTTCGCTGTATAAGTAGCTTAGGTATTCACGAGACACTTCTTCTGTGCCGTTTTTCTTCGCATTTTTTTCCACTACAGCGACTGGGAATTCCGCCAAGATAGAGGTTTTTGGTACAACCACTTCGTACTTGTCTGCACCGTATTGGTTACGAATATTGTTTACTTCCGATTCGAAGGTAATCAATACATCGCCAATGCCACGCTCAACAAAAGTCGTTGTCGCGCCACGGCCACCAGTATCAAACACAGACACGTTTTTTAGGAAAGTACCTAGGAAATCATCCACTTTCGCTTCGTTGTCTTTACCGAAGGTATTTTGTGCATAACCGTAAGCCGCTAGGAAAGTGTAACGACCGTTGCCAGAGGTTTTAGGGTTTGGGAACACCAATGCCACATCATTACCAGCTAGATCGCCCCAGCTTTTGATATTTTTCGGATTGCCTTTACGAACTAGGAAGGCAATCGTTGAATAATAAGGCGAGCTGGCATTTGGGAATTCATTTTTCCAATCTGCTGGGATCATTTTGCCTTTGTCATGCAAAACTTGAACGTCAGTGACTTGGTTGAAAGTAACGACGTCTGCTGACAAGCCATTCATGATGGCGTTGGCTTGTTTTGAAGAACCTGCGTGAGACTGTTTGATCTCGATGGTTTTGCCCGTTTTCTCTAACCAATGTTTTTCAAACGTTGGGTTGTAAGTGGCAAACAACTCACGAGCGATATCGTAAGACGTGTTAAGAATTGTTTGATCCGCAGCCGACGCTTGAACGGCTCCGCTCAATAACAATGTACCAATAATAGATTTTAAAAAGCGTTGCTTAGATTTCATAGTGACCTCATCTGGGAAGCTTAATATTTCATTAAGTGAGAGGTTACTTAAAAGATTTAGTTATTACAACGGCTATAAATAAACTTTTTTGGAATATGCATAAGGCGTTTTTTGCAAAAGATATTTTTCAATTATTTAATTCTTTAAAAAATGTTTCGTTTCAATGACTGATTGCAGCCAATCCATAAATACAGTTAGGCGTTTGGTTGTTTGTCTACGTGATGAGTAGAGTAAAGACACCGGCATTGGCTCGGCTTCAAATTGAGGTAGGACAGAGATGAGTAGGCCTTTCTTGATGAGGTTTTCTGCGCCAATAGCGGGGAGTTGGGCAATGCCAAGCCCTGCTAAACAAGCATCTAAATAAGCATCTGTGCCATTAACCGCTAGGCTGCTTGGCATGGGTTGTTGTTTTACTGTGTCGCCTTCCATGTATTCAAATTGGGCGTCGAAATTACCGAGCATATGAGAATATCCAATCAGTTTATGATTGGCTAATTCTGCAAGACTCTGTGGAATACCATATTTTTTAACATAGCTTGGCGATACGCAGTTTACGCTTCGGTACAGCGTTAATGGGCGAGCGATAAGGCTACTATCTTCAAGATCACCCACCCGAATGACGCAATCAATGCCTTCTTTAATCATATCTACTCGATAATCTGCGCTGCTGATCTTTAAGCGTATGTTCGGGTATTTTTCGAGAAAGTCGGCCAAATGCGGAATGACAACCGTAGTGGCAAAGCGGCTTGGCATGTCGACTCTGAGTACACCGCGAACATCATCAGGGTTGCGTTGGAACTGGCTTCCTAGGGCATCTAGTTCGGCGAGCAGTGTTTGGCACTGTGGCAAGTAGGTCTCACCGTCTTGCGTTAAGGTGATGCTGCGCGTACTGCGATGAAAAAGCCGCGTGCCTAATTCACTTTCAAGTCCTTGTATGGCACTGGATATGCTTGATTTTGGTAAGCCAAGAGCGTCTGCTGCTTTGGTGAAGCTACCGAATTGAGCAACCAATACAAAGCGCTGCATGGCTTCAAACTTGTCCATCTCTTCTACCTTTGTTCGCTTAATACGAACAATGTTATCACTTTTATCATGTATATCGATCACAATAAATTATCTACTCTGTTCAACGTGCCCAGAGCCGATATGGTTTAAGGCTTTAAAATTCTTACAGAATAGATTGGAGTGAGTGATGAATAAATTAGCAATTATTACTGGTGCTAGCCGTGGTTTAGGAAAAAACAGTGCTTTAGCGTTAGCTGACAAAGGCATAGATGTTATTTTTACTTATCACAATAATCTTCAAGCGGCACAAGATGTGATTGAAGAGATTAAACAAAAAGGCCAAAAAGCTTTTGCTCTTCAATTGGATACACGCGATTTTGATGCCGTTCCTGAGTTCGTTAACCAGCTTCAAAATTTATTGGTCAATGAGTTTGCACGAAGCGATTTCGATTATTTGTTAAATAACGCTGGCACAGGTTTGCGTGCAAGTGTTGAAGAAACCACTTATGAAGAGCTAGAAAATATGCTGGCGATCCATGTAAAGGGGCCTTTCTTTTTAACGCAGGCATTATTACCACATATTAAAGACGGCGGTCATATTCTCAATATTTCTTCTGGTTTGGCACGTTTTAGTATGCCAGGTTCAAGTGCCTACGCGATGGCCAAAGGTGCAGTAGAAGTCATGACGCGTTATATGGCTAAAGAGTTTGCAAATCGACAAATTCGCGTAAATACCCTGGCACCTGGCGCCATCGCGACAGACTTTGGCGGTGGTAATGTGCGTGACAACCAACAAGTGAATAAAATGGTGGCATCTGTTACCGCCTTGGGGCGGGTTGGAGAGGCGGACGATATTGGTAAAGCCGTTGCCATGTTACTGAGTGAAGACAGCGGCTGGATTACGGGACAGCGTATTGAAGCGTCTGGCGGTATGTTTCTATAACTACACACTGCCTTCTTTTTCAATCACCAATATGCGCGCTTCACCAATGGGGTGCGCAACATGTTCTGTGCCAATTGCAGCATAAAAAATATCACCTATAGCCATCAATTCAACCTTCTCAACACCATCGACTCGATAGTGCATATTCACCTCGCCGTCTAACACCACAAACACTTCTTCACCATCATTGATGTGCCATTTATACGGTTGATCTGTCCAATGTAAACGCGTCGTCACGCCGTTCATATTGGCAATATCCAACGCACCCCAAGCGCGATCTGCAGTGAAGTCTTTGGCTTTGATGAATGTCATGAGTAGGCCTTTTGGACGTTGATAAATTGTTTGATAAATCAAAAGTACAAGCTAGTTAATCGTTAGACAATCGAGAAAGCGATAAAACATCACTTTGACGGTGAAAGCGACGTTTTATCAGGGAGTAGAGGGAATGTGTTGTTAGTGAACGGATAGTTCTTGATAAAAACTTGGGTTGTCTTGAATGGTTGCTAGTACTTTAGCCGCCAAACCTGTTGGGTTACGACGTCTGCTTTCCCAGCTTTTAATTGTATCCACGCTGGTGCCTAGTGCTTTGGCAAACTCCGCCTGAGAGACTTGAAGGCTATCACGAATAGACTTTACATCAGCGATCTCAAAGCGAGTGATACGGGAGGCTGTTTTACGGCCTTGGTGGATTTCTACCGCTTCTTCTAAAGAAGATTTTAATTCTTTGAAAAGAGTCATAGGGTTTCTCTAAGTAAATCTATGTGGTGTACATAGTACTCCGTTGGTTTTATTTTCCAAGCCTGAAAACTAGATAAGTTGATCTTGTTTGGCTAAATAAGGCTAGTATGAATTGCCTGAACGCGCTATTAGGCGCTACTCTTGTCTCACCTTCATTTATTCACAAGGATGTCACAGAGTGCTCACCTCTCTCATTCGTTTTGTTTTTATCAGTTTTCTATTCTCCTCCATGGCTGTCTTCTCGGCAGATAATGCATCAATTTCTACTGAGCCAAGAGCTTCACAAGTTGCTCCACAACCCATATCGAACGCCCAATTTCCCGAATGGTTGTATCGAGAACTCATGTCAATTCGCAAAGAGGTCAGTGTGCTTGATGCAACTGGAGCGTCAAAGGAGCAAATTCAAGAGTTGAAAGAACGGATTGGAAAAGTCGAAGTGAGGCTTGAAGAGTCCCAGTCACGAGTGGATGACAAGCTAGCATTACAAGGGAAGTATGTTGAAGCCATTAATGCATCGACGGATCGTTTTGGGACACTTGCGAGTATTCTTGGGCTTGTTGCATCTATTATCGCCGTAATGTTTGGTTGGATTTCAGCAGGGAAAAAGGCCAAATCAGAAGCTAAGAAACATGTTGATGATTGGTTAGAAAGCAATAAAGCTGAGTTAGATGCTCAGTTGGCTGAAGCAAAAGAAAAAGCGAAAGAAAGCTTAGAAGGGACTTTGGAAGTCGAAATAGTCTCAGCTAAAAAACAAATAGAAGAGCTAATTCGTAGCAGTAAAGGGAAAATTGAATCAGTTGAAACGCGCGTTGAGTCTATGGAAAGTGCGGTTACAGAGCGTGTCATATCCTCTATTGGGTATAACTTAGAGAAAATAACAAAAGAAGAGCGTCAAAATATAGAAAAGCATGCAGAAAATGCTTCAACAAAAGAGGAAGTTGAAAGAACGGTTGAGGATTGGAAATCATTAGCAATTGAAGCGTACTTTAATGAATCTTTTGATAGTGCATTAAGTTATATAAACAAGGCTTTATCTGGAAAAGGGTTACTTTCAGATTTAGAAAATGCAGATTCAATTTTTTTGAAAGGTGTAATTCTCGGTGAATTGAATCTACCCGAAGAAGCGATTGCGGTGTATGACGCGTTGCTGGAGCGATTCAAAGTCAGCGACGAACTGGCGCTACAGGAACAGGTAGCGAAAGCACTGGTAAACAAAGCCATTACGTTAGGCCAATTGAATCGTTCAGAAGAAGCGATTGCGGTGTATGACGCGTTGCTGGAACGATTCAAAGACAGCGACGAACTGGCGCTACAGGAACAGGTAGCGAAAGCACTGGTAAACAAAGCCATTACGTTAGGCCAATTGAATCGTTCAGAAGAAGCGATTGCGGTGTATGACGCCTTGCTGGAACGATTCAAAGACAGCGACGAACTGGCGCGACAGGAACAGGTAGCGACAGCACTGGTAAACAAAGCCATTACATTAGGCCAATTGAATCGTTCAGAAGAAGCGATTGCGGTGTATGACGCCTTGCTGGAACGATTCAAAGACAGCGACGAACTGGCGCGACAGGAACAGGTAGCGAAAGCACTGGTAAACAAAGGTGCTATGTTAGGTCAATTGGATCGTTCAGAAGAAGCGATTGCGGTGTATGACGCCTTGCTGGAACGATTCAAAGACAGCGATGAACTGGCGCTACAGGAACAGGTAGCGAAAGCACTGGTAAACAAAGCCATTACGTTAGGCCAATTGAATCGTTCAGAAGAAGCGATTACGGTGTATGACGCGTTGCTTGAACGATTCAAAGACAGCGACGAACTGGCGCTACAGGAACAGGTAGCGAAAGCACTGGTAAACAAAGCCATTACGTTAGGCCAATTGAATCGTTCAGAAGAAGCGATTGCGGTGTATGACGCGTTGCTGGAACGATTCAAAGACAGCGATGAACTGGCGCTACAGGAACAGGTAGCGAAAGCACTGGTAAACAAAGCCATTACGTTAGGCCAATTGAATCGTTCAGAAGAAGCGATTACGGTGTATGACGCGTTGCTTGAACGATTCAAAGACAGCGACGAACTGGCGCTACAGGAACAGGTAGCGAAAGCACTGGTAAACAAAGCCATTACGTTAGGCCAATTGAATCGTTCAGAAGAAGCGATTGCGGTGTATGACGCGTTGCTGGAACGATTCAAAGACAGCGATGAACTGGCGCTACAGGAACAGGTAGCGAAAGCACTGGTAAATAAAGGGATTACTTTAGGCCGATTGAATCGTTCAGAAGAAGCGATTGCGGTGTATGACGCGTTGCTAGAGCGATTCAAAGATAATGAAGAAGCCGTTATACAAAGACAAGTAGTGACTGCTTTATCTAATAAAGCTGAGCTGGTATTTCTGGTCAATGACAAAGAGCAATCGGTCAAAGCTATTCAGGAAGCCATTATTTTTATGAAAGAGGGCTATAAACAGCATAGATCAGTGATGGAAATACTGTACTGCATTATTGATGAATCGGCAGTTAGTGATGTGCTCAGCAAGATTGAAGATATCCCTGAAAGCGAAGCTATAGGATGGGGCTTTAACGAAATTCGCCCTGTTATTGAAAACTTAGAGTCTCCTCGCAAAGAACAAGCCGAAGCCTTTGCGCGTTTTTTCGAAGATCATCATGACAAAGCTAAACTAAAAGAAGAGTTAGATCAGATTTCTAATACTTGATTTAAGTATTATGCGATATCTTCTTCGTTGTTAAGTTAAGCTCAAAACCACAAGCATGGGCATATTTTAATAATGTTGCCCAGCTCGGGTTGGCGTTGCCGCGTTCTAATCTACTGATGTTGCTTTTTTGAGTATGCATGCGTTTTGCCAGCTGTTCTTGAGTTAATCCCGCTTGGGCTCGCATAGAAAGCAATTGATCAATGAACTCGAATTCATTTTCAAGTCGTTCATATTCCATACGAACTTCTGTGTTAGCCAATGCCTGTTGTTTTAAGTGTTGTAGACTCATCAACTCCCCCTATCTTGTTATCTTAAATGATAACCTCTCTTTTGATTTTTTCACTCTATGCAGTTGCTTTAAAAAACAAAAAATATTACTGTACTAGTACGCGAATACATAACTGTTTATCAAATAGAAGTGCCTATGAAAGATTTGGTCCAGTTTTTAACCGAAGCCGGTGATGATGCGGTGTTGGAGAAGCGCTTAAAAGCCTTGCTAACACCAAAAGAAATCAACGAGATGCAGCACAGATTACAAATTTTATCTCTGTTGGAGCAAGGCGTTCCTCAGCGAGACATTGCGAAACAATTGGGTGTGGGTATTGCCACTGTGACCCGTGGTTCCCGAGCATTGAAGGAATTAAAAGAAATATGAGTTCATACAATAAAAAGCCGCAGCGCATCACGCTGCCGCGTAAGCCTAAGTACGTCACCATCAGTTCTGCCTGTGATTTTTTTGACTTGTTCAAGAAGGTCGAGAAGCGTTTTGATAACTGTTTTATGTTGGAATCCCTTGGTGAAGAGAGCTTTATTTCCCGCCATTCGATTATTGGCTTTGATCCTGAAAAATTGATCTGGGCCGAAGGCAAGCAGCTGTTTATCCAAGAGCGTGACGGCAGCACGGAATCTTATGAATCCGACAATCCGTATTACTTACTGCGCGATATCGTGCCGCAGAATATTTTGTCCCGCGGTTTTGCTGGTGGTTTAACGGGTTATATCGGTTACGACAGCATGAACTATTTCGAGCCGACCTTGGATCTGCAATCGAGCGAAATGTTCGATGCCTTCCGTTTTGGTTTGTACAAAGATGGTCTGATTTTGGACAAGATGACAGGCGAAGTTTTTTACTTCTACTATGAAGACGAGTCTGGTGATGCAAACCGTGTGGACTTGGTGAACGCCATGATGGCGGAACCAACGCCAGAAAATGGCCCATTTGTGGTGACGCCTGCGGGCGAGTCCATGAGTAAGAGCGATCATGCGGATGCGGTTGCCAAGGTGAAGCAAGACATCATAGAAGGTAAGATCTTCCAGTGCGAAGTGGGCTTCAAAAAATGGTTCGACATGGAAGGCGACACCATCAATTTGTACGAGCAATTGCGTGAAGTGAACCCATCGCCGCAAATGTATTACATCAAGTTTGGTGAGCAAAAAGTCATTGGCGCGAGCCCAGAGTTGTTGTTCCGAGTGCGCCAAGGGGAAATGGAAACCTTCCCATTAGCAGGAACGGCGAAGCGTGGTAAAGACGCCGCTGAAGATACGGCGTTTGCTCGTGCTTTGTTGAACGATCCGAAAGAAATTGCTGAGCACAATATGATTGTCGATCTGCATCGTAACGACATTGGCCGCGTTGCGCGATTCGGTACGGTAAAAGTGCGCAGCTTGATGGATATCAAACGTTTCAGTCACGTTCAGCATATTTCCAGTGAAATTGTCGGCATCATGGCGGAAGAGCACGATATGTTCTCTGCTTTGGCAAGTAACTTCCCAGCGGGAACTTTGACGGGCGCACCGAAAATTGAAGCGATGAAAATCATCGATGATTTGGAAAACGACGGT
The DNA here is from genome assembly GCF_024397855.1 of Marinomonas rhizomae. NCBI lineage: Bacteria > Pseudomonadati > Pseudomonadota > Gammaproteobacteria > Oceanospirillales > Oceanospirillaceae > Marinomonas > Marinomonas rhizomae. The sequence continues at coordinate 633,541 of NZ_CP073343.1, forward strand.
CGTGGTCCTTACGGCGGTGCGGTGGGTCAGTTCTCTTTCAATGGCGATTGTATGTTTGCGATTCCAATTCGTACTGTGTTTGCCAAGGGTAATAAGGCCTACGTGCAAACTTGTGGCGGTAACGTGTATGACTCCAATGCCGAAGACGAATACGAAGAAATTCAACGCAAATTTGCTGGCACTAAACGTGTGCTAGACAGCTTCGCGCCAAAAGCTAATCAGGAGTAAGGGAAGCATGAAAGTTTATATTATCGACAACTACGATTCCTTCACTTACAACCTGTATCAGTTTATTGGTGAAGTATTAGAAACCGAAAAAAGCCGTGGTGAAATCGACGCTTTTGAGGTGATTGTCAAGCGTAACGATGAAGTGACGTTGGATGACATTCGTGCCGCCGCGCCAGATCGTATTATCATTTCCCCCGGCCCAGGTTCACCAGACGACAAGGCTTACTTTGGTGTGTGTGCTGACGTGATTCTGGAATTCGGCAAAACCATTCCATTAATGGGCGTTTGCTTGGGTATGCAGGGTATTTGTCATGTATTTGGCGGCAAGGTAGTCAAAGCGCCATTGCCAATGCACGGTAAAACCAGCCCGATTACCCACAACGGCGAAGGTATTTTTCATGACATTCCAGATCAACTAGAAGTCATGCGTTATCACTCATTAATCGCCGAAGCAGAAAGCTTCCCAGATGTGTTGGAAGTAACGGCTTCTGTTGGTGAGTTAAAAGCAGCGGACTTCAAAGACATTACCACGATTCATAAAGGTGGTAAGTTTGAACTGATGGGTGTTCGACACAAAGAATACCCAATCCAAGGCATTCAATTTCACCCAGAATCTTTCGCAACAGAAGGCGGAAAAGACCTGATCAAAAACTTCTTGTTTCAGGTTTGATGGGTTCGAAAAGACTCGACTCTTGAAGTAATAGAAAAGCAGTGCTCAGTGATGGGTGCTGTTTTTTTGTTTAAATTATAGTCTTAAGGCTATAATTTATTAAAATGGCTAACTTATAAAAGTCGAGGTGAGTAATGGCTAGAACGCTTGATAAGTTAATTTCAGATCAGAAGCCTGAAATAGAAAAAAATGCCCGTAAAAAGGCGGAAGATATGGTGCTTGGCATTCATCTCGCCCAGTTGCGTGAACGTATGCAAATCACTCAAGAAGATATGGCAAACACGCTAGGTGTGAAGCAGCCAACGATTGCAGGTATGGAGCGCAAAGGTCGAGATGTCAAATTATCTACTTTGAAGCGCTATGTTGAAGGCGCTGGTGGCAAATTAACCGTGGATGTTGAATTGCCAGATGGCAGCCATTATGGGTTTAATTTATAAGGCAGTGTAACTATAAGTTCTTATTCCTAGCACGAACTTTTGCCTTAAAATCTTCCATCTGAGCGTTGGCTTCTTCGTTTGACACAAATACAGCAAGGCCGTTTTCCATGCGATCGAAAGCGGCGTTTATTTGCTGTATCAACCAAGTATCGTGAGATATTAGGTCATCTCTCTTATCCGCTTCAAATGTCATTTTAGATGCCATTGCTTACTCCTTAATCCATTGCCAAGTGCGTCCGAGCCATTCGTAAAAAGCGCGTTGGCTTTTGTAGTTGGCCGTGGCGTCGATTTGCCAGTCGCTTTTTTCTGACCCTAAATACAGAGCCGGTGCGGGAATAATGTTGATGCCGGCTTTTTCGAAGAAGATAGACGCACGTTTTAGATGTGACGCTTCGGTGACTAGCGCGGCTCGTTTTCCTTCTAGGTAGGGTTTCATGCTGTTGGCTTCCTCTTCTGTGTCTTTGGCAAGAGGGAAGGCTCTAATTCTATTGGGTTGTACGCCTAGTTCTATGGCTGCTCTGCGCATGACTTTTGCGTGCGCTTCGGTCATTTCACCCGAATAACCGGAAACAAATAACTGGGCGTTTGGATTGGCTTTTAGGATGCGCAAACCTTCTTCGAGGCGGAATAGGGCACTGTTGCCTAGCGCCATTACTGTTGGGGTATTACTTAAATCTTTGTGGCCACTGCCAAGCACGATAACCACATCCACGGGTTGCTCAATATCAAATACAGAATAGTCGTGTTCTACCGTTGCAATGAGTTTATTAGCAACAGGATTCCAGCTAGTTAATCCCAACATTAAGATGCCGCATAACAAGAAAAACTTGGCGACCTTAGGTCGTTTTTTTATCAGCAAGAACGCGAGGCACATAGCCAGCAAAGAGAGAGGAATTGGCATAAGCATCATGCCTATGATTTTCTTAAGGTAAAAAAGAACAATGCCCACAGAGCTATCTCTTTAATTATGTCGTTTTAGAATGCTGAGATGATAAAGGAGTCTGCTTTTCCCTCAAAGAAATCTATTAAATTTTGTTTTTCAGATTGTTTTGTCGGTATTATTTTGACTTTAAGTTTTTAACGTTAAGGATGCGTCATGTTTTCCATTCGCCCTGCCGATTTTCCACAAGACAATGATTGTGTGTTAGCTATCTTTCGTGAGTATATTTCGTCGGCACCAGTAAGCTTGGACTACCAATTGAATGAGCAAGAGTTTGTTGCTCTGGATGGTAAATACTCGCTTCCCAATGGCGTGGTGTTACTTATCTGGAAAGATAATAAAGTGGTTGGCTGTGGCGCCTTTCGTCGAGTTGATGCTGCTGTTTGTGAAATGAAGCGAGTCTATGTTCGCCCAACAGAACGCGGCCATCAATTAGGCGAGAAGCTAGTCATTGCACTAATGTCTTGTGCGAAGAAAAATGGTTATCAACGTATGTGTTTGGATGTCTTGGCGGATTTTGACACCGCAAGACGTTTGTATGTTCGTTTGGGTTTTGAGCCTTGTGATCCAGTCAGTTACAACCCAATTCCGGGGACGCACTTTTTAGGATGTGATTTGTAACTTGTGTCTCGGTCTGTTTTTTTACGAGGTTAAACATTGATCTTTGCTGTCGGCTATGGATTGATAGAGATCTATTTAATAAGGAGAAAGCTCTATGTCGATTGAAGTTTGGCTCGCTTTTGTTGTCGCGTCTATTACCATGTTGGTCATTCCTGGACCAACTATTTTGGCTGTGATTGCGAATTCTGTAGCCCATGGTCGACGAGCGAATATCCCTTTGGTGGTTGGTGTGGCGCTGGGAGATTCCACCGCGTTATTAGCTTCTTTAGTTGGATTAGGGGCTTTGTTTTCTGTGTCGGCTTTTTGGTTTACTGTGGTGAAGGGGATTGGTGGCTTATATCTTTTGTATTTGGGGATTAAGTTACTTAGGTCTGGTACATCACCAATGAAGATTCCTTCATCTGATAAACTTACTTCAAAATGGCGCCTCTTTTTAAATACTTACATTGTGACGACTTTGAATCCAAAGGGTATTATCTTTTTCGTGGCCTTCTTGCCACAATTTGTTTCTCACCAAGGGAATACAACAGAACAACTTTTCATTTTAGCAGTGACTTTTGTGATGTTAGCGACCTTGTCAGCTTCTACCTATGCTTTTTTTGCGCTCAGAGCACGTACGCTGCTTTCTTCCGAAAAAGCTATGCGTGGCTTTAATCTAGCTGGTGGTTCTTTGATGTCGATAGCTGGAATTTGGGCGTTATTCGCTAAACGTACCGTGTCTTAATACAACAGAGGTGAACGATGACAAAGGAATGGCCGCTGGCCTTGCGACCCGCTCCACAAGACACGGTTTGGTGGTTGCCTCGCCATGAGGAAAAGTTGGCAGAAAAAAATGCCATGGAGAAAGTGGATTTGGTGTTTCTTGGGGATTCCATCACACAAGCTTGGGAGAAAGAAGGGGCCGATGTTTGGCAGGTATTTTACCAACCAAGATCCGCGCTGAATCTGGGTTTTAATGGCGATAAAACAGAAAACGTTTTGTGGCGACTTGCCCATGGTGAGGTAGATAATATTCAGCCTAGGTTATTGGTTTTATTAGTTGGAACCAATAACGCAGGTCATCGGATGGACAAAGCCGAAGACACGGCGTTAGGCATTAAGCAGATTCTGTCTGTGTTGGCGGAAAAGTTGCCGCAGACTAAATTGCTGCTCTTGGCAATTTTCCCTCGTAGTGCGAAGCCAACACAAAAACTCAGAATACTGAACAATGAAGTGAATCAAATTATTTGCAGTTATGCAGATGATGAAAGGGTGTTCTTTCGCGATATTAATCATGTTTTTCTGGATGAAGAAGGACGAATCACCAGTGATGTGATGAATGACTTTTTGCACCCGAATGCCTCGCAATATCAACTTTTTGCTGAGGCAATAGAGTCAACAATCGTTTCATTGTTGGCAGAAGGTTAGCGCTTTAATTTGGACTGCTTTTCATTTATTTCTACGTATTAATACGTAGTCGTGTGCGTAGTTTCCGGTGTTGTACTCGGTATTCGTACGAATTGTTTGCACTTTTTATACACGCCATTATTCATCCTGCTCGATCTTAAATTATAAAAAATAAGACTCACAGGATGATAAAAACAATGAAATCCTTAAAACTTACAACTCTAGTTGCTGCAACCGCAGTGGCTCTAAGCGCTTTTTCTCTACCTGCTATTGCGGCGGATAAAGTTTATAGATTGAAGATGGCCGAAACGTGGGCATCTAACTTTCCTATCTTTGGTGATGCCCCTAGAAACATGGCGCGTATTGCTGATGAAATGTCTAACGGACGTTTAAAAATCACTATCGATTCTGCCAACAAACACAAAGCACCTTTGGGTGTGTTTGATATGGTACGTTCTGGTCAGTACGACATGGGACATTCTGCGTCTTACTACTGGAAAGGCAAGGTGCCAAATACTCTGTACTTCACTACCATGCCATTTGGCATGATTACGCCTGAGCAATATGGCTGGTTCTATTACGGTGGCGGCATGGAGTTGATGCAGAAAGTGTATCAACCGTTTGGTTTGTTGTCCTTCCCTGGCGGTAATACTGGCAATCAAATGGGCGGCTGGTTCCAAAAAGAAATCAATTCTCTTGATGACCTACAAGGTCTGAAAATGCGTATTCCAGGGTTTGCGGGTGAAGTCCTAGCGAAACTGGGCGCTAAGCCTACCAATATCGCTTCTGGCGAACTTTACACAGCGCTTGAGCGTCGTACTATCGATGCCCTTGAGTGGGTAGGGCCGTCTCTTGATTTGCGTATGGGTTTCCACAAAATTGCGCCTTACTACTACACAGGTTGGCATGAGCCAGCGACGGAACTTCAGTTCCTAGTTAACGAGCGCACGTGGAAAAAACTTCCAGATGACCTTCGTGAAATTCTTCGTACTTCTATGAAGCTAGCGTCTTACGACATGTACATTCAGTCATACCATGAGAGCGCAGAAAACTGGGCGACTATGAAGACAGAATACCCGAATGTTCAAGTTAAGACCTTCCCGAAAGAAGTTCTTGTGGCGATGAAAAAAGCTAACCAAGAACTCCTTGATGAAAAAGCAGCCGAAGATCCTTTGGCGAAAGAGATTTTGGACTCTCAAGCTAAGTACCTGAAAAAAGTACGTGTTTGGACCAATATTTCTGACCGAGCTTACTTGGACAGTGTTGATAGTCTAGCGGAATAAAACCTCTAAGCATGGCGAGTAACCTTTATTCGTCATGCTTTTTCTAGGAGTTTGTCATGTTGTTAATCACCCTAGAACGAGGCATTACTCGTTTTTCTAATTTCCTTGGTGTGCTTTCGACGGTGTTGTTTATCGTCTTACTGTTCAACGTTTTCTACGATGTTTTGATGCGCTATGCCTTCAACGATGTGTCCATTGGGATGCAAGAGCTTGAGTGGCACTTATACGCTGCCATTTTTCTGTTAGGTATTCCTTACGGCATTCAGCACGGCGGCCATGTCCGCGTGGATTTGATCTATGAGAATTTGTCGATTCGAGGCAAAGCATGGGTAGATCTGTTTGGCTGTGTGTTTTTCTTAATGCCTTTTACTTTGCTAGTGGGATATTACGGTGTCGGCTTTGCTCATGAAGCTTATGTTTTGGGCGAAACCAGTGGCGACCCGGGCGGTCTGCCGTACCGTTGGATTATTAAAGCGGTTATTCCTTTTGCTTTTTTCTCTATGACGATCAGTGGGTTAGGAATGGTTATTCGTTGCATTAATGTGCTGCGAGGCGTGAGCGAAGACGGTTTCTCGCACCCTCCTATTCAACATTAATTTTTGTCACCATTTTAAGCTTGTAGGTTATTTATGATTGGAATAATCATGTTTTTCGTTGCCCTAGTAATGCTTTTACTAGGGTTCCCTGTTGCCTTTACTTTTGGCGGTATTGCTCTGATTTTCGGCGTATTTGCCGAAGGTTTCGATATGTTTGCTTTCATGCCCTTCCGCATCCAAAGCTACATGGAAAATACCGTGATGATGGCGGTGCCATTATTTGTATTCATGGGTATTGTGTTACAAAAGACCAAGTTGGCCGAGCAATTATTAGAAGCCATGGGCAAACTGTTTGGTGGTGTTCGCGGTGGCTTGGCTATTTCGACAATATTGGTGGGTGCGCTATTAGCGGCATCGACTGGCGTGGTTGGCGCGAGTGTCGTGGCAATGGGCCTAATCTCTTTGCCAGTTATGCTGAAGTATAACTACAGCAAGTCTTTAGCATGCGGCACAATTTGTGCGTCTGGTACCTTGGGTCAAATCATACCACCGTCGATTATTTTGATCATCTTGGGGGATGTTTTAGGCATTCCTGTCGGTGATCTTTTTCATGCGGCCCTGTTTCCTGGCATGATTCTAATCGCTTGTTATATTGTGTATATCTTGATTCTGACTTTCTTAAAGCCTGAAATGGCGCCAGCCATGCCTCAGGACTTAGATGATGAGACTCGTGCGCAGCAAATTCGCAGTGCGTTAAAAGCGATTATTCCGCCGTTAGCCTTGGTGTTGATCGTATTGGGTTCTATCTTTACCGGCATTGCGACACCGACAGAATCTTCTGCATTAGGTGGCGTAGGGGCGATTGTATTGGCTCTGTTATACCGCCAGTTTAGCTGGAAAATGCTTTATGACAGTGGTTTAGAAACGGTAAAAGTGACAGCGATGGTGTTTGCTATCCTGATGGGCGCAACGGCCTTTTCGATGGCGTTTAGTTATACCGGCGGTGATTACATTGTTGAAGAAGTGTTATTGAATCTTCCGGGTGAAAAATGGGGCTTTATTATATTAGCCATGATTGCTATTTTGATCTTGGGCTTCTTTATAGACTTCGTTGAGATTGCCTTTATTATAGTGCCGATTTTAGCGCCTGTTGCCGAAGCGTTAGGGATTAATATGGTGTGGTTCGCGATCTTGATTGCGATGAACCTGCAGACCTCTTTCTTAACCCCACCCTTTGGTTTTAGTCTATTCTATTTAAAAGGGGTGGCTCCCAGTTCGATTAGAACAACGGATATTTATAAAGGCGTCATGCCATTTATATTGATCCAGATCTTGGTTCTAGTCAGTATTATGGTTTTCCCAGAGTTATATGGCATGGACTGATTTATAACCGGGTAAAATATAAAGCAAGGAAGCGGGTCTTTACCCGCTTTTTTGTTGATAGCGTTTTCTGTCCATCACTGAATATTGAAAGCCTAAAAATAATAAAAAAGGTCTTTGTCCGTGGGATTAAAAAGTAAAATTATTCTTCTTGCAGTCGCGCCACTTATTGTCGCGACTGCCATCATTATTTATCTGGGGTTGCAGTCAGCCCGTGATTTAGCCTCTCAAGAATTATCTATCTATGAATTTAATTTGGTCAATGCCAAGAAAATGGCGCTGAAAAACCACGTTAATATCGCTATGTCTGCGATTCGCCCAATATTGGAAAATGAAGAATTAGACGACGCGGAAGCACAGGATCGGGTAAAGAAAATTCTCGCGGGATTAAGTTATGAAGATGATGGTTATTTTTTCGCTTATGAAATGTCTGGGGTCAATTTAGTCCATCCAACCCAACCGGATTTTGTCGGTAAAAACTTATGGGATTTTCAGGATCGTTCAGGGAATTTCCTGATTCAGGGGTTAATCCGAGCTGCTCAAGCAGGTGGTGGCTATCATAGATATATATGGGAGAAGCCGCCACTGATGAAGCAAGAGGATAAGTTGGGTTATGTAGTTGCTATCGATCGATGGGATTGGATGATGGGAACCGGGTTGTATCTCGATGACATCTACGCAGAATTGGCGAAAACCAAAGCGACGATGAATGACAATATTCAGCGCAGCTTTTTTACTATCATTGAAGTGGTTGTGGTGACTGTGGTGTTGGTTATCTTGTTGGGGTTGGCGATCAATCTCCATGAGCACAAATTAGCGGACTCAAGGCTAAAGGAACTGGCCCAGCGTTTTATGCGCTTGCAAGTTAGTGAAAGGCGAGGCTTTTCTCGTGAACTTCATGATGGCATTAATCAATTATTGGTGAGTTGTAAGTTTCGAATTGAGTTAGCAGAAAACAAGTTAAATCGCGGTCATGAAAAAGAAGTGATTCATCAGGAGTTGGAAAAAGCCGGTGATTTAATAAACCAAACCATCAGTGAAGTGCGGCAGATTTCCCATAACTTACGACCTACTTTATTAGATGATTTAGGCTTGGATACAGCCTTACAAGCTTTGATTGACCAGTTCATGGAACGAACAGGAATCCAGGTGGCGTATCGTTTTGATGTGGCCGCTAAGTTGCCTGATGAAATAGAAATTACGGTGTATCGCCTTACTCAAGAGTCGCTAACGAATATTGAAAAGCATGCCGAGGCTAAGAATATTTCGCTACAGGTTTCGCAGTCACATAGGCAAGTTGTGTTTGAGTGTTTGGATGATGGTAAAGGTATCTCGAAAAAATCGGAGCTGTTTTCAGGGATCGGTTTGATCAATATGCGCGAGCGAATCGAATTGATTGGTGGTGATTTCATATTGGAATCGCAACGTGATAAAGGCACTACAGTGCGTGCGCTATTGCCCCTTGAGCAACATCTTTAATCAGTAAGTATAGAGTGATAATAATGACAAAAAAAATTCGTGTTCTCTTAGTCGATGATCACATGTTGGTGCTGGATGGCCTGCAAGCTCGCTTGGAATTGGAAGGTAATATTGACATTATTGCCACCGCGTCGAATGGTTTGGAAGCGTTAGAAAAAGCCAAAGAAACCCAGCCAGATTTGATTCTTATGGATGTTTCGATGCCAGTGTTAAATGGCCTGGAAGCCACTAAGCGCTTTAAGGCGGAGCAGCCTAATATAAAAATTCTGATGCTTAGTATGCACAATGATAAAGAATATATTCTGTCATTGATTCAGTCTGGTGCGAATGGCTATGTGCTGAAAGATGTATCATCAGAAGAACTTGTTCAAGCGATTAATACAGTGTGCCAAGGTGGTACGTATTTTAGTTCTGGCGCGTCAGATTCACTGTTTTCTGCTGCCCCGCCTCCGCCAAAAGAAAGTGAAGAGTTAACAAAACGTGAAACCTCCGTATTAAAAGCTCTTGCGGCTGGATTGTCTAATAAAGAGATTGCTCAGACTCTGGATATTAGTGTCAGAACCGTCGAAACCCATCGTCAAAATGTGAAGAACAAGTTAGATATTCATACTTCCGCCGGCTTAATAAAATACGCTTTAGCTAAGCAGTTGATTGATTAAGTACCTTAGAAAGTATCGGTAGAGAGCGAATGATTTTTTAGATTGTAAGCTTTTGCCGTCATAACAGGGTAGAGTGATAGATTACGGCAAGACCTGTCGTGGGCTTTTTAGCCTTTTGAGCATATGGAGTCCACTATGCGCGTTCTATTTTTTCCATTCCCTGTGTTGTGTGTGTTGCTTTCGTCTCTCTTTTCCCCTCTTTATGCGGCGGATGATTGGTATCGTCCACCGGTTTCTGCGACTTGGCATTGGCAACTGGATGGTGTGGTAAATGAAGGCTACGACGTGGATTTATACGACATTGATTTATTTGATTCGTCTGTTGAACTGATTCAACGTCTGCAAGCCTCCGATAAAAAAGTGATTTGTTATTTCTCGGCCGGTTCTTACGAAGACTGGCGTCCTGACGCTGCGGATTTTGCCATCAAAGATTTGGGCAAAACGCTGAGTGGTTGGGATAATGAGCGTTGGTTGGATATTCGTTCTAGCCAAGTGCGTGAGGTGATGATTCGCCGCCTGGATTTAGCCGTCACAAAAGGGTGTGATGGCGTTGAGCCAGATAACGTAGACAGTTATCGCACGAATACGGGTTTTTCGTTTCGAGCTAATGATCAGTTAGATTATAATCGCTTTTTAGCGGCAGAGGCTCATAGTAGAGGCTTGGCAATTGGTTTGAAAAACGATCCTGATCAGGCTCGAGCGCTGAGCAGCGATTTTGATTTTGCTGTCACAGAGCAATGCTTTGAATACTCTGAATGCCGTTCTTATTCAAACTTTATTAAAGCCGGCAAGCCTGTTTTTAATACAGAATATCGTCGCATTTATGTGGACGATGAATCAGAGCGAAATAGTGTATGCAAACAATCAGAACGCTTACAGTTCAGTACCTTGGTACTGCCTAAGGCGCTGGATGACACGTTTCGCTTCAGTTGCTTACCGTAAAAGATTTGACCTAAACGGTTTGATTGATAGGAAGATAAGATGACACCTTCTACCCATCCGATTTTTTGGCGAGATCCGGCTTTGCCTTACGTTGAACTTCGCCAAGTATTGGATGGCAGAGAGGTCAGCTATGCACCGCATTCCCATCAAGAGTGGTCGATTGGTGCCATTGTGCAAGGCCAGAGTGAATTTCTCTGTGCAGACCGCTTACACGGTGTTGAGCGCGGCGCTTTGGTAATGATGAATCCAGATGTGGTTCATGCCTGTAACCCTCGCCAAGATTCTCCTTGGGCTTATTATATGATGCATCTAGATAAAGACTGGCTTGCGTCCTTGTTGTTTGCCCGTGGCATTAGAAGAACTCAGATCTGGCAAGATACCCTGGGTGATACTTTAATGTCAGTTCAGGCTTATCAGGCATTTGTAGAAGTATGTGAATGTCTAATGGCTGCAACTTTTTCGTCTTTAGAAAAAGGCCAAAAGCTAGAAGCGGTGCTGGTGGACTTGTTCACGGAGTTGGATGCGAATAACATCGAATCTTCCACAGCTTTGCCAGTGAATAACTTATATCAAGTGGCGGACTATTTGAATCAATACTGTTTGCACGATACTTCGATTGAGAAAATTAGCGCCGAGTTTGGCTTCAGTACCGGTTATTTGGTTCGTGCGTTTAAGCGTCATTTTAATATGACGCCCCATGCTTATCGTTTGAATCGTCGCATTCAATTGGGTCAGCAAGCATTGAAGCAAGGCCAAGCCATTGTTGACGTTGCACAGACCGTTGGCTTTAGTGATCAAGCGCATTTTCAAAGAGTATTTAAACAGCGCGTCGCGGCCACGCCAGACCAGTATCGGCGCTCGGTTTCTTCTTAGTTAAGACCGGTTAGACCAGAATAAGCACACAACTGCCTGCCAGTAATATCGCCAAGGTTTTGTTCATCAAGCGCATCTTGGCTGGGCTCTGAAAATACTGCCCGAGTATTTTTCCTATCCATACCCAAATACCCAAAGACAGCCAGCAGATTGGCAAATACAGGCCGGCAAAAATCATTACTTCCATTGCTTCTGCATTGGGAATATAAGCCGCAATACCTGATAGCGAAGCCAGCCACGCTTTTGGATTGAGCCATTGCATAATGGCACCGGTCATAAAGGTTGGCGCCTTGCTGTGTTTGTCAGAATTCAGTTCGCCATTGTCAGTGAATAACTGATAACTAAGATACAACAGGAAGGCGATACCGAACCATTGCAGCACTTGGGTTATCCAGCTTAATTGGTCGATTAAGTAATGCAGTCCAAAGCCAATCAGTAAAAACAGCACAATAAAACCAAGGGTTGCTCCCGTTACAAAAACAAGTCCTGTTTTAATGCCATAACGCGCACTGCCGCTTAGCGAGACAAGGTTCACAGGCCCAGGTGACAAAGACGCTGCCAAGGCAAACAAAGACATAGAAGTGATTAACGATAGAGTCATCAGATGTTCCTAAAAAGATAATAAACAGGTGTTCACTATCGTGTTTTAGGTGTCTCACGTATTGAACAAAATTGACCTTTTAAGGATTGTTTGCAGTGTGCATTTTTTTAGCGAGAAAGGCGGAGTATGATTTTGCAAAATCCCTTTATTCAAACAGGAGTTCTTATGATTCGTCATGTGTTGTTTATTCAGTATAAAGAGCAAGCCAGTGAAGCAGACATTGCGACCTCTTTGGCCAATTTCGAGGCGATCAAAAGTAAAATTGATGGCATTGAGTCGGTTGAATGGGGCTTAAACAACAGTCCAGAAGGCCGCAACAAAGACTATACCCATTGCGTGTTTATGACCTTTGTGGATGAAGTGGCTCGTGATACTTATATTCCTCATCCTGAACACGAGGTGTTAAAAGCGCAACTAGGGCCGATTTTAGAAGACATTATTGTTTTCGATTACGCCATATAGTCGCTTTTTAATATCACGCAACCAGAACGAGAAAACCCGCTTCAAGTGTCCTTGAGGCGGGTTTTATAGTACTTATTGTACTTGGAACTTATTTAGCCAATTGAGCCAATAACTTTTCAGCAACCAATTCTGAGCTTGCAGGGTTTTGACCTGTGATCATCAAGCCATCTTGCACTGCGAAAGGTGTCCAGTCCGCCGTGTTTTTGTAGTCTGCACCGCGTTTCTTCATTTCATCTTCTAACAAGAAAGGCACGACTTCGGTCAATTGAACCGCAGCTTCTTCGCTGTTAGTGAAACCTGTAACGGTTTTTCCTTTAATGAAGTACTCGCCGTTTGCGTCTTTGATGTTTAAGAAAGCGCTTGGTGCGTGACAAACAGAAGAGATTGGCTTGTCGGCTTTAATAAAGCTTTCGATCAAGGCAATGGATTCTTCGTTCTCAGTCAAATCCCATAATGGACCGTGGCCGCCTGGATAGAAGATAGCGTCGAAATCGTCTTGTTTCATATCGCTGAGTTTTACTGTGTTGGTAATCACATCTTGCGCTGCTTGGTCTTTATAGAAGCGTTCTGTTGCTTCGGTTTGTGCATCTGGTGCAGTGCTGTTTGGGTCAATAGGTGCTTGGCCGCCTTTTGGTGTTGCGACTGTTACTTCAGCGCCAGCATCAATAAACGCGTAATAAGGAGCGGCGAATTCTTCTACCCAAAAACCTGTTTTGTGGCCTGTATTGCCCAAATCTGAATGAGATGTTAGAACGACGAGAATTTTTTTATTGCTCATAAGTGACTCCTGAGTTTTTAAATGAGTTGACTTGTTAACTTATGATTAGTCTATCTGATTAATCGAATAGACGTAATGGGAAGGTTTTTGACTTCATTGGTTTAATAATTGATACAATTGGAATCGTTTTCTTAATCTATTAAAAAAAGAGCCGTCACGATGGAAGTCTCGTTTGAACAGCTAAAAAGTATGGTGGTGTTTGCTCAAGTGGTGGAGCAAGGCAGTTTAACGGCCGCCGCCAAATTCATGGGGATTTCCCGTGGTGTGGTGAGTTATCACCTGAAAAAGCTAGAAGAACAACTTGGTGTAAAACTGCTGAATCGTACTACTCGGTCTTTGTCATTGACTGAAACAGGCGAAGCCTATTATCAGCGTTGCCGAGCTATTGCGTTTCAGGCCCATGAAGCGAATCAGCAAATAGAAAAAGCCAAACAAGAGCCCGTTGGTAAACTGAAAATTACCTGTCCAGTGAATTTAGGCTTGCAGGTGATTGTGCCTGCTCTGAACGAATTTCGACAACTTTATCCGTTAATTGAATTGAATGTTTCCTTGAGCGATGAAGTGGTCAATATCATCAAAGATGGCGTTGATCTGGCCATTCGAGGTGCGCCATTACTGGATTCTGGATTACAAGCCAGCAAGTTGACGACATTCGAAACCTGCTTGTGTGGCTCACCAGAGTATTTTCGGCGACGCGGCAAACCCACTCAACCAGAAGAGCTGTATGACCACGACTGGGTGGTGTATACGCCAGCGGCGAATACCGTTCACCTTAGTCAAGGCTCCAAATCGTTCAGTTTGTCTGTGCGTGGTGCGGTAAGCACCAACAATGCGGCCGCCAGAACTATTTTTTTAGAAGGTGGAAATGGTATTGGCCGAATTCCAATGTACGACGCTCAGCCACGTATCGCCAATGGGCGTTTAGAGCGAATTTTGCCGGATTATAAATGCACAGGAATAGATGTTTACGCGGTCTTTCCACCAGGTACTGCAGAATCTAAAAAGTTGCGTTTGCTGCTGGATTTTCTGAAAACATCTTTTACTCGATTTTTATGAGTGAACTTTTTTCTGTAACAAATCTCAGTTAGCTTTGTTATTTACTGTGACGTTTATTATGGAATTGTGTGCTCGACAGATCTTACGGTTTTAATGCATTACTATACAGACAGATGGATTTAGTTTTAGAGACCTGTGTGATCTGTATCGTGCATAAGGGCTCTTCTTTGTAAGTTAGGGAGTGTTTTACATTGAATAATAGGAGCCTCCTGTGCTTATTAAACATAAGTTAATTTTAAATACCGTGCTATTGGTTGTTGCCTTAGTTGCCATGTTAGGGCTTTTTTACAACACACAGAGCAATCTAGAAAAACTAAACTACGCCAAGAATCTTGTCGTACACCAACAAGTCAATATGCTTACCTTGCGTCGTAATGAGAAAGATTTTCTCGTGCGTCTCGACCTTTCCTATGAAACAAAATTCAACGAGACAATAACTTCGCTTTTCACGGATCAAACAATACTTGAAAACGTGATGAACGAATTTGACATAAATACCGATACTTTGTTGGAACTAGGCGATGATTTCAAAGAATATCAGGCTGATTTTGCTTCGGTGGTATCTGCTTCGACAGAACTAGGGTTAACACCAGAGACTGGGTTGCAGGGCAAACTACGTGGCGCTGTGCATAATATTGAGAGTGAATTGTCTGCTCTGAATCAGGATGCTTTGTTGGTGACCATGTTACAGCTTCGTCGACATGAAAAAGATTTTATGCTGCGTAATAACCCTAAATATATTGCCTCTTTTAATAAAACATTAGATCAATTAGAAAGCAATCTACGCAGCGGTTCATTACCGGCGGATAAAGTTGAATTGTTGGTGTCTCTTTCTGAACAGTACCGAACAGGTTTTAATCAATATGCAGAGGGCAAAAAAGCTTTAGGCTTGAACAGTAAAGAAGGGCAATTATTGGCGATGCGTGAATCGATTCATAAAACGGAAACCGCACTCGATTCACTAGAAACTCAATTAACCTCGGTTATTCAGGAAAAAACATCCTTTGCCATGATGCTGACGACCATTCTTTGTGGTGTCATTATTGTTGCCGGGGTGTTTGTTGGGTGGATTATTAACCGCACGATTAACTCAGCATTGAACACCATCCAATCAACAATGCGAGACATTCAAACGACTCACAATATAAGTTTGCGTGTTGATTTACCTGCGAAAGATGAAATTGGCTTTGTTGCTGCCAGTATCAACGATATGTTGGCCGATTTTAGCCGAGTGATTGCTAACGCAAACCTCACTGTACAAGAAATGAATACGACAACTGTTCAGTTGTCACAAAATGCGGCAAGAACATCAGACGATGCTCAGAAGCAGCGCTCAGAAACGGACATGGTTGCGGTATCTGTTACTGAAATGGTCGGTACCGTGGAAGATATTTCACGCAGTATGGAAATGGCCGCAGCGAAGGCACGATCTACACAAGAAAGCGCACGAAAAGGTCAATCTCAAGTGAACTCGGCCATTGATCGTATTCGCCAGCTTTCAGATAGTCTTGAAGGCTCGGTCGAAACCGTCAGCGAATTAGCCAAAGAAAGCGAAAGTATTGGCACTGTGTTAAGCGTTATTCAAGGTATTGCCGAGCAGACTAACTTGCTGGCGCTTAATGCTGCGATTGAAGCCGCGAGAGCCGGTGAGCAAGGACGAGGTTTTGCCGTTGTTGCCGATGAGGTTCGTGCCTTAGCAAGCCGAACTCATACAGCGACGGAAGAGATTTCAGACATTATTGTTACCTTGCAAGAACGAACTAAAGGTATCGTGACGCTGATGGAAAATTGCCGTCAGGATGGCGTGTTAAGTCGTGATGAAGCCGCGACGACAGGTGTTGTGCTCGAGCAGATTATTCTCGATGTAGAAGAGATCTCCGGTATGGCTGGATCTGTATCCACTGCCATTGAACAACAAACGATAGCGGCCAATGAGATTAGTAAAAACGTCGATACTATACGTGAAATCACGGAAGACACTTCAGAATCGGTAGCCTTGAATTCCCAAGCAAGTAAAGCCATTGCTGATCAAGCGGAATCCTTGAACCGCAGTATTTCGATTTTCAAAGTATAACTAGGCTGTCGGTATCGACTGTTTCTGTAATAGCATCATGATTCGTATTGACAGTCAGGTATTGCAGGTCTAGGGAAGGCACGAGTAATTCCTCTTGCCTCAGCATGTGGATAAAAGCCTGTTATTCACATCTCCCCTAGCCATTAGGCCTGCGATACCGTTATTATGCAGTTATCAACTGACGCTATTTTAGGGATTAATTATGCTATATCGATTGTTATTATGTTTGATTCTGGGGAGCTTTGTATCGGTTTCTTCCATGGCAGCGACTAAGACTTCAGAAGATCAGAAGACGCTTGAGCAGACTGTTTTTGAACTTGAGCGTAGCGTGGCAATTTTACAGCTGTCCACCGCATCTTTAGGCGATTACCAATCACTTTCTACCAAAATGGCTCATGTTAAGTCGTTAGAATATCGTGTGAATTTTTTGGGTAACTTAACTTTCTTACTATGTATGGCGCTGGTGGTTTTCTTCTTTAAACTGCGCAATCAGCAAAAACGACTGTTAGCGCTCGAAAATCGAGAAAATGAAAAAGCTATCGAGCAGCAAAGTAAAGACGCCTAAACGCAGATGTTTAATGCAAAGGAAAGGTAATGTCTAAGCCGATAGTATTGATGATTATTGATATGCAGCAAGGCATGTCTTGGCCACAGGCGGGTGAACGTAATAACCCGAATGCTGAACATGAAATTGCCGAGTTACTGGCTCATTGGCGATCAATCCACGCGCCGATAGTTCATGTGCGCCATTTGTCGAATGAGCCGGAATCTTTGTTTTGGCCTGATCAAGATGGCGCTCTCTTTCAAGACGCTTTCCAACCTTTGGCGGATGAGAAGGTCATTGAAAAATCCGTTCCCGATGCCTTTACCTTTTCCGATTTAGAAAGCTGGCTACGGGATCAAGACACACAAGCGTTGGTGGTGGTTGGCGTCAGTACCAATAACTCTGTTGAATCTACCGCGAGAAGTGCTGGTAACTTAGGATTTAATACCTACGTGGTCGGCAGTGCGTGTTTTGCGTTTGAAAAAGACGATTTCTTTGGACTATCACGCAGCGCAGATGAAGTACACGCTATGTCGCTGGCGAATCTGCATGGTGAATACGCGACTGTGATTACACAAGATGAGGCGTTTGCCTTGTTGCCGCAAGAACACACTTCACTAAGCGATTAGCCTTTTCATTACTCCACCACACACATTGGTGTTTTAGCTATCGGGTCTTGGTGAATCTGCGCGCTCAATGAAAACACCTCTTTTAATAACCGCTGGGTGAGAACCGAATCTGGCGAGCCTTGGGTGATGATTTCCCCTTGCTTCATCACAATCAAGTGGTCGCAATAACGTGCCGCTTGGTTGATGTCATGGAGTACCGTGATGATGGTTTTGCCTTGCAAATTCAACTTGCGCAATAAGTGCATTAGCTCTACTTGATGGCTTAAATCCATGTAAGTGGTGGGCTCATCCAGCAACAAATACGGGGTGTCTTGCGCTAACGTCATGGCGAGCCAAACACGCTGACGTTGACCGCCAGACAGCTCACTGACCAGTTGCTCAGCTAGCTCGGTAATGCCGGTTTCTTGCATGACTTGAGTAATAATGTCGTGGTCTTCTTTGCTAATCCGTCCCCAAAAACCAGTGTATGGGCTGCGTCCATAGGCGACCAAATCTTTGACTTTGATACCTTCTGGAATCGGCTGGGTTTGTGGCAACAAAGCTAATTGTTGTGCCAGTTTTTTAGACGCTATGCCGTGAAGGTTCTGGCCTTGCCAGTGAACTTGTCCATCCATAGGAGAAAGAATGCGCGCCATGGCTTTCAACAAGGTGGATTTGCCACAACCGTTTGGTCCAAGTAACGCAATGATCTTTCCTTCAGGAATGGTTAGGTCGACCTGTTTTACAATGGCTGTATCATGGTAGCCAACAGATAAATTATGAGTGCTAAGAGACATAAATCATTTCGTCCTAAGGAGTAGCCAAAGAAAATACGGTGCACCAATAATGGCGGTCATAATACCGGCAGGTAATTCAATCGGTGGATCAATGGTGCGAGCCACAAGATCCGCAAGCAGCAACAAAATGGCACCAACCAACATGGTGGCAGGTAAGAGTATTTGATGACGGCCGCCGACCAATTTTCGCGTTAAATGCGGAGCCACTAAACCGAGAAAGCCAATAGGGCCGCAAATCGCCACACAAGACGCCGTCAGTCCAACAGCAATAGCCAAGGAGGTCAAACGTAGCTTGTTCGCCTTTATACCAAGGCTAATGGCGCTGTCATCACCGAGATGGATTAAGTTCAAAGGTTTAGCAAGCCAAAGGGCAAAGGGAATTAATAGAAGCCAAGGCAATAACATAGCAAGCTGATTCCAGCCACGCCCCCATAAACTGCCCGTTAGCCACAAAAGAGCGTTGTTGATTTCCAATGGTTTAACCAGCATCAAAAAGTCGATACAACTGGCGTATAAGGCCGCTAATGCCACACCCGTAATGGCCAGTTTTATGGTGCTGCTATGTGAGCCGCATAACCACCACAACATTAACGCTGCCACTAAACTGCCGACTAGGGCGACCGCAGGCAGCCAGCTAATATCGGCATTGGGAAAAAAAGTCATATAGAACACAGCGGCCAATCCAGCACCATGGCTAACCCCAAGTACATCTGGTGACGCCAGAGGGTTACGAATCACCCCTTGAACCAAGGCGCCCGCCAGCGCCATCATGGCACCAACTAACATGGCGAGAATGGTGCGCGGTAAGCGATATTCATGAACGGTGAAGTAGTGTTCGTTACCGATTTGAAGACCATCTAAAATCTGTTTGAATGGAATCGAAACCGCACCAAACATGAGATTAGCGATCAGCAGTCCTATCATGGCAAGTACTAAAAAAGGCAGCGAGCGCGTGGCCATTATAAGGTTCTCTTACGGACGAGGTAGATGAAAAACGGCGCGCCGATCAAGGCCAAAATAGCGCCAGCCGGTGTTTCTGCAGGATAGATAATGCCGCGGCTGACTGTATCTGATAAGACAACCAAGCAGGCGCCCAGTATCATGGCGATCGGCAAGAATTTACGATGATCTTGCCCCGCTAACATGCGTGCCATATGTGGCACTAGTAAGCCGACAAAACCAATTGCACCGACGCTGCTGATGGCGCTCCCGACCAATAATAAGACGAGAAAGCTGCCGCCTAGTTTTACCCACATCAGCGACACGCCAAGGTTTCGCGCATTGTCATCGCCAAGCTGCAATAGATTCAGTGTTGGGGCAATCAGCATGGCACCTAATAAACCAATTAGGCAGACAGGCCAAAGGGAATCGAAGGTTTGCCATCTAGCATCAGTCAAACTCCCCGCGAGCCAAGTTAGTACGCCTGCAGCTTGATCTTCGGCAATGATAATCACGGCTTTGGTTAAGGCGGCACATAAAGCGGAAATAGCGACGCCAGCCAATACTAATCTTCCGTGTTCATTGCCGCCGCGCCATGCGCTGCCAAGCAGCATAACGAAAGCCCAGGCAATGCCGCCACCGATAATGGCGGCGATTGAACTGCCGAGTAAACCAAACCAAGGGGCGATCGTGGAAACACTTGCCATTCCCAGAGCTGCGCCAGCGTTAATGCCAAGCACAGACGGAGAAGCAAGAGGGTTTTGTGTCAGGCCCTGCATGATGACACCAGCCGCTGCGAGATTAGCGCCGACCATGATGCCAACGAGTACTCTAGGCAGTCTTAAATCATGAACAATATGCTGGGCAATGCTGTCCTGATTCATATTGTATAAGGCATGCAGAGCGTCCGCTGGCGTGACGGTAATAACGGACCAGCTAAACAGGCTGATCCATGAACAGGCAAACAGAAGCAGTAGTAGCAATAGGCACTGGGCAAAAAAAGAAAAACGTAACGAGATCATTTTTTCGCGTTGAAGACCTTGATTAGATCTTGCCCCATGGTTTCGGCTGAAATAATGCCGCGGCAACGGGACCAGGTATTAGGATTAACCGCATAAATGTGGTTATTTTTAGCGGCTTTTAAGATTGACCAAAGCGGCTCACTTTTCCATTTGTCGACGATGCTGGGTGTGACGTAATTACCGACGATAAAATAATCTGGGTTGACCGTAAGTAGTTGTTCTAAGCTGGTTTGACGGTAAGCATCATCGCTGCGGCCAGTATTGGCATTTTTTAAGCCCAATGCGCGTATCACGCCGCCAGCATAGGAATCTGCTGTGTGAAGAAATAAGGCGTCATCACGGGCAACACCAAATTGCACTTCTTTGCCCTTGGGTAATTGGGCCGCTAGTTCAGCCATCACTTCGTCATGTTTCTTCAGACGCGCTTGCATTTCTTTGCCTTTGCCTATGGCTTTACCAATAATGGCTGTGGCTTGAAGGTTTTCTTCATAGGTGGCTCGGCGTGAAGGCAGAATCAAGGTGGGGGCTATTTTTTGTAGATCAGCATATACACCTTCATGGCGGGAAATATCGGCAATGATGAGATCTGGTTTTAGCGAAGAAATGGTTTCAAGGCTAGGCTGAGAGCGCGTACCAACCGATG
This sequence comes from Marinomonas rhizomae, assembly GCF_024397855.1. Lineage (NCBI taxonomy): Bacteria > Pseudomonadati > Pseudomonadota > Gammaproteobacteria > Oceanospirillales > Oceanospirillaceae > Marinomonas > Marinomonas rhizomae. Next base: position 654,499 of record NZ_CP073343.1, read on the forward strand.
CCCAATCGCCAATTTCATCACGAATTTCTTTTAGAATACGTTCAGAATCTTTGTCATCCGCGATACCGACAGGGCTGACACCAACGGCAGCTAATGCATCGACAAATGAAAACTCCAACACCACGATACGCTTTGGCGTGTAATCGATGCTAAATGTTCCTTTACTGTCTTCTACCGTGACAGCTTGAGCGAGTGAGCACAGGCAGAGAGAAAGAGCGGTTAAGGCAAGATAGATCAAGCGTTTCATAAGAATATGTCTTTGTTATTGAAAAATTTCGATAATAATAACACTTCTCATTTCAGTGTTAAGTGTTTTCTTCTCAATAATCAATTTTGACGCTGTATCTTATTTTCTAATGATTAAAGACTTTCGCCGGCTTCTATTTGAAAGGGCAAATCAATAATGGTTTGAGAGACGGGATTCCCCTGCAGACGTGACAACAGATGTTCGGCAGAAAGGCGTCCCATTTCTTCACGGGGCGTAATGACGGTTGCCAGTCTAGGCACCATCGCGCGGGAAATATCATGGCCGTGGAAACCTGCAATGCTGATGTCTTGTGGAATCTTGATGCCAGCTTTTTGGCAAGCGTACAGCGCACCAATTGCTAAGTCATCGTTGGTGCAGAATATGCCGTCGGTATCGGGTTGTTGCTGCAGGGCATCGTGTAGAAAAGTAGCCCCAAGGGTGAATGAAGACGCGCTGTTGGTTTTCAGGCACAAAGGCGTTAATCCGTTGTCTTGCATGGCGGTTTCGTAGCCTTTGATTTTAAACAGAGTCCGCTGATCCATTCGCGCGGCAAAATAGACAATCTTTTGTCGGCCTCGTTTGATCATAAAATCCGTCATGGCATACGCGGCGGCTTCGTTGTCTATGCCGATAGCTTGCTCAATCGGAGGGGAAACGGAGTCCATGATTTCAATAACGGGAATGCCAGCCACGGCTAGCATTTTTCTCACGCGCTCTGTGTGATAGCTCTCGGAGATGATTAATCCATCGACACTGTAAGACAAGAGAGTCGCAATACGGGCTTCTTCCGCTTCTTTGCTGTAACCATAGTGAGCCAGCATGGTTTGATAGCCCGCGGGTTCAACGACGGATTCAATACCACGAATGACTTCAGCGAATACTTGGTTGGTTAAAGAGGGAAGTAGAACGCCAATCGCGTGGCTTTTTGATTTGGATAAAATATCAGGTGCTCGGTTGGGGATGTAACCTAGGTCTTCTAATGCATCGGCGATTTTAGTTTGTAATGGCACAGAAACTTGATCTGGATTTCTAAGAAAGCGACTCACGGTCATTTTTGTCACGCCAACTAAGTCAGCCACGTCTTGCAGTGTTGGGCGTTTGTTTTTCATGCTTGGGCTTTTCTTGTCGGAGCTTTTCATACCAGTGACGTATCCATGTTTTGTTACAGGTAACATTATCATAAGCCATTCATGGCTAGAAACAAAAAGTAGGCATTAATGGAGTCGGTGTTAATTAAAGTAGGAATTATGTTGAAAGTGAGCATTCACTTTTTTAGCAAGAGACACAACTTTTTGGTTGTGTCTCTTGCTTATATATTTATTTAATCGCTAAAAGCGTCAAGGCTTCATTTAAAACTTGGTCGGCATTTTGAGAAATATCGATCACCAGAGCTTCGTCGCTTGTTGGTTCAACTAAAGTGGCGAATTGGCTTTCTAGCATTTCTCGACCATTAAAATAATGACCATCACGCTTTTGATGACGTTGCCAAATGGTATCGATGCTGCCTTTTAAATAGATCATGGTGACATCGTCTAAACCATTGCGCAGCATGGCGCGATATTCTGGCTTCAGTCCTGAGCAAGCAATAACGGCCGTTGGGTTATCAGTCAATATGTTGTTGAGTGTTGCCAACCAATCCTTGCGATCTTCATCTGTGAGCGGCGTACCTTGGCGCATCTTGTCTACATTGGCTTGGCAGTGAAAGTCATCGCCATCAAAAAATGGGTAACCAAGCTTATCTGCTATGCTTTTGCCTATTAAAGATTTACCTGAACCTGATACGCCTAATACTACAATTTTCTTTGTCATCTTCTTAATTCCTTATCGCCTTGCTGTTGTCCAGCAAGGCCGCAGTGTCGTTCAAAAAGCCGTGTTGAACGGCATGGTCTCAATGGGTTATTTCCACCAAAGGGCCAGCTCAGGGAAGAATATGACCAAAGCAAGAACCAAAACCTGCAAGCCAATGAAAGGCATGAGAGAGCTAAAGATTTCGCCCAGACTAATGTCTTTTGGCGCCACAGATTTAAGATAAAACGCCGCGGGGCCAAATGGAGGTGATAAGAAAGACACCTGCATGTTCAAACAGAACACCACACCAAACCAGATAGGGTCTAAGCCAAGACCTGTAATGATAGGAACGAAGATCGGCATGGTTAATAGTGCAACACCGACCCAATCTAAGAACATACCGAGTACCAGTAAGATGATCATCATGATCATGACGGTGCCCATGACGCTGCCGCCACTTAGGGCAAGAATGGTTTCTTCAACAAAGGAGATTCCGCCCATCAGGTTGTATACACCGACCAGAGCGGTTGCCCCGATACCGATCCAGATAATCATGCCACAGGTGCTCATGGTGGCTTTTGCGCTGTCTTTTAGCATGGCGAAATTCAGCTCGCCACGAATCGCCGCGCTGATAATAATGCCAACCACACCCAGTGCAGAGGCTTCAGTCACAGACGCTACACCAGTATAAATACTGCCTAATACCATCATTACAGTAAGAAGAGGGAAGAGTAGCGCTTTGAAATAATTGACGTCTTTGTCCGCCGCCAACTCTTCTTCGCTCGGCAAGGGCGCGTATTCTGGATGAAGACGACAAATGATCAGCACGTAAGCCATGTAAGCGAAGGCAAGAATAAAAGCAGGTAAGAACGCCGCTTTAAACAAATCACCGATGGAAACACTGGCTGTTAAACCATAGATAATCAATACGATACTGGGTGGTAGCATGGTGCCTAATGCGCCACCGGCACAGGTCACACCAATGGCCAGTTTGCGGTTGTACCCAAGGCGCAACATTTGCGGCAAGGCCAAGATACCAAGTAATACTGTTTCACCGCCGATCACGCCAGACATAGACGCTAGAACGATAGCAACTAAAAGAGTTTGTACTGCCACGCCGCCGCGTAGTTTGCGGCCAAAGACTTTCATGGCGTCGAACAGGTCTCGGGCGATACCAGATCGATCTAATAAGGCGGCCATGAGAACAAACATGGGCACCGCCAGAAATACATAGCTACCGACAAAACTGTACAAACGGCTGGTGATCAAAGGCAACGCGCCCACGCCAAACCAACCAATAGCAAAAACAAGCGCCACTAACGCGGTCACAAAGGCCAATTGCATGCCTGTTAATAACAATAAAATCATAGAGCCGAGCATTAGTAGGCTGCCGTAGCCTATGCCCATAGCGGATAAATCAAACATCTTTGCGCTTCCTTAAACCATTTAGTTCTTGTATTAGGTGCAAGAAAAACTGCACAAACATGATACAGAGCGTGGCGAAAATCATGCCTTTCACTAAGGCAGGGAAAACGGGGTTCCAAGCGGAACCAGATGTTTCTAATCGAAGATCACCAAATGGCGTAAACCATGAGTCCTGAACCATTTGATAAGCGGCCCAGCTAAGTAAACTGGTAAACAGCAGCCCCATGATGTGGTGGAAAACATTCAACCAGCGACGTGTTGTGTCTGAGACAATGTCATAGATCAGCACCACACGAACATGTTTGTTAATGGACAACGCATAAATGCCGCCATAAACGAACAAACAGCCACCTAGAAATGAGGCGGTTTCGTGAACCCAAATGGTTGGTGCGTTGAATAGGTAACGCATCACAACTTCGTAAAAAGAAATGCCAACGGTAAAGATAAACAGCAAACTGATGAGGTTGCCAAACCAATAGATCGCACGATCTAGGGCGTTTCTCGGCTGTTCAGAACTGTCTAGTGTCTGTGGATGAATTTCGTCTTTCATGATCATGATCCAATGAAAAGCAGGCGCAGATGCAATAGGTATGCAGTGCGCCTGTTTTGCAGGGTTAAAAGGCTTCTAGGCGAGCTTAAAGAAGGCCGTTTGCTTCTAGGTACGTTGTAATAGAGTCGTACACTTTCTGCGCATTGTCAGAACCTTTGGCAAACTCTTCCCACTGTGTACGAGCAATCGCACGGAATTTCTTACGCTCTTCTGCAGACCAATCGTGAATGGTAATGTTTGGATCCGCTTTCGCTGCTTTTACGGCAGCTTGGTCCGCAATACGCAGTTGTGTTGTCATGTCTTCAGCGAAGTCACGAACTGAAACCGTTAGGATAGCTTGAATGTCTGCTGGCAGTTTGTCCCATTTTTTCTTGTTCATTGAAATATCGATCAATGGCAAAGAGTGGAAGCCAGGCTGCACAGGGTGTGTCGCAATGTCGTTCATGCCGGCTTTTTGGTTAGTCGAGAAAACCGTGTAGTCAGCCGCGTCGATAACGCCTTTGCTAAGACCGGTGAATACTTCAGAACCTGGTAGATTAACTGGTGCCGCACCTGCTGCTGCAAATACGCGTTGAACCAAGCCTTCAGGAGCACGAAGTTTCAGACCTTTTAGGTCTGCAACACTGTCTAGAGGAACGCGAGAAACCAAAGATTCAACACCTGTCGTAGAACCACCAATGAATTTTACGCCGTAAGGTGCGTAAAGCTCGTTCATTAGTTCGTAACCGCCGCCGTAGTTTACGTATTGCAGAAGTTGCTGGGTATTAGACCAAGCGCCGACTGTGTTACCAATCAGGCCAAAAGCAGGATCTTTACCAGAGAAGAACTCGGTCGCTGTGATTTGGCCGTCCAAGATGCCCATTTTGATGCCATCTAGCGTTTCAGTGTGTTTGAAAATACTGCCAACAGGAAGCAACTCGATATGAACTCGACCACCCGTCATTGTTTCGACGCGTTTCGTCCATTCTTTTTGAACTTGGAAGTTTTTGTCGCCAGCAGGGTCAGAAGATTGGAACTTAAAGTTGTAATCCGCTGCAATTGCTGAAGTCGATAGAATACCGGCTGTAGCGGCCGTCAATAACGTGGTAGTGAACTTATTCATGGTATTGCTTCCCATTATTTTTTTTTGAAAGAACCGCTTTATCGTTCGCGATTTTTAGGAATAGTACGTTTAGTTACAATGAATGTTACCGGTAACTAAGGCGTGATGTTACCGATAACATTTCGGTTTAGTCAAGCCTTTGATAACAAATAAACAGCCGTTAAATGATAGATGCTTGATATGCAAAGAAATCTTATTAGCGTGAATTGGGTCTATTTTGCTAGACATTGGTCTAAGAAGCGTTTTGTTGTCTAAAATAAAAGCGCACACTCATGATGGGTGCCTTCTTATGTCAAAAGTTTCGTCTGCAAAAAAAGAGAATAATAAAATGGCCGCGATAGATATTCCTGAAGTCCATAAATTCATTGAAACGATTCCTCCCTTTTCGAGTTTAAGCTTGCCTGAGCGAAAACAACTACTCACAGGTGTAACCATGTTGTACGTGCGCCAGGGCCAGACTTTGATACTAAAAGATGAAGCGGCAACCGTGCATTTGATTCGTCGCGGCGCCTGCGAAATTCGCACGCCTAAAGGCGGGCTGGTGGATCAAATTGCCGACGGTGAATGTTTTGGTGTGTCTAGTGTGATGGCGCAAAATCCAGACGGTTTGCAAGTAGTCGCCATGGAAGACAGTTTGGTGTATCGCTTTGAAAAAACACGCTTTATGGAAACGTTGGCACAGAGTGAAGCCTTTGGGCTTTTCTTTGAACACACCCAGCACAATCGGTTACGTAAACTTTCTCGTAGTCAGAGTAATGAATTAGCCTCTCCTGCCTTGCAGTTATCGACACCCATTTCACACATTATGACGCGTCAATTGATTCTTGCGACCCCAGAAGAAAGTGTTCAAACCATCGCCATGCGTATGACCGAAGCGCGAGTCAGTTCTATCTTGGTGGTAGAGGGTGACAAACTAACTGGCATCGTCACGGATCGAGATTTACGCTCGCGTATTTTGGCCCTTGGCGGCTCGGCAGATTCATTAGTAAAAGAGGTAATGACGCAAGACCCTGTTAACTTGAGACCAGACGCCTTGGTAATGCAGGCACAGACTCTGATGAGCGAAAGCAATATTCACCATTTGCCCATTGTCGATGAAGAACAAAGAGCCGTTGGCATGTTAACCGCTGCTGATTTGTTGCGACATCAAGAACTCAGCCCGTTGCTGCTTATCAATCAAATCCATCGTCAGCAGTCTATTGAAGAGTTAGCTCGTGTTTGCAAACAATGGCCGACTTTGATTATGAATCTGATTGTCACCGATATGAAACCCGCTGATGTGGGCAAAGTACTGGCGACCGTGAGTGATAACCTAACGCGCCGCGTCATTGAGCTAGCGCTGGATAAGTATGGCCCAGCGCCCATGGCGTTTCAGTTTTTGGTGTTCGGTTCGCAAGCGCGACGGGATCAATCTTTGGGCAGTGATCAAGATAACGGCCTAATGTTAGAGCGCGAACCAACGGAAAAAGAAAGCCAATATTTTGCCGATTTATCCGAGTGTATTTGCCAAGGCTTGGGGCTTTGCGGCATTCGTCTTTGCCCCGGTAACATCATGGCGAGCAATCCTGAATGGCGAAGAACAGCAGTCGGCTGGCAGCAAGCTTTTTCTACTTGGATAAAAAGCAGTGCACCGAGCGCTTTACTTCACGCGAGCATCTTTTTCGACATTCGTTGTGTGTATGATTCAGGGGATAAACAAGGTGATGCGGTGAATAATCTAATCAAAGCCATGCAGTTGGAGGTAAGCAAAAACAGTGTGTTTTTAGCGACGCTGACACGCACCGCGTTGGCAAGCAAACCGCCATTAGGCTTCTTCCGTCATTTTGTTTTGGAATCCTCTGGCGAGCATAAAAACCAGCTTGACCTTAAACATCAAGGATTAGCGCTTATCAATGACTTGGCACGCTTGTATGGCTTGTCCTGCAAGACCTATCGAGCCGGTACCTTGGATCGAATCGAGCAAGCCATTCGCGAAAAGCTCATCAGTGTCGATACTGCACGCAACCTGATGGACGCTTGGGACAAACTCAATGGCTTGCGTCTTGAAGCTCAAGGACGACACTGGCAAGCCACTGGTAAAGCCAGCGCGTATTTGGATCCGAAAGATTTGAGTTCATTAGAGCGTAAGCATCTGAAGACCACCTTTAGCATCATCAATGATGTGCAAGACGTGGCACAGCAGCGGTTTTTAAGAGGATACAGCTAGATGGCACTTGCGTTCATGCAAAAGCTCAGTGCGTGGCACCTGTCGCGGCAATCGCTTAAACGAGCCTGGTCTGAATGGGATTATCTTGTACTGGATATCGAAACCTCGGGGTTAGATCCGAAGCAAGATCACATCGTTAGTTTTGGTTGGGTATGTATTCATAAAGGTGTGATTGAATTAGATACCGCGCGACATATTGTGTTGGATAGTGCACAAATTGGCGACAACGTCGGCATTCACATGATTACTGACTCAGACGTTTTGCAGCAAGGTAAAAAACAAGAAAGCGTGCTGCGTTACCTACGACACCTTCTACGCGAACGCGTCTTGGTAATGCACCACGCACCAATGGAACTGGGTTTTTTAAAACAAGCGTGGCAAACCGAAGCCTTAGCGACATTTTCAGCTAACTGGCTAGATACACTCGCCATTGAACGCACCAAAGCCAACCGAGCGCATCAACCTATTCAAGACGGCGGCTTTCGCCTCGGCTCCTGCCGAGAACGTTACGGCTTACCGGAATACCAAGGCCATGACGCCTTAACCGATGCCTTAGCCACGGCCGAACTACTGCTCGCCCAAATTGCCTACCAAGGCAGAGACTGTCGATTACACGACCTAAACCAAATGGGAGGCGGAAGAGTGCGGTTGGCGACGCGTTAGCAATAGCCCCCCTTTGGTATTTTATAGTATTTTAGTAATTACAATTAGGCGGTCCAACCACCGCTTATATCAAGGACTGCGCCAGTGATTTTGCTTGCTCTAGGGCCTGAAAGGAAGCTAACCGCAGCGGCGACATCTTCAATTTCAATTGTGTCTGGAATGGCCTTCATGTTTAGAAGGATATCAGGTACGTCTTCTATCCCTGCTTGCATATCTGTCAGCATGATGCCCGGCTGTATAACGTTTACTGTGATTTTACGAGCACCCAGATCTCTCGCTGCTCCCTTTGAATAGCCTACAATCGCTGCTTTTGTCGCTGCATATTCTGTAACACCAGGGACACCAACATGTGTCGCTAATCCGGTACCAATTGAAATGATGCGGCCACCATTACTCATTTTTTGTGACGCTGCTCGAATTGTGGAAATAACGCCTAGAACGTTAACTTGCCACATGCGATCCCAAGCTTGGGTGTCGGCGTTTGGATCATCAACTTTGCTGCCTTGATTAGCAAGTCCAGCATTGTTAACGAGAATATCTAGCTTACCGAATTCTTCTATTACTCGCTCAACAAGAAGTGGTGCAGCCTTTGTGTCACCTTGGTCACTTTGTAAAGCCAATCCACGTTGCCCAAGTTTTTCAATCTTACTAATTACTTCTTGTGCCTTTTGAGCGGATTGATTGTATGTGATTACAACATCGGCACCTGCTTCTGCTAGTTCTAATGCGATAGCAACGCCTAGACCTCTAGACCCGCCTGTTACCAAAGCTACTTTTCCAGTTAGGTTTTTCATCTGTTCTCCTTTAATGTTAGTTTAGGAATAGCATTTAAGGCTAGGATAGCGCGGTTTTTTTTTAAATGCTATTATTAAAATAACATTTAAATGAATTATGAGAGTCATGGCTAATGGTTGATTACAGGTTTTCAACGTCGCTACATATTATGTTGGCGCTTGCATATAGGTCTCGTCGAAATCCAGAAAAGTTGGTGTCATCAAGTGACTTGGCTACTAGCACGAAAAGTAACCCCACACTGATTCGCCAGCTACTGGTTCCGCTGAATGAAGCAGGCTTAATCAAAACTTATAGGGGGAAGAGTGGAGGTGTGGCTCTAGCAAAAGATGCGAAAGATGTATCACTGAGGGAGATATACGAGGCTTCTTTCAGTTCAAAGCTCATGCTTAGTAGAGGAATGGGTTATGAAGGTTGCCCCATAGGCTCTAACATTCATTGCGTATTTGATCATGTCTTGGGAGAGATGGAAGGTGTGCTTATGAAGCATTTGGAAGGAAAAAACCTACTCGATCTATTGGAATCGTTTATCGAATGAGTCCTTTTAGAAAACAGCAATGGTTTCCCGCTTTCGCGGGAATAGCAAAAATGACTGCTCCTTTTATTCCTTTACCACTAACTTCGAGCAGGTACTGGCGATAATCCCCAATCTTCTTCTTTTGGCTCTGTCGCTAAGACTCTTGGGTTTTCTGACCAGTGCATCAGGCTCATTTCCCCTGCAGCAGATTCTGTTAATGCTGTGCAATGTTCTACCCAATCGCCATCGTTGTATTCGGAGCTTAAGTCATGCAAGAAGAGATCGAGCTGTTCGAAGGTTTGTGTATAAAAGAGGCAGTTTTAAGGTGTTTGATTTCTTTAAACAAAAAAGACTTAGCCAAACAGGCTAAGTCTTTCACTCAAGGGAAACATGAATGTTAGAAACGGTATTCGGCACCAACGCTGGCTTGGTTGAAGTCTGTTTCGAATTTAGAATCAGAGCTGACGTTGTCCGCGTTTAGGTCGACGTCGTACCAAGTGTATTGTGCATTTAACAGTAAGTTCTCTGTTACGTTAAAGTTGATACCGGCGCCAGCGAATAAACTTCTATCGTCTGAGCTGCCTTTTATTGAGGCAACGTTGTAATCAGTTTCGTGCCATAGTTGACCTGCTTTAACAAACAATTCAGTCGTTTGAGTAATCGGCAAGGTGCCTTTTAGGGCGGCGGTATAACCCGTTGTAGATGCGCTAGCTGCACTGCCGCCATATTTACCAAAATCAATGTAGCTACCTTCCAATGCTAGGAAGGAATTAAATCGATAACCGACAATACCTTGTACTACATCGTTGTTGTCGTCGAAGTCGTCATCACTTTCTACTTTAAGGTAACCATAGTTACCACCAACATAAAGACCGCTGTTGTTTTCTGACATATCTTCTGCTTTTACTACGCCACTTAGAGAAGCTAAAGCGATGCTACCTGCGATTACTGGGATAAACTTTTTCATTATATAACTCCTTTTAGTTACTTTGTTAGAACTTCGTGAGTTGCGTTATTAATGTGCTGTATGAACGGCGGAAAGGCTAGGATTTCGGCGCTACTTACCTATTTGCTTCAATTTCTATGCGCTTAACGTAGGTTAAAAACGCTTTGTTGATAGTACGAAAAGGCAGAATGGATTTTGAACAGGTCGTAATCGATTGGTGAGCATGCAGGAATAGATGGATGAGATAGATAGCAAAGAAAGTGAGGGAAGATGAAAGAGCTCAGTCTAGAACAGAGAGAGCTCTTTGCATTTATGTTAATGGTATTTTTTACTAGCGACTTCGCCCCATAAATCTTCAATACGACTGTTACGACCACAGCTTGCGCGATAGTAAGCGTAGCGAATTGGGTTCTTTGTGTAGTAACTCTGATGGTACTCCTCTGCAGGGTAAAAGGTTTTAGCAGGTAGAATCTCAGTCACGATATCGTCTTTAAAGGGCTTTGTTTTATTAACTTTAGCGAGAGAAGCTTCGAAAACGACTTTTTGTTGGTCGTCTTGGTAAAACATCGCTGTCTTGTAGGGTGAGCCTTTGTCACAAAATTGGCCTGCGGCATCGGTTGGGTCGATGGTTTTCCAGTAATAATCTGCTAATGCTTTTAGTGAGACCACATCATCATCAAAATTGATCATTACGGCTTCAAAATGACCTGTCTTTCCGGAGGAGACTTGTTTATAAGTTGGGTTTTCGGTGTGGCCTCCTATGTAACCAGAGACAACATCGCTGACGCCTTGGACTAATTCGAAATCAGATTCTACACACCAGAAACAGCCGCCAGCGACTATCATTGTTTGCGGGGCTGCTTGGGATAAGCTGCTAAAAGCGGCCGCTCCACTAAGTAGCAGTAACCCAAAGGTGTTACTGAATAAATGTCGAGTTTTCATGTCGTTTGTCCTTATTATCGTGTGAGCGCGTCTGTTCGATGACGCGGTTAGCAATAAAGTCTTTCTTATGCTGCTGAATCTTTGACGTACAGCAGAACGCTTTTCTTACAATGAATTTTACCTTCCTACTTCCTAACGTATTTGCTGTCCATTTGGATGACATAATAAGCATATTATTATCTATATATGCTTAGCGTATTAAAGTCATTTGAAATATCAATTAAATGAATATAAGAATGTGCTGTAGCATGCAATGTAATCAGATTATTTAATTGGAGGGGTCATGAGTGCATTTGTTACTGAGCGTGTATTAAGCGTTCACCATTGGGATGAAAATCTCTTCAGCTTTAAAGTCACACGTAATCCGAGCTTACGTTTTGATAACGGTCAATTTGTGATGATTGGCTTGGAAACGGAAACTCGCCCTTTGATGCGTGCTTACAGTATAGCTAGCCCTAACTACGAAGAGCATTTAGAGTTTTTTAGTATAAAAGTACCTAATGGACCACTGACTTCACGCTTACAGCATTTAAAAGTGGGTGATGATGTTTTGGTTAGCCGCAAACCAACTGGCACCTTGGTAACTCGTGATTTACATCCAGGTAAACACTTGTATTTGTTGTCTACTGGCACAGGTTTAGCGCCTTTTTTAAGTGTTATCCAAGATTTTGATGCCTACGAGCAGTACGAAAAAATTGTATTGATTCACGGTGTTCGCCATGTAAGTGAATTGGCATATGCTGACTTTATTGAAAAAGAATTACCTGAAAATGAATTCTTTGGTGAGCAAGTAAGAGACAAATTAATTTATTACCCAACCGTGACTCGTGAAGCGTTTCGTAATCAGGGACGTCTGACAGATTTGATTCGCAGTGGTAAGCTAGCAGAAGATATTGCCTTGCCTCAGTTGAACCCATTGAATGATCGAGTCATGATTTGTGGTAGCCCAAGTATGCTTAAAGACACATCAACCTTGCTTGATGAACTTGGTTTTACAGAATCACCAAAGATTGGTGTGCCAGGGGATTATGTTATCGAGCGAGCTTTTGTTGAACATTAATTGCGAGAGTGATTCTCTTGCTGATAAATCATTTTAGGAGATGTTATGAGTTCTGATACCACATCGAATCAAGATTACGTTCCTCCAAAAGTCTGGCAATGGGATGCCGAAAACGGTGGTAAATTTGCCAGCACCAACCGTCCAATAGCGGGTGCAACGCACGAAAAAGTGTTGCCAGTCGGTAAGCATTCACTCCAGCTTCATTCTTTAGCGACACCAAATGGCCAAAAAGTCACTATCATGCTGGAAGAGCTATTGGCTCTAGGAATCAGTGCTGCTGAATACGATGCTTATTTGATTAACATCGGCGAAGGTGATCAATTTGGTTCAGGCTTTGTTGAAATCAATCCTAACTCAAAAATCCCTGCCTTGATGGATCACAGTACGACGCCACCGACTCGTGTATTTGAGTCTGGTTCTATCCTGCAATATTTAGCGGAAAAGTTTGATGCTTTGGTGCCAAAAGACCTAGCGGCAAAAACAGAATGCCGCAACTGGTTGTTCTGGCAAATGGGCTCTGCTCCGTATCTAGGCGGTGGTTTTGGTCATTTTTATGCGTATGCGCCGATTAAAATGCAATACCCGATCGATCGCTTTACGATGGAAACCAAGCGTCAGTTGGATGTGTTGGATAAGCAATTAGCCAATAATACTTACATGGCGGGCGAAGAATACTCAATCGCGGATATCGCGATTTGGCCTTGGTATGGCAATTTAGTTTTGGGCAATTTGTACGATGCGGCCGAGTTTTTAGACGTGACTAGCTACAAAAACGTGCTGCGTTGGGCGAAATCAATCGAGCAACGTCCAGCTGTTCAGCGTGGACGCATTGTTAATAAGTCTTTTGGCGACGGAGCACAGCTTCAAGAACGCCATGACGCATCAGATTTCGATGGTCTTATTAAGTAAGCTATAGCGTTGGAATCGTGCGTTTTTATGAAGGAATAAGCCATTTACTGGCTTATTCCTTTTTTATTGGTAATAAAAAATGGTTGTTTGAAAAATAAACAGTTATTTGCACCTATTCGGTGGCTTGTCACCATTTTGTAAGGCATGCATGTGTTAGAGTGGTGTTCTACGAAACCTGTTGGCCAGCATGATGCTGCAACCTACTCTTTGTTTGTGTCCATGTACTAGGCGATGTTTGCCTAATTTTGCAATGGCTAGATAAAAGAGAACAGCTCTACGTCTCATTTAGAGAGCTTTACCATGCAAAATTTAACGCAAGATGGACAAAACCTAGTTAACTCCCTTTCCCGTCGTTACAACCTAAGTTTCGATGCTGTGGTTCACATGCTGATAGCCGTCAACAATGGCAATGGTTCCATGGCGCAATTTAATTGCCCTGAACTGGGCGGTGGCGGTCAGTGGATGCGCGGTGGCATGACCATGGTCGGTGATATGTTTAACTATGGTTTGAAATCGACAGTGGACAATTTGTGTAATGAGTTGGCTAACGGTCTTGCTAATATGCAGGTTTTTATGCCATTACCAAAAGGTTCAACATCCAGTAATCAATGGTGGCCTGGTGATCTTGGACAGCCTTTTAGCAGCGGTGCACAAAACAGTACACGCTACGCTATTTTTCCGAATCGCCTGGCGGTTGAAGTGAATGGTAATGTCACTGTATACGATACGTTAGACAATAATATTGGTGGCATAAGCCAGCAGCAGGGTGGTAATTCTTCACTGACTTTTTCCAGCCAGTACGGCACGATTGCGGTGAATACATTGCCGATTGTTTCTGGCGCGGGTTCCGCTAATTCAAATACAAACAATCAAGCATCACAGAACAACTTTGTCGCTCCGCCTGCGCAAATGGCCTATACGACAACTCCTGAGGTGCAAACACCTCAGAACTTGAGTAATACGGCATCAGTCGATGAAGTGATTCAGTTGATTGAAAAGCTGGCAAAGCTCCGCGACATGGGCGCTATTTCGGATAACGAATACAATTCAAAGAAAACGGACTTGCTCAATCGTATTTGAGAGGATGGGTAGACACAAAGAAAGCCTCGGATAAGACTTTTTTGTGTCTATCAGTTTTAAAACTTTGATTTACTGTGGTGTTAAATACGCGGTGAGGAAAGTGTCAAAGTCCACTTCGTCTGCCGCTTCAATGGCTTCTTGATCACGTAAAGAGCGCTCAGCTTTTTCCATAAACTCACGAGTAAGTTCATCAGATAGAGGACGAGACATCCATTCTGTTTGTTGTTCTTTTGACAGTGCCAACATAGCATTCTGATAACCTTGTTGGATCTTGCTGCGCTCTAATAGCTGAGCAGAAGGAAGCAAGGCTTCATTGCTTAATTTTTCTCGTTGGACTTCTACAGCTTGCTGGTAAGCCGGGTTGCCCGTTTTGGCGGATAAAAATTCTGCTACTTCAGCCAGTGAATTTAACATGTCTTCTGCTTTCGTACGTAGCTTGGTTGGGCCTTGGCCAAAATCAAAGCTCATGTCTAAATCACGGCCATGAGAAGCAATTTCTTGCTGCATCTGACGGAGTTGGTTGCATTCCGCGCTGCCTAGTCGTTCATCGCCACGTAGCATGCAGTAAAGCAAAAATACATCGATAAAATATAGCGTTGACGATTGCATGCCGATAGAAGAGCTTGGATCGAGATCCATGATGCGAACTTCGATGTATTCAACACCTCTAGCATGCAAGGCGGCACTTGGATGCTCGCCTGGTTGTGTTACACGTTTTGGGCGAATATCGCTGTAATACTCATTTTCGATCTGCAATAAATTGCTGTTAAGCTGACGATATTGACCATCGACTTTTACACCAATGTCTTGATAGCGCTGGTAAGGCGTCTGCAGGGCTTTTCTGACCGTGCTGATGTAGGTTTCAACTTCGTTGTAACAAACATATAAATCGGCTTGAGCTTTGTTTTGGTAGCCAAGGTCACTCATACGCAGTGAAGTGGCTTTTGGGCCAAACCAGGTATTCTTCTCAAGTGTACTCAGGCTATCTGGCTTTTTTGGTAAAAAGCTTTCATCGATGGCTGGAGATGCGCCAAATAATAAAGACAACATCCAAGAGCTACGACGGAAATTTCGGATCAAAGCAAAATAGCTGTCTGATTGAAATGCTTGTTTATCAGTGTCTGAAAGGTTGGTTTTGCCTTTGTAGCTTTCCAAGAAAGACCAGAAGTCTTTATCGAAAGAGAAGTTATAATGCATGCCAGCGATGCACTGCATGATGCGTCCATAACGATTAGACAAGCCTTCGCGGTAAACGCGTTTTAGTTTGCCAGTGTTGGATTCGCCATAATACGCGATAGGAACGTCTTCATTACCCGCTAAATAACAAGGCATACTGGCCGGCCATAAACATTCATCTTGTTTGTAGAGTTCGTGGTTAACCAAGTTATGAATGTCTTCCAGCTCTTTAATAACGCCTTCAACGCTTGGATGAACGCCAGTAATAAACTCCATCAAAGATTCGGAATAATCCGTTGTGATAGAACTGTGTGTCATGGCCGAACCCAATGTTTTTGGGTGGGGCTTATGTGAAATATGACCTTCAGTACGATCAACTCGGAGTGCTTCTCGTTCCACACCACGATGAAATGTTAAAGCAGAAGTCGTCGCGGCTTGTTGGCAATGAGTTGCCAACGCTTGCAAGGCATCGGTTAAGGTGGTCAAGAAGTCTTCCTTCTATTAAATAAGGCAAAATTAAATTTTAAGGATTGTACTCGGCAGAGCTTATTCGCGGCAAGCAACAGATGCCTTGTGCACAAAAAATGCTGACTTCCTGAATATAATAGATAAAAGCAATTTGCCATGCCAAAGACCGACCTACATTTAACTTATTTAGCTGTAGGGCGGCCTTTAGGTTGACAATTATCGCTATAGGGGTGGGTTACAGACGCATTTCGATGCCAGCATCGATCATACGTTGTTTGGCTTCGTGAATGCTGTATTCAGCAAAATGGAAAATACTGGCGGCCAATACCGCATCCGCTTTGCCTTCAATCACGCCATCGACCAGATGATCCAAATTACCCACACCGCCAGAGGCGATAACAGGCACATGAACCGCTTCACTGATAGCGCGCGTCACGCCTAGGTCGAAACCATTTTTCGTGCCGTCTCGATCCATACTAGTTAGCAGGATTTCCCCTGCGCCGTATTCGACCATTTTCTTTGCCCACTCAACCGCATCCAAACCTGTCGGTTTGCGGCCACCATGGGTGAATATTTCCCATTTGTCTGTTTCACCTTCAGCGCTGACTTTTTTGGCATCGATAGCAACAACAATGCATTGAGAGCCGAAGCGCTGAGCTGCTTCACGGACAAATTCAGGGTTGAATACCGCAGCGGTATTAATGCCGACTTTATCAGCGCCAGCGTTTAGCATGCGACGAATGTCTTCGCAGGTACGAATGCCGCCACCAACAGTCAAAGGAATGAATACTTGGCTGGCAATGGCTTCGACCATATGAACGGTTGTCTCACGATCGTCTGAGCTGGCGGTGATATCTAGAAAAGTAATCTCATCCGCGCCTTGCTCGTTGTAGCGCTTTGCTACTTCAACAGGATCGCCTGCGTCACGAATATCAACGAACTGGACGCCTTTTACAACGCGGCCATTGTCCACATCAAGGCAAGGAATAATACGTTTTGCTAAGCCCATAAATGGCGCTCCTAGAATCTAATATGCTTCTATCTAAACAAACTTATAAGGCATGCGGTTATGGCTTGCCATCCCAGTGAAGGAAGTTCTTATAAAGCTGAAGGCCGTCTTTGTGGCTTTTTTCTGGGTGAAACTGCACTGCAAAAACATTGTCGCGAGCGAGCGCCACACAGAATTCCAAACCATAGTCACAGGTACCCGCGACTTCGCTTTTGTTTTCTGGCACCACATAAAAGCTGTGTACAAAGTAAAAGCGAGCGTTGTCTGCAATATCCGCCCAAAGAGGGTGGTTAATAG
Source organism: Marinomonas rhizomae (assembly GCF_024397855.1). NCBI lineage: Bacteria > Pseudomonadati > Pseudomonadota > Gammaproteobacteria > Oceanospirillales > Oceanospirillaceae > Marinomonas > Marinomonas rhizomae. The sequence continues at coordinate 671,676 of NZ_CP073343.1, forward strand.
TGTGCTGCACCTGATTCCAGCCCATGTGCGGTACTTTAAGTTTGCTGCCGTCATGATCTGTGTGTTTTTCACCAAAGAACAGAGCGTTGCCTTGGAAATGGTTCAAGCAATCGACGCCGCCATTTTCTTCACTGTGAGACATCAACGACTGAATGCCGACACAAATGGCAAGAAAAGGTTTTTCTGCCATGGCTTTATGTATGCTAGGAACCAGTCCAGCATTGTGCATTTCACCAATACAATCGCGAATCGCGCCAACACCAGGTAGCAACACGCGATCAGCGGCATCAATCACCGCAGGGTCACTGGTGACAATCACTGAAGTGTTTTCATCCGCCACGTGTTCAAGGGCTTTGGCAACCGAGTGAAGGTTACCCATGCCATAGTCTATTACTGCGACGGTAGATTTTTTCATCTCACTCATACTCTTACTACTCATTCCAAGAGAACTTTACAAAGAACCTTTAGTGGAAGGCATTTGCCCTGCCATACGTTCGTCAGCTTCTAATGCCATACGTAATGCACGGCCAAATGCTTTGAAAATGGTTTCCGCTTGGTGGTGAGTGTTCTTACCACGAAGATTGTCTAGGTGCAGCGTGACTTTGGCGTGGTTGATAAAGCCATGGAAAAACTCTGAGAATAAATCTACGTCAAAACCACCGACAGAGCCACGAGTAAAAGGCACGTGCATTTCTAACCCTGGACGACCAGAGAAATCAATCACTACGCGAGACAAGGCTTCGTCTAATGGAACATAAGCATGGCCATAACGTTTGATGCCTTTTTTATCGCCAACGGCAATCTCAAAAGCTTGTCCTAGCGTGATACCCAAATCTTCAACGGTGTGGTGAGCGTCAATGTGAAGATCGCCAACCGCATGGATGTCTAGGTCAATTAGGCCGTGACGTGCTACTTGTTCAAGCATATGGTCAAGGAAAGGAACACCTGTGATGCAGTTGAATTTACCGGTACCGTCTAAGTTAATCGATACCTTGATCTGAGTTTCAAGCGTATTACGCTCGACACTGGCAATGCGATCGGACATTGATTGAGTTCTCCACAGTGATGGTGACGAGTGGTCGTCACGTGTTTGTATAATAAGAGCATGACATAATTTGCCCATTATAGAACGTGCACTCTTTGGCTTCTATGGTTTGTCTGTGTGTTTTTTGATGAGTTGTCGCTATTGCGTCGATAAACGTTTACTTCGAGTGCTATGATATGGCGATATTTTATTCCTTCCCTTGAAGATGAGGAGAAGGAGCAAAAAAACGAACTTAGCTCCTCCCCCTGCTAAGGGGGAGGTTGGGAGGGGGTTAATAAAGTTAACAACCCCATCCTACACCTTCCCCTTAAAGATAAGGGTAAGGAACAAAAAAACGAACTTAGCTCCTCCCCCTGCTAAGAGGGAGGCTGGTAAGAGTAATTTATTAAGGAGTGTGTCATGGTTTGGATAAAGCGACTTTTACTGTTGGTGGCTGGTTTATTAGCTGTTGTTGCTCTTTTGTTGGCGTACGTCATGTTGTTTGTGAATCCAAATGACTTTAAAGACGAACTAAAAAGCGTTGCGCTAGAAAAAGCCAATGTTAATTTACGTTTGGACGGTGACATCAGTTGGTCGTTTTTTCCTTGGCTGGGGTTGGGGTTAGAAGACATAGGTGTTTCTGTTGGCTCAGATCCCGAAATTTTACAATTCGATCGCGCCGAGTTTGGTTTGGCTATTTTGCCTTTGCTTGAACAAAAAATTCAGGTGGATAAAGTAAATTTGGTGAACCTAAAAGCCAGCTTAAATAAAAACGCCCAAGGCCAAGGTAATTGGCAGCTAGATTTACCGGACAACTCTTCAGTAGCAAGCTCTGTGTCACCATCAACAAGCGCTAGTGCCGATTCCAATGCCGCGAATAACAGTGCTGAAAAAATCAAATTGCCTGATATTCAGCTCGATGAATTGCGTATTGAAAACGCGCAAGTTCAATACCGTGATGAGCAAACTAAGCAGTTGATAAATGCGACCTTAAACGTCCGGTTAAATGACGTTCAATGGGATAAAGCGTGGCCAATGGCGATGGATATCGCTGTGACGCAGAGTGATTTGCAGGGAAAATCACCCGTAAAGGCGAAAGCCACTTTAAATGCGAATCTTGCGGTTTTCCCAGAACGTGAATTTTTATCGTTAGATTCTTTGGTGTTGTCTGCTGATATTGAAAGTGATTTATTACCAGCCAGCCCAATCAGCGCAAAACTCAGTGCGGCCAATGTGGATGTTGATTTACCGCAAGAGAACGTATTGGCGGAAGGGCTGTCACTAAGTGTTTTGGGTGTCAACGTCGATGCCAAAGTTCAAGCTTATCAAGTGTTGAGCGATCCTCAGTTTTCTGCAGTGTTAACCATCGGAGAGTTTAATCCACGCTACCTGATGACACGTTTAAAACTACCACTTCCAGATATGTCGGATGAAACCGCACTGACCAAAGCGCGTGCTAATATCACGTTAGAAGGCAGTTTAGATTCTATTACCGCACAGCCGATTTCAATCGTGATGGACGATACCAGTATCGAAGCCAATGCTGTGGTGGATTTATCGCCCTTGCGTTGGGATGTTAGTGTGGCGGGTAAAAACTTAGACCTTGACCGTTACTTGCCTACACCAGTTGAAAATAGTGAAGACGGTGCTGATTTAGAGGATGTCATATCAGGTACGGTGTCCACTTCTAATGAAATAAAAGACTCATCATCACAAAATGATCTTGATGCAGGCACACTCATCCCAATCGACTTGATTCGTTCGTTAAATGGTCATGTCGGCGTTGTATTTGAAAATCTCACCATGAAGAAGTTAAAAATAGACAAAATTGAATTGGATTCAACCCAAGCAAATGGCTTGGTAAAAGTCTCACCGCTGAGAGCATCTTTGTATAAAGGTACTGTGTCATCAAAAGCGAGTTTGGATGTACGAGGTATAACACCAGTTTTCAATGTTTCTCCTGCAATCGATGGTGTTCAAATACAGCCTTTGCTGATCGATTTTATGGATATGGATAAAGTTGCCGGTGCAACCTTTTTAAATGGTGAGTTGAGCGCTAAGGGAAATAGTATTGATACCCTTATGTCTTCTTTACAAGGGGATCTATTGGTAGAGATTAAAAATGGCGCCTTGGTTGGAACGAATTTAACGAAGACAGTATGTGAAGGCATTGCTGCGGTCAATAAAGACAAACTCAACGACGAGCAATTCGGCCCAGATACACCGTTTGAAACCATGCGTTTTCCTGCCTATATCATCAATGGTCAAGTATCGACGCCAGGATTGGAAATAAGTTCTGCGGGTATTCAGGTGACTGGTGACGGTGTTGTGTCTCTTCCAGGCTCTTCTTTGGACTATCAGGCCAATGTTGCTCTTTCAGGGAGTTCATTAGATAAAGCGTGTCGCGTCAATGAAAAAATCGTTCAGCTTGCATTTCCTATTGTGTGTAAAGGTAAATTTAGCGACGATCCTGCGGGTTTATGTCGTCCTGACATAAAGGGGTTCGGTGCCTTGTTCTCCGATTTAGCTAAAGCTGAACTGAACAGAAAATTGCAAAAAGAGAAAGTCCGTCTGAAAGAAAAAGAAGCAGAACTAAAAGCCAAAGTTGATGCTGAAAAAGCCCGTTTAAAAGCTGAGGTAGACGCGAAACGAGATGCTGAAAAAGCCCGTTTAAAAGAAAAAGAAGCAGAAGCAAAAGCCAAAATTGATGCAGAAAAAGCTCGTTTGAAAGCCGAACTTGAAGAAAAGCGCAAGGCGGAAGAAGAAAGAGCAAAAGAGAAGCTAAAAGAAAAACTAAAGAACTTGTTTTAATTATTGCCTGATTGAAAAGTAGATAGATTAAAACGCCGTAAACGTGAGAGATAAATGCAACCAGTTGAAAATTTTGCGCCCCGTGTTTTAGCGTGGTTTGATGAGCACGGGCGTAAAAGTTTGCCTTGGCAAGAGAATAAAACACCGTATCGAGTATGGATTTCTGAAATCATGTTGCAGCAAACGCAAGTGACCACAGTTATCCATTATTACCATAAATTTATGACATCTTTTCCAACGGTTGAGGCTTTGGCGGATGCTGAACAAGATGAGGTGCTCGCTCACTGGAGTGGCTTAGGCTACTACGCTCGGGCGCGTAATATGCATAAAGCGGCCAAAATGCTGGTGGAAGAGTTTGACAGTGAATTCCCACAAACGGTTGAAGGTGTATGTGAGTTGCCTGGCATTGGCCGTTCAACGGCCGCCGCCATTTTGTCTATTGCACGTGGTGTACAAGCAGCGATTTTAGATGGCAATGTAAAGCGTGTTTTGGCGCGCTTCCATGCTGTGCCCACTTGGCCGGGTGAGAAGAAAACAGAAAATGCCATGTGGGAGTTAGCAGAGCATTATATGCCGAGTGAGCGATGTGGTGATTACACGCAAGCTATGATGGATCTAGGAGCGACGCTTTGTACTCGTTCTAAACCACAATGCTTGATTTGTCCGCTGCAAAGCGATTGCCAAGCGCGCCTTACTCAAGATCCAACACAATTTCCTATCCGCAAACCGAAAAAAGCCGCTAAGCCAGAAAAGAGCATTCAGTTACTGGTGTTGACCAATCAGCAAGGGCAGTGGTTATTAGAGAAGCGTCCTTCTACGGGAATTTGGGGCGGATTGTGGAGTCTGCCCGAACTTGCGCCAGATGAATCGGTAGTGCTTCATATTGAACAACGATTTGCGACACAAGTTGCTGCTGTCACACCCTTGTCATCTTTTAGACATACTTTTAGTCATTATCATCTGGATATTTCACCTAGCCAAATTCAAATAGCCGATACAAAGTTGGTAATGGATGGCGATAAATATCAATGGTTCAGCCAACAGGATGCCATGACCCAAGGGTTGCCTGCTCCTGTCAGAAGTATCTTGGAACAAATTGACTAACTAATTCGGAATCTTCGTACTATGACAGACAAAAACCTCTCATACTTTAAACGCGTAGCAGAGGTTTTTGTCTCTTTCCTCTTATTAGGTTTTACCAGCTTTGGTGGGCCTGCCGCTCATCTCGGTTATTTTAATCAGACCTTTGTTCAGCGAAAAAAATGGGCGAGTGAGGCGCAATACACTCAATGGGTGGCGCTGAGTCAAATCGTACCTGGGCCGGGTTCAAGTCAGGTTGGTTTTGCCTTGGGCTATCATCGCGCTGGCTTATTTGGTGCGATAGCGGCCTTTGTGGCTTTTACCTTGCCGTCTTTTGTGATCATGGTGTTGTTGGCGCAGTTTGGTAATCACTGGCAGGGGAATGTGTTTTTTGATGGCGTCGTTCATGCTTTAAAGCTTTTGGCGGTAGTCATAGTGGCTGATGCTTGTGTCAGTATGTGGCGGTCTTTTTGTCAGAGCAAGACAATGGCTTGTCTGGCAGTATTCAGTGCGGCATTTATTGTGTTGTCTCCTTCCGGTTTTGCTAATTTGATGGTGTTGTTTGTTGCCATCTGTTTTGGTTTTCTAGCAAGACCGCCTCTGGTTCCTACTGCTTCAGAAGCTTTGCCTAAGGTGCGTTTTGCTTGGTGTTTCTTTTTGATTGCCATGGCAATTTTCTTTGCTAGCTTTCTGGTAAGTGGCGGATTGAGTGGTTTGTTTGCCGATTTTTACCGCGCGGGCGCTTTAGTCTTCGGTGGTGGGCATGTGGTGCTGCCGATGTTGTCGACTTTCGCATTGACGCCTGATTCTTTTGTAGAGCCTGCATCAGCGGTTATTGATGAATCTAATTTATTGTTAGGTTATGCCGCGGCTCAAGCGGTCCCCGGGCCCATGTTTACCATGGCCAGCTTTTTAGGCGCAGCAGTCACTCCCGACGGCGGCAATATTTTACTATGGGCAGGCGTGGCAACCTTAGCGGTATTTTTGTCGGGGCTATTGTTGATGCTAAGTGCTCAAGCTGTTTGGCAGCGCTTGACTCATTATGATCGCTTTCGCTCAGCGGTCGCGAGTCTAAATGCGGCTGTGGTCGGAATATTGCTGGCGGCGTTATACTATCCTATCGGAATATCGAGCTTGCTTGATTGGATGGACATCGCCATTGCTGTGTTAGGTTTTGCCTGGTTAACCTATAAACGCCCATCGATTTTTGTTTTGATTTTGGTGTTTGTTGCTATTGGCTTGGCGAGAAGTCTTTAAGCCTCCCCATAAGAGGCAAGAGGGAGGAGCTTAGTACGATTGCGTTTCTGATCTTATTTATAGAATGCCTTGAATTCTGCTGTGTTAACGCCATTATTCACTCTATACATTGATGATGGCGAGAAACTCTTATGTCGAATACTGTTTTTTGTAAGAAATTCCAGAAAGAAATGGAAGCCTTAGATCGTGCGCCATTGCCCGGGGCAAAAGGCCAAGAGATTCTACAGAATGTGTCTAAGCAAGCTTGGCAAGAATGGCAGCAACTTCAGACCATGATGATTAATGAAAAACAACTGAACTTGATGCAACCAGAATCTCGCAAATATGTAATGGAGCAGATGGAAAAGTTTTTCAATAATGAAGCAACGGATAAGCTGGCGGGATATGTTGATCCTGATGAGATTAAAGAACTCTAGGGAAGGTGCGAATAAGTCTACTAAGCCTCAGTCTTTCAGAGAAATCGTCAAATAAGGCGCGACTCTGAAGGAATGTAGGTACCTTTCAAAGAGTCGCAACGACATGTGGCGTTTTCTCTGAAAGACCCGCAGGGCATGCTCTAAAAGCCTGTATTCTTTGTTGAGCACCTCGAAAATAGAACCACTATTCACATTCGGTACTCGCCTCGAATAACAGGCTTTTATCCACATGCTGAGACAAGAGGGCTTGTTCGCACCTTCCCTAGGCTTTAAATAATAGCGGATTGTAAAAAAATGCCCCTTGCTAACGATTTAGCAAGGGGCATTTTTATTGGTCGGCTGTATTTTTTAGTACGAGCGCAATGTCATTTACTGGGTGACAAAGCTGGCAAACAAGATGTCTTTAACAGGTGAAAGGTTAGTTTCTTCTTGCAGGGCGTCGTTTACTGCAATAGCCGCTTCTTCACGGGTTTTTTCGCGGGCAATCGCGCCAGTAACTTGTTCTGTGGTTCGAGAACTAAGGAACATCACGATAGCGTCTCTGACCAATGGCATATTGGCTTCGATTAAGTCTTTAGAATTGGTGTCGGTGCGAATACTGATACTGGTTTTAATGTATTTAAGTTGGCCGTCGCTCCCAAGGTGATTCACGACAAAATTAGGCTTTAACTCGATATAAGCCGCGGTTGCGGCGGCTTCGTCTTCGGCATGGCTTGTTATACTCGTTAGCGCACAGAGTAATACTAAGGCAAATAAGCGTGATTTGTTGCGCAGGGATATCATCAATGACATGTTAGGTTCTCGTTTTCATTCCAATAGCCAGTATACTAACTGGCATTAAAGCTATCTGTCAGCAGTAATTTAGCACTTTACTGTTTCTCTGTTGTCGTAATAATAGTATTCGATTAAAAATGTCCCATTAGCAAGTTTAGGAATCTTTTTATATGTTCGCGTTTTTATCTGCTCGTCGTTTTCATGGTTTGGTTGCGTTTGCGGCTTTTGCTCTTTTGGCAGTGGCATTTTATATGGAATATCAGATGGGCTTAGAGCCTTGTCCGTTATGTATGTTGCAACGTATCGTGTTTTTCTGTGTTGGTGTGGTGTCGTTGGTTTCTGCTTTAACGGGGAGTGAAAAAGCGCGAAAAGTATTTGCTTGGATCGTGGTTGTTTTGTCTTTCGCTGGTGCCGCGTTAGCGATTCGTCATTTGTATCTACAAAGCTTACCAATGGACGAGCTGCCTGCCTGCTTACCAGGGTTAAGTTACATGTTTGAGGTTTTTCCATGGCAAGAAATTATGCAAGCTATGGTGATGGGAACCGGTGAGTGTGGCGATGTAGTTTGGACGTTTTTGGGTCTTAGTATTCCTGGTTGGACTCTGGTTGCGTTTGTTGGTATGGCCATCATTAATATTGTGATTGCATTGCGAGCAAATAAAAAAGCCTCTTTTTAAATAGGGGGGTTGCGAGTGTTTTGGCAAAGGATTATCGAATACGGTAATCCAATAAAACACTCTAAAAAGGTTACAAATCCCTCTGGCTATTACCTTGCAGGGGGTAACGTATCGGAATATGCTTGAGACAAAGTTTATTAATAATTAATGCCAGATGGAGTCTTAATATGTTAGAAGGTTGTAAAACAGCCCAAGAACGATGGGGCGGAGTGCACATTATTATTGACCGATGGTTAGAACAGCGTCGACAGCTATTGGAAACAGGCATTTATTTGCGTGAGCGTGGAGATTTAACGCCAACGGATACGCCTAAAATCCAAACCTTTTGTGAGCTGCTGGTCGACTATGTTTCTGCTGGCCACTTTACTGTCTATGAACAATTGGCTTTAGAAGCAAAAGAGTTTCATGACGACAGTGCTGCGAATCTTTTGCGTGAGTTGTTGCCTCTCATTGATAGCACCACCGAGGTGGCTATTGAGTTCAACGATAAATACGACACCAAAGAGCATTGTAATGCCCAGCTTGAGGCCTTGCCTTTTTCACTTCAGGCTTTGGCTGTGGTGATGGCTGAGCGCTTTCAGTACGAAGACCAGCTGATTAAGGAATTACATGAAGCGCACAGTGAAAAAAGCGCTTGAGCTTAGTTTAATCGCTTTCAGCTCGGTCGCTTTACTGTCTTGCTCGGGAGAGGCGCCAGTTCGAACGGCTCAATACGCTACGCAGGGTTTTTATTCTGCTGTGCTAAGTGATGACGGCACCACGTCATTGGTTGGTTCCATCCAACATGGCGGCAGCTTCTGGGTTAACGCCGTCAATGAGCGTCGCTTTAGCTGGAATCATGCCCAAGGCGATTACACTTCCCTGTATGGTGTGGATATTGATCCAAGTGGCCAATTTGCGGCCACGGGTGGTGCTCGAACGCTCGTCTTATGGAATACATCAACAGGAAAGTCAGATGGTTTCTGGACAACCCCTGGTGACATCCAATCTCTAAAACTCACCCAAAATGGCGATTATGCCTTGGTTGGTTTGAATGACCAGACGGCTCGTTTCTTCGATATAAAACGAGGCGGTATTAAGCAAACGCTCAGAACTGGCGCGACCGTCCGTGCAGTCGATGTGACACCTGATGGAATGATGGGCATAACCGGAGACGATTTTTCCAATGTCATCCTCTGGGATATGCAGACCGGCGAAAAGAAATACCAGTGGCCACTAAGTAATATCATTGGCAGTGTGGCGTTATCTGCTGACGGTAAATATGCGTTTGGTGCCGCCCAATTAGGAAACGCAAAAATCTGGTCAACGGCAACGGGTAAAGAGCTAACTAAAATAGACACTGGCGCATTGCAGTATCGTAACGCCAGCATCAGCCAAGCGGTCTTTTCCAAAGATGATCGATCTATTTTGCTTGGTGAAGTGAATAGCCGAGTCACCCTGGTGCAAGTCAGTACAGGCGCCGTTCAAAAAGAGTGGGAGCTTTTTACTCCAAAAAGTCGACCTAGTGGTGCCAGTGTTTTAGCGTTGGCTTTTGGTACCGGTAATCGTTATTACGCCATTGGTAGTAATGGTTATTTAAACGTATTGGAATAATTCATGTCTTATCACGACGACGAGTCTGCTTTACTTCTTGCTAAGCAAAACGACACTCAGCAAGAGCAGGCCAAACAATTTCAAATAAACAAAGTATCCGTTCATCTTCCTCTAAAATGGGGCGCTTTTTTTGCAACTCAAGCTTTTATTTCGGTTGCTGCTGGAGCATTTGGTGCCCACGCATTAACCGATATGTTGGACCCGAAAGCGCTAGGCTGGTGGCATACGGCCAGCCAATACCTTATGTATCATGCTTTAGCCGGATTAGCCGTGGTGGCGTTGTCTGCATATATACCTTCGACGAAAGTCATATTGTGGCTGCTTATTATTGGCAATGTTTTGTTTGCTGGTAGTTTGTATGTCATGGCTTTAACGGGGTACACCATATTAGGTGCGGTGACGCCATTGGGTGGGTTGTGCTACCTCATTGCTTGGGGGATTTTGATATGGCATTTATGGCGTTCAAGCAGTCATAATTCATAGACAATACATAGTCTAGGCTTTAATAAACGAACCGAAAAAAGCAGGACATTAAAGGCTTTTTTCGGTAGGATAGCGCCCCGCTAGTCTTACCCAAAAGACACGATTGGCCAATGATTGATCTAAAACGAACGTATTAGATCTGTGTCAGCTCATCAAAATAGAACACACTGAAGCGATATTTAACCATGCAAGAGCAAGAAAACGATACTCAAGAACCTATCAAGAAACGCACCATTCGCAGCTTTGTTGTACGTGGTGGTCGCATGACGGAAGGCCAACAAAAGAATTACGATGCGAACTGGGCCGTGTACGGTTTAGATCTTGCTGATGGGCGAATTGACTACACAACAGTATTTGGTCGTGAATCAGATGTGGTGCTTGAAGTTGGCTTTGGCATGGGAGCTTCGCTTGTTGAAATGGCGAAAAACGCGCCAGAGAAAGATTTTATCGGTATCGAAGTGCACCCACCAGGTGTTGCCAAACTGATGATGCTGGCAAAAGAAGAAGGCATTACTAATTTACGTGTTTACTGTGATGACGCGATTGAAATCATGGCAAATTGCTTACCGCAAAACACAGCCAGCACCTTTCAGTTGTTCTTCCCAGATCCTTGGCACAAGAAAAAGCACAATAAGCGTCGTATTGTTCAGCCGTTGTTTGCTCAGCAAGTAGCGAATGTATTAAAAGACGGTGGACACTTTCATATGGCCACAGATTGGCAGCCTTATGCCGAGCACATGATGGAAGTAATGGAAGCCCAAGAAGGCTATGAAAACGCAGCAGGTAAAGGTGAGTACCACCCTCGTCCTGAATCGCGTCCATTGACCAAATTTGAGCAACGTGGTGAACGTTTAGGTCATGGTGTTTGGGATTTGATTTATACAAAACAAAGGTAATCGAATAAATGGCTAATACATGCCCTTATCGGTATATTTAGATGATATATTTTAGATTTGAATAATTTTATTCCTTTATGGAGAGGCGTATTGTGACAAAAGGTCAGCTATCACAGGGAAAAATGGAACAAAGTTCAGATATAGCAAAATATCGGTTTGATCGTCATGATGATGAGATTGATTTAAAAGAGCTTATCTTGGCTCTATGGCAGGGGAAGTTTACAATCATTGTGGTGACTATCTTTTGCACAGTAATAGCAATTGCTTACGCATTATTAGCAAAAGAAAAGTGGACAACAGAGGCTATCATTACAGAGCCTCAGATAAGTGCTTTTGCAGATTACCAAAAAATGGTGAATGATTTCCAGCCTATTTTTGATGTTTATCAAGGTGGGACTATTCTGATTAGCCAGCAGTTAATGAGCTTTGTTTCACCCGAAAAACTATTTCAAATTTATTTACAGCAGTACAATGCTAGAAGTAATAAAAAAGACTACATTACTTCTTTTGATGGTTTTGAAGAAGAGTTAAAAACAATACATCAAACAAGTGAGGGTGATGAGTCTCGGGCCCAAGAGTCTAAATTGTATAACCAGTGGTATAAAAAGCTAACAGCAGCTGCAATAAAATCAAAAGACCAGCCAGAATCATACTCTCTAAAAGGTAATGGTGAGAATGCTAAAGAAAGTCTTGATTTTTTGAACGGGTACATTAAATATGTTGAAGCTAAGGCGCGAGAGCTTGTGCTTGCTAATCTCAAATCCACAGTTGATTCTAAATCTAGTGAATTAACTCAGCAAAAAAGCATGTTAGTGGATCAGGCAAAGAGTCGCTTGCAAAGTGAGACGGAGCTTGCTAAATATGCTTTGCAGATAGCTAAAGCTGCAGGTTTAGATGGGCCTCAGCAGAATTTAGGAGATCAAGAGATATTTGCCATCAATATTGGAGCTAATGCACTCGAAGCTAAAGTAAAAGTTTTAGAGGGTCTTAGTGCTGATCAGCTTAGCGTCATAGAGCCAAGATTACAGACAATTAGTTCAAAGCTGAACTTGTTAGATGTTTTGAACGTGAATTCAAATGTGTCTTTTAATACTTTTCAATACATTGAGGCACCAGAAAAGCCACTTAGTCGAACTGCACCTAAAAGGCCTCTTATTGCTGTTTTAGGAGTGCTGCTGGGAGGGATGTTAGGTTGCTTTATTGTGCTGGTGAGGTTTGCGTTTAGAGAAAAGTAAATGACTCAAAAGTAGTAAATATGGCTTAAGTTAGTTTGAAATAAAAAAGCGACTCAACGAGTCGCTTTTTTATTATTTAAATAAAGGTAGAAATAAATAGTTATTTGATTTCTACACTTTCACGGCTGTTGCCGGCATCAAAGTATTCTTGGAATACTTTAGGAGTGCGGCCACGGCCAGTCCATTCGTGAGTTTCGCCAGCCACTGTTAGGCGATATTTAGGTTCAACCGTTTTGCCTTTAGTTGCGCCTGCTTTTGGAGTCGTTAGCAATGCTACTTCTTCCATTGTTAAGCCGCTTTTCGCGATTAGGTTTGCGATTTCTTCAGCGCGAGCAGACTTTTGAGCTTGCTCTGCTTCACGAGCGGCTTCTTCTTCTTTTGCTTTTTCAAGCGCGTTGTTGAAGCCTGCAATTAGGTTTTCAAGTTGCGCAACGTTTAGCTCTTTTGCTGCTGCACGTGCTTTGGCTTTGTTGCCTGCTAATTCTAGTAATAAACTCATTGGTGTCTCCTAATTATCTGTTAAGAACTGGTTGCCTGTTAAGAACTGGTTGGTCCTGCACTGAAAAAGAGATCCATCTTTTATGGCCAGCGGTATGTGTTAAAATTCATAAATTCGAAACTTCCATAAGATCGGAAAAGATAAAGTGTTTTTAAATCTGATAGTAAATCTTAACCAGACGAAAAACGTGTTTTATCTTATGTTGCAAATTGAATATTAATTCGTACCGTAAAAAAACATTGAATTGATATCAGTACATTGTGATGTAATTTTATACTATTTCAAGTTTGTGTGTGGATTTTAATAAAAAACAACCTAACATGCTAACAAAATAATGCGTTTAATCCGTTAAAAAAGTGTAAACAATAGGGTAATAAATGAATTCCATATCAGATAACTTAAGAATAGAGTTTTCTATATTAAAAAAATACAGCGACAATATTATTCAATTATTCGAAGAAGGCGCAACCGTTCCATTCATTGCGCGGTATAGAAAAGAAAATACAGGCGGCATGAGCGATATGGATTTGCGGTCTTTTTACGATAGATGGCAATACTTAGTCGAATTAAAAAAACGTAAAGAAAGCATCCTTGCGTTATTAGCAGGCGATACAAATGTCTCAGACACCATAAGAAAAAAAATACAAAGCGCTGTCTCTAAAAATGAATTGGAGGATTTATACTCGCCCTTTAAGAAAACCCGTAAGACAAAAGCGGATGAGGCTAGAGAGCAGGGGCTTCAGCCTCTGGCTGCGTTAATATGGTCCGGCCAGCGCTCTGATACCTTGTCCGCAATCGACGCTTGGTGTAAACAGCATAATATTGTCCTGTCGGCAGAGTCTGCCTTAGAAGGGGCAACTGAAATATTGAATGAAGCAATTGCTAATGACAGCGAGGTTCTAAAAAAGGGTCGTGCAATATTGCTCAAAGACGGTCTTTTAACCAGTAGGGTGCTGCGAGGTAAAAAGGAGCAAGGTGAAAAATTTAGAGATTATTTTGATTATCAAGAAGCGATAATTAAAGTGCCTTCCCATCGTTTGCTTGCGCTCTTTCGAGGAAAAAAAGAGTCGATATTAAAATTAAGTGTTTCCCTAAAAAATGAGCAAAATTATCCAGATACATTAATTCTTCCCCACCTTAATTCATTGCTTGATGCAAGTTTGCCAGAATCCCATCGAGTAACGCCTTTGCAGCGTAAGTATTTAAATCATGCTTGGGAAAATAAACTTCTACCTAAACTAGAAACAGATGTTCTTTCTCAATTGAAAGAGCGGGCAGAAGAAGGCGCTATTCAGGTTTTTGCTGATAATTTGCAAGACTTATTAATGGCTGCACCGGCTGGCGCTTATAGAGTATTGGGTGTTGATCCAGGCTTTCGTAACGGCGTTAAGTTGGCCGTTATCGACGAACAGGGCTCTTTACTGGATCACGGTGTTATTTATCCTCATGGGCCTCAAAATCGCACACAAGAAGCCAGTGCAGTGCTTTCTAAGCTGATACACAAGCATGGCATTGGTTGGGTGGCGATTGGGAATGGAACGGCATCACGAGAAACAGAAGCACTAGTCAAAGCGCTCATTAGCGAATCGAATTTAGATTGCCGAGCTGTGGTGGTCAGCGAAGCGGGTGCGTCTGTCTATTCGGCGTCACCCATCGCAATACAAGAATTTCCAGATTTAGATGTCACTATTCGAGGTGCTGTGTCTATTGCTCGTCGTTTTCAAGATCCCCTTGCTGAATTAGTGAAAATTGACCCTCAAGCGATTGGCGTTGGTCAGTACCAGCATGACGTCAAAGCAGCCTTGTTGTCTAAGTCACTGGCAAACGTGGTGGAAGATTGCGTAAACCGCGTTGGGGTGGATATTAACCTCGCCTCGGTATCCTTACTGTCTTATGTTTCTGGGCTAACCAATCGATTAGCGCAAAATATCGTGGATTATCGCCAGCAAAAAGGGCGAATCGAATCCAGAAGTGAGCTATTGAAGATAAAAGGCATCGGTGATAAAAGCTTCGAGCAGTGCGCAGGCTTTTTAAGAATACTCAATGGCAAAGAAGCCTTAGACCAGTCTGGCGTGCACCCTGAATCCTATCCATTGGTTCAAAAAATGGCCGCGCAACTAAAGTTAAAAGCCCATGACTTGCTTAATAATAGCGGCGCTTTGCAGCAGTTAAAGTTGTCGGCACCAAGCTTTGCCCAGGCAGGCGATTTTACTTATACAGACATACTTAATGAACTTGCCAAGCCTGGCCGAGATCCAAGGCCCGAGTTTCGTTATGCGTCTTTTGATCACAGCGTGCAAAAGCTGGAAGATGTACACGAAGGCATGGAGTTAGAAGGCGTTGTGACCAACGTGGCAGCATTTGGCGCCTTTGTAGACTTAGGAGTGCATCAAGACGGATTGATTCATATCTCGCAATTGGCCGATCGATTTGTCAAAGACCCAAGAGATCTAGTGCGAGTAGGGCAAGTAGTCAAGGTCACCGTGTTAGAAGTGGACGTACAACGTAAGCGCATTGCCCTGAAAGCGAATGGGCTTTGATCAAAAGTCCCTGAAAACAAAAAACCGATTAGAAAACTCTAATCGGTTTTTAGGCATAACCAATAACAATAACTTAAAGGGGAAAAGTTAGTATTAAACAGCTACGGCGATTTGTGATTTTGCTGTGTTGAACGCTTCTTCACCTGGCTCGCCCATTGCTTGACCACCAGCAATGAAAGTCTCTTTCACATTTAGACCAATGAAGCCTAGGAATGTTTGAATGTGTGGTACTTGATGATCGACTGGCGCGCCCGCTAAGAAGCTACCGCTTGCAGCAAAAATGTAAGCATCTTTGTTTACAAGACCAACAGGGCCAGTTTCAGTGTATTTAAATGTACGGCCAGCACGAGCAACATAGTCAAAGTAAGACTTCAATGTAGAAGGGATGCCGAAGTTGTACATAGGTGCAGAAACAATAACTAGGTCAGCCGCTTCTAATTCAGCAATTAGCTCATCGCCAATCGCAGCAATAGCTTGTTGCTCAGCAGAACGATCTTCTTCTGGAGTGAACAAAGCACCCAATGTTTCGCCAGTAAAGTGAGGTAGTGGGTTCGCTGTTACATCACGAGCAACCACTTGGCCTTCAGGATTTTTTGCCAACCATTTTTCAACAAACTCGTTTGCTAGTTGACGTGATTTAGAGTTTTCGCCAGAAGCGCTAGAGTCAATACGTAATAAAGTAGCCATTTTAATAATTTCTCCTCGGTAATCTTAAGTGAGCCAAGATGGCTCGTCACTTGATAATGAAGCTATCTTATAACCAAGTTATTCGATTAAAAAGCGACATTTTTTGGAGATATTGATCGAAAAATACGATACATTAATCTTTCATATACGAATTACAAGAGAGCGACTGTGAAAGCCCCAAGAGTAACCCTAGAGCAATGGCGAGTACTGCAATCTGTTGTCGATAAAGGCGGTTTTGCGCAAGCGGCAGAAGCACTTCACAAAAGCCAATCTTCTGTCAGTTATACAGTCGCAAAGCTTCAAGAGCAGCTAGGCTATCCGTTATTAATTATAGAGGGGCGAAAAGCCAAGCTAACAGAGCGAGGTGAAGTCTTGTTGCGTCGTTCACGGCATTTATTAAAAGAAGCGGTAGATCTAGAAGAACTGGCTCACACACTTGGACAAGGTTGGGAGCCAGAACTAGAGCTAGTAGTCGATCAGGCGTTCCCGACGCCTGCTTTGCTGCGAGCCTTGCAAGCTTTCGAACCACAGAGCCAAGGCACACAAGTCCAGCTAAAAGAAGCCGTATTAAGTGGAGGCGAAGAAGCACTGCGAAAAGGCAGCCCAGATCTTGTACTTAGCTCTATCGTACCCAAAGGCTATTTGGCAGACCCCATAGTCGAAGTGGAAATGATCGCCGTCGCCGCGACGAGCCATCCCTTGCACCAAGAAGCAGACCCAATTAATAACGAACGCCTGAGCCGCGAGTTGCAGATTGTCATCCGAGACTCCGCATCGGAAACTTCTGTCGATGCGGGTTGGCTGGGTACAGATCGACGCTGGACGGTATCAAGCGTGCAATCCGCACTGGAAATCGTGACAAGCGGCATTGGTTTCGCGTGGTTGCCCAAGGCCGATTTAGAATACGCCTTGCAAAGTAGTAAGCTCAAAAGACTGAAACTGGTTTCTGGAAGCGAACGCAACTTTCACATGTATGCCATTTTTGGCAAAGGCGAGCGAACTGGCCCAGCGACGCGTCTATTAGTAGAACTCCTTCAAGCTGAATGCAATGCGTGTCCAAGACGCTCTGCCATTTCGCAAGCGCCTTAATCAAGCCCAGCTTTATTCCTGAACCTGATCTTGAATAATACTCAGCAGGGAAGGTAAAAAAGAACGCTCTACTTTATTTTCTTCGCTCCAAAGTTTTGCAATGGCAATGGCTTTGGGGCAATGAAACAGCAGTTTATGTACGTTTATTTTGACCACAAGTTTTGGCAGTTTAGTATTTTCGGCAAATAACGCCAGCGTCTCGTTATCGGTATGTAAGCTGGCGTGACCTTTTAGACGGACAACTTCACCGATCCCCGGAATCATGAAAAGCAGGCCAACTTCTGGCCTTTCTACAATATTTCTCAAACTGTCTAAGCGATTATTACCCGCCGTGTCGGCAAAGGCGATGGTATTTGAATCCAGCACTATAACAAACCCTGCATCGCCGCCACGAGGCGACACATCTGCAAAGCCATTCTCATCCGTTGTCGACATGATAATAAAAGGACAGTGTTCTATGAAGGTGATGGAATGCTGTTCTAGTGCATCAATCTCTTTTTTCAAGGCTAAAGGATGCGCCTCATTATAAAGCTCATCAAGTTGTGTTGGTTCGCTGATTTGGCTCATGCTAATCCTTTACTATAGTGGTGTGTAATTCATTCGATAATGGTTTTCATTAATTTTTGCGGCTATTTTATACTGCTGATGCTGTAATGTAACGCATCAGCATCAGAGTAATTACTTTCTGACAATCTTTGAGCTAAGTTTTTTGAGATGCTTTGAAAATCATTGGTTTATGATTTTTTATAAAAATTGTCATTTTTTTTGTGACAATTTGGGTTGTGACGGTTTGGGCAAAAAGGTCTAATAGCTCGAATAAGTAATATTCATTATTAAAAGACACCAATTCAAGGATGCTCATGACTCAGGATATCGTAATTCTTGCTGCCGGAAAGGGCAGTCGAATGAAATCAGCCTTTTCCAAGGTATTGCACAAAGTTGGCGGCATCGCCATGGTAAAACGAGTACTCACAACAGCAAGTACACTACCTGAATCAAAACTACATTTAATTGTTGGCCACCAAGGCGAACAAGTCGAGGCAAATTGTCAGGATTTTTCGGCCAATATTGTTTGGCAAAATGATCCGCAAGGCACTGGCGATGCATTACGTCGCGTTGCGCCTTTCCTTCAAGCAGATGGCGCGACATTAACGCTTTACGGCGATGTTCCGCTAATCCGTGCCAGTACATTGCAAAAAATGACGGCGCTGTCTGATTCTAATACTTTGGTTTTGTTAACAATCTCTCTTGATAATCCAACAGGATACGGGCGTATCGTGCGCAATGATCAAGGCAAAGTGACGGCGATTGTGGAGCAAAAAGACGCCACAGCTAGCCAGCTTGCGATTAATGAAGTGAACACAGGCATTCTGCTTGCGCCAAATAATCATCTACAAGGCTGGCTTGCATCGCTAACGAACAACAACGCTCAAGGTGAATATTACCTGACCGATGTGATTGCCATGGCGGCACGTGATGGTGTGGATATCGTTACGGTGAACCCTGAAAATGAAGCCGAAGTGGCTGGCGTCAATGACCGTGTTCAGCTTGCCGCATTGGAGCGTGAGCTGCAAAACCAGCAAGCCATTAGCCTTATGCAAAATGGCGCAACATTACTAGATCCATCCCGCATTGATGTGCGTGGAGAATTGACAACCGGCAACGACGTGGTGATCGACGTAAACTGTGTCTTTGAAGGCAAAGTAATACTGGGTGCTGGCGTGGAAGTTGGGCCAAATTGCCACCTTAAAAACTGCACCATTGGCGATAACACCATTATTAAAAGCAACACCCTCATTGAAGACAGCCAAGTTGGTGAAAATTGCGACATAGGTCCCTTTGCTCGTTTACGTCCAGGTACTCAACTTGCTAATAAAGCCAAGATCGGCAACTTTGTTGAAACCAAAAAAGCCATCATTGGCGAAGGCAGCAAGGTCAATCACCTAAGCTACATTGGTGACACAGAAATGGGGGCGAACGTGAACGTTGGCGCGGGCACCATTACCTGTAATTACGACGGCGTGAATAAACATCAAACGCAGGTGGCCGATAATGTTTTCATTGGTTCAAACACCTCGTTAGTTGCTCCAGTGCAAGTGGCTGAAGGTGCGACGATAGCGGCCGGCTCGACTATCACGAAACAAGTGGGCGAGAAGCAATTGGCTTTCGCCAGAGCGCGACAAACGAATAAAGACAATTGGCCTCGACCAACCAAAAAGTAACGTTTTAGCTTTTAATCTTTTTGGGTGTAATTCCTCGCCGCTTGCGGCGCTAATAATTATAGCCACGCCACGATTGCCATTCCCGCGAAGGCTGGAAACCAGTGGTGTTGTCTAAATAGGGTTATTTCCGATGACCATAAGTGATTGATTCCCGCCTTCGCGGGAATGACGGAATAGAAAAGGGGTCAGATCCCTTTTACAGAACATTCGTAATTAGACTATTTAATATTAATTTTAAGGGATCTGACCCCTTTTTTCACAGAAAAAAAGGACTCTCTCATGTGCGGAATAGTTGGCGCCATTGCACGCCGTAACGTATCAAAAATTTTAATTGAAGGACTTAGTCGCCTTGAATATCGTGGCTATGATTCATCTGGTGTTGCCATTAACAACGAAGAAGGTGTTTATTCGCACCGTGCTGTGGGCAAAGTTCAAGCTTTAAAAGATAAATTTGCAGCAGAGCCGCTAGATGGAAAAATGGGCATTGCCCATACTCGTTGGGCAACCCATGGTAAGCCAACCGAAGCGAATGCGCATCCGCACTTTTCCGGTGATGATTTGGCGTTAGTTCATAACGGCATTATTGAAAATCACGGACCATTGCGCAGCGAATTAAAAGCTAAAGGTTATGAATTCAAATCTGAAACAGACACCGAAGTCATTGTTCATCTTATTCATGATGCAATGAAAACACAGCCAGATTTACTGAAAGCAGTGCAAGCAACATTAACCAAACTCCATGGCGCATTTGCCATTGGCGTTGTGCAAAAAGACGACAACGAACGCTTTATAGCGGCTCGTAAAGGCAGTCCGCTGGTTATTGGTGTTGGTATCGAAGAAAACTTCATTGCCTCAGATCAGCTTGCGCTATTGCATGTGACTGACCAATTTATCTTTTTGGAAGAAGGCGATATAGCAGAAGTTAGCCGCGACCAAGTGTCTATCTATGATGCAAAAGGCGAGTTGCAAGATCGTCCTATTAGCGTGTTTAACCACAATATTGATGCGACAGACAAAGGCGAATTTCGTCATTACATGATGAAAGAAATCTACGAGCAACCTAAAGTGATCAGTGCTTGTCTAGAAGGTCGTATCAGTGAAACCAAGGTGCTGACTAGCTGCTTTGGGGTGGATTCTGCTTTCTTAAAAGAAATCGAAAACGTACACATCGTTGCGTGTGGTACCAGTTACCATGCCGGCATGGTAGCAAAATACTGGATCGAAGATTTAGCGGGTTTACCATGTACTGTTGAAGTGGCCAGCGAATATCGCTATCGCAAAGTAGCCGTGCCAAAGAAAACTTTATTTTTGACCTTGTCGCAATCGGGCGAAACGGCTGACACATTAGCAGCTCTACGTATGGCAAAAGAACTGGGGTATTTAACCACGTTAGCCATCTGTAATGTGCCATCAAGCACCTTAGTGCGTGAGTCAGCGCTTACTCTGTTGACCAATGCCGGCCCTGAAATTGGCGTAGCATCAACCAAAGCCTTTACCACTCAGCTAACAGCATTATTGATTACCAGTGTGGCCATTGCTGTCGAAAACGGCTTGTCCGCAGAAAAAGAAAAAGAGTTGGTTCAAGCCATGCGTTCTTTACCTGCTTACGTGAATGATGCTTTATTGGCAGATGCACACATTAAGAAAGTGGCGGATCGATTTGCCAATAAAACCAATGCGCTATTTTTGGGACGCGGCACAATGTTCCCAATTGCACTAGAAGGCTCCCTGAAACTAAAAGAGATTTCTTATATTCATGCGGAAGCTTACCCTGCAGGCGAGCTGAAACACGGCCCATTAGCATTAGTCGATGAAGACATGCCGATTATTGCCTTGGTTCCACATAACGACATGTTGGACAAACTTAAGTCAAACCTGCAAGAAGTCGCCGCCCGCGGTGGCGAACTGTATGTCTTTGCGGATAAAGACACAGACCTGCATAACGAAGACAACATCACCTTCACCGAAGTGCCAAAAGTAGACAGCATCCTAGAGCCAATTGTGCATACCATCCCACTGCAGTTATTGTCTTACCATGTAGCTGTTGTTAAAGGCACCGATGTAGATCAACCTCGCAACCTAGCGAAGTCTGTGACGGTGGAATAGGGCTGTAATAAACCTCTGGCTGTTGTTCTTTGGGTGACAGCTGGAGGTCTATCATGGTACCACCACTTCACATTCTGGATGCTCTATTTCAATCAACCCCTTTAACGTCCGCTTGGCACTATCATCCCCATGGACCAAATGTACTTTTCTTGGTCTCACTCGCATACGCTTAATAAAATTCAATAAATCCCGTTGCCCAGCGTGGGCAGAATAGCCACTGATCTGCTGCACTTTTGCGTTAATGGCATAACACTCCCCATCAAACACCACATAACCATTTGGCTGGTCGTGATATCGCAAAATATCTCGCCCTGGTGTGCCTGCTGCCTGATAGCCCACAAACAACACATCGTTACGCTCATCACCCAACAAAGCTTTTAAATAATTCACAATACGACCGCCAGCACACATGCCTGAGGCAGCAATAACAATAGCGGGGCGAGTTTGGCGCTGCAGGTAAGAGACGGTTTGTCAATGGGTGGTATGACCATCAATCGTCGTGACTTGCTCGAAATTCAACGGATGGCGACCTGAACTTACGCGGTGCTTTGCCTCATCATCCCAATAGTTCGCCAAAGATCGATACACCTCAGTAAAACGACTCGCCAATGGTGAATCAATAATAATATCGATGTCTTCCCAATTTAACGAAACACCGGAGCGAGTCTGGCTAACAGGTTTTAGCTTGTTCTGATGAATAATATGTTCCAGCTCATACAGCAACTCTTGCGTACGGCCAATACTAAAAGCTGGAATCAGCACAGTGCCAGAATCACTGAGCGCATGCTCTAAACTTTGCTGTAAGTGCTTGCGCCTTGTTGCGCGTTTTTCATGATTTCTATCGCCATACGTGCTTTCTAAAACAAGCTGATCTACACGGTAAGGCGATTGTGGTGCAGGTAATAAAGGCGAGTGGGGTGCACCTAAATCCCCTGAGAACAACACATCATGGTAGCGTTTTTCTTGGGATCTAATTTCAGCATTAGAGACTCTGAAAATAACATAAGCCGAACCCAAAATATGCCCAGCACGACGCATCTGCACTTGTGCTTTGGTGGTATTGTTGGAAGTTAAAGGAACGTCAGTCCAAGTTTTATAATCCAGCGGAACTAACTGCGATGCCAAGCGCTCCAAACACGCCTTAATTATGCTGGCATTGCGCGTCACACCCACCTTAAGCGCATCTTCAATCACCAAAGGCAATAACTCAGCACTGGGTTTAGAGCAATAAATCGGTCCCGTAAATCCCGCCGCCAACAAATAAGGCAAACGCCCAACATGATCGATATGAACATGAGTAATCACCAACGCCTGAACAGCCGACAGATCAAAATCGATTTCTAAACTGTTTGAATCCGCCCCAGACCCAGACGTCTCCGCCCCCTGAAACAGACCACAATCCACCAACACAGACTGATCAGAATCAACAAACAACTCATGACAAGAACCCGTCACACCCTGCACAGCTCCATAGTGCTTAATAGATAACATACAAATCCTTATGTATTTTTTTAAACAAGAGCTTACAATTTAATCATATTAGAATTTATATGTTGATGCTTTTTCACGAATTCTTTCGTGTGCCTTGGAGACCTCAGTCAAGCTTCTGAAGAACTTTTGGATCACATTCTTTGCATGCTTAGAGGTTTTAAATTAAGATTGTTCACATGTTGAACGCTGTTCTGTAGTTGTCAAAAAACAACTAGGTGAAGGGATAGGGAAGTACGTTTTTGGCTTTGAATAGGCTGACTCTGCTAAGGTTATCTTTATGTTGACTGATGAATATCATTACAAGATTTTAAAAGAACTACAACAAGACCCAAACATTAGCCAACGGGAACTTGCTAAGCGTCTAGACATCAGCCTAGGAAAAGCCAACTTTTGCCTAAAAGCACTAATAGAAAAAGGCCTGATAAAAGCGGAAAACTTTAAAAACAGCACTAACAAAATAGGCTATTTATACCTACTCACCCCAAAAGGCATAGAAGAAAAGGTTTCTCTTACACAGCGTTTTTTGCAACGAAAATTAAAAGAACACGAAGCCCTAGAAAAAGAAATAGAGCAACTAAGGCAAGAAGTGAAAACATAATGCCCCGTAGGCCGGATGAGACGAGGCACGAGGCGTGATCTGACAATGAAAAACTTGATGAAGATTTAATTAAATTAACCAAAAAAGAGCCATAGAACACAATGAAAGTACTTACCGTTTTTGGTACCCGTCCTGAAGCAATAAAAATGGCCCCTTTAGTTCATGCGTTTGCTAAAGATGAACGCTTTGAAGCAAAAGCGTGTGTTACCGCACAACATCGCGAGATGCTTGATCAGGTATTGGATCTTTTTAAAATAACACCAGATTATGATTTAAATCTAATGAAGGCGGGACAAACTCTGCCCGAAGTCACCAGCCGAATTTTGCTTGAATTAACGCCAGTACTAAAAGAATTTAAACCCGATGTTGTACTGGTTCACGGTGACACAGCCACTACTTTCGCTGCTAGCCTAGCCGCATATTATGAGCAAATTGCCGTGGGGCACGTAGAAGCGGGCTTGCGTACGGGTAATATCTACTCACCTTGGCCTGAAGAAGGTAATCGCAAGTTAACCGGTGCCTTAACAAAGTACCATTTCGCGCCGACAGAAAATTCCAAGCAAAACCTGCTTAACGAAAACTACACCAGTGACAATATCCATGTAACAGGCAATACCGTTATTGATGCCTTGCTTCTCGTGAAAGCTCAAATTGAATCTGACACTGTTTTAACCGATTCTCTGGCTGCTCAATTTCCTATGCTAGACAGCAGTAAAAAGCTGATACTTGTGACAGGCCATCGACGCGAAAGTTTCGGTGGTGGATTTGAACGTATTTGTGAAGCATTGGCGCAAACGGCAAAAGCGCACCCTGATGTTCAAATACTTTACCCAGTGCATTTAAATCCCAATGTGCAGGAACCGGTGAATCGCATTTTGAGCGATGTGAATAATGTGCATCTTATTGAGCCGCAGCAATACCTTCCGTTTGTCTACTTAATGAACAAAGCGCACATTATCTTGACCGACTCCGGCGGTATTCAAGA
The DNA here is from genome assembly GCF_024397855.1 of Marinomonas rhizomae. Classification (NCBI taxonomy): domain Bacteria; kingdom Pseudomonadati; phylum Pseudomonadota; class Gammaproteobacteria; order Oceanospirillales; family Oceanospirillaceae; genus Marinomonas; species Marinomonas rhizomae. The sequence goes on from NZ_CP073343.1 coordinate 696,139, forward strand.
AGAAGCTCCTAGTCTAGGTAAACCCGTACTGGTGATGCGTGATACAACAGAACGCCCTGAGGCGGTAGACGCTGGTACGGTGAAGTTGGTTGGAACCGATGTGTTAAAAATTACCACGGCCCTAAATGAACTGCTAACGAATGACCTAGCGTACAGCGAAATGAGCCGAGCTCATAATCCCTATGGTGATGGTAAAGCTTGTCAGCGAATTTGCGGTATTTTGGCTAAATAATAAATCTAGGTCCCGCCTTGAGGCGGACCATGGCAACAGTAACAAACATTTTTGAACATTAAGGAATATCATGTCTTTTAATACGATTTCTGTGATTGGTTTAGGGTATATTGGCCTACCAACCGCGGCTATGTTTGCTTCTAGAAAGAAAAAAGTGATCGGAGTAGATGTTAATCAACATGCTGTAGACACCATAAATCGCGGTGAAATACACATTGTTGAGCCTGATTTAGACATGATAGTGCATGCAGCCGTTACAGAAGGCTATTTAAAAGCCGTGTTAAAACCTGAACCTGCCGATGCTTTTTTAATTGCGGTGCCTACACCCTTTAAAAAATCGTTAAATCAAGATGATATTCCTGAGCCAGATTTAACTTACATCCAAAAAGCGGCTGAAGCGATTGCGCCAGTGTTGAAAAAAGGCGACCTGGTCATCCTGGAATCAACCTCACCAGTGGGTGCCACAGAGCAAATGGCAGAATGGCTAGCAGCAGCGAGGTCAGACCTATCGTTTCCTTCTGCTAATAGTGAAGCAATGGATGAAACGGTGGATGTGAATGTGGCTCATTGCCCTGAGCGCGTTTTACCAGGCCATGTTGTGCGTGAATTAGTAGAAAATGACCGTGTTATCGGTGGGATGACCGCGAAATGTTCTGCCCGCGCCGTAGAGCTATACAAAACCTTTGTACAAGGTGAGTGCGTTATCACGAATGCCCGCACAGCGGAAATGGCTAAATTGACAGAAAACTCTTGTCGAGATGTGCAAATTGCTTTTGCTAATGAGCTTTCTATCATTTGTGACAAGCTAGACATCGACGTATGGGAATTGATTTCACTCGCGAACCGTCACCCACGTATTAATATTTTACAACCGGGGCCGGGTGTTGGCGGACATTGCATCGCGGTTGATCCTTGGTTCATCGTCAGCAAAACACCGGAAGAAGCCAAATTGATTCATACGGCTCGTAAAGTGAACGATGCCAAACCGGAATGGGTCATCAATAAAGTGAAAATAGCTATTGCCGATTTTTTACAAGCGAACCCAGATAAAACTGCTAAGGATGTAACGATAGCTTGTTACGGCCTAGCGTTTAAACCGGATATTGATGATTTACGTGAAAGCCCAGCACTTAATATCACGAAAAAAATTACCGAAATACATTCAGGTAAAGTATTGGCTGTTGAGCCGAATATTAAGGCGCTGCCAGCTATGAATACAACGCTTGAACTTGTGAGCTTTGAAGAAGCGAAAGAAATGGCGGATGTGCATTTGTTATTGGTGGATCATAAAGTCTTTAAAACAGCAAAAATATCAAGCTGTTATTTAATCGATACGAAAGGAGTTTGGTTGTGAGCGTAATGTCAAAAAAGATAGCAGTAATTGGTCTAGGTTACGTAGGTTTACCGCTCGCAGTGGAATTTGGAAAAAAGCAACAAATCGTTGGTTTTGATATCAATCAAGCACGAGTGAGCGAGTTGTTGTCAGGTAAAGATGCGACGTTAGAAGTAACTCCTGCGGAATTAAAACAAGCGACTTTATTGAAGTTTTCTTCTGCTATTGAGGATATAAAAGATTGTAATATTTACATTGTTACAGTGCCTACACCTATAGATGAAGCCAACGCACCCGACCTAACGCCGCTTCGCAAAGCGTCTGCTATGTTAGCAACGGTTATTAAACAAAATGACGTTGTAATTTACGAGTCGACTGTCTATCCCGGTGCAACGGAAGAAGTTTGCATCCCTATTATTGAAAAGGCATCAGGGCTTAAATTTAATGAAGATTTTTTTGCGGGTTATAGTCCGGAGCGTATTAATCCTGGTGATAAGGTAAACACTTTAACTAAAATCAAAAAAATCACGTCTGGCTCTACACCCGAAATCGCAAAATTTGTGGATGACCTCTATGGCTCTATTATTACAGCAGGTACTCATTCGGCGGGTTCTATAAAAGTCGCTGAAGCGGCAAAAGTTATTGAAAACACGCAGCGTGATTTGAATATTGCCATCATCAATGAATTTGCCAAAATTTTTAATATTCTTAATATCGATACACAAGAAGTGCTTGATGCCGCAGGTACAAAATGGAATTTTTTGCCATTCAAACCAGGCTTAGTAGGCGGACATTGTATCAGTGTAGATCCATACTATTTGACTTATAAAGCCAAAGAGGTGGGTTATCAGCCTGAAGTAATCTTGGCTGGACGACGTATTAACGATGGTATGGGGCAGTATACAGCGACACAACTCGTAAAGGCTGTTTCTAAGCGAAAAATACACGTTGATGAAGCGAAAGTGTTGGTGCTCGGCTTTACCTTTAAAGGGGATTGTCCTGACGTACGCAATACCAAAATTGTCGATATGGTTAAAGAATTAAAAAGCTTCAATATGCATGTCGATGTTTACGATCACTGGGCAAGCCCTGAAGAAGTCAAACATGAATATGGTATTGAGCTGATAAGCGAGCTTAAAGCTGGTTACTATGATGCTATTGTGTTGGCGGTGGATCACTCCGACTATAAAAAATGGGGCGAAGAAAAGATTCGCAGCTTAGGTAAGGAAAAGCACGTTCTTTATGATGTGAAATACGTCTTACCTTATGGTGAGTCTGACATACGTTTATAGTGTTTAATTTTGATAATAAATTATTTTAGTGGAATAAAGATGAAGCGATTTGCCCTTATCGGTGCCTCAGGTTACATCGCACCTAGACATTTAAAAGCGATCAAAGAAACCAATAACGACCTTGTCGTTGCGATGGACATAAATGACTCTGTTGGCATTATGGACAGTCATTTTCCGAATGCTGAATTTTTTACAGAGTTTGAAGAGTTCGAAGGGTTTGTTGAAGACCAAAAATTGAAAGGCGAAACTATTGATTATGTTGCGATATGCTCGCCTAATTATCTACATCTACCTCATATGAAATACGCTCTAAAGAATGGCATTGATGTGATCTGTGAAAAGCCATTGGTACTAAATGTAGAAGATTTAGATACACTCAAACTGTATGAAGAAAAATATGGTGCAAAAGTAAACTCTATTTTGCAGTTGCGTTTGCACCCTTCTATCTTAGCGCTCAAAGAAAAAGTTGCTAATGCACCCGCGGATAAAATATTCGATGTGGATCTCACTTACCTGACTTCGCGTGGAAAATGGTACATGAAGTCTTGGAAAGGTTTTGATCACAAATCTGGTGGTGTGGCGACCAACATTGGAGTCCATTTCTACGATATGTTGCATTTCATCTTTGGTGATATTGTTAAAAACGAAGTGCATTACCGAGATGAGAAAACCTCAGCAGGGTATTTGGAATATGAGCGTGCTCGCGTTCGTTGGTTTCTTTCTATCGATGCCAATCATCTACCTGAAAATGCCGTTCATGGTGAGAAATCTACCTTCCGTAGTATTACGATAGAAGGTGAAGAGCTCGAATTCTCCGGTGGTTTTACTGATCTGCATACACAAAGCTATCAGCGTGTATTAGAAGGCAAAGGTTACGGCGTAGAAGATAATCGTGCCGCCATTGAAACGGTTGAGGTCATACGTAATTCTGCAATTATAAAAAAACCCATATATTATCATCCATATTTTGAGAGGCTCTATGATAACAAATGATCTAGTATATACATTATTCGGTATTGAATCGTTAGTCTTCAAGGTTGATAGTTTAGGCGTTGCTACAACTGATTCATCTGGTGATATATTGACGTTTTTATCAGACCGAAAATTTATTTCTGATCTTAATAAAAATAAAAGTATAAAGGCCGTTTTTTCTAAAGAAGTCGATAGTGATGTTATTAGAGATGATATAGTTAGGATATATGTTGATGATCCTAAATGGTATTTTTTTTCTTTAATGAACTATTTGGCTGAAAATAAAAAAAGAAAGCCAAGTAGTATTTCTACAAGCGCTAAAATTCATCCTACTTCTTTTATAGATAGTGAAGGGGTTGTAATTGAAGATAATGTTTTAGTAGAACCAAATGTAACAATACTCAAAGATACAGTATTAAAGCGAGGCTCAATAGTCAGAGCTGGTGCTGTTTTAGGTGTAGATGGTTTTGAGCATAAAAAAACTAGTAAGGGTCCCCTTTCAGTAGTGCATGATGGAAAATTAATAGTTGAAGAAAATGCAGAAATTGGACCAAATAATACGATAATTAAAGGATTTGGATACCGGGATACAATTATTGGAGAGGGAAGTAAGTTAGATGGGTTGGTTCATTATGCCCACGGAGTACAATGTGGAGTAGGGTGTTTAATTGCTGCAAATGCTATGATTGCTGGGCATGTAACATTAGGTAATAATGTTTGGGTTGGACCAAGTGTTTCAATATCAAACCGTATTACAATAGCAGATAACTCTTTTTTAACCATAGGCTCTGTCATAGTAAGGGATGTTGCCAAGAATGAAAAATTAACAGGAAACTTTGCAATTCCTCATGAAAAATTTATTCGTAACTATGCAAAGAGTATAAAGTAGGTATATCTATGCAATTTATTGATTTGGCAGCGCAGTATATGCATCTAAAAGCAAGAATAAATAAGCGTATTCAAGCTGTATTGGATCATGGTCATTATATTATGGGTCCAGAGGTTCAGGAACTAGAAGAAAAGTTGGCTGAGTATGTTGGTGTTAAACATGTGATTACCTGTGCAAATGGAACAGACGCTTTAACTCTTGCTATGATGGTGCTTGATATTAAACCAGGTGACGCTGTTTTTTGTCCAACTTTTACTTTTTTTGCAACAGCGGAAGTGATTGCTTACGAAGGTGCAATACCAGTTTTTGTAGATTCAGACGAAGCAACTTTTAACATTTGCCCGATAGATTTAGAAAAGCGCATTCAGGCGACTATGGCTGATGGGATATTAACCCCTAAAGCTATTATTGCTGTAGATTTGTTTGGTTTACCTGCCAACTATCCAGAAATACAAAAAATTGCCGATAAATACAATTTAAAATTGGTAGAGGATGCTGCACAAGGTTTTGGTGGTGAGATTAATGGTAAACGAGCTGGTAGTTTCGGTGACATTGCAACAACCAGTTTCTTTCCAGCGAAACCTCTAGGTTGCTATGGTGACGGTGGTGCTATATTTACCAATAATGATGAATATGCAGAGCTGCTAAGGTCATATCGTGTACATGGTAAGGGGATTGATAAATACGATAATGTTCGCATTGGTATGAATAGTCGGTTAGATACTATTCAAGCCGCCATATTGCTCGAAAAACTAGCAGAATTTCCTATTGAGCTGATTAATCGTAATAAAGCTGCTGAGAATTACAGCACAACTTTAGCTGCTAAATATAGAATACCATCTGTACCAGATGGCTATGTTAGTTCCTGGGCGCAGTATACGGTACTTTCTGATGATCGTGATTCTGAAATGATGAAGTATAAAGAACAATATGTTCCCACTATGATTTATTATAGAGCCTGTATGCATCAACAAACAGCATTCAGTCAATTGGGATATCAAGAAGGAGATTTTCCGATTGCAGAAAATATGGCTAAAAAAGCTTTTAGTATACCTATGCATGGTTATCTGAGATTATAATGATTAAAGGTTTTTTATTTTTATTAGGTGGTACTGTTATTGCACAGGTGGGGACTTTAGTTGCCACCCCTTTTCTAGCACAGTTATATGGCCCAAATTTATTTGGCACTTTAGCGATATTAATTGGTTGTGTAACAATATTTAGTAGTATTGGATCTTTTAAACTAGATGTAGCTATGCAGAATGTGAGTGTTGATAAAGACTATCAAAGTATTGTGAATTGTGCATTTTTGATTAATATTTTTATACTGCTAATTTTAGGCTTTATTTTAGTTGTCTTATCAAAATTTGATGTGTTTTTTTTTAGGGATGATGTTAAAAAAGTAAATTTATTTTTTTTGTTTTTAGGTTGCACTGGGATTGTTTTTTACAATTTTGCCGTCTCATGTGCATTAAGAGATAAAGCATATAGGAAAGCTGGTTTTTCTAGAGTTTTGCTTATTTTTTCTATGCTTTTTTTACAGTTTTTACTATATCCATTATCTGATTTAGGTCTTGTTCTTGGATATTCCCTATCGTTCGTTTTTCCAGTTTATATTTTGTGTTTAAATTATAAGATTTTTTATTTCAATAAATTTAGTTTTAGAGAGATCTTTTTTGTTTGTAAAAAAGAATATAAATTTACTTTATATACAAATATTAGTTCATTAATAAATGCAGTGGGTAATCAAGTGCATATACTATTTTTTGGTGCTTATTACGGACTTGATATGGTTGGTCTGTTAATGCTAAGTCAAAAGATAATTTCTGCACCAATAAAAATGATAGCTGATTCAATATCTAAAATAATATATACAAACAAAATTGATATGGAAAAAGAAAATGCAATTTTATTTGTAAATATAATTTTTTATGTTCTTGTGTGCTCAATTCCTGTGTTTGTTGTGGTTTTTTATTTTATTGAGCCTTTAATTGTGTTTTTTTTTGGAGCTGAATGGGTGGGGGCGGCTAAATATAGTGAATATGCTATTGTACTAGGAGGCTTTACACTTATTGGGATGCCACTGTACAACATAATGTTGAAAATTGGCTGTAATAAAAGTGCAATGTTTTTTGAGTTTTTTATGATAGCTATAAGGGTTTCTGTACTAGTTTTAACCTTTTCTTTTCAATGGAACTCGATTTTCTCTGTAATGGTTTTGTTTTTAGTTGCTTCGTTATTTTGGTTTTTTTATATAGCATATAGTTTGTTTTTTATTGGTTTAAGCTGTTTTAAGATTTTTTTCGCTTTTATTTTTTATGTGTTTTATATCTTTTCTCTTTATTGTTTTTTGCGTTTTAATGATGAGGATTTAATTTTGATTGTTGTGATTTATTCTTTCTTGTTCGTTCTTTTGTGCTTTGGGCTTTTTTCATATGTTAAAAAAAATAATTTTTAAATTTTTAAATTTTTTTATGTCTTTTTTTTTCTCAAAAGAGTATTTAAAAGGTAGATGGTTTTCAGGTTTGACGGGGTATAATTGGTGTTTTAAAACCATTGTACATTGTAGATTGTTAAGATTAGGAAAAAACTATCCTTTCCCTGCGAGTCATAAAGTAAGGATATCTAATTGGAAAAAAATTTATTTTGATCCTGAAGATATTGCCTTATTTCAAAGTGAAGGATGCTATTTTCAAAATTTCTCCGCCAATATATATATAGGAAAAGGAACTTTTATTGCTCCAAATGTTGGGCTCATAACAGCCAATCATGATTTAACTGATTTAAAAAAACATCTTCCTGGAAAAGACATTATCATTGGTGAGCGTTGTTGGATAGGAATGAATAGTGTTTTGTTGCCAGGTGTGAAATTGGCCGATGGGATTATAGTTGGCGCAGGCAGTGTTGTTACAAAGTCATTTGATGAGCCTGGTGTTATTGTTTGTGGCAACCCAGCAAAAATATTGAGAGCAGTTAATGAAAAAAGTTAAATATGTAAGTATGCAGAAAGATGTTTTTATAAAGAAATTGGGAGGGTATTCACATTTTAAAGGTGTGGCAACTTCTTTGAGTAAATTATACTTGGTAACATTAGTTGGGCATCATATTAATCTTATAAGTATCAAAGGGGTAATGTTAAAAAACCTTGGGTTGAATTTTTATTATTTGAGAATAGTATGTGATTATATTTTTGATCTAGATAGCGATTTTTATATAGTCAGGAAAACGTTGCTAGGTTCCTTGATATTTAGTTTTATTTATCCAATTAAGTGTATTGTTTTAAAGGTTCTCAAGAAAAAGCAATTCTTAATATACGAATATAATGGTATATCTGGTGAGTTTAACGAAAAAATACCTGTTTTTTTTAGAGGTTTTTTTAAATTAATAAATATTATACCTACTTTATTAAGTGATCACACTTATTGTGTTAATGACTCAATTAGGAAAAGTTTATACTTACATTTTAATGCTGATAAATTATTTGTTTGCGAAAATGGTGGTCCGTTACCAATTGATACCAAAATTGCAGTGGCAGGGGGCAAGGGAGTAGCAATTATCTTCTATGGTGGTGATCAAGAACATTATTCTATTAGAGAAATGGTTGAAGAGGTTAAAAAGAATTCAAATATTCACTTGCATCTTATTGGTCCTAATTTACAACATTACTCTTCCTCAAATGTTTTTTGCCCTGGGGTAATGGATTTAGAGCAATTGTCTTTGTATATTTCTCAATTAGGGGGGATGTGTTTTGGTATTATACCGTTAAAAAATATTTTAAATGATAATGGCGCAAGGCCTATTAAGGTATTTGATTATATGTCATTGTCTCTGCCCTTGCTTCATACTGAATATTGTTTATCTAATTTTGATGAAGATAAAGTTTTTTCTATTTCATATTGTTTATTTTCAGAAGTTTTTCCTAAAATTGAGTCTTTAACATTAGGCTCCTATAATCAAATGAGAAATGAGGTGAAGCTTTCGTATGCTCGATATCAATGGGATAGAACTTTAGAACCGCTTTTTGAAATCATCAATAAGAAATAATTAATGTTTTATGGTTGATTTTTTCGATATAGAATTGGTCATGAAAAATCTATTTTTCACTTAAAGTTTTAGAGGTTAGCTATTGAAGGGGTTTAAAGCTAGTTTATTTTTTTTAATTCTTTTTTTTGTATTTTTTCCCTTTGTTGGAGTGGTAAAGAATATAGATGTTCAGCCTAATTTTGTTGTTTTTTCATTTTTTGCGCTTTGTTTTTTTATTAGATATATTAAAGTTGATTTTTTGTTTTTTTGTTTTTTTGTTTTTTTGTGTATTGTATTTTGTCTCTCTTTAGTGTTTGGTTATTACTATATTAATATTATATATGTGATTACTTATTTTGTTGTGCTTTTGAATGTTTTTTTTCTTTATGTTTTTATTAAAAATGATTTTTTTAATATAACATCAAAAAATATTTTTTTATTTGTCTTTGTTTACGCTGTTGTTGGCATAATTCAATATTATGATCCTAATTTTATGAGTTGGGCCGTAACCAGGTCGCAAGAAGCTATGCTCTCTTTCTCTGAATCCGGCAGGGGGGTTAGATCTCTGGCATCAGAACCTGCTACATTAGGTAAAATGTTTAATGTTTTTAATATATTGTTAATAATTTTAATTCATACAGAGAACAAAGTTTCCGAAAGTAAAAAAACAGCTTTTGGTTTAGTGGTTACAGTAGTTATATTGTTACTAAATATAACTATAGCACGTTCTGCTTATGCAGTAGGTATTCAATTTGTTTTTGTTGTTTGCTATTTATTTGTTTTTTATAAAAAAACTTTTTTTGTTGGTTTTGTTTTGTGTGTGTGTGTGTTTTCTTTTATTCTGAGATATATATCTGATATGCAGTCCTATAGAATTGCGCAAATTTTTTATATTGCGTTCAGTGATCCGTCGTTACTATTGGAACAAGGCGCTGTGCGAAGGTTACTAAATATACCCATTTCAATTAATAATCTTTATTATTTTGGTTTTTTAGGTGCTAATAACAATCCGAACGTATATTATGCATCTTTATATACTCCTTTTGGAGAATTGGATTATTTGGCAAGCAATAGAAATCTAGGTGGTTTTATTGAGTGGCTTTTGAAGTTTGGATTGTTTGGTATACCTATGATGTTGTTGTATCTATTTTTTATTTTTAGCATGTTGAGATATTGTGTAATTATTGAGAATAAAAAATATTGGATAGGTTTATATTTTTTTATTGCTACTTTTTTTATTACTTTTCAAGATGGCTCGCCAACAGCACCATTTACATGGTTTATATTGTTTTTTATATATTTTACGCTCAAGAAAAAGTTCTTAAGGTTTTTTTGATGAAAAAAATAGTGCTATTTTTTAATACAATAAAACATTTAAATTTCTATCAGTTATTTTTTAGGTTTTTTTATAAAATTAAAAGAATTAAAGTTAATGATCTATTAATTAGTCGTAATAATGGTTGGTTTTGGAGTGCGCCGACTCTTAATAATCAATCATTTTACGACGATGAAAAGGTTTCTTTTTTAAATCAAGACGGTTTAATTAAGAATTCTTTTGATTGGAACTCACCTAATTATTCCAAGCTTTGGTTATATAATTTACATTACTTCGATGACCTTAATTCTGAAAGTTACGCAGAGCGTGAAATAATTCATTATCGGTTTATTGACCGTTGGGTTGCTGAAAATCCACCTTGCCAAGGTAATGGCTGGGAGCCTTATCCCATTTCGTTACGCTTAGTGAATTGGGTTAAGTGGTTTAGTAGAAAAGACAATGTTGATAGCAAATACCTTAACAGCATTGCTATGCAGGCGGATGCGTTAACTCAGCAAATTGAGTACCATATTTTAGGTAATCATCTATTTGCGAATGCTAAAGCATTGGTTTTTGTCGGGGCTTATTTGCAAGGTAAGGATGCTAAACGATTTTTAGATTTGGGCTTGAAAATATTGGATCGTGAAATACCTGAGCAATTTTTAGATGATGGTGCTCACTTTGAGTTGTCACCTATGTACCATGAAATTTTGCTTTGGGATTTACTGGAGCTTATAGATTTGGCTGACATAAGCCAGAACCCTAGTTTAATAGAGCGTAATGCCGAATGGCGTGTGGTTGCGGAAAAAGCACTTTCTTGGTTACAGAGTATGCTTCACCTTGATGGAGAAATTACTTTTTTCAATGATGCCGCGATTGGAATAGCAGCAAAGCCACAACAAATATTCGATTATGCTAAGCAGCTAGGCCTTTCTTGCTATGGTGATCAGAGCATACTGATTTCAAATAAGAGCAGCGGCTATAGTCGTGTTAATACTGGCGTTTATAGATTGTTTTTTGATCACGCTAATGTCGGACCAGATTATTTGCCAGGCCACGCTCATGCCGATTCGTTAAGTTTTGAAATGTCTGTTGGAGTGCAACGTGTTTTTGTAAACTCTGGCACGTCGCTTTATGGTGTGAGTCCAGAGAGATTAAGACAAAGAGAGACCGCAGCACACAATACCGTCGTGGTGAATGGGCAAAGTTCTTCTGAGGTTTGGTCAGGATTTAGAGTTGCACGCAGGGCCTATGCAATATTGTTAAAAAGCGACGAGACAGATGGTGTGGTGACCTTATCGGCAAGTCATGATGGTTATAAGAGACTAAAACCCAAAATAGTCCATAAGAGAACCATTATATCGAATGCAGAGCACTTTATTCTTTTGGATGAGTTATCTCAGCCTACCGATGCTTCTTTCCATTTGCACATTCACCCTGATGTTCTTGTCGTTAATGTAGAGGAAAAGAAGCTAATGCTTCAATTACCCTGTCTAACATTGGTACAATTTGAATGTGAATGCCCTTTGATATTAGAAGAGAGTACGTGGCATCCTGAGTTTGGCGTTTCTGTTCCTAATAAAAAAATCATAGTGCCTTTTAATACAGGACGTTTAAGTACAAAGATTACTATTTTAAAGGACAAAAGTTGAAAATTTTAATACTGACTTTTTATTATGCCCCTGACCTTTGTGCTGGTTCGTTCAGAACGACAGCCCTTGTTGATAAGCTCAAAAAAATTCCTGGTGTCGAAGTAGAGGTTATAACCACACTTCCTAATCGTTATGCCTCTTTTTCTGCAGATGCCCCGGCGCATGAAATAAAAGATGGTGTAGAAGTGCATCGGATTTCGCTGCCTTCACATAAAAGCGGCATGCTTGATCAGGTGAAAGCCTTTACTGCTTTTTATCGACAAGCGGTTACTTTAACCAAAGACAAAAATTACGATTTAGTTTTCGCGACATCTTCTCGATTATTTACCGCATTTTTGGGGGCTCGCGTAGCATCCTCTAAAAAATTACCTTTATATCTGGATATTAGGGATATTTTTGTAGATACGATAAAAGATGTGCTGACACCTAAAATCACTTGGCTTGTAAACCCCTTGTTTTCGTTGGTTGAGTCTTATGCCTTTCGTAAGGCGAAGCGCATTAACTTAGTCTCCAAAGGGTTTGCAGGCTATTTTTCTAGCCGTTATCCTAAAGCCGAATATCGCTGGTTTACCAATGGCATAGATAATGAGTTTTTGGCTGTTGCACCTCAAACAACAGATACTTTACAGAAGAACAGTGTTTCAACGGTACTTTACGCTGGGAATATTGGGGAAGGTCAGGGGCTTCATACTATCCTCCCTAAGCTATCTAAGCGTCTAGAGGGAAAAACGCAATTTAGAATTATTGGTGATGGTGGGCGTAAATTATTATTGCAAAACCAGTTAGCAGGAGTAACGAATGTCGAGTTACTGCCGCCTGTGAGTCGAGCTGAATTGATTAAAGAGTATCAGAATGCAGATGTGTTGTTTCTTCATTTGAATGATTACCCTGCTTTTCGTAAAGTTTTGCCATCCAAAATATTTGAATATGCAGCGTTAGGAAAGCCTGTTTGGGCAGGCGTTTCAGGATATGCGGCAGACTTCCTAAAAGAAGAAGTTGCTAACTCGTCGGTATTTTATCCAGGTAATGATGAGCAAGCATATCGATCTTTTGATGCTTTAGACTTGGGTGTTCGGCCAAGAGGCGAGTTTATTAGTAAGTTTTCTCGAGAGCAAATCATGACCGAAATGGCTCAGGACATTGTTGAATTTGGTAAGAAAAATGAGTGATAGAAGAATTTTTATTACTGGCGGTTCTGGCTTTGTTGGTACTATTTTATTATCCGTTTTACCAACTAATAGAATATTTATTTTTGGGCGGAGAGATTTAGGCATCTCTGATGCTTACTTTGTTAGAGGGGAAATTCAACCAGACACTCAATATTTAACTGCGTTCAATAATGTAGATGTCGTTATCCACCTCGCCGCTCGTGTTCACATCATGAATGACTCTTCCTCAGATCCTTTGGCTGAGTTTCAAGCCGTCAACACGGAAGGCACGTTAAACCTTGCTCGACAAGCGGCAGAAGCAGGAGTAAAGCGCTTTATCTTTTTGAGTTCGATTAAGGTAAACGGCGAATCCACGTCTGATCGTCAGCCTTTTACAGCGTTTGATGTTCGTAGTCCAGAAGACCCTTATGGTCAGTCTAAGTCTGAAGCAGAAGAACAGCTTTTAGCGCTTGGTAAAGAAACGGGCATGGAGATTGTGATTATTCGTCCACCGCTTGTTTATGGCGAAGGAGTAAAAGCCAATTTTGCTTCTTTGATGAAACTGGTTGGTAAAGGTTTTCCCTTGCCATTTCGCGCCATTAATCAGAACAAACGTAGTTTGGTTTCTGTGTATAATTTGGCGGATTTGATTAAGGTTTGTATTGATCATGCCAAAGCGGCAAACCAAGTGTTTTTAGTGTCAGATGACGATGATATGTCGACGTCTCGTATGGTTGCTTTGATGGCAAAGGTGCAGGGGAAAGCAAATCTGTCGCTTCCTGTGCCTGTGTGGTGTTTTAAATTGGCGGGTAAACTGTTCAAAAAAAAGGCCGTGGTCGATCGTTTGGTTGGGTCTTTGCAACTTGACATTGACCATACGAAAAATACGTTAGACTGGGCCCCGCCTTATTCTGTTGAGCATGGTTTTGCCTTAGCAGCGAAGAAAACAGATTAAAAATTGGATTGAATGAAATGATTAGGTTATTGGATTTGGTGTTTTCTTTGTTGGGCTTGGTGTGTGGTTCGCCTGTGTTGTTGATGATTTATCTGATTGGTTTATTTGATACGGGTTCGCCTCTCTTTCGTCAAGAACGGGTAGGGCGTAACAAAAAGCCGTTTGTGTTGGTGAAGTTTCGAACTATGTCGGTGGATACGGCTTCCGTGGCGAGTCATTTGGCATCTACGTCATCCATTACTAAGCTAGGAAGTTTTTTGCGTCGAACTAAATTAGATGAGCTTCCGCAGCTTTGGAATGTATTAAAAGGAGAGATGAGTTTAGTTGGCCCGCGCCCTGGTTTGTTTAACCAAACTGAGTTGACCCAAGCCCGTGAAGCAAAAGGTGTGTTTGCCGTGTGTCCTGGTATTACTGGGCTGGCGCAAATTTCGGATATTGATATGTCGACGCCTGAGTTGTTGGCGGAGACGGATGCGAAGATGATTCAGAGTTTGTCTTTGAAATTGTATTTTTCTTATATCATCAAGACAGTAACGGGCAGTGGGTCTGGAGACAGAGTGAAGGGTTAGTAATGATTTTCGCAAACCTTACATGCATATTGTTTGCAAAATTGGTGTAGAATGTTTTAGTTGGGTTTGTAGTTAAGTTATGACCCCACCCTAGCCCTTCCCTTGGAAGACATAAGGGGAGGTAATAAAAACCAGTTCGTCTTCCCCTTGGAAGTGTAAGGGATGGGAATTCGCCGGGTTACATCTTCGTTCCTCGATTTATCCGGCCTACGGGTATTTGTGTTACCAAAGTATGGCGGGTGTTGGGCAGTGTGCAATGGGGAAGTAGCCGATGTTGCTTTGGATTCTCTGGGTGACGCTGTGGTGCCAGTTGGGTGATAGTGTGTGGTTGGGGTGGTCGTTTTTCAGCACACAGCAGTGTCGTGGTGCCAGGGTGAGTTCTCGCCAGGGGCGTAAGCGGCGTTGTTGGTAGTGTATTTTGCCTAGGTGCTTGGGTTCTATGGTGAGTAGCGGCTGCCAATGGGGCGGCTGTGTTTTGGCTAGGCGTGTTGTTTGATAACGGTTTTGCTTGGTTTGTTGTTCTATCCAATTTATTAAGACTCGCAAGGCGATGTCTCCTATTCCATCTCTGCGGTATCCACCGCCAATATCCGAATGTACTCCTGCAAGCCATATTTCCAGTGCGCGTCCATCTTGGTTGATTAACGTTGGCCGAAAGGCGAGGCGTTGCTCATCGAGTGCGACAAGGTGTAATGCGCGATGGACTCCTTCTGGTAATGTGTTGCCATGTTCAAAGACGACGTCGGTTGTTGGGCGTTGTGTTGTGTCTAAGTTAGGCCAGCCAATGGAGGCGACGGTGTCGATGACGGCTTCTATGATGATGGGGCGATCAATCAGCGGTGTGATGAACGCGGCGAAGCGTCTGGCTAGGGCGGCGCCTCGGCTAAAGCCGATTAAGACAATGTGACGAATCGATTGGTTATAATGGTTTTTAAAGTCGTTTAAGGCGCGGTTTAGGATGTTGGCAACATGGCCTGCTTCGATTGCGAAGGCGGCGTTTAGTTTTTGTTCTAGCCAGCTGCCATAGGTGCCAATGCCAGCGTAGTAAAAGCTTCGATAGGGTAAAAGGTTGGGTGTGGTGTTTGAGTGGTTTTGTACGCGTCCACCGAGCAGTAAATGGGATTTTAATACATTGGTGATGCTGGAAATGCTATGTTCTGGTGCATAAGCGTCATTTGGGCTATTGTCTGTGCCATCGAAATGAAAAAATAACATCGACATATCGTGTCTCCTTGTTGTTTTATTGGCTCTCTTCCTGAGGGCTGCAGTTAGAATAACATGGTTTTTATTGTGTTTTGTAGGCCATTAATAGTGGAGCGTGATGCGTCGTTTAATGATGTTGGTTGGGAATGTCAGGTCACGCCTTGTTCGTCAGATCACGCCTCGTGCCTCGGTCCATCTGACCTATGGGTGGTTTGGTTTAATAGATTTTTGAATTTTAGGGGGAGGGTGTTGGTTTTGGTGACTGGCGGTGCGGGTTAAATTGGTTCACATACATGTATTGAGTTGATTAAGGCGGGTTTTGAGCCAGTTATTATCGATAATCTCTCGAATAATAAAGAGATCGTTTTAGGTCGTATTGAGACGATTACCGGTAAACATCCTGTGTTTATGGAAGGCGATATTTTAGATTCGGCTTTTTTGGATCGTGTGTTTGCGCAGTATTTGTTTGCGGCGGTGATGCATTTGGCTGGGTTGAAGGCGGTGGGGTAGGTGCAAAAACCGCTTTGGTATTATGAGAATAATGTCTCGGGTACGCTGAATTTGATTAAGGCGATTGAACAGGCTGGATTGCGTAATATGATTTTTAGTTCTTCTGCGACTGTTTATGGTTTGTCTAAGTCGGTGCCGATACGTGAAGATTTTGCAACTTCATATGTCGAATCCTTATGGGCCAGCAAGTTAATGGTAGAAAGTAATTTGACAGATGTAGCGAAGGCGAATTCGGCATGGAATATTGCGACCTAGCGTTATTTTAATCCGATTGGTGCTCATTAATCTGGGTTGATTGGCGAAGGCCCTAAGGGCGTGCCGAATAATTTGATGCCCTTTGTGAGTCAATTGGCGGTGGGTAAGCTGCCGTGTTTGAGCGTATTTGGTGATGATTATGATACGGTTGATGGCACTGGGGGGGGGCGTGATTACATTCATGTGGTGGATTTGGCGAGTGGATATGTTTGTGCGCTGGACAAGGTGTTGGCAAATGCCGGGCATTTTGTGGTGAACCCAGGCACTGGCAACGGCTATTCTGTGCTGGAAATGGTGAAGGCGTTTGCAGCTGTGTCTCATAAAAACGTTACTTATAAAGTGGTCGAACGTCGTCCAAGTGATATTGCGGAATGTTACGCGGACCCAAGTTTGGCGAAGAAATTTTTAGGCTGGCAGGCGGAGTTTGATTTGGCACGTATGTGTGAAGACACATGGCGTTGGCAGTCTAACAATCCGAATGGGTTTGATTGTGTTTCTGTGAGTTAATGCAAGATATAACGTTCAAAATATCTCTTTATGTTGTATATTATAGGGTCTTCAATTGAGCCGTTTATTTTATAAGTGGGTCTTAAGGATATTAAATATATGCTAGTGCAGTATGTATTTTGTACAATTAGCGTAAGGTGAATAAAATTACATGTATGGTTTGTTTTTACTAGTGCCTCTCACTGATAATTTTTTACTTACTAGGTATTTTGTTACTAAGGGGAGCGTTGGTGATTATGATGCGCTATCCGTTAGTCTTTGTTCGTGTGGATTGTAAATGATTATAAAGAAGTTAGACTTTCTTTGGTCTCTCCCCCGATTTTATAAGCGTTTGATCAGTCTGATTATTGATGCACTGTTTGTTGTCCTTGCGTTCGTTTGTGCTTATTGGGCCCGCTTAGGTGAATTTCGTGTAGTTGGTGATAATTCGCTTTGGTTTGTTTTAATAGGAACGATAATTGTTACCTTGCTAGCCAATATTAAGCTTGGTTTGTATCGCGCTGTTTTGCGTTATTTAACTTTTCATGCTTTTAGTGCGATTTTGTTTGGTGCGGCTGTGTCAGCCTTTAGCATTACAACATTCGCCTATTTTGCTAAGGCACCGATACCTCGCACTGTTCCTATTATTTATTTCCCTTTTTTAGTGATGTTGTGTGGCGGTGCTCGTTTGCTGGTACGGGCTATGCTAGTTCAAAAATCTAGCAAAACCTCTGAGTCCGTATTGGTGTTGGGCGCGGGATCAACTGGTCGTCAACTTAGTTTGGCGTTACGCCAAGCAAGCGCTTATCAAGTGAAAGGTTTTATTGATTACGACGATTCTTTAGTCAATACCATCATTCAAGGCGTATCAGTGTATCATTTGGATGAAATAGGCCGACTAATAAAAAAATATCGTATTAAGAAAGTCTTGTTGGCTATTCCTCGCGCTACACGATCTGAACGTAAAAAAGTGATTGATCAGCTGTTGCCCTATGCAGTTGAGGTTCTGACCGTGCCTGATTTTAATGATATTGTGACTGGAAAAGCAAAAGTTAGTGAGTTGCAAGATGTTGCTGTAGATGATCTGTTAGGCCGAGATGTTGTAGAGCCTGTAGCATCGTTAATGCAGGCAAATATATATGGTAAAGTAGTTATGGTCACTGGTGCAGGAGGTTCGATTGGTTCTGAATTATGTCGACAAATATTAGTACAGCGTCCCTCCACAATGATCTTATTTGATGTGTCTGAATTTGCTTTATATGAAATAAACAAAGAGTTGGACGAACTGCTGAGAGAATTACCTTTTGATTTAATGATTGTTCCTTTGATAGGTTCTGTGCAAAATATTAGTCGTTTAGCATCAATAATGAAGGCTTTTGGCGTTCATACTGTTTATCATGCAGCGGCTTATAAGCATGTGCCTTTGGTAGAATATAACGCAGTGGAAGGGGTTCGAAACAATGCCTTTGGTACTTATTATTGTGCCAAAGCGGCAATTGAAAGTAGTGTGGAGTCTTTCGTATTAATCTCTACTGATAAAGCTGTGCGTCCGACTAATGTCATGGGCGCAACAAAGCGCATGGCAGAGTTGGGCTTACAAGCCTTGGCCGAAGCGGAAGCAAAAAAAGCCGCTAAGCAAGAAAAGTTTACTCGTTTTTGTATGGTGCGTTTTGGTAATGTGCTTGGTTCTTCGGGTTCGGTTATACCTGTTTTTAAAAAGCAAATTTTTGAAAATCAACCTATTACCGTGACACATCCAGATATCATTCGTTACTTCATGACTATTCCAGAATCGGCTCAGCTTGTCATTCAAGCAGGTGCCATGGGCAAGGGTGGAGACGTATTCGTTTTGGATATGGGTGAGCCGGTTAAAATTGTAGATTTGGCGATAAACCTGATTAAATTGTCTGGTTTGGAGGTGAAATCTACTGAAAACCCAAATGGTGACATTGAAATCCAATTTACAGGTCTTCGCCCTGGTGAGAAGCTATTCGAGGAGTTATTGATTGGTGATAATGTGCAGGAAACTCAGCACAAGCGTATAATGACGGCCAATGAGCGTTTTTTATCCTTGTCTGATTTCGCTCAAACTATGGAGCAATTGGATCAAGCTTGTCATGATTTTGATCATGAAAAAGTACGTGAGATCTTGATTGCTGCGCCAACCGATTTTCAGCCCACCGATGGTATTGGAGATTTTGTGTGGAATGCAACGCAAGCATTAAAGAATAAAATAGATAATACCAACGTAGTTCGATTGAACAGCAAGTTTTTTGATGGTGTCTAGCGCCATAAGTAGTCTTTTAAGATTTAGCCCCTTATGATTAAATATTATTGTGTGGTGGTTTATTACTGAAATACTGTCATCTGTGGTTAATAAAAAAGTCTTAGGCCACTAATTTGTTTTTCTCAGTGTTTTAGGGTAGTAAATATAAAATTTTTCTGAGTTTAATGTATGTGTTACAAAGCGTTTTCTAAATTTGTTTGGCTTACTGTAGCAGCAAGTTTTGCTGTTTCTATCTCAATTTATGATGGATATAGGTATGCTTCTCTTTTTTTGTGCGTATTAACGATTGGTCTTCTTTTTTTGAAAGTAGAGAAAAAGCATTTTTCAAAGACTGATGTTATCATTTTTTTTGCCTTTCTTTTTTATGGGTTTAGTCTATTAGTTTTTGACTATATAGATGATAAAACATTATTTAACCCAAGATTGCCTCTTCGATTCATTATAGTTCTTCCTGTTATGTTACTTTTATTTAATGTGAAAAACTACAGTTATTATATATGGTATGGTGTGTTTTTTGGTGCAATTACAGCATTTTTATGGGCATTATATGAAGTTATTTTCCTAGGACATTATAAAGCTAGTAATGGTTTGATTTCTATTGTCTTTGGTGATATTGGGGTTTTACTTACCATGCTAAGTTTAATTTCATTTGTCTATTTTTATAAGCAAAGACGGTATTTAGGTGTAGTGTTTTCTTTATTCGCCGTATTGTGTGGTATTGGAGCTTCAGTTTTATCCGGATCTAGAGGTAGTTGGTTGGCTTTACCATTCATTGTGTTGTTTTTATTTTGGCAATTTCGTAATGTGATAAAAATAAAGTTCTATGCTTGTCTTCTAACCGTTATTATTTTAGCTGTTTTTACTTTTGTTTTTAGCCCACAAACTGAAGTAAAAAATAGAATTTTTCTGGGTGTCAATCAAACGCTAGATTATATGGTCAAAGGTGAACAGCGAGGGAGTTCAGTTGGTCTTCGTTTCGAAATGTGGAAACTAGCGATTTATATGTTCCAAGAAAAGCCTTACTTTGGCGCTGGTAGGCATAGCAGTAGCGGTATAAAAAAAGAACTTGTTGCATCCGGTAAAATCGTCCCACAGGCTATAAAATTTACTCATTCCCATAATGTTTTTTTTGACGCTCTTGGCTATAGAGGTGGTGTTGGTTTACTGCTGCAATTGATGATATATATTATCCCGCTAATGCTTTTTTTGAGAAAAATGAAAGTGCATAAAGATAACTGGGATATAAAGATTTATGCATTAGCAGGTTCCATTATACCAATGTGCTATATGTTATTTGGTCTAACAGAGGTTATGTTTGTGCATAAAATTGGAGTCACTATGTACGCATTTCCTATTATTTATTTTTGGGTGGCTGTGCGCTTGGCAGAAATTGAAAAGGATAAAGAATCCAAGTCGCCTTCTTGTACTGCTTCTTAAAAAGCGATAGTAGGGTTTGATTTCATATCAAAGCCTCAATAGGGTGAGGCTTAGCTACTCATAAAATGCGAAATATTATGTATTTTGCGCTTGATCAGTTCGCAACCGTAAACCAACTTAAGATGCCTGCAGACATTCTCAGCGGCTCCACCTAAAACATTGTTAGTTCGATCTTTATTTTTTCATTTTTATATTTCTTATTTCTTACTTTTGTTAGACTTGAACGGATTTTTTTTGTCGTATACGAAGGATCTGTTTTGAAAATTATTCCTGTCATTTTATCTGGTGGTGTTGGTAGTCGTCTTTGGCCGCTGTCTCGTGAACATTATCCTAAGCAGTGTTTGCCGCTGACCGATCAAGAATGCAGCCTTCTGCAGCAAACGATACTTCGTACTCTATCTTTAGATGTGGCTGATCCTATTGTTGTTTGTAATGAAGATCATCGTTTTTTAATCGCGCAGCAGTTACAGTCCATTGGTGTGAAAAAGTCCAGAATTCTTTTAGAACCCAAGGGACGTAATACCGCGCCAGCAATAGCCTTGGCGGCGTTGGAAGCATTACGAAACCAATCAGGTGATGCGCTAATGCTGGTGTTACCTGCAGATCATGTTATTCGTGATCTTGATGCATTCGAAGCGACGATTAAACAAGCGGTGGCATTAGCTAAACAAGATGCTTTAGTTACTTTTGGCGTGCAGCCAACTCGCCCTGAAACAGGTTATGGTTACATTCGTTCCGGTGAAAACTTCTCTGTAGTTGAGTTCATTGAAAAACCCAATCTTGAAAAAGCCCAAGCGTATTTAGATTCCGGTGAATACCTCTGGAATAGCGGTATGTTTTTATTCCGAGCTAAGACTTTTTTGGATGAGTTAGCGGTTCATCGCGATGATATTTTTCAAGCGGTAAATCTTGCTTATCAACAGCGTAAAGAAGATTTAGATTTTGTCCGTATAGATGCTGAGTTGTTTTCTCAATGTCCTGAAGAGTCGATTGATTTTGCTGTGATGGAGCCAACCAAGAATGCGAAAGTAGTTCCTTATGTCGGCGACTGGAGCGATATAGGCGCTTGGGATGCTTTATATGATTACGCAGATAAAGACGCAGATAATAATGTTCTATTAGGCGATGTTATGGCTGAAGGCTCTAGTCACTGCTTTATCCGTTCTGAGTCGCGTTTAATTGCTGCGGTGGGTGTGAGTGATCTTGTTATTGTTGAAACCGCGGATGCTGTTTTGGTAATGGACAAAAATAATGCTCAGGATGTGAAGAAGATTGTTAAACGGATTAAAGCCGAAGGTCGTGAAGAGCACATGTACCACACGACGGTGCATCGCCCTTGGGGAAGCTATCAAACAGTTGATCTTGGCGATCGATATCAAGTTAAACGGATTATGGTTAAGCCAGGCGAAAAATTAAGTGTGCAAATGCATCATCATCGTGCCGAACATTGGGTGGTAGTGTCTGGAACTGCTAAGGTGCAAAACGGTGATCGTGAAATTTTATTGACCGAGAATGAATCTACTTATATTCCTCTTGGTGTGATTCATGCTCTAGAAAACCCAGGGAAAATACCTTTAGAGCTTGTGGAAGTGCAGTCTGGCAGTTATTTAGGTGAAGACGATATTGTACGCTTTAGTGATCGCTATGGTCGTTAAGAAAATGGCTGTTAAGTTGGGGGTGATATTATGAGTTCTAATACGGTGCAGGTAAAACAACTTAGCGATGAATTGGATGTTGCCTTTGGTACAAGCGGTGTGCGTGGTTTGGTCAAAGACTTAACGCCAGCATTGTGCTTTGCTTTTGTTCGTTCTTTTCTGCAAACGGTCTGCCCCTCTTCTCAACGCGTTGCGATTGGTATGGATCTCCGTCCGAGTAGCCCAGATATTGTTAAAGCTTGTGTGCTTGCTGCTGAATCATTTGGTGCCAAAGTTGCGTTTTGTGGTGCTTTGCCAACGCCTGCTTTGGCGTTTTATGCCATGCAAAATAACATGCCAGCCGTAATGATAACGGGCAGCCATATTCCTTTTGACCGCAATGGCATTAAATTTTACCGTCCTGATGGTGAGATTAGTAAAGCTGACGAAGCCTCTATTATGGATGGTTTGGTTGAAGTGCCTGAATTTGTTTCAGATCAAGCTGCTCAGTTCGCTTTTCCTGTCGCTGACTGTTCAGCTATTGAACTTTTTAAACAGCGTTATACCTTGCTTTTTCCATCAAATATGCTGCAGGGTAAACGTATCGGTGTGTATGAACACTCTAGTGTGGCACGAGATGTTATCAAAGAGTTACTGGTTCATTTCGGTGCTGAGGTGGTTTCGTTAGAACGTACTGAGACTTTTGTACCCATCGATACGGAAGCGGTATCGGTCGAAGATGTGCAGAAAGGTTTGGATTGGTCCAAAGAGTATAAACTGGATGCCATTATATCCACAGATGGCGATGGAGATCGCCCGTTGATTGCCGATGAAGAAGGTGAGTGGCTGCGCGGTGATATTCTTGGTGTGCTCTGTGCGGAGTATCTAGCTGCAACCCATGTGGCGGCGCCGGTGAATGTGAATACTGTGCTAGAACTGCAAAACTTAGAAAGAAAAACATTAAGATCCAAAATTGGCTCTCCTTATGTCATCGCAGGTATGGAAGAGTTATTGCAACACTCACCAGATGCCAGAGTTGTTGGTTATGAAGCCAATGGCGGTTTTTTGGTCGGTGCAGATTTTGTTGTGAATGGCGAAACATTGCATGCTTTACCAACGCGCGATTCAGTCTTGCCTGCATTAATTGTATTGGCTATGTCGTTTGAACAGGATCGCCCAATTAGCCAATTGACGGATGACTATCCGCAGCGCTACACCGCCAGTGATCGAATCAAAGACATTTCAATAGATTTTAGTCGACAGCTTATAGCGTATATAAAAACCAGTAAGGCTAAGCAAACTGAGCTTTTATCAGCAATAGTGCAAGAAGATGAGCTGCTAGAGGTTGTTTCAATTGATGAAACGGATAGTCTTCGTATGACACTAAATAATGGCGATATTGTGCATTTAAGGCCATCTGGAAATGCACCCGAGTTAAGGTGTTATGTAGAGTCGGAGAGTTTACTTGTTGCTAAAGGTATTGTTAATAAAGTGCTTAGTAGAGTCATTAAAATGGTTGGTGAGTAGCCGTCAATGTCACTCTTTTTAAATTTTTATATGTTTCTTGAGATTTTATTTTGCTAAAAAATAAAATAGTGAACTTAATAGGTCATAAAGGTTTTCAGCGCTATGCTGCGAATGCATCTTGGTTGATCGCTGAAAAGCTATTGCGTATGACTGTGGGATTATTTGTTAGTATTTGGGTGGCCCGATACTTAGGTCCTGAACAGTTCGGTTTGTTTAGTTATGCGCAGAGCTTTACCTTTCTATTTGCTGCAATCGCAACACTAGGATTAGACAGTATTGTTATTCGAGAACTGGTTAAAGATGACCGTCGACTTAATACTTTGATGGGAACAGCCTTTTTTTTAAAGCTGGGCGGTGCTTTTTTGTTACTTCCATTCCTTTATATCGCTGTTGGCTTTACTAATAATAATGACCCTACAAATCATCTTATATTTATAATTGCTTCTTCGACTATATTTCAAAGCTTTAATGTGATTGACTTTTATTGTCAATCTAAAGTGTTATCTAAGTATGTGGCTTGGTCAAATGGTTTTTTATTGTTTGTTTCCAGTGGATTGAAAGTTTTTTTTATTCTCAATGAAGCGCCTTTAGTCTGTTTCGCTTATGTGATTCTATTTGACTCTGTTGTCTTATCCTTAGGTCTTATTTATTTTTATGTTAGAAGAATGCACCTTAGTATCACTCATTGGCATTTTGATTACTATGTTGCTCTTGAGTTGTTAAAAGATTCATGGCCATTGATCTTGTCTAGTATTGTTGTTTCTATTTATATGAAAATTGATCAGGTTATGATCAAGGAAATGATGAGTGCCGAAGCGGTAGGGCAGTATGCCGCTGCAGTGAGGTTGAGTGAGGTTTGGTATTTTATACCGATGACGATTGCTGGGTCTCTTTTTCCTGCAATCGTTAATGCAAAAAATATTAGTAATGAGTTTTATACCTTAAGACTACAGCGTCTTTATACTCTTATGGTGTGGTTGGGAATTGCTATAGCATTGCCAGTGACTTTTTTAAGCCAATGGATTATTACTTTATTATACGGTGAGGTCTATCAGCAAGCATCTCAAGTTTTGATGGTTCATATCTGGGCTGGTGTATTTGTTTTTTTGGGTACTGCAGGAGCGTATTTTACTATTGAAAAGCTTACAAAAATATTTTTCTATAAAAGCCTTGTTGGTGCTTTAGCGAATGTTTTACTTAATTTTTGGCTTATTAAATATGGACTGATTTACGTTGCTTTAGCCACACTGTTGTCTCAACTATTGTCTAGTTTTCTTTTGGATTTTGTTTTTAATAAAACAAGAGGGCAGTTCTATCTTAAAAGTTATGCTTTTTTAGTAAGGTGGTAGTTTAATGAAGGTTTATTTAGGGTTAGTTCATAACAACAGTGCGCATGTTGGTGATGTTAAAAATGAAATTGAAACTTTAAAACTTGTCCTTCAAAAAGATGGAAAAGATGTTGAAATTGGCTATTCAAGTTATCAGCCAGAGATTCATAATCATAGTGTTTTCAGGTTCTTGAAAAGAAGGTTTGAATACTTTAAGTTGATGTTAAAATGGAATGCTCATAAAGAGTCTGGTGGGCAGTTTAGATTTTTTATTTCTTCTTTTTTATGGTTTTTAAGGGTTGTAGACTTAAAGAAACTTACTAGACACAGTATTATAGAGACATTTGTTACAGATAAGCACCTCCGGCTATGGTTTTCGGCAATAGAAGATTCTGATTATATTGTCATATTTGAAGATGATGTTATTTTCAAAAAAGAAAGTATTAGTAATCTAGAAAAAGTTATTAATTTTGCAGAAGCCAGTGAAAATAAAATTTTATATTTTGACTTGGCTGGTGGATTGGACATAAAAGCATTAGGTATTAGTGGTTTAAAGGTATTTGATAATATAAGTGATGAATTATCTTCGATTGGGGCTGTTCATTATGAAAAAATTGTTACCAATACCGCTTGTGGTTATATGCTTTCAAAAGGATTGTTGAAAGAATTTTTGGCTATATTAATCGAAAATCCAAGTTACAGAGATACCAGTATTGATTGGCTTATGAATAGACTTTCTATAGAAATGAAAAATCACCAAAGAGAAAGTTTTCATTTTAATCCACCAATATTTAATCATGGCTCATTTACTGGTGAATATCAGTCATGGCAGGATAAATGAATTTAGTGTCATGGAAGTGTATTTTTTGAATATGTTTTTTTAATTAAGTGAATGACGAGTTGCTGAGTGTTAGTTTAGAGATGTTTACTCGTTAATGTTATCTAAGGTTTTATAATGACTAATAAAAAAGTATTGGTAACTGGTGGCGCTGGTTTTGTTGGTAGTCATTTATGTGAGCGTTTGTTGAAGATGGGCGGATACGATGTCTATTCTTTAGACAATTATTTTACTGGCAGTGAAGATAATCATATTGATGGCGTTACTTATATACGAGGTGAGACGAAAAATATTTCGGCGATTGTAGATTTTGCTCCAGATATGGTCTATCACCTTGGAGAGTATTCACGAGTAGAACAAAGTTTTGAGGATATAGAAAAAGTCTGGGCCTATAATAAAGAAGGGATTTTTGCTGTTTTAGAGTTTGTTCGTAAGGTAGGCTGCAAGATACTATATGCAGGAAGTAGCACTAAGTTTGGTGATGGCGGTCTTGGTCGAAGTGCATCACCTTATGCCTGGACAAAGGCAAGTAATACCGAGCTGGTTATGAATTACGGGAATTGGTTTAATGTGCCATATGCTATCACCTATTTTTATAATGTTTATGGCGACCGAGAAATTCAAACAGGTAAGTACGCTACTTTAATTGCCTTATTTAAAGAAAAAATGAAAAATAATGAGTCTTTGACAGTGGTGAGCCCTGGCTCGCAGAAGCGTAATTTCACACATATTGATGATATCATCGATGGTTTAGTGTTAGTTGGTGAGCACGGCTATGGGGATGAGTTTGGTATTGGTAGTGAAGAAGGTTTTAGTGTTGTAGATGTGGCTAATATGTTTGGTGGAAATATTAAAATGCTTCCAGAGCGTAAAGGCAATCGGATGACAGCAGATGTTATGACGGATAAAACAAAAGCATTAGGATGGTCTGCTAAGAAGACTCTTTTTGGTTATATAGAAACACTTAGAAAAAATGATTGGAATTAATGATGTCTGAAGGTTTTACTCCTCCTCATGAATTAAATACCGCAGTCCTTTTTTTGGTATTTAACCGATTGGATACAACGAAACAAGTTTTTGATGAAATTCGTCGAGCGAAGCCACCACGTCTATATGTAGCGGCAGATGGTGCTAGAAAAAGTAAAGATGGTGAGAGTGCAAAGGTTCAAGCCGTCCGTGACTATATTATGAAGAGTATTGACTGGTCATGTGAAATTAATACGCTATTTCGTGATGAAAATCTTGGCTGTAAATATGCTGTTAGTGGCGCAGTTACTTGGTTTTTTGAGAATGAAGAGCAAGGTATTATTCTTGAGGATGATTGTTTACCAAGTCAAAGTTTTTTTTGGTATTGTGAGGAGTTATTGGAAAAATATAAAGCTGATAAGTCTATATATCTAATATCAGGTGATTCTAGAGGTCCTGAATCATTTAAAATGAATGAGGATTATAGCTTCTGTAAGTATCCAATGATTTGGGGGTGGGCTTCTTGGAGAAGAGTTTGGGAAAATTATGATCCTGAGTTAGAGGATTGGCCAATTCAAAGGAATATACTACCAAGTCAAATATCTAGTAACAAAGCAACAAATTCATTTTGGAAAAGTGTTTTTGAAAGTATGTATAAAAAAGAGGTTGATACTTGGGATTTTCAGTTTTGTTACTTGCTGCTTAAAAACAAGGCTCGATGTATCGTTCCTAAACTAAACCTGATAGAAAATGTAGGCTTCGGTGTCGATGCAACACATACTTTTGATTCAGGGTCTGAATCTGCTAATCGAAAAAGGTATGAAATTAATATTCCTTTAAATCACTCTATAAAAAACGATTCTGAAAGTAAAATAAATGATTTTTATGATAAGAATGAGTTTTATAAAAAAACTATTTTAAGTCGAATAATAAATAAGTTATCTCGCTTAGTATTCGGCAAAAGTATTGTTAGATGAAAATTGCATTTGATCATCAAACATTTACTTATCAGGCTTATGGCGGCGTTTCAAGATATTACTCAATACTTGCTAATCAGCTTTTTCTATCGAAACAAAATGTTAAGGTTTTTGCAGGAATACATCAGAATAACTATCTTAAAAGTTTATCTTCTGAAATTTTATCTGAGTTTAAACTTCGATCATTTCCGCCAAAGTCTAGTCGTGTTTTTCATGGTGTTAACCACATAATTAACCAATTTCAGCTTAGAAATTGGAAGCCAGACATTTTACATGAAACTTACTATTCATCATTGCCTTCTTTTTTTTCCAGCCCAAGTGCTCGTGTTACAACGGTTTATGACATGATACATGAGTTATTTCCTAGCCAGTTCCCATTGAGTGATAACACATCAAAGGCGAAGAGGAAAACTTTAGAGCGAGTTGATCATATAATTAGTATCTCAGAAAGTACTAAGCGTGATTTGATACATTTTTTTGGTATTGATGAATCGAAAATTTCTGTTGTTCAATTAGGCGTATCCTTGGATGCTTTTAATTCAGCCTTAGGCAATGATTTATCTACTCATGATAAGCCTTTTTTATTGTACGTAGGCAGCCGTTTTGGCTATAAGAATTTTGATGGATTACTGAAAGCCGTAGCAAGTTCAGATACACTTAAGTCTAATTTTGATATTGTCGCTTTTGGTGGAGGTGACTTTAGCCTAGAGGAGCTCTCTCTAATAAGGTCATTAGGTTTTTCCGGATCCCAAGTAAGGCAATGCAGAGGCAGCGATAAAGAGTTGGCAACCTTGTACAGCAGAGCTACAGCTTTTGTATACCCTTCTTTGTATGAAGGTTTTGGTCTTCCTCCATTAGAAGCTATGGCGTCGGGCTGTCCTGTAATAACATCTAATACTAGTTCTATGCCTGAAGTAGTAAGAAGTGCAGGTGTTTACTTTAATCCGAGAGAAATAGAAGACATTAGGTTTGCAATCGAGCATGTTGTGTTTTCACCGACTGTGAGAAGCGAGTTGGTTTTAGCTGGTTTTGAAAATATAAAAAGTTTCTCATGGCGTAAGTGCGCAGATGAAACTCTGACTGTTTATAAAAAGGTATTGGGTAATTCATGAAGAAAACAGCATTAATTTGCGGTGTTAGTGGGCAGGATGGCGCTTATTTAGCTAAGCTGTTGTTGTCAAAAGGCTACGAAGTTTGGGGTAGTTCCCGAGATGCTCAAGGCGCTTCTTTTTCTAATCTTACCGCTTTAGGTATCAAGGATAAGGTGCACTTCGTTTCAATGGTTCCAGAAGATTTTCGCAGTGTTTTAGTTGCTCTTCATAAATCTTGCCCAGATGAAATTTATTATTTGGCTGGTCAGTCTTCAGTTGGCCTATCCTTTGAGAGGCCTGCCGAGACAATACAGAGTATTGCCTTTGGTATATTGAACGTTCTTGAGGCTTGTCGAATGCTTGATAAAGCGCCTAGAGTCTATCACGCAGGGTCTAGCGAATGCTTTGGAGATACTAGTGGTGTTTCTGCCAATGAGAACACACCTTTTCATCCGCAGAGCCCCTATGCAGTAGCGAAGGCGTCCGCATTCTGGTTGGTAGATAACTACCGAGAGGCGTATGGTCTTTTTGCCTGCACAGGAGTTTTATTCAACCATGAATCACTTCTACGCCCCGAGCGCTTTGTTACTCAAAAAATTATCTCTACTGCAAAACGAATTCATGCTGGTTCGGATGAGAGTTTAGAGCTAGGTCGGTTAGATATTTCAAGAGATTGGGGCTGGGCTCCCGAGTATGTAAATGCAATGTGGTTGATGTTGCAGCAAGATAAAGCAGAGGATTTTGTTATTGCTACTGGTCAAACAAATACATTAGAAAAATTTGTTGAGGTGGTTTTTTCTGAACTTGGTTTGGATTATAGAAAATATACCAAGCAGAATGTTGATTTTATGCGTCCTACTGATCTAAGTGTGAGTTTAGGTGATGCAACTAAGGCGAAGAATTTACTTGGTTGGGAGGCGAAGTATAAAATGAATGATGTCGTTAGAATGATGATTGATGGAAGAACGGATTAATAATTTACCATTATTGATGGCAGTTTTTAGTTTGCGTTAATCATAACTTTATTAAATGCGTAGGTTTTTATGAAAAAAGCACTTATTACAGGTATCACAGGTCAAGATGGTTCATACTTAGCTGAATTTTTATTAGCAAAAGGGTATGAGGTTCACGGTATTAAGCGTCGAGCTTCTTCATTGAATACACAGCGAATTGATCACTTATATCAAGATCCTCACGAACTAAATCCAAAGCTGAAGTTGCATTATGGCGATTTGACAGATAGTTCGAACTTGACTCGAATTTTGCAAGAAGTTAAGCCTGATGAAGTTTATAACTTGGGGGCTCAATCTCATGTTGCTGTATCGTTTGAATCCCCTGAGTACACTGCTGATGTTGACGGCATGGGAACTTTGCGTATTTTAGAAGCTATTCGTCTTTTAGGTCTTGAAAAGACAACACGTTTTTATCAGGCTTCTACTTCTGAACTTTTTGGGCTTGTACAAGAAACCCCTCAAAAAGAAACTACACCTTTTTATCCTCGTTCCCCTTATGCGGTTGCAAAAATGTACGCTTATTGGATTGTGGTTAACTATCGTGAGTCTTATGGCATGTTTGCGTGTAACGGCATATTGTTTAACCATGAGTCACCTCGTCGTGGTGAAACCTTTGTTACTCGTAAAATTACACGAGGTTTGGCGAACATCGCGCAAGGTTTAGAGAAGTGCTTATATATGGGCAATATGGATGCATTACGCGATTGGGGTCATGCTAAAGATTATGTTCGTATGCAATGGATGATGCTGCAACAAGATCAGCCAGAAGACTTTGTTATAGCAACAGGAGTTCAGTACTCTGTACGTCAATTCATTGAATGGTCTGCGGAGGAGCTGGGTGTTCAATTGAAGTTTGAAGGTCAAGGTGTCGATGAAAAAGCGGTTGTTGCAGCTATCGAAGGTGACAAAGCACCAGCATTGAAAGTTGGCGATATCGTGGTTCAGGTAGATCCACGCTATTTCCGCCCTGCTGAAGTAGAAACTTTACTAGGGGACCCAAGTAAAGCTAAGCAAAAATTAGGCTGGACAACAGAAATTACAGTACAAGAAATGTGTTCTGAGATGGTTTCTGAGGACCTTAAGACAGCTAAGCAACATGCTTTTCTAAAAGCGAATGGCTATGACGTACCTGTGGCTCAGGAGAATTAATAGGTGAACTTAGATTCAAGAGTTTATGTGGCAGGTCACGGTGGAATGGTGGGTGCCGCTATAATTCGTCAGCTTAAAAAATATGGTTACAAGCATATTATTACGCGAACTTCTGCTGAGCTTGATTTGACAAATCAAGCTGCAGTATCCACTTTTTTTGCTGAGCAGAACATTGATGAAGTCTATTTAGCTGCCGCAAAAGTAGGTGGCATATATGCCAATAGTACTTTTCCGGCAGAGTTTATTTATCAGAATTTGATGATAGAGGCTAACGTTGTTCATCAGGCATATTTGCATGGCGTTCAAAAACTTTTGTTTCTAGGTTCTTCTTGTATTTACCCCAAAAATGCCATTCAGCCTATGCAAGAATCCGCATTGTTGGAAGGCTATTTAGAACCAACGAATGAGCCATATGCTATTGCTAAAATTGCGGGAATAAAATTATGTGAATCATATAATCGGCAGTATGGCGTAGATTATCGTAGTGTTATGCCTACGAACCTTTACGGACCGGGGGACAATTATCACCCCGAAAATAGTCATGTCATTCCAGCTCTCATACGCCGTATACATGAAGCAAAAGAGCAAGGGCTAAGTGAGGTTACTATTTGGGGGACAGGCACACCAAAACGAGAATTTTTGCATGTTGATGATATGGCCGCCGCTAGCTTTTTTGTCATGAATCTAGATAAAGCTAAGTATGACAGCCAAGTTGAACCTATGCAGAGCCATATAAATGTTGGTACTGGCTTTGATTGTTCTGTTTTAGAGGTTGCCCATCTTATTTCAGATATTATTGGCTTTGAGGGAGAGATAAACTCAGACCTTACTAAACCTGATGGTGCGCCGCGTAAGCTGATGAATGTTGATCGTTTACGTCGTCTCGGATGGGAAGCTCATATTGATTTAAATACTGGGTTGAAAGATGCTTATGAGTGGTTCTGTTTATATCAGTCCGAAGTAAGAGGTTTAAATGACTGATGAGCTGTTCCCTCTCTATGGAGGTCGTGAAACTCGTCAAGGTCCAAAGTTAGGTTCTGAAAAAGAACCACTTATCACTATAATCACATCAACTTACAACGCAGCGGCTTCTCTGCATTGGACAATAGATTCCATTCGCACCCAAAAGTATCAAAATATTCAGTGGATTGTCGCCGATGGCGGCTCTAAAGATGGTACGGTTGATATTTTGATGCAAAATGAAGATGTTATTGATTTCTGGTTTAGCGGACCAGACAGCGGTATATATGATGCTTGGAATAAGGCATTACAACATGCAAAGGGTGAGTGGATTCAATTTATAGGCGCTGGTGATGAGTTGGCTGATGAGTTTGTGTTCGAGAAAGTATCTAAATATCTGTCTACTGCTTTTCCGACCTATGAACTTGTTTATGGTTCGATTGATATAATTAGCGAGTCTAATAGAGTCTTTATAGAGCGTATAGCTATTCCTTGGGAAAGCATGAGGAAAAAATGGAGAGGGATTCGTCCTGTGCTACCAATGCACCCAGAAGTTTTTCATCATAAATCTATATTTAAAAGAATAGACTTCCCTAACTATAAAATTGCCGGCGATTGCTATGTGATGGTACATAGTGTTCTGAGAAAAGACCCTCTTTTTATAAATATACTCATCGACAAAATGACACATGGTGGTGTTTCTACAAGTCCAGATAGTGCAAATATAATATATGAAGAGCTAAAGGAAATATCAAAAGAATTTAGTCTGCCCGTTCCTTTTAAAAATAGAATGTTATATTTTTTAAAAGTTAAGCTGAAAATTTTCGTTTTGAAGTATCTAGGTTTAAGGTTTTTAAATATTATGGCTGATATTGTTAGACTTATATACTTTAAGAAAAGGAAGTGGACAGTAAAGTAGGATTTTTATAAGTTAATTTTTCATAAGGGTATTTCATTGAAAGTAGCGATTGTCCATGACTGGTTTGTTAATCCTGGTGGTGCAGAGAATGTCATAAAAGCCATTGTTGATATTTTTCCTGAAGCTGATCTATTCTCTGTTGTAGATTTTTTTGGAGATGATCAAAGAAAGAAATATCTTAATGGTAAAACTACAAAAAACACCTTTATTCAAAAGCTTCCATTAGCCAAGAAAAAATATCGTACATATTTACCTCTTATGCCTTTTGCAATAGAGCAGCTGGACCTTACTGCATTTGATTTGATTATTAGTAGTAGTCATGCGGTAGCGAAAGGTGTTATTACATCACCTGATCAATTACATATTTGTTATTGCTATTCTCCTATTCGTTACGCTTGGGATATGAAGTTCGAATATTTAAAAGAGTCTAATCTTACTAGTGGATTTAAATCATTTTTGGCTAGATACTTTTTGTATAAAATTAAAATGTGGGATGTTAATACTAGTAATAATGTGGATTTTTTTATATCAATTAGTAATTTTATTAAAGATAGAATATATAAATGTTATAGAAGAGACTCAAAGATAATATTTCCTAATGTTGATGTAGATGCATTTCCTTTGAATGAAATAAAAGAAAACTTTTATTTTACGGCTTCACGTTTAGTACCTTATAAACGATTAGCCCTTATTGCTGAAGCATTTTCTACAATGCCAGATAAAAAGCTTATTATAATAGGTGATGGGCCTGAGCGGGGGAAGGTCGAAAAAATAGCATCGTGCTCTTCAAATATAAGCTATTTAGGCTATCAAGATTATGAAACTCTTAAAGAGCATATGATGAAAGCCAGAGCCTTTATTTTTGCAGCGGAAGAGGATTTTGGTATTGTTCCATTAGAGGCTCAAGCCTGTGGTACTCCTGTTATTGCATTTGGTAAAGGCGGTTCACTAGATACAGTTATAGATAAAAAAACCGGCTTTTATTTTGATGAACAGTCAGTAGACTCTATTGTTGAAGCTGTTAATAACTTTGAAAATAATTATATGGTATTGCTTGAGCCAAGCGAAATTAGGGCTCATGCAATGACGTTTTCCACTGATATTTTCAAAGAAAACTTCAAACAGTTTGTTCTTGAAAAATGTGAAGAAAAGGGAATATGAATTTCATTTTTATTAAAGATCAAATTGCATTCTTGTGGGTGAAACCTTTGAATATAGTTAAAAGGATGATTTTTATGTCGAACCATACGGACCAGTTTTCAATATAATATAAATCATATTCAACCCTATTTTCCATTTTATCAATAGTATCCGTTTCCCCACGAAAACCATTTACCTGCGCCCATCCAGTTATTCCAGGTTTTACCATGTGACGGCGCATATAAGACTCTACAAGAGTCTTATAATGCTCATTATGAGCAAGTGCATGGGGTCTGGGCCCAACGATAGACATTCTACCCTGTAGTACATTTATGAATTGCGGAAGTTCGTCTAAAGAGGTTCTTCTCATAAAAGCGCCGATAGGTGTGATTCGACTATCTCCTTTCTTAGCTTGTGTTACTTTTCCGTCCTCTTCGTTGTGAACCACCATAGATCGAAATTTATAGACTTTGAAATCTTGGCCATTGGCACCTGTGCGATATTGTTTAAATAGAATGGGGCCCTTTGAGCTAAACTTAATTATAATAGCTAGGCTAATTAATATCGGACTTATTAGTATTAGAATGATGGTTGCAAGTATTTTATCTTCTAATAATTTCAATAATCGATTTTTCCCTTCGAGCATGTGTGAAGTGGAAATGTTTATAACTGGTAATCCAGCGACTTCAGTTACTGATTGGTTTATTAATCTAAAGCCAAAGATATCTGGAACCATACGAATTACTATAGATGTGTTGCTTAAAGCGGACTGTACCTGCTCCATTTTTTGAACTTCGCTCATCGGAAGGGCAATCCAAACCTGATCTATTTTATGATCTTTAACTACGGTATCTAGATCTTCCAATGTACCTAAAAGTGGAACTGAATTAATTTCATCAATGACTTTTGTCTGATTTTGTGTACTAAGTATGCCTTTTACTACTAGGCCCATTTCAGAATGTTGCTGTAGTCGTTCCAATACTTGTTGTGCTAGATCGCCATCACCAATAATAATGACGCTTCTTATATTGAATCCCTTTGCTCTTAGTGCTCCTAGGCATTTTCGGAGTAAAAACCTGTAACACAATATTATTGTAGTTGAGGTACACAACCAACTAACCATCCAAATACGAGAGAAAAGCTCTGAAGATTGGGTAGCAAAGCCACTAATAATTAATAGTAAGAATGTAATTAATGTGGCGCTAATAACGCATCTCATTTCAGATGTGAATGATGCACCTCGCCATGCCCTATATGCGCCAAAAAATGATAAGCTCGCTGCGCCGAGTAATACTCCAAGTAAAAGCACATTTTTATATGTGAAATTCAGCTCTAGATTTGCAAATCTTAGCCAGTAGCTAAATAGTCCTGCACTCAATAGACCAATGCAGTCAATTATTCTTAATAATATATTAAGCGATGTGCTGTGCTCTTTTAACGCTAAACCTTTTTTCACGTTATTCTCTACTTGTTATTATGTAATGCATAATTGATTCTTAATCTTGGATTTTTGGGCTAAATTGATATTTGGAACGCCAAATTGAAGCCTGTATACCGGTCATGAATACTGTAAAATAAAACACCCCTGTCCAGAAGTTCTGATAGGCTTCAAAACAGTTCATGATGCTCCAAAAAAAGCTGAAACTCATGAAAAAATAACCAATATTTTTTTCAATCATACCTTTTCGAATCTCTTTGAAAAGGCTTTTAGCCATATATATCCACATAAATAGATAAAAAACTAAGCCAATAATGCCGAAGTTTACTAGCATTTCAATGTAAGTATTGTGTAGGTGTCCAAAATCATTCTGTACCCAGTCTGGAAGCCATTCTGTGTGTTTCATCACAAGTGTTCTGCCATTACTACCCCAGCCAAAGATTGGCTTTTCTTTTATGAAGTCGGTAGCGGCCACCCAGCTGTGTAAACGAATGCCAAAGCTTGAATAGGGGACATCATCAAAATCTAATGAGGCAATGGCTGACAATGCTTCTTTCTCGACCATAACACGATCTATTATGGTGTCGTTACTGGCAATAAGACTGCCTAAACTTAATATCCCTGCAAAAAAGATACTGATAGTGATGACTTTTTGCTTTCCTGTGGCTCTATTAAATCGCTTTAGGGTGAAATAACTGGCCATAAAGAAAGCTGTCAGGAGCAATGCGAGCCAAGCTTGACGAGATGAGTTTATATAGATGATTAAAAGGCAATATAGAATGGTTAACGAAAGGGGAAGAGTTAACCATTTGTTGAAAGTAATTATTTTCCTTGTAAAGCATAGCAAGCCGATCAGGATAATACCGAAGAATAGACTGGTATGTTGTGCTTGTCTAAGGCCAAAAAATACCCTTTCTCCATTTAGGCCTCTAATAATCTCTGGAATACCTTCTCCAGTAACCCAAGGTGAAATCAGTATTCCTAGTGCTGCGCTCCCCCAAATAAGCCAGATCGCACTTTTACGTTGTGCAATCCACCATGCAAGGGGAATGAAGGTAAACCACCGAGTGACTTTATCTAACTGCGGCGTTTCTCGAGCCCATTCAGGAGTGACGTACACAGACAGTGCCCATGAAATAAATTGGAATATAAGCGCCACCCAGATAAAACGTATTAGGATATGACTGTTTACTACTTTGCCGTATTTATAGAGCCCCCAAAAGCCGGTAAGGGTTGCTACAGCTGAACTTACTGCCGCCGCATCCATGAACCCTGTCCGTGAAAAGGCGTAGATGGCAATAGAGGCTATTCCTAGTAGTATTAGCCAGGTAGGTTGTTCTTCTGGCGTTTGACGCTTAAAAAAGTTATGTAAGGCTGAGGATAGCATCTATTTTCTCGTTATTAGCCGTTAATGTTTGAAGGTAGAAAATGACATTATAATTTTACGTTGTAATAGCTACATAAAGCTTGCCATTGCTCTCTGTTACCATCTTGTCTGACGTTGGTTTTTTTCAGGGAAATTTTTTGTGACCCTGCAATAGGTGTTGGTTTGGGCGATGATGTTGATGCTCTCCTTACTTCTGTTCCTTGTAAAAAGGACATCATTCTAAACCAGAGGTCGTCTGCTTTTGGTGTTAGCTTTAAAAATAAGCTCTGGTTTGTTACATCGGCATGCAGTGAGTGAGCAG
This sequence comes from Marinomonas rhizomae, assembly GCF_024397855.1. Lineage (NCBI taxonomy): Bacteria > Pseudomonadati > Pseudomonadota > Gammaproteobacteria > Oceanospirillales > Oceanospirillaceae > Marinomonas > Marinomonas rhizomae. The sequence goes on from NZ_CP073343.1 coordinate 733,365, forward strand.
GGTACAAGACGCCGCCATAACCAATTGGTAGTAGTTTTTGATCGGCTAGATCGGCGTCTTTTTGCATTTTCCATTGTTTATAAGGCAGCAGTTCGCCTTCGGCATCATAAGAAATCATGCGACATTCATTAGCAATAACGCTTTTAGGGTGTTGCTGGTGTTCTTTATAAAGCGATTCTAACCAGGTGTTTGTATAAATAAGGTCATCGTCACAGGTTACTAAAGTTGTCTCTGGAAATTCGACTAATGAGTAGATTAGTTTTCTGTGGGAGCAGGTGAGTTCTTTTTGATAGCGGATCTCAAAAATGTCGCCTTCCAGCTCGGTTAGCTTTTTTGGGATTTGGTTGCGTAAATCTTCGTTTAACCACAGTAATATTTTCTGGGGCTTAGCGGTTTGGCTTAATAGACTACGAATGGTTAAGTCGATAATGTCTAATCGAGATGGAATCGAAGTGAGTGTGACGATTAAAGGTAGAAGCTTGTCTGTGTTCGCTTTAAGCGTTTGCAGAGGTATTCTTTTCAGCCTGTATGCGGCTTTCATAGCGGGGATATACTCTTTCAGCTTCAACGCTTTTTCCTTTTCGATTCATATTCTGAACGTGTTTACGATGCGGTATTGTCTATCAAGGGATATTTTACATCAATAGCTTTGTATACATGCAAAAACGCACAAACAAAAAAACCGCTTCAAAAAATTTGAAACGGTTTTTTTAGATAGGCAGGAAGTTTACTCAGCTGCTTCTGGTTGCTCTATGTCATGCAGTTCCACAACAAACTTAAGCGCTGCATTTGCTGGGATAGGACCTGTGCCACCTGGGCCGTATGCTAGGTCAGCAGGGATATACAACTCGTATTTAGAGCCAACCGGCATAAGTTGTAGACCTTCAGTCCAGCCTGGGATAACGCCATTCAATGGGAAAGTAATTGCCTCACCGCGCTTGTATGAGCTATCGAATACCGTGCCATCAATTAGGCTGCCTTCGTAGTCTACTTTTACAGTGTCAGTGGCGCTTGGTTTTTCGCCTTCGCCTGCGGTGATGACTTTATACAGCAAACCTGAGTCGGTTTTCTTCACGCCATCTTCGGCTTCTTTTTCTTTCAGCCAAGCAGCAGAAGCGGCTTTTGCTTCTTCAGCGGCTTTTTCTTCTTCAAGCTGCGCTTTTTTCATTTGTTCTTGCTGGTAATCTTGGATGGTTTTAGTCACTTCATCCATGCTCATTTGGCCTTCTTTACCAGCAAATGAGTCTTGAAAACCTGCCATAAATGTTTTCATGTCTAGTTCTGAGAAATCCTGAGACATACGTGAACCAAACATGGTGCCAATGCTGTAACCAAGACGTTGTTCTTTAGTGTCCAGTTTAATCGCGCTGTCTGCTGCATGCGCAAAAGAAACGGATGACATGACCAGCGCCGCGATAAGAGTTTTTTTCATAGCTATTTTTTTCATAAGGAAAAGTGTTCCATTATTTGTGGGTTTATCACTTTGTGATGTAAAGCATTAACATTTAAGACGGAGTTCGATTCGCATCTTTTGGACCAGCATGTCATGGGGCAAAACAAAGCAGGAACAATGGTATACGCCTTGTGCTTTGCAAAACCGGATCCGTCGTTTTTGTTTAACGTAAGTGTTCTAACATAAGATGGGCTGGTTACGCCAATTTATATGTTCTTACGTTACCAAAGCGACCCCTTCACCTGCACACTTTGTTTGATTTCAAAAGATAGAGCGGTTCGGCAAAGCACAAGACGTGTATTGAGATTAATCCTCGCTTCTTTACCGAGACAATCGCTTTTACAAAAGCATGACAGAGTTTGCGAAAGCTGCTTTGTTTACAAGGCTGTCTTTACATATATTTGACAAATGTAGGCTTGCCTACTTTGCTAATGAATCCCCATGAACAATGGAATCAGAATCGGCACGAGAATACTCATAATAAAGCCGCTGGCGATGCAAACAGGGATAATTTGCGCGCCGTGAAATTTACCAAGCATGGGTAAGGTAAAATCCATGGCGGTTGCGCCAGAATAACCAACCGACATGTGGCTGTTTAGTCGAGCTAAGAATGGAATTAGCATCAGCGCCAAAATTTCACGCCCAAGGTCTAGCAAGAAAGCCGTGGTGCCAAGCACTGGATCACCTAAGCCAGTAATAAGAATGCCAGACAAACTGTACCAGCCGAAGCCTGAGACGACCGCAAGCCCTTGGTTCCAGCTTAGGCCTAATACAAAGCTGCCAATCCAGCCTGCAAGTAGCGTGGTGAAGATAGTGACAAGCGCTATGATGACGCCTTGAGAGTTCAAAAAAAGCTTACGTAGACGGTGATTACCTTGGCGAAGCTGACAGCCAATTAGAAACAGCAAAACATACAGCAAGCCAGTTACTAGCTCGTCCACGCCTGTCAGCCAGTCTTTGGCAAATATGCCAGCGATGACGCCACCTATTACCCAGGCGAGGGTTTTTGCTGCATCCATCAATGCATGGGACTTACTGTCAGATGGGCCTTGAGCAAGACTGTCTGCATGCGTGCCACCAAAACGTAGGCCACTCAGATATAAACCACCTAGGCTTAATACGCTGATCAGGACAAAAAAAATAATCGCTTGGTAACCGGCGATAAAGAGCTTCTCGGCCAAATTATCTAACGCCCCAAGGCTAAAGCCAATTAAGCCCAAAATGAGGTACACAAGCTGTTCTAAGCCTTTTGCCACGCGAGTTGGTGTGAATACCTTGATATTGACCCAGTAACCAAACAGAAGGGCGACTAATAATGGGCCAAGTGTGGTGAGAATAGTCATGCGAGAATAGTCTTCCTAGACAGATGTGTTAAATACTGGAGCGGCATTTTCTCTGTATTGAGTTGTAAATACAAGTTTGGTTTTTGTGTTTCGAGTAAATGTTGTTCCAAGGGGAGGGGCGAAGCATTTTTGTTCCTTCCCTTTATCTTCAAGGGGAAGATGCCATCTTTCCGATCAAGCCTTTTTTAGTCATTTAGACTATTTGAGGCTTGTATTCGCTTTGATGTTTCACAACACCAAAACAAATTTGTACAAGCTTTCTCATTGCTGCTCCGAGTGCTTGCATGTGCGTTTTTCCGCGGCTTTTTAGACGTTCATAAAGAGCTTTTACATCAGGGTTATGCTGTTTTGCGACAACGGCGGCCATATAAACTTTAGCTCTAATATTAGGTGGTCCAATCTTTGATAACATCGAACGACCTTTTAATGTTCCCGACTCTCTAATTCTTGGAACAAGCCCCAAGTAGGCGGATACGCTTCCTGCTTTTTCAAACTGATGAGAGGACAAAACCGACAACATAAGCCTTGATACAACAGAGCCAACACCAGGAATGCTCTTGAGAAGGTGTCTTTTCTTTTTCAGCGTTGGGTGATTGTCAATATGCGTATTCAACTCTTCAATCAGCCTCTCTTTATCTTTTACTAACACAGACACAATGTTGTCTATCGATTTAATAACAACAGAAGAGCCGTCTGCTATTTCAGCTTGTTCTTTCCGATCCAATTCGCGCTGTATGTCTTTCTCTATCGACTCTATACGTTTGATCAGAGCTTTCAGCTTACGTACCTCTGGTGCTTCTGGTGTCCAGCGTTTTGGATCCATTTGATAACCGAACTTAGCTAAAAGAAGGCTATCGGCTTTATCCGTTTTGTGAGTCACGCCAAGCGCCTTGGCAAACTCTTTAGGCCTTGCTGGGTTAACAACACAAACTTGAAAACCTATATGAAACAAATGGGTAGCAATGCCTTCATGATAAATCCCTGTCGCTTCAAGAGTGACATGAATTTTTTCAGGTTGTGCAGATGTCACTTTCATGAGCCATTGAGCAATATTTTCAAAGTCTTCCTGATTGTTTTTAAAGACTTTTGTTTTTACTTTTTCTGATAGGGCGTCTCTAAGCCAAAGACAATCCAGCTTATTTTTTCCAATATCAATACCTATATAAATCATTTATCCTTATTCCCCTTGTACATGCAGCATCACTGTAGAAACAGGCGCTTGGATACCATCCAATGTTGAAGGATTAGTCTGGCAGGATAATCTTCCCCACAGCATCGTAGCGCTTAGGCTAGGAACATACTTACCAGACTAGAGTGAATTACTAGCTAAGCAATTCACTTAGAAAGATACAAGGTTAGGATGGGGTTGTTAACTTTTTGGACTCCCTCCCAGCCTCCCCCTTAGCAGGGGGAGGGGCTAGGGCAGATGAGCGAGGTACGAGTGTGAGTGTGATCTGCCGAATAGGGAAGCAAAATAAAGCTGACCAACGGTGCAATATTTAGCGATCAATGGTAAATTGCTCGGCTGTTTTTTGCGTATTTTCTATGGATAGTCGGCGGTGATGTGTGGTTAAGCGTTTTCCAGTGTTAAAAGAAGTTCTGCATTTGTTGTTTCCTATGATTTTAACGATGACATTGGAACTGTCAATCAGCGTCGTCGATACCATTATGTTAGGCCATTACAGCGCGTTACATTTGGCGGCAGTTGGCTTGGCATCTAGCTTATGGCTACCTGTTGGTTGTTTCTTGATTGGTGTGACATTCGGCCTTACGCCTTTGGTAACACGTCATTTACATGGCCGACAACCGAAACTGGTTAACTTGTATATGTCGCAAGCGGTGGGGCTATCTGTAGGGCTTGGTCTGTTGGCAAGCTTAGTGGCTATTTTCTTATTGCCCTATTTTGCAGGGTTGATGGCGACGGAAGAAGAAACAAGACAAGTTTCGGTTTCTTATTTGTATATCTTTGCTCCTGCACTTCCTATGTTGGCCTTGATGACGGCGTATAAGAATTTATTTGAAGCGGCGGGTCGTCCTGGCTTTCCTTTGTTCGTGGCGAGCTTTGGTTTAGTGTTAAACATCTTGTTCAATTATGTGCTGATTTTCGGCAAGTTCGGCTTTCCTGAAATGGGCGCAAAAGGCGCGGCATTGGCGTCTGCTTTGTCTTTGTATTTAGCCGTAACTATGTTTTTTGTTTATGACCGATTTATCAATAAAACGCCTTTGTTTACCCGCTTAGTGTGGCGCTACACGCGTAAGTTTGGAATTCTATTGAATGTTGGCGCGCCAGCGGGCTTTGCCTTTGCTTTTGAAGTGGGCTTGTTTTCATCCATGACGTGGTTGATTTCGTCCTTCGGTGATTTGGCGTTGGGTGGCGGCCAGATTGTCATGTCTTATACGTCTTTCTTGTTTACCCCAATGATGGCGATGAGTGCCGTGACGGCGATTGTGGTAGCAAAAGCCATGTCGAAAGAAGGCGTAAGCGGTGTTAGAAAACGTATACGAGTGATTGTCTGGCTAGGGCTTTCTTATGTGAGTACCTGTTTTATGATTACTCAGATCTTTCACGATCAGATCCCGTATATTTATAGCAATAATGCGGAAGTGGTGGCCTTGGCAGCGAGCATTTTGCTGATCTCTTCTTGTTACCAGTTTCCTGATATGTTGCAAACCGTGTTTACTGGCGCTTTACGAGGTTTTCGTGAAACACGCTCGACTATGATTGCTTTTGCCGTGTCTTTGTTTGGCTTGAGTATTCCGTTTGGCTATTGGTTATCTCACTACAGCCCTTGGGCCGAAACCTTGTCACTGCGAGGTTTTTACATTGGCCTCGGCGCGGGTTTAACCCTGCTAGCGGCGACTCTTATCGTACGCTTTCAAATTGTTTTGCGTCGTTATGAAGGTAAGCGCATTGCCTCGCCTAGGGAAGTGGCGTAGCTAGGCATTTTTGTTCCTATTCGTTTAGTAGGGCAGATGAACGAGGCACGAGTGTGATCTGCCGTTGGGGTTTTATTGAAATGTCGGATCACGGTCGTTCCTCCCTCATGCCGACCTTGTATCTACGTTTGGTTATTGTCTAAACTGCCACTGGGGTAGTTGATTCTCCGGGTGAGCGAGACGAATCAAGTCTGCTTGATAAGCGGTTTCTATGGTGTTGTCTTGGGCGAGTCTTTGCGGTTCGCTATTGAAGGTAATTTGGCCTTTTTCCAGTAGAACCAGTTTGTCTCCATAGAGTGCGGCGAGATTGATGTCGTGGAGGATACAGAAAATACCTAGCCCTTTCTGGGCGAGGTTTTTAAGTAGTCTTAAGACTCGTTGTTGCTGATGTAAATCCAGTGCGGAAATGGGTTCGTCTAGCAGTAAGTATTTACCCTCATATGGTCGCTGTTCCGTTTCTGGGTGTTTTTTAGTTCCTGAGTGCTTGTCGGCGAAGAGTTGAACTAAGACTCGTGCTAGTTGGATGCGTTGCTGTTCTCCTCCGGATAAGCTGGCGTATTGGCGAGTTTGGGTTTCTTGCATGCCGACTTCTACTAAAGTGTCATTAATTAACGTCGAGGCGTCATGATCCGACAATGTCCATGGGGCAAGCCCAAGGGAAACCACTTCTTTAACGGTTAAGGCGAAAGGCAGGTGTATTTGCTGAGTCAATACTGCGCGTTTCTTAGCAAGTTCGGCCAACGACCAATTCGATAGTGACTGTTCGTCTAATGTTATGTGTCCTGCATCGGCTTGCATCGCTCCCGAACAACACTTCAATAATGTTGATTTCCCCGCTCCGTTTGGCCCAAGGACAATGGTCAGTTGTCCTGGTTCGATGCTCATAGAGACCTTATCTAGTAAGCTCTTTCCAGAACGAATAAGGGATAGTTCGCTGATGTTTAGCATTAACTTGTTTCTCGAATATTTTTTAATAGTAGCCATAAGAAAAACGGCCCACCTAGTAAGCTGGTTACTAAGCCAACGGGGAGTTCCGCTGGAATAACTAGAAGCCGAGATAAGGTATCGGCGCCTGTTAATAAGCTGGCACCCAATAAAGCAGAGCAAGGAACCACGATGCGATTGTCGGCACCAAAAAGCATGCGGATAAGATGAGGAACCATCAGCCCAATAAAGCCAATAAGCCCGGTAAAGGCGACGGTGACACCAACACATAAGGCGACAACGGCGATGAGTTTGATTTTGAAACGTTCAACATCTAGTCCCAGGTAACGGGCTTCGTCTTCACCCAGCAGCAATAAGTTTAAGTTTTTTGATTGGCGCCATACGTAGCAAAGTAGCGGCAATAAAATAGTCGCAATAACGATAACTTGTTCCCATCTCGCTCCGCCCAAGTTTCCCATCGCCCAAAATGTTAAAGCTCTTAGTTGTTCATCATTACTCGTATAAGTTAGTAACCCAGTAGCTGATCCTGACAGTGCATTGATGGCGATACCGGCAAGAAGCAAGTGCAGCACAGATACTTGGCCTTTGTGTTTGGATAATTGGAAAATCAGCCAACAGGTAAGTACAGCGCCTAAAAACGCCGCCACGCTTTGCATATAAGACTCTGCCCACAGAGGTAAATCACCAGCGAAAGGGTTGAGAACAATCAGAACGCCGACAAAAACAGACGCGCCAGATGAAACACCTAATAAGCCAGGGTCTGCTAATGGATTGCGAAACAGGGCTTGCATCAATGCGCCAGACACAGCCAATGCAGCGCCGACCAAAGCGGCCATGAGTAACCTTGGTAATCGGACTGTCATCAGTATTTGTCGATCTATGTCATTGATAGGTGACCATAAAAGATCTCGCCATGAGATCGAATAGGCACCTTGAGTCAATGCCAATATGCCCACAATAAGCAATGTCAGGATGAGGACAGGATAAGGGATTTGTGAGTTAAGGACGCGTTTCATGGCGCCCAGTCTTCAAGTTGTTGATGTATAAGCTCAATGGCGTGAGGCGTTCTTGGGCCGAGGCCTAAAGCCAATAAGGCATCTAGGGTGACTAAACGCTGGGCTTTTGCGGCAGGCGTTGATGCCATTCCAGGTAACGACCAGATGGCTTCTTCGCTTGCTCTTGTTCGTCCTTGTTGAGTCACTACAATGGCATCAGGCTGAGCGAGTAGTATCGCTTCAGGAGTGAGAGGTTTGTAACCTTTTATACTGCTTACCGCATTGCTTGCCCCAGCGAGATGGAATAGGGCATCGGGAGCCGTACCTTGTCCTGCCACCATAGGTGCGCCGCCCATTTGTAAGACAAAGAGTAGGCGAGGTGGGCGTTTCGACCAAGCTTTAGGTGTCGTCAATTTATCGAAGGCTTGCTGAATGTCATCAACCGCTTGCTTGCCAGCTTTTTCTTGATTTAAGGCAAGGGCAACTTGTGAGACTTTATCCAAAATACCTTGTTTGGTATCTGGTGCGTCGATTGAGACAATTTCTATATTGGTGTCTTTTAGCTGTTGTAATACTTTAGCTGGCCCAGCCGCTGGTGTGATGAGTAAGAGTTCGGGATGAACGCTCAATACACCTTCTGCTGATAGCGTGCGTTGATAGCCAACTTTGGGTATTTTATTGGCGGCATCAGGGTAAATGCTGCTGGTATCGCTGGCAACGAGTTGGTTCTGTGCGTCTAATAAGTAGACGATTTCTGTCACAGTACCGCCGACACTGACAACTCTTTGAGCAAAACTGGCGGAGCTGCTCAGTGATGCAAGCGCTAACAAGACTACGAAAATAAGTGGCTTTTGTCTCATGATGTTTCGCTTCATGATGTTCTCTCCTGTTTCGCGCTGAGACTAGTCGTCTTTTCGACTATGTCTTGCCACAGAGGTAATTCAGGATTGCCCGGTTTGCGTTTACCAAATAGCGTTAAGATGGACTCGCCCTTGGCGTTGAATGCTTCAATAGAGGTAATAATTCCATCGCTGCTTGGACGTTTGATGGCCCAAGTTTCTGCAATCAAGTCTTCTCTTAGATGCAGGTTAAAGCCAGGGTCTAAAACATTGAACCAAGGACCTTGCTGCACTAGGCGATGTACTTCGCCACTGAAAATTTGAATGCAGCCTTTATTGCCCACAAACACCATGATGTTGCAGTTTTCTTCTGCGGCAAGAGTAATTGCACTTTTTACGCTGTCTTGGTCTAGCTTGGTAGCCCATTGCTCGCCAATTTGAGATAGAGCTTGAGTGCGAGAAAGGCCATGACGTTTGAGCATGCCATGGTATTCATGAACATCTTTTAGTTCAGACCATTCTTGAGCAAAACGAGCTTGGTCAAAGTCGGCAGGTAGCTCGCTAGCTGGATCTTCTTCTGGCGTTAAATAAGTTGGAATAACGGGTGACGGGTCGCGAAACTCAGTAATAAGCGCGTCCCATTTTTCAGCCAGTGTATTGTCTGTTCGGTACACTTTATGAACCGCTACGCCATTAGCGTTAAAGAATTGGATGCTGTGGCGAGCATTCTCAACAACATGGAAGGCGCTGTGCCATTGTCCAATGAAAAGTCGCAAGTCGATGTCGTCTGATAGAACGAGGCCCATGTTGCTCTTTTCCATAAAGCTAAATTTATCATAGGTTCCTGTCGTTTCGTGAACGGCTTCATCGTTGCGGGTGATGGTCATCACTTCACCAAGGCTTTCCAGTTTTGCCAATAGTTCTTGAAAGGGATACTTCATCACCCAGGTTTCTATGCCTTGTCGGCAAGCGACCAACTCGCCTTCGCTAATGTCGAGCTGTTTGGCAAGTTCCCGAGCGCGCGGCGTTTTGCCTGATGACATCGCTTCTAGATATCGTGAATAAGTGGGATGATTGGTTGTATTTGTTGTTTCAACTTCTGGTGCTTCGTTCATGGTTGACATGGAAATTCTCCGTTTATAAACAAGAGAAATGCTCCCTTTTCCCTTGTGTATTATTTTGTTAATTAAAGGTTTTGTGTGCGTGTTTTAGAAAGACAGCGTTGCGTCTATACCAAAGTTACGACCAGCGCGTGTATATCGATTCAGATTGGTGCTGGTATTGGTTAAGTTACGAATGTCGTTCCAGTTCATGTACTTTTCATCTGTGAGGTTGAAAAGACCGGCGTTAAAGGTGAGATTTTGCGTCGGCTTGTAATAAGCGGTTAGATCAACAAGGTTGTAATCTGATGTGGCAAGCCATTGTTTGCTGGTGGATATGTCTTCTGCTTTCTTACCTGACGCCCAAGTTAGATTGAGCTTTCCACCCCATTGTTCTGATGGTGCATCATAGCCAAGACCAACGACGGCGCTGAGCGGTGAGATACTGTCTAGCGGTTCATTGTCTTCTAGATTATCGCCTTCCGCGTATGCGATTGCGCCATTCAGCGACCAGCCGTCACCAAGAGCATCAATGCTTTTCGAGAGATTTAGATTACCTTTGATTTCAACCCCTTTTATCACCACATGAGTAAGGTTTTGATTGGTGTATTCACCAAGGCTAAAGGCGGCGGAAGTACCCAGTGATACCTGTTCAATGAAATTTTTGTAGTCGTTATAAAACGCGGTCAATTCAGTGGTACCATAGGCGTTTTGAGCACGAATACCTGTTTCAATGAATAGGCTTTCTTCTGGTTCTAAATCAGGGTTTGGCGTTATTTGGTAAGAACCATATGGTGCTGAGTTTGCGAAATAATAGTATAGCTCGTCTAAGTTAGGCGCTCTAAAACCTGAGCCTGTTTTACCAAAGATTGTGTAGGTTTCATTGATTGCAAAGTCTGCTGCTAGTTGTGCTGTTAGTGACTCATTTTCATTATTTCCCCATGAGTCTATGTATTCGTCACCTGTTGTTGTGTATTTGTAATTGTCGTAACGAATGGCCGGAATGAGAGTTAGCTTGTCCGTAGCTGACCAACTGTCTTCGAGGTACAAACCAAAAATATCTGCGTCAGCCACTGGAGAGAATCGAGACGCTGTGGTTGTGCCTGAAACTGTGTTTTTGTTTAGATTTTCCAATGATTTTTGGTCGTAAGTAAGACCATAGCGGATTTGGTGAGTATCAATTTGTTTCACTAAATCGGCTTTCAGGCTTGTACTTTCTTCGTCATAAAAGCGGTTAACAAGGCGATTGTTATTGCTTCGATGTGTTTTGTTTGTGGTTTTTGTGTCTTGGTAATCGACTTGCCATTTCAGACGATCATATAGGGCGTTTGTTTGAGTATTTTCGTGGAAAAAACCAATACGGCGACGGACCACTTTGTCGTCTGAGCTATGCTGATCTGTTGCGGAACTTTCTGAAAATAAATCGGACTCCGATGTGCTGTGGAAGTATTCACCGACTAGGCCAATACGGTTACTGTTGTTTACTTGCACCTGCACTTTGGCGAGTGTGTTTTCTGAGCCCGTTTCGGCTGGGTCGACGGAAGCACGTGTCACCCCGACGGTTTGATCTGATCCAGCGTCACCTTGATGGTTTTTATTTTCGTGTCCATCTCGGTTCGTGTATATAAGTAAAGACTCCACCTTGCCAGTGCGGTTTGCGATAGTCAGCGTTTGGTTGAATTCATCGGATGCGCTTTTGTAGCCGGCTTTTAATGAGCCTGAGGTGTTATTACCTGTTACGGATAAAAAGCTGCTCGGTTCTTTTGTTCTGTATTTCACGACACCACCAAGAGCGCCGCTACCTTCTACTACATCGCCACCTTTAATAATTTCAACAGATTCTAATGAATCCATATCAACCGTATTTCGTCCTGTTCTTAAATAGGTAGTTGTGGGACCGTATGCATCGGCTTGCGATACGCCATCGACACTGATTTTGACACGGTCGCCATCTAGTCCACGAATATTCACGCTACCGATGCCAAAGCGAGAATCTTGGCTGGCCTCGACGCCTGGTTCGTAGCGGACTAGATCGTCTAGATTACGCACCAGTGTTTTTTCTATGTCGTCATCATCGATACTAGATACTGAGCTACCAATTGCAGTAGATGGGGTTAGCTGATCAGCTTCCACGCTAATCGTGTTTAGTTGAGTTTCTACATTTATTTTGTCGGCTGAAAAAGCTGGGTTTGCCATCATGATGGACAAAGCAATCAAAGATAAAGGGGCTGGGAATGTTGTTTTGGTCATGATAGTTCTCATAATTTGAAAGTTTATGAGAACTATTATCAACAAAAAGTACATGCAAATGCAAATGACTTTCATTAAGGTTTATAAATTAATGATAAGTTAAGGGATTTCTTTGGAATTATTTTCGGACTAAAAACAGAAAACTTCACACTGTTTAATTAATGCATCGATGTCCATGTGTTGTTCTGTGCTGTCGGCGAGTCGGTTGATTTTGCTGTTGCGGTATTGGTCGTAAGAGGGATTAAAATGTCGGATCACGGTCGTTCCTCCCTCATACCGACCTAGGGTGTGAGGGGGACTTTAGTGAAATGCTCGGCATGTTTTGATTAACGCATCTATGTCCATGTGTTGTTCTGTGCTGTCGGCTAGTCGGTTGATTTCGCTGTTGCGGTATTGGTCGTAGTCGAAGGTGGCAGCTTGGTCGACGCCGGCCCAGTTGAGTAAAGCTTGTAGGGCTTCTGGGTGGTCGAATACGCCATGAAGGTAAGTGCCGATGATGTTGCCATCGTCTGAGATATAGCCTTCTTTTTCGCTGTTTTCTTTGTTTTTTCCGTTATCTAAGAGAGCGAAGTGGTTTATTTTGGCGTTGGTAGCAAAGCTTGAAACGCCAGAGTGAATTTCGTAGCCGGTAACTTTGGCATGATTGTTTGAAGAGTGGTTTGAGCTTGTTGAGAAGGTAAGTTGTCCATGACGTTGCTTGAGCTGTTTCTCTTCTTTTAGGATGGTTTCCATAGGAATAAAGCCAAAGCCAGCGGATTGTGTGTTGGCGTGCTGGTTTTCCAGTCCTAGTGGATCGAGCAGTTGTTCGCCGAGCATTTGATAGCCGCCGCATATCCCGATGACTTTTCCGCCGTATCTAAGGTGTTTATTCAGGTAGTTTTCCCAACCTTCTTGGCGTAAAAAGGCGAGGTCGCTTTGCACGCTTTTGCTGCCTGGTAATATGACGAGATCCGCTGGTGGAATGTTTTCATTGGCACCAACCAGGGTGACTTGCACATCTGGATGAAGGCGTAATGCGTCCCAGTCTGTGTGGTTGCTGGTGCGTGGCATAATGGGAATGACGATGTTTAACTTGGCGTTGGTGTCGGTTTTGATTGGGCTTTTGGCGACGGCGTCTTCGGATTCTAGGTGAAAGCCTTTTAAGAAAGGCAGTACGCCTAAAACCGGTTTGCCGGTGCGTTCTTCTAGCCAATCTAAACCAGATTGCAGCAAGCTGATGTCACCGCGAAAACGGTTAATCACAAAGCCAATCACTCGGTCTTGTTCGCTTTGGCTAAGTAAATCCAATGTACCAACGAGATGAGCAAATACACCGCCTTTGTCGATATCAGCAATGATAATAACTGGGCAGTTGATGCTTTCCGCAAAGCCCATGTTGGCGATGTCGCGGGCACGTAAATTGATTTCCGCTGGGCTGCCTGCGCCTTCAATTAACACGGCTTGGTATTGGTCGGCTAGACGCTGATAAGAATCCAATGCGGCGACTTTGGCGATGCTTTTGTATTCGTGATAACCCACGGCGTTCATGTTGCCAATGGCCTTGCCCTGGATGATGACTTGCGCGCCTGTGTCTGTGTTTGGTTTGAGTAGAATCGGGTTCATGTCCACGTGGGGTTCAAGCCCAGCTGCATAGGCTTGCACGGCTTGGGCTCGGCCAATTTCGTTGCCGTCTTGCGTGACGGCGCTGTTTAATGCCATGTTTTGTGGTTTAAACGGCGCGACTGCGATGCCTCGGCGAACCAATAAACGGCACAATGCCGTAACCAATGTGCTTTTTCCGGCGTCCGAGGTGGTTCCTTGGATCATTAAACTAAAGGCTGGCATTCAGTATCATCACGCTTCAAATCAATAAGGTGGTAGAATTCTACCTTACCTATGCACCTTGTTAAGTGAAAAAACGACTTATATTTATGATCCTTTTTAATTTAGACAGTAGTTTTGATGGTTTTCTTGGCGCGTTTTCTATGGCCAGTTTCATTTTGGTCGCGGCCTTGGTATTGGATCGCTTATTAGGCGAGCCAAAGACGTGGCATCCTTTGATTTGGTTTGGTCGCTGGGTGGACCTTTGTCGCCATCATATTCAGTTGCCTTTAGACGCTTCGCAATCTCGTCAACGCATGGTTGGTGTGTTGGCATGGCTGGTGGCGGTTTTGCCTTGGGTGATGATTCTATTGGCTTTGTTTTGGTTGTTGCCGAGTTGGCTAGATACTTTGCTGTCTGTGGTGGTGTTGTATTTTGCCATTGGTTGGCAGAGTTTGCGTGAGCATGCTTTGGCGATTTATCAGCCTTTGTCTGTCTCTCCACTGTCGGCAGAAAAGCTCGATGAAGCGCGACTTGCTGTGAGCTATATCGTCAGCCGTGACACACAGAATTTGGATGAATCGGCGGTTGCAAAAGCGGGTATTGAGTCGGTTTTAGAAAACGGCAGTGATGCGATATTTGCACCGATATTTTGGTTTATTCTCTTCGGTGCGCCGGGTGTGCTCTTGTATCGCCTTGCGAATACGCTGGACGCTATGTGGGGCTATAAAACAGAATCTTTACTGCATTTTGGTTGGTTCGCAGCGCGTTTTGATGATGTATTGAATTATGTTCCCGCTCGTCTTGTGGTTTATACCTATGGGGCTTGTGGTAAATGGCGTTCTGCGATTCGCAGCGCACGACGGCCTTCTGCCCGTTGGAAAAGCCCTAATGCTGGCCCTGTGATGGCAGCAGGCGCAGGGGCTTTAGGGATTCAGTTAGGTGGCGAAGCGCCGTATTTTGGCAAAGTCGAAACGCGACCAATTTTGGGCGAGGGTGATTTACCTATGCCTCAACATTTAAAAGAAGCCATTTGGCTGGTGGATAAAAGCGTATATTTATGGGGATTGGTGATATGTCTGTTGGTCTAGGCTTTTCTAAGTTGGAAAGCTCGCCCCCAAAGCACGGTGGTGATTTGGCTTATTGGCAGCGTAAAGTCGGTAATGAAGCGTTGAATTGGTTGGATTTATCTTCCGCCTGTAACCGTGAACCTTGGTCGATACCTGAAATAGCACCTGAGTTATGGATGGATTTACCTGATCAAGCCGATTTATTAGAAGAGGCCGAACGCTATTTCGGTCGTCGCCCTAATGCGATTGGCGCGGGTTCTCAGCATATTATTGAATCTTTGCCGCCTATGTTGCTGGCGAGCCAGCCTTCGGCTTTGCTTACTGCAACGAAAACGGTTTTTGTGCCGCGTATTGGTTATCAGGAACATGCCTTTACTTGGAAAAAATGGGGCTTTGATATTGCCTACTATGACGCTTTGGATGAGTTATTAGAGCAGAATTGGGTGGTTGCTGTGGTGATTCAGCCGAATAATCCAACAGGCGAAATTGCCCCACACCATGTTTTGTCTCAGCTGATTACTTACGCTGAGCAGCAAGGGGCGAATATCGTCGTGGACGAAGCCTTTGTTGATGCTTGCCCTGAGTTGAGCCTGTTGAATAGTCAACAAGGTGAAGCACTGAGTGACTCGCTTTTTGTTTTACGTTCCGTTGGTAAGTTTTTTGGTTTGGCTGGCGCAAGGGTCGGTTTTGTTTTCTGTGCGACAAAATGGCAAGCCGCGATAAAAAACTTATTGGGGCCTTGGCCAGTGGCGACGCCGAGTCTGCATTTGGTGCGATTGGCTTTTGCCGATAAAGCTTGGCAGTCTCAAGCTATAAAAGCTTTAAGTGTACGACAAGCTGCCTTTGTTGAACGAGTCATCCCCAAGTTTAATACCATTTTTGATTCCCAAGATTATGTGTTGAGTCCACTGTTTGTTACTTGGTTTCTTGAAAGTGAAGAATACGCCAAGCAAGTATTCGACATGTTGCACCAAGTTGGCGTTCATACTCGTTTAGGCGAAGGCTGGATTCGTGTGGCATTGCCAGCGCTTAATGAAATGGATGCTTTAAACAGTGCCTTGATTCGTTTATTAAAAACCGCGGGGGGCAGAGAATTAGCATGAAGCATCTTGTATTAGGTGGCGTTCGCAGTGGCAAAAGTGCCTTTGCTCAAGAGCAAATAGCAGCGTGCGGGAAACCAGTCTGTTATGTGGCGACATCTCAAGTCTGGGATGACGACATGGCAGATCGTGTGCGCCAGCACAAAGATAACCGGCCAAGCGAATGGCAGTTAATAGAAGAGCCCTTAGCGTTAGCCAGTGTCTTACATTCTCTTAATTCACCGGAGCAAGCGGTGATTGTTGAATGTTTTACCTTATGGATGACGAACTTGTTGTGCCTAGAAGACGAAGGGCGCTTAGAAGAAGAAAAGCAGGCGCTATTAAACGCGGTTGATGCGTTCGAAGGGGATTTGGTACTGGTGTCTAGCGAAGTGGGTTTAGGCATTATGCCAATGAATGCGTTGGCGAGGCGTTTTGGTGATGAAGCTGGTGCAATGAATCAGGCTCTGGCTAAATTGACCAATCGGGTAACTTTTGTTGCGGCGGGACTACCATTGCCGCTAAAATCCTAACCTTCCATCCATATTCCGTGCTTTCTTGAACTATTATTGTTCTTGTCGGCATTTTATTATTAAACATTGTAATTGATAGCGAAAAGCGTAGGAGCTTTGATGACCCCGTATTCAAAAGATTTTCCAGTATCTTGGGAAGAGTTACACAGAAATGCTCGTGCTCTGTCTTGGCGTTTGCTGGAGCAAGGCCCATGGAAAGGGATTATTGCGATTACTCGTGGTGGCTTAGTGCCTGCAGCTATTTTATGCCGTGAAATGGATATCCGCTTGATCGATACCATTTGTATTGTCAGTTACGGTGAAGACGAAAAGGGCAACGGCGCCATGAAGCAAGGCGAGCTTAACGTTTTGAAAGGCGTAGAAGGCGATGGCGAAGGCTTTATCCTGATCGATGATCTTGTGGACACTGGGCGTACCGCAGCAAAAGTTCGCGAAATGTTACCCAAAGCGCATTTTGCAACCATTTATGCCAAACCTGCTGGTAAGCCATTGGTTGATACTTTTATCACCGAAGTCAGCCAAGACACTTGGATACGCTTCCCTTGGGATATGGAATATACCTTCTCAACCCCTTTGGCTAATCGCCAAGCAAAGTAAGCATTCACTTCAGCTACGTATATTATCCTGATAATAAAGTTAGTTATCAATTGACACAAAAGAAACGAGCAGGCTTGCAAAATTACACAAAACTCTCGTTTCTTTTACACTTTTTTGAGCTAACTTTATGGTTATATTCATTTCAAAATTAGACTCAAAGAATGGCGAAATAAATGGCTGTTCCACGCATTTTAATGCAAACATTTTATGTAATGACAATAGGATTTTATTATGTGGCAAACGTTAACGAAAGTTGCTTTGGCTGGTATTTTATCGTTTGCGATGATAATTCCAGCATGGGCTGAAGGTACTGTAGCTCGAGCTCAATTTTCAACCGATGTGGTTGATCGTGAACCGGTGGATGATATAGGCCCAACTGTAAAAGTAGAGTACGGCGAAATACAGCGTGTGTATTTCTTTACAGATCTACGAGATATGTCTGGCAGCCAAGTGATTCATCGTTGGAAGTTAGACGGTGAAGAGCAAGCAGACGTAGGATTTGATATTGGTGGCGATCGCTGGCGTGTATGGTCAAGTAAGCGACTCATGCCAGGCTTCGATGGCAAATGGAGTGTCGACGTTGTTCAGGATGGGCAGGTGATTGAAACTCGCACATTTGATTATGTGGATGAAGGCTAGTAAATAAGGCATTATTTACGGCTAATATTTAACACCGACTAAGGATTAATATGCCTCATTTACGTGTTCGTGGACTGGCTTTTGATGAGCTAGAGTCTATTGCTGATATCCTGATAGAAAACTTGGCGGAAGTAACAGACACGCCGAATTCTCATTTCACCCTTGAGTACCAAGCAACGACCTATCTGGCCGTTGGTGGTGCTTCTCCTGCGTATCCCTTTTTTGATGTTTTATGGTTTGACCGAGGCGAAGAGGTGAAACGTAAAGTCGCGTTAATCATCGAAGAATTGGTTAGACCTTTGGTAGACAGTGGACAAGATATCACAGTGTTGTTCCATGATCTGCAGGGCAAGGACTACTATGAGAATGGCGAGCACTTCTAAGACAGTAATCCCCTCCCAGCCTCTCCCTTAGCAGGGGGAGGAGCTAAGGCATTTTTGTCCCCAACCCTTGGTCGGGGGAGTAGCATTTAGTTGGGTTGATAATCCTACCTCTGAAATTCGTATACGCTTCCTAAGTCCATTATCTGAGTTAATTCATCTAATGCATTTCGGCTTTCGATTAATAGCTGCGGATCAGCAAGGTCTTTTTCGTGCAGTTCGTCGCGGTAATATTTATCTACCCAAGTGTTTAAGCGTTCAAATAAGGCATTGTTCATTAGCGTTGATGGGTTGATGGCTTGTTGTTCTGCTTGGGTTAGGGCGACGCGAAGTCTTAGGCAAGCTGGGCCGCCGCCGTTGCTCATGCTTTGCTTGAGGTCGAAGACTTTAATCTCGTTGATTGGCGATTGGCCAGTCACTAGGCTGCTCAAATAGGCCCATACCGCTGGATTATTTTCGCATTCACCAGGTACTACCAACACCATGTCATCGTCGCCACGGCTTAGTAGCTGGCTATTAAACAAGTAAGACTGGATGCAGTCTTGTACGGATACGGCGCTGCTTGGCACTTCAATGAGATGAAATTTAGACGCTCTGTTTCCCCAAGCGGTGAGCAGGTTTTGCTTCATTTTAGCGGTGTCTAAGAAAGCTTCTTGGTGAAAAAAGTGCGCGTTGCGATTCCCTACAGCGATGACGTCGTTGTGGAAGACGCCTGCGTCGATGACGTCGGGATTTTGCTGTGCGTAAACCACTTGTTCTGTTGATAATCCATGATGACGTGCCACGGCTTGAGAGGCTTCTAAGGTGTGACGCGCTGGAAATTTAGCGGGTTTCGGTGCGCTGTTGTTGAATGCTTCCATTCCGTAGACAAAGAATTCGATGCCTTGTTCGCCATAATCATGACAAAAGCGCGTATGGTTCGCTGCACCTTCATCACCGAAGTGATCGACACTTGGCAAAGCTGGATGATGAGCGAAGTGCTTATCGTCTTTGAAGGTCGCTTGTAAAATCGCGCCTGTGGTTTCATGTTCGATGGAACGATGGAATTTGTTGACCAAGTTTGCAGGCGTGAAGTGCACGCGATTGTCGCTGGTGTCGCCACTTGGGGAGACGGTCGCTGCATTGGCTGTCCACATGCAAGACGCGGAGCTAACCGCTGCGAGCAGTTTTGGTGCTTGTTTAGCAGCTTGTTCTAATATGTTCGCATCGCTACCAGAAAAGCCCAAACGACGCAGGGTTGGTATGTGTGGGCGTTCGTGTGGCGCGAGTACGCCTTGTACGAATCCTAGATCCGCCAAGGCTTTCATCTTGACCAAGCCTTGTTTTGCTGCGGCTTTCGGATTAGACGGGCGTGCTGAGTTATTCAATGAAGCGACGTTACCAAAAGATAGGCCGCTGTAGTTGTGGGTTGGGCCCACTAAGCCGTCAAAATTGGCTTCTGTCGCTGTGTTCATAATTGCCTCTTGTCGTATCTGAATCTAAGTTTTCTTTGTCGTTCTCTATGGAGCACTAAAGCGTTATGCCATGGCCGAGTTTTTCGGGCATGGTTAAGCTGTCAGCTTCAATACTGGCAACTGGGTACGCGCAATAATCCGCTGCATAGTAGGCGCTGGCTCTGTGGTTGCCGCTGGCGCCTGTGCCACCGAAGGGTGCGTTACTGGATGCGCCAGTGGTTTGACGGTTCCAGTTGATGATGCCAGCACGGCTGTGTTGTAGGAACCATTCGTACTCGGCTGCATCGTCAGACAAAATGCCTGCCGATAAGCCAAATTTGGTGTTGTTGGCGATGCTCATGGCTTGATCTAGCGAGTCGTAACGAATCACGGTCAGCAGTGGGCCGAAGTACTCTTGGTCTGGCAGTTCGTCTAACATGTCGGTGGCATCGATAATGCCCGGTGTCACAAAGCCAGTTTGGCTATCGCCGCGAGTCATTTCTAAGATAGGAGAGGCTCCTAGCTTAATGAGTTTTTGGTAGGCTTGCAGCAAACCGTCGGCCGCTTGTGCAGACACCACTGGCCCCATGAATGGTTGTTCGACCGCATCGAAACGGTCGATTTTTAATGCTTTGGTGGCCGTTACTAGAGATTGCAAAATCGCATCGCCTAGTTCGCCTTTAGGTAGCAATAAACGACGAGCGCAAGTACAGCGTTGCCCTGCTGAGATAAACGCCGATTGGATGATTTCATGTATTGCTGCGCGTTGGTCTGCGACTTTTTCAGAGACCAACAATGGATTATTGCCGCCCATTTCTAGGGCTAAGATTTTACCTGGATGCCCCGCAAAGTCGTTATGTAAAATATGACCGACCTGTGGGCTACCGGTGAAGAATAATCCGTCGATGCCTTGATGATTTGCTAAAGCAACGCCTGTTTCACGCTCACCTTGAATTAGGTTGAGTACACCAGCTGGCAAGCCCGCTTTTTCCCATAATTGAATGATTAGGTCAGACGTCGCTGGCGCTTGTTCGCTTGGCTTGAAAACGACGGTGTTGCCAGCAATCAGCGCAGGAACAATATGGCCGTTAGGTAAATGCCCAGGGAAGTTATAAGGGCCAAATACAGCAACGACACCATGTGGACGATGACGTAGTCGAGCTGTTGCGCCCGGCATAGGCGTAGTTTTTTCGCCGGTTCTTTCATGGTAAGCCTGTTGTGAAATGGTGACTTTTCCCACCATGGCAGCGGCTTCGGTACGCGTTTCCCAAATAGGTTTGCCTGTTTCGCGGCTGATAGCGGTCGCTATGTTTTCGCTGTGTTCTTTAACCAAGGCTGCAAAGGCTTCAATGATGCTCAAACGTTCTTCTAACGGACGATTTGCCCAAGCAGGAAACGCAGCGCGAGCGGCATCGACGGCTAAATCGACTTGACCGGATGTGGCCGTGTTGGCTTGCCATACTAAACTGGCGTCTGCTGGATCGATAGAGCGGAGTAGTTGGCCTTCGCCTGCTGTCCATTGACCATTAATATACTGTGCTTGTTTCATGGTGACTCCTGTTAGTTCGTGCGCATTTATCTTGAATAAGGGGATAATTCGACGATTCGAACGGGTTCTTTATTTGTGATGCAAAGTGCGTCAGCTTCTTCTTGCGTTAGGGTCATGGCGCTACCTGGTGGAATGGTACGCTGGATTAAGATACAGCGAAAATCGGCGACCTTGGCGTTGGAAACTAGGTAGTAATTGCCCTCACTTTTGTTTTCAGTAACGCCTTCGCCCTTGCTTTCAGAGATGCCTTTTGGCTGGCCTATGTTAGCAAGGCAAAGACGGCTGTCGCGTACGGCGCGAATGTCTTGAACTCGTGCTTCTAGGCTTGGGCCGCCATCAAAAATATCGACGTAGTTTTCGTAGCGGAAACCTTCTTGCTCTAATAAGCGACGAGCAGGAATGGTATTTTGATGGACTTGTCCTAGGACCTCGCGGGCTTCAGGAGGAAGCAAGTTTACGTAGACTGGGTTGTTTGGCATCAGCTCAGCAATAAACTGCTTGTTACCTTGAGAAGTGAGTTCGTCGGCTTCTTTGAAGTCTATGGAGAAGAAGTGGCGACCAAGACTTTCCCACAAAGGAGAAACCCCATTTTCATCACTGATGCCGCGCATTTCCGCAAATACTTTCTCGGTAAAGCGTTCTGGGAATTGTGCCATAAACATAAAGCGTGCTTTAGAAAGCAGTTGGCCGTTTTTAGAGTGACGGTAATCTTCCTCTAAAAACAGTGTGCAGATCTCACTAAAACCAGTGAAGTCGTTATTGAGGATCAGAGTCGGGATGGCATTGTGTATGCCTAATTCACGAGAGGCATGCGTAATGGTTCCTAGGTGATAGCTGTAGAATGGCTCATCTAATCCCACGGTTGCCAATATTCCACAAGTGCCCACGATGTCGCCTGTTGTCGTGTCTTCAAGCACCATTAAGTAATCTTCATTATGGGGCTTGGTAACGTTTTCTTTATTGAAAGAACGTACAGCACCGTCGATTTTCTTTTGGAGAATGGCTTCGTCAGATACCAGAGAAGTAAAACCAATGCCGGTTTTTTCTGCTAGTCGGTAAAGTGACTTTAGGTCATTTTGACAAATAGGGCGTATGACCATCATGATGGTTTTCCTCGTGTATAATTTAGCTGCTTTTGACGGTTTTTAATGTCATGCAGATGATTTTTATTGTTTATAGTGCAATCCACTGGATGCGTTTTCCTGTCGAAATACCCAGTTGCTCTTGAGTCGTTTTTTCTAAGGCTAAGCCTGCTACTTGTGGTTCAGCAGGCGCTGCCGTGACTCTGAAGTTTTCTAAATGTCCTGCTGAAATCAGGTGTATAGCGCCTTTTGATGTTTCTGTTAGCGACAGTGCTTTGTCTGTTTTTTGGTTGACGATGGTGTGTAGACTTTCTGTTCTCGCTTCAATGCTTGGGCCGGCATCAAAAATGTCCACATAGCCACGGAATTCAAACCCTTCATCCAATAAAATGTCGGCACTTTGTCCTGAATTTTCATGCACTACGCCAATGGCTTCTTGAGCGGCCTCTGGCAAGGTTGGAACATAAATTGGATAGCGTGGCATCAATTCCGCGATAAAGTTTTTGTTGCTGACACCTGAAAGATAGTCGGCTTTCTTGAAGTCCATGGTAAAAAAATGTTTCCCTAAGGCATCCCAAAAAGCGGAGTAGCCCTGTTTGTCGCTTTCTCCACGTAACTCTGCAAATATGCGCTTAGTGAAACGTTCTGGATAACGGGCAATAAAAAGCAGGCGAGCTCTGGATAACAAAGACATGGCAACAGGGTTCTGGTGTGCTTTATCGACCACCAAGGCGATGAGTCGGCTGGTTCCGCTGTAGTCATGACATAAGAAAAGGGCAGGGATGCGGTTGTGAATCTGTAGCTGTGGCGACGCGTGAACAACTTCATCAATTCGATAGCTATAAAAGGGCGTATCCACTCCGACCATGGCATCGATTCCGCAACATCCAACAATTTGTTCATTGCTGGTATCCACTAAGACAAACAAGTAGGATTCGTCGCCTGGCTGTACCACATCCGTTTGAAATGAACGACGTGACGTCGCAATTTTGTCGTTAAGGCGTTCCCTGTTTGCAGGGAAGTTTGTAATGCCTATACCAGCTTGTTGGGCAAGGCGTTCCAGTGCGGGAAGATCTGCAAAATCGACTGGTCGTACTAGATACATAGAAAATTCCTAGAAATGGGTTAGGGCCATAATATGTGAGTATTATTGCTGAGTTGTGTAAGACGTGTAAGAGAGTAACTTTCGCATTAGCGACAAGTTCTTCTAGATATTGGCTAATTATGGTCGATTTTTAAAAAGTATGAAGGGGTTTAGTATGAAAGAGGGCGTGTATCAGCATTATAAAGGATCGCTTTATTGGGTTGAGCGAGTGGCTAAACACAGCGAAACAGAAGAAGAGTTAGTGATTTATCAGGCTTTATATGGCGACTTTGGCTGGTGGGCAAGACCGCTGAGTATGTTTCAAGAAACGGTTGAAATAAACGGTGAAAACATCCCGCGCTTTGATTGGTTGAGAGCCGAGCGCAACGCGGGAGAATGAGGTGCATCAGATCGGAGGATGCATCCAAGGTGATTCACGCATAAAGTAGATGATCTGTTCCCTTAGCCAGCGATGGGCAAGATCATTGTTAAAGCGCTCATGCCAAAAAATGTGGATAGGGTGGCGACCATTGTATTCGTCGAGTTCCAGCACTTCCGCTGGAATAGGCAATAATTTGACGGGATAAAAATGGGCTTTTTCACACATTACATTCAAGAACAAATCACCAATGGAGCGAGAGGTAACTAATGCCATGCCTCGTTTTACCGCTTGCATGGCGACCATTAAGCTGTCTGTTTCTAGATTCGGTTGTATTATGTGGCCTCTTTGTTTGAGCTTTTGTTCTGTTTTCGTAAATGAGTTGTGGTGATTACTGCGTAAATGGTGTGTGACAACCTTATGCGATAGCAAGTCTTGTACAGTTACCTCATCTTGGTGAAATAATGGATGAGCTTCACTTAAAATGATACAGGCTTCCATGTAACCTATTAGTTTACTGCGAACATTACCTGGCGTGTCACTAATGCGCATAATGCCAAGATCCACATTGCCAGAAACCAGTTCATCCAGCTGTGTATCTCCCCATGAGCTTATCGCCAATCGCATGCCTGGTGCTTGGTATTGCAATGACGCCAAGAGTGGTTCTATAAAGTTTTCTAAGTCACCTTCATCTACACGTAGCTTAATACGGCGGTCTAGATTTTTTAGATCTAGCGAGTTTGGGCTCATTAATTCAGAAAGAGAATTTAAAATAGGCTGAATTTGGTCGTGTAATTCAGAGGCTCGTGCAGTAGGGCTGAGACCGTAGGCCTGACGAGTGAATAGTGAGTCTTTAAATAACTCTCGAAGACGCTGTAAGCTTTTGCTTAGTGCAGGCTGTGTCACTCCCAGTCTTTCTGCAGCACGAGAAACGCTGCCTTCTTCCATGATAGTAACGAAAGCGACGAGTAGCTTAATATCCAGTTTTAAGATGTCGTCTAGATGCATGGTTTTCTCAGTATTGTTTATATTTTAAAAACAGGAGCCTTATCAAATTAAATTGATAAGGCTCCTTACTCTAAATACAAGGTTAGCTTATTATTCAGTCGTATTATTCAAAGTCTGCGTGATGACGATATTTGACTCGGAATAACATGGCGTAAAAGACAGGTACTGCGACCAGTGTTAGCAAGGTCGCAAAGCCTAGACCGAAAGAAATTACTACGGCCATGCCTTCAAAGAAAGCATCATACAGCAAAGGCACCATGCCAAGAATAGTCGTGATTGCTGCCATACAAACAGGGCGAACACGGCTTACAGCGGAGTTGAAAATAGCTTCATACTTCTCTGTACCTTGTTCGAGTTCGTAGTTGATTTGATCCGCCAATACGATACCGTTTTTCACTGTCATACCAGACAAACTCAAGAAGCCAAGCAACGCCATAAAGCTGAATGCCGAGTTCATCACGAGTAATCCTGTTGACACCCCAATTAACGCGAGAGGCACACAGAACCAAATGGTCAGTGGCACGCGAATTGAGTTAAACAGTAATATGGTGATGATAAACATAAACAAGTAGCCCATAGGCAATGCCTTGAATATGTTTGCCTGAGCATCGGTGCTGCTTTCGTATTCGCCACCCCAATCCAATACGTAACCTGGTGGCAAGTGAATCGCTTCGATTGCACCGCGAGTACGACCAAAGATTGCCATGGCCGTTTCATCGCCCAAAATCTTAGGGTCAGCCATCACAGTGATAGTACGTTTACGGTCACGACGCTCAATGATCGGATCTTCCCATACGGTTTCAAAACCAGAGACCAATGTAGAAAGGGTCACGTAAGATCCTGACGCCGGGCTGTAAATCTGCAAATCACGAATTTGATCGATAGAAACGCGCTCGTTTTCTGGTGCTGTGCGTACGATTGGTAGTAAATCGGTGCCTTCACGGTACAAGCCAATTTGCGACCCAGTAAAGTTGGTTAACAATACATCGTCCAATTCTTTCTTGCTGATGCCTAAACGTCGAGCTTGAGCATCATTAAATATTGGGCGAAGCACCTTAACAGGCTGACGCCAGTTATCTTTAATGTTTTCAAGGCCGCCATCAGCACGGTAAATATCTTGGATTTGCGCGCTTATCTGACGTAAATGTTTAGGATCTGGACCACTTACACGCGCTTCAAGTTTCGCGCCACTGGCTGGCCCTAACTGTAGACGTTGTAGTTTTACTTCCAGCTCTGGATACTCTTCCTGCATTTTGTAATACAAGTCTTTGAGTAACCCCGGAATGACTTCGGTGCTTTCTGTACGAATGATGAACTGAGCGTAACTAGAGTTAGCCTGTTCTGCATTGTAAGTCAGCATGAATCGTAACGCGCCTTGACCCGTTGTTGATGTTACATAGTTAATACGATCATCTTTTAAAAGATCTGTTTCAATCTGTTGTACCGTATCGTAAGTGCTGTCTATGTGAGTTCCTTCCGGCATTTGAATGTCCATATAGAACATTGGGGTTGTGGAAGGTGGGAAGAAAGACTGCTTCACAAATTGGAATGCCCAACCTGCAGTGAATAAGCTTCCTACTAACAGAATGACAGTAACCCAACGGTAATGCATGGCTTTATCTAACAGCCATTTATAGCCAGTAAAGATGAAGCCTCTGTATGGATCAGCTAATTCTTCTACAGAGCCATCTTTGCTGTTGGCTTTTGTAATGGTTTCTTTGAAAAATAAATCACAAAAGAAAGGCGTTAGGGTAATGGCTGTTATCCAGCTCAGTAGCAAAGAAATCAGCAAGACATAGAACAGCGAACCAACGAATTCACCCACTGAGTCTGGGGACAAACCAATTGGAGCAAACGCTGTCACCGCAATAACAGTTGCACCTAAAAGCGGCCATTTGGTTTGTTTTACAACCGCACTGGCGGCTTGTATTTTGGTCATGCCTCTTTGCATACCGATGAGCACGCCTTCGGTTACCACGATGGCGTTATCCACCAGCATCCCGAGGGCGATGATTAAACCACCAAGAGAAATCCGCTGTAGATTGATATGGAAGTAATCCATAACAATGAAGGTACCAAGAATGGTAAGCAGTAGGATGATACCAATCAAAATGCCAGAACGAATGCCCATGAAGACCAATAGCACTAGAATAACGATAGCAACGGCGGCAACAAGGTTAAGCAAGAAATCGGATACAGAACGTTCTACTTCTTTTGACTGGAAGTAAATTGGTTCCATGTTTAGACCAACAGGTTGTTGGTACTGTAGCTCTTCAATACGGTTTTCTAATGCTTCGCCGATTTTCACCACGTTGACACCGGATGAAAATGAGATACCAAGCAACAGTGATTTAGCGCCATTAAAATCAACAATGTGAGTTTGTGGCTCAACGTATTCACGTTTCACTGTGGCGATGTCACGTAGACGAATTAAATTGCCATCGGTAGGTGTACCAACAATTAGGTTTTCAAGTTCAGAGATGTCTTTGAATTCACCCGTCGGGCTAATGCGAATGTACTCACTGCCAACTTTTACACGGCCAGCATTCGATACACTGTTTTGATTCGCTAGTAAGGTTTCTAATTGGCTTGGCGCTATGCCCATATTGGCCATTTTAGAACGGGAAATCTCAATGGTAACTTGTTCGTTTTGCTCTGCCGCCACGGTTACTTTCGCTACGCCATCAACCAATACTAATTCACGTTTAATGTAATCTACGTAATTTTTAAGGTCTTTGTATGGATAGCCTTCACCATTAATCGCCAGCATCACGCCGTACACATCACCAAAGTCGTCTAACACCATAGGGTTAGCGACACCGCTTGGAAATTGGCCTTGAATATCGCGGATCTTCTTACGTACTTCGTCCCAAATTTGCTTAAGCTCTTTGGCACGATAAGTGTCTTTGATCGTTAATTGAACTTTGGAATAACCTGCTTTTGAGGTTGATGTGATTTTATCAACATAAGGCAGGTTCTGTAGTTCCGTTTCAATCGGATAGGTCACTTCCTCTTCTACCTGTTCTGGTGATGCACCAGGGTATTGAGTGATGATTAACGCATCCTTGATGGTAAATTCAGGGTCTTCTAATTGCCCCAGATTAGTAAACGCAATGGCGCCGCCGACCAATAAGATCAGTGTCACCATCCAGCTTGTTACTTTACGTTGAATGAAATAAGCAGCAATATCCATTATAGACCTCGCTCACGTGTCCAAGGGCGAACGTGCATAGAATCAGTAAGACTACTTACTCCAGCCGCAACCACTTGATCACCTGCTTCAAGGCCAGACGCGATTTCAATCTGATTGCCTTGTAATGATCCAAGAGTCACGACACGTGCATTCACTTTACCTGTGTCTTTGTTGAAAACCCAAACGGTGCTGTTGGATTTACCTGTGTCTATATCTTCATGGCGCATTACGGCTTCAACAGGAATAACAACATGTTTTGTCACGCCTAAAAGGCGGCTTAGATCAATGTCTACGTTCGCTGTCATCCCAGGTAATAGAGTGTGTTTTGATGCGCTATTACGAGTTAGGCGAAGTGATACATCATAAGCCATGGTTGTTTGGTCAGGGGTTGTATTATGTTCTTTATAGGTTCCTGACAGTTTTTCGTCTGGCGCTACATCAACAACGACGTTTGGTTGGTAATCTGATTGTGTTGATTTAATGCTAACCACTAAGCTTTCTGGAACCTGAAACTCAACGTCCAAGTCCTCAATGTTTTGGATATGCATAATAGGTGCTGCAGCACTAATGTACTGGAAGTTTTCTGTTGCTACAGAGGCGATAACCCCTTGAAACGGAGCGTAAACTTTCGTGTATTGCAGTTTGTTTTTTGCCGTTTGTAATGCGTTATTGGCTTGATCTAAGGTCGCTTTGGTCGAGTCGTATTGAGACTGAGTCGTTGCGCCTTGGCGTAGTAGGTTTTGAATACGTTTAAATTGCGCTTCAGCCAGGCTTTGATTTGCTTGCGCAAGCTCAACTTCCAGTTTGAAATCTTTTGGGTCAAGTACGGCGAGAAGCTCACCTTTTTTAACGCGTTGGCCAGCGACAACATTCACTTGCATTAACTGTCCGCCAACACGGAAGGCGATGTCGGCTTCTTCACTGGCTTTTAATTCGGCAGGAAAGCGACGAATATTGATAGAGTCTGTTGGCTCAATAGTAATGAGTTTGACAGGTCGTACAATTTCTTTTTCAACGACAGTTTCATCTTCGTTGGATGAGCAGCCCGTTAGTAGCAGTGATACGGCTAACGTTAGACCAATAATCGTATTAAAACGTTTTTGGGGATTCATTCATTGCTCCGTAAAAATATAGGAAATATTTAGATGAAACTATTTTATATCTCTGAGGCCGGGATATAAACTTTTAAATATATATGAAAGATATTACCTAATTTGAATATCTAATGCAGAGCGTTATGTTTTCTTCATTATGTTTTTTCTAATTCGGCTAAAAATGTTTCCAAAATCAAATTGGCACGAGCCCCCTTGCGGGTAATGGCGGAAAACTGAGTAATGTAGTGGCATTCATTTGGCAGAATTGCACGCATGCGACCATCTCGGATCCAACGTTCAGCTACATGGTCTGGCAAGAAGCCGATATAGCGCCCAGTTAAAATAAGGAAAGCTATTCCTTCTCGGTCAGTGGCTGTGGCGCTGGTGGTAAGGGGTTGATGTTGGGCTTTGATTTCAGGCGTCTGAGCATAAGCAGGAAGCACTGCGTCGTAGTCTTTGAGTTTGTTTTTAGTTATTTTGTCATCGGTGACGGAAAACAAAGGATGCGTGTCACTGCAATAGAGCTTGGACTCTTCTTCATAAAGGTGGTGATAATCCAAACCGCTGAGTATTTTCAAATCTGGCACGATACCCACATGCAAACGTCCATCTAAAACGCCTCGCTCTACATCCGTTGGTGGAATCATTCGAATATTGATAGCGACTTGCGGCCCTTTGTCTTTTAGGCCGGCCAAGGCTCGTGTTATTCGGGTATATGGCAGGGTAACTAGGTTGTCAGTAATACCAATATTTAACTCTCCTTTTAAGTGCTGGTGGAGGGCATTGATATTGGTTCTGAAGTCTTCGATAGAAGACAGTAGTTGCAAAGTGAAATCATAGACTTGACTGCCTTCGTTTGTTAGCGAAAACCCAGAACGACCCCGCTGACATAAACGAAAGCCTAAGCGTGTCTCTAAATCGGATATGGCAATACTGATAGCGGCGCGACTGATATTTAGCTCAACTTCTGCAGCCGAAAACCCGCCGCATTCCACCACTGTCCTATAGATCCGTAAAATACGCAGGTCTGCATCACTTACCTGACTTTGAAATTGATTCATTGTTGATCCCACCCAAGATAATTTAGTTAAGTAAATGATTAACTAAGCGTTAATAGATTCGACTTTTTATAATCTATGCCTCTTGGCATAGTAGAGTCAATATTTGTTACAAGTGTGATTTTTTACTATGTCGTTATGATGCGGCTAACCCTTTTAGAATGACTTTATGGAGTACTCATGGAAATCATCGGGCATTTGATCGACGGTCAATATTCAGAGCAAGCTGAACGTACTCAAGATGTGTTTAATCCGGCGACAGGCAAGGTCGCAAAAAAAGTCGCTATTGCTTCTAGAGAAACGGTTGAAGAAGCCATTACCGCAGCGCAAGCCGCTTACCCTGAATGGCGTAATACTCCTCCGTTAAAACGTGCTCGTGTCATGTTTAATTACAAGGCCTTATTGGAAAAGCATTCCGATAAAATTTGCGAACTCATCGGTGCCGAGCATGGCAAAATCTGCCATGACGCTGCTGGTGAATTGCAGCGAGGTATTGAGAACGTCGAATACGCTTGTGGTGCCCCTGAATTATTAAAAGGTGAGTACAGTAAAAACGTCGGCCCAAATATCGATTCTTGGAGTGAGTTTCAACCACTAGGTGTGGTTGCAGGCATTACACCGTTTAACTTCCCTGCCATGGTGCCATTATGGATGTTTCCGATGGCGATTGTATGCGGTAATACGTTTGTCTTGAAGCCGTCTGAACGCGACCCAAGTACAGCATTGTTTATCGCAGAATTATTGCATGAAGCAGGTTTGCCAGCAGGTGTCTTTAACGTGGTAAATGGCGATAAAGTTGCAGTGGATACTTTGTTAGAAGACAAACGAGTCAAAGCCGTGAGCTTTGTTGGCTCTACACCGATTGCAGAATACATTTACAGTAAAGCCAGCGCCAACGGCAAACGTTGCCAAGCTCTAGGTGGCGCGAAAAATCACGCGATTGTGATGCCAGATGCTGATATGGATAACGTCGTTAGTCAGTTACTTGGCGCGGCCTTTGGTTCCTCTGGTGAGCGTTGCATGGCATTGTCTGTCGCGGTTGCGGTTGGTAAAGCAGCGGGTGATGCCTTGGTTAGTAAAATGGCGGATGCTATGAAACCACTTAAGGTGGGTGAGTATTCAGACAAAACCAATGACTTTGGTCCAGTTATTACTCAAGAGCATAAAGACAAAGTCGTTGGCTTTATTGATAGCGCAGAAGCGCAAGGTGCGACTGTTGTTGTTGATGGCCGTCATCCACAAGTCGCTGGTTATGAAAATGGTTTCTTTGTTGGCGCGACACTGATCGATGGTGTGACCAAAGACATGGACAGTTATCAGCAAGAGATTTTTGGTCCAGTGCTGCAAGTGGTTCGAGTCGATACGATGGAAGAGGCTATGACGCTGATTAATGACCATGAATATGGCAATGGTACTTGTATCTTTACTCGTGATGGGGAAGCAGCGCGTTACTTTTCCGATCATATTGAAGTCGGCATGGTGGGGATCAACGTACCTTTGCCAGTGCCTGTGGCGTATCACAGTTTTGGTGGTTGGAAGCGTTCTTTGTTCGGTGACCTACACGCTTATGGCCCAGACGCTGTGCGCTTTTACACCAAGCGTAAAACGATCACTCAGCGTTGGCCTTCGGCTGGCGTTCGTGAAGGGAAGAGTTTTTCATTTCCTTCATAAATTGAAAGCTTAGAGTCCCAGACGTTTCTTTTGATTTTTTATACTGCGCGAGAAATGTTTTTAATGGTCGCTTACTACTTGGTAACGGCCATTTTCTTTTGCTTTATAAAGCGATTCATCGACTCGTTTTAAGGCGTCTTCAGCTGTCTCATTGTCTTCAATTTGAATCAGCCCAAAGCTACAGCTGATTGCTTGCTCCCAGTTTTCTACAGATATCTTGTTTGGCATCTCTTTGCAGATTGTTTCAATGCGTTGTTGAATTTGAGCAAGTTCAACATTGGGAAAGATGAACAGAAACTCTTCGCCACCCCAACGACTTGAGATGTCGGTTTCTCGCATGGATTTTGATAGATAATTTGATATCTTGACGAGAATCTCGTCGCCTTTGCTGTGGCCTAATAGATCGTTTACCCTTTTGAAATAGTCAACATCCACTAAGCTGATGCAAAAAGGAACTTTATTTTCAGCCTTTTGATTAACATAATAATTTAATGCTTCAAGGCCAAAACGACGGTTAAATAGTTGAGTGAGTTCATCCTTTTCAGCTAATTCTGCCATTAATATATATTGGCTTGCGTAGGTCGAGCGGGAAATTGCAGCAGTGGCAATAAAGGGAAGGCTTGCCCCTATTACATTGGCTATAAATAGCAGTGGCAAGTAAGAGGTTAAACTGTCTGCTTGGTCTTGGGATAATACAGTGAGTATAGTAAATGTGGTTATATGGACAAAAGCAATAATGGTAGACCATGTGATACTGAGACAAGGAATAGCCATCAAGAGTAGAGCCATAGACCATAGGTAATATTGAAAGCCTGCATCGACTCCTAGTAATCTGGTGGCTAATATCGCGTGAATAAGCACCTCGACACTCATGATTAAAATCGAAACATTATGTTGTTTCCTGTGATTAAACCAAAAGGTTAGTAGCCAAGCTGATACGCTGAAAATATTGATCCAAGCAAGCAGAGTTTGATCAAGATAGATAAATAAGAAAAGGAAAATAAAATGAGCAATACTTCCCGTTGCCGATGCTATATTTAGAATTGTCGACGCTTGCTGAAGTCTATTGAAAGCGTGGTTTGAAGTGAACGAATGCGGATGATTTAATTGGCTAGTATTTACCACGAGTGATGCAACCCTTGACTTGTTTAGTTAGGTATATGAAAGTGCTTTTTCATCAACTAATTGCACCCCTCTTAGTACGAAATAGAATCTACTTTGGTTCACTCCTGTTGAATTTCTTTATCACAATACCGGACATCACATGAATAAAAAGTGTCGCGTTGCTTCATTATCAAGATTTCCATGCTTAATTATAGCGCTATTTTTGTCTGCTTGCTCAGGAATGGAAGTGAATCAAAAAATAGATGCTGATAGTTCAAATGGTTTGGTTATTGAGGTGGAAAAAAATACAGCGTACTTATCTGGTGCTTTGGGTGCCGATTTAGTCAAGCAACTCAGTGATATGGTACGCAAAAATCCCAATGTGACAGATTTAGTCTTGGTGGATGTGCCTGGTTCCGTTGACCAACAAGCGACAATGGAAGGTGCGCGTTTGATTCGTCGCCTTGGTTTGAATACACACATAGCACCGACGGGTTATGTGCTTTCTGGTGGTGTTGATCTATTCTTAGGAGGTGTAACGCGCAGTATTGGTGCTGGTGCTGGTGTGGGCGTTCATTCGTGGTCAGATGGCACCAAAGTCAGTGCGACAAGCCTAAATGTCGCTGATCCTGTTCATGCGACATATGTTAATTTTTATTTAGAGATGGGGGTGCCAGAGCGTTTTTACTGGTTTTCCCTGGATGCTGCACCAGCAGACCGAGTGTATTTTTTATCACCTGAAGAAGTGTACGATTTTGAGTTGGCGACAGAATAGCGTCGCCTCATATTAACGTCTAGGGGGCATTATGGAGCAAATAGAACTGTTCGTCATAGAAAGCCCTTGCCGAGGCGTGTGCGAAAATAGTAAAAAAGGTTTCTGCAAAGGCTGTTTGCGCAGTCGAGAAGAACGCTTTCATTGGTTCTCCTTATCAAACGAAGATCGTCACCAAGTACTGGACCTATGCAAGCAGCGCAGAGCACGTTTATTAAAAGCTCGCCAAGACAGACTGGAAGCCGATTCTGCCAAGGCGCTTCCCTATGGGATGGAGGATGAGTCCGAGCCAGTGGCAGATCTTTTTGAGCTAACAAACGATTAAGCAGAATCTTGCTTTGATTAAACGTTAGTCTTCGAAAATCGCGTCTAATGCTTCTGATAAACGATCCACTCCAATCACCTTCATGCCTTCAATGGGCTTTTTCGGGCAATTGGCTTTTGGTACCACGGCTCTGGTAAAGCCATGTTTCGCCGCTTCACTAATACGTTCTTGCCCTGATGGCACAGGGCGAATTTCACCAGATAAACCCACCTCTCCAAGTACCACCAAGTCATGAGGCAAGACTCTGTCGCGAAAGCTAGAAACCACCGCCGCGATGGCCGCTAGATCCGCGCTTGTTTCCAATACTTTGACACCGCCTACTACGTTTAAATAGACATCTTGATCGGATGTGAGTAAGCCGCCATGCTTATGGAGTACCGCTAATAACATTGCTAGGCGATTATGATCAAAGCCTACGGTAACGCGTCTTGGGTTGCCTAATGCTGAATCATCGACCAAAGCTTGAAGCTCAACCAATAGAGGACGCGTTCCTTCCCAAACCACCATGACAAGGCTGCCAGCCGCAGGATGATTGCTGCGATTCAAGAATATAGAGCTAGGATTTTTGACTTCTTTTAAGCCATTTTCGAGCATGGCGAAAACGCCCAATTCATTGATTGCACCAAAGCGGTTTTTCATGCCACGAAGTGTTCGAAAACGCGAGTCTTCTGAGCCTTCCAGCAAAACAGAGCAATCCACCATGTGTTCAAGTACTTTTGGTCCGGCCAAAGAACCGTCTTTGGTCACGTGACCGACAAGCAAAACCGCTGTTTGGGTTTGTTTGGCGAAGCGTGTTAAAACCGCGGCACTTTCTCGTACTTGTGACACACTGCCGGGAGCCGAT
Organism: Marinomonas rhizomae; assembly: GCF_024397855.1. Lineage (NCBI taxonomy): Bacteria > Pseudomonadati > Pseudomonadota > Gammaproteobacteria > Oceanospirillales > Oceanospirillaceae > Marinomonas > Marinomonas rhizomae. The sequence continues at coordinate 767,921 of NZ_CP073343.1, forward strand.
TCTACGCCATCCAAATGCATAACTTGGATCGAGTCGATCACCATGACTTTAGGTTTAACTTGTTGGGCGATGGTTAAAATCGCTTCCACATTGGTTTCTGACAACATTTTTAGGTTTTGCGTTGGCAGACCAAGGCGTTGTGCTCGCATGGCGACTTGTTGAAGGGATTCTTCACCTGTCACGTACAAAGCACTTTGTTGCTGCGCGAGCCAACACATGGTTTGCAGTAGTAAAGTACTTTTACCTGCACCAGGATGTCCGCCAATCAGCACCACACCACCGGGGACTAACCCGCCGCCTAATACTCGGTCGAATTCGTTTGCTCCGGAGCTAAAGCGAGGTACATCTCCTAAATCTACATCGGATAAATTCTGGATGCCCGTTACCGCACCAGCGTAACCTTGATAACGTGGATCTTGGCTGGCGGAAACGCGAGCAGAGGTCTTACCAGAGGTAAGGCGTATTTCGGATAGGGAGTTCCATGCGCTGCAGGCTTGGCATTGCCCTTGCCATTTTGCGTAGTCAGCTCCGCATTCATTGCATACAAAAGCGGTTTTTGCTTTGGCCATGATAAGTCTCTTTAAGATGTAGCGATAACGTCCATGTTATCACAGGAAAAAGCGGCTTCGCTTATTTCGATTTTTTCCAGTTGACTGAGTAAAGGTCGGTACGACGATCTTTTAGGTTGTTTACCGAGCCTTCGCTGCGAGTCAGTTTTAGCTTGTCTAAATCCAGATCCGAGAACATGATCATTTCTGTGTTTGGTGTGGTTTCCGCCATGACTGCATCGTGCGGATAAGAGAAGTCAGAAGGCGAAAATACAGAACTTTGCGCATACTGAATGTCTAGGTTTTCTACTTGTGGAAGGTTGCCACAGCTGCCACAAATAACCACGTAACATTCGTTTTCAATGGCGCGTGCTTGAGCACAACGACGTACGCGCAAGTAACCGTTTTTGGTATCTGTCCAGAATGGTACAAATAGAATATCCATGTCTTGTTCAGCCAATAGACGGCCCAATTCAGGGAATTCCACATCGTAACAAATCAAGATGCCTACACGGCCGGCATCGGTATTGAAAACGCGCAATTCGTTACCACCTTCAATCACCCAGTCACGGCGTTCATGAGGGGTAATGTGAATTTTCTTTTGCTCTTCCACAGTTCCGTCACGGCGACATAAGTAGCTGACGTTATAAACTGTTTCATCTTCAATCACTGGCATAGAACCTGTGATGACGTTGATGTTATAGCTGACTGCGAACTGAGACATTTCATTGATAAAGCGTTCGGTGAAGCTGGCCAAAAAGCGAATTGCTTCGGTTTGATTACTTTGATCAGGACTCAGCCCTATCAATGGCGCATTGAAAAACTCAGGGAATAAAACAAAGTCACTTTTATAATCGGACACCGCATCGATAAAATATTCAACTTGTTTCAATAACTCGTCAACGCTTTCTACTTCACGCATTTGCCACTGAATCGCACCGATACGAACCTGTGTTTTACGTGAGCGAATCACGTTGGTATCGGGTTCGAAGAAGATGTTTTTCCATTCCAGTAGGGTTGCGTAGCCTTGGGACTTTTCATCTTCCGGCATATAGCGTTTTAGCAAGCGAGTGACTTGGAAATCGTTTGATAGTTGGAAGGTCAGAATCGGATCGTAAATTTTACGTTCGCGCACCGCTTCTAAATATTCCGCAGCGCTCATTTCATGGGCGTGCTCGTGATAATTTGGAATACGACCGCCGGCCAAAATAGCGCGTAAATTATGTTGGCGACAAAGGTCTTTTCTGGCTTCGTATAGTCGGCGGCCAAGGCGATAGCCTCGATATTCAGGGGCAATTAACGCATCCAAACCATACATGGCATCACCACGAGCATCGTTTAGAACATTCTCTTTTTGGTCGATAAGATCGTCATAAGTATGTGGGTTACTGAAGCGTTGGTAGCTGACTTGTACAGATAACGCTAAGCCGACAATTTTGCCGTGATCTTCTAGGCAAATTTGTCCTTCAGGAAAATCTTTGATCAATTTATGAATCGTGTGTTCAGGCCATGAGCCACCAATATCATGATAAACCTTATCCATTAGTACTTTTACTTCTTCGTAATCGCTATTGGTCAGGTTGCGTATCGTTAAATGTAGATCGTCGTGCTGCATGTTGGCCTCTGTAAATCGGTCTTATGTATTAGCCATGATACCGTTTATCTGTGTCAGTAAGTAGGAGATTGTGAGTCAGTATCATGTCGATTGAATAGTGATGAGGGCGTAAAGCATTAACTCAATAGTGTTAGCAAAAGAAAACCCCCGCCAAGGCGAGGGTTTGTATTTTAAAACGCTGAGCTTTTAAGAAAAGCGATTAGCTCTTTTTAAACTCTGGGTACGCTTCCATACCACATTCAGAGAAATCTACACCTTCGTATTCTTCTTCTTCGCTTACACGAACACCCATGATGGCTTTGATGATTAACCAAACCACTAGGCTAGAAACGAATACCCAAACGAAGATAGTAAGCGCGCCGGCAATTTGTCCGCCGAACGTTGTGCCATCGTTCGTTAGTGGAACAGCTAGCAAGCCCCAAAGACCAACCACACCGTGAACAGAGATTGCGCCCACTGGATCATCGATTTTAAGCTTGTCTAGAGTCAAGATAGACACAACAACAATCAAACCACCAACCAGACCGATTAGAGTCGCACCTAGAGCTGACGGTGTATCAGGACCTGCCGTGATTGCTACCAAGCCAGCAAGTACGCCGTTTAGAAGCATGGTTAGATCGGCTTTACCGAATAAGATTCGAGCAAGGATAAGTGCACCGATAGCGCCACCCGCTGCTGCAGCGTTAGTGTTCAAGAACACCATGGCAACAGAGTTAGCACTAGCGATATCGCCAAGTTTTAGTACAGAACCGCCGTTGAATCCAAACCAACCCAACCAAAGGATCAAAGTACCTAATGTCGCAAGTGGAAGGTTAGCACCAGGAATAGCGCGAACTTCACCGTTTGGACCGTACTTGCCTTTACGAGCGCCAAGTACCAATACACCAGCTAGTGCAGCAGAAGCACCGGCCATGTGAACGATACCAGAACCTGCAAAGTCAGTGAAACCAAGGTCACCAAGGCTAAACATACCGAATACAGAACCGCCACCCCAAGTCCAGTTACCTTCCATTGGGTAGATGAAACCTGTCATAACAACAGCAAAGACTAGGAAAGCCCAAAGTTTCATACGTTCAGCAACCGCACCAGATACGATAGACATTGCTGTTGCAACGAACACTACTTGGAAGAAGAAATCAGAAGCGCCAGAGTAGATTGCGCCGCCTTCGAATCCGCCTTCACGACCAGCGAAGTCAGTTAAAGTAGAAGCCACATCGACGTCTTGAATACCAGTAAGGAACCAGTCGCCGCCGTACATGATGGCGTAACCACAAACTAGGTACATAACACAAGAAATGGCAAACAAAGCCACGTTTTTAGTAAGAATTTCAGTGGTGTTTTTAGCACGTACTAGACCCGCTTCCAACATGGCAAATCCAGCTGCCATCCACATAACCAGCGCGCCACACACCAAGAAGTAAAAGGTGTCCATCGCATATTGTAAGTGAAAAATTTGATCTTGCATGTTTCGCCCCCCTAAAGGCTTGTATAAATCGAGCAGTGATTAAACTGCTTCTACACCAGTCTCACCGGTACGAATACGAACCGCTTGTTCAAGGTTAACGATAAAGATCTTACCGTCGCCGATTTTGCCAGTGTTTGCTGCACCAGTGATGGCTTCAACTACTTGGTCGGTCATATCGTCCGCAATGGCAAGTTCGATTTTTACCTTAGGTAAAAAATCCACTACATATTCAGCGCCGCGGTATAGTTCTGTGTGGCCTTTTTGACGTCCGAAACCTTTTACTTCTGTTACGGTGATACCTTGAACGCCGATTTCAGAAAGTGCTTCTCGAACATCATCGAGTTTAAATGGCTTGATGATGGCAGTTATAAGCTTCATACCCACTGTCTCCTTAAAAAGTCAGTTTTATTGTCGTATCGCAGGTACCTAGCTCTATTCAATATGCGTGCCACATATGGGGATGCCCTTATAACAATGGCTTTGTAAGGATTTTGTCGACTTTACGAAATTAAAAAGAGCCGTGTATCGCTTTAATTAGTGCGGCATATTGGGTTGTTGCTATAAATTGCTGCATTAAGTTGGTGCGAATGTGGCATTTTTACGAGAAAGAAAATAAGTGATTGCGGCTATCTTGTTGGTTCTAATTGAAAAATAGACTCGCAACATGAGAATAGTATGTGCGCTTTAGTGAGAGAGGGTCTTTAATAGAAACGACAATGTTTGAGTTTATGCACACTAAAGAGGCAATAAAATCGATTGGAGTGTTAATAAAAAGGGCAGTGTTACACAAGATGTTCACCAAGATCCCTTGTTAGCGCCTTAGTTAGGCTTTTATACTATTGTATTGTAAACGCAGAAAAAGAGACTCGTATGATTGATCAATTTATAAAGCAGCTTGGAACCGGTCTAGGCCAAGCCGCAGAAACATTAGGCAAGCTACCAAAAGAAGAAATTCAGGCTCAGCTTCATCAGGTCGCACAGAATACCTTAACGAAAATGGATTTGGTGACCCGCGAAGAGTTTGAAGTGCAAGCATCGATGTTAGCCAAATACCGTGAAAAGCTGGCTGTGCTAGAAGCGCGTTTAAACGAGCTAGAGAAAAACGACTGATCTGGTCTCCTTGTAGTCGAGATTTGGAAAGCTCGCTTATTTGAGCTATTTCCAACCTTGAAGCCAATCGTCTGGCGACGCTAGCGTTTGCCAAGGCAAGTAATACTGATTTTTGTTGATGACGGCTTCAAGCACACATTCTACGACGATGTCGTCTTCATCACGAATCAGTTTAGTGACAATGAAATGCTTCTCTTTTTGTTGTGGCGATGTGGACGTCCATTTCGATAGCAGAAGCTTATTGGGGTTTATTTGGTGCATTAGGATGTTTAACCTTATAAAAACTGAACAAATCTAGATACGAAACAAGTGACTAGCTGGATTGCTTTTCACGTAATAAAGCATAACAAATAAATAATTTGATCAAGGAGTGATCATGAGTTTAGCCACTATTTATAGTCGTGCCCGCGTGGGTGTGTCTTCCCCGTTAGTTACCGTTGAAACCCATATTTCAAACGGGCTTCCTTCTCTAAACATAGTAGGCTTGCCTGAAGCAGCTGTACGAGAAGCAAAAGATCGTGTGCGTAGCGCGATTATTAACAGTCATTTTGAATTTCCTACTCGACGGGTGACTATCAATCTAGCGCCAGCAGATTTGCCTAAAGAGGGCGGTCGTTATGATTTGGCGATTGCTATCAGTGTATTAGTCGCCTCAGGGCAGCTTGGCGAGTTGAATCTACGAGATACCGAATTTATTGGAGAACTGGCGTTGTCAGGTGACATTCGTGGTGTCCCCGGATTATTGCCGTCTGCTATTGCTTGTCATCAAGCGAATCGTCAATTGATTCTTCCTGAGGACAATCAACAAGAAGCCGCTCTTGTGGAAGGCAATGCCGTATTTGCCAAACATTTAACCCAAGTGACAGCGCATTTATTGAAGCAAACTACACTGCCTGTTTGTGTATCAAAAACGGCCGAGCCATTGCCGCTAGATCATAAAGACATGCGCGATGTGAAAGGCCAATATCAAGCACGTCGAGCCTTAGAAGTCGCCGCCGCGGGTGGACATAATCTCTTATTTATTGGTCCAGCGGGAACGGGTAAAACCATGTTGGCGTCTCGTTTACCCAGCATAATGCCTGCAATGACAGAAGCGGAAGCATTGGCGGTGGCGTCAGTTCAATCGGTAGCAGGGCGAAAAATGGGGCTGGATTGGCATTGGTCCGAGCGACCTTTTCGGTCTCCTCATCACTCTTGCTCCGCGGCAGCGCTAGTAGGAGGTGGCTCCATTCCCCAACCGGGCGAAGCGTCTTTGGCGCATTGTGGCGTTTTATTCCTTGATGAATTACCAGAATTCGACCGCAAAGTGTTAGAGGTGCTGCGAGAGCCATTGGAAAACGGCGAAGTACATATTTCACGGGCTCGCGGTCAGGTTACCTTTCCCGCTCGATTTCAGCTGGTGGCAGCTATGAACGCCAGTAATGAAGCTTACAGCGGAGGCCAAGATTATTATCAATCGAGTGCCAGCCAGAAATATCTTAAGAAACTCTCTGCGCCTTTTTTAGATCGTATTGATTTACACGTCGAAGTGCCACCTTTGCCTTCGAATGTTTTGGTCAATGCTCAAGAAGAAGGAGAGAGCAGCATCAGTGTACGTGAACGAGTAGAGCGTGCCGTCGCAAGGCAAAGGTCACGCCAAGGAGTGCAAAATGCACTGTTAAGCGGCCGTCAGTTAGAAGCCATTTGTGCGTTAAGTGATGATGACAAGCAGTTCATGCAACAGGCGTTGGAAAAGTTGAAACTCTCAGCTCGTGCGTATCATAGAGTATTAAAAGTTGCGCTTACCTTGGCTGATTTAAACGATTCTCCAGTCACTAGGGCGCATTTAATGGAATCTTTAAGTTACAGGAAAATGGAGAAGACTTTATCCATGGCGGTGTCGTCATGAAGTGGCCATTTTGATTGGGTCTTTAATAAAGTGAAATTGAAGTTTGTGTCTCTTCTAAATACAAGATAAAAACTGTTTTAACATATTTCATTTCGATACAATTATCCCCCCGTTTCTGGGGTTAATAATAATTAAATAGTCGTTGCGTACTCGCTCTTGTCAATTTATTGGTGGCAATGGCGAGTAGCCTATGTGGAGTTTTGTCTTATGGTTATCCAGCTGTTTCCTGTTTGGGCTCTATTGCTTTCTGCAATTGCCTTCTTTCAACCTGATTTATTCGTTGGTTTGAAAACTCAAATCGTTCCATTATTGACCATCATTATGCTGGCAATGGGATTGACTTTAAGTCCTACGGACTTCAAGCAAGTGTTGAAGAACGGCAAAGCCGTCGGTGTTGGCGTGTTGTTGCAATTTTTGGTCATGCCGATTGCTGCCTTTGGTGTAGCCTTTGCGTTTGGTTTTGATACGGAATTAACCGTTGGCATGTTGCTTGTGGGCAGTGTAGCTGGTGGTACCTCATCGAATGTTATGTGTTACTTAGCGAAAGGCGACACAGCGCTGTCTATTTCCATGACGGCTATTTCGACCTTGCTTGGCGTAATATTGACACCATTTTTAGTGTCGTTAATGATTGGTCAAAGTGTCGATGTGCCTGTCGCTGGCATGTTAATGAGCTTGTTTAAAATTGTGCTTCTTCCTGTAGCGGCTGGTGTATTGATTAACACGTTTTTCTCTAAGTTTGTCCGCAAGGCTGAACCGATTTTTCCTTACATTTCGATGTTTGCTATCGTGCTAATCATTGCCATTGTGGTGGCATTGAGTGCTTCTAAAATTGTACAAGTTGGCTTGGTCGTTGCGGCTGCGGTTATTCTTCACAATGCGATAGGTTTAACTTTGGGCTACTGGGTAACTTACTTACTCGGATTTGATCAACGTGTTTGTCGTACTGTTGCGTTTGAAGTCGGCTTGCAAAATTCTGGTTTGGCTGCTGCGCTTGCGGTGAAATTCTTTACGCCGATGGCAGCGCTACCAAGCACTATTTTCAGTGTGTGGCACAATATTTCAGGGTCTTTGTTGGCGAGCTACTGGAGTCGTCGACCAGTTACTGAAAGCAACGCTCAAGATACTGATAAATAAGATATTTACTTAGCGACAAAAAAAGGGATGCCATTTACGCATCCCTTTTTTGTCGGTTGGTTTTGCTCTTATGATTTTTATCTCAGTGCGAGATTCTTCATTGTCGGGTACACTTAGCGCTGATTTTTAATAGCCTTACGAGCCAGAGTTTTTCCATGAGTGAGTTAATGCCATCCATATCCCATCGTCTTCGTAATTTGAATGAGCGTCAGTTAGATGCCGTCAAACAAATCGATGGGCCTTTGCTAGTATTAGCGGGTGCTGGATCAGGAAAAACCAGTGTAATCACCACAAAAATAGCCTATCTGATTCAAACCTGTGGTTTTAAGGCAAACAGCATTATCGCGGTAACCTTTACCAATAAAGCCGCGCGCGAAATGAAAGAGCGTGTTGTTGGCATGCTGTCTAAACAAGAAAGTCGCGGCTTGAGTATCTCGACTTTCCATAATTTAGGCTTACGGATTCTTCGAAAAGAATATCGACGTGCAGGTTTAAAAGAAGGCTTCACTCTATTTGATTCCCAAGACTCCCTTAGTCTTATTAAAGAAATCCTCGACAAAGAATTCAACGGTCAAACCGACTCGGCCGCTTACTGTCAAAATACGGTTTCCAACTGGAAAAATGACCTAACCACACCACAAGAAGCCATGACAAATGCAGACACCGAAGAGTTTTTGCTAGCGGCGCAAGTGTATGTGCAATATCAGCGTTATTTGCGTGCTTACAACGCGGTGGATTTCGATGATTTGATCTTGTTGCCGGTTAGTTTGTTAATGGCCGATGCGGAATTGCGGGATCGCTGGCAAAACAAAGTTCGCTACTTGCTGGTGGATGAGTGCCAAGACACCAATGCCAGCCAGTATGAATTGATTCGTTTGTTAGCTGGGTTTCGTCGTTGTTTTACTCTGGTGGGCGATGATGACCAATCTATTTATGCGTGGCGTGGCGCACGTCCTGAAAACCTTGAGCGCTTGTCTGTTGATTACCCGAGTTTAAAACTGGTTAAGTTGGAGCAAAATTATCGCTCGACTAAAACCATATTGAAAGCGGCCAACACCTTGATCGCCAACAATCCGCATATTTACGATAAAGCCTTGTGGAGTGATCACGAAGAGGGCGACCCGATTCGTGTTATGGTGACCCGTAACGAAGACGCCGAATCAGAACGTGTAGCGGCGGAAATTCAATCACGCCATTTGCGTCATGAAATTCCTTATCGAGATTTTGCCATCTTATATCGTGGTAATCACCAAGCGCGTCTGTTGGAAATCAAGCTGCAAGCCTACCGTATTCCTTACAAGATGAACGGCGGTACGTCGTTTTTCTCGCGTGCGGAAATCAAAGATTTAATGAGTTATTTACGTCTCTTGGTGAACCCATCGGACGACAATGCCTTCTTGCGTATCGTGAACCTGCCACGCCGAGAAATTGGACCCGCAACGCTGGAAAAGGTCGGTAATTTGGCCACCGAGCGCGGCGTAAGTCTGTTTGAAGCATCGGGTTACAAAGAGCTAGAAGAAACTATTTCTGGTCGATCATTAAAAAGCTTGCAGGATTTCGAGCGTTGGATGTCCAATTTGCGCCAACGCCTAGAAGGCGCTTCACCTGTCCCCGTGATCGAGCAAATGATTCACGACATGGATTATTACGGCTGGATTCAAGAGCAAACCTCCTCTAACAAAGCGGGTGATCGACGCATCGAAAACGTGCGCTTCTTGCTCGATTCCATTCAGCGCATGATGGAGTCCGCATGGGAAGAAGATGAAACAGCAGGCTTGGATCAAGCGATTAGTAAGCTGTTATTAATCGACATGCTGGAACGCCAAGAAGAAGAGGAAGACGAAGACAAGGTGCAGTTACTGACGCTGCATGCCTCCAAGGGCTTGGAGTATCCCCATGTGTTTTTGATTGGTTGTGAAGAAGAGCTTTTGCCTCATAGAAACAGCATAGAGAACGACGACATTGAAGAAGAACGTCGACTGGCTTATGTGGGCATCACTCGGGCGAAAAAGACCTTGTGTATCACCTTAGCGGCGAAACGTCGTCAATACGGTGAAGAGATCGACTGCTTGCCAAGTCGATTCTTGGACGAATTACCAGAAGAAGACTTGGTGTGGGAAGGTCGCAGCGACGAAGGAGAAAGCACTAAAAAAGAACGTGGCCAAGCGTCTTTGTCGGCGTTAAAAGCGATGTTAAACGGTTAATCACTTGAGCTGTGGTCGATCATATATTGAATCGCACCACGCAACTCGTCTTCGCTGCAATCAAAGCACAACCCCTTCGGCGGCATGGCTTTAAAACCTGTTGTCGCATCTTTTAATAAAGTATCAATGCCTTTTTCAATGCGTGGTTGCCAATCAGCCTTATTACCAAATTTTGGCGCGCCTGCAACGCCATTCATGTGACAGGCAATGCAAAAACTGTTGTACAGCGCCTCGCCAGAGCGTGCGGCATTGGCAAAAGAAGACAGGCCAAGCGCGAAGCCTATAAAAGCCAGAGCAACAAGCGGCTTGGTCAATGTCGTGAGAGAAAAAGTCACAATGATTCCTTAGCGATTCAGAGTCAAAAACGGTACAGTTATTAAAACACAAGGGCATGCTTTCGTACGCGTATTTTTAACACAGTATTAGCGCGCATAGCAGTCGTGTAAGGTTTTCAATAAGTTAATAAGACAAGGAAAAAATTATGACCACCGAACTCGTTCTCGTTGCTAATCTTATCGCTCACCCTGGCAAAGGAGCCGAGCTGCAAGCCGCGCTTGAAACACTTCTAGAGCCAACCAGAGCAGAAGTTGGTTGCCTTCAATACGACCTTCATCAAGATAACAAACATCCCGATGCCTTTGTCTTCTTCGAACGTTGGGCAGATTATGATGTCTGGCAAGACCATATGAATACAGATCACATTAACGCCTTTCTGGAAGTCACCAAAGATGTGATTGCAGACTTTAATGTCACGGAACTGCATAAAATTGGCTGATAGCTGGCTGTTCACTCTATAAACAGCTGGCTAGAAAATCTCTGTGGCAGCAAAGTAATAAAAAACCGCTAATATCTGTTCTTTATTACTTTAAGCACTGGAAACCTGAAGAATTTCCTTTAGAATACGCACTCCAATTTGTTCTGGCCGCTTTGTTTCATACAAAGCTATTAGCGCCACGCAACAAGTCATGCGCCCGTAGCTCAGCTGGATAGAGCGTCGCCCTCCGGAGGCGAAGGTCGGAGGTTCAAATCCTCTCGGGCGTACCATTTTTAATTCCCGCACATGTAAAAAAAACAATCAATTCTTATGATAGTCAAATAATGGTCAGCTGGTGATTGCTGGGCTCTATTGTTCTTGAAAAAGTCGTGCCCAAAAAAAGCCAGTATGGATATCCATACTGGCTAAATAAAAGGGATGGTGTTCGATTTATTGCATTAGTGCTGTTTACCAGCTGTGGTTTAAGGTAAGAGTGATATCTCTGCCTGGATTGTAGAAGTCAGCTGAACCAGAACCTGCGACGTATTCTTTGCCAAGTAAGTTGCTGATGTTCATAGAAAGTTGGGTATCTTGTGTAACCTCATAGCCAAAAGAAGCATCGACTATGATAGCCGATTCACTTTTTGAATCGTTGGTATTAGTGAAGTAGTAGGAGCCGATGTAACGAGCCCCTAGACCGATAGACATGTCTTGGCGTGGAAGTGTGTAATGTCCCCATACAGAAGCGGAATGCTTGGGTGTATATGAGATCGTTTTACCTTCGTAGTTATCATCTTTGGTAATTTTTGGTTCCATGTATGAGTAACCACCTGAGATGCTTAAATTATCGGTTAACTCCGCTCGAGCTTCTAGATCCACACCTTTCACTTGGTTTTTACCAATGGTTTCACGAACGATGCCGCTACTTTGGAAAGATGAAGTTTCTACATTGCTTTTTTCAAGATCGTAAACAGCAATAGAGAACAGGGCATTCATATTACTGGGTGAGTATTTAACACCGACCTCAGTCTGGTCGCCGCGGACAATTTTGGTACTTGTTGCTGATGGCGGTGCTACTGACTCTACTTGGCTTATGTAAGCGGAGACTTCATCGCTGAATTTGTATGTGAATGCCGAGCGGAAGGTGTCTTCTGAAAAGTCATTTGATGACTTGGTGCTGGTTAAATAGTTCATTTGACGAACATCAATGTCGTCGTGACGCGCGCCAAGAGTCAGGATGTATTTATCGTCTAAAGCAAAATTTTGTTGAATCAACACAGCTTTTGTTTGGTAATCAGTTTTTGTGTTTCCGTAGACAGGCGTATTTGCAGGAGCGCCAGAATAAACTGGATTATTAATATCAATACTTGAAGCGCTTCCATAGTAGGTAGTGGAATCGGTTGTTGCATCCTGATACTCAACACCAAATACAGTACTGCTGTCTAGTCGGTCAAAACTGATGTCATACTGACCTAGCAGATTACCATTCAACTGCTCTAGCTTGGAAGCTTGGGCATAATAGTCACGCCCCATAGTAGTGCCTGATGTGTCGCTAGAATATTTGCTTAGATACAAGTAACCAAAGCTGTCTTCGGCATCACTGTATCGTACGTTGGAAATAATTTTGAAGCCGTTATCAAGCTTGTGGGTAACATTGGCGCTGATGTTGGTTCGCTCTACATCGTGGGAATTATAATCAGGTTCACCGTAAAATAAGCTGCTGTCGTAGTCTTTACCAGCAGGATAGCCACCACTGTTTGGTGAAGAGTCGGTTTTTAGGTAGTCAACAATTAGGTTGGCTCTGGTGTTGTCATTAGGCTCCCAAGAAAGGCCGCCCATGATGAATTGCGAATCGTCTTTTGAGTAATCGTATTCTCGGTCACTGTCTTTTATTTTACCCGTTAGTCGGTAAGCTAGCGTTTTGTCTTCATCCAGTGTGTCGCCGACATCGATGCCGACTTCTTTATGGTCATTAGATCCATAGGTGACGAAGGCATTATTAAAACCATAGAATTTTGGTTGTTTACTCACAAAGTTGATGGATCCACCTGGGTCAGCAGGGCCGAATAAGGTGGAGTTCGCCCCGCGGATCACTTCAACGCGTTCGAAAGCGTAAGCGTCTTCTCTAATGCCTCTCATGGAGCCAAGAGTGAGTCCATCGCGATAGGTTGTGGCGCTAAAGCCACGAATCTGAAAATAGTCATTTCGGTCATCGGTACTGTAGTAGCCTGTCACTGTAGCTGGTGTGTATTCAAGCACTTCTTCTGTGGTGCTGGCGCCACGTTGCTTGATTTCTTTTTCAGTGATGACAGAGACGGACGCCGGTGTGTCTTGAATGCTGGTGGCGACTTTACCACCGACCCATAACTCTTTTGCTACAACAGACTCTGAGTCATCATCGGCTATGGCTTGATCATTCACCATGATAGGAGAAAGTCTAAAGGTGCCTGCTTCATTTTCTGTTTCTGCATAACCTGCTATTGGTGTTAGTACGGAGTAGCAGAAAAGTGTCGCGGCAGCACAATGGCTTTGCTTTAACTTCAAGGGAAGAGTGCTTTTCTTGTTCATTTCAGGTTCCTCTATAATTTTATGTTATGAAAACAGTATTGCTAATGATTATTGATTAAAATTTGTAATAATTAACGGTTTCAATTTGCTTTGTTTAAGTGTGTTTTATTCTCTTGTGTCGCCCAATTGGCAAAACCATTGGGCTGCCGGAAATAGGGTCTGTGATGACTTGGCTCTGCAGGCCAAAAACAGTGTGAATCATGTCCTCTGTTACCACCTCATTTGGCGCTCCATTGGCACATACTTGACCTTGTCGTATGGCGATGAGCTGGTCTGAATAACGCGCTGCCAGATTCAGGTCATGCAATACCAATACGATGGTGGTGCCACGGGTTTGGTTTAGGTCGACAAGTAGGTCCAGTACTTCAATTTGGTGAGCGACGTCCAAGAAGGTGGTCGGCTCGTCTAACAGCAATATGTCGGTCTCTTGCGCTAATGCCATGGCGATCCAGACTCGCTGGCGTTGACCACCGGATAGTTCGTCTATTTCTCGGTCCAAAAGCTCTGTGGTTTTGGTGGTTTCTAGTGCTTTGGCAATGGCTTCATCGTCTTCTTTGCACCACCTTGATAGGAATCCATGATGTGGGTGTCTGCCGCGGCTGACTAGATCGCTGACCGTAATGCCTTCCGGTGCAATAGGTGATTGGGGTAATAAGCCAAGCGTTTGTGCTAGTTGTCGTGTTGGCGTGTTGTGTATCGATTTTCCGTCAAGTAAGACTTGGCCATTAGATGGCGATATTAAGCGTGACATAGTACGCAATAATGTGGATTTTCCGCAGGCATTGGCGCCAATGATAGACGTAATTTGACCGGGTTTAATGTCAATGTTGATATCGTTCAGGATGGTTTTTTCACCATAACCAGCAGCAAGATGGTCGACAACGAGTTGGTGTTTTAGTGTCATAGTGAGCCACCTTTACGATTGACACGAATAATAAGGTAAATAAGGTAGGGCGCGCCTAGAGCACCAGTAATCACGCCAACAGGGTAGCGACTCGGCAGCAAGAATTGTCCGATGTAATCACCGCCCATGACTAAGCAAGCCCCAACTAAACCAGAAGGAATAAGCAGTGAACCATTGTTCTTCACAAGGCGAACAGCAATGGGACCTGACAAGAAAGCAACAAACGCAATAGGCCCTGTTATCGCGACTCCCACAGCAATCAGCCCAACAGCGGATACAATGACTGTAATGCGCGTCATGCCGACACGAACACCCAATGCATGAGCGGTATCGTCGCCCATTCGTAATACTTCTAGGTCTCGAGAGCGGCTTAGTAAAAATCCACCGAACACCAATAAAGAGAGAATGAGTGGTAAGGCTTGATGGATTTGTGCGGAGTTGACACTGCCACTAAGCCAACGCATAGCTTCTTGGCGGTCCCATGCTTGCGCTTGTGATAGCAAATACACAATAAAGCTTTCAATCATCGCAGAGACGCCAATACCAACCAGAATAAGTCGAGCACCTGACGCACCATTTCGATAGGACAACCCATAGACCGCTAAGGCAACCAATAAGCCTACGGCGATTGAGAAGAAGGCCACGCTAGTGCCATCCATGTGCAGCACAATAATGGCAAATACGGCAGCAGCAGTCGCACCAGAACTTACTCCGATAATATCGGGGCTGGCCAATGGGTTTCTTAGCATGACTTGAAATGCCACGCCAGCCATACCAAAGCTCATGCCGACGAGAAGGGAAATAATCGCTCTTGGTAGGCGTAACTGACCCACCACAAAAGACGCGCCTGGGACATTTTTACCCAATAAAACGTTTATGACGTCTTGTGGTGGTGTAAAGGATTGCCCCAAGGTTAAGGTGATTGAAAACGCAGCCACAGCCAATAAGCAAAGTAAGCTAGCCACGCATTTCCAGCGCTTAGATCGGTTTTTACGTCCATTGGTAACGCGTGCGAGTGTCGAGCTTGTGTTAATCATAACTCTTTCACCCGTTGTCGACGGACAATCCAGATGAAGAAAGGTGCGCCAACAAAGGCGGTCACGACGCCGACAGAAAGCTCGCTGGGTCTTGATATAATGCGTCCTAACACATCCGCACTTAATAATAAGCAAGCACCGACGAGCGCTGAAAAAATGAGCAGCCAGCGGTTGTCCACTCCGACAAGCAGTCGACATAAATGGGGAACCACGAGACCAACAAAACCGATGGGGCCACAAATGGCGGTTGTAGCACCACAGAGTAAAACCGCAGACAGCCAAGCGATGGCACGAATCCAAGCGACATTTTCTCCCAGTCCTGCGGCGATATCGTCCCCAAGCGCCAGTGTATTGAGCTTTCTAGCCACAAATACACTGAGTAAAAAGCCAACGATCAGAAAGGGCAGTACAAGTTGTATGCTGTCAAAGGTGGCACCTCCGACGCCGCCAATTTGCCAAGAGTTTGCACTGCCAGCAATGTCATTCCTTGGCAAGACGACAGCCACAATAAAAGAAGACAGTGCAGCAGACGTAGCGGCACCTGCCAAAGCGAATTTGAGCGGGGTGGATTTGCCGTAGCCTAACGAACTAATGAAATAGACAAAGATGGCTGTTATGCCAGCTCCTAAGGTGGCGAGCCAAACATAGGTTTGCAGTTGGTTGATACCAAACCATGCTAGTCCAATAACAACAAAGAAAGCGGCACCCACATTAACGCCAAGGATCCCTGGGTCGGCTAATGGGTTTCGGGTCACACTTTGCATAATAGCACCCGATAACCCCAAGGCGCAGCCCGCAAAAATGGCGAGCACTGTGCGTGGTAGGCGCATGGTGACAGACGCTTCTCCCATGGTATTCATCTGGCCTTGTAGCGCTCCGATTATTTCTTGCCAAGATACATCCCTTGTCCCAATGGCGATTGAGGAAAAGCTCAACAGCAGTAAAGCCACTAGGACGACGAATAATGCAATGGGCTTCTGTTGTAAAAGGCCTTTATGTTTGGCGTTACCTTGGCTCATTTTGCTTGACGAGCCGCTTCTGCAAGCGCTTGAAGGTAATCATCTAACACCCAAGTAATAGACAGTGGCGTCGGATTAGCTGCAGTCGCCATTTTGCTACTACCAAGCATGACGATAGAGCCATTTTTAATAGCTCGCATTTTTGACATAAGTGGGTTCGATTCTAAAGGCGTCAGTAATTCTTCATTGCCATAGGTAACAAAAATGTCTACGTCGTTAAACATGTCTATTTGCTCAATGCTGCTTTCGCCAGAGAAGAGCCCATCTTTACTGATGTCTTTGATGCTTTGCGGAGAGTGCATACCGAGGTCATCAAAAAATTTCACACGGGTATCATTCGCGCTGTAAAAACGAATGACGCTTAAATCGGTTGGATCCAGATGTGTGATAAACATGGCGGATTTGCCTTTTAATTCTGGGTATTGATCAACACGCTCGGCGATGTCTTTTTCAATGCTGTTAATGAGGTCTTCGCCTTCTTCCGCCATTCCCAGCCCAGTACTATTAATGCGAATCATGCTGCGCCAGTTGGTAGACCAAGGTTTGTCTGGGAAAGCGACGACAGGCGCTATCATGCTTAGTGTGTCGTAATCGGATTGGCTTAAGCCAGAGTAAGCCGCCAGAATAACATCGGGTTGTGTGGCTGCGACCGCTTCGAAATCGATTCCATCGCCTTCATCGAATAATACAGGGGTTTTGGCGTTGAGTTTTTTAAGGCGATCAGCCACCCAAGGCAACAAACCATCGTTATCGTCGTCACCAAATGTGGCGGCAGCAAAACCAACGGGAACGATACCCAAAGCAAGTGGTACTTCATGGTTTGCCCATGCCACCGTCGCCACGCGTTTTGGTTTATGAGTAATCGTTGTCGAGCCGAAAGCGTGTTGAATCGTAATAGGGAAGCGAGAGTGGTCTGCAGCCCATGCATTATTTAAAAATATAGAAATAATGGTGATAACGATAATCATCTTCATATTATTTATGTGCCATGCCAATCAAATTTAGTTCGAAATAAAGGAGCGAGGTCGTAAGTAATTACAATCTAATGAGTGAGTTTTGATGGAAATGAATCTCATCATCAATTGTAAAACGAGTCGGATGATAGAGTTAATCTTCAGAATATAATTGTATAAATCGGTCGTTTTCGTCTTGAGCCAGTTGCTTAGGTGTCAGGCTAGAATACTTTTTGATCAATTTTATGTAGTGAGATTGGTCGTTAAAACCTTCTTTGGGAAAGAGTTCACCGACCTTGAGTGAGTCGAAGCTGTGGCGAAACCGTAAAATGTCACAGTAGCTTTTTAGCGGTAAGCCAAGCCACTTATTAAAGTATCGATTGATTTGGCGACTGCTCCAATTTGCTGCTTGAGATATTTCAGTCACTGTTATTGAACCGTGGGTCGTATAAATCAGTTCTGACATGACTTTTTTTCGAGGGTCTATTGGCGCTGTCAGCTGTGAAGCAAAATACAAACTGAGCTTGTTAGCAAAAGTATCCAGGCTTTTTAGATCGTTTAGTTCTATGCCAGCGAAGCCAATATCGAGTGTAATGCGATCATTCAGAATGTCGGCGACAGATGTGCTTAATAAATACTCTGCGGCCAGTATTTTTAAGCGAACACCAAGTAATACAGAGTGTTTGGGCATGGCGCCTACTTTGGCGTCTGTTTCTAGTCCAACCAAGGAAATATGCAGCGGATACTCGGCATTGTGGAAAAAATACAAATCAATGCCGCCATCAGGGAAGGTGGAAAGTTCTTCATCTTCATCGCTTGGATTTTCGATCATCCAAAAGCTTTCAATAAATGGAGCTAAGTCGTCGTTTGGTTCTAATGACGTTAGTTGAATGGTTTCTTTCATTACCTAATCGCAAAAGTTGTAGGTGAGTGTGGCGCGTTCGTTCCTTCGATGGCTACTTTAAATGTAAGTAGATAGTATAACGATTAAAAATCGATCTTCTAGCTTCAATTGAGATAGATTCGTATTAACACCTAGTTGTCATTATGATGCACTGGGGATAAAAGAGGTGACACATGGTCAAGCAACAAAGCAAATTAAACGGTTATTACCTTGCTGTTGCCGTGGCAATTGTTTTTGCTTGGTGGGGCTTTCTAGATGATAAGGCGTCCGACTACGTTTCCTCATCCTTGGTGCAGGCGTTAAGTGCTTTTGGCTTAGCCAAACTGTTTAATGCGACTGTTTCTGTACTGCAAAGTATTCAGATAAGTGTGTTTGTCAGCTCTGTCACCATTGGCGAGTTATTAGATCCATTCAACGACATGGTGGAAGATTTTTCTGGCGTGATGAAGGTGGCGGTGTCTTCGCTTATTTTCCAAAGCATTCTGCTCAAAATTATTGCCACTGTGTATTTCAAAGCCTTTGTTACCGTGTCTGGATTGCTGTTTGGTTATTTGTATTGGGCAAAAAGCCGTTTTACCGAAGTGGCTTATAAAGTCTTTGTGACGGCGGTTGGCGCGAAGTTTTTATTGGTGCTGGTGGTTTTGTTATCAGCCTTGGTTGATGCCTCATTTTTGAATGAAGAAAAGACGCAAACCATGGATAAAATCCAAGTGCATTCTAACGAGATGAACGAAGTGACAACAGGTCTAGGTGTCGCAGCGGATCTCAAACAATCCCTTGATAAAGACAAACAGGCGCTACAAATCAGGCTGAATGTGCAGCAACAAAGCCTGTCAGAGCATGATGAGCGTTTAGTAGATTTGACCGCCCAGAATGAGTCTCTTAATCGCTTAATTTCGGCGCGCAAAGAGACATTATCGACCATGGATATTTTGTTTAATAACGATGACATGCTGGCTGGGTTGCGAACGCAACAGAGCCTTTTAATGGGCGAACGTCAACGTACAGAGCAAGACATCAAAATGTCGAAAAGTAAGATTGAGGCTTTGCAACAATCCATTGATGGTCTAGACAATGTTACCTTAGAAGATCAAGGCTTTTTCGCGTCCATTAAACAAAGTACCTTTGGGTTGAGCCATTTTAAAGACAAGATCAGCGAGTATGTTGAAACGCTGAATGGCTTGGTAAACGACTTTCTTACCTTGCTGGCGTTGTTTGCCTTCAATACCGTGTTGATCCCAGTGCTGTTTCTCTATTTAGGCGCTAAAGGCTTTAAATTAGTCTGGCAAATCAAACCGTCTGACCTGGTTGAGCGAGCTAAAAAAGGCGTGCAAGAGAGTCTGTAAACGCTGTATTTGTGTTTTTCTAGTTATGCTTTAACCAGCCTTTCGCCGCGTCCGTAATGGCAACGATAGCAGGGTTGGATAAGCGTTGCTCGGTAGCAATAGCGAAGAACTGCTCGCGTATTTCTTCGGTGCTGCCAATGATCTCGACCTGAAATTGCTTTGCCACTTCCATAGCAATGGCGGAGGGGACAATAAACACGCCCGCGCCCGCTTGACCGAACGTTTTCATTAACGCTCGATCGTCAAATTCCCCCATTATTTTTGGATGAAGGTGATGCTTTTCAAGCCATTGTAAAAGTTGAATTTGTATCAACGATTGGTCACTGGGAATCAAAAATGGCGCTCCCCTCAAACAGGCAGGAAAGCCACCTTCAACCTGCTCTATTAAATTGGGGGCGGCCATAAACGATGTGCCACATTCCCCCAAAAAATGATTGAAGCCACGCACCGCCAAGTGAGGTGGTATTGGACCATCGGCAATAATCATGTCTAATTTATGCAGCGCTAACTCACCCAATAAATCTTCTAAACTGTTCTCTTTGCAGACAAGTCGTATAGGATCTTCTAGCGACATGGCAGGAGCCAATAATCGATACGCGATGGATTTTGGAATCGAATCCGCAATGCCAACACGTAGTAATTGCGTTCTGTCACTTGAAGCAATGCGTACAGATTGTTCCAGCTCGCTGCCTAAGGAAAAAATTTCATCGGCGTAACTTAATACCATGTGGCCAGTATCCGTTAATTCTAGGTTGCGTCCGACTTTGCTAAATAAGGCTTTTCCCAGTTGTTCTTCTAGTAAGCTGATCTGTCCACTGATGGTTTGTGGCGTTATGTGCAAATGTTCGCTGGCTTTTGTAATGCTGCCTTGCTTCGCCACCATCCAAAAATAATGCAAATGCTTGAAATTGATCATATTTCACCAATACTTCGAGAAAAGCTGATTGTTTACATAAATAATTCGATTATATCTTATGGGTTTTTGTGAGTAACTTGAAGTTTCCAACATAACTTACTCATTCATGAGTGAAGGAGAACAAGATGAGAATCAAAGTACAAGCACGTCGTCTAGCTCTTACCAAAAGCCTAAAAGCGTATGTGAAACGTCGTCTTAATTTTGCCTTGAATTCCCGTTATGACAATATTCAACGAGTGACGGTCACGCTTACCGACGTGAATGGTCCAAAAGGCGGTGAAGACAAACACTGCCAAGTTTTGGTCAAACTCAATGGCCAAAAAGAAGTGGTGATTAGTGAACAGCAAGCCGATCTTTATTCGGCAATAGACAGTGCCGCTGGCCGAACAAGCCGTACTGTGACACGACGTATTGAGCGACTACAACACAAAGCCACCCGACTCAAAGCGGCTTTTCATAAGATGAGACCGCAGAAGAAAATGCCGCGCGACATCTATGAAGAATACGAAAACGAATACGGCTATTACCAACATGCTTGAGTAACCACCTAGATTCCCTGAACCGATAGTGTAGCAACCGCTTTAGGTGAACCAATCAATTTGGTTCGCCTTTTTTTGGCTCTAAATACGCTATATTTTTAATCAGTCATCTTTTTTTTGTTTCATTGCGTATAGTCTGTATTGTAAGAATTAGCGATATTCATTCCCGATAAGACAATAAGGAGATTATATGATTACGGTTCATCATTTAGAAAATTCCCGTTCCCAGCGTATTTTGTGGTTGTTGGAGGAGCTTGGCCTTGAGTATGAAATTGTAGAATACAAGCGAGATCCTGAAACCGCTTCTGGCCCTGAATCTTTAAAAAAAGTCCATCCGTTGGGTAAGTCGCCAGTGATTACGGATGGCGAGTTAACGGTGGCCGAGTCAGGGGCGATTATTGAATATTTGTTGGATCAGTATGATACGGAAAAGCGCTTGAGACCGACGGATGGCAAGGCGTTGCTGGACTACCGTTATTGGCTGCATTTTGCTGAAGGCTCTTTAATGCCGTTGTTGGTGATGAAGTTGGTGATGATGAAGATCCCTAAAAGTCCGATGCCGTTTTTTGTGAAGCCGATTGCCAAGACGATTTCGGGTAAAGTTCAAGAGAAATTCATCACACCACGTATAACACCTCAGATGGAATTTATTGAACAAACATTGGGTGAACATACTTGGTTTGTTGGTGACAAATTAACCGCTGCAGACATTCAGATGAGTTTTCCATTACAAGCGTCGAGCTCGCGTATGGATTTGTCTAAATATCCGAATATTTCCCGTTTTATTAAGCAGGTAGAAGCTATTCCTGCTTATCAACAAGCCTTAGCAAAAGGCGGGGCATATACGACACTGTAGCTTCTGCCTAAAGTATTTTTTTACATCAAGCTAAAGCATATTGATTCTTCCGGATAATCTTTAGTTTGGTGTTTAAATACCTTTGATTTGTTGATATTCATTCTCATTTGTTGTACTTTTCTGCTTCTAAAAAATATTATGAGTAACTATGAGGTCGAACGGTTCGATGAATCCTGAGCGTCAAACAACTCAACACGTTGGTGAGCTTTATGCTGAGCATAATTCATGGCTAACGGGATGGATTCGTGGGCGCCTCGGTTGTCATGAATTGGCAGCAGATATTGCACAAGATACTTTTGTACGATTACTCAAAAAACCGAAATACTTTTCTAATATAGGTGAAGCTCGTGCTTTTTTAAGTACGATAGCGAAAGGCTTGTATATTGATCATTGGCGTCGTAAGCAGGTTGAGCAAGCTTGGTTAGAGTCGTTGGCCAATTGTGAAGAAGAATTTGTGCCTTCTGCTGAGCATTCTGCGTCTATGATTGAGTTGCTTTGTGAATTAGACGCCATGATCGCTAAGTTACCCAAAAAGGTGGCTAATACGCTTATCTTGTCTCAACTTCATGGTTTAACTTACCGAGAAATTGCCGAACGTTTGTCTGTTTCGGAGCGAATGATAAAGCGCTACATGGCTCAGGCTATGTTACAGTGTCTTTTATTTAAATCTGATCAGTCTCTATAATCTTATGTCTTCCTCACGACCTTCAAATCACGCCCATTTAGAAGCTGCTTCTGAATGGTTTTCTGTATTATCTGATAAACCTGTTTCAGAATCGGATCGACGTGCTTGGCAGCAGTGGTTGGAGGATGACATCGCTCACCGTCAAGCATGGCAGCAGGTTGAATCCGTTGGCGCAATGTTTTCTGCTTTTAAAGATGACACAGAAAAACATTCAGCGGGCTATGTTTTGAATAATGGTGGCTCCGTGAATCGTCGTCAACTCATGAAGGGGATGTTGGGGGTGACCGGTGTTGCGGCATTAGGCTGGATTGGTTGGAATGAAACGCCATTGCCAACTATAGCGTCATCATGGATGGCCGATTTTCATACGCAAGTTGGGCAAGTCGCTACTTATGACTTAGAGGATGGCTCACAAGTTTGGTTGAATACCAATAGTGCGATAAATCGTTTCCCTCGTCGTGAAAATCGAGGTGTGTCTCTGGTGATGGGGGAGGTCTTGGTGCAAACACAAACCTCTCTCGACAGCCGAGCCTTTTCTGTTTCATGCGCACATGGGCTTGTTAGATCAAGCGAAGAAACTGTACGTTTTTGTGTGAGACAGTTGTCAACAGAGCAAAGTGTATTAGCTGTTTATGAGGGGGCTGTATCACTGGCACCTTTTGATTCAAGCGCCTCTAGAACGCTTTATGGCGGGGAAGAGGTGATTTTTAGTTCCCACACTATGGCCGATACTCAGCCAGCTTCTCTTCTATATGACTCTTGGCGTGATGGATTGTTAATTGTTGAAGATATGCCCCTAAAAAATTTCATGGCAGAAATTGGGCGTTATAACCATGATTATATCAACCTCGATCCCAGTGTGGATGATCTGCGAGTGGTGGGGACGTTTCCGAATCACGATCTGAATCTTGTGCTTTCTATGTTGTCTAAATCGTTTCCAATTCGAGTGCGTCACCCGCTGCCTTGGTGGGTGAGTGTTTCTGCGGCTTAGCGTTCACTAAACATTATTTTTAAACTATTGTAAGAAAAACGCTTTTTTCATGTCCCTTTTTCTATTTACGTTCGGTAATAGTAATAAGAAACATTATTATTACGGAGTTCGTATGGCTTTTTTCCGATTACCAAGACAGAAGCTCAAGAAGCGCACAACCGCTTCTCTGCTTGCTATGAACACGCTTCTCGCCAGTGGCGTAGCGTTGACGATGACATCCACCGCTTATGCCGAATCCGCTGCTGTTGAAAAGCGTTACTACAACATTCCCGCAGGACCTTTACCACAAGCTGTTAATGCTTTCGCTGCTGTATCGGGTATGTACTTAGGTGGTAATGGGGCGCTTCTTAAAAACAAGAAAACACTTGGTTTTGACGGCGAATATACGCCAGGACAGGCATTGGATTTGTTACTGGTTGGCACTGGCCTTTCTTATGATATTGGTGATGATAAAAGCGTTGTTTTAGTTGACTCTAGTTCTGTCTCCAAAAGTGCCGACGGCATAACCATGGCGCCATTGTTGGTGCAAGGTCAACAGAATAGAGCTGAAGTGGGTGTGCAGACGATTGGCTTGGATGAGATTGAAGCCATGCCGACGGAAGGTGGAAATCTAACGGATTTACTTAGAACCAACACGGCCGTTAACTTTAGCCGTTCAAGTAGTAGTTCCACCAATAGCGGCAGTATGCGCCCTGATGAGGTTTCTATTCATGGGCAAGCATTTTATCAAAACGCCTTTATGATTGATGGTGTTGATACGTCTAATGATTTTGACCCAGGTTCTAGCAGCGCGGGTGACAGTTATACAAATCCGTTCATTCCTGGGAATTTGAGTACTTTATCTGGTAGCTCCCCACAAAGCTATTACATGGATGTCGATGCTTTAGAGCAGGTCAAGGTATACAGCAGTAATATTCCTGTGGAATACGGTGGTTTTATGGGTGGTGTGATAGACGCTCGCCTTAAGCGTTATGATGGCGAGGATTCCGTTTCCATAAAATATGGATTGTCTAAAGATGCTTGGGAAAAATTCCATTTTGATGAAAAAAAAGCAGAAGAATTCTATGGGGCTGACAGTATCGATGGGGCTTATACGCCGGAATACAAAAAACAAAATTACTCGATAACAGCGTTAAAAAGCTTGTCCGATAAGGTGGGATCTACCTTAACCATTTCTCGTAAAACCTCTGAATTCAGGCAGCAATATGAAAACCGTGCCGATGAGGTTAAGTCAATTTATTATAATGACACCATCGATAATATGATGGCGCGCATTGACGCCAAAGTGAATGACAGAATAAATTTAGGTTTTTATTTACGTTATTCCGATCGTTTTCATGATGGATTAACCTCAAAGGATTATTCAGACACCTTTGTTAAGTCTCATACTGCTTATGGTGTTGGGAATAACTTCGACTACCGCTTTGACAATAGTGTGCTAACCATTGATACCGCATTCGATCGTTCCTTCGACGAGCTTGATTCCCGTTCTAATGTTTATACATTTCATCCAACGGAAAACTTTTATAATGGTCTTCCTTATTCTGGCGGCTATGGCGACATTTTACAGCAGCAAGACACGTTAAGCATGAATACAAGATGGGTTCACGATGCTATCTCCATAGGTCAAACAAAGCATACTTTTAAAATTGGTGCTGACATAGCCGTTAAAAAAGCATTATATCAAGCCGGTGGCAGCGAGTACTTTCAGTACTCCTGTTTATCTGGAAGTAGTGGCTCTGGATGTGCTGACTCAAATAGTGATGGGGTTCATGATGAAAGTGATGAATATCTGAAAACTTATGGTGTATTAACGGCGAACAAAATAACTAAGCATTATCAAAGTTATGGTATTTATCTTGAGGATAAAGTCGATATTAATGACTGGAGGTTGACTGCAGGAATAAGAGCTGACAATGAAACCTTGCTTGATAATATTAATATTTCCCCACGTGCAAATTTGCAATGGGATGTTTTTGGCGATAGCAGCACAAAGCTGACCACTGGTGCTAGCCGCTATTATGGGCGCAGTTTCCTTAAATATGCTCTCAGTAACGAAATGAAGTCGTGGTATACGACAACCCAATATAACAGTGATGGCAGCGTCAAAACGAACTATCCAAGACAGAGTTCAAGTGCTTACGGAAATTTCTCAGATTATGATTTAAAAACACCTTACTCTGATGAAATAATGTTTCGAGTTGATCAAAAAATGGGGCCTATCGATGCTTCTTTGACCTTAGTGAATCGTGAGAGTCGAGATGATGTTCAACGCATAAAAAATTCAGATGATAAATTGTACTATTACACTAATGAAGGGCGTAGTAGTACCAACAGTGTTGAGCTTGCTTTTCTGCAGCGCGTACCTTTTGAATTGCTTAACAGTCAAACCAAAATCAATTTTTCAGTTGCATGGAAAGAGAGTAAGTCAAACGCCCAAGGTGATGATGCCTATGATGAAACAGTAGAGGATGAAGATCAAATTTTCTACAACGGAAAGGTCATAGACTATAGTGACTTGCCTTCGTGGGATTACAATATTCCATTCACCGTGAAGCTAAGTTCAAATACGGTTATTCCTGCTTGGTATCTTCAGTGGAGTAATTTTGTAAACTTTAGGAGTGGCGGAACCATTGCTAAAAATACGTATAAATCAGACTCGGAATCTGGACTTGATATATACGAAGACTATGACTTTAGTGAATTAGTGACGTTAGACTCCAAAATTCGATTTTCTCCTCCTTTACTTGCGAGCAGCGAAGGGTATGTTGAGGTGAAAATTACGAATATATTTGATGATGTTATCTCAACATCAACCAATGCGACAGCGACGCAGTCTTTCACCTCCGGTCGAAAAATATCCATGGAAGTCGGCATGCGCTTTTAAGTGAATTTTTCTTTACTTCCTTTCTTATAAACAAATGCTCTGTCGAGCATTTGTTTATGGCTGTTTTTAAATAACTTCTTTGTGAGCTGTTTTATGCTTTTTTTACAGAAATTTCTGAGTATTGCTGGGGTGATTTGTTTGTTTGCTCTGACGGCCCAAGTGCATGCTGATGACAAAGCTTTACCTTGGGATAATCGAGTTGTACAAGGTACCTTGGATAATGGTTTTCGCTATTATTTATTCGATTCAAGACAAGAAAAAGATGCGCCAAAAGGGCTGACGTTAGCGAATTTGGTCGTGCTTTCTGGTGCTATTGATGAGAAAGACAATCAGTTAGGTGTGGCGCACATGGTTGAACACATGGTGTTCCATGAAAGTAAGACGTTTCCAAACGGTGTGCGTAAAGCCTTGACTGATATGGGATTCAAGCAAGGCCGTGACTTTAATGCCATGACCAACAGCGAAAATACCCGCTATATGGTGAACTTGAAAAACACCACGCCTGAGCGATTGACTAAGGTGTTGGATATTTATCAACAAATGGCATTTCATGCTGAAATCAAAGCTTCGTCGTTGGACAAAGAACGTTTAATTATTCAAGAGGAATGGCGTGGTAAGTTAAGCCACCGCTCCCGAGTAAATAATGAGAAAAAAGCCTTATTACGGGTTGGATCCTTGTATCCAGAACGCCCAGTAATAGGCACACAAGCGACGATTAAAAACACGCCCGCGGATCAACTTCAGACGTTTTACCAAGATTGGTATGCGCCGAATAATATGGCATTGGTTATTTATGCACCAGTCGATACCGCGGAATTGGAAGATCAAGTTAAGCGAATGTTTAGCGCTGAACCTAGGCGAGAGCTGCCAAAACGCCATCCCAAAGATCCTGTTTTAGATGAAAAGCTTAAAATTGGTCAGCTTCAAGATCCAGGTAATAAATGGAATCAAGTGGCATTTTTATATCGCTTTGAAAGTAAGACTGACGATACGGACGAAGGAATACGTAATGGCGTGATTAACTATATGACACGTAACCTATTGACCCAGCAGGTTCGTCGGCAAAAAGAAGTGTTACCAGAGCATGTTCGTGCCTTATCTACTACCAAAGGTAACGTGTCACCTAATGTGGCAATCTTAGGTTTTTCTGTGAATGTCGATGATGGTTACCATGTTTTAGGATTAGATACATTAATTCAAGAATTAGAACGAATTGAAAAACATGGTTTTATGCAAGAAGATTTTGATCAGGTTTATCAAAAAGTCATTGATACAGCAGAGCGTAATAAAAACGCAGCGAAGAGTCGAGGTACTATTTGGGTAGTTAAAATGATGGATGCTGTCACTTCTGATAAAGTTCTGCAAGATCCTCAGCTGAGTAATGATCGAATTCTGAGTCTTGTGAAAACGATATCTTTGGAAGACGTAAATGCTCGTCTGACGCAGTGGTTGTCTTCGCCAGATCGTATTCTTTATACGCAAGCTGTGGGTGGGAAAAGTGTCGATATCGGTACAGCGGAATCCGTTGAAGCTATTTTTAAAGAAATGAAGTCTCGACAGCTTGGAGCCTTAGAAATAGAAAAAGTAGTAGCGGTAAAAATATTACCTGCGGTTACTAAAAGCGGTTCAATGACGCTTTCCTCGAGAAACCCAGAATTAGGTATATCGTATTGGTCTTTATCAAACGGCGATAAACTCACACTGCTCGATCCCAGTGTGTTGGCCGAGCATTATCAAATAGATAAGTCCGAGGAAGATAATAAAACTTATTTTACGGCCCTCTCTGCTGCGGGTTATAACGTAAAAAAAGGCTCTGTTTGGGCAGAACAAATCGCTGCGCAAATGTCTGATGCGACTGGGATATATGGTTGGAGTGATGAAGAGTTCCAGCAATGGCGAAAAGAGAATAGTGTGTTTTTGTCATCTAAGCAAAAGGAACAAAGTCTTGCGTATCGCGGAGCGATTGATGATGAAAAGTTAGATAAGCTATTGGGGCTTTATCATATTAACCAAGTTAACCCCCAAATTGATGCTGATGTTTACGACAGCATAATAAGAAATTTGAAAAGAAGTGCCAGCATTAAGGTAGAGCGTCCTATCGAGGTGTTTTCCCGTCGTCTAGCGCAGGCACGCTTCGGTAAAAGAGAGTTAACGGTTAGCTTATCTAATTTAGCGCCTTTGTCGTTAGAAGTAATACAGCAAACGCGTTACAAGCAAGCGGTGTTGCCTGTTCATTATTTTATGGTGTCTCGTTTGCCTGAAGAGGATATTAAAGACTTAGTTACTTTGTACCTAGCTAATATTCCACGTGACTTGAATGCGCAAATGGATAATACCACTGCAGTTGTACAACAAGCAGGTCAAGTGATTGTTGATGTTTCATTAAATACAGAGCCGAAAGCTGAATATAGGATGTATGCGTATCAATCTATTCCTTGGTCGCCAATTGCGGCGGTACAGCTTACTTACTTAGGCGAGCGGTTAGAAGCGCAGTTAAAGCAGCGCCTACGCAGTGAGGTTCAAGGTGTTTATAGTGTTAGAGTCGGCTTGGATCTTAATAAAGAGACTAATCGTGCCGAGCTAAAAATCCAATATTCAAGCTCTCCGGAACGGTTAGATGATTTGGCCGACATGACCCAAAAAACGCTTACGGAATTACCAAAGATGATCACCGAAGAGTGGGTGGATGAAATTCATAAGGCGTTTGTCGATGTGGAGCAAAATCGCTTAGAAAAGGATTTTGATGGCACGTTAGTGCACCGACTTGAATTGAGCGAAACCCTGTATGGTGATGATCGCTATTTAGATGAAATGGATGAATTGGCTTCTGGTTTAACATTAGAGAGACTAAAAAATATTGTTGATACTTTAACATTCAGCGATCGGGTGATCGGATTGTATCGTCCTTTGGAATAGATATTTAGATAACGAACCTACAAAAGTTAAATGCCCAACAATGATTTTGTTGGGCATTTTTTTAACATTAAAGGTAAGTTGAAAAGTGGCTTGTTGCTCGACTTATGAATTAGTCATGAATACTATGAAAGCCATCTATCGTTGTGATCTTACCTAGCTAGGAAAACATTCATGTCGCGTCCTGTTAAGTTGCTCAGTGTTTCTATTGGTCTTATCTGCCTCTTGCTGGCGTTGAACTTTGGTTTGCGCTCATCAATGGGCTTTTTTATGGCCCCCATTTCCCAAGAGTTTGGCTATGGGCGAGAAGTGTTTGCCTTTGCTCTGGCGCTACAAAACTTATGTTGGGGGTTATTTCAGCCTATTGCTGGTGCCTTTGCCGATCGTTACGGTACCTTGAAAACCTTGTTCATTGGTGCCGCGTTATATGCATTGGGTTTGTATGTGACGGCGGGTGCCGATGGCGTGCTAGGGCTCAATATGGGCGCTGGCGTACTGATGGGCATGGGTATCGCAGCGACAGGCTTTGGGGTGGTCTTGCCAGCGATGGCGCGTATGGTTTCGCCTGAAAAACGCTCCTTTGCTTTGGGTTTGGGCAGTGCGGCGGGTTCTGCTGGGCAGCTATTGGTGATTCCTGTGGCGCAAGAGTTTATCGCAGGGTATGGCTGGAGCAATGCTTTGTTGCTGATGGCTGTTTGTGCCTTGATGATGGTGTTGTTATCGAGCCCGTTTCGCCATGAAAAAGATGCTAAAAATGCAGGGTCGTCAACGACAGACGTAGCCCAAACCATGAAAGAAGCATTGCGCGAAGCCAGTGCTTATTCGCATTACTGGTTGTTGGTGGTTGGCTTTTTTGTGTGTGGTTTTCAATTAGCCTTTATCACAGTTCACATGCCTGCGTTTTTATCTGACCAAGGTTTTTCCCCAGATATTGCTGTAGCAAGTTTGGCTCTGATTGGGCTGTTTAATATTTTTGGCTGTTTATTGTCTGGCAGTTGGGCAGGAAAGTACTCGAAGAAAAAATTACTCACCATTATTTATGCACTAAGAGCCTTGGCGATTGCCTTGTTTATGACATTACCGATGACCGATATGTCGGTCTATGTGTTTTCAATAGTCACTGGTTTGCTTTGGCTGGCGACTGTGCCACCGACATCGGGATTAGTCGCGCAAATGTTTGGCCTACGTTACATGGGCTTGCTTTACGGCATCGTCTTTTTAGGCCATCAACTTGGCTCGTTTAGCGGAGTGTGGTTGGGCGGTTATCTATACGACAAAACGGGGTCTTACGATGTTGTTTGGTGGGCAGCCTGTATTATTGCTTTGATCACAGCATTAATTCATATCTTGATTGATGAGCGCCCAGTGACACGCTTGCGTGCCGCTGGGGCTTGAGGTCTCTTATCCTTGTGCTTGCCATTGTTGTTGGTAAAAGCGTTGGATCTTGTCACCTTCCCATTGAAACAAATACAGCCAGCCGTTATCGATCAATTGCCTGACAATGTCATGCTTTGCAGCGATTTTCTCGATCTCGGCTTTTGGGGCGGCAATGTAGACCGCAAGTCGGACCGGCGTGTGCATCCATTTCTCACCATTGCTTAGTGATTGCATAGACAAGCCTATGCGCAAGTCCCCACCGTTACCTTCAAATACACCAATGTTGCCACCCACGGCATTGTGTAGCACTTTATTACCGCAGCCGAATTTGAAGTTATCGGTTACCGATAGGTTGTATTGCATGTTGATCCAGTGAGTCACCAGCATGGGCGCCGTTAAAATACGTTCTAAGATGCTGAAGTCGGGGTCATTGAGTTGAT
The DNA here is from genome assembly GCF_024397855.1 of Marinomonas rhizomae. Taxonomy (NCBI): domain Bacteria; kingdom Pseudomonadati; phylum Pseudomonadota; class Gammaproteobacteria; order Oceanospirillales; family Oceanospirillaceae; genus Marinomonas; species Marinomonas rhizomae. Next base: position 798,977 of record NZ_CP073343.1, read on the forward strand.
CATAGTCGTGCAGAAAACTGCGGCCTTGTAAGTCAAGGTGTCGAGTCTGCTGGCGTGGCGCAATGATAAAGGAATGGTTGTTGGCGAGCCCCCATTCTGGGTTCACTTGTGACCAGTCATTGGCGCGTTTGGTAAAGGCCTTCGAACGTTGTTTGTCTGAAGCATCCAGCAAGGAGGTATCTAATTTTGTCGCGCGTTCTTGCTGAGCGAGATATTGCGCTTTTTCAAACCACTCGGTCATTTTGCTGTTGGTGCTTGTAGAGCCTTCTGTGGTATCAAAGCAAGTTAATTGATCTGTGGTGGTGTTATGCAACGCAGGGACAAATTGCGTGTCACTAGGAATCTTCATCCCCATGTCGTTGAGTAAGGCGCGTACCTTGTCATCATTTAATAGTGAAGCCAACACTCTCACGTTAACTTCGCCACTTTGGCCGCCGCAAGCGCCACATTCTAAGCCTGCGGCATGAAGGTTGTTGCTAGTATGGCTACCGTGACCGACTAACATGACGATAGGCGCGTAAGTTGTTAGCTTGATGGTGTCTAAAATCTCCTTTGCCAAATTGGCTTTATCTTGGTCGGTTAAAGCCACGCCTTGTTGGGTCAATTGCCAATGGGTATTTGGTGCTAAACGATTGGCTGGGTGTTCTTGTCGCTTGGATAAGAGAGTTTGTTTGAACATTTTAAAGGCGTACCACCAACCCATGGATTCCACCATGGAAAACGATGCAGGCGCTGAGTGCCCCCAACGATGCCAGCGAGCTTCTTTTTGCTGGTGGTGAACGTGATTTTTATCACTCTTACATTCGGTGGCAGTGATGGAGGCTTGCAGCAAACCAGGAAGCTGCGGGCGTTCATAGTTGCTGTCTTTCGCTTTGTATTCGATCGGTAAGCCAAAGAAGCCGGCAAAGCCAAGGGTCTGAATCGTATCGGATTGTTTTTCCAGCGCACGGCGAAACACTTCAGAACGAACGTCGATACAGAAAATCGCTTGGAGTTCAGGTCTAGTTGACAGTGCTGGAACAGGTTGTTCTGTTGTTAGTGTTTTATGTAGGTTTTTTTGTTCACTATATTCCAGTGCTAAGGCCCATACTTTAGGCGTTAATAAAGCGTCTTGATGGGCTTCAATCAATTGTAGAATGGCATTTTTTTGTGCTGACCATTTTGTTTCTATTGCGGCGTGCAATGCTGTCGATGTGTGTTTTAGGTAACGCCAAACAACCAATTCCCAGGCCATTTTGATGGCAAGTAAAGACTCTACATGGTTTTCTTTTGCTAAGTTTTCGTTGTTATCTCCTTTGGACCAATTCAGGTAAGCCAAGTAGCTGCTCCAACCATTAATATCCAGCAATAACGCTTGGGCATAGAAGTGCAGCGCTTGATCGTCCAAGGCTAATTCTTCGATAGCGAGGGCAAACAAGGCTTCTTTATCGCTGGGTAAATGATGAAAGAAATCGATTAGCTTGGATTCGGCCATGATGATACTTAGGCCTTTGTCTTCATTGGTGACTTCTAGCCAATGGCTGTAAAGATCGAGTTCGCTGTCGATGTTTTGTTGTCTCAGAGTGGGGCTTTGCTGTTGATAATGGGCCGCGCAAAACTGGCTTACTTGGTGAGTGATTTCGTCGTGCCAAGACATTTTATGGGCGGAGCGCTGTTGATCTGCAAGATCGGCAATGTTGCGCCATGGGGTTGGGGCAGTGCTAAGTTGAGATAGGTGGTCAAGTAAGGATGCTGGCGCCACCTTGAGGTCATAATGATGAGCTGCTTTGACAAGGCAATCTTGCGAAATCCGTCCTTCGTCAAACCAGGCGCGATAAGACTTAATAGGTAAATGAGTTTTGATACCAGCTAAGGCAGATAGCTCATCAGATATCTCGTCAAAGGGTTTGTGTACCAATGACCAAAGTGGGTTCACCGCGATCAGCTTATCCAGCTGCCAGTGGGGCGCGATGGTACTGGCCGCATCAAGCAGGAGGTCTTTTTGCTGCATGCTTAACGTATTTGTGGCCTTGATAGTCATGCGATTCTCCTAAGGTTTTAGCGACGGTTGATTGTTGCTTGTTTGGTGATGCTGTTGCTTGGTTCGAGCGGGTAAAGTGACTGGCCAGAATTTCAGCACCAAACGTGTTAGCCATTCATCCAGATAAAGCCCTGCGAACAATGCGATTGACAAGCGACGAACAGCACGCCAGCGTACTTGATAATGCAATAGTGCACTCAAGAGGAAGAGCAGGCTAAATAAAACCATGGCCCAGATATCGGCTAGGGAAAAAGCCTGAACCGTGTGGGTTGAATAGGTCGGCAATGCGTAGTGCGTGGCGTATTTTAATGCGGCATAAATCACACACAAAAACACGCCCATCACGAAGGTATAAACAACCGAAGGCGAGTGCTCGCACGTGCGCCATTGTACGATAAGGACAGTGAGCGCGAGAGCGAATAACCACCAAGTACTAAACGCGCTGTCGAAGCCAAATAAGGTTCGAACAACGACTACAACTGCCGTGCTTAAGGTCAGGGCAAGTAGCCAAGTTTGCGCGTTAGGCACGACGGATTTATTCGTCGGTGAAGACTGAGTATTAGTTTTTGCCGCGCTAGAAAGGCGCAATCTAATGGCGTCATTCACCGCGTTGCCGGAGTTGAGGAATGAGTAGGCTTTATAAAACGAATGGGCGAGCAAATGCAGCAAGACTAATTCGTACAAACCTAAGGCGAACTCTAACAGCATCAGACCCATCTGAGCACAAGTAGACCAAGCAAGGCGAACTTTTACGCTGATTCTAGTGGTCATTATCAAAGCACTGGCGAGGGTCGAAAGCCCTGCCACAACCAATAACAACCAGATTGCGACAGAACTTTGCGCAACCACTGGCGTAAACAAAAGCAATAGATAGCCACCTAAGTTAATCACACCGGCGTGCAACAAGGCGCTAACGGTGGTTGGTGATTCTACTACTTGTATTAACCAGCCATGGAAAGGCAATTGAGCGCATTTGATTAACGCTGCCAGTGCGATCAAACAGGCCGCCACTTGCTCTTGCCAGTGTAATGCTAAGCCGGCGCTAGATTGGGCAACAGCGGTATCGATAATGGTGTTGATGTATAGACTGTCGTATTGCTGGTAAAGCAAGGCAAAGGCGGCAAACAAAGACAGTTCGGCAACTCGTGCCAGCATAAATTTTTTGTGCGCCGCTAGAATGGCTCGGGGACGATCCGCATAGAAGGTTAATAAATTATTGAGTGATAAACTAATGCCTAACCAACCTAGCCAAAAAATCACCAAATGGTTGGTGGTGACTGTGATAGCAACGGACGCTAAGGTAAACATCAACCAACGATAGTAGCGATTTAGATTGGCTTGTCCCGCCATGTAATTACGAGAAAAACTGATCAACACCCAACCCATGACTGTCACGAGTCCAAGCATGATCTGATTGAGAGCCGTGTGGCGAATCAAATTAGAAGACTGCCAAGCATCGGTAAAAAAGTAGCTAACCGGAAAAGTGGTAAGAAAAATAATCAGTAACAGAAAGCTTAATCGAGAGGCTTTTTGAGCAACCGCTGTGCTTTTTTTACGGCCGAGATAGCAGCCGCCAAAAAACAGCGCAAAGGGAATGAAAATCGGTAGAAAACTTAACGCGAGAAGCGACATAAATACCTACATCTTTTAGGTTGAACAAGTTGTGGCGATTATGAAGGCTTTATTTAGTTAATAAAAATACATATATTGTTATAAAACGTTCACTTTTTATTATGTATCTGTGGGTACTTTTTTATGGCACGACTGAATTACCACCATTTGTATTATTTTTGGCGAGTCGCTAGGAGTCCAAGCCTGACGGAAGCAGCAGAAACCTTGCATATATCTCAATCGGCCTTGTCTGCGCAGATAAAGCAGCTAGAGCAAAGCTTGGATGTGGTGTTATTTGTTCGCCAAGGACGTAAGTTGGTGCTGACCGATGTTGGTCGCCGTGTGTTGGCTTATGCGCAAGATATTTTTAATACCGGTGAAGAGTTAGAGAAGTTTATCCAGAAAGACAGCGCCACGCAGGTTCAGCACATAACCATTGGTGTGCAGAGTAATTTGTCGAGGAATTTTATCGAGAGCTTTATTGCCCCCTTGCTAAAAAGCGAGCATGTGGATTTTTCACTTGCTTCCAGAGGCATGACGGATTTGCTCAGTGGTCTTGTTAATCACGAATTGGATTTAGCGCTAACCAATCGTGCCATTTTAAGCGAAGGCCACGACACCACATGGCAAAATCAGTTGGTTGCAAGACAAGCTGTGGCGATAGTTGGCCCTTATGGTGAAAAGCCGGATGCGCCTTTTCCCCAAGGCTATGAAGGTAAAAAATGGGTGGTGCCAGGCCGCAATACCGATATTCGTTCATCCTTCGAATCTTTTTGTGCTACTCATCAATATCAGCCAGATATCAAAGCGGAAGTTGACGATATGGCGATGCTGCGATTGTTAGCAAGGGACAGTGGTTATTTGTCTGTATTGCCGCCAGTGGTGGTAAAAGATGAGATTCAATCGAACGTGCTGGAGGATTATGAAAGCATTCCCCAAGCGTTCGAAAATTTTTACGCCATTACTATGCCTCGTAAGTTCACTTCGCAACCCGTACTGGATTTGATCAAGATGGCGATTCATCAGTATGCTGTCGACCATTCAATGTAAGTATTCAGATGAGCCAGTTTTAAAGCTCATATATTTTAAAAGGTAATAGTGCATGACACCTTTGCAAACCTATCAAACTCGCCTAGAGCAAAACGAAGTGAGTTTTGATGAGCGCCAACAGTCCGCGTTACAGGAGTTGGAGCGTGTTTATCAAGCGTTACTTTCGAATTCATCAGACAACGACAAGGCGGCGCCAATTAAAGGCGTTTATCTTTGGGGCGATGTGGGGCGTGGCAAGACTTTCTTGATGGATCTGTTCTATCACTGCTTGCCAGATGGCATGGCGTTAAGGTTGCATTTTCATCATTTTATGGCGCGCTTACACCGAGAGTTGAACCTTGCCTTCGGCCAGAAAAATCCTTTAAAAGGCATAGCGAAACGTTTGGCTTCAGAATGTCGAGTAGTGTGTTTTGATGAGTTTTTTGTTTCGGACATCGGTGATGCCATGTTGCTGCGCGGTTTGGTTGAAGCCTTATTCGAAGAAGGTGTGGTGCTGGTGGCCACGTCGAATATCGCGGTGGAAAACCTGTTCCAAAACCAATTGCAAAAAGAGCGTTTTGCGCCCGCCATTGCCTTGTTACAAGACCATTTAAAAAGCATCCACCTTAGTGGCGAAGAAGACCATAGATTGCGTCATACTGGCTTTACGCCGATTTATTTTGTCAAACATGAGCAAGATATGTCGGCTTTGTTTCAGCTGCTGGCAAAGGGCGAGATGAATCAGCAACCGCTACAAGTGTGCCGTCGTGCGATTACGGTCATTGAGTCGGCAGACAATATTGTTTGGTTTGATTTTTATGCCTTGTGCGATGGCCCTAGGTCGTCGTTAGATTACATCGAATTGGCGCAAACGTATCCCATGATAATGCTCACTGGCATTCCAGAATTGAGCAGCGAGCCTTATGAGCATATTAAGGCGCGAGGCACAGAAGACGGTGCGATTGGTTCCGGTCAAACTGGAGAGCGTGCTGTTTCATTGGGAGTAAATGACGATGCCGTGCGTCGCTTTATAAGCTTGGTGGATGAATGCTATGACCATCAAGTGGTACTTTTGTTGAATGCCGAGGTGCCTTTGGAAAGCTTGTATTTAAACGGGTCCTTATTGTTTGAGTTTCGTCGCACTTATAGCCGTTTAATTGAAATGAAGTCCCACTATTATCAAGCGTTGCGAACCCGTATAGAAAACAAACTTTGTTGACCAAATAGAGAGTCTAAATAATTGATTTCATTCTGACTAATTTTACTAAGTTTTTCGTAAAAGCTTGATAAAACAAGAATGCGCTACCAATATATTTAAAAGCAATGAATTGAAAAGACATTAATATAATGACAATTAAGGAGGGCGATCATGCAGTACGAAGATCGTGTTGATGCGTTAGTCGCACCGAAAGGTTCGTTAGAAATGTTATCCCAAGACGAGATTTCTCGTCTGTCAGAAGAGTCTGGTCCGCTTCACGATCTATTTCACCGTTGTGCCTTGGCTATTTTGAACTGTGGTAGTGATTCTGATGATCCTCAAGCTGCCACGGAAGAATTTAAAGATTTTGAAATTCGTATTGTGCAACAAGAACGAGGCGTGAAACTGCAACTGAAAAATGCACCGGGCAGTGCCTTTGTTGACGGCAAGATGATTAGCAGTGTGCGTGAGATGCTATTCAGCGTATTGCGCGACATTATTTTTACCCAGCATGAAATTCTTGCTCGTGGTCTTGAAGATGCTAGCTCAGATAAGTTAACCAATGTGGTGTTTGAATTATTGCGTAATGCCAATGTGTTCCGCCGTATTCAAAACCCTGACATGGTGGTGTGTTGGGGTGGCCATTCTATTGCTCGTCACGAGTACGATTATACCAAGCGTGTAGGTCATGAGTTGGGCTTGCGTGAACTGAATATTTGTACTGGTTGTGGACCGGGTGCGATGAAAGGGCCGATGAAAGGTGCCGCTATTGCCCATGCCAAACAACGTATCAAAAACGGTGTTTACTTAGGTTTAACTGAGCCAGGTATCATTGCCGCTGAATCACCGAACCCAATTGTGAATCAGTTGGTCATCATGCCGGATATAGAGAAGCGTCTAGAAGCCTTTGTCCGTGTTGGTCATGGCATTGTCGTTTTCCCTGGTGGCGCCGGAACCGCAGAAGAAATTCTGTATATTTTGGGTATCTTATTACACCCGAAAAATGCTGGCGTGCCTTTTCCATTGGTGTTTACAGGGCCAAAAGAGAGTGCGGAGTATTTCGAGCAAATTCATGCCTTCATTGGTGAGGTATTAGGTTCGGAAGCGCAGAATAAATACCGCATTATCATTGAAGACGAAGTGGAAGTTGCCCGTGCCATGAAGCAAGGCATGGAAGAAGTTCGTCAGTATCGTAAAGCCCATCAAGATGCGTTTTACTACAACTGGAAACTGCATATTCCAGAAGAGTTCCAATATCCATTTGAGCCGACACATGAAAAAGTGCGAGAGCTAAACCTACACTTCAATCAAGAGACGCATTTGCTTGCCGCGGATTTACGTCGTGCCTTTTCGTCTATCGTTGCCGGCAACGTAAAAGCGCAAGGCGTGGCTTACATCAAAGAGTTTGGGCCGTTCGAGATTCATGGCGACAAAGCGTTATTGGCGAAACTGGATGCCTTGTTGCAAGCGTTTGTTCGTCAGCAACGGATGAAGTTGCCGGGCAGTGCGTATGTGCCGTGTTACAAAGTCATCACAGACTAACTGTATGACGTTATGAGCTCTTTGTTAAAAAAAGACTCGTCTTGGCTTCGCTCGTGACGCCATCTCTAACTAGGTGGCTACTGCGCTCGCCAATATGTTGTTAAAAACTGTGATACTAAAAAAGGGCTTCTCGTGAAGCCCTTTTCTGTTTTTGGTCGTTGTATTTTTGCTTCTGGTTTAAGAAGAGCCTAGCCAAATACTGACCAGCCGATACTTTCGGATAGGGCTTCAAGGGCTGCCATGCCCGCTAGTGAATTGCCCGATTTATTGAGCTCTGGAGACCATACGCAAACGGAAAAGCGATTAGGGACGATGGCTAAAATACCGCCACCAACGCCACTTTTTCCTGGTAGTCCAACGCGATAAGCAAAGTTACCTGCTTCGTCGTAGAGTCCGCTGGTGGCGAGTAGGCCGTTAACTTGGGTTGTTTCTCTTGCGCTAAGAACTTGCTCGCCGCTGAGCTGTGAGTAGCCCTTATTAGCAAGGAAACTAAAGGCTTTCGCTAAGTCCACACAATTCATGCGCATCGCACAGTTGTCGAAGTAGCTATGCAAGACATCTTCTACATCATTTTCGAAATTACCAAAGGCTTTCATTAAGTACGCCATGGAAGCATTTCGAGCACGAAACTCATATTCAGAGCTGGCAACGATATGGTCAGAATTCAAATGGGGATTGTCAGCTAAGCGACGAATAAACTCTCGCATGGCGTAATGTGGTGAGGCGAAACGCGATTGATTCATATCACTGATCACTAAGGCACCAGCATTGATGAAGGGATTGCGCGGTACGCCCGCTTCGTATTCTAACTGTACGAGGGAGTTAAACGGATTGCCAGAAGGCTCACGTCCAACGCGTTTCCACATGTCCTCGCCATAGTGTTTGATGGCAAGGGTCAAGCTAAAGACTTTAGAAATACTCTGGATAGAGAAGTCTGTATGGGCTTGGCCGGCATGATACAGCTCACCATCGTTGCTATAGATGGCGATACCAAACTGATTAGGATCGACATTCGCCAATGCGGGTATGTAGTCTGCAACTTTGCCTAAACCGATTAATGGTTTTACTTTTTGTTCTATTGAATGCAGTAAATCTTCCACATCACTCTCATTAAACAGCGTTAAAGGGGGCGGCTAGTATAGAGAAACTGATAAGGAAACCCCAGTGGAATTTTTTAATGAAGTGCATAAAAAAGCCCCCAAAAGAGGGGGCTAAAGTTATTGATTATGGATCATTATTTGACTGGTGAAATGCCGTAAACCGATGTGGTTCCACTGACTTCATTGCCGACAATCAATAGGGCTTGACCTGTTGGACTGTCTTGTTTTGAAACAAAACTCATACCTTCTGGGCCAAGATCGCCTGCTGCCGAGGTGTCAACTTTAGCATCGAAGTTCCGGCTGGTTAAGTATTGCACAAACTGGCTTTTTGCCGGTGTTGTGATGTCGTATACCATGATGCCGCCAACACGCTCTAAACCAATAAAGGCATAAGTACGACCATCGATTTGGCCTAGGGTTAAAGCTTCAGGTTCTGGGCCTTTGTCATCGCTACGGCCATCGGTTTTGTTCGAGTCGTTCGACGCGTTAAAGCCATTTTCGCCTAATTGATTAGCCGTAATACGTTCGAAATCGTTACCGCTATCAAAGACTTGCTCGCCAGTGTCACCGCTCCATATAGAAAATGAGCGTGCGCCGTAACCATACAACTCAGTAAAAGTACAATTGCTTGGTGCGCCTTTTACGAGCTCACAATCTTTTGCGCCCAACGTGCTGGTGATTTTCATGCGCCCCAGGTTTTTGTCATCTTCTAGCTGACCTTCAATGCTATGCTTAAGCGGGCTAGTTAGTGCAAGACGGCTGTTGAGTTCGGCAAGGTCTTTGACACGATATTCTTCGCTGAAGCCTTTGTAATCTCTAGAGTCACCTTCATTGGCTGTGACGATGTAGGTTTTTCCAGAAATCATATAAGAAGCAATGCTGTCTGGCATATACATGCCTAGAACAGGCCAGTTTTGTAGCTGAATGGTTTTGTCCTTATCGCTAATATCAAGCTCGTTACCCGTTTTGTTGTAATCTTTGACACCTAAAGCCCAAATAGCATCGACTGACTTGTTAGATAGATCGATTTTTGCGATACCGTTATTTTCTTGTAATGACACAAACGCATAACGATTGTCTTTGGATACAGTAATGTATTCTGGCTCTAAGTCTTGAGCGACACTGGCGTTAGGGCCGAAAATGCGTAATCCAGCAGGGCGCTCAGCCGCTCGTGATCCGCCGTTATTGAAGTCACGAAATGATACCTCGGTGACGTCTTTTTGGCTTAATGTCGTGATGTCATTTGGAATGGCAATGATGCTGATACTGCCTTCTGGATCAATGGTGTATTCATCGTTTGGCTCACCTTCGTTTGCCACAACAACTTGTTTACCATCGTGGGTAAAGGTCACCATATCAGGAAGCGCACCGACTTTTACAGCGGTAATAAAGGTATGGCCATCAATTTTGTAGAAAGCGATGTAACCCATGTTTTGTTTTGGTTTAGCTTCAATAGCAACGGCCATAATACCCTTGTGTACGCTGACACTGTTTGCTGCGCCAAGGGCTACTCCCATCAAGTTTGCGACGTCTTTGCTGACATCCAGTGTTTTGATTTTGTTGGGCGCTGTTGGTTCTTTCATAGATAGAACATCTATTTTTCCAGAGTTCGCATTGACCACAAATGTTTCGTGGGTTTTTGCATCATACGCCACTATCTCGGCAGCACTGCCGTCAAATACGCCCGATTCATAACGTCCTAAAAAGCTTAGTTCGATGGAAGACGTTGCAGAGTATGTGTCGGTGTTCGTTGTTGTGCAGCCACCAAGTAAGGCAACAGTGGCACATAAAGGTAATGCAATAGGCAAACGCATGAAGATGTCTCCAGAGGGGAAAGTTTGTGCATTTACTCTAGCGACTGAATATGACAAGAAAGTTGCAAATGGCAGTTGTTTTTCACTTACTACCATTTGCGATAACAAGTTAAGGCAATGAGTTTTTGATGTGTTCTACATGTAGATTAATCAGTTGTCCTGAAATCGTCGCGTTGTTGGGGATATTTGGTAAGTCATCAATTGAGTACCAGTTGGCTTCTTCTATTTCACCTGGTGCAGGGGTGATGTCACCACTTTTATAGTCCGCAAAAAAACCGGCCATTAACTGATGTGGGAAAGACCAAGGCTGGCTGCTTACATAGCGAATGTTGGTGACTTCCAGACCGACTTCTTCTCTAATTTCTCTTGCTACGGCCTGTTCTAATGTTTCCCCCGCTTCGACAAACCCCGCGATGTTACTGAACCTGTCTTTAGGTGCTTGTGGGCCACGAGCAAGTAGAATTTGATCGTCTTTGCGGATCGATATAATGACGCAAGGGGAAATGCGAGGATAGTGACGCAGGTGACAAGACGGGCAGATCTTGGTGTGTTCGGCCACGTGCTTTTCGTTCATTGGCGAGCCACATCGACCACAAAATTGGTGATCACGATCCCAGGTAGATAACTGATGAGCACGACTTAATAAAATGTAATGGTGCTGGTCTTGTAAGAAGAGCAACTCTCTGAGACCAATTTCGGAAAAGCCTTTGGGAATGGATTCAAAGCGACACACGAAGATGTCTTGTCCATGCCATTTTCCACAGTAGATAGCGCTCATTTTTGAATTAGGTTGGAAGTGTGTAAAAGGCGTAAGAAATTGATTTTCTGACTCTACTAATACTTGATTTCGATGTAGCAGAATATAGAGCGCATCTTGATGGGGAAGAGGGTGTGTTTGAGTGCCTATTTCTAACATGTGATTGCTCGGTTTGCGTCTAAAAGAATTACGCTAACGCGATCATCTTCTAGACGCAATAACCTTGGTGGATTTAATTCCAGTCCAGAATGATTTTTCCTGATTTGCCAGACCCCATGGTGTCGAAGCCTTGCTGAAAGTCATCAACATGAAAGCGATGGGTGATTATTGGGGAAATATCTAAGCCAGATTGCAGCATGGCAACCATTTTGTACCAAGTTTCGTACATTTCTCGTCCATATATGCCCTTGATTATAAGGCCTTTAAAGATGACTTGGTTCCAGTCTATCAGTGTGTCTTTTCCTGGGATGCCTAACATGGCAATTTTCCCGCCGTGATTCATGCATTCCAGCATGGAGCGGAATGCAGTGTCATTGCCTGACATTTCCAAGCCCACGTCAAAGCCTTCGTGCATGTCTATCTCGTTCATCACATCTTTTAATGATTCACGGCTGACGTTGACGGTGCGGGTCGCGCCCATTTTTTTTGCCAGATCTAAGCGGAAGTCGTTTATATCGGTAATCACCACATTGCGCGCACCTACATGCTTAGCAATGGCTGCTGCCATGGCGCCAATGGGACCTGCGCCTGTGATTAAAACGTCTTCACCGATTAGGTCAAAAGACAGGGCGGTATGAGTGGCATTACCAAATGGATCGAGTATTGCCGCCATTTCGTCGCTGATGTTATTGGGGATCTTGAATGCGTTGCTGGCTGGAATGACCAAATATTCCGCGAAAGCGCCGGTGCGATTGACGCCAACCCCAAGCGTTGTTCGACACAGATGGCGACGGCCGGCACGACAGTTTCTGCAATGGCCACAAGTAATATGACCTTCCCCAGAAACACGGTCACCTACACTGAACCCAGACACTTCTGGGCCAATCTCTGTGATCACACCAACAAACTCATGACCCACTGTCATAGGCACAGGAATGGTGCTCTGCGCCCAATCGTCCCATTGATAGATATGCATGTCTGTTCCACAGATGGCGGTTTTGCTTATTTTGATCACGACATCGTTATGTCCACATTCTGGATGCGGGACGTCTGTCATCCAAATGCCTTTTTCCGCATGAAGTTTCGCAAGCGTTTTCATTATTTATTTCCTTCCCTTTTTCCTTCAATGACACCCATCTCGCGGCCTACCTTGGCAAAGGCGGCTATGGCAAGATCGAGCTGTTCCCTTGTTAGTGACGCTGACATTTGTGTGCGAATTCTGGCTTTGCCCATTGGGACAACTGGGTAGGCGAATCCGGTTACAAAGATCCCTTCCTTATATAGCGCATTTGCCATCTCTTGTGCGAGTTTTGCGTCTCCTAAAATAACAGGAATAATAGGGTGATCGCCAGGTATCAGGTTGAAGCCTAAAGCGTTCATTTGGCTGCGGAAGTATTGGCTGTTTGCTTTTAATTGCTTGCGAGCCGAATCGCCTTGTTTGAGAGTCTCGATAATTTGTAAGCTGGTGGCGGTAATGACGGGCGCCAGTGAGTTTGAAAACAAGTAAGGGCGAGAGCGCTGGCGTAACCAGTCGACAATGCTTTTAGAGGCGCTGGTGTAGCCACCTGAAGCGCCACCAAGGGCTTTACCTAATGTGCCAGTGATGATGTCGATACGACCGAGTACATCGCAGTATTCATGGCTGCCTCGGCCATTTTCGCCCAAAAAACCTACCGCATGAGAATCGTCTACCATTACTAACGCATCGTATTTGTCGGCAAGGTCGCAAACCGATTTAAGGTCGGCGATGATACCGTCCATGGAAAACACACCGTCGGTTACAATCAGCTTAGTTTTCGTACCGTCTTTATCGGCTTGTTGGAGCTTGGCTTCCAGTTCATTCATGTCGTTGTTGGCGTAACGGTAGCGCTTTGCTTTGCATAGGCGAATACCGTCAATAATGCTGGCGTGGTTGAGCACATCACTGATGACTGCGTCTTCATCATTAAGCAGTGTTTCAAATAAGCCGCCGTTGGCATCAAAGCAAGAAGAATACAAAATGGTGTCTTCCATTTGTAAAAAGTCGCTTAAGCTTTTTTCCAGTTGAGTATGTATGTCTTGTGTTCCGCAAATAAAACGCACGGAAGCCATGCCGTAGCCGTAATCATTTAGTGCCTGATGAGCGGTTTTTGTGACTTGGCTATCATTTGCCAGTCCAAGGTAGTTGTTTGCGCACAGGTTGATTAAAGGTGTTTTGTCAGCTGTAGTGATTTGGCTCGCTTGTGGTGTGATTAGTGGGCGCTCTATTTTATAGAGGCCTTCTTCTCTAAGACCTTGGAGTTGGTTATCTAAATTCTTGTAAAAAGTAGATTTGCTCATTTTCTTTCCTCTTGTGGAGATAGTGATTCCTTGTCTTATTCACTCCTTATGTCTATTGAGTGTAGGAGGCCTGTATCAATATGAGTAGATGCAGTGACATGGCAAAACAGGCATAACAGTTTTGTTGTTTTGAACAGACTGGTCACGCTGCCAGTTCGTCCGTAGAATGTGGGCAAACATTAATCAAAGAGGAAATGACATGTTGTCAAAGGTTCATTACAGCATCTTATTAGGAGCGTTGAGTGCCAGTATGGCGGTTCAAGCTCAGGATTATTTACCGGTTCTGCAATACCACCATGTAAGTGCGAGTTCACCGAAATCGACTTCAGTGACACCTGAACAATTTACCGAGCAAATGGATTATTTAAAGAGCGCGGGCTTTCAGGTAGTGGATCTGCGTTCTGCGTTGGATGACTTAAAGGCAAATAAGCCGTTGCCGGAAAAAGCCGTTGCTATTTCGTTTGATGACGCTTATCGCAGCATTTACCAAGCAGGCTTTCCTATTCTTAAAGAAAGAAACTTTCCTTTTACGGTGTTTATTAATACCGAACCCGTTGAGCGTAAGAGTCGCAGTTTCTTAACTTGGGATCAGATGAAAGAGATGGAGCAATCTGGTGGGGTGTTTGCTAACCATACTATCAGTCATCCTTATATGTTGCGTAAAGAGAAGGGCGAGTCTGATGAAGCTTGGTTGTCTCGTATGACAAAAGAAGTGGATACCGTTGAAGAGCTGCTTGAAAAAAACCTAGGTCATTCACCAAAGATGTTGGCTTATCCTTATGGCGAATCGAATAGCCAGATACGAGATATGATGAAAGATCGAGGCATAATGGCATTTGGTCAGCAGTCTGGTGTGGTGAGTGCGGATTCAGATTTTGAAAACTTACCGCGTTTTCCTGCTTCAGGTGCTTATGCCAAGATGTCTACATTAAAGACGAAGCTAAATGCCAAGCCTATGCCTTTATTGTCTGAAAAGACTGGCGGAGATTATGCAACGGATCAGCCTGTGTCGATCCGTTTAACCTTTAAAGAAGGTAGGTATCGTTTTAAAGACTTGGCTTGTTATGTATCTGGTCAAGGTAAAGCTAAGCTGGACTGGGTTTCTGATACTGAAGTCACGGCGACGGCTCCTAAACCATTTGGCGTTGGTCGAGGCCGTATTAACTGCACTATGCCAGACAATTCAGGCAAGCATTATTACTGGTATTCTAACGTTTGGATCCGTTCTTCGGCTGATCAGGGCTATGTGAGTGAAAAAAGTTAAACTTTTTTCAAAAAGAGGTTGCACTGAAATTTCAAATCAGTATTATACACCTCGCTCGCAACGGAGGGGTGGCAGAGCGGTTTAATGCACCAGTCTTGAAAACTGGCGTAGGTTAATAGCCTACCGAGAGTTCGAATCTCTCCTCCTCCGCCATCTTCTAAAGATGGTTGTTGTAAGCAAGATAAAATATTAGTTCCTCGATAGCTCAGTTGGTAGAGCAAATGACTGTTAATCATTGGGTCACTGGTTCGAGTCCAGTTCGAGGAGCCATTCGGAGTATAGCGCAGTCTGGTAGCGCGCCTGCTTTGGGAGCAGGATGTCGGGGGTTCGAATCCCTCTACTCCGACCATTTATTTTATTATCACCATTAGTAATGGTGGGCGTAGCTCAGTTGGTAGAGCTCCGGATTGTGATTCCGGCGGTCGTGGGTTCAAGCCCCATCGTCCACCCCATTACTTGATAGTTGGGTCGTTAGCTCAGTTGGTAGAGCAGTTGACTTTTAATCAATTGGTCACTGGTTCGAATCCAGTACGACCCACCAACTATCTCTGTGCAGAATGCAAATCTGATTAATTCCTCGATAGCTCAGTTGGTAGAGCAAATGACTGTTAATCATTGGGTCACTGGTTCGAGTCCAGTTCGAGGAGCCATCGGAGTATAGCGCAGTCTGGTAGCGCGCCTGCTTTGGGAGCAGGATGTCGGGAGTTCGAATCTCTCTACTCCGACCATTAATAAATCAGTAGAAAATTATGAGCGGGTCGTTAGCTCAGTTGGTAGAGCAGTTGACTTTTAATCAATTGGTCACTGGTTCGAATCCAGTACGACCCACCATTCTCATAATCCCATAATATTTAATATTTATTCCTTGACCTTTCCCTACATAGTTTCAAAATCGTCTATCGTCTATCGTCTATCGTCTATCGTCTATCGTCTATCGTCTATCGTCTATCGTCTATCGTCTATCGTCTATCGTCTATCGTCTATCGTCTATCGTCTATCGTCTATCGTCTATCGTCTATCGTCTATCGTCTATCGTCTATCGTCTATCGTCTATCGTCTATCGTCTATCGTCTATCGTCTATCGTCTATCGTCTATCGTCTATCGTCTATCGTCTATCGTCTATCGTCTATCGTCTATCGTCTATCGTCTATCGTCTATCGTCTATCGTCTATCGTCTATCGTCTATCGTCTATCGTCTATCGTCTATCGTCTATCGTCTATCGTCTATCGTCTATCGTATCGTCTATCGTCTATCGTCTATCGTCTATCGTCTATCGTCTATCGTCTATCGTCTATCGTCTATCGTCTATCGTCTATCGTCTATCGTCTATCGTCTATCGTCTATCGTCTATCGTCTATCGTCTATCGTCTATCGTCTATCGTCTATCGTCTATCGTCTATCGTCTATCGTCTATCGTCTATCGTCTATCGTCTATCGTCTATCGATAAGTTGGTTTGTCAGCAGAGGCGGGAGTGGGCTTCTTCGTGTGTTGAATAGGTTCGTCTTTTCGTTACTCGCTTCTTATTAGTTGCGAAAAAGATCTCGGCAACGGCGATAATGTTATCGTTGCGCATGATCTTGGATGCACAATGCGCACGACAGAGCTCTCCCTTATCACGAAGGCTTTGTTGTGTTCATGGACTTGGCAATGTGGCATTCTTTTATACGCTCTAATAGTCTTAAGTTCTCAGTCTCTCGATCAGGTAAAGGCTTTTTTAATCATGCGTAACAGCCGCTTCGATGAATTTTGAAGGTGTAACACATCGGCTGAATGGAATGCTCTTGTTGATGGTCGCGAACAAAGGCGTACTATGCTCTGGGTTGTGGGTAAAGTGTCTTACGGCCTTTTTTGGAGTGTTATGTTCCTCCGCGATCGGTCCAGGCTTGGATTTGAGTAGAGGGTTCCCAGAGGTTGAATAAAGGTCTTCAGATGACTGAAGTTGTGATAGCTCTTCATGTATTTTAATTCAAGCGTAAGCTATGAGTGGTTGTGTCTAGCTGTTGAGTCGCTCCATCAACAGAATGGCCATTATTTAACGGCTTCTCTTTTGAGCTTTTCAGGGTTGCGTTTAGGTGTCATGAAGCGCCTCTTATTTAACTAAATTTTAACGTTGATGCTTGTCTTGTGGTTGCGTGGAGTCATTTTAGTTGCTTGTGTATAAGTTTATGTCTTAATGGTTGTTGTCTTTTGTTGGTTGTTTGGGGTTTTGGTGGTGGTGTGGCTGATGTGTTTTTTATGGTGTTGGTGGTTTGGGGTACGCTAAGGCTTATGGGGTGTGCTTTTGTGTTGTTTTTAGGTGGTGTGTGAGTGCTTTGTTATGTGGTCGGGCTTGTGTGCTCTAATGGTGGGTGTTTGTATTGTGGGTTTTGGCTTAGGTTTCTGTTGTGGATAAAATTGTTGATAAGGTTTTGTTTTATCTATGGTAGCTGAGAAATGGTAATGAATTTGTTGTGTAAGGAATTCTTAGTGAGCATGATAAGGTGTTGAATCTTAAGTAGAAACTGCTAATGGTGGAGGGAGGTGGATTCGAACCACCGAAACTTTCGTGGCAGATTTACAATCTGCTCCCTTTGGCCACTCGGGAACCCCTCCACAGCAGCGCGACGTATAATATACATCGCGCCCTACTATGTAAACACTTTTTTAAGATTTATTTAGTAATTTTTCTAATTTAGCCTTCATGCGCTCTTCAGGAGATAAATTGTCATAAATATCTTCTTGCTTAGGTGCGCTTTTTGGGGATGATTTAGGTTTTGAGTGTGTTTTATTCTTAGGCTGCGCTTTTACATTGTTGCGATTAGGTTGAGCTGGTCTTTCTTTTGTGGGTCTGCTGGTTGTCGCTGTTTTGGCTTTTGCTGGAATCATGGATTCAGGCAAAGCTGGCTCGTTATTAACGGCAACGCCTTCTAAATCGATTCGTGGCTGACCAGACTGAAGGCATTTCTTGTATCTGTCTGAGCGCGTATAAGCGGCAAGAGCGCGTTTTTGTTTGCTAGCGTTAAAGTCTTCATCCAGCACCATATCTTTGTCTATGCCGACTTTTAGAGGCTTGGGTTGATTCCAGTCAAACGCTTTGGGGTAACGGTCTTCAAGCAATTTGATTAGACGGCGATTGTTCTTTTGATTTTTTTGACGTTTTCTTTGTTCCGGCGTCAAAGTCGCTATCTCTGTCGTGCTGTCGCTTGCTTCTTGTACGCTAGTGTCGGTATCGACTAGTTTGTCGTCTTCTTGCAAGCCGTTAAGCTCAGGTTGTTGTGTGGTCATGTAATCAATCTGTTCTGTTGTCGTGGTTGTGGTGCTGCTTTCAGCATGCTCGTGCAATAAGTCAAAGTTAAGTTGATATTCAACTGCGTCTGATTTTATTGCTTGCTCCGGGGCTGATGCGTCGTTTAAAAGATCAAGAGAGTCTTCAATGTAGAGCTGCAATTGATCTTCAGTTGAGCGATCGGCCATGTGTTGCAATAGGTCCATTGAAGCGCTGTACTCAATGGAAGGATCGTTCTTTTCCTTTAATCTTTGTATTTCCTCGTTCGCATCTTCTAGCTGCTGTGTTAGCCAGTTAATCCTTGCTTCGAGTTTAGCAATAAGTTGTTCCATAAAGACACAAGGCTCAATTTTTTATTGGAGTCAGCGGAATACTGGGTGTATTGCTTGTGCCAATCATTTCTTTTCGCTGATTTTCATTTGGCAGCGTGACGGAGATATAGCTCTCACTTTGCCACCATACGTAAATCGTTGTTATTAGCAAACTAGCGCCGAAAAGAGGTAGTAACTTCATTTTACTTAGAAAGTAAGTCCTGCACCAATCATGACATGTTTGTCATAGGTTTTGTTGCTGCTGTTTAAAATTTTAACAAAAATATCCATTCGTGACGTGTTGGAAGTTGCGATACGAAAGCCTGCTTCTGGGTAATATACCATGTCATCAAGGAATGAAATGCCACCGCCTATAAAGGACCACATCGGGACGCCTGGAAATATTTGAAATGCTGGTGTGGCGCTATAAAAGCGAGATCCTACAGTAACCGAGCTTTCAAATTGTTCGCCCAATACAAATGAGAAACCGCCATAGAAGGAAATGTTTTCTGGTAAAGTGTATTCCATTTCTGCATTAATGATAGACGTGATATTACTATGATTGGTGTCACTGTTTGGTCGTGCTGCGGTCGACTCGAAAGTAATTAGACTCGCAATTTGGTCTTGAGCAGATGCGTGAGCACTAACTAGAACTAAAGTTGCAAGTAGAAGTGATTTCATTGTTTGTCGTCCATTTGGTTTAGTCTATTTAGCATTTGGGAAAGAGATGACTCCCAATTAGACTGTTGTTCTTTTGTTTGATTTAAAGTTTTTTCAATTTCGCTTTTTTCTTCGCTTAGCTCGTAGTTTTGCATTTCTAATTCTGAAATTCGTTTGCGTAGGGAGGAGATTTCTTCTACGGCGTCATTGATGCGTTGTTCTAAGTGGTGTAGTAGTTCGTTATTCATTATATGTGTCCTAAAAAATAAAAATCGCCATTAGTATGTAGGGCGTCATTTTGTAAAAATTACCAAGCAATTACAACATCTTGTTGTTGCACGTTTAGTATGTGAGAGTCAACAACAAGTTCCCCAACAGAAAAGTTGGGTTGTACTTGCTTGATTGTAACACTGATATTGGCGTTATTCAGCTGAGTTTGAGCTGATTGTAACTGGTTGAAAACCTCGTAGCGACGATAAACATTGAATTTATCGCCTTGTTTAATTCCTGCCAGCGACCCTGCTGATATATGTATTCTATTACCTTCAGTGCGAAAAATATTTGCAATAAAAGGCTGGCACCTGAGTTGCTCGCTGGTATCTAACGCACTTTCTTTTAATGCTTGTTCTACAACTTTACCATAATGTACAGTCCAAAACTTCGCGCTTCCAAAACCGATTCGTGCATGATCAGTCACATCCCAGTTGCCTACTTCACTATAACGGTGCTCGAACAATAGTGCACCACTAAATCCATCATATATATAGATATCGACCACAAAATTTCTTTCTTTATCAATTCCTTCATCTAATAAGTCTTTTACGTTCTTGTCGTCTGGATATCTTAGGTATGATTCTCCAATATCTCTAATAACCCCACTCATTATATACTGGACTCCAAGCTGTTCACTGATTCTAGTGACATTTGTCAGTGAGCCATCGTAGTTGGTAGATGAAGGGGCATTGATAAGGTCTGGGTAGATGGCAATATTGGTTGCTGTTAGGGCTCTTAGGTAGCCTTTTTTATTTATTTCGTTAGCTAAATCTTTTGGTAATTCTCTGGAAATATTACTTAGTTCACCCAATCTAGCTTGCTGTGGAACTTGTAATTCGAAACCAGTAATGCCAATGGTTTTTTTGTAGTAATTGGTTGGGCCTGTGCTGCATTGTGAATCAGGAGTAACGTCTACACGAGCAATAACAGTAAGGAAGTCTCCATCTTGTTCTTCGGAAATAATCCGGGCTTGCTGTACACGGCCAGAGCTCCTAATTTCCAAATTTGACTCTAATTCGCCATTATAAAGCTCATCTTTAACATTAACTCTGGAACTAGACTCAAGAACCGCTTGTTTAATCGCTTGTTGAGTTGCTCTGTAGCGAGCATCGGCAATATCGTTGTCATAAATGACGGCTTCACCTTTTGCATCAACGCTTCTTGCATAAGCGGTACAGCACAGAAGAATGCTTAACGTAGCAGCGAGTAATCGAATTAAGACAAACATTGTTTACTCAATGCTATAAAAGTTGGTCGTCGGAGTGGCGTTTTCAACATTAATGGCGCGGTATCCTGGTTGAATTCTGCAGTTTGGATCAGATTGGATGTTTGAAGAGCTTAAGCACTGGCGGAAGTTCTCTTGTAAGGCCATCTCTACAACAGTTTCGAATGTACCGTCTTCGTGCTCGCGCTGAGAGACAACTTTCGCTCCCACTAGGTAGGCATCAACATAGGTTCTTAATTCATCGTTTTGCATGACCATGTTACTCAAGGAGCTTGAACCATCAATTTTTAAACCATAAACACGCTCTGATAGGTTTCGATATGCGTCTAGCATAGAGCTGCGTAGTGTCATAATGCGCGCCTGAGATTTGGTTAGGCGTTTATTTGTCATCATTGCGGCATAGCCTGTAGCTGTCACAATGACGGGTTCTTGTTTAATAACGGCAATGCTGTTGTTGGCATTTAAAGCGCCGCTTTGCAAAGTACCGTTCTGTGGTTGTGTATAACGACCAGAACCATTGCCAACTATGTTGCCATTACAAGGTGCGACGGTTGTACAAGTTGTGCCGGCGGCGCTTTGTTGACCGAGGTTTTGACAACCCGCTAGGGTGATGGCACCTATGGCTATAAAAAATATTCGAAGTGATAGTGTCATGGTGGTGCCCTTGTATGGAAGTCCTTACATTAATATCCTGAGTCTAGTAGCCACTAAATTTAAATGGTGTGCTTTTCAACTAAGCGATGAATCGCTTCAGGTGTAACTATTCGTAGTTTGTTCAAAAAAGCTTTATTTTTCAATATGCCTAATCCGATGGACAAAATGTAAACCATTTTGCTCTACAGCGTCCATGTTTGGGGGCTTAAAAAAGCACTTTTTCTTTGATTTTTGTAATAAAACTGTTCTTTTCATGTGTTTTTTAAGATTTGCTTAATTATTTTACGGTCTGTAGGTTTTTTCTAGAAGTGTCTTTACAATTTTTATAGGGGATGAAGGTCTTTTTGAAATGGTATAAACTGTTTTTTTATACAGTGCTTTTCGGGTGTTACATTGCAGAATCGTAAGATTATTCATATCGATGCTGATTGTTTTTACGCAGCGATAGAGATGCGCGACGACCCTGGTCTGCGTGATGTTCCTATTGCAATTGGTGGCCCTGAAAGTGGTCGAAGTGTGTTGTCGACCGCTAACTACGCGGCTCGTGTTTTTGGTGTGCGTTCTGCTATGCCAACGTCAGTCGCTAAGCGACTTTGTCCTGCATTGTTAGTGATACCTGGAAATATGAATAAATATCGAATTGCCTCAGAGCAAATGCACGCCATTTTTCGTGATTTTACCGATGTTATTGAGCCTTTATCATTGGATGAAGCTTATTTGGATGTAACGAATACAACGGACTTTCAAGGTAGTGCAACACGAATAGCAGAAGAAATTCGTTCACGAATATCCAAAGAAGTAGGGATTACTGTATCGGCTGGCGTGGCGACAAACAAATTTATTGCGAAAGTGGCGAGTGATTGGGATAAGCCAGATGGTTTGACTGTGGTTACACCAGCAAAGCAGTTTGAATTTGTTTCTAATGTCCCTGTTAAGTTTATTTCTGGTATTGGTCGCGTAGCGCAAGAAAAATTAGCCGCATTGGGAGTCTTTAAATGCTCTGATTTGCAGGCTTTGGACTTTTCGGTTTTGCAGAAAAGCTTTGGTAGTATGGCATTTCGGTTATCGCAGTTTGCCCTTGGGATTGATGACCGACCAGTAACTGTTTCTCGTGAAAGGAAAAGTGTTTCTGTGGAGCATACGTTTTCAAAAGACTTACTTGATCTTCCGGCCTGTCAGGCTGTTTTGCCTCTTTTGCTTGCAGATTTAAAAAAACGGATGACAGGAAGAAACTTTGAGTCACAGCTAAGTAAATATTATCTTAAAGTGAAATTTGACGATTTTAAGCAAACCACGATTGAGCAGCCAATTAAGGCTAAATTGTCAGATGAGGTGTTTTCACAACTTTTGCAGCAGGCGTATTCTCGCTCTCGGCGTCCAGTTCGTTTGATTGGTGTAGGGTATCGATTATCGCCACCAGAACCACATCAGTTGAATTTACCTTTTGTTTAAAAATGTAAATTCCAACCAATTTTGCAGCTTCTAACTATACTGAAGAATGAATAATTCGGAGGTGCTCATTATGTTGAAACAACAGAGTAAGTTTGATTATACAAATTTAAGTATGCCTGACCCTTTGTCGCATAGGTTGCGTTTTGAAGTGGAGCAAACATTGAGTTGTTTGTATGCAGATGCTTCTTTGGTCGATCAAATGGATGAATTGTATCTCCCTTTTTCTAGTTGGCTAAGTCAAAAAGCGCATTCTGGGAAAGGGCCTTTAGTTGTTGGTGTTGGTGGTGCTCAAGGGTGTGGGAAAACCACATTTTGTAGTGTTATTAGTCGAATATTAAAGAAGGGGTTTGACCTGAACAGTATTGTAATCAGTTTGGACGACTTATATAGCACTCGGCAAGATCGGATGAAGTTTGCCAATCAAACAACCCCAATGTTTTCTGTACGAGGTGTGCCTGGAACTCATGATGTCGACTTTGCTCTTTCTCTTTTTGAGCGCTTGAAAAACCTTAAAGATGGGGAGGTGATGAAGTTTCCTCGTTTTGATAAGTCGATTGATGACCGAAAAGCGGTTCATTTATGGCAAGAGGTTCAGGGTCCTGTTGATATTGTTTTATTTGAAGGTTGGTGTGTTGGTGCGCCGCCAATGGTTGAAGGCTTGGGTCAAGCATTGAATGAGCTTGAGGCGGAAATGGATGCCGATGGTTTGTGGCGTAATAAAGTGAATCAACTCTTAAAAGAGGATTATAAGTCGTTATTTTCACAAATTGATCTGATGGCTTGGATGCAGGCTCCAGACTACAACGTTGTCTATCATTGGCGTAATAAACAAGAGCGGGTTTTAGAAAACCATCTTCATGATATTCATGGTGTCCTACTAGATACCATTGATTTGAAAGTAATGTCTTCAGAAGAGTTGAAACGATTCATGCAATATTACGAAAGGCTGACGCGACACATGTTAGCTGTGATGCCAAGTAAGGCGGATGTGCTATTTAAGTTAAATGAAAAACAGGAAGTAATGGAAATGCGCTTCCCAGTTGAGCACTAAGCCTTAACGTCAAAAGTTTGTTTATAAAGCGAGTGTAGTAGATTCAATGTGTCGAGTGATAAACGTCAATATGATAGGCTATGGCGAATTGCGATAGCCTATTTTTTTTGGAGTGTTGAAAATGACTGAATTATTGCCCTCTGTTTTAGTGGAAACAAACGAGCAGCCTGATGCCGCTATTATTTGGTTGCATGGCCTTGGATCAGATGGTCATGATTTCGAGTCTTTGGTTCCAGCTTTATCTTTATTGCCAACATTGAAAGTGCGTTTTGTTTTTCCTCATGCTCCACGTCGTCCTGTTACAGTCAATGGTGGTATGGAAATGCGTGCTTGGTATGATATCTATGAGATGACGTTAGAGCGTAAAGTCGATATGGAAAATATCGAAGAATCATGCCTGCAAGTTGAGCGGTTAATACAAGATCAAATTGATAAAGGCATTGCTGCAAATCGAATTGTTTTGGCGGGTTTTTCACAGGGTGGGGTGATCGCATACCACACAGCTTTACGCACTAAGCATGTGTTGGCGGGTATTCTTGAGCTATCAACTTATTTAGTTAATGGTGATGAAGTGCCTGAAGCCGATGCTTGTCCTAATGGCCAAACACCGATTCTTATCCATCATGGCTCGCAAGATCCAGTAGTTGCTCCTGTGTTGGCGACTCAAGCAAGGGATCTTTTGATGTCTAAGGGCTATTCTGTCGCTTATCAATCTTACGAAATGCCTCATTCTGTGTGTCCTGAGCAGGTGCAGGATATTTCTCACTGGTTAAACACTCGATTGGCATAACTGTTATCAGAGTCGGTGAGATTCTCTTGTCTTATTTAAGGAGCTTTTGTGTCGGGAAACTATGAGGAATGGCTGGATTTTGCGAAAAATCTAGCGATACATGCAGGCCAGATGATAGTGGATGCGCGAGAGAATTCAACCTTCGTGCGCGATTACAAAATGGATCATGAGCTGGTTACTTCGACGGATATTGCGGTTGATCAATACATTTGTAGCCACATCCTTGAGCGCTATCCTTCGCACTGTATTTTGTCAGAAGAGTCTTCGCCGCATCTGGATCTTAGCGGTATTGGTGATGATGTTCCGGTTTGGGTGATTGATCCGATAGATGGAACGGTGAATTTTGCACATGGGCATCATCATGTGGCGGTTTCAATTGGCCTTTATATTGGCGATCAGCGAATTTTAGGCGTGGTGAATGCTCCGTTTTTAGAGGAGTGTTTTTGGGCTGTGAAAGGTTCGGGTGCTTTTTGTAATGGGAAGCCGCTGGCGGTTTCGGGTGCTCAAGAGCTAAGAAGTGCATTGGTTGCCACAGGGTTTCCTTATCAAAAAACGGCACTTTCGCCTATCATTGAACGAGTGTCGCGTATTTTGCATCACTGCCAAGATGTTCGTCGTAATGGTTCTGCCGCTTTGGATTTATGCTGGGTTGCTGCAGGTCGTTTAGATGCGTATTTTGAAAGCGTAAAACCTTGGGATATGGCTGCTGGGGCTTTAATAGCGGAAGAGGCGGGTGCCAAAGTTGGGTATTATCTATCTAGCGCATCTTCTTGGCCCAACGTGGTTAATGGAGAAGGGCTTTTGGTATCAACCCCTCAATTGTATGACGATCTTTTGGCGCTTGTTGATCTTGATTTATAACGTATTTACTTCTGCTTGATTGGAATTATTATGTCTTTTACTGCATTTATGTTGGTTTTGCTCGGCTGTGTTGGCGTGATTGCCGTTTCACTTTGGTTTATTCGCCATCAGCTAAAATTAAATAAAGCACGAGAAGAAAAAATTCGTGCTGGAGAGGACCGCTTTTTTGAAGAGCGGCAAAAAAGAATCGATAGCATTCGGGTTCTGTTAAAAACAGTGGGGACCGAGGAGTTAAACTGGATTGAAGCCAGTATTCGAATAAAAAATCTATTGGATCAGTTAAGCGAGGATTTATCTGAACATGAGGATATTTCCGCGTTTTATATTATTACTGAGAAAACTCTGCATATTCCTACTCACGAGCAATGGGGGGATTTGCCTAAGCCTGCAAAAATGAAATTTCGTCTTGAAATGGATGGTTATGAAGTGGAATATGCCGAACATTTGCAACGCGCTAGAACTTCATTGATGGCTTATGACTTTAAGTAATGTTAGTTCAGTTGCTCGTTTCTATCAGTTTTTTATTTTTGTTGTTAGTTTTACTTGTGTTGTTTTTTATTCGTCATCAATCAAAAGTACCCTATTATAGATTGACACAAGAGCAATGTGTGACCTTGCTTCAAAAAGCGATTCAAGGTGTTCTACCAGAGCATGAGTGGCATGCTTTTATCGGTATGACTGTTAGAGATGATGATGTGCTCGATGAGTTAAGAGAGCAGTGTTTGCTTATTGAAGAGTTCGGTATTAAAGGGTCGCAATTTATTAATGGCCAAGTTTGTATCACTTTTAATAAAAAAGGTATTTCTCAGCTGGAAATGTTGTTGGATGAGTGGCAGCATAAATCAAAGTATTTAGTCTGATTTTATTTTAAAACGGAAGAGCATAGGGTTTACATGTATGAATGAGATAGAAGCGTTATTTGATCAAGGTTCCGAATTGATGCCTTGGTTGGCTGATAGTGTTATTAATTTGGTTATTGGTCTTGTTGTTTTCTTTGTAGGTAAATTTATTGCTTCCAAAGTGTCTCAATGGTGTGAAAAGCGAATGCTGAAAGCGTCCGTTGATCAGGCGGTTGCAGGCTTCGCATCGAGTATCTTGTATGCCTTGATGTTTGCTGGTGTGGCTTTGATGGCGCTGGGGCAAATTGGCGTAGAAACCACATCTTTTATTGCTATTCTTGGTGCGGCTGGTTTGGCAGTCGGTCTTGCATTACAGGGGTCCTTGTCTAACTTTGCATCAGGTGTGTTGATTATTATATTGCGTCCATTCCGTTCTGGTGACTTTATTGATGCCGGCGGCCAAATGGGTACGGTTAATCGTATTGAGTTATTTCATACCTATCTTAAAACGCCAGACAATCGTGTCATTATAGTGCCGAATTCTTCAGTAATGAATGGTTCTATTGTTAACTTTTCTCGTGAAGCGACTCGTCGTTTAGATCTTGTTATTGGTATTAGTTATGATGCGGACATTCGCTTGGCAAAACAGATTATGGAAGACATTGTTAATGCTGACGAACGTATTCTAAAAGACCCTAAGTGTTTAATCGCTGTTTCCGAATTGGCAGATAGTTCGGTTAATTTCTTCCTGCGTCCTTGGGTTGCAGCGGGCGATTACTGGACAGTGCGGGCCGATCTTTTGGAGAAAATTAAATATACCTTTGATGAGCGTGGCGTTGGTATTCCATACCCTCAAATGGATGTTCATGTACACAAACAGGAATCGTAAGCACATATAGCTTTAACTCCTCATCGTTGTAAAATATGAA
Organism: Marinomonas rhizomae; assembly: GCF_024397855.1. Classification (NCBI taxonomy): domain Bacteria; kingdom Pseudomonadati; phylum Pseudomonadota; class Gammaproteobacteria; order Oceanospirillales; family Oceanospirillaceae; genus Marinomonas; species Marinomonas rhizomae. Next base: position 826,103 of record NZ_CP073343.1, read on the forward strand.
ATGCCGCCAAGGAAATATTGGCGGCATTTTTGTTTTTATTGTGTTTCGTTTTTATCATTGAAAAGGCTTCTGTTCATGAGTCGATATCGACCCCCATCTCCGCCAAAGTCTGCTTATATCACTCAAGAAGGAGCGCAAGCTTTATTGGCTGAACTTAAGTATTTATGGAAAGAAAAGCGTCCGGCTGTGACTGAAACAGTTCGTGAAGCCGCAGCCCAAGGTGATAGGTCGGAAAATGCTGAATATATTTATGGCAAGAAACAGCTTCGAGAAATCGACCGTCGAGTACGCTATCTCGAAAAACGTTTGGATGTTTGCACGGTCGTTGATCGTTTGCCAGCGGATCAGGAGCGTGTGTTTTTTGGCGCATGGGTAACATTAGAAGATGATGATGGGAATCTTCGAGAGTATCGCATTGTTGGTCCAGATGAACTGGATCATCATCCTAATTACATTAGTATCGATTCACCTGTTGCGCGGGCTTTGCTCAAGAAGCAAGAAGGTGATGAAGTAATTATTCGCCTTGCTGGCGGAGAAAAAAACTATCTTATTGATGCTGTTGAGTATCGCCAAGTACCCGCATGACTATTCATTACGGCATGGCGCAATGGCAGCATCCGGCTTGGGTTAATTGGCTTTATCCTGCCTCTTTGGCACCGGGTGAGCGAATTGGTCGGTATTCGCAGGTGTTTTCAACGGTTGAAGTTGGCAGTACTTTTTATACTAAAGTGGATGATGCTCAGCTATTGCGTTGGTATGAGTCTGTTAATGAGAACTTTAAGTTTAGTTTTAAGGCACCGCAAACGGTTACTCATCGATTGTTAGAGCGTCCTTGGCGTGATGTTCAGCAAAATTGGGTGGCTTTTATGCTGTCCTTGCAATCGTTACAGAATAAGCTTGGCCCAACCATGCTGCAGTTTCCAGCAATATGCGATGAGCGTGCTTTAGATACTATTTTGGCTTTGTGTGATATGTGGACTTTGCCTACGCCTTTGTCTGTGGAGGTACGTAATCTTGCCTATTTCGATAAAAAACAAACAGAGCCGCGCTTTTTAGCCGGTTTGTCAGATCGTCATGTCAATCGTGTGGTGATGGATTCTCGGCCTGTTTTTTCTACCGAAGCGTATTGTGAAAGTCTGGTTGATGCTCAGAAGAAAAAGCCGAGGGTGCCTTGTCATCCTGTAGTGACGGCGAGACATCCAGTCGTGCGTTTCATTGGTCACCCGGATTTACCGCGTAACGACGTATGGCTAGATCAGTGGGCGATAAAACTGTCCCAGTGGTTATCACAAGGGCTGACACCAAGTGTATTTGTGCATTCATCGGATAATATCGCGGCACCTACGTTAGCGGCAAAATTGGATGAAAAGGTTCGTTTATTAACGCCTAATTATCAGAGCGCTTTGACGTTGCCGCAAAGTCAGGAGCAAGTTAGTCTTTGGTGAGTCTAATAAGCTGATTTCTTGTTTTTGTGAAATTGTTGGGAAATATTATGTATTCATTCGTGTTTTATGTACCTGAGTCTCATTTGGAGTCTGTCAAACAAGCGGTGTTTTCGGCTGGTGCAGGTTCAATGGGAAACTACGATTCTTGCTGTTGGCAAGTAAAAGGGCATGGGCAGTTTAGGCCGATAAAAGGAGCGACGCCCTTTCTTGGTCAAGTCGATGAGTTAGAGTTAGTCGATGAATATCGTGTTGAAATGGTGGTAGGTGATGACAGTAAAGCGAGCGTTTTAGCCGCTTTACTCTTGGCTCACCCCTATGAAGAGGTGGCCTACCACTTTATTCAGATACAGTATTGAAATGAATGGTGTCTTCGTGAAAACCATATTGACCATTTTTATGGTCTTCGATGAAAAACTCTATGGTCTTAGTAACGCTACTAAAAGCCAGTTCGTCCCAAGGGATTTCATCTAGCCCAAACAGTGCCACTTCGGAACTTTCTTCTGTGGCATGAAAGTCGTCTCTTTCTAGTTCTGCAATGTAAAAAAGATGAACTTGATTGATTCTAGGAATGCTGATCATGCTGAATGCTTGTTTGCAGATCGCTACAGAGCCACTTTCTTCTAATGTTTCTCTTAATGCACCTTCGCTTGTGGTTTCTTGGTTTTCCATGAAGCCTGCTGGTAGCGTCCAGAAACCTAAGCGAGGCTCAATGTTTCTTCGGCATAATAATATCTTACCGTCGTAAAGCGGAAGGGTACCCGTTATTAGCCTAGGATTGTCGTAATCGATAAAATCGCAACTTGGACATACCGCGCGTGGTCGATTATCCCCAGCAGGGATGGTCATGTTAACGGCGTGACCGCATTGCGGGCAGTATCTCATGTGTACATCCTTAACGTGTTTACTTGGGCTTAGCGTTTCAACTGAAGCTTGGCGTATTTTACGACTTTATCTTCGATTTCTTGGATTTCAATCATGTAATGACCAACCCACAAGCTAATAGGGTGCTCTGGGATGAATTCCAATGTTTCGATGATAAGACCGTTCAGTGTTTTTGGTCCGTCTGTTGGTAGATGCCATTCAAGCGTTTTATTGATTTCTCGAATGTGCGTAGAGCCTTCAATCCTAAAAGAGCCATCGTCCAGCGTTTGGATTTCTTCTTCTTCATCTTGAGTTGGCGGAGTGAACTCGCCCACAATTTCTTCAAGTACATCTTCTAAAGCGGCGATACCTTGGACATCACCATATTCATCAACCACGATGCCCATTTGCTGATGGTCTTTTTGAAAGTTCAGCAGTACTGTGTTTAGGGATGTGCTTTCAGGGATGAAATAAGGTTCAACGGTTGCTTTTAAAAGCGCTGCTTTTGATGGAGTAGGGTCGCGTAGAAAGACTGCCGCATGGCGAGCGTGGAGAATACCAATGACCTTATTTATCTCACCATTGTAAACAGGCATGCGAGTGTGTCTACTTTGGCAAATCTGTTCGATGATTTCTTCAATGGAGTCTTCAATGTCAATGCCTATGACTTCATTACGAGGGATCATAATGTCTTCGACAGAGACTTTTTCCAAGTCAAGGATCGATATAAGCATTTCTTGGTGGGCAGCTGGAATTAAGCCGCTCGCTTCATTTACTACGGTTCTTAGTTCTTCTGAGTCAAGCGTGTCATGGTTTTTTTGAGAAGCGTGTACGCCGATTAAACGTAACAGTCCATTAGACAAACCATTCACTAGCCAAACAAGCGGATAAAGAATTTTTAATAAAATGGCAAGAACCCAAGAGGCTGGGAAAGCGATTTTTTCTGGGTGGATGGCGGCCAATGTTTTTGGTGTCACTTCTGCAAAAATCAATACAACCATCGTGAGTGCAGCTGTCGCAATAGCAACACCAGCATCGCCCCAAAGACGCACAGCAATGATGGTTGCTATAGCAGAAGCAAGTATATTAACAAAGTTGTTTCCGATTAAGATAACGCCGATAAGTCGATCGGGACGTTCTAAAAGAGAGTCTACTTTGATTGCAGATCGGTTCTTGTTTTTAACAAGGTGTTTTAGTCGATATTTGTTGATCGACAACATCCCTGTTTCGGAACTCGAAAAGAAAGCAGAAAGTAAAATTAGACAAAAAAGTATTCCACCAAGAACACCTAAGGGTACTTCGTTCAAAAAGGGATCGCCTCAATTATGTAGATAACTGGATTATTGGTTCTTAAGATCAGACTGTCAAACATACTTTACGCCATTATTGATCAATGGCGTAAAATTTGTAGTGCTATTTGACTGCCAAAGTAGCCTAGCATCAGCAAGAAAAAGCCACTCAACGTCAGTTTTACCGCTAGCTGCCCTCGCCAACCCGCTATATGTCTGCCAAGCAATAAACCAGCAAACACAAACCAAGAAGCAATTGTGAAAAATGTTTTGTGAACCAAGTGTTGAGCAAACATGTCTTCGATAAAATAGAAGCCCGTTGCTATTGTAATGGTTAACAAAATGAAAGCCGCCCAAATAAACTCAAACATCAAGCGCTCTAATACTTGTAGTGGCGGCACTCTAAGTAGCTGTTTCAGTTTGTGGTGTTTAAGTTGGTACTCTTGCATGGAAAGTAAAATCCCAACTCCGCAGGCAGCAGTGAATAAGCTGTAGGCAACGGAGGCAATAAGAATGTGGGCGCTTGTACCCCAAGAGTTGCTATGCAGTTGGGTTAAATTCCACGGTTCGATTGCATTTAAGGCGATAATTATTGCTCCCAAGGGGAAAGCTGTACCGAGCAATAGGGATAAATCTTTGTTGCGATTACTGAACCAGAGCAGGCTATTGCCAATTAAAGCAATTAATAGCCCAATAGTTAAAAAATTAAAACCATCTCGGTTAAGTAATACTTGAGTGAGAGAAAATGTGTGCAGGGCAATCGTAAGCGCCCCAATGTACTGGGTTGAGCGATTTTCTGGACGCAGGAAATACGCTGTGCCAGCAATCAAACAAGCGATACAAGCAAGCCAAAGCGATAATTGAGTCATGAAACTAAAGGTTCCGCAGGGTAAAGGTATAGGGTGATAATCATTTATCCGTTATAATAGAGACAATTTCACCTTGGATAAACTGAAACCGTAGGTTTTTTCCATTTAGAGCCAAAATTTGAGGGCAATATGTTCGACAATTTATCGAATCGCTTAACTTCCTCGCTTGATCGCATTCGAGGTCGAGCTAAATTAACTGAAGACAACATTCAAGAAGTGTTGCGTGAAGTGCGTATGGCGCTTCTTGAAGCAGACGTTGCTTTACCAGTTGTTAAAGATTTCATCGGCGCGGTTAAAGAACGTGCAATAGGGGCTGAAGTATCCAAAAGCTTGAGTCCAGGTCAAGTTTTCCTGAAAATTGTAAAGCAGGAACTCGAAAGTGTTATGGGGCAAGCGAACGATGGTCTTAACCTTCGTGTAGCTCGTCCAGCCGTTATTTTATTGGCTGGTTTGCAGGGGGCGGGTAAAACCACATCTGCCGCTAAATTGGCGAAATACTTAAAAGAACGTGAGAAAAAATCGGTATCGGTTGTTAGTGCCGACGTTTATCGTCCTGCGGCTATTAAACAGCTTGAAACCTTGGCGGGTGAAGTGGGTGTAGATTTCATCCCTAGCGATCTGTCACAAAAGCCAATCGACATCGTTAATAATGCTATCGATTACGCCAAGAAAGGCCATAAAGACGTTTTGATTGTCGATACGGCTGGCCGATTGTCGATTGACGAAGACATGATGGCAGAGATTAAAGCGCTGCATGCAGCAGTTAACCCAATTGAAACCTTGTTCGTTGTGGATGCCATGACGGGGCAAGACGCGGCGAATACAGCCAAAGCGTTTGGTGATGTCTTGCCGCTTACAGGCGTGATTCTTACCAAGACAGATGGTGATGCTCGTGGCGGTGCGGCTTTATCTGTTCGTCACATTACAGGTAAGCCGATTAAGTTTTTAGGTGTGGGAGAAAAAACGGACGCACTTGAACCTTTCCATCCTGACCGTTTAGCGTCTCGTATCCTTGGTATGGGCGACATGCTTTCCTTAATAGAGGAAGCAGAGCAGAAGATCGACAAAGAAAAAGCTGAAAAGCTTGCTGGTAAGCTGAAGAAAGGCAAAGGTTTTGATCTAGACGACTTTAAAGAACAGCTTCAGCAAATGAAAAGCATGGGCGGTATGAGTTCCATGTTAGATAAGCTTCCAGGCATGGGCGGACAGCTAGGTAATATCCAAGATAAAGTGAATGATAAAATGTTTGTTCAAATGGAAGCCTTGATTAATTCCATGACGCCAGCAGAACGTCATAACCCTGATGTGATTAATGGTTCTCGTAAAAAACGCATCTCAACAGGTGCGGGTTTACAAATTCAAGATTTGAATCGTCTTCTAAAACAGCATAAACAAATGCAGAAGATGATGAAGAAGATGAGCGCTAAAGGCGGAATGAAGAAAATGATGCGTGGTTTGGGTGGAATGATGCCAGGTGGTGGTATGCCTGGCGGCGGAAATTTCCCTAAATTTTAAGCATATCTTCTTGTTTTTACTAACGGCAGTTAAAAAACTGCCGTTTTTAATGTCTGGGTGAGTAATTCGCCCTTTTGTTTTTCTAGTTAATCGACTAGAATATGCCGCCTTCTTGTTGTATGAGTCAAAAATACGACTCGGCAAGGGGTGTTTCGTTAAGCAATAAGGAACCAATCATATGGTAACTATTCGTCTTTCTCGTGGTGGCTCTAAAAAGCGCCCATTCTATCATTTGAACGTGGCTGATAGCCGTCGTGCTCGTGATGGTCGTTATATCGAGCGTTTGGGTTTCTTTAACCCTGTTGCTCGTGGTCAAGAAGAACGTCTACGCATCGATCTAGATCGCGTAAATCATTGGGTTAGCCAAGGCGCTCAACTTTCTGACCGTGCTGCGCAGCTTGTAAAAGATGCTAGCAAAAACGCTTAATACTGAGGTAATGCTATGTCTGAGTTAAAACAAGCGGCCGCTCCTGAGCAAGCCCTTGTGGTTGGACGCATTACATCGGTATATGGTGTTAAAGGGTGGGTGAAGTTATATTCACACACCGACCCAATGCAAGGGATCTTTGATTACAAGCATTGGTGGTTGAAAACTCCTAGTGGGTGGAAAATCGTAGAATTAAGCCAAGGCCGTCTGCAAGGACGAGGTTTGGTAGCATCGGTAAAAGGTTATACCGACAGGGATCAAGTAAAAGATATCTGTGGTATGGACGTTTATATAGATGCAGCAGAACTGCCAGATTTGGAAGAAGGTGATTATTACTGGAGCCAACTGGAAGGACTGAGGGTTATTACTAAAGAGGGTGTCCTCTTAGGGAAGGTTTCTCAACTTATGGAAACTGGTGCGAATGATGTAATAGTTGTCCGCGCGTGTGAAGGTAGCTTTGATCGTGAAGAGCGATTGATTCCTTATGCTCCAGGAACTTATGTTTTAAACATCGATTTAGAACAGCAGGAAATGGTAGTGGACTGGGATCCAGAATTTTAAACAGATAAGCTGAGGTCACAACGTGAAGGTTAGCGTTATATCGCTCTTTCCGGAGATGTTTCAGGCCATTACTCAATATGGAGTAACAGGCAGAGCCATTAAGTCTGGGTTGGTTGAGGTGGATTTTTTTAATCCCCGCGACTTTACACATGACAAACATAAGACTGTAGATGATCGACCTTACGGTGGTGGTCCAGGGATGCTGATGAAAGTTCAGCCTCTCAAAGATGCAATTGCGAGTGCCAAGTTATCGGTGCCCAATGCAAAAGTTATTTATCTATCCCCTCAAGGGCGTACGCTAACGCAAGAAGGCGTGCAACAGCTTGCTAAACAAGCAGAATTTATTCTGGTAGCAGGTCGTTATGAAGGCGTTGATGAGCGTTTGATTCAATCTGAGATTGATGAAGAATGGTCAATTGGCGACTTTGTCCTAAGCGGTGGTGAGTTGCCGGCAATGGTGCTTATGGATGCTGTGTTCCGCATGGTTCCAGGAGTATTGGGAAAACAAGCGTCTGCGGATGAAGATTCATTCTCTGATGGTTTGTTGGACTGCCCGCATTATACTCGCCCGGAAGTGCTAAATGGTGAACCTGTGCCATCGGTGCTGCTTAGTGGCAACCACGAGGAGATTAGACGCTGGCGTTTAAAGCAAAAGCTCGCAAGAACTTTTCAGCGCCGGCCAGACCTTCTGCAGAACCTTGAGTTGGACAAGGAACAGCAGTTGCTGTTAGAAGAGTTTATTCGCGAAACTGAAGATTCAACCTCGGCAGAGTAGGAATTGCGAGCTTATCAGACAGAAGAACCTTCATGCTGATAAGAAACCATATCATTAGGAGTCACATCCATGAGTAATAAAACTAAACTGATTCAGCAGTTAGAAGCTGAACAAATGACAAAAGAAGTCCCAGCCTTCGGTCCTGGTGACACTATTGTTGTTCAAGTTAAAGTTAAAGAAGGTTCACGCGAGCGTCTACAGGCCTATGAAGGCATTGTAATCTCTAAGCGTAACCGTGGTCTTAACTCAGCATTTACCGTTCGTAAAATTTCTAGCGGTATCGGTGTTGAGCGTGCTTTCCAAACGTACAGCCCTTTGGTTGAAAGCATCGAAGTTAAACGCCGCGGTGACGTGCGTCAAGCTAAGATCTACTACCTACGCGAGCGTTCTGGTAAATCTGCACGTATCAAAGAAAAATTGGCTAAACGTTAATTTTTTCTTATTAAAAAAAGGCGACGCGAGTCGCCTTTTTTTATGGAACTAACCCCCGTTCGTATGGCCTAATAGAGACTATTTATCATGTCTTTGAGGTTCTCCATGAAGAGTTTTTTCCGTTCCCTATCTCGCTTTATTGCAATGAGTATGTTTTTTTCTCTTTCTTGTGCAGTATTTGCTGATCAATCCGCTGTTTTATCTGCTGTTAAAATGGCGCTGCCTCAATACGACGTCGAAAGTGCTGAATTGCATGAAGGTGCGGGTTTGTATGTTGTTGTTTTAAAAAATGGTCCAACATTGCATGTGACACAAGATGGTAAGTATTTTGTCGCTGGTGACCTTTACCGCATTGATAATACAACGCTTGAGAATGAAACCGAAAAAGCAAAATTGGCTAAAATTGAAACACTTCCTGAGTCGCAAATGATCGTCTATAAGGCGAAGAACGAAAAAGCACATATCACCGTATTTACGGATGTTGATTGTGGCTATTGTCGAATGCTTCATAAAGAAGTGCCAAAGCTTAACGAAGCTGGCGTGACTGTTCGTTACTTAGCTTATCCAAGAGCGGGCATTGGTTCAGAAGCGTATACAAAAATGGTGAGCATTTGGTGTTCTGCTGATCCTAAAGAGTGGCTAACTCAAGCAAAACTAGGTGCTGAGATTCCTGAAAACAAATGTGTTAACCCAGTAGCAGATCAGTATAAACTAGGAAACGAAGTGGGTGTTCGTGGAACGCCAAGCATTGTGTTGGGTAATGGTGAGTTTCTACCAGGTTATTTGCCTGCCGCTGAGTTGGTTAAACACCTTGGGCTATAGTCTAATCGCGAAATATTCCACTAAACATGAGCCTTCTTCAGCCTTTTCTACGTTGGGTTTGAATAAGACTGGCGTTATAATAAATCAACTTGTTGCTTAGCCTGTATTTTAGAAAGGGTTAAATAACCTATAAAAATTAAATTGTCTCTGTGGGGTATTGTTTTGAAACCGGTAAAAGTCGGAATTTGTGGGCTGGGGACAGTGGGGTCCGGTAGTTTTAACATTCTTCGTAATAATGCGGAAGAGATTACACGACGTGTGGGTCGCAGTATTGTTATTGAGCAAATAGGTGCCCGTCGCGATAACGACGCTTGTGATACCACCGGTATTAATATTACCCGTGATATTTTTGAGGTGGTTAATAATCCTGAGATCGATATTGTTCTAGAACTGATTGGCGGAACGTCTGTTGCTAAAGAACTGGTTCTTACGGCCATAGAAAATGGCAAGCATGTTGTTACAGCAAACAAAGCGCTTATTGCTGAGCATGGCAATGAAATTTTTGCCAAAGCTCAAGAAAAAGGCGTGATCGTAGCGTTTGAAGCAGCGGTTGCTGGTGGCATTCCTATCATCAAGCAAATTCGTGAAGGTTTGTCTGCTAACCGAATTGAGTGGTTGGCGGGGATTATCAACGGCACCGGTAATTTTATTTTGACAGAAATGAGTCAAAAAGGCCGCGACTTTGAAGATGTATTGGCAGAAGCGCAAGCGCTGGGTTACGCCGAAGCAGATCCAACGTTTGATATCGAAGGTATCGATGCTGCACACAAATTAACCATTTTGGCATCTATTGCATTTGGTATTCCTTTACAGTTCGAAAAAACCTATACCGAAGGTATTAGCCGAATTACCGCTGAGGATGTTGGTTTTGCCGATGATCTGGGGTATGCAATAAAACATTTGGGGATCGCTCGTCGCTCTAAAGCGGGTATTGAATTGCGCGTTCACCCGACTTTGATTTCTCATAAGCAGCTTTTGGCCAATGTGAATGGCGTGATGAATGCCATTATGGTTCAAGGGGATGTTGTTGGGCCGACTTTGACTTATGGTGCTGGAGCAGGCGCATTGCCAACAGGTTCTTCTGTTATCGCCGATGTGATTGATGTGGCTCGTACTTTAACGGCAGATCCAACTAATAGAGTGCCTCACCTTGCATTCCAAGCAGACTCTTTATCTCATGTGCAAATCTTACCTGTGGAAGAAATTGAATGTGGCTTTTTCCTTAACATGACCATTAAAGATCGTGCTGGTGTTTTGGCAAATATCACACAAATTCTGTCGACTAACGATATCAGCATCGAGTCTCTTATTCAGCGTGAGCGCGAAGGCAGCGAACTAGTGCCATTAGTTGTAATGACTCATGATGTAAAAGAACGCAATATGAATGCTGCGATAGCAGCAATTGAAGCCTTGCCGGATGTTGCTGGAACAGTGCAACGAGTCCGTGTTGAAAACTTGGCGTAAGAGAGAACAAATATGAAATACATTTCTACTCGTGGTAAAGCGCCAGCGCTTTCTTTTGGTGATGTGTTATTGGCTGGTTTGGCAAATGATGGTGGCTTGTATGTGCCAGAAACCTTACCTCATTACAGCAAAGAAGAGATCGCTTCTTGGGCAAATTTGAGTTACCAAGAGCTTGCTTTCAAGGTAATGTGGCCGTTTGTTGAAGGTGATATTCCAGCTGACGCATTTAAAACTATGATTGATGATGCTTACGCGAGCTTCAATCATACTTCTATCGCGCCTATGGTTCAGGTTGGTAACAACGAATGGATTCTGGAATTATTCCGCGGCCCAACCTTAGCGTTTAAAGATTTTGCCTTACAGCTACTTGGTCGTTTGATGGATTATGTTCTGTCTGAGCGCAAGGAAAAACTGGTCATTCTTGGGGCCACATCAGGTGACACAGGTTCTGCTGCTATTGAAGGTTGTCGTCATTCAGAGCATCTGAATATTTTCATTTTGCATCCATACCAGCGTGTATCTGAAGTGCAGCGTCGTCAAATGACCACAGTTATTGACGATAATGTGTTTAATATTGCGGTAAAAGGTAATTTTGATGATTGCCAAGGCATGGTGAAGTCGAGCTTTGCGGATCAGTCTTTCTTGAAAGGCGCTAAGCTGGGCGCGGTTAACTCGATTAACTGGGCGCGTATCATGGCTCAGATCGTTTACTATTTTTCTTCTGCTTTGTCAGTTGGCGCGCCGCATCGTAAGGTGTCTTTTTCTGTGCCAACAGGTAACTTCGGCGATATCTTTGCTGGTTACTTGGCGAAGAAAATGGGCTTACCAATTGATCAGCTTGTGGTTGCTACTAACCAAAATGATATTTTGCATCGTGTGATCGCTGAAAACGACATGAGTCGCCAGTCTTTGAATGTCACCTTATCGCCGAGTATGGATATCATGGTTTCAAGCAACTTCGAGCGTTTGTTGTTCGATGCTCATGGTCGTGATGGTGCGGCGATTGATGATTTGATGGCGCGCTTTAATAAAGGCGATGTGTCCTTAAATGATCAAGCTTGGTCTTTTGTGAAAGAAAACTTTGATAGCTATAAAGTGGATGATGAGAAAACCTGTGAAGTGATTGCAGATGTGTTTGCTAAAACACAATACTTGCTTGATCCGCACACGGCGATAGGCCTTGAAGCGGCTCGTCATTGCTGGAAAGATCAGTCTGTTCCTATGATTACTTTAGCAACAGCGCATCCTGTTAAGTTTCCAGAAGCCGTTGAAAAAGCTGGCTGCGAAACGCCTGTGCTGCCAGAGCACATGAAAGATCTTTTCGAGAGAGAAGAATCTTATGAAGTGTTAGATAATAGTCTGAGTGATGTCCAGGCGTTTGTTGCAGATAAAATCTAGTTTTAAATAGTTCAGCAAGACTAATATTAACGGCCAATCTAAGATTGGCCGTTTCTTTTTCCTTCATACTTTTGCGCCTGTCATATGAATATAATTTTACTCGATCCTCAAAATACCCTTGGTGATGGCCTTTACGGACTCTCTTTACGCCAACAAACCCATGTTTCAAAAGTGATTAAAGCGCAACAAGGTGATGTTCTGCGAGTGGGGATGTTGAATGGAAAAATTGGAGAGGGTATTTATGAACCACCAAACGACGACAATCAATTTGGCTATATCCATTCGTTAAATTTATCTTCACAGCCACCAGAGCCTTTACCCATGGTGCTGGTTATGGCTTTGCCAAGGCCAAATATGCTGAAGCGAACCTTGCAGAATATAACCGCGATGGGAGTAAAGGATTTATATCTTATTCATTCAGCCAAAGTAGAAAAAAGCTATTGGCAAAGCCCCGTATTACAAACGGAATCTATTCATCAATGTTTGTTAGAAGGCCTAGAGCAAGCAAAAGATACTATTATGCCTAACTGGACGCTTATTCCTCGTTTTCGTCCTTTTGTAGAAGATCAATTGCCGGCTATTTTAAAAGACAAAGTTGGGTTACTTGCTCATCCCTATTTAGCAAAGCGTTGTCCTATTGATATCCAGCAGCCTTGTGTCCTAGCTCTTGGTCCAGAAGGCGGTTGGAATGAATTTGAGGTGAGTAAGTGGCACGAAGCGGGAATGGAATCGGTACATTTAGGGGATAGAATCCTAAAAGTTGAAACCGTTGTGCCTGTTTTGTTATCACGTTTGTATCCAGCTTAGATGGCTAAGTATAGCTAAGTATATGAATTGTTGTAATTTGTAAGCGTTGCTGATTTCTAGGGGAGCTATTTCAGGCTTTGGTGTAGGATTGTGCGTATTGGGGAGTTTGTTCAAATTTTCCCCACCATTGCGACTTAGTATCGCTGGGTCGGAGAATACGCATGACAAAACATTCATATAAATTGAAAGCCGAAAATGCTAAAAATAATAAAACTAAATCCGCATGGTTGAAGTTTTTTTATGTCGGAATAACCGATGATGTTTTCTCTGAAGATATTCGTCGGATTTTCATTATCAATCTTTTTGCCTCCGTTGGTATTCTTTTTACTCTTCCTCTAGGGCTTGTTTCACTATTTGAAGGCAAGGTCACTTTGGGGATCTGCTTGCTGTTTATTGCGCTGTTATACGCGATGAACCATGTTTATCTGCGCTATACCCATAACTATGCGGTGTCTGGTAATTTTGTTATTTATCCACTTTATATTTTGATGATTTATCTTGTCTACACAGGTGGGGTAAGTGGTACTGGGCATGTTTGGATATATTGTGTTCCAGCCGTTTCTTTGTTTTTGCATGGCATGAAGAGAGGCATGATTGAGCTTGCTCTATTTACGATTGCTTTGATCATTACTATGTTTTTTACTAATAATCACTTTGCTGAGTTTGGTTATGATCCTACGCTGAAATCGAGAATTCTATTTTCATTTATTGTGGTTGTGTTTCTTTCTGGGATTTATGAGTACTCCATGGCTCGGTTTAATGAGGAGCTAAAAGAGACGTCAGCTAAGCTTAAGTTGGTAGCCTATACAGACTCTTTGACTGAGTTATTGAACCGTAGGGGAATGCTACAGCGGCTTGAAGCAAGTTCTTATTCGAGTTTTCATCTGCTATTGGCTGATGTTGACTTCTTTAAAAGCATTAACGATGAATATGGCCATGATGCGGGAGATTATGCACTTTCTCAATTGGCTAAAATTATTGAAGAGTCTCTTTCTGAGAGCGATTTGGCGGCTCGATGGGGCGGCGAAGAATTCTTGATCGCTGTATGTGATTGCAGTGACCTTGAAGCTTTTGCTTTGGCGGAGTCTATTCGAAAGCGTGTTGAAAAATATGAGTTTGCTTATTTGGATCATAAGTTCCAAATGACCATGAGTTTTGGTGTGGCAACGATGAATGAAACGACTTCGTTAAGGGAGGCTATTACCCTGGCTGATAATTACTTATACAGTGCAAAGCGTTCGGGTCGAAATAGAACACGTAAAGGCTAAAGTTTGAAATAAAGTAGGGTGGCCATAATGGCTCACCCTATATGAAAGTCTTTTATAAAGGCGACGTATTCTGTGTGATTATCGAATCACGGGCTTAGAGCCAAATACGCCGAAGTAAGCAATATATAGATAGCAAATTACAGGCATTACGAACGAAATTTGCAGACCAATTGAATCCGCAATAGAACCCTGCAATACAGGTAATATAGCGCCACCCACAATCGCCAAGCAAAGCAAGCCGGAACCACGGCTAGTTTGTGGACCAAGGTCTTTTAGTGCAAGGCTGAAGATGGTTGGGAACATAATGGAATTGAACAGGCCAACTAATAAGATAGACCACATAGCAACATGCCCATCATTCATAATCGCGCTTACAATCAATGCAATGGCGGCTAAAGCGTTAAAAGTCAGTAAGTTGCCGGCAGAAATACGCTGCATCAAAGCGGCACCAATGAAGCGTCCAACCATAGCACCACCCCAGTAGTAGGCAACGTAATGAGCCGCATCGGCTTCTGCAAGCCCTGCAATATTTTCAAGGCCAAAGAAATTCACTAGTAGGCTGCCGATAGCAACTTCTGCACCCACATACATGAATATAGCGACAGTCCCTAGAACTAGATGACGGTGTTTTAAAATACTAACACTGGGTGCATCCGTAGTATCTTCTTCTATATTCGATGGCGTTGGAAGGCTGATTCGAGTAAAGATTGCCGCTAAAAGAATCAGCAAAATCGCTAAACCGATATAAGGAATGATTACACTTTCCGCTTCTTGGGCTTTCGTCGCGTATTGCCCAGCGACAGTGAACAACAGTGCACCACCTACAAGAGGAGCAACCGTTGTACCCAATGCGTTAAAGGCTTGAGAAAGGGTCAAACGACTTGACGCCGTTTCGGTTGGACCCATTACAGTTACAAGTGGATTGGCGGCAACTTGAAGAATAGTAATGCCTGCAGCCAAAACGAACAGAGCTGTTAAAAATATGCTGTATTGCTGTGCTTTTGCAGCAGCAACAAAAAGCAAGCAGCCAGCCGCAGCAATCATTAGGCCGATGCCAATACCGCGCTGAAATCCCACTTTTTTAACCAAGTTCCCAGCAGGGATCGAGACGATAAAGTAAGCGCCAAAGAAGCACATTTGAATCATCATTGCTTGGGTGTAGTTAAGATCGAAAACGCCTTTCAAGTGCGGTATTAGAATGTCATTTAGTGAGGTGATAAAACCCCACATAAAAAACAGTGATGTTAGAGCTATCAAGGCAAAACGCTGGTTTGATTGTGGCTTGTCTGCCACGGAAGTGTGATTATTCATATTTTTTTCCGATGAGTTAAAGCGAGAGTTACTCAGTTTTTATCTTTAGGACGTCTATCCAAATCAAAAAAGTGCGGCATCATAGCACCGAACATCTTAACTTTCTGGTCAGGTGTTGGGAGAAAAAGGCGATAGCCTGAAATATTCCTTTTTTGCGTCACTTTTGTAAGAAAACCTCATATATTTACGTCTAATGTAACAAAGTATAATGTTTTCAATAGGTTGATTTTTAAGCACTTTATGCTCTTTTAGACTGGTGGGATTGCGTGAGCTGGCGTTTCTTTTCGTAATAGCAAGGCGCGCGAGAGTCATCACTTTCGTGTTATTCTTTAGCTATCTACTTATCCTGACTTAGAGACTACTATGCGTATTGAGCGCCGAGCTGTACCGGTTGATAAAAATGACTTTCCATCAACAATGTCTGCGACGTTACAACGAGTCTTTTTGTCTCGTGATGTAGTATCTGTTGCTCAATTGGACTATCGCTTACCGCATTTATTAAGACCTGATTCTTTATTTGATCTAAAAAATTCAGCCGTGATTTTGGCGGATGCTATTGTGGCTGGTCAGAAAATTTTGATTGTTGGAGATTTTGACGCGGATGGTGCGACTAGTACCAGTCTTGGGATTCTTGCTTTAGAAGCAATGGGCGCGATTTCTCCAGAATATTTGGTGCCAAATCGCTTTGAATTTGGTTATGGACTGACGCCTGAAATTGTTGAAGTCGCGCAAGAGCGATCGCCAGATGTTTTAGTCACGGTGGATAATGGCATTGCCAGTATTGATGGTGTGCTAGCGGCAAAAAATTACGGTATGAAGGTGGTGGTGACTGACCACCATTTGCCCGGTGATACGCTGCCAAATGCCGATGCTATTGTGAATCCAAACCATCCAAATTGTGGTTTTCCAAGCAAGAATTTAGCTGGAGTTGGGGTGATTTTCTACGTGATGTCGGCGTTAAGAGCCGAGTTGAATAGCCGTAACTGGTTTGCTGATCAGCATATTCCAGAGCCGAAAATGGCGGACTATTTAGATTTGGTTGCGCTTGGTACAGTAGCCGATGTGGTGCCTTTGGATGCCAATAACCGTATTTTGGTTCAGCAAGGCATTAAGCGAATTCAGGCTGGGTTAGCGCGTCCTGGTATCCTTGCTTTATTAGAAGTAGGGCGTCGTGATCATACTCAATTGAAGGCATCAGACTTGGGTTTTGTTGTCGGTCCTAGATTAAATGCGGCTGGGCGGCTTGATGATATGTCGATTGGCATTGAATGTCTGTTGGCGGTTCATCCACATCAGGCGCGTAATTATGCGCAGCAGTTAGATCAGTTTAATCGCGAGCGCAAAGCCATCGAGTCTGATATGAAAGAGCAGGCAGAGTTAGTGCTTGACTCTTTGTTGGACGAAGAGCAGGAAATGCCAAATGGTATGTGCTTTTATGATGCGGATTGGCATCAAGGCGTGATTGGCATTTTAGCCTCGCGAATGAAAGACAAATGCCATCGCCCGGTGATTGCTTTTGCCCGAGTGGGTGAAGATGAATTAAAAGGGTCAGCGCGTTCCATTCCTGGGGTGCATATTCGCGATGCATTGGATTTATTGGCTAAGCGTTATCCACAATTGCTCAGCAAGTTTGGTGGTCACGCAATGGCGGCGGGGATGTCGATTAAAGAGTCTCACTATGAGGCTTTTCAGCTGGCATTCGATGCCATCATTACTGAGTGGGTGACGCCAGAACAGTTAGAAGCAACCTTATTGACTGATGGGCCGCTGGCGCCAGAAGATTTTAGTTTGAGTTTTGCCGAGCAAGTTCGTTTATCTGGTCCGTGGGGACAAATGTTTCCTGAACCCTGTTTTGATGGTGTATTTGATATTCTGCAGCAGCGTATCGTGGGTGAAAAGCACCTGAAGCTTATGGTACGCGAGCCGAGCAGTGGGCTATTGCTGGATGCGATTAGTTTTTTTGTCGATTTAGACCAATGGCCCAATGATAAAGCGACTCAAGCACGCTTGGTTTATAAGCTGGATGTGAATGAGTTTCGAGGTCAGCGTAATCTGCAGCTACTAGTGGACTATTTAGAGCCTGCATAATTAGGTATTAAAGAGCGAAAAGGGGAAGATTTTCCATTTTGAGGAACAAATTGTTTTAGGCATTGCGTATCGAAACAAAAGTTGAGGTATAATGCCGCTCCCTCATACATCACTCTAATTTTACTGGAGCTCATTCATGACTGCACTGGTTCTTGACGGCAAACTTTGCGCCAAAGAAACTGAAAACCGCCTAAAGGCTCAAGTTACTGAGCTTAAAGCGCGTACCGGTTGCACCCCTATTTTAGCAACAATATTAGTGGGTGCTGATCCAGCATCAGCCACTTATGTGAAAATGAAAGGCAATGCTTGCCGTCGCGTTGGCATGGATTCTATGGCCATTGAACTGCCTGAAAGCACTACGACAGAGCAGCTTTTAAACAAAATTAATGAGCTAAATAATAACCCTGATGTGCATGGGATTTTGCTACAGCATCCCGTTCCAGTACAAGTTGATGAGCGTCTATGTTTTGACGCGATTGCTGCTCATAAAGATGTCGATGGTGTGACTTGTCTTGGCTTTGGCCGTATGGCAATGAAAGAGCCTGCTTACGGTGCAGCGACTCCAGCGGGTATTATGCGTTTGCTCGCCGCTTACGACATAGCATTAGAAGGGAAGCATGTTGTTGTGGTTGGTCGTAGTCCAATTCTTGGCAAGCCGATGGCGATGATGATGTTGAACGCCAATGCTACGGTAACAATGTGTCACTCTCGTACTCAAAACTTGTCTGAATTTGTTAAGCAAGCCGATGTGATCGTCGGCGCTGTAGGCAAGCCTGAGTTAATTAAAGCAGAATGGATTAAAGACGGGGCAATCGTTGTCGATGCTGGTTACCATCCTGGTGGTATTGGTGATATCGAACTGGGTCCATTGAAGGATCGCGTTGCGGCCTATACGCCAGTTCCCGGTGGCGTTGGTCCAATGACAATCAACACTTTGATACTGCAAACACTAGAGTCTGGCCTGAAACAACTAAGCTAACCAGACTTGAAAGGTCTGTATAACTGCCCCATATTGTTGAGATAAGATCGCAAGATGGGACAGAAAGCCGCGCCATTAGGTGCGGCTTCTTTTTTTATAAACTGAACTGCAAAAGGTTGGCATGATATGTCCACAGAAATGTTAAAAGACGCATTGGACTTCGATTTGATCGCCGATGTTTTTGTTACTGAATCTATTACGGCGTCACCCTCCGAGTTGCACGGCCAGCTTTGTGGTTATTTGGCTTCTGGTGTGACTTTGCCATTGGAAGATTGGCTGAAGATGGTGGTAGAGTTTTGTGACATTGAAGGCTGGAAAGAAGAAGCAAGTCGAGCCGTTATTGTTGAACTTTATACTGCTACGTTAACCTTGCTTCAAAATGGTGAGTTTGCACTTGTGCCAAGTATTTCAGACGAAGATGCCGAATTATGTGAAAGAGGTGTGACTTTATCTCAATGGGCGCATGGCTTTTTGGCGGGTTATGGTTTATCTGGTCAGAAGAATGAACTCTCTGATGAAACCAAACAAATCTTACGTGATTTTGCCAATATCTCTGGCATGCAAGCAGAAATGCGTGCATTAGAAGACAACAATGACAATGAAGCCGATTTAACCGAGCTGGTTGAATATGTCAGGTTATCAGCGATGATGATGTATACAGAGCATCATGATATCAACCCAGATATTGATCATACTAAACAGAATCCTTTGCATTAAGTATTTTGCACTAATAAAGCGTCTAAGAAAAATGTGACCGATGGTATTTGATGGAATGACAATTAATAAGTGAGACCTTCTATGAAAATTGATACTCAGACTTATCAGGCTCGCCGTGAGCGTTTGATGCAATCATTGCCTGAAAACAGTGTGGTGGTTATACGAACGGGTGAGCTAGCCACTCGTAATAATGATTGTGAGTATGAGTTTCGTCCTCATAGTAGTTTTTTCTATTTAACGGGGTTTCCTGAGCCAAGCGCCTACGCCATTATTTATGGCGCTGGCGAGATGACGCTCGTCACTCTGCCAAAAGATCCTGAGCGTGAGCAGTGGGATGGTTTCCGTTTTGGTAGTGAAGGGGCGATAGCAAATTTTGGCGCAAGTGATGCTGCTCCGCTAGAAGAGTTAGACAAGGTCGCTTTTTCTGCTCTGGATGGCGTGGAGCATGTGGTGTATTTGTTTAATGATGATGTTTTACGCGAAAAAATTGCCAGCTGGCGTGATGCTATTGCCGCACGGGTCAGAGTCGGCGCTGTTGCACCTGCAAGCTTCATCGACCTTGCCCCTCATGTTGCTGAAATGCGTTTGCATAAAGATGCTGAAGAAATTGCCATTATGGAAGCCGCAGCGCAAATTAGTGTTGAAGCTCATAAACAGGCAATGCGCTCTGTTCGTCCGGGGATGAATGAATATCAGTTAGAAGCTGAATTGAATTACGTGTTTATGAAATCCGGTGCGCGCCAACCTGCGTATAACAATATTGTCGCCTCAGGCAGCAATGCTTGTGTTTTGCATTACATCAAAAATGACGAAGAGATCGACGAGGGCGACCTGATCTTAATTGATGCGGGGGCTGAGTTGGGATGCTACGCCGCGGACATTACTCGTACCTTTCCTGCAAGCGGTAAATTTAGTGGGCCGCAGGCTGCTTTATACCAAGTTGTATTAGACGCTTACCATGCGGGAATGAAAGAGCTTAACGTGGGAACGCCTTATGAAGCATGCCATAACGCAGCGGTCCGAACATTAACGCAAGGCTTAGTGGATCATGGGTTATTAACTGGTGATGTGGATTTCCTGATCGAGAGCAAAGCATATCGAGACTTTTATATGCACAATACCGGGCATTGGTTAGGCTTAGATGTTCATGATTGTGGTGCTTATAAACTCGCCGGTGAATCTCGCTTGTTAGAAGAAGGTATGGTGTTAACCATTGAACCAGGTTTGTATGTTTCGGCAGACAACGAATCGGTTGATGCTAAATGGCGAGGTATCGGCATTCGTATTGAAGATGATGTCCTAATTCGCGCTGATGGTCCTTATGTATTAACCCACGGCCTGCCAAAAGAAATTGCTGACATTGAGGCCTTAATGGCTGAAAGTCGATAAACACCACTTAGACAAGACGGAGACAAGTTAGATGGCTAAATCATACGATTTAATAATTGTGGGCGCTGGTATGGTTGGTGCTTTGTCTGCGATATTGTTGGCTAAATCTTCTTTACGAATCGCGCTTGTTGATAAACATGATGGTGAATATCCATTATCCTTTCCGCCCGCTTATGACGCTCGAGTGAGCGCTATTTCCAGCCAATCAAAAGCCTTGCTCGAACAAGGCGATGTTTGGCAAGGCATTGATCAAGACCGTATTGCGGCTTATGACAATATGGTTGTGTGGGATGGGCTTGGTGAGGGATATATTGATTTTAATGCTCAAGCGACGACCATGCCAGAGCTTGGTCATTTAGTCGAAAATGCGGTGTTAAATCAGCAACTAATGGTTCAAGTTCGGCACTCAAAAAACATCGACTTGTATTTAGACGATACTTTAGAGTCTCATGAATTAAGTGAGTCTGGAGTAAGAGTAGAACTGACATCAGGCCATGTTTTGGACGCTCAGGTGATTGTTGCTGCAGATGGTGCTATGTCCAAACTTCGCAGCGAAAATGCTTTTGATACGGTTGAGTGGGATTATGGGCATCATGCGATTGTCACTACGATCGAGATTGCTCAACCCCATGAAAATACCGCTTGGCAGAGTTTCGGAGAAGAAGGAATTCTGGCATTTCTGCCACTTCCTTCGGTCGATCAGAGGCATTTTGTTTCCATCGTCTGGTCTGTGCCACCAAAAGACGCTGAATCTCTGCTGGCTCTCGACGAAGACGCTTTTTGTCGCCGTTTACATTACGCAATGAACAAGCGCTTTGATGTACTCGGGCTTACTCAGGTTCGTCAGGCCATTCCGTTGAGACAACGTCATGCCAAGCAGTATGTTAAAGCTGGGCTGGTATTGATAGGTGATGCTGCCCATACAATTCACCCTCTCGCTGGACAAGGGGCCAACTTGGGGTTTGGTGATGTAAAAGCCTTGGTGGAAGTGTTGGAGAAAGCGTATCGACGTAACGAGAACTTAGGAGCGACTAGGGTTCTACGCCGTTATCAACGCGCTCGAATGCTGGATAATATTGCCATGGCGGCTGGAATGGAATCGTTTAAACGTTTATTTTCTACACAGCAACCTCTGGTTGTTCAGCTTAGAAATATCGGCATGAAGCAGTTTAATAAAGGTGAATCTTTGAAGAAAAAGCTGGTTGCTCGTGCTGCAGGTTTGTCTTCTTTTTCTTAATAGGGTGTCAGTGCGGTCGTTCATAATAGTGAGGCGAAAAGCGTGTTTTCAAAACGCTACGTATTTCCGGTTGCAAAACACATTGGCTGTCTTATTCTGCATGTATAGATATATAACTAATTAGAGTAAAGGGCTGAATGGTATGCAACCAACTGATCTTCTGAAGAAAACGGATAAACTTCCCAATGTCCCAGATGTAGTTCGTGAACTCATTCAGCTGCTTAGTGATCCTAATGTAAATTATTCTGATCTTACTGAACGTGTTTCCCATGACCAGACGATTTCTTTAAAAGTATTACGAATAGTTAATTCAGCTTATTTTGGCTTATCTAGAAAAATTTCTTCGATAGATGAAGCAACCGTTTTGCTTGGTACGGACAAACTAAGGACCTTAGTGATTGCTTCTGGTTTTTCTAATTCCGTTGCAAAGGTGGATGGAATAAAACTGTCTGAGTTTTGGGCTGATTCTTTTCGGGTCGCTGAGTTGGCGCAGTGGTTTGCCAAACGCTCGCCTTTGGTTCAAGAAGACGAGGCGTTTACTGTAGGTATCGTTCATAATATCGGCCGGTTATTGTTGCACCTAACTGAGCCTGATATCGCGAAAGAAATTCACACTTTGGTGGCTAACCGAAAGGCTGGTCGTGTTAAAGCAGAGCAAGATTTACTTGGCTTTACGACTCAGGATGCGGGTAAAGCACTAATGGACTTATGGAAATTTCCTGCCGGACTAGGCTACGCTGTGCAACAGCATAAACGCCCTTTTTCAGATGGTGATCCTAATTCGCTTGCTTGTGTATTAAATCTAGCCTGCTACATAAATGCCTGTATTCGTAATGAGCGAGAATACGATTTAGTTCGGGAAGGTTTCCCTTCAGCAGTCGCAAAAGCAGCAGGTTTACCTGAAGGCATCATTTATGAATTAGATGATGCTTTGGCTATTGGTGATGGCCTTAATCAACTACTTCACTAAGCTTTAAGGATTAAGGGTCGTAATTTAATGTTTATCGATGCTATTTAATACTTTTGTTTAATAGATCTGCGTATTTGAAAAACAAATTTATCTATGATTTCACCTTTGTTTTTTCTTGCCGAATCTCCTGAGTATAACTCTATAAATAAATGATAATCGCTAGTGTTTGGCTGTGTGTTGTGCTAATTTCTTGTCTCTTTTTTTTACGGTCTTTTCTCTCACTACCGCCATATATATATGGTGCTTTAGGAGGAGGGAATCCATTAAATTGTTGGAAGGTGAGTATGTTTGTGAAACTACGCAAAACGATTAAAACGCAAGGGCAAAAACCAATATTGAACTATGTCGGGTTTGCAGCGTTAGCTTCGTCACTGCTTGTTTCCACTAGCTTACAAGCCAAAGGCGAAGTGAATATCTATTCTGCCCGTAAAGAATCTCTTATAAAGCCGGTCTTAGATACATTTTCAGAACAGAACGATGTAGTTGTTAACCTTATTACTGGGTCTGCCGATGCTTTGTTAAGCCGTTTGAAAGCAGAAGGGGATGCCAGTCCTGCGGATGTTTTTATTACGGTTGATGCTGGCCGTTTGCACCGTGCAAAAGCGGCAGGGGTATTAAAACCAATCCAAAGTGATGTATTGAGTGCTAATATTCCAAGCCATTTACGCGACATCGATGGTTATTGGTTTGGTTTGTCTCAGCGTGCTCGCGTGATTTTTTATAATCCTAAAACCGTTCCCCTCAAAGATTTGACTACCTACGAAGACCTTGCTGATCCAAAGTGGAAAGGCCGTATTTGCGTACGTTCATCAGCTAATATTTATAACCAGTCTTTGGTTGCTTCCATGTTAGATGCAGATGGTCGTGAAAAAACTCAAGCTTGGGTTAAAGGGTTAATATCGAACCTAGCGCGCCCGCCTTTTGGTGGTGATGTGGATCTACTGAAAGCAGTTTCTGCAGGTGTTTGTGATTTAACTCTGGCGAACACTTATTATTATGGCCGTCTTGGTCAAAGTGACAGCTCAGACGAAAGAGCCGTTTATAATAAGGTGAAATTGTTTTGGCCTAATCAGGCTGAGGGTGAACGTGGTGCTCATGTAAATGTGAGTGGTGCAGGCATTACGGCAGCAGCAACAAATATTGAAAATGCAACTTTGCTGCTGGAGTTTCTTACCAATCAAGCGTCTCAAGAATGGTATGCACATGTTAATAACGAATACCCTGTCGTAAAAGGCATTGGTGCCCCAGAAATGCTGGCGCCATTTGGTAACTTCCGTGCGGATACTATTTCATTGAGCCAACTTGGTGAAAATAACCGTGAAGCCGTTGAAGTTATGGATATTGCTGGTTGGAAGTGATTTTTCTGATGTTCGCTCAGTATAACGAGCTTTCTTATATGGTTTTTGATTATTAATGGCTAATTTAGCTCACCCGAGTTTCGCAAGTAAGTCTAAGTGGAATTGGTTGAAAATGGCGGCAATGCTAATTGCTGCCATTTTAGCATTACCCATCTTGGTTGTAGTGATTAACGTTTTGACCGGTGATAGTGAGGTGTGGCAACACCTTTACCAGACTGTTTTAACGGAATATATATCTAACTCTTTGTTGCTTATGTTGGGTGTTGGCACTGGTGTGCTGATAATTGGTGTGCCTTGTGCTTGGTTAACTAGTATGTGCGATTTTTCTGGTCGTGCATTTCTTTCTTGGGCCTTGCTGCTACCTATGGCAGTGCCTGCCTATATTATTGCTTATACCTACACTGGAGTATTGGATTTCGCTGGCCCAGTGCAAACCTTCATTCGCGAACTAACTGGTTGGCGATATGGTGAATATTGGTTCTTTGAAATACGCTCGCTCGGAGGTGCCATTGTCATGCTAACTTTGGTGCTGTATCCCTATGTGTATCTAATGAGCCGAGCGGCTTTTTTAGAGCAATCAGAGAATACGTTAGAAGTCAGTCGCACACTTGGTTACTCTGGCCGTGCTGTATTTTTCAAATTGGCACTTCCTCTTGCTCGTCCTGCTATTGTGACTGGTTTAACCTTGGCACTTATGGAGACATTGGCAGATTACGGCACAGTACAATATTTCAGTGTAAATACTTTCACTACAGGTATTTTACGAACTTTTTATGGTTTTGGTGATGTGGCAGCTGCTTCTCAGTTAGCGGGTGTTTTACTTATATTTGTCGCTGTGTTGATACTGCTTGAGCGGCATTCACGACATCGTATTCGCTATCATGCATCAGGTTTAAAAAAAGCCAGCAGTCGGCGCATCGTTTTAAGCGGTGGCCGAGGATTGATGGCTTGCATTTTTTGTTTATTCCCCATTCTAGTGGGCTTTCTTATTCCTGTAAGTGTGCTGGCGTATTGGGCGATATTTAAAGCAGAAATGCCCGGAACAAACTTTATTCAATTGGCGTGGAATTCATTTTATCTTGCTGCGATGGCTTCTTTGATAGTGGTGAGTTTGGCCTTGGTGCTGAGCTATGCGATTCGTTTGAATAGCGGTAAAACAGTTAGAGCATCGGTTGGAATCGCTGGTTTAGGTTACGCTTTGCCCGGGACCATTATCGCGATCGGTACTATTGTTCCGTTGGCTTGGTTAGACCATCGAATTATTGATTTGGTTAAACATTACAGTGGTGACAGAGTTGGCTTAATTTTCTCAGGTACGTTAGTGGCACTATTATTTGCCTACACGGTTCGATTTATGGCGGTGTCGTTAGGCGCTGTTCAAAATGGTCTTGGAAAAATCAAGCCTAGTATGGATATGGCTGGGCGTTCGCTCGGCATGTCGCCTTTTAAAGTATTAACGCGCATCCATATTCCGTTATTAAAAGGTTCGGTTTTAACGGCGATCTTAATTGTCTTTGTCGATGTTCTAAAAGAATTACCTGCTACCTTGGTATTGCGACCGTTCAATTTTAATACCTTAGCGGTGAGAGCGTTTGAACTGGCGTCAGATGAACGCTTAGTTGACGCTGCGCCTGCATCATTAATGATAGTGCTGGTGGGGTTAGTACCAGTGATTTTATTGAGTCGTTCCATTTCTTCTCGCACTGACAGTGCTAAATAAAGTTTAGTAATAATAGGATTGCAAATGTCATCGTTACCTCCTCATAAACTATTGAAAGAAATGATACTGACCGATGTTTCGGTTGGTTACGAGGGGAATGCGGTTGTCAAAAATGCTTCCTTTAAGTTGTTAGAAGGACAGATAGGTTGTTTGCTTGGACCAAGTGGCTGCGGTAAATCTACCTTGTTGCGTGCCATTGCAGGCTTTGAGTCTTTAATGGCGGGTGAAATAGGCATTGATGGCGAGGTTATTTCCAGTTCATCTCACAGTGTGAATCCTGAACATCGTTTTATTGGTATGGTTTTTCAAGATATCGCCTTGTTTCCACATCTTACCATTGCACAAAATATTGCTTTTGGCTTGTCAGCTTGGACTAAAGAGTCAGTACAGGAACGTGTGACTTACTTGTTAAACTTAGTTGGGTTGGCAGGTTTTGAATCTCGCTATCCGCACTCTCTTTCTGGTGGGCAACAGCAACGCGTCGCTTTGGCGCGAGCCATTGCCCCTAAGCCTAAATTATTGCTGATGGATGAACCCTTCTCTGGGCTGGATGCCAAGTTAAGAGAAGAGTTAGTGCCTGATATACGCGCCATATTACAGCATGAAAAAATGAGTGCTTTATTAGTGACGCATGATCAGATGGAAGCCTTTGCCATGGCGGATCAGGTATCAGTTATGAGCGAAGGGGTGATTCATCAAACCGGTTCGCCGTATCAGATTTATCATCGACCAGAAACGCGCTTTGTGGCGAGTTTTATTGGCCATGGAGACTTTTTAACGGCAACCGTCTGTGGGCCAGATTGTGTGCATTCTGACTTAGGCAATATCCGTGGCGATTTACATCACGGTTTCGCTGACAATACTGAAGTGGATTTGTTGGTCCGTCCTGATGATATTTTGCATGATGACGACAGTGAGTTTATTGGTGTTATTGTTAGCCGCTGGTTTCGAGGATCGCATTTTTTATATCGAGTGAAATTGTCTTCTGGAAAGGTAGTATATTGTTTTGCTTCTTCCCATCACAATCACTCTGTTGGTCAGGAAATTGGATTAAGCGTTCATTTAGATCACTTGGTGATGTTCCCGCGTTAGAAAATAGTGCTTCAAAAAGATTCCTATAAAAACGCCCAAGTCATATACAAACAAGTGACTTGGGCGTTTTGTTTTTATAGATGCTTGCTAGTTAAATAACGTAATCAAAGAGTTAAACTGTTCCGATTCCCTGCTCGTGGCACACTTCAATCATGCCTTCAAAGTCGTATTCCGTCAGTTCTAAATGATCCAGAGCGTAATGGCCAATTTTTTGCCATTCATGGTCTTCATTTGCTCCACCTATATGCCTGAAAGTAGATGCTATGTGTTCAGCCATTTTTAAAATGGAAGCAAAGGTTAGGTTGATAGAGTCGCCCGGTACTCTGTGGCGAAATAGATATTCGACCCGATGGTGTTTGGCTATGACAGCGCAGCAACTTTTAGGCAATCCCCATGACTTTGCTAAATAATAGCCAATCACAGAGTGGTTAGTTTTAAAGGTTTGGTTTTCGAGGTCGGTTAGATTGAACTCAGGGTCTTGATAGCCTTGTTTTAACACATCTTGGTAACCGTCAAAGCGTTTAAGCATCAAAGGGATACCAGCGTTATGAAACAGCCCTAATGCATAGCATTCATCTTGATATTTAAAACCAAGTTGGTTGGCTAGGCTGGAGCAAATCGCCGCAACTTCGCTGGCTGTGTCCCAAAAACTGTGCAGTGATTGTATTGCCTCATCAGACAATTCGCTTTTTACCGCAAGGCCATTAACAATATTAGTGACACTATTTGGGCCAAGCAGCATCACCGCTTTTTGAATTGAGGTAATTTTTTTAGGCAAATTAAAAGACGCTGAGTTGACCAGTTTTAATACGGCCGCTGAAAGGCTCACATCCTGTGAAATAATATCTGATATACG
This sequence comes from Marinomonas rhizomae, assembly GCF_024397855.1. Classification (NCBI taxonomy): domain Bacteria; kingdom Pseudomonadati; phylum Pseudomonadota; class Gammaproteobacteria; order Oceanospirillales; family Oceanospirillaceae; genus Marinomonas; species Marinomonas rhizomae. Next base: position 853,753 of record NZ_CP073343.1, read on the forward strand.
GTCCATGTCTGGGTCAGGCATGGCCTGTTCCATGTGTAGATCCACCATTATCTGTGGCTGTGGTGGAATGCTAATGCCTTGCAGGATAAGTTTAAGCTGATTTTCATTTAATGTAGATGACATGGCATACTTCTTTAAGGCAAGTAACTTTACTGCCACGTAATTCGTAGCAATTGAATCTAGAGTCTTTATAATAGCGTTTTTTAAATATACTGGGTGAAAATTTTGAGTGTTATTCGACTAAAAGGTCAAGCTGATCGCCGATTAAGGGCTGGACATCAATGGATATACAGTAATGAGGTAGATACCTCAGCGACGCCATTAAAGCAATTTACTCCAGGGGATCAGGTTGTTGTCGAAACAGCTCAAGGTAAACCTCTTGGAATTGCGACAATCAATCCTAATACCTTGATTTGTGGTCGCTTAATGAGCCGTAGTACCGATACGTTTTTAAATAAATCGACTTTGGTTCATCGTATAAAAATTGCGTTATCTTTGCGCGAGCTTACGTATCCTGCGCCATATTACCGACTTGTTTTTGGTGATTCTGATGGCTTGTCTGGCTTAGTGGTTGACCGCTTTGCTGATGTATTGGTCGTACAAATTTCGACTGCAGGCATGGAACGCGTGAAAAACGAAATTGTTGAAGCTTTGCAAGATGTGGTGAAGCCGTCAGCTATTCTGATGAAAAATGATGGCAAGATGCGTCAAATTGAAGGCCTTGAGACTTATGTTGAAGAAGCTTTCGGTACGGTGCCAGAATTGGTTTTCCTACAAGAAAATGGTGTGTTGTTCCAAGCGCCAGTGTGGGATGGACAAAAAACAGGCTGGTTCTATGATCACCGTGAAAACCGTAAAACCATGCAAAACTTCTGTGATGGAAAGCGCGTATTAGACGTATTTTCCTACATTGGTGGTTGGGGAGTTCAAGCGGCATCAGCTGGTGCAACCGATGTTACTTTTATTGATGCGTCTGAGAGTGCGTTGAGTCATGTAGGTGAAAACCTTAAGTTGAATCAATATGAAGGTGGTTCTAACTTAATGCATGGTGATGCCTTTGAGGCGATGCAGTCTTTGATTGAAGACAAAGAGCGCTTTGATGTGGTCATTATGGACCCACCGGCTTTCATTGCTCGCCGTAAAGATATTAAGGCGGGTGAAGGGGCTTATCATAGAGCAAATCAACTGGCGATGCGCTTGGTTGCTAAGGGCGGTATTTTGGTTTCAGGCTCCTGTTCTATGCATTTAGAAACAGGGCGCTTGCACGATATTATTCGCAGCAATAGCCGTCAGTTAGAGCGATTCTCACAATTGATTTACCGTGGTACGCAAGCGCCAGATCATCCTGTGCATCCTGCTATTGAAGAAACAGAATACCTAAAAGCACTGTTTTATCGTATCCATAACAATATGGGTTTATAGCATTATTTGCTGATTGCTTATTAAAAAAATAAGCGAAAAAAAACGCTGACAGAGTCATTCTGACAGCGTTTTTTTATGAGCTTTGATTAATCCCTTAGAGAGATGTGTTGCCAACCACGATCTTGCGCAATCTTTGTTAGAGTCTCATCCGCGTCCACTGCAATTGGGTGAGCGACTAATTCTAGCAAAGGCAAATCATTGCGTGAGTCACTGTAAAAATAACTGCCTTCCATTGAGTGTCCTGTTTCAGCGAGCCAATCATTGAGGCGCGTGACTTTGCCTGCTTGGAAACTGGGTACACCAACAATTTTTCCTGTGTAGTGATCATCAATAATCTCTGGCACAGGCGCAATGATATGATCCATGCCCAAGGCATCGCCAATTGGCCCAGTAACAAACTGATTGGTCGCAGTAATCATCAGCAAGAAATGGCCTTGGTCTTTGTGATGCTTTAGCAAAGCGTTGGCTTTTTCTTGCATCATCGGCTGAACTTTTTCCTGCATAAAAGTGTTATGAAGTTTAGCTAGTTCTTGTTTTGAAAACTTGGTGAGTGGTTCTAAGCTAAACGCCAAATATTCATGAATGTCTAAAGTACCTGCTTGGTACTCTTCGAAGAACTTATCGTTCGCCTGTTTGTACACTTGGCTGTCTACTAGGCCTTTCTCGACCAGAAATTGTCCCCAAGTGTAATCACTGTCGCCGTTTAATAATGTGCCGTCTAAGTCAAATATTGCGAGTGTCACAAGCTGTCCTCAATTCTTCTAAAGTGCGCGAATTATAGCCTTGCAGACAATAAATAACAGCAGTCTTAATTGTGCAGATGGGGGAATTATGGAACAATGAATCTAATTTATTTTTATATTAAAAGGTGATAGCTCGTGATTGATGCAGACGGATACAGACCGAATGTGGGCATCATACTGATGAACGAGCGTGGCCAGCTCCTTTGGGCGAGACGTGTTGGGCAGAATGCTTGGCAGTTTCCGCAAGGGGGGATTAAACCTGATGAAACACCTGAAGAAGCTTTATATCGAGAGTTAAAAGAAGAAGTGGGATTAGACCCACATCAGGTGGAAATCGTAGGGAAAACCCGAGGTTGGCTGCGTTATCGTCTTCCTAAACGCATGCTAAGACACAATAGTAAGCCTTTATGTATTGGACAAAAACAGAAATGGTTTCTTCTTTCTATTCGTTGCCCTGATGCATCTGTGTGCGTGGATGGAACTGAAACGCCTGAATTTGATGGTTGGCGTTGGGTAAGTTATTGGTACCCACTTGGCCAAGTTGTGGCATTTAAAAAAGATGTTTACCGCCGAGCGCTGAAAGAGCTGATCCCCTGCGCACATCGTCGACTAGAAAAGTGATAAACTTGCTGGCTTGATGCTGGAGGTAATATAGATTGATGGGAGAGCTATGCTAAGTTTGTTAAGACGAATTACCCAGGAAGTGACCGCCGCGCAGTCTTTGTCTGCGGCACTGGATATTATTGTCCGGCGTGTACGCAGAGCTATGCGAGCAGAAGTGTGTTCTATTTATTTAGTAGACAAAAATACTAAAGAATATATCTTGATGGCAACTCGTGGTTTGAATGCGGACGTTGCGGGTAATGTTAGTCTACAAGCGGATGAAGGCTTGGTGAGTTTGGTGGGCCGTAGGGCTGAACCTGTAAACCTTGAAGACGCTCATATTCACCCTTCTTTTCATTATTTGAAGGGGTCTGGAGAAGAAAGATATCGTTCTTTTCTAGGGGTTCCTATTATTCATCATCGACAAGTTTTAGGCGTGTTGGTAGTTCAGCATGAAGACAAGCGACGATTTGATGAGGGTGAAGAAGCCTTTCTTATTACCCTATCTGCCCAGCTAGCGGGGGTTATTGCCCACGCTGAAGCCACTGGTGCGATTACCAGTATCAACCCTAATGTTATTCCCAGTGGATCGGATTTCCGTTACAAAGGTATTCCTGGTAGTTCAGGTGTGGCCATTGGTCGCGGTGTCGTGGTGTTTCCTCCTGCTGATTTGGATGTTATTCCGGATCGCAGCACTACAGATTTTGAAGAAGAAATCCAAGATTTTTACCAAGCTTTAGATGCTGTTCGTCAAGATATTCGTCGCGCCAGTAACCGAATTAGTCAGCACCTTTCAGCGGATGAAAAAGCGCTTTTCGATGTTTATTTAAAAATTCTTGATGACAACTCCATTGCCGGAGAGGTTGTTCGCAAAATCAAGGACGGTAATTGGGCACAGGGTGCATTAAGACAAGTTATTCAAACACATATCCAGCAGTTTAACCGCATGGATGATCCATACCTTCGTGAGCGTGCGTCTGACCTACGCGACCTTGGGCGACGAATTTTATCTCACTTGCAGGAAAAAGCCCCGAATGTTGCAGAGCGTTTCAGCGAGCCGTCTATTATTATCGGTGAAGAACTGACCGCATCTATGTTGGGTGAAATCCCAATTGACAAGATCAAAGGCCTCGTTTCTGTCATGGGTTCTGGTAACTCCCATGTGGCGATATTAGCTCGTGCGATGGGGATTCCTACTGTCATGGGGGCGTTGGATTTACCTTATGCCCAGCTAGATAAAGTGGATCTTATTGTTGATGGCTATCTTGGTAAAATCTACACCCACCCTTCAGAAGCATTAATAGAAAACTATCAGCAGATTGTTGATGAAGAGCGGCTACTAGAAGAAGAGTACGAAACACTTAAAGATTTACCCTGTGAAACGCTTGATGGCCATCGATTATCTTTGTATGTGAATACGGGGTTGTCTGCAGATATTGCTCGTTCCTTGGATCGCGGAGCCGAAGGCATCGGCCTTTATCGTACAGAAGTTCCTTTTATGGTGCGTGATCGTTTTCCCACAGAAGCTGAGCAGGTGATTATTTACCGCCAGCAACTAGAGGGGTTTGCTCCTGCGCCAGTAACGGTTCGTACTTTAGATATCGGTGGTGATAAAGCACTGCCTTATTTTCCAATCAACGAAGCGAACCCATTCTTAGGGTGGCGTGGTATCCGAGTAACCTTAGACCACTTGGAAATTTTCATGGCTCAAATTCGTGCCATGATCAAAGCCAGTGCTGGCCTGCATAATCTAAAAATCATGTTGCCGATGATTTCTAATGTCGCAGAGGTCGAGGAGGCGTTAGCGCTTATTCGTCGGGCTTATGCGGAAGTGAAAGAAGAAGGATACGATGTCAAAATGCCGAGAGTGGGTGTGATGATTGAAATTCCAGCCGCGGTATATCAAGCAAAAGAACTGGCAGGGATGGTCGATTTTCTTTCCGTCGGTAGCAATGATTTAACTCAATACTTATTAGCTGTTGATCGTAATAATCCGCGAGTTGCCGATTTATATAATTCATTTCATCCATCTGTTCTTCGTGCTCTGATCAGCATAGTTGAACAAGTTCAAGATGAAGGTGTCGGTTTAAGTGTGTGTGGTGAAATGGCTGGCGATCCGATGGGCGCTATTTTATTGATGGCCATGGGATATGACGTTTTATCGATGAGTTCGACTAGCCTTCCTAAGGTGAAAGCAGTGATACGAAACATTTCGATGGAACAGGCCCAAGCAATGCTTAGTGAAGTTATGAAACTATCTCATGCCGAAGCGGTCACACAGACCATGACACGACTCATGCGCGAAGCCAATATCGAGCGTTTGATTCGACCATCTAAAACCACAAACGTGGAATAATACCTACCAGAGATTTTTTCTATATGATTTCATATCCAAACATTGATCCTATCGCCATTTCAATAGGGCCAATTTCCGTGCATTGGTACGGTATTATGTATTTAATCGGTTTTGCCGGAGCTTACCTGTGCGGCATGTATCGCGCCAAACGCTCTAATGGGCTTTGGACGCCAGAGATGGTCAGTGATGCGATATTTTATGGTGCACTTGGCGTCATTTTAGGTGGGCGGATTGGTTATATTTTGTTTTATCAGTTTCCTGCTTTTGTGGATAATCCACTTATTCTTGTGCGTATATGGGAAGGTGGTATGTCCTTCCATGGTGGATTGCTAGGTGTTATTACCGCTATGTTCTTCTTCGCTCGTCGCTATAACAAACACCTTGTGGATGTGACTGACTTTCTGGCACCGTTTGTACCAATCGGCTTAGGAGCAGGGCGTTTAGGTAACTTTATTGGCGGCGAATTATGGGGTAAGCCGACAGACGTTCCTTGGGCTATGATCTTCCCTAACGATCCTTTGCAACTTGCTCGCCATCCTTCACAGTTATATCAGTTTGCCCTAGAAGGCGTCGCTCTGTTTTGTATTTTGTGGTTCTTTTCGCAAAGAACAAAGCCACGTTATTGTGTTTCCGGCATGTTCCTACTTTTCTACGGTATTTTCCGAATCCTAGTAGAATTTGTTCGTGAGCCAGATATACAGATTGGTTACCTTGCTTTTGGTTGGCTGACAGAAGGGCAGCTCTTGTCTTTGCCTATGGTGATCATTGGGGCTGGCTTGATTGTTGTTGGATTCAAACTGAAAACCTTTCCGCAAGCCAGTACAGCAAAGTAACTAAGAGAGTTAAGTATGACGCTTAAAACCAGCCACACGGCTGGTTTTTTTATGCTAGTAATTTTAATCTTGCAGGTAGACATCGTTGAGAGGGGGGAGTTATGAGTAATAGAGGAGTGCTGACATTTTTTTGTGGAAAAATGGGCGCAGGTAAATCGACTAAATCTAAAGTATTATCCGTTGAAAAAAACGCCGTGCTGTTATCGGAAGATGATTGGCTTGCTGCTCATTATCCCAATCAAATTCACTCTTTCGATGATTACTTAACTTATTCTGTGTTGATAAAACCTTTTGTAAAAGCACATGTGCAAAATATTCTGCAGACGGGAACCAATGTGGTGATGGATTTTCCTGCCAACACGGTAAGTCAGCGCGCGTGGTTCAAGCAATTATGTTCTGAGATTTACAGCCAGCATGAGCTTGTTCTTCTTGATTTAAGTGACGAGCAATGTCTTGCTCGAATTGCGAAGCGTCGCACTGAGCAGCCTGAACGAGCTCAGTTTGATAACGAAACAGTCTTTCATCATGTTACTCAGTTTTTTCAGGCTCCATCTGATGATGAAGGTCTGAACATTATTAGAAATTAGCTAGGGAAGGTGCGAATAAGTCTACTAAGCCTCAGTCTTTCAGAGAAATCGTCAAATAAGGCGCGACTCTGAAGGAATGTAGGTACCTTTCAAAGAGTCGCAACGATATGTGGCCTGTTATTTTTAATAGTAAGCTCCTGCATTGCCCTAATTACCTACATGGATGTAGGTAATTAGGGCAATGCAGGAGCAATTGCCGAGGGCATGCTCTAAAAGCCTGTATTCTTTGTTGAGCACCTCGAAAATAGAACCACTATTCACATTCGGTACTCGCCTCGAAAAACAGGCTTTTATTCACATGCTGAGACAAGAGGACTTGTTCGCACCTTCCCTAGCATAAAGGACTTAAAATAAATGGAACTGCGTCTCTTATCTCGGCCTGATTCTAGACCTTTGTTGCTGTTTGAAATAGAAAACAGAGCTTGGTTTGAATCGCATATTAATCCACGGGAAGTTAGTTTTTACACTGACCATGGCGTAAAAAAGCATATTGAAGAGTTTCTTTCGCAACATCAAAGAAAAACTATGCTGCCGATGCTTATTATTGACGATGGTGGCGAGATTGCTGGACGTGTCAATTTAACGGATATTAATCTGGTATTGAGCGAAGCTTATTTAGGCTATCGAATAGGTGAAAAGTTTGCCGGACGTGGCATTGCCAAACGTGCCGTTAAAGAAATGATTCAACTCGCTAACGAGCTTAATCTACAAACCTTAATCGCTTTTGTCTCTGTGGATAATATTGCCTCGCAGAAAGTACTGACACACAGCGGATTTGTTGAAATCAAGATCCATGAAAACTTTGCTGAAGTGCAGGATAAAAACATTAATTGTATTGAATACCAGAAAATCGTTAAGGAAAGAGATGACTCTTTTAGTTAGAGAAGCACAGACTAAAGATGCACAGGGTATTATTAATATTTTGAACCCCATTATCGAGGAAGGTCTTTTTACCGTACTTGATACCACTTTCTCAGAGGAAGAGGAGAAGCAATTTATTCAAAATTTTCCTACACGTGGTGTGTTTCATGTGGCGTTAAATGAAGAGAATTCAAACGTCGTTGGCTTTCAAAATGTTGAGCCGTTTGCAGCTTATACGCATGCCTTTGATCATGTTGGAATTATTGGGACTTTTGTTGATGCCGGTTGTAGAAGACAAGGTATTGCATCGAGTTTGTTTGAAGCTACCTTCAACTTAGCAAGATTAAAAAGCTATGAGAAGTTATTTGCCTACGTCAGAGAAGATAACCCCAACGCTTTAGCGACATATTTAAAACAAGGCTTTGAAGTGGTAGGAACTGCGAAAAAGCACGCTAAAGTTCGTGGTAAATATATTGATGAGATTCTGATAGAAAAGTTCTTGTTGGATTAATCTATCCACAAAGTTCATTTCAATAAAAACGGCGAATCCAAAATGGTTCGCCGTTTTGCTTTTAGGTCTCTTGAACCGAGAGTTGCTTACACTGAGAAAGGGTAGGCGATAGGCTCGTGGAATTGATAGCCTTCGATTTCAAAGTCGTCCATGGTGACCCAAGTTTCTATGTCTTTTAGGGACTTGATTTCTGGGTTGATTTTTAATGTTGGCAGAGGGTAAGGCTCGCGCTTTAGTTGTACGTCACGCATTAATTCTAGCTGATCTTCATAGATGTGAGCGTTTACTATTTTATGAAAGGCTTTACCTGGTTTTTTGCCAGTGATTTGCGCAACGATGGCAAGTAATACATATACTTGAACCATGTTGAAGTTCAGCCCGAGCGGCACATCACAGCTGCGCTGAGTGCTGTTTAGATAAAGCGTATCACCAAGCAACGAAAAGTGATGGCTGTACATGCAAGGGCGAAGACACGCCATGTGAAACGCGCCGGGGTGATAAAATGTGAGGATTTCCCCACGGTTATCCACACCACGACTTAGATCATCAACAATTTGCTTTAATAGGTCGATATGACCGCCGTCTGGCTTAGGGAAGTTACGGCCAATGGCGCCGTAGCAAAGCCCCATATCATCTTCGCCTTTACGATAAGGGTTGTTTAGCCAAACGTCGTTTTCGTTGGCATTGGCATCCCAAGTTTTGGTGCCCAGCGCCCGAAAGTCCGCTGCGTTGTCGTAGCCTCTTAAATAACCGATGATTTCGGCAATAGCAGACTTCCAGTAACTTTTGCGTGTGGTAACCAGAGGGAATTCGCCTTTGCTGACATCATAGGTTAGGTCGGCATTTATAACGGTTAGACAACGTTTGCCTGTTCGCTCGTTCTTGACCCATTCACCTTCGTTGACAATGCGGTTGCAAAGATCCAAATACTGTTTCATAAAAAATGCCTTGTCTGTTTTTCCTGATGACGTTTGCTAGTTCAGGTTAAGAAATGCAATCTGGTTCGTCATGGGTATAATAAATGCCATTGATTATATCAGAAGCCTTTGCTCTTGGATTGTCAGAGCAAAGAAGAGCCAAGATTTTTACGCAGGTTGTTTTATGTTGTCACTTATTGTCGCTATGTCTACGAACCGAACGATCGGTATTAATAACTCTTTGCCTTGGCATTTGCCAAATGACCTTAAATACTTCAAGCAAGCGACGATCGGTAAGCCCATTGTCATGGGGCGTAAGACCTTTGAATCGATTGGTAAGCCGCTACCAGGACGTCGTAATATTGTTATTAGTCGCGACCCCGCTTATCAAGCAGAAGGGATTGATGTGGTAACAACGCTGGAAGATGCCATTTCCCTTGGTGAAGATATTTGCTTGGTCAATGGCCAAGAAGAAGTCATGGTGATTGGCGGTGCACAAATTTATCAATTAGCGCTTGAGCGCGCAGATCGTTTATACATTACGCATGTGGATGCTGAAGTAAAAGGCGATGCGTTTTTCCCAGAAGTAGAATGGCCTTCGTTTACTCTAATAGGTGAGGAAGCGTTTGCCGCTGAAGGACCAAACCCATACGACTACCGTTTTTCTGTTTACCAAAGAACCAGCGCAGAGTAATTCGTTATGTGGCAGCAAGCTGAAGTTCAATTGCCAGCGGTGCGTCGAGGCTTTCATTTGATTACCGATCAGGTAGAAGAGGCTTTGTCTAAATTATCGCCTGTGTCGATAGGATTGTTGCATGTTCAATTGCTTCATACTTCGGCGTCTTTGACGATCAACGAGAATGCCGATCCTTCGGTCCGCCGAGATATGGAGCGCCATTTTTCTCATATGGTGCCGGAAGATCAACCCTATTATGAACACATTTACGAAGGCAGTGATGACATGCCTGCGCATATTAAAGCCAGCATGTTGGGATCGTCCTTGACGATTCCGATTCGGGATAAGCGCTTGTGCTTAGGGATTTGGCAAGGTATTTATTTAGGTGAGCACCGAGATCATGGCGGTGCGAGGCGGATGGTATTAACGCTGCAAGGTGAGTAATACTGGTAATAATATTTGGTAAAAATAAAAACGCCGCATTTTTCAATGCGGCGTTTTTGTTTTTGATCGTTCGATTTAGTTAACCACAATTTGTTTACAAGAAGCTTGTCCATTTTCAACCGCTTGATTTGCGCTAAGAGCCAATTCTTCTATCGTTTCACCATCTTCTGGAAAAGCGGCGATACCAACGCAGAAGTCCAGTGGATCTGAGTTGCCTTCAAATAAGACAGACTTCTCATCTTCTGTAGGGTTGATGATATGTTTTAACAATGTCTTGGCATCTTTTACACTGGTATTAGGTAGTAACAACAGCAGTTTGTCAGGCTCTACCCGTGCCAATACATCGGCCTCGCGGATTTTTTTATAAATATAGCGAGCGGAAGTTTGAATGGCTATATTGCGTGCTTCCATTGGGAGCTTGCTTAGGCGTTCATTTGCATCAAGGTTGATTTTCGCCATGGTTAACGGCGTATATTGACGCTTTGCCAACCCCAATTGTTTTTTGAAGTGTGTCAGCGCGGCGCCACGGGTGAGCAAGCCTGTTAGTTCATCGAAAGTAGCTTGGTTGCGCAGATGTTCTTCTAATGCTTTCTGGGGGCTAATATCGACCATGAAACCAATGATTTTTTTGATGCTACCATCAGGTCCTTTGGTGTAGCTTCGACCGCGCTCTTTTACCCAAAGATAGTGCTGATCTCCAGTCAAAATACGGTATTCCACTTCATAATAATCTTGGTTAAGAGCCACGTGCTCATTGACTACAGTCGCCAGTCTTTTCACGTCATCAGGATGAACGAGGGCGTGCCATTCCGATGTTGAGCGTGGTGTTTGATCGAGTGGATAATTTAATAATGTTGCAATGGACTTTGAACAGGAGACTAAATCTGACCCTGTTTCCCAGATCCACAACCCTGCAGATGATTCGGTTAATGCGAATTTTAGCAGAGTGTTTTCAGCCGCAGAAAGATCCATGTGATCTGTATTGTAAACACAAGCGAGCACTGTTTCGCCAAGATGGCGCATTTCCAGTTGCATATTGACGAGCTTGTCACCAACACGAATCACGCTCTCGCAGCGTTCAATATTGCCAGTTTTAATTTTGTTTTGGAGTGTTTGCCAATCTTCTGCGCAGACAGCATCTTCACAAAGGGATTCCCATGTATCGGATGGTGTCGCATTAAAATTTTCAAATAAAACTTCAAAGTTGCGGTTGCACGATAATAGTTTACCAGAGCTGCTTTCTATTATAAAAGCAGGCGTTGGCATGTACTTAAACGCGAGTTCGAAAGCGGTGTTCATGACACGCTCCTTTATAATTCGGTTATTCTGGGGTGATCCAAGTGACTTGGTAATCCGCATCATTATCTTCTGCGAGCAGTTTGCTCAGAACCGGCAAAAATTCCTTGGCTTCTTTTTCTAGAGTCCAAGGTGGGTTGACGATAATCATACCGCTTCCAGCCATGCCGCGCTCTTGTTCTGTATTTCTTATGCAAAGTTCCAGCAAAAGTACATTGCGAATATTGGTGGCTTTAACCGATTTCAATAATTCGTTAGCTTGCTGACGATTTAATACCGGATACCAAATAGCATAAGTGCCTTGAGGGAAGCGCTTGTGACCGTCTTCCAATGCTTGAACCACGTATTGGTAGTCTTTCTTCACCTCATAAGGCGGGTCCATTAGAACGAATCCACGCTTTTGCGGTGGTGGTAACATGGCTTTAACTGCTGCGAAGCCATTGTCTTTAACAACATTGGCTTTACGCTTATTTGGAAACAGCGCCGCTAAAATTGGGTAATCGTTTGGATGCAGCTCACATAAGTGTAGTTTGTCTTTTTGGCGAACGTAATAATCGACAATTTTTGGGCTGCCAGGGTAAAACTCCAACTTATCCGTTGGGTTCATATCACGGACGATGTCTAATAAATCTTCCAATGGCTCTGGAAGGTTATCTTCAGTTAACAATCGTGCGATACCTGAGTGAAATTCTTTGTTCTTTTGCGCTTGTTCAGAGTTTAGGGAATATTGACCAATGCCAGCGTGTGTATCCAAATAGAAAAAGGGCGCGTCTTTTTTTATGAAATGGCGACATATTTGACTGACCGTCAAATGTTTTAAAATATCAGCGTGGTTGCCTGCATGATAAATATGGCGATAGCTGAGCATGGTCTTTCCTGTGGTAAGTTATTGGGTTGTGAATGAAAAAGGCCGCAACGCCTATATTTGGCAAAGCGGCCTTTTGCTTATTACTTTTTAGATATTAGTCGATTTGACTAATATCGCGTACCGCTCCTTTGTCTGCACTGGTTGCAAAGTGTGCATACACTTTGAGTGCTGGAGATACTTTACGAGGACGCTCTTCAACAGGTTTCCAAGCGTTTGCGCCTTTTGCTTCCATGGCGGCACGACGGTGGGCCAACTCTTCGTCGGATAGCAATACGTTGATCGAACGGTTTGGAATGTCGATCAAAATACGGTCACCATTTTCAACTAGACCGATGGCGCCGCCGGCAGCCGCTTCAGGAGAAACGTGTCCGATAGACAGGCCAGATGTACCACCAGAGAAACGACCATCTGTAAGTAGGGCACAGGCTTTGCCAAGGCCTTTTGATTTGATGTAAGACGTTGGGTAAAGCATTTCTTGCATGCCTGGGCCGCCTTTAGGGCCTTCGTAGCGAACGATGACAATGTCACCAGCTTCTACTTTATCATCAAGAATGTTCTTAACCGCTTCGTCTTGAGATTCCGTTACGTGAGCACGGCCTTCAAACACAAGAATCGATTCGTCTACACCGGCACTTTTTACAACACAGCCATCCGCAGCGATGTTGCCATAAAGTACGGCTAAGCCGCCTTCGAGGGAAAAAGCATTTTCGATAGAACGAATGCAACCTTCTGCACGATCACCATCTAGAGAAGGCCAGCGAGTGGATTGGCTGAAGGCTGTCTGCGTTGGGATGCCAGCAGGTCCTGCTTTGTAAAACTCGACAATCTCAGGAGTCGGTGAGCGCATAATATCCCATGTTTCTAATGCTTCTAGCATGGTTTTCGAGTGCACTGTGTGACATTGGTTGTGTAAAATGCCTGCGCGATCAAGCTCACCTAGCAAAGCAAAGATACCACCTGCACGGTGTACATCTTCAACGTGGTACTTCGGTGAGTTCGGTGCTACTTTACAAAGCTGAGGCACTTTACGAGACAAGCGGTCGATGTCTTCCATAGTGAATTCAACACCAGCTTCACGGGCAATCGCCAATAAATGCAAGATAGTGTTGGTTGATCCACCCATAGCGATGTCTAGCGTCATGGCATTTTCAAAGGCTTCGAAGCTTGCAATAGAGCGTGGCGTCCAGTTTGCTTCATCGTTTTCGTAGAAACGTTTAGTTATGTCTACAATGCGACGACCTGCATCTAGAAACAAACGGCGACGATCTGAGTGAGTCGCTAGTGTCGTGCCGTTGCCCGGTAAACTTAGACCAAGTGCTTCGGTTAAGCAGTTCATGGAGTTGGCTGTAAACATACCAGAACAAGAACCACATGTAGGGCACGCAGAACGTTCGTATTCGGCGACTTTTTCATCTGTTGCCGTTGGGTCTGCAGCAATAACCATAGCATCGACTAGGTCAAGCTTGTTCTCAGACAGCTTGGTTTTACCCGCTTCCATTGGGCCGCCAGACACAAAAATAACCGGAATGTTAATACGCATAGCGGCCATTAACATTCCAGGTGTGATTTTGTCGCAGTTTGAAATACACACCATAGCATCGGCGCAATGAGCATTAACCATGTATTCAACAGAGTCTGCGATCAAATCACGGGATGGAAGGCTATAAAGCATGCCGTCATGACCCATGGCGATACCATCGTCGACAGCGATAGTGTTAAATTCCTTTGCTACACCGCCAGCGGCTTCAATTTCACGAGCAACCAGTTGCCCCATGTCTTTGAGATGAACATGACCTGGTACAAATTGAGTGAAAGAGTTGACCACGGCGATGATTGGCTTTTGAAAATCATCGTCTGTCATTCCGGTTGCACGCCATAGCGCACGAGCTCCGGCCATATTACGGCCCGATGTAGTTGTTTTGGAGCGATATACTGGCATTGTTTTCCCCACAGGTTTTTTGCTTTATTTTATTTTATATAGTTGTCTACATTTAATGCGTCCATGTTACCAAGATTATTGCGTATGCCCAATGGCAATTTTTAGGCAATATTGAGACACTGTATGAATCGATACTGATATTTTTATTGAAACGGAAACGATATGGCCGAAAACTTACTGTCAGCCCACTCTAACGTTACATTGGCAAGGCAACCAATAGTAGATAGTCGCCTTGCTGTAATGGGGTATGAACTTCTTTATCGCAAGAATACTGTCGCAGCACAGGCAGACGTCATTGATGAGGTTGCTGCCACCGCTCAGGTGATTGCGGCCAGTCTTTTTGAGCTCGGTATGGAAACCCTTGTGGGTACTAATAAAGCATTTATTAATTTTCCTCGCGCTTACTTGTTAAGCCCTAGCGGCATGCCAATCAACAAAGAAAATATCGTGATTGAAGTATTGGAAAACTCAGGCTTTGATGCGGTTTTATTGTCATCATTACGCCGTTGGGTAAAAGCAGGTTGTTCGATAGCATTAGACGATTTTATTTTTGATAGTAAATTAACGCCTTTTATAGAGCTCGCTGACTACATAAAGTTGGATATATTGGCTTTAGGTCATGATGAGCTTCATAAAGAAGTTGAAGCACTAAGAGGCTTTGACGTAAAAATTATTGCTGAGAAAGTGGAAACGTGGGAAGACTATCAGTTCTGTCGCTTGTTAGGCATAGAATATTTTCAGGGTTATTTTTTTGAAAAGCCTGAGCTGATGTCGAGTAAAGCGACCAAAGTGAATAGCACGACGCTGCTTCAACTGATGTCCTCGCTGTTAAATACCTCCGTTTTAAGCATTGATGAATTGGAACAGATAGTTAGCCAAGATGCGGGGCTGGTGCATAAACTACTACGTTATTTAAACTCTCCTATAACAGGCTTAGTCGCTTCTGTAGATTCTGTTCGTTTGGCGATTATGCTGATAGGTGTGGAAAAACTTAAATCATTAACTAACTTATTGTTAATGTCTGAAATGGTGGGCGATCGCCATGTGTTGTTAGAGCAAATAATGATTCGCGCGAAACATGCGGAATTGTTTGCCCAAAGCCGAGGGTATAATAATCAAGACAAATATTTTTTAGCCGGAATGTTGTCTATGATCGATGTCTGCACGGGTATGAAATTAGACGAGGTGCTCGGTGAGTTACCTTTACCCAGTGAATTTATTAATGCGATAGTACATCGATCTGGAAGAGTGGGTAATACGCTTGATCTAGTCGAGCTTTATGGTAATGGCCATACCATCAAGAATTCTCAAGATTTAGTGGATTTAAAAAAGACCTATTTAGATGCGATCAGATGGGCCGACGAATTTCTACTTGCCGTGTGATGAAGTGTATTTTAAATAAATACTGATCCTGTGTAGTCCTTTTCTTACATATCTGTAGGTGTTTCCCGTTTGTTGCGTGGCTTAATGTCATGTTTTATTATGGTTGTCACTTATGTTATTGATTTATAGGTAAATATTTATTAATTGTCAGTTTTTTGCAAGGTTGATATATATTTTTTAGCTGGTAAATTGTGTCTTATCCAAACGGAGTTCATGGATGAAGAGCACATGGAGTGCTTGATGGTATGCCATTGATGGCGTTGAGGATTGAATTCGGATGTTCAAGAGCAATGGATTGTTCAAGGGAATAAATGTGGTTTGATGGATACGCCATTAAATAAGGACAGTTTGGAAGCTTCAGGGCGACGCAAACAGTGATGTTTTACTTATCGGAAGAGTTGCTTACAGGATGTTAGCAAAAAGCAGGGTTGCCAATAGGCGCCCTTTTTTTTGCCTAAAATTTATCATTTGTCGATTAGCATTAACGTTAAGTATAAAAAAAGCGACTTAAAGTCGCTTTTTTTATACTTGGATTTTAGATTTAGTGCTGAGTTAAATTAACGCTCTAAGTGCTCTAATTTATCTTCAACACCATCCCATTGCGCAGCATCAGGAAGAGCGTCTTTTTTCTCAGCAATGTTTGGCCAGATCAAAGACAGATCGCGGTTCAATTCGACGAATACTTCTTGATCTTCAGGCAATTCATCTTCCGAGAAGATGGCATTAGCTGGACATTCAGGTTCACACAATGCGCAGTCGATACACTCGTCAGGGTTAATCGCCAAAAAATTAGGGCCTTCATAGAAGCAGTCCACAGGACAAACTTCAACACAGTCAGTGTATTTGCAGCGAATGCAGTTATCGGTAACGATGAAAGCCATTCGACTTCTCCTTACAAGCTATAAAAATGATTGCGCACTATTTTAGAGGTATAGGCCATTTCGCGGCAAGCAACAATCGACAATATTCTACATTTATCTGCTATTAGCTTATATCAACAGTAGTCTCAGTCCTGAACCTATTACAACTGAGATTTAAGTTGGTACAAGGCGCTTATTGCTTCTAATGGCGTCATGTTGTCTAAATCCAGTTCTTCAAGGGCATTTTTCAAGGCGTTTTGTTCCGCCTGAGCAAACATATCTGCTTGCTGAGGTTGGTAGCCATTGTTGCTCTCCTGTATAGCATGTTCTTTGGTTTTTACTTTTGTTGACGTTGCTGAAATAGTTGAAGTCTCTAAAGAGTGACTATCAAGGTCTATTCCTGTTACGACTTCTAGTTCTTTCAGCTTTTGCTTAGCGTGCCCAATAACATCACGAGGAACCCCTGCTAATTGCGCAACTTGTAAACCATACGACTGGCTAGCTGGACCTTCATGAACCTTATGCAAGAAGACGATTTCATCTTCGTACTCGGTTGCTGTTAAGTGAACGTTGGCGGCATTTTCTAGCTGGTCTGCTAGCGTAGTGAGTTCAAAGTAATGCGTTGCAAACAATACGTGGCATTTGAGCCTGTTAGCTAAATAGTCAACAGCAGCCCAAGCCAAAGATAGGCCATCAAAAGTACTGGTGCCACGTCCAACTTCATCCATAAGAACCAAGCTGTTTTTACTGGCGTTGTTTAGGATGTTTGCTGTTTCTGTCATTTCCACCATGAAGGTTGAGCGACCGCCAGCAAGGTCATCTGATGAGCCCATACGCGTAAAAATTCGATCTACTACTGAAATGGAAGCAGATTCAGCAGGCACAAAACAACCTGTATGCGCTAACAAAGTGATGAGAGCGATTTGGCGCATATAAGTGGATTTACCACCCATGTTCGGACCGGTAATCATCAGCAGTGAGCGCTTGTCATTTAGGTCGAGATCATTTGGCACGAAGGGTTCTGAAATAACCGATTCGACAACCGGGTGGCGTCCGCCACTAATCTGAATGCCGCCTCGATTGTGTAATTCCGGACAGCTGAAATTAAGTATGTTAGCGCGTTCGGCGAAGTTGTTCAGTACATCTAACTGTGCGAGGGCTTGGCTGGTGGTTTGTAATTCGCTTAGTGCCTCGTTTAGTTGATCTAGAAGACTTTCATAAAGCTCTTTTTCACGGGCAAGTGATTTGGATTTTGCACTGAGGGCTTTGTCTTCAAAGGCTTTTAATTCTGGCGTAATAAAACGTTCAGCATTTTTTAGTGTTTGGCGACGTATATATTCAACCGGTGCTTGATCGGAATGCAGGCGACTGATCTCAATGTAATAACCATGAACTCGATTAAAGCCGACTTTTAATGAGCTGATTCCAGTGCGAGCTTTTTCGCTGCGCTCCATCTCGGCAAGAAAATCGGTGGCATTGGTAGATAGCGCCAACAGCTCATCTAATTCTTCATCGTAACCTTTAGCAAAAATGCCGCCATCACGAACCACTGATGGTGGATTTTCAACTAGCGCTTTTGCCAAGGTTTCAGTGATATTTGGCTGCGCAATAATGCGTTGATTGAGCTCTTGTAGTCGCTCAGAAGTGGCGCTTGATAATAGTTGGTTGATCTCTGGCGCGGCTTCAAGGGCAAATCGTAAGCGTAATAAATCTCTAGGACGAGCAGAGCGTAAAGCAACACGAGATAAAATACGTTCCAAGTCACCGACTTTTTTTAGTGGTGCTTCAAAAGTGTCGTAAGTTTGATTGTTCTTTAACTCAGCGACAACCTGTTGACGAGCTTGAATTTCGTTCAAATCACGAATTGGCGTGTGTAACCAGCGTTTTAACAAACGGCTGCCCATTGGCGTAGAGCATTTGTCGAGAACTTCCACGACTGTGTTGCTGGTGCCGCCTGTAAGGTTGATATCGATTTCTAAGTTGCGTCTGGTTGCGCCATCTATTAATACCGAATCATCTTTGTGTTCAACCATGATGGATTGAATGTGTGGCAAAGCTGAACGCTGTGTGTCTTTCGCATATTGCAGTAATGCGCCAGCAGATGAGATGGCGGCCGTTAATGCTTCACAGCCAAAGCCGGATAAGTCTTTGGTGTTGAATTGCTGAATAAGTTGGCGATAGCTGGATTCATAATCAAAATGCCAAGGGCCAAGTTCAGCAATGCCTTTTTCTAGTTTAAGCGTCGCGCGCGCAGGGAAATCTTCAGAGATAAGTATTTCTCTTGGAGACAAGCGCTGCAGCTCACTCGAAAGTGCTTCGTGGCCATCGACCTCAAACAGGCAAAAACGACCACTGGCCATGTCTAGATAAGAAAAACCAAACACATCCAAGCCTTTGCGGGATTGGTGAGCAAGTGATAGTAAAAGGTTCTCGCGCTTTTCTTCAAGAAAGGCTTCGTCACTGATGGTGCCGGGTGTGACGATGCGAGCGATTTGGCGTTCGACTGGACCTTTACTGGTAGCTGGATCGCCAGTTTGCTCAGCAACCACAACGGACTCGCCCATGCGAACCAAGCGTGCAATGTAGTTTTCTGCTGCATGGAAGGGAATGCCAGCCATGGGAATAGGCATGCCTCCAGAATGACCGCGAGCGGTAAGTGTAATATCAAGCAGCTGAGACGCGCGTTTAGCGTCGTCGTAGAAAAGCTCGTAAAAATCTCCCATGCGATAAAATAGCAGTTGGTTCGGATGCTGTGATTTAAGGCCGAAGTACTGGCGCATCATTGGTGTATGGTTATCTGCTGGTGTTTTGCTCATCTGGGAAAGCTCGATTGTGATCCAAAAAATAGAGGGGTATTCTACGGGATATTTTCCAAGGATTTAAGGGATAATGATAATGAATCCAATGCAAAAAATGACACACGCGGCACAACAAGCTGGAGAGCTCTTACAAAAAAGAGGGCTGTTACTCGTCACGGCAGAGTCTTGCACTGGTGGCTTGATTGGCGCGGTATGCACGGAAATAGCTGGTAGCTCGGCATGGTTTTTCGGTGGTGTGATTAGTTACGCCAATGAAGCTAAAATGCGTGGTTTGTCAGTGAAAGAAGAAACCCTGTCGTCTTTTGGCGCCGTGTCTGAACAAACTGTAAAAGAGATGTGTGCTGGTGCTTTACAATTGGGCGGCGACATTTCTGTTGCTGTAAGTGGTGTGGCAGGTCCTGGGGGCGGTTCACCAGAAAAGCCTGTGGGCTGTGTTTATATTGGCTGGCAACGGATTGGTGAAGAAGCCAGAGTAGAGCGATTTTTGTTTTCTGGGGATCGTCAGGCGGTAAGAGAGGGGACGGTTTTAGAGGCTCTTCGCGGTGTAAAAGAGATGCTTGAAAGAGTTTAAAAATAATACTGTTTTTATATACAGTATTTCTTGAGATTACCCAAAAAAAACGATAGAGTTACCGACAACGACAATTAGTCACAACGAAAAGTATCCACAAGGAATTCATCATGTCATCTATTGCAGACAACAAGAAAAAGGCGCTGGATGCAGCGCTGTCTCAAATCGAGCGTCAATTTGGTAAAGGTGCCATCATGAAGATGGGCGAAGGTGCCAAGCTTGATATTGATACTGTTTCTACTGGATCGTTAGGTCTGGATATTGCGCTAGGTGCGGGTGGTCTTCCTTATGGTCGTATTTGTGAAATCTACGGACCAGAATCTTCAGGTAAAACAACACTTACGCTAAGTGTGATTGCGGAAGCACAAAAACAAGGTAAGACTTGTGCCTTTATTGATGCCGAGCATGCGCTTGATCCTTCTTACGCAGAAAAGCTAGGTGTAAATATCGCTGATCTTTTGATCTCTCAACCAGATACGGGTGAGCAGGCTCTTGAGATTGTAGATATGTTGGTACGCTCTAATAGTGTCGATGTTGTTATCGTCGATTCTGTGGCTGCCTTGGTTCCTAAGTCTGAAATTGAAGGCGAAATGGGTAGTTCTTCTGTTGGTGTTCAAGCTCGTTTGCTTTCTCAAGCAATGCGTAAATTGACCGGTTCTATCAAAAATGCCAATTGCCTTGTTGTTTTTATTAACCAAATTCGTATGAAAATTGGTGTGATGTTTGGGTCTCCAGAAACAACAACGGGCGGTAATGCGCTTAAGTTTTACTCTTCTGTACGTTTAGATATTCGTCGTATCGGCTCGGTGAAGCAGGGTGATGAAGTGATTGGTAACGAAACCCGCGTTAAAGTGGTGAAAAACAAGATTGCACCGCCATTTAAACAAGCTGAATTCCAAATCATGTACGGTGCTGGTATTTACCGCATGGGCGAAGTCATCGACCTAGGTGTTAAGCAAGGCTTCGTTGATAAAGCGGGTGCTTGGTATGCTTACAATGGGAACAAAATTGGACAAGGTAAGGCCAATGCGGCTCAGTTCTTAGCTGATAATCCTGAAATGGCGAAAGAAATTGAAGCGAAGATTCGAGAAGATTTATTGCCTAAAACAGTTAAAGCAGACGGCAAAACTAATGATAAAGAAGCAGAAGTTGAAGAAGCTGAACAGCTAGATTTCTAAACTCTTTTAGCAAATACAATATTTTAAAAAAGCAGGCCCTGTACCTAATGCTATTCAATTAAGGGTTGAATTTAATTGAATAGCATTAGAAAATCCGATTAAGCTTTCTTAATCGGATTTCTTTGTTTCTATACAGCATTAATTGCTTACTACCGATGGACTTAACTCCTTCTCAGGTTACTCGACTTGCATCCAGAATACCCTTTTCGAATGGATCGAATCTGCATTAATTCTATTTTTAAAAACGAGCATCAGACGATGTTTATCTGCAATAAAGCACTGTAGATAGTGTTAAGTATGGCTCTTTTTCGTGACTAAGTAATCTAAGATGCGTGAGATATCTATTTAGAGCGACTGGCATATATTTTGTCAAAAACTGGGTCGTAATGGCTACGACTAAGCCAGAGTTGAAGGCAGGAATGCGCCTTCAGGAGCTAGGGCCTTGGGGCTGTATGTGATTTTAGAGTGGGAAAAGCGAGACCTAGTAAGGCCCGCTTTTTTCGGTATGATAAAAAAAGATTTCCCGATGACAATATTAATTGCCGTACAAGTTAGACTCGCCACCATCTATTGCGATAGTTTGTCCGCTTACATAGCCATTATCTTCACTCAATAAAAAAGCAACAACGTTGGCGACATCGGTTGGCTGGCCCAGCTTTTTGGTTGGATTTCTTTGAGCATATTCCTGCTCTGCCGATTTTGGGTCGTCAGGGTTAACTTGTTTAAATGCTTCTTCGACCATGGGGGTTAAAATTGCACCTGGTGCAATGGCGTTGGTTAAAATGCCATACTCACCATATTCGATGGCGGCATTTTTTGTCATCCCTGAAACGGCATGTTTTGATGCAACATAAGCAGTCTGGTTAACAACACCTCGGATTCCTCCAACTGATGCCACATTGACGATTTTACCGTAATTCTGCTTTTTCATTACGGGAATAACATATTTCATACCGTAATATACACCCATCAAGTTAATGTCTATGACACGCTTAAAAACGTCTATATCGTATTCTGTGAGTGGTGCTTGTTTGCCTTCAATTCCCGCATTATTGTAGAGTCCATCGATTCTACCAAAGTGCTCTACCGTTTTTTCTACATAGCTTTGTACTGCCTCTTCGTCTGAAACATCAGTTGGGATGAGTAGGAGTTCTGCACTTGGCGATTTTGCTAAAATTTTTGTTTTTGCGGCTTGAAGAGCTTCCGCATTATAGTCCACTAAAACAAGTTTTGCCTGTTTAGCAGCTAATAGTTCAGCTGTAGCTAGGCCTAAACCCATTGCTGCTCCAGTAATGATAATAGCCCTATTTTGCATAAGTACATCCTCTTGTTAGTGATTGAAATTGTTTATATGCTTAATTACTCTATACGCTTTTTATATAGTTGTGTGGATGCGCCTTTTAACTCCATTAAATTTACTAATTAACGGAAAATGTTGCAGGAAAATCATTCTATGAATCTCACTATCCGAGCAGCAAAAATAGAAGAGCTAGAGTCGATTGAAGCATTAATCAATCGCTCCACGCGTGAGCTTCAGCGTGGGTTTTATGAGGAATCAGAGATTGAAGCGGCGTTGGAGTTGATTAGTGGTTTAGATACTCTCATCCACTCTGGACAGTATTTTGTTGCCGAAATAGATAGGCGAATTGCTGGCTGTGGCGGTGTATCTTTGTCATTGGATGAAGAAACGAGTGCCGAGATTCGAGGCTTCTTTGTTGCACCTGAATATGCCAGAAAAGGTGTCGCTTCAAGCGTGTTTGATTATTGTGAAAAGTATTGCTCTGAAAGAGGTGTTAAGTCGTTGTTTTTAGCTTCCACTTTGTCGGGTGAGTCTTTTTACCGAAAACGAGGTTTTACCGAGATTGGGCGTGTTCAAGAGCCGCTTTCTAATGGCCAATTTTTTCAGTTGGTAAATATGAAAAAGCAGCTTTAATTTTTAATGACTAAAATACGTTTGTCCTATGCTTTCTCTTTGATGTGTACAATTCCCTTATAAGTTTGACAATCTTGATATGTGTGATGACTGGAATGACGGCAACAAAAGTCACTCGTAATATCTTAATTAACAGGCCCAACTATGCAATCTTTTGATGAGTTAATCGCGTTACGTAAAACCCTTCATCAGAACCCTGAGTTGTCTAATCAAGAGCAAGCGACGGCGGCTCGAATTCTCGAAGAGTTTCAGGCTTTCTCTGCGGATGAAGTTATTACCGATCTTGGCGGAACGGGTCTGGCGTTTGTATTCAATGGCGCTGAAAGTGGGCCAACGACTTTGATTCGTAGTGAGTTGGATGCCTTACCGATTGAAGAAACCAATAGCTTTGCACACCGCTCACAGGTGAAAGGCGTTTCTCATAAATGCGGTCATGATGGGCACATGAGTATTGTGACAGCATTGGGTGCGGAATTGGCGAAACATCGTCCTAAGAAGGGGCGTGTCGTGCTGTGTTTTCAACCGGCAGAAGAAACTGGTATGGGGGCGATTCAAGTCGTAAACGATGCGCGTTTTGCGGCTCTCCTTCCGGATTATGCTTTTGCATTGCACAATTACCCTGGCTTAGAGCTAGGCAAGGTTGCAGTGCGAGCGGGCACGTTCAATTGTGCGTCTCGGGGCATGATTATCCATTTAAAAGGCAAAACCTCCCACGCGGCGCATCCTGAAAATGGCGTCAGTCCTGCCAATGCCATGTGCAAAATTATCCAAGAACTGAACTCTCTGCCAGCAAAGATTCCGCAACAAGTGGCCACAGGGCGAAATTGGGTAACGGTTATCCACGCAAAATTAGGCGAAATTGCCTTTGGTACGGCGCCAGGCGATGCCGTGGTTATGGTGACGTTGCGCAGTGAAAGTAATGAAGGTATGCAAGCTCTGGTAGAGGAAGCTGAGCGCTTTTCTCAAACTGTGGCAAAGAGTGAAAACCTAAGCATTTCGTTTGAATACGATGATGCGTTTCAGGCTAGCGTGAACTCTCAACAAGGCTGTGATTTGGTCGTCTGTGCTTGTGATAACACTCAAACGCCTTTTTTATTATTAGATGAACCAATGCGTTGGTCGGAGGATTTTGGACAGTTTACCGCGACAGCCAAAGAAGGAGCTATGTTTGCCTTGGGTGCTGGGCAAGCTAGCCCGCAATTACACAACCCTGATTACGACTTTCCCGATGGGTTGCTTCCCGTTGGTCGTGATTTGTTTCTGGATATTATTCGTCAGTTAAATGGTCTGGATCGTGGCCGTTAGTAAAAAATGCCAGCAGACAGAAACGACTATTTGCTGGCATTTATTGAGATACGTTTGTTACCGACTACTTTGACGTGCTATTTAAGCGAATACAAAGTATTTACGAACGGTTTCTACTACTTCCCAAGTACCTTTCATACCTGGCTCGATAACAAATACATCACCTGCTTTTAGGTGCTTTGGCTCTTCGCCTTCTGGTGTGATGATGCAGTAGCCTTCTAAGAAATGGCAAAATTCCCATTTGTCGTAGTTCACTTCAAACTTGCCAGGGGTACAGATCCAAGTCCCCATGATTTTGCTGCCGTCTGCTGAAAGGTAAGCGTTTAGGTTTACTGTATGCGGATCGCCACCAATACGAGTCCATTTTGTTGCGTTTACCACAGGGGTAGGGCAGGTTTCACGCATGACGGTGATAAAGTCAGACATAGTAGCTCCAGATTGTAAGTTGAGTTAAAGGTCATAAATTGTAGGGTGCGGATGACTTAGGGGGTTGTCTGTTTACGTCATAAATATCCTTTAAACAGTTGTTAACATCTGTCATGGCTCTTCATCCTGTTTAACGCTAAAATCTGGCCGTTATAAATACGTGATTTTCAACATCATTTAATGCATTTTTATAAGTGCTCATTTTGAAGGATTCATAATGAAGGTAAAAATTTTTAAAGCGGCTGCCGTTGTGGTTTGTCTGTCTTCCGCTGCCGCATTCGGCTTTAACTTGGATGTTTTTGGCTGGTTTCAAAAAGGCAATTCGATCGACCGCATGATTGAATATGTCCCTGCTGATACGGCGCTTTTTCTAGGCGGTGTCTCGAATGAAGAACTTGTTACCAGTTCTGACGAGATGATGGCGCAGTTGAAAGGCAATGGCGACGCCGAAGTTGTGATGGAGTTGCTCGAATCTTTGCCTCCCAGTAAGGGCTTGGATTTTGTTAATTGGTTGGTGAAAGACTATTACGACGTTGCACCTAATGGTGGCATGGAAATATACCAACATTACGGTCTTGATATTGAAGGTGCGAGCGTTATTTATCTGGATGGGGTCTTTCCTGTTGCGCGTATAGCGTTAGAAAATGAAGAGACGTTTTTGACGCTGATAAAGCAAGCAGCACAAGAAACCGATGTCACCCTTGGTTCTGAAACGATTGCTGGTCAGGCGTTAACGACGGTTGAGCTGGTAAACAAAGATGATGTCGTGCTGAAACTGGGTTTTATGATCAAGGATAAGGTGCTGACAGCGGCTGTTATATCGCAAAAAGAAGATAAAGGAGCGCAAGAGCAGCGCTTTGCATTGGCGAAACCTGCGCAGCCTATGTCTGCTGACAGTTGGAAGAACGATGGTGGGGCTTATAACTTCTTAGCGGCTTCTCATGGTTATATGAGTTTGCAGAACATTGCGAATGCGATCTTAGATAAAGACTCCCGCGCTCACAAACAAGTGAAAGCATTGGTGGGTGATGACTTGCCAGAATTGAGTGCTGCACAAATGCAATGTAAAGCCGACATCGTCAATATTGTGTCTGGTGTCCCACGTGTGGTCTTTGGCCTGAATAGCTATGACATTCAAGGCGATGACATGGCAGTAGGCTTCTCTTACGCATTAGAAATTAAAAATGCCAGCATTCTCGGTGAGTTAAATAAATTACGTGGTTTTATCCCAAGTTATTTGAAAGCCGATAATGATTTGACGCTTGGCTTGGGGATTGGAGTAGCATCTGATGCTGTTTCGCCTGTGTTGACGAGCTTGTGGCGCCAATTCACAAAAGCTGACTTTAGCTGTGAACCACTACTGACAGCGCAATCAAAATTGCGCGAACAGAACCCTGCTGCACTTTCTGTATTTACCGGCATGGCGCAAGGTTTATCGGGCGTGAGTGTCGGTATCTTTGATCTTGCAAAAGATGAGAGCAGTCAAATAGGCGTGAAATACGATGCTATTGCGACTCTTACCAGTGATAAGCCAGACGTATTGGCAGCACTTGCTGCTCAGTATATCCCTATGCTTCGCGGTATTCAGATTCCAACCGACGGAAGTGCAGTAAATCTAGCTGACAGCGGCTTGCCGATTGATGCATTCGTGGCGATTAAGGGGAAGCATTTAGTCGCTTACACTGGTGATAAAAGTAAACAAATTGCTGAGCAGTTAGCAACGGAAGAAGTGACTCAAAATGGCATGGTTGCCGTCGCTATGGACAGCACTAAGTTAAGCGATTTACTGATGAATTTTGGACAATACACTGCCAAGATGGGGAGCGATTGTACGGACTTGTACACAGCTTCCGCAGCGCTGAGTGGCTTGCCATTTACGTTAAATATTCAAGAAGGTTTTAACGACAAAGGTTACGAAAGTAATTGGTCTATGTATGTTGAAGGTTTAGCTGAAATCAAAAATATTAAGCGTAAAGATTTGCTAAACAGCTTTAACGTAGAGTACTTAGATGAGCAGTGCAACTGGATTGATACGGGAATTGAAACCTTTAATGAAGATGGCACTGGCACCTTTGTTGATACGGATGAATCTGACAGCTGTAATGTATATGAAAGTCGTTTTAACTGGTCGCACTCGACGCTTATGATTACGGAAAGTGGCTCGGACACACAGTTCCGTAGTGGCTGTGATAGCGAATGGGAACAACAAGAAAGTGTCGACTTTAGCTGCCAAATCTTAAGTGCAAAAGACAATTCGTTTTATTGCTTGCAAGACGATAGCGAGTACAAAGCGCTTTATCGTTATACACAGAAGTAATTGGCTCCGCGTTAATTTAGAGCTTTATTATGCGCATAAGAAATCCAATAGCTTTGCCGCTATTGGATTTTTTTTATCGCAAGTTTATATATTAGGTCACCTTATTTAGCGTTGGTAAATACGATGCCCATGAATAGAGTATCCGGCGCTAGAAAAGGTTATTGCGCCGCTTGCCAAATCTGGCCAGAGCGGTTCCCTGTTCGACAATAAGCGTGAATGTTTTTAGCGTTTTGAATGGCTGCTTTAAAAGCTTCGACATCGGACTCTGCCATTTGTCCGCCTACAAAGGGGATGTGCTCCGCTCGGATATCTTTCTCTTTCGCATATGCGGCAATGTCGGCAAATGGAAGTTGTCCTTCCTCTTCACCGTCGGGTCGATTGCAGATAATAAGCGTGACGCCAGATTTTGCTAAGGTGTCTACATCGTCCAAGCTGATCTGCTCAGACACGGAATAGTTGTCTGTGATTATTTTGCGTAACATAGCTACTCTCTTTATAGAATTATTTTTTATTTGAATGCATTCAAAGGAACTTTTAGATACGACAAACCATTGTCTTCTGGTTCAGGCATGTGTCCCGCTCTCATATTAATTTGCAGCGATGGCAAAATTAGGCGAGGCATGGCCAATGTCTTGTCACGGGTTTCACGTAATTCCACAAAGGTTTCTTTGCTCATGCCTTTTTTAACATGAATGTTCAATTCGCGTTGGGCTTTGACTGTGGTTTCATATTCTAGTTCGCGACCGTTGGGACAATAGTCATGGCACATGAAAATGCGATGATCTTCTGGTAACGACAATATCTTTTGTACCGAATCGAACAATATGCCTGCATCTCCACCGGGAAAGTCTGCACGTGCAGTGCCAGCATCTGGCATAAATAAAGTATCGCCAACAAAAACCGCATCACCTAAAACATGGGTGAAACAAGCTGGTGTGTGGCCTGGCGTATGAAGCGCAGTACATAGCATCGAGCCGACATGATAGTGTTCATTGTCATTAAACAGGTGATCAAATTGTGAGCCATCTAATTTAAATGCCGTGCCTTCATTGAATATCTTGCCAAAGGTGTCTTGCACTATGGTGATTTGCTTTCCAATACCTATTTTGCCACCGACTTTGCTTTGAATATAGGGTGCTGCAGAAAGGTGATCTGCATGGACATGAGTTTCAATTAACCATTCTACCTCTAGTTTATGTGTGGTGATGTACTCAATAATTTCGTCAGCACCTGTATGGGAAGTGCCGCCAGATGCATAGTCAAAGTCCAATACGCTGTCGACGATGGCGCAGCTAGAAGAGGCCGGATCTTTAACGACATAAGAAAAGGTATTGGAGTCTTTATCAAAAAACGTGACAACACTGGGGTGGAAGAGAGAGTCAGTAGTCATTTTTTGCCTCGTTGAAGTTGTTGAGTCAAAGATGTCTTAATATTAGTTATATCTAATATAGTTGAGTGTCGGTATATTTAAAAGATATTTTTTAGCCCTGTTGATGTAAAACTTAACTCTTGTCTGCTCTGTCCTTGTTTGAAAAAATGAAAAAACAGTGTCTTATTACGAAAAGTATCAAATAATTGATTATTGTTTGAAATAAGATATTTTTGGTCGGGTTTATGTTATCTGAGCTCTTTACTATAACGACTTTAAAGGTTGAAATAGTAAGGTGAAAATAATGAAAAAAGTATTACTGATATCGGTGGCGTTAAGCGGATTGGTCTCCATGAGCAGCAATGCGTTTGAGCTAACAAGCCAAGACATTCAAGAAGGGCAGAAAATCCCACAGGCGTTTGAATTTAATAGTTTTGGTTGTGATGGAGAGAATAAATCTCCTCAATTAGCCTGGACGGATTCACCTAAGGGGACGAAGAGCTTCGCTATTACCGTGTACGATCCAGATGCACCAACAGGCAGTGGCTGGTGGCATTGGTCGGCTTTTAATATTCCTACTTCGGTTACGTCTTTAGCTCAAGGTGCTGACTTAACGAAGCTTGGTGCGACAGAGCTTAAATCTGATTACGGTAGTGTTGGCTTTGGCGGTTTTTGTCCACCAAAAGGCGATAATATGCATCGTTATCAATTTACTGTTTGGGCACTACCTGTGGAAAAGCTGGACTTAAGTGCTGATGTTTCACCGGCACTGGCGGGTTATACGGTACGTAGTATGGCTCTGGGCAAGGCAGTATTAGTCGCGCCTTATAATCGTTAACGAATCATCGGCTAGGAGTGAAAATGGGCCCTGCTTTTAAAGTTAGCCAAATGTATGGTGTGCAAACACAGCGAATGCGTAATGTAGCAATTCTTACTCCTAGCCTTTTTAAAATTCGCTCAGGGCGAAAACGGCTATTTTGGCAAGATGACGTGTTGGATTTTGATGCCTCAACACTTTTGTTAACAAAAGCAGGGCAACAATTGACGTTTGAAAACGAGCCGACTAAAGAGCGTTTTTTGTCAGCACAGATGAGTTTTCAACGACCGCCTCCAGAAGCCTTGATAGAGCTTAGTATCACAGTGAATGCTCAGCGAACGCCAAGCTTTAAACCCAGTCGATCTTTGATGGCGAGTCTCGATTTTTTGTTTGAATTGGATACGGATGGATTGAGTGAAACGACTCAAGCGTATTGGTTAAATGGTTTTTACCAGCAACTGGCCGAAGTAGGGAAGTTACATCTACTCTTTGATGGGCATTTTGTGCCTTTTGCGCAAAAAGTGACTGAACTGTTGCAACAAACGCCATGGCAAGGTTATCAATTGGATCAAGTTGCTGCGCATTTTTCAGTGAGTCGAGCAA
Organism: Marinomonas rhizomae; assembly: GCF_024397855.1. Classification (NCBI taxonomy): domain Bacteria; kingdom Pseudomonadati; phylum Pseudomonadota; class Gammaproteobacteria; order Oceanospirillales; family Oceanospirillaceae; genus Marinomonas; species Marinomonas rhizomae. The sequence goes on from NZ_CP073343.1 coordinate 883,390, forward strand.
CATTGATTCGCCGTTTAAAAGACGAAAATACACAGTTCAGAACGCTGTTAACTCGAGTGCGAATGAATCATGCTATTAGTTTGATGCAACAAGGATATCGACAGCAAATAGACATTGCCGTTCGTTGCGGTTACCAGTCTCAAGAACGTTTTAGTCAGCGTTTTTTTAAGTCGTTTGGGGTGACACCAAATGAATACATAAAGACACTTTAATCGGTGTCTTTGAATGAAAAGTTGCCCTAGTTTCTTCTTGAAGCGTAACGACGCAATGATGATTTCGCCTATGGTAAACAATCCTAGCTATAGGGCATCTTTACCTAATTGGTATTAAGTGGGGGGGGATTTAAATGCGGTTTTTATTTTTTGCTAGTCACTGTCTTTCGAAAAGAAGAGAAGAGCATTTTGCTCATCTCTTCATAATTGGTTAGAAAGTGAAATCAAGCAAACTGGAATTGTTTGATTTTTTTGCTTAAGTCATCGGTCATGTTGGCAATCATGGTGCTGCCTTCGGATACTTGCTGAGAATCTTCGAGGACTTTTTCAGAGACCTCTCGAATGCCCATAATGTTGTGATTAATTTCTTCTGCGACTGTACCTTGCTGTTCAGCGGCAGAGGCGATTTGATGGCTACGAGCAGAAACGTCGTCCACTCGCATTAGCATGTTTTTCAGGTTTTCAGCGGCAACATGCATTCTGTCTGCACCGCGTTCAGCTTGTTGGGTGCTGGTTGCCATGGATACAGATGCTTCTTTTGATTGGTGCTGAAGCTTTTCGATGATGGTGCGGATTTCGACGGTTGATCCTTGTGTTCGGCTGGCCAGTGAGCGAACTTCATCTGCTACGACGGCAAAGCCTCGGCCGAGTTCTCCTGCGCGAGCCGCTTCGATCGCTGCGTTCAAGGCTAGTAGGTTGGTTTGCTCGGATATATCACCGATAACACCTAAAACAGAATCTATATCCCCAGTTTGTTCAAGCAACTTGATGATGACGTCGTTAGCGCCTTCTATGTTTTTAGTCAGAGTTTGAATGTCTTCATTTGTCGCGTCTAAGTCTTGGCTGCTTTGACGGGTGATGGTTTGTACTGTTTGTGTGGCATCTGCTGTGTCTTTGGCATGCTGTGCGACGTCCCGAATGGAGTAAGACATTTCGTTCATAGCGGTAGCAAGCATTTCGACTTCTTGGAATTGGTGATCCATTCCTTGCTTGGTGTGCAGACTGTTACTTTGCATTTGAACACAAACAGCTTGCAGTTCTGTGATGGCGTGGTCGACTTCGAGTAAAGTATCGTTTAATGATTCAGATGCGCGGTTTGCCGCCTTGGCTAGAATACCTATTTCGTCTCCGCGTTGCATGTCTAGTTGTTTAGTAAGATCACCATCTGAAATATGCTGAAGGTGTTCGGTTACGGTTTTAAGTGGGCGAGTAATATTGCGCACAATAGTGACACTGCCTATAAGTGCAATGAGTACTAGAATGAGTTCGATCACCGCAGACTTTTGTACTGCCGCCCAAAAAATATCAGTCACACCACTGTACAGCACGCCACTGCCGATGACCCAGCCCCAAGGTTGATAACCTTTTACATAAGAGACTTTGTCTTCAGGTTGTGAAACTTGCGGACCTTTGTAGGCATAGTTAACGTAACCTTCACCTTTGTTTTTTACTATAGAGACCATTGCTTGCCAGTGATGAAAGCCATTAACGTCGGTCACATTAGCCATGCTTTTGCCTGTGATTTCAGGTTTGAAAGGGTGCATGAGTAACTTAGTTTGCATGTCGTTAACCCAGAAATAGCCTTCATCGCCAAAACGAAGGGCTGAAAGGGCTTTTAGAGCGGATTGCTTGGCTTGGGCTTCGCCAATAATGGGGGCTTGATCGCCGTAATGTTTTACCAGGGAGTAGGCGCTATCGACTTGTTCTTTTACTTGTAATTGTCGCGCGTTGAGTAATTCGCTGTGCAGTTCGTTATAGGCCATAGCGCTAAAAACGATGAGTAATGTGACTAAAGTGGCAATAAGTCCCCATAGTTTGTAGCTTACTTTGATTGAACTTAGCTTCATACGACATCCCTATTAATGTTTATTTTATAAGCAGGGATTATGGGCTGGAGTGCCGGTTGAGATTGTGATCGAAATCAAGATAAAAGCACTTTGTTTGGCATTTTGTTAACATCCAAGACCTGAAGAATTTTTTCATAAGGAAGCGCAATGCAATATTCTATTCTTATCACAGGTTGTTCGACGGGAATTGGACTGGAGGCAGCTAAAATGCTTCAAGAGCGTGATTTTCTCGTGGTAGCAAGTTGTCGTAAACAAGAGGACGTGGAAGCATTACATGCTCAAGGCATCAAGCACGTTGTTCAGTTGGATTTAGCCAATTCGGCTTCGATAGAAAAAGGCTTGCAAGAAACACTGGCGATTACCAATGGTCAGCTCTTTGCTTTGTTTAATAATGGCGCTTACGGCCAGCCGGGGGCCATTGAAGATTTGCCGGTTGATGCGTTAAGAGCACAGTTTGAGTGTAATTTCTTTGGTACTCATGAACTTACGATCAAAGTACTGAAAATCATGTTAGCTCAAGGTTACGGTCGTATTGTAAATAATAGCTCTGTGCTCGGCTTGGTTGCTGCGCCGTTCCGTGGTGCTTACAACGCCAGTAAATTTGCTTTAGAGGGCCTAACCGATACCTTACGCTTGGAGTTGTCGGATACGCCGATAAAAGTGAGTTTGATTGAACCTGGCCCCATTGAAAGTCGTTTCCGTGCGAATGCGTTGCTTGCTCTGCAAGACAATATCGATATGGAAAATAGCCGTCACCAAAAAGGTTATGCGGAAGCGATTGCGCGTTTGAGCAAAGAGGGAGCGACCTCATCGCAAACCTTGCCAGCCAGTGCAGTGGTTGAAAAATTGATTCATGCCTTGGAATCACCTCGTCCAAGAGCGCGTTATTACGTGACTATGCCAACATATGCGGCTGTCATTATGAAACGCGTATTACCAACTTGTTTGTTAGATTGGGTCATGCGACGTCAGGGGGCGTAATGGCTATTTAGTTAGGCGTTTGCATCGAGTGTTTTTAACCATTCCGTCATGGCCGCTAAATAAGCATCGCGGGCGGTTTGGTGAGACAAATACAAGTCATGGAAACCTTGGGGAATAGCCACTTGCGTGAGGTTGGTGAAGGTCTTTTTGGCGGCTTGCTGCATGCTGTCGACATCTAATACACCATCACCAAGCTGCACTTCTTTTACGGTGCGTTTTCCAATAGTACTGATTTCTGAACGGCACATCAGCGTTGGTATGCTGAGGCGCTGATTAGCAAGATTACGCTGCGCAACAATGACTTCTCTTAACCAATGGAAAGATAAATCAAAGCCATGCGAGGGCTTCCAATCCAAGCGGTAATCCCATTCACCGTCGTATATTGTGTGCAGAGACTTTGAGTAAATATTGATTTTTTTTGCCCGCAAATAGGAAAACGGCAATAAAGAAACCAGAATTCGAACAGGCCAGCTAACAAAATTTAACACGGCTGGTGGAAAAGGCAGAGCAAGGAATGGACTGTTGAGCATGAGCCCAACCACGTCAGGAAAAGCCTTATTGTAATGGCTCTCTCGTTCTGGCAAGGCATAAGGTTGTGCTAAATAAGTTGATACCACTAAGCCGCCAGTGGAATGTCCGAGTATGACGACTTGATCTACCCCGTCTTGTTTCATGGTTGCTAAGGCAATGTCTAAATCTTGTCCGTATTGTTCAATAGACTCACACCAGTTTGGCGGTGTAGAAGGGCGGATAGAGCGGCCATAGCCTTGTAAGTCCAGGGCATAAAAGCGATAGCCCAAATTGATAAAATGCTCAGCCAAACCCGTTTGGAAAAAATAATCCGTGTAGCCATGTACGTATAAAATGGCTTTGGTTGCCGATGGGTTGCCAAGGTGATGAATGAGTGTGGTGTGGACTTGGGTTTTCGGTCCAGCAAAAGAAAAAGTGCGGGCACGAAAGTCGGCACCCAATAGGTCTTCACATTCGTTTACTTGTTGCCAGTGTTGTCCTATTGGTGTGCTCATTATACTTTTCCTTTGTATTAGCCGAAAATATTGTCACCCAGTTGATCAATGGTAAGCTTGGCTTTGCGCAAGGTTATTTCAATGCATTCGTCGCGGTTTGGCATTAAATCTGAGCGAATGAAATTGTGTGTTTTTTGCTCTTCGCCTTCACCTTTGGTAATGGTTGCAGCGACTCTGTATTGGCCACCATCTTTCATCGGTGCTGGTATAATTGAAAAGCCTTTGTGTTCTACGACGTCTTCTGTTTTTTCTGGTGCGCTTTCGCCACCAGCAAATAGCCCTTTAAGGCCAGATAAAATACCCATTAATACATTCTCCTATACTTTTCTCTATTTTTCGGGGATTTATTGTAATAGTCAAATACCGTCGTATTATTTAATTAAACCGATTACAGAATTACCACAGGATAATCCTTCTGTCGAAGTATAATAACTTTTTGGCATTTTCTTTTTCCTAGGATATTAGCTTGAAAAAAACGATGAGTACGATTAACCAAGTTGCAACCCTCGCGGGTGTGTCAAAAGCTACTGTTTCCCGAGTGTTAAGTGGCGTGGTTCCAGTTAAAGAAGAGACGAAATCTCGTGTATTAGAAGCGATTAAGACACTATCTTATAGCCCTAATCAGGCGGCTAGATCTCTTGCCAGTAATAAAACTTACACCATTGGTTTGGTGGCGTCTCGTATCGATACTGCCTACTACGGACCGGCAGCAAGTGGTGTTGAAAAGGCCCTGCGTGGTGGTGATCGTCATGTCATCATCGCCAGTGGCAATGGCTCGTTGGAGGGTGAGCGTGATGCGGTTGAGTTTTTGATTAAACGTCAAGTCGATGCATTAGTTATTATTACTAATTTTTTATCAGAAGAGGAAATATCGCAGATTAATTTACGTTGCCCAGCTTTTGTTTTGAACCAGACCTTTCCCGGTGGCGATGATCATCATATTACTTTTGATAACTTTGCGGGTGGTGAAATGGCGACCCAATATCTTATTGATAAAGGTCACAAGAAAATTGCGACGGTTACTGGTCCACTTTGGAAGCATGATGCTTATCAGCGATATTTAGGTTGTCAAAAAGCTTTGCAAAACGCGGATTTAAATCTGTATTTTCAACTGGAAGGTAACTTTAGTGCAAGTTCCGGTATGGCTCATATGCAATCTATTTTAGAGCGTGAAGATAGGCCAACGGCAATCTTTTTTGCCAATGATATTATGGCGATGGGAGCGCTGCATGTATGCGCTGAGCAAGGTGTTAAGGTCCCGGAAGATATCGCAATCATAGGTTTTGATGACCTAGATATTTCTAAGTATTATTCCCCAAGTATTACCACCATAAAATTGCCGCTATACGATATGGCTGAAGCCACAGCATATCTGCTTTTAAACCGTGTTTATGATACTCAATTTCCTGTACAAACCCGGTTTTCCCCAGAGCTAATTGTTCGCCAATCAGCTTAGGCCAAACATTCCTACTATAAAAAACAAATAAGTAAAATGTATTGACGGAGTCATATTATTGTCTAATATTTGTTCATGTAAGCGGTTTCATTTCAAGTTTTACCGTTTTCAACTCAAGTTTTTCGTAAGGAAGTTTTGAGGACAAAAACCCAATAGAGGATAAAAATAATATGATGGGTAAAAAACTGTTTGCTGCCACAATAGGGGCAGGATTTATGAGTGCGTCGGTCCAAGCGGCCAATGTTGAAGTGATTCATTGGTGGACATCTGGCGGAGAACAAAAAGCCGTTACTGTGTTGGCCGAGGAATTTAATAAACTGGGTAACGACAAGTGGGTGGACACCGCTGTCGCATTAGGCGAAAACGCGCGAGCACTTACTATGCAGCGCATTCTAGGTGGTGATGCACCGGGCGCCGCACAATTCAATACCTCTCGTCAGTTCGAAGAACTGATTGAAGAAGGTCTTCTCCTAGATCTCACTCCGGTTGCTGAAAAAGAAGGTTGGACAAACTTTATTCGTCCTTCCAGTATCTTAAATCCTTGTATGAAAGATGGCGGTATTTATTGTGTCCCCGTCAATATTCACTCTAATCAATGGCTTTGGACGAATAAGAAAGTCTTTGCCGATGTTGGAGTGAAAGAACCTCATACATGGGAAGAGTTTTTGACTGTCGCGCCTAAAATTCGTGGTGCAGGGTATATTCCTTTGGCCTTTGGCGGGCAAGGTTGGCAGGAGCGCCATGTTTTTGATGTAGTGATGATTGGCGTGACAGATGAAAAATTCTGGAACAGGGTATGGAAAGATAAGGACCCAAAGGCTGCTAGTAGCGATAAAATGCGTAAGGTGTTTGAAACTTTTGGTGCATTACGACAATTTATCGATGAGGGGGCGCCTGGTCGAAATTGGAATGATGCCACTAACATGGTTATCACTGGCAAAGCGGCTGCACAAGTAATGGGTGACTGGGCTCGTGGTGAGTTTGCCGCGGCAGGAAAAGTCGCCGAAGTCGATTACGGCTGTATTCCGGGACCCGCTAAACGACCTTCTCTTACCCTTGGGGGCGATGCATTCATCTTTCCTAAATCCTCAGATAAAGATCTTGAAGCGGCACAAATGAAGTTAGCTTCTATGATGTTGAGTCCAACTATTCAAGCAAAATTTAACAATACTAAAGGCTCTTTGCCAGTACGTGCCGATGTTGACTTAAAAGTGGCGGATGCGTGTATGAAAAAAGGTCTTGCTTTGTTGGATGACCCCAAAGCGACTATTACACCTGCAAATAATTACATTACGGAAGATACGAATGGGCAGGTTCAAGATTTAGTCTCTACTTTCTGGAACGAGCCAAGTATGTCTGTCGACAATGCACTTAGCATTTTCAAAGGCATCATCGAAGACGCTGAGTAACCTTCGATAATCAGAATAACCACCAGCTTTCTCTAGTATTTAGTGCTGAAGATGCAGTTCTGGCGGTCAATTCTTGCGTTTCAAAAGGAGTTTAAGATGGAAGAGACTATGGCTAATACAGCAAAAGTATCTACCCCGCGACGTACGAAACGAATTCAAATTTCTTCGTTATTAGCAAGTGCGCCCATGGCGATTGTTGCAATTGGCGTATTTGTAGTTTGTGTCGGTTATTCGGTGATGCTTTCGTTCACGAAATCACGCTTGTTTCCAAACTTTAATTGGGTCGGACTAGACCAATATGAACGCCTCTGGGGAACGTCTCGGTGGGTGGTATCTGTCGAAAACTTATTTCTGTACGGAGTGCTATTTATTGCCTTGTGTTTAATCTCGGGCTTTTTTATGGCGGTGTTTCTTGATCAGAAAGTACGTTTTGAAAGTGGTTTTCGTACTCTATTTCTTTATCCCTATGCCATGTCCTTGGTTGTAACGGGTCTAGTTTGGCAGTGGATGATGGAACCTTCTTTGGGGATTCAAAATGTCGTTCAGCGTATGGGCTGGGAGTCTTTTGAGTTCGCCCCATTAGTCAGCTCAGAGTACGCAATTTATGGTGTATTAATCGCCGCCGTTTGGCAGTCGTCTGGGCTAGTTATGGCTTTGATGTTGGCAGGTTTACGAGGCATTGATGGCGAAATCTGGAAAGCGGCTCGTGTGGATGGTATTCCAACGTGGAGAACCTACCTCTTTATCGTTTTGCCAATGATGCGACCAGTGATGATTACCTCCGTCGTATTGCTAGCCGTTGGTGTCGTGCGAGTGTATGACCTGATTGTCGCGCAAACCGGTGGCGGCCCTGGTATGTCGACGGAAATGCCTGCGAAGTTCGTTATTGATCACATTACAGCCCGTGGCAATGTGGGCTTGGGGATGGCGGCGGCAACCATGATGTTGCTCCCTGTGCTCTTGGTGATTGGTCCCTGGATTTATCGCGAATATGTTCGTCCAGCCAAACATTAGGAGTCGATCATGGAACAGATTCAATTAACTGGTCCACATGGGCCAAAACCGAAAAAAACCACAGTCTCACGGCTTGGCGTTTATGCATTTTTATTCAGTGCTGCCGTTTTCTTTTGTATTCCTTTGTACGTGATGTTGATTACATCGCTAAAAGGCATGCCTGAGATTCGCTTAGGGGAGCTTTTTTCGTTACCTGGCGACCCAAGTTTTGCAGCCTGGGTAAAAGCCTGGAGTGAGGCGTGTTCTGGTGTGGAGTGTAATGGGATTCAAACAGGTTTTTGGAATTCAGTGAAGATCACCATTCCAAGCGTGGCCATATCTATCATCATAGGTTCGATCAATGGTTATGCTTTGTCATTCTGGCGTTTCAAGGGTTCTAATTTGTTGTTTGGTCTACTGCTGTTCGGGGCTTTTGTGCCTTTTCAAGTAGTGATCTTTCCGCTGATTATTTTCCTTCGCGAGATGGGGCTTTATGGTTCTTTAACTGGGATTATTTTGATTCACACCATCTTTGGTATGCCGATCATGACCTTGTTATTTCGCAATTATTTTTCATCATTACCCGATGAATTATTTAAAGCTGCGCGAGTAGATGGCGCAAATTTTTGGCAGATCTTCTTTCAAATTATGATGCCGCTATCCATTCCAGTGACTGTGGTCGCGGTGATCTTACAAACTACGGGAATTTGGAATGACTACTTATTGGGTTTGATTTTTGCTGGTCGAGAGAACTTACCAATGACCGTGCAGTTGAACAATATAGTGGCAACCACATTTGGTGTACGTGAATACAACGTGAATATGGCCGCAACAATTCTTACGGCGTTAGTTCCGTTGGCTATTTACTTGTTGTCTGGCAAATATTTTGTGCGTGGCATAGCGGCTGGCGCGGTGAAGGGGTAAGACTATGAACAGTATATCTATTAAAGAATTGGATCTTAAGTATCAAGATGCCCATGTTTTAAAACAGCTTAATCTTGATATTAAAAAAGGGGAGTTTTTGGTTCTGCTGGGCTCTTCAGGTTGTGGTAAATCGACTTTGCTTAATTGCATCGCTGGCTTATTGGATATCTCTGCTGGGCAGATTTGGATCAATGATCGCAATGTGACTTGGGAAGAGCCTAAAGATCGCGGAATCGGTATGGTTTTTCAGTCTTATGCTTTGTATCCGCAGATGACAGTGGAAAGGAATTTGTCTTTCGGTTTGAAGGTAAAAGGCATGCCAAAAGATGAGATCCGCGAGAGAGTCGACCGTGCTTCTAAAATTTTGCAAATAGAGCCGCTTCTGCATCGAAAACCGTCTGAATTGTCTGGTGGGCAGCGTCAGCGTGTGGCGATAGGTCGAGCTTTGGTACGAGATGTGGATGTCTTTTTATTCGATGAGCCTTTATCGAATTTGGACGCTAAATTACGGGCAGATTTGCGCGTAGAAATAAAGCGCCTGCATCAGCAATTAAAAAACACCATGGTGTATGTGACTCATGACCAAGTGGAAGCGCTTACTTTGGCGGATCGAATTGCCATCATGAAGGACGGCGAAATCCAGCAATTGAGCACTCCAGCGGATATTTATCATAAACCCTGTAACCTGTTTGTCGCGCAATTTATTGGTTCGCCGAGCATGAATTTATTGGAAGGTCGTGTCGTTGGCGAAAACTTTGTTTATCAAGATTATCGCGTCAACTTAATGGGTTATGAGTTTATTAATCAAGGTGATCATGACGAGAACGCTTTTTTGGGAATTCGCCCTGAGCATTTGGCGCTTGGGCCTCGTGACGGCTATGTAAAATTGACCTCTGCCAAGATTGATATCTTAGAGCCAATGGGTGATGAAACCATTGTTTGGTTTGATTTTATGGGCCGTAAATGGTCAGTAAAAGTTCATGGAGATCATCAGCTTAAATGGGATGAAGACGTCGATATTTATCTTGATCCGAAAAAAGCTCATCTCTTTTCGAAGCAAAGTGAAGTGCGGCTTTAAGCCAACAGTCATTGCAATAAAAATAAAAAGGAAACGATATGAACGAATTTTCATTTCAGCTTTATAGCGCCCGTAATACTAAATCTCTCGATGAAGTTTTTGCTCTTTTACACCAAGCTGGCTATCAGCAAGTGGAAGGTTATGGTGGTTTGTATGGTCAATTGGATGAGTTGAAAAGCTTATTAGAAAAACATCAATTGACTATGCCAACCGGGCATTTTGATTTAACCATGTTGGAAAACAATATTCAGCAGGCTTTGTATATTGCTAAGACGCTACATATGCACACCATTATTTGTCCCTTTATTATGCCTGACCAGCGCCCAAATAGTGCACAAGGTTGGTTTGAATTCGGGCAGCGCTTAGAAGCTATTAGAGAAAAAACCATCAATGCTGGCTTTGAATTTGGTTGGCACAATCATAATTTTGAGTTTGAACCGTTAGCCGATGGCTCTTTGCCAATGTCGTTGATTCTAGAAGGCGGCTCGAATATTAAATGGGAAATGGATGTGTCTTGGGTGGTCAGAGGAGGGCAGGATCCTGCTAAGTGGCTAACTATGTATCGTGACCGAATTTGTGCTGTGCATTTAAAAGACATTGCACCCGAAGGTGAATGCCAAGATGAAGATGGCTGGGCAGATTTTACCCACGGAACGTTACCTTGGCGAGACTGGTGGCCAGTGGTGCGTTCAACGCCAGCCAATGCGTTTGTGATGGAGCATGATAACCCTAATGATTTATCGCGCTTTGCCAATCGAGCTCTAAAAGGGGCGCAGGCCTTAGCAAAAGGAGCAATAGTATGAAAACGATTTTGAATGTTGGGCTGATTGGTTGTGGCAATATTTCTGACAGCTATTTGTCTTTGGCGCCACAGTTTTGTGGTTTCAAAGTTTTAGCCTGTGCGGATTTAAACACTGAATTAGCGGTAACTAAAGCACAGAAGTATGGCATTGAATCGCGTACTGTAGATGAATTATTAGCCTCTCAAGATATTGATATTATTGTCAATTTAACGATTCCTGCTGCGCATTATGAAGTGAGTATGCAGGCTCTAGAAGCTGGCAAGCATGTTTACTCAGAAAAGCCTTTGGTTTTGAGCCTTGAAGAAGGTCAAAAAATGAAAGCGCTTTCACTGAAGAAAGGCCTCAAAGTCGGCAGTGCGCCAGACACCTTTATGGGTGGTTCGCATCAGTTTGCTCGGCACTTATTAGATAAAGGCGAGATTGGTGATGTGTATTCAGGCACTTGCCATGTGATGAGTGCTGGCATGGAAAGCTGGCATCCTAATCCGGACTTTTTCTTTAAGGCTGGCGGTGGCCCTATTCTTGATTTAGGCCCGTATTACATTGCGAACTTGATCCAGCTATTAGGTCCTGTGGAGTCGGTGATTGCCAAAACGGCGATTCCGCGTAAACAACGTAAAATCACCAGCCAACCAAGGTCTGGCGAGATGATAGATGTAGAAACACCGACGACCATTCACGCTATTTTAACGTTTGAAAATGGTGCAGTTATTACCTTGGGGGCTAGTTGGGACGTGCAAGCCCATCAACATTCCCATATGGAGTTATACGGTAGTAAAGGTTCTATGTATTTGCCTGATCCCAACTTTTTTGGCGGAAAAGTATCGCTGATTCAAGAGGGTCGTGAAACGCCTTTGAAAGTATGGGATCACCCATTTGGCGTGCCAAATCAAATTCATGGCGAGCTAGCAAAGGCTAATTATCGCACCGCAGGTTTGGCAGAAATGGTAATGGCGATCCATATGGGACGAGATCATATGTGTTCGCTGGACAGAGCTTTACATGGTGTGGAAGTAATGACGGCGATTTTGGCGTCTGGTGAGAGTGGACAATCCATCAAGATGACCACCCATTGTGATCGTCCCCGCGCGCTTGACCCTGAGGCAGCTAAAGCTTTGCTTGCTGCTTGTTTCTAGGAGGAAATTATGAAGACGATACAAGGACCTGCTATTTTTTTAGCACAGTTTGTTGGTGATGAAGCACCTTTTAATAGCTTCGATGCCATTTGTAGCTGGGTTGCCTCTTTGGGTTATAAAGGTGTGCAAGTGCCTACTTGGGATAAGCGTTTAATGGATCTTGAGCAAGCTGCAAACAGTCAAGAATACTGTGACGAACTGATTGCGATAGCTGCGAAACACGGCATAGTGATTTCGGAATTGTCTACGCATTTACAAGGTCAGCTGGTGGCAGTACATCCGGCCTATGACGAAGCGTTTGATGGCTTTGCTGATCCGAGCGTAAGAGGCAACCCCACCGCACGCCAAGCGTGGGCGGTGGAGCAACTTAAAATGGCCGCCAAGGCGTCCAAACGTCTTGGTCTGACGGCTCATGCAACTTTTTCTGGTGCTTTGGCGTGGCCTTATTTTTACCCATGGCCACAAAGACCAGCAGGCTTAGTAGAAGAGGCGTTTGCTGAACTGGGGCGGCGCTGGAAGCCAATTCTTGATGTGTTTGATGAGGCTGGTGTGGATCTTTGTTATGAAATCCATCCCGGTGAAGATCTTCATGATGGTGTGACTTTCGAGCGTTTTCTCGATGAAGTGGATCATCATCCTCGGGCCAATATTCTTTATGACCCTAGTCATTTTGTGTTGCAGCATTTGGATTATTTGGCCTTTATTGATCATTACCATAATCGAATTAAGATGTTCCATGTGAAAGATGCGGAGCTGAATTTGAGTGGCAAATGTGGCGTTTACGGTGGTTTCCAAAACTGGGTAGATCGTCCTGGACGTTTTCGTTCTATCGGTGATGGCCAGGTGGATTTCAAAGGTATTTTTTCTAAGCTCACCGCTTATGATTTTGCAGGCTGGGCGGTCTTGGAGTGGGAGTGTTGTTTAAAGCATTCTGAAGAGGGTGCCCGAGAAGGTGCGCAACACATTCAAGACTTTATTATCCGAGTAACCGATAAAGCCTTTGACGATTTTGCTGACAGTGGCATCGACGCGCAAGCGAACCGAAAAATGTTGGGGCTGGAGTGATTTTATGACTGAAGCAAGCAAACGTCGTTTACGTCTTGGCATGGTGGGTGGTGGAGAAGGCGCTTTTATTGGAGAAGTGCATCGCTTTGCAGCTCGACTGGATGATCACTACGAGTTGGTGGCAGGAGCTTTATCGAGCCAATCAGATAAAGCAGAGCGATCAGCGCAGGTACTTGGTCTTGCTCGATCTTATGTGGATTTCGAGCAAATGGCGCAGCAAGAAAGTGAGCGTAGCGATGGTATTGAAGTGGTGTCTATCGTGACACCTAACCATCTACATGCACCGATGGCGATGGCGTTTCTTAAAAGAGGTATTCATGTCATTTGCGATAAGCCACTGACGGCGACTCTTGAAGAGGCGGAAGCGCTATATCAAGCCGCTGAAACAAGCCAAGCGCAGTTTTTATTAACCCATAATTATTCAGCTTATCCCATGGTGCGCGAGGCGCGAGCCATGGTGAAAACAGGTAAGTTGGGCAATATACGTTCTATTCAAGTGGAATACGTACAAGACTGGCTGACGGAACCGTTAGAGAAAACCGGCAACAAACAAGCCACTTGGCGATCCGATCCCGCTCAATCCGGTATTGCTGGTTGTATGGGAGATATCGGCAGCCATGCTTATCAATTAGCGTGCTTTGTTGGTAATACTCAGGCGAAAGAAATCTTGGCGGATTTATCCAGCTGGGGGAAAGGGCGTCAGTTGGACGATGAAGCCAATATCTTGATGCGTTTTTGTAATGGAGCCAAAGGTCATTTGTGGGCGAGCCAAGTGGCGCCGGGCAACGAGAATGCCTTATCATTGCGGATTTATGGAGATAAAGCTGGTATTGAGTGGCATCAGGAATCGCCTAATGAGCTGACATATTCCGTGTTAGGAGAACCAAGCCAACGCCTCCGACGTGGTAATGGTTATCTAAGCGAAGCAGCCACATCGGTTTCTCGTATTCCTTCTGGTCATCCTGAGGGCTATTTAGAGGCGTTTGCGAATTTATACAGTGAGTTTGCTGAGCAGCTACTTACATCAACTCAGAGCCCTAATTTACCAACATTGGCAACGGGGTTACATGGAATGCGGTTTATTGCCGCGAGTGTGTATTCCAGTCAAAATAATTGCCTTTGGGTTCCATTGGACGATTAGTTGCTTTAAGAAGGCAAAGCGTAATATTGGAATCAGCCGCAATATCTATAAGCGGCTTTTTCTTGCTTGCTGTATACTCTCGGCTAAATTGCTAATTGAGTCACAGGAATAAATAGATATGGTCGGAACACAAGCTAATAACCCTTTGCATGGCGTTAAACTAGAGAAGGTTGTCACGGATCTGGTGGAGCATTACGGTTGGGAAGAGTTGGCTATTCGCATCAATATTAATTGTTTTAAAAGCGATCCATCGGTTAAGTCTAGTCTTAAGTTTTTGCGTAAAACGCCTTGGGCGAGAGACAAGGTTGAAGCGCTTTTTTTGGAAACCTTTAGCCGTTAACCGCAGACTCTATTTCGCCCCTCATGTTTTGCTTGATAGAGTTTTTGATCCGCAGCTCGAAGGAAGTCGGCAAATTCATGGTCGGAGTGAAGTGAACTCAAGCCTATGCTCACAGTCAGTTTGATGTCTTCCTTGTGGCTGTAGAATACGTTTTTCTCTATCGCTATGCGTATTTCTTCTGCCTTAGTGTAGGCTTCAATATTACTAATATCTTTATATAAAACAACAAACTCTTCACCACCTAGGCGATATATTTCTTTGCCTTGAACACACTCTTTCAACACATTCGCGACGTTAATAAGCACAGAGTCGCCAATATCATGCCCATATTTATCATTGATGTTTTTGAAGTGGTCAATATCAATAATAAGCATGTGTAGACAGTCGAAACTTTTATGGAAGGCTCTAAAATCCGCTTTAAGAGCGTGACGATTTTGCAAATCGGTTAGGTCGTCTTGTAATGCAAGAGAGTGTAGAAACTTACTTGTTTTTTGGTTCTGAACTTCGTAAATATGACACACAAGCCAAATAGAGCAATAGACAAGCGTGAAGTTAAACACAGTTCTAAACGGCATGAATAGATTTGTGTCGGTGCGAATAAATATCACCACCGCAGCCAATAAAACCACCACAGCGCTAAAAATAAAGCCTTTTTTTAAGCCAAATAGGCTGTAGTACCAGAAGGGTAAGGCGAGTCCCCAATAGGTTGCACCGGCTACGAGCTCCATTATTGCGATAGAAAGTAAAATGTTGAGAGTGAGTAATGAAAGCAAAGCGTAGCTGTGCCAAGGGCGGTATAGGCCTTTTGAAGAAGTATAAAAACAATAACCACTAAAAATAGCGACAATGAATTGTACGGCACCAATTCCCAGCTTTTGCATTGTAATCATGTTAAGTAGGAAATAGATGCTGTTCAATACACAAATTAGGATACTTAACCATTTGTGGAATGATGCCGGAGTCACTGCCGTTTGCGGGAGATGTCTTGTGGTCATCATTAATTAATTCGCTTAAGGATATGTGACAAAAAGTTGTATGCCAACATGATCGACTAAACCGCCTCGGTTACATGCATAGGTCCATAATGGACCAAATTACGGCCTTTATTTTTTGCGGAGTAGAGGTTTTTGTCTGCGTCTCGTAAAAATTCTCTGAAGGATTGGCCTTTTTGGAGTTGCGCTATACCAATACTGACGGTGATTTTAATGCTTTGTAGATGGGCTCGAAATACTGTTTTTTCGACTTCTTTGCGAATTTTTTCAGCAAAATCATAAGCCTGATTTTGTGTGTGGTTTTTTAAAGTAATCAGAAACTCTTCTCCGCCTATACGATAAACATGCTCATCATGCGTCAAATAGTGAAGTAGTTCAGTCATTTCAAGTAACACTGAATCACCAACATCGTGACCAAATTCATCATTTACGCTTTTAAAATAGTCAATATCAATGATCAATAAGCGAGCTTCTTCTGTTTCAACTTTTAAGAATGGATCAACCGGTGCATTATTGAAATTGTCAAAGAACAGCTTTAATGCATGACGGTTTTGCGCCCCCGTTAATGGGTCTTGGAAAGCCATTTTTTCGAGTAATAGACTGCTTTTTGCGTACTGGCTTTCGTATAAATAACAAATACCGTAGGACAAAAAATAGGCTAATACGAAATTAAGAATGGCCCGATAGGGGAGGAAGTTCTCGGTATCAGATTTAATGAATAAAATAGCAAGGGCAGGCAAGGACAAGATAATTGTATAGAAAAGACCAAGTTTAGGACCTGCTAATAAACAATATAAAGGCGGTAGAATAAGAAGCCAATAGATAGAACCAGCTCTTAGATCTGCAAAATAAAAGGAAGATAAAACAACGGCAGTCATTGAAAAAGCCAACATATAATGATGCCATTCATGCGTTTTTTCTAATAAAGCCTTTCTAAAGGAGTATAGATTCAGCAGGCCAAAGACGGCATCAATAACCCCGATAGTTACTTGGTTTAACATAACGACATTAATGAAGCAGAAAAAAATCATAATGGCACCGGTGGCAAGGCTAAGCCACTTATGCAGTATGTCTCTTGTTTCTAATAATAAGGAGTTGGTCTGAGTTATCATGTTTTACTTTTTGTATATAAAATAATCAGTAAGGATTCTTAAGGCGACATATTCTCTCTTAAAAATATAGATGAGTTTTATCTATTTAAGTAACAATTTGTTACCGATGGCGGTGAAGTCATCTGCAGCATTGATTAATGACTGCGCGGTTAAGGATTCAACACCGTAGACTTCTACCCTGGTTTGGTATTTTTCCCTGAGTGTTTTTGCCAAAATATCGAAGTCGCCATCGCCAGAAAGCAGAACAAGGACATCGCTGTCTTTGCCATGTTCTATGCCATCAATGGCAATGCCCACATCCCAATCTCCTTTTGCCGAACCATCCGAGCGCTGAATAAAAGGCTTTAATTTCACCTCAAAGCCAATCGCACGTAAAATGTTTTGAAACTGACGCTGTTTTTCATCGCCTCGGTCTATAGCGTAAGCGATAGCCTTGACTACCTTGCGACCTTCTGTGGCCTGTTGCCAAAAAGTGTTGTAGTCGAAAGAGCGTCCAAATGCTTGTCTCGAGGTGTAATAGACATTTTGAACATCGACTAAAATCGTCACGTTTGTCATGGTATTCCTTGGCAGTATGGGTGAAAACAGAACGGGAAAAGACCACGTTACAAGTATTCGTAGCGAAAAGAAATCATAAAGCTGATAAGAAGGGGGCGATAATTTTCAAACTATCCCCATTATGCTTACTAGACAAAATTTTATTGAATAACGGAGTGTTTGAATATGTCCGGATTTGAGCCTGATAATCGCTTTAAACCGCTAACACCAAGAGAGGAAAATGCTAAAAGTAATGTAGTGATCGCTTATATTTTTATGTTGCTGGGCATATTTACTGGTGTGTTTTGGTTTATCGGTGCGATTTGGGCCATGGTGAAAGCGGACGAAGCTCGCGGCACGCTTTTTGAAGATCACTACGCTAATATCATTGGTACTTTTTGGTGGGGAATTTTCTGGAGTGTCGTGGGGGTGATTTTAGCGTTCTTCTTTATTGGTTATATTGTGTTGCTTGGTGTCTGGATTTGGTCAATTTTCAGAATGGTGAAAGGCATCGCCAGAGCGACCTCTAACCAGTCTTATCGCGAAATGTTTAATCCTTTTTAAACGCCTTATGTTCTTACAGCCCATTTGTTCATGCACCTGGGCTGTAAATAAGCGTTCTACTTGTTTGATAGTTCCATCTTACTGTCTTTATAAAGCGTACCTTCGTTTGCCAGTAGTGCGAGCTCTTTTAGGCTAATCGCTGATGAAGGCGACAGCGTTAGATTTAGCTTTTCTGGTTGCTTTAAAAACGTCAGTAACGTCTCGGCAATCTGCTCTGCTTCTTTTGAGTTAGCTGGTGCAAGACCTAATGCTTGGCTCATATATTTCAGCCCGTTTAACTGGTTTTCATTTGAGTCGCGTGAGATCGCTGACTTAGGGACCAGATGAGCAATCAATCCTGACTCTTCGTATTCCACTTTTAAAGAATGCACTTCGATGGCATCACCATAAATGATAGGGAGAGCTTCTGGCTGACCTAATGCAAAAGAAGCAATTACATCGGAACGCAGATTATCCATCGCAATGGTTTTATCTAATACACTTATATCTGACGCCCAAGCTAGCTTGCCAATATCTTTAATGTCTAGCGCGAAGCTTGATGACACTTTGTTACCCTCCACCTTGGAAGTAAAAGAGCCTTTACCCAGTAAGGTTTCGATTCCAGCAGCACGCATTAGGTTTCTTGTATCACGGGATAGACTGTCTATTGGACTTTCTTGAATCCAAAAATCCACATCTAGGTCGGGGTATTTGATTGGGTAGCTGTTCAATGAGATTCTGGCAAATCTTAGCCATGGAGAATACTCATTACCAAAACTGACATTTTCTAGCGATGGGGTGAGGGTGAAGGGATCAAGGTGAACACTTTCATAGTGAACAAAAGGAGCGAGGCCAGATAGCTCTAGTTGTTCTTGAATCTTTTGCTCTGCGTAATCCCCGCCAAAGCGCTGTACTAAGTAAATGAGCAAAACAGCGAAACAAGAGAGTAAAATAAAGTAGGTTACTGCTTTGCCAAGGCCGTTCTTAAGTTTGCTTCCGATATTATTCAATTTCTCATCCTAGATTTTCAACTTGTGTCTGTGTTGGAATAAAACATGCAAGTATTATTGAGCAATGTTGTCGCTATTAAAGAACGACAAACCTAGAACATTATCTAATAAAGGACAATCGAATGCAGTTTAAAAAAAGTGTCTTATTGGCAGTATTAGCAACAACGACGTTATCAGTGCCATCTTGGGGTGCAGAGACTGTCGACTTGCTAATCAAAGACGCTACCGTTTTGACCATGGATAAAAGCAAAACACTTTATCAAAATGGTGTGATCGCAATTAAAGGCAACAAAATACTAGCAGTGGGTGAAGCGTCATTAGCGGACCAATTTGACGCAGAAAAAGTGTTGGATGTGGATGGGGATATCGTTATGCCAGGTTTAATCAACACCCACACACATGTATCTATGAGCGTTTTACGTTCTTTGGCAGATGATGTGCCAGATCGTTTACATCGTTATATTTTCCCTCTTGAAAACAAGCTTATCACCCGCGATATGGTGCGTATCGGTGCTAATCTTGGTAACGTTGAGATGCTACGTGGTGGTGTGACGACTTACGCTGATATGTATTACTTTGAAGATGAAGTGGCGAAAACGGTCGATAAAATTGGCATGCGAGCAGTGCTTGGTGAAACTGTCATTAAGTTTCCTGTAGCCGATGCGAAAAATGCCGAAGAAGGTATTAACTATGCGTTAAAATTCATTGAAGAATACAAAGATCACCCACGTATTACGCCAGCGTTTGCACCTCATGCGCCTTATACCAACACGACAGAAGTATTGCAGCGAGTGTCGGATTTATCCAAAGAGAAAAGTGTTCCTGTTTTGATTCATTTGGCTGAATCTCACACAGAGCAGGAAAAAATTGCAGCGCGTGCAGATGGTAAAAGCCCAGTGCAGTACATGCATGATATTGGTGCTTTGAATGAGCATTTAGTTGGCGCTCATATGATCCTAGTAGACGACCATGATATTGAGCTTGTTAAAAAAAGTGGTATGGGCGTGGCGCATAACATGAGCGCGAATATTAAATCGGCGAAAGGTGTTTCTCCAGCCTTGAAAATGTATGACGAAGGTGTACGCATTGGTTTAGGTACAGATGGCCCAATGTCCGGTAATAACCTAAGTACGATTGCGGAGTTTGGTCAGGTCGCTAAAGTTCATAAGTTAGTAAACCAAGATCGTGCTGCTATGCCGCCGATTAAAGTCATTGATATGGCAACAATGGGCTCTGCAAAAGCATTGCATATGGAAGATCGCGTTGGTTCATTGGAAGTTGGAAAACTAGCGGACATTATTGTTGTCGACACCAAAGCGCCACATATGGTGCCAATGTATAACCCATATTCTGCCTTGGTTTACTCGGCCTATCCTAGCGATGTTCGACACAGCATAGTCGATGGAAAAATCCTCATGGAAGACAAAAAAATTCTCACCGTAGATGAAGCGGCTATCTTGAAAGAGGCTCAAGACTATACTCAAACCGTACGAGATACAGTGATAGCGAATGGTGAAGAAGTTCTATAAGCCATTTTTGAGATTTTTCTGATTTGATAAAAACCTCTTTTTACCTCAAAAGTAGAAAGAGGTTTTTTATTTTGGTTTCTTTTATCCAATCGCTACGAGTGTGCTGGGATATTGATGAAAAATGCGTACCATAGAGAGGATTGACTAGTATTCACAAGGAGTGCGTTATTTCATCTTTGATTCCCTCGCAAGAGGACTTATGGTTTTTGCCTTTAGGTGGCACCGGCGAGATTGGCATGAACATGAACCTTTATGGTCACGATGGCCAATGGTTGATGGTCGATTGCGGTGTTTCCTTCAATGAGCCATTAACGCCTGATGATTTGCGTACGTCCGAAATAGTATGTGCCGATCCACGGTTTATCAGCGAGCAAAAAGAGCGTTTAGCAGGCATCGTTATTACACATGCCCATGAAGACCATGTGGGCGCTTTGCCTTTTTTGTGGCGGCGTTTCAAATGCCCTGTTTACACCACGGCATTTACCGCCGAAGTGCTGCGCCGTAAGTTGGTTCAAGTGGGCTTAACTGATCAAGTACCGATTATCGAAGTGAAAGAAAATGAAACCAAAAAAATTGGCGTGTTTAATGTCAAATGGTTGGCATTAACACATTCTGTGCCTGAACCTTATGCCATGACCATCGACACACCTGCAGGAAAAATCTTTCATACAGGTGATTGGAAAATTGATAAGACTCCGATTCTTGGTGACGGTTTTTCTCCCTCCGGCTTTAAAGCCCTAGCCAAAGAAAATATTCTTGCCATGGTATGTGATTCCACGAATGCGCTGAAGGGTGGTTTTTCGCCGTCAGAAAGCGATTGCTATCATGGCTTATTAAAAACCATCGAGGCAGAAAAGAACCGTGTCGTGGTGGGGTGTTTCAGCAGTAATGTCGCGCGCTTAGTCGCATTAGGGCAAGTGGCAAAAGAGACGGGTCGATACCTTGCCTTGATTGGAAGGTCGCTGATAAATATGGTCAGTGCTGCTCGAGTAACTGGACATTGGCCAGATGATTTACCGATTATCGATGCCGCGCATCTTGGTTATTTGCCAAGAGAAGAAGTACTGGCGGTAGTGACTGGAAGCCAAGGGGAGCCAAGAGCGACCTTGAATCGACTCGCTGCCGATAATTGTTTTGATCTAAGTCTTGAAGCCGACGATCTAGTGATTTTCAGTTCCATGCGTATTCCGGGCAATGAGCTAGCCATAGACAGATTAGCCGAACAATTTAAAGGTCGGAAAATCCGCACTTTGCAAGCTCATGAAACTGACTTAACCATTCATGTGAGTGGTCATCCTTGCCGTGAAGAGCTCAAACAGCTTTATACTTGGGTACAACCACAATTGGCTATTCCGGTTCATGGCGAGCCGCAACATTTGGATGCTCACGCTGAAGTGGCGAAACTCAGTCATGTGCCAGATCAATTAATTGGTCGAAATGGCGACTTATACCAGCTAGCGCCGAACGTGAGCATTCGACGTCAGCAAGTAAAAGTGGGGCGGATTGCGCTGCTTAGGTAAAGACAGTTAATAAAGTATATTCGTTCTAAAAAGTTGGAGCGAAGACACTTTTCGCTGGCTTGCCGGGGATTTCCTTGGCGAGTCTAGGCACTAAGTAGCCGGGAAGCTCTGCGGCGACTTGTCCCATCAAGCGCTGTGCGTCTTCGATAGCAATATCAAAATGCGCCGCGCCTTCTACTGGATCTAAGGTGAACATGTAGTATGGCAAAATGCCGGCATCAAACACCGCCTCGCTCAAGTTGACTTGGGCTTCTACAGAGTCGTTGACGCCTTTTAGTAAAACACCTTGGTTTAGCAGGGTGACTCCGGCTCTTTTTAGCTTATAAGCCGCCTGCGCAAGCTCTTCGTCCATTTCATTGGCATGATTAATATGCCACACCATCACGATGTCGAGACGACTCGACTTGATCCACGCCAGCATGTCGTCGCAAACGCGATCTGGAATCACCACAGGCAATCGTGAGTGAATGCGTAGACGTTTTATTTGCGGCAAGGCATCAAGTTTACGGACTTTATCAGCGAGCAAGCTATCTTTCATCATCAAAGGGTCGCCGCCACTCAAGATTACTTCGTTAACTTCTGGATGATCGTGCAAATAATCAATCACTGACTGCCATTCAGCTTGTGCCAGTTGATTGTCACCATAAGGAAAATGACGACGGAAGCAGTAACGACAATTTACCGCGCAGGTACCAGTGGTAATGACGAGCAATCGTCGTTTGTATTTATGCACGATGGCTTTTTGTGGATTGTGGTCGGCTTCTTCTAGTGGGTCTTTTGTGTAACCTGCGACTTTCTGCATTTCTGAGATGCTGGGTAAGACTTGCAACAGCAGCGGATCGTTTGGATTGCCATATTCAATGCGAGACAAATAAGGCCGAGGTACCAATAATTTGAAGCTGTCATGTGCTTCTTTGCCTTGTTGAGCTAGGCTTTTCGGTAGGCCTAAATGCTCAATCAATTCCGGCAATGAGGTTAGGGCCTTTGACAGGTGCTGCGACCAGCTTAAATTGTTCTTAGTTTGAATAGGGATCACGTCAAATATCTGCAAAATTGTGTTCATTTAGGTTATGATTGCGCCAACTTATTTGGGCCGATTCGGCCAATGGCTCTTCGAGATCTTTGCAAACGCTCTTTTTATTTGCCTATTTAGCGGTCCTAAATGGCATAAAAAGAAGTTCGCAGAGATCTTGAGACTGACATGATACGCCAGTCAGAGCCTTTTCTCTAAAAATATACTGTGAGGATGTATGGCTAATATTTCTACCAGCGATATGCGCAACGGCGCGAAAGTAATGGTTGACGGTGATCCATGTGCGATTATCGATAACGAACACGTTAAACCAGGTAAAGGCCAAGCCTTTAACCGCTTGAAGTTGCGTAACTTACGCTCTGGTCGAGTTTGGGAACGTACTTTTAAATCAGGTGATACGCTTGAATCTGCTGATGTGATGGACACCGATATGGAGTATTTGTACACCGACGGTGAGTTCTGGCACTTCATGGCAGTAGACGGTTCTTTTGAACAACATGCTGCTGATGAAACCGCAGTTGGCGACACAGTAAAATGGTTAAAAGAGCAAGAGAAATACGTTGTTACTCTTTATAACGGTGCTCCATTGGCTGTTGCTGCACCTAACTTCATTGAACTTGAAGTGAAAGACACTGATCCAGGTGTAAAAGGCGATACGGCTAACGGCGGTTCTAAACCTGCGTACTTGGTAACAGGTGCTATGGTTCGTGTTCCTCTGTTCATCAACATTGGCGAAGTTCTACGTGTTGATACTCGTACTGGCGAATACGTTTCTCGCGCAACAGGTAAATAATTCCTAGCTTAGCGTGATGAATGAAAAAAAGCCCCGATAGGAAACTATCGGGGCTTTTTTTGTCTATAAACGGCTGTTTTTTCATCAAACGGCATTCTGTTTAAATTCTACTCGTGCGGCACGAATGGCATCATGATTGGCGTCAGCCCACTTGGTTAATTGTTGTAATGGCTCAAGCAGCGAGTGACCAAGAGCAGTTAATTTGTATTCCACACTTGGTGGCACCGTTGGGTAAACATGGCGACTGATAAAACCATCATGCTGTAAATCTCGTAATGTTTGGGTCAGCATGCGTTGTGAAATATCGGGAACTGCGCGACGTAATGCGCTAAATCGGTGGGCTTCGCTTGCTAGCGTCAGAAGTAGCAACATACTCCATTTGCCTCCAATCCTATCTAACACGTCGCGAATTGGACAAGCTTCAAATGCTTTTGTGTTCTGTTTATTATGCAGTGGCGTTATTGACTCAGGGTTTGTTTGATCTGAATTGTCCATTAGGTAGTTACCTCTATGTTACTTACTACTTAAAAACTGCCTTATTTACAATGGCTCATTAGTCTCTAATATATATCTAGTATTTTAAATAGACTAATAAAGAGTAACGATTTTATGCAGGAGATAACCTTATGAAAAGAGTCTTTTTGGCGGCTTTCCTGGCTGCTGTGACAAATATTCCAGTGTACGCTGAACAATCTGCCGCCATTTCCCCTGCTACTCCTGTCGTGGCTAGAGCCGATGCGGATGCTTTGTTTGTCAGTGATGACCCAAAACTGCATGCGAATAAACAGGTAGTTTATAATATTCTGAAAGTGTTATTAGAAGCGAATCAGTGGGATAGGGCGTCAGAATTTATTGCCAAAGATTATATTCAACATAACCCAAATGCGGCGAATGGGCGTGATGCCGTTGTGTATTTTTTCACTGAAATACTCAAAACTAAGCCTAAGCCCGTTGCAGATAAGTTGAATTGGCCAGTAGCAGAAGTGATGGCTGAAGGTGATCTAGTTACCGTGATCACACCTCGTAAGGTAAAAACTGAAAAGGGTACTTACACCACCGCTTGGTTTGATACTTGGCGTATAAAAGATGGCAAAGCGATGGAGCATTGGGATTCTTCATTGATGAATGAAAACCCAGACTTGAGTCCATAACCCCAGGTAGTCCTATTCGCATTTCCCTTTTTCTTGATCTGATTTTCATAACGTATAAAAAGCCTCGATACCTTTCAGTATCGAGGCTTTTTACATTGCTTTTAGAAAGGGTAACTATTTAGCTGAAAGCGCTTTATCAACAGAGTAAGAGCCTGCGCCGCTGAATACCAAAGAAACAGCAACAACCAAAAGCGTTAGAGCGTATTCGTAGCCGTTGTTTGCCATGAATAAACCGTTTGAAATATGCACAGCTATGATTGCCATTAGCATAGTGAAGGCAATCACCGCAGAGGCTGGGCGAACTAATAAACCGATTACTAGCGCAGCACCACCAAAGAATTCTGCACTGCCAGCCAAAAGCGCCATCAAATAACCAGGCTCAAGACCAAGAGACGCCATGAACTGACCTGTCCCTTCAAGACCGTAACCGCCAAACATAGCGAACAGCTTTTGTGCGCCATGAGCCATTAGAATGAGACCGACTGGAATACGCAAAATTGTGCTAGCAATACCAGATGTCGTGTTTGTGATGTTTTGAATGAAAGATGCCATTTTTTACTTACCTTACTGTTAGGGGGAGGTTCTATTTAAGTGATAGGTACTATATATAAAAAAAAGAAATAGAGTAACGGAGTTTTTTGAGGTAAATGATCAATAAAATTGAACATTGCCTGAAACACCCACTTGAAAGTGGTTTTATTGGGAAATCTCCCTATTTGGTTTAGTTATAAGCAAAAAAGTAGCAGAATTTTTTATCATGAGAGTGGTAGCGTGTTGTTATTACTATTAATAACAACAAGCAGAATAAACATGTCTAAAGCATTAATCGGAAAAGTCGCCGTTGTCACCGGTGGCGCATCAGGAATTGGGTTGGCAAGTGTTGAAGGCATGATAGCCGAAGGGGCTAGAGTCGTCATCGTTGACCGCGACGAAAAGGCACTTCAAGCGTTGCAGGACAAGCATGGCGATTCAGTCATGACCCTTGCGGTAGATTTGCTGGACCCTGTGGCTTGTTCCGCCATGGTTCCACGGATTTTAGAAAAAGCCGAAGTGATCGATATTTTTCACGCGAATGCAGGCTTGTATGTGGGCGGTGATCTAGTGGATGCCGATAACGACGCCATAGATCGAATGTTGAATCTGAATATCAACGTGGTCATTAAAAACGTACGTGATGTTTTGCCGCATATGATTGAACGAGGCGTGGGTGATATTTTAATCACCAGTTCGTTAGCGGGACACTTCCCGACGCCTTGGGAGCCGGTTTACGCTTCGTCAAAGTGGGCGATGAATTGTTTTGTTCAAACCGTTCGTAGACAAGTCAGCAAGCATGGCATTCGTGTTGGTTCTGTATCGCCAGGTCCAGTGATTACCTCTTTATTATCTGATTGGCCCGCTGACAAACTGGCAGAAGCCAAGGAGAAAGGCAGCTTGATGGAAGCCAGCGATGTGGCTGACGCTCTCATCTTCATGCTAACGCGCCCTCGTCACGTGACGATTCGAGATGTGGTGATGTTGCCGTCGCAGTTTGACCTATAGCTAGAAGCCTTTGCACGACTACTTGGTTCGTGCAAAGTTTTTTCTATATGAGAGCCGTTATAGCTTAACGATCAACTTGCCAGTATTTTTACCTTCAAACAATAAGTTAATACCGCTGGTTGCACTTTCGATACCTTCAATGACGTGGGCACGATATTTCAACTCGCCTTTTCCTAGCATGGCGCCTAGCGCCTGACCGTACTCTTGAATACGATGGAAATGATCTGGCATGGTGAAGCCTTGGATGGTTAAGCGACGTTTGATGATACCAACCCAGCTTGGCCCCGGTGCTGGCTCGGCTTTTTGGTAGTCAGCGATGAGACCACAAACAGAGATACGACCATGAGGATTCATGCGTTCAAAGATCGGGCCTTGTGCCACGCCGCCCGTATTTTCAAAGAAAAGATCGATGCCGTTCGGTGTGGCATTTGTCAATTGCTCAACAAAGTCTGCGTCTTTGTAATTAATCGCGTGATCGAAGCCCAACTCTTTGGTAAGCCATTGGCATTTTTCATCCGAACCTGCGACACCAATCACGGTTAAACCAAGATTTTTAGCCATTTGACCAACAAGTGAGCCGACAGAACCCGCTGCGGCAGTGACGATAAGTGTTTGACCTGCTTCGGGTTTAAGTACTTCAAACACACCGTGATAAGCGGTAATGCCAGGCAAGGCAATCACAGAAAGAATCGCTTCAGCGGGTAATTCTTTTGGGATCACATTCAAGCCATTACCATCACTGATCGCATACTCAGTTAGACCCATAAGCCCCATAACGCGAGTGCCGACAGGGAATTTCTCATTGTTGGATTCAACCACTTCACCAATGCCACTGGCGCGCATAGTGTCGCCTAGTTTTACTGGCGGAATGTAGCTGTTTTCGTCAGGGCTCATCCAACCTCGCATGGCAGGGTCTAAAGACAAGTGAGAGAGTTTTACCAGTACCTCACCTCCTGCTGGCGTGGGAATATCTTGGCTCACAATATTGAAGGCATCTTCGGTGATTTCTAGAGTGGGGCGTTTAACCAATTTTACAGAGCGATAAGACATAGCAAATATTCCTCTTTATGTTTCTCTTAAAACTTACCTACAGAGTTTGGGGCGCTTTTATTGATCTAAAGGTTAGGATTAAAGGAGTAAAGGTGCAAACGCTCCAATCTAGTTACGCCTCTGCCTTCATCAAATCATTGATTATCTTGCACAAGCTGATCAATTGTTGATAAGTACTGTATTTATCCCCAGTATTTTCTAGCGGCCAACCGCAGTTAATGCGGAAGCAATCGTGATAGAAGTCGTGGGTGCTGAAACAAGCGCCGCTGCGGATGTCGATGCCTTGTTTATTGGCTTCTTTTTCAAGCTGTACCGCATTTAAACTGGGGATTTGCACCCAAAGCACAATCCCACCTTGTGGCGCACTGATTTTCGCTGTGGCGGGTAAGTGTTCGATCAAAAATTGTTGATAACGATGGATGTGTTGATTCAATACCGTACGTATTTTATTCACATGAGAGCGATATTCCCCCGTGTTAATAAACTCTGCCATGCAAGACTGTATAAGTCCGTTTACCCCAAAGCTGGTTAAGGCATGTTGGTTCAGATAAGACGTTAAATATCTACCAGGAACACACCAGCCAAGTCGCAGTCCTGCAGCTAATGTTTTTGAAAAAGAGCCACACCAAATCACGTAACCCTCTTTGTCCCAATATTTGGCTGGCAGTGCTTGTTGTTTCTGGTGACCTAATTCGAAATAGACGTCGTCTTCTATCATGGGAATTTGGTATTGAGCTGCGAGTTTGGCGAGAGCTTGTTTTTGCTCAATTGGCAATGTCATTCCTGTTGGGTTCATATTTGATGTGCTAAACAGTGACGCTTTAATTAGGCCTTGTTGCAATAAGGTCTCCAGATGGCCTAAATCCAAGCCTTGATCGCTGATAGGAATTTCAATCACTTTACGAGATAGGGCGCTGAGTAGATCGAGCAAACCACTGAAGCAAGGGGAGCTAATCGCAATGGTGTCGCCTTCTTTGGTCACGCTTTCTATCGCTAGTCTTACTGCATCGATACAGCCATTGCTGATAACAAAGTCGGCTGCTGAAAAGGCTAGGTTATAGTGGCGTAGATGTTCCGCAAGTGCTTTTCTAAGGCCTTGATCACCTTGTGTTTCAGGGTATTGAAATAGGTGTTTTTCTGCTCGTTGAGTGACGCGCTTAATGCTGCGTTGTAGGGCATTACTTGGTTGTAATTCTGGCGCAATCATTGAGGTGCCAAGCGGACTAAAAAGCGCCGAGGCAGGGTTATAGCCATTTAATGGCGCGAAGCGTTTTGGATCTCGTTGTTCAATACTTTTGATGTCTAGGCTTGGGAAGGCCGTACTTTCGAGTTGATTAGCTACAAAATAACCGGATTGCGGTTGGGCATAAATCCAACCTGTTTGCTGCAGGTAATCGTAGGTTTTGGTTGCCGTGGTCATGCTGACTTGATGTTGCTTCGCCATGGTCCGTAACGCTGGCAAACGGCTTTCCGCAGGCAGTCTTTGCGCTTGAATGTCGTCGATATAATGCTGAGCAAGTGTCTCGTAAAGCGCCATAACCTCTCCAAAAATATTTCTTTTCTCTAAATTGTACTCTTATTTTTATTAAAAATTGAATCTGTGTTCTTTTTTGTTTTTTAGTGATACTGGGGGCCAATGTTGAGTCAGTGTGGCGCTTCCTCTCGAAACTAACGCCTACCTCAGGAATCACCACACTGTCTCAACAATCGAGTTCGTTGTGGTACTGAAAAGCCATGTTTCTTTTTGAAACTAGCGTCTACCTCATCGAAACACCGCGTGTAATTGAGCGCCTTCGTTATTGTTTACAACAGATTTTATTTACTAGGAACGAATAATGAAACTACGAGACTTTGGGTTGTTGTTTGCCTTGATGGCGTTATGGGGATTGAACTTCAGTGTGATCAAGCTGGGTGTGAACAGTGTTCATCCTTTAGTGCTTACCGCGTTGCGTTTTAGCTTTGCGGTGTTTCCTTTGATCTTTTTTGTTAAGAAACCGGACGTGCCATGGCGTTATTTGATCGCTTACGGTTTGTCTTTTGGTGTCGGCGTGTGGGGGTTAACAACGTTATCGATTGGCGCGGGTGTCTCGGCGGGCATGGCGTCTTTGTTATTGGATATGAGTATTGTCAGTAGCTTGCTGGTGGGTTGGTTATGTTTAAACGAAACCATTACTCGTAACAAATTACTCGGCGCTGGATTGGCGCTAATTGGCTTAGCTTTGATTATGCAGGCTGAAGGCGGTTCGGTGACTGGCAAAGGCTTGGTACTGGTATTAATGGCCTCTGTATTTTGGAGTATTAATGGCTTGATTGTAAAACGCGCGAATACCAAAGCGATTTTTGCTTTTAATATCTGGGGAATGCTGTTTGCACCTTTGCCTTTGTTGTTACTAGCGGTTATGTTTGAAGGGACAAAAGTTGTTACAGCGTTGCCTAGTCAATTTACTCAATGGACGTTATTTTCGGTTCTTTTTCAAGCTTATCCGACGACATTATTGGGTTACTGGTTTTGGAATAAGATGATCATGAAATACTCAGTTTCGAGTGTTGCTCCAATGACCTTGTTGGTGCCTGTGTTTGGTATTTTAGGCGGTTATTGGTTCTACAATGAACCAATTGAAATGAATCAGATAATCGCAGCAATCTTGATTTTGCTGGGGTTATTTTTCGGGCAAATGGCAGTGCCAAAATTGAGTTTCTTTAAGAGAGTGAGAGAGGTTTAGCGATGCAAGAAATCCACTATGTCTTGATATTAATTGGTGCTTTTGTTGTTATGGCAAGCCCTGGGCCTGCGACCTTAGCTATTGCATCGACGTCAATGAATCAGGGGCGCGTGCAAGGTTTGGCGTTGGCATCTGGAATATCAACAGGTTCACTATTTTGGTCTTGTTCGGCGGCCTTTGGTTTAGGCGCTGTGCTGTATGCGAATGTCTGGCTATTCGAAAGCTTACGTTATGTTGGTGCGGCATATTTATTATTTTTGGCTTACAAATCTTGTCGTTCAGCGATGGCTAACAAATCGGATGCGAGCAAAATGTTGGCTACGTCAGAGACTCAACAAACATCTTTACGCTCAGCTTATCTTCGTGGTTTGGCTATCCATTTAACCAATCCTAAAGCGATTTTGTTTATAGGATCGTTATTTGCCATGGGGATGCCGAGTTCGGTTTCTACACAAGGTTTGTTGTCTGTGATTGCCTTATTAACGATTCAAAGCGCCTGCATAAATTTGGGCTACGCTGTGTTGTTTTCCAACACACGGATTCGCCAAGGCTATTTCAAAATGAAACGCGGCTTTGATGCTGCCTTCGCGCTGATGTTTGGCGCAGCAGGTGTTAAAATACTGTTGAGTAAATTGGCTCCCTAGGTTTTTATGATTGATCTAATACCGTGCTGATGCGCTGGATTAATCTTCTTACCTCTGGCAAATAGCGGTCTTCGTGATGGGTCACCAACCATTGGTCGTGGCCTAATTCCTCAATAATATTTCCTACGCGCTGTAATTGTGGCTGGGCGTCACCAATAAACGTCGGAAGCAGCGCGATGCCTTTGTTTTCAAGCGCTAAATCAAGACTGTTCCTTGGACTGTTTACTTCGCAAGCAATATCATTGCTACTGATATTGTTGTGAACCCAACGCGCTGACGGTGTATCAGCCATTACCTTTATATAAAAGTCTGGCGCACTTTTTGTTGCATAAGGCGCGAACTCAACTCGAGCTAATTTGCGGCACACCAGAGAGTCTTCTTTTGGTCGTTGATTGCGAATCCCTATCACTATCTCGCGGTGCGATATGTCGAGTACTTTTTCGGCAGAAACAAAACGTAGCAGTATGTCTGGCGGTGACCCCACGAGCATGTCTAAATTCTTAATTAACGAAAGTGTCGTCCAAGTACCCGCAGATATTTTAACCAAGGGGCGAGCGCTTTGATTGGCTGGCGTTGTTTGGCGGTGAATCTGATGCTCAACCAAAGTTAGCTCGTCTAATAAAGCTTTGCCTTCTGGTGTTAATTCATAGCCACGATCATGTCTAATGAACAATTCACGTTCCATGCTTCGCTCTAGCTCATACATTCTTCTGCCCAATGTTGCTGGGCTCCGCTGAGTCGATTTCGCCGCAGCAGTCAGGCCACCTTCACGTGCCACAGCAAGGAAGAGTTTCAGGTCATTCCAATCGAGACTCTTTTTATTTACCTTTTCATTCATGAAAAGTCCTTTTCTTTCTGTTTTGTTGATGAAAAGAAAATATCTCGTACCCTATGAAGTCGTCAATAGTTATTGAGTTATATGTCTGATTAGGGGAGCGAAGATGGACGATGATATTTATCAAAAACAGAAAGAGACCAAGTACCACGGCATTGCTAATGTGCCGTTTCCTCACGCTTCACTGTCACTAAAGCAGAGAGAGGAGCAAGCTTATTATGAAGCCAATAGCGGTGGTGATGGCCGGTTAATTTTATGTCTAGCGAAGAGTTATAAAGCCGCCTTAAAGATGGCAACTAATGTATTGAAGGGGAAATAAGCCCATTTTTCACGCTGTATTTGCTATCATGCACTTTATTTTTCAGAGTGCTTTTCTATGTACGATGCTTCTTTGTGGCAACCCAGTGCTGATCTTTCTATTTTGCAAAAGCGCGCACAGTTACTGAAAGCCACTCGTGCTTTTTTTGATGCCCGTGAAGTGATGGAGGTGGACACACAGTGTCTGTCTCTGGGTAGTATTACAGATCCACATATTGAAGTATTAACCAGTCAGACGCGTTCTCAAGCTGAAGACCTGACGTATTACCTTCAAACCTCGCCAGAGTTCGCTATGAAGCGTTTATTGTGTGCTGGTTCTGGTTCTATTTATCAGTTGGGGAAAGTATTCCGCGCTGAGGAAATCGGCCGTCGTCATAGTATCGAATTTACTATGTTGGAATGGTATCGAGTGGGTTTTGATCATTGGCAATTGATGGATGAGATTCAACAGTTGCTGTCGGTATTGTTAAATGACGAGACTTTGACGTGTGAGCGGCTGAGTTATCAAATAGCGTTTTTGCGCCACACCGAGCTTGACCCTTTCACCGCTACATTGCTTGAGTTACAACAATGTGCCCATGAGCACACAGAATATGGTTTGCAGGAAGAGGATAGAGACACTTTACTGGAGTTGCTTTTTTCTAGCGTCGTAGAGCCTGCCATTGGTAAATCTGTCCCTTACTTTATTCATAGTTATCCCGCCTCGCAAGCGGCACTTGCCAAGACTCATTTTGATGAAAAAGGTCAATTAGTCGCTGCGCGTTTTGAATTGTATTGGCAAGGCATGGAACTGGCCAATGGCTACCATGAATTGACGGACGCCAAGGAGCAGGCGAGACGTTTTGCCGAAGACAAAGAAACACGTGTACAAATGCGTTTAGCTGATCGTCAGTTTGATGAGCGACTCATTACGGCCTTAGAACACGGCTTGCCAGATTGCGCTGGTGTGGCGTTAGGAGTGGATCGTTTGTTGATGTTACTGTGTCATAAATCTCATATCGAAGAGGTGTTGCCATTTGCTCATTCTAGAGCGTAAGCCTTGTTGTCTAAGGTGACATTTTGTCCTCTTTCGCTGAAATAAATGTGGCGATAAAAACAATAAAATATTTTTAGGTGAGAGCATTGAAAGGAAAGTTCGGTTTTAACATGCGGTGGTTTTTTTCATCGAAGCAATTATTTTGGCTTTATTTAATGGCCTTTTTAGTGGTGATTTTGCTGATTTGGAAAGGGGGGGAAGCGCTAAAAAACCAGCAAATTAAAACTCTGCGCATCGATTCTTTTGAGCAGTTAAATCAGCTTGCTAGCGTATTAGAAAGCGCCATTGCGAAGTACCAACACATGCCAACATTATTGGCATCGAATGACCGAGTGAAAAAAGCCCTGCGGGATGGCTTTGAATCGGACATTAATCAGCTCAATCGTGAGCTTGAACAGATTAACCGCATTACTGAAGCCTCAGACAGTTACATACTGGATACTAATGGTCTAACCATTGCCGCATCAAACTATCGAGAATCAGCGAGCTTCGTTGGTCGTAACTTTGCATTTCGCCCTTACTTCAAAGATGCCATTCAAGGCAAACCTGGGCGCTATTATGCGCTGGGTACAACATCAAATCGGCGTGGTTATTACTTTTCGTATCCTGTCTATGAAGGCGATTCGATTATTGGCATTGCTGTTGTTAAAGTGGATTTGACTCAATTCGAAAAACGCTTTGCCAATCAGCATTATGAATTTCTACTACTTGACCCTGATGGTATTGTTTTTAGTAGCTCGCGACCTAACTGGTTGTACCGGGTGTTGGGCGAGTTGTCACATACTGAGTTACAACGTATTGCTGATTCCCAGCGTTATTACGGTAAATCTATTGAGAAACTGGCGATTGTTTATCAAAAGCGCTTTGATGAAAAATCACAAATTGTCGATGTGTTAGAAAATACTGTTATTGATGGTAAAGAAGAATTGCAGCGCCTGTCATTTTTGAGAATGAGTCGCCCGATTCGTCTATTAGGTTTTCAAATATCGATTCTTGCGCCGTTAAAGATCATCAATGAAGAAATCTCGTTATGGCGCACCATTTTTGCCGGTGGAGTGACCATTACGGCTTTGTTATTAGGTTTGGCTATGTTGCGTCGACGTATGTTGCGAGAACGTTCTGATGCCAATGAAATGACGCGCCACAACCAAGCCTACATTCGGGAGGTGATTCAAAATACGCAAGCTGGCTTAGTGACGTTGGACGAACACCACAAAATAGAATCTTTTAACCCCGCGGTTGAGAAGCTGCTTGGTCAACCATTATCCCCTTTAGTGGGGCAGCCACTCGGAGTGTTATTTCAACCTGATGAGGAAGGTGTTTCCGATTTATCGGCTAACGATAACTTTTTAGAAGCAACTAATGATTTAGGCATTGAAGTTCTGACTCGAGAAGGGCGTTTGTGTTATGCCGATCAAACGGTCCCAGTGGAAATGACCCTTTGTAAGATGCAGCTTCCCAATCGTTTGAGTTATTTGGTGACCTTTCATGACATGACGGAACGCAAACGCTATGAACAAGATATTACCCAAGCACGTATCGAGCTTGAAGAGCGAGTCAAAGAGAGAACCTTTGAATTAGAAGGCGCCAATACTCGATTGCGTCATGAAATAGAAGAGCACAAGGGAACGCAACGGGAGTTGATTCAAACCGCGAAGTTGGCGGTATTAGGGCAATTAAGTGCAGGGTTAAATCATGAATTGAACCAGCCACTGACCGCCATTCGTGCTTTTGCGGGTAATGGCTTGAAGTTTTTGGATCGTGGTCAATATGAACAGGCCCATACCAACTTACAGCATATTAGCCAGCTAGGTCATCACATGGGCGACATTATTGCTCGCTTTAAAGTGTTTGCTCGAAAAGGGGATGTACAGTATGGACCAATTGCCGTGCAAACCGCGATTATGGGCGCGCTAAAAATTATGAGCCCACGTTATAAAGAAGTGGGAATAGAGCTCGTGGTGACCGAAGACCAAGGCTTCATCGTAAACGGCGATATGGTGTTTTTGGAGCAAGTTCTGGTGAATTTATTGGCTAACGCTGCAGATGCTATTTTAGAGGCGCCAGACCATCATCGGCGAGTTTGTATCGAGCAAACCTCGACGGACAACCAGGTGGTTATTTGTGTCCAAGATTCAGGAAACGGACTGAGTGATGACGCCATTCGACATCTTTTCGAACCATTTTTCACGTCCAAATCATCAGGCTTAGGATTAGGATTAGGTTTGTCGATTAGCCAGCGTATTGTCGAGGCCATGGGTGGGCAAATTAGCGCGCAAAATCGAGACTCTGGCGGTGCTGAGTTTTGTGTTAGGCTACCTCGTTACAACCAGCAATCATCTCAATCTCCTTCTAAAGATCCTCAAGAGGAAAGCTAATGCCGGACAGCAAGCAAGTAATACTAATTGACGACGAACAAGCGGTTCGCATGGCGATTTCTCAGACATTACAGCTTGAAGATTTTGATGTCGTTGAGTTTGCATCTGCGCAAGGCGTGATTGAACAACTGTCATTAGATTGGTCTGGTGTGATTGTCAGCGATATTAATTTGCCCGGTAAAAGCGGTTTAGAATTATTTGAAGATGTTAAAAAAATAGACGCGGAAATTCCTTTTATTCTGATCACTGGGCATGGTGATATTAGCATGGCTGTGAGCGCCATTCGCGATGGCGCCTATGACTTTATAGAGAAGCCATTTTCGAATGAAGATTTTCTAGAAGTGGTACGTCGTGCCTCAGAAAAGCGACAGCTTACTTTAGAGAACCGTAATTTACGTTTGGAATTGGCGGCGCAAAATGCCCCTGGACCACGGATTATCGGTAATACGCCTGGCATCCATCGTCTGCGTCAGGCACTGTTGCATGTGGCTGACACTGGTGCGGATATTCTTATCCAAGGGGAAACGGGTACGGGCAAAGAGTTGGTAGCGCGTTATATTCATGAACACAGCTCTCGCCGAGGCCATGCTTTTGTGGCAATTAACTGCGGCGCTGTACCAGATTCTATAATGGAGTCTGAATTATTTGGTCATGAAAAAGGCGCGTTTACGGATGCCAAGACGCAACGTATTGGTAAGCTGGAACACGCTAACGGCGGCACGCTTTTTTTAGATGAAATTGAAAGCATGCCGATGTCGATGCAAATCCGCTTGCTGCGAGTGTTAGAAGAACGTCGCCTAGAGCGTTTAGGCTCTAATACGGCGATAGATTTAGATTTGCGTATTTTGGCCGCGACCAAGGTTGATCTCAAACAGCTCAGCGAAGGCGGTACTTTCCGCGAAGATTTGTATTACCGACTTAACGTGGTGCGTGTGGATATTCCGCCATTGCGTGAGCGAAAAGATGACATTTCCCTATTGTGGCAACACTTTTGTTTGGTGGCGATTGCCCAGTACAAACGTGAGTCAGAGGCACTTTCAGCAGCAAGAATGCACAGCTTGCTGAGCTACGATTGGCCAGGGAACGTGCGAGAGCTGCGTAACCTTGCCGAGCGCTATGTACTGATGGGCGAAGCCGGCTCGTTTGAGTTCGATCAGATTATTATCAATGAAAATAACCCTGGCGTGATGACGCTCCCAGAGCAGCTGGAACGATTTGAAAAAACCTTGTTAGAGCAAGAATTGTTACGCCAAAAGGGTTCCATCAAAGGGACGATGGATGCACTTGGTTTACCGCGCAAAACGCTTTACGACAAGATGCGTAAGTACGATCTTGATAAAGATATTTATAAGCAATAATTTTCTGTATCACGAATAAGAATAGGGTGGCTGAGATTTCAGACGCCCATTTTGCTATCCTGCCGCCTTTATTACATGTGATTTCCTGTCGACTATATGAATTTAACTGCATTGCTTTTTGATCAAGTGTCTCCGCACTTATTTATCCTTCTTGTTATTGTGTCTGGATTAACGTCTTTTTTTACTGCCAGTTTTGGCGCGGGTGGTGGCGTTATGTTGCTTGGCGTGATGGCGCAGGTGTTACCGCCACAGCTTATTATTCCACTGCATGGCGTGGCACAGCTTGGGTCTAACGCTGGTCGAGCGGCGATGAGTTGGCGTCATATTGACTGGAAACTAATAGGTACGTTTGCTCCTGGCGCCTTGTTGGGGGCTTTTATTGGCAGTTTTGTCTTGGTTTCGCTACCGCCTGCTATTATGTATTTAACCATTGCGTTATTTATCTTGTATTTATGTTGGGGGCCAAAACTACCTAAAATGGTGCTTGGTCCTTGGGGAACTGCCATTGCAGGCGGCGTAACGACCTTTATTACTTTGTTTGCTGGTGCTACAGGGCCCTTGGTAGCGGCTTTTATCAAGCAGATTCATGCTGATCGTTTTCGAACCGTAGCGACCTTCGCGACGGCGATGTCGTTACAGCATGTGTTGAAAATTACAGTTTTTGAAGTTGCTGGATTTCCGCTAGTTGATTGGTTGCCTTTATTGTTTTGTATGGTTATTAGCGGTGCAATAGGTACTTGGGTTGGGCTTAAAGTGCTAAAGCGTATGCCTGATCGTCACTTTCATCGAATTTTTAATATAGTGTTGACCGCAATGGCGTTAAGGTTAATTTGGCAGTCTATGGTTTTGCTTACTGCGTGATCGGAATACTCTTTGCTGAGGAGGATAAGTATGAGAGGTCGGCTCCAAAAACTTGGACGGACGAGATTGGTTTGTGTCATTACTATTTTGGCTATAATTTTAGCGTCTGCTGGTAATCTTCTTATTTCAGTACTTTTTAATTTCCAAACCTCATTTTTTGAGGATGTTTTTCGAGCATCAATTATCCCTATTTTTCTTGCTCCTCTTCTTTCTTGGCATCTGGTTGGTATGTTTTATCAAATGGATATTTTGGAAAAAGAGATGAGTCGATTAGCCAAGGTGGACGATTTAACGTCTGTTTGTAATCGCAGATTTTTTTATAAACAAATAGAGGATTGGCTTGGAGCTAAGTTAAATATTGACACTAAGTA
This sequence comes from Marinomonas rhizomae, assembly GCF_024397855.1. Classification (NCBI taxonomy): domain Bacteria; kingdom Pseudomonadati; phylum Pseudomonadota; class Gammaproteobacteria; order Oceanospirillales; family Oceanospirillaceae; genus Marinomonas; species Marinomonas rhizomae. The sequence continues at coordinate 921,133 of NZ_CP073343.1, forward strand.
TGCTTTTTTTGTGATCGACTTAGATGTCTTTAAAGGTATTAATGATCGATACGGCCATCTTTGCGGTGATAAGGTTTTACAGAAATTTGGTTGCATTCTCCGGGAACAGGCTCCAGTCTCAAGTGTTGTTGGCCGTCTTGGTGGTGAAGAGTTTGCGATATTTGTGCCTAACATGGATGCCGAGTCTGCTGAGACGTTGGCAAAAAATATTTGTCAGCGTACAAGAGATATTGTAGTGAAGCATAACAACATCTCTGTCTCTTTTAGTGTGAGTATTGGGTTTTCCATTAATATCAATTACCACAAAAGCACTATTGAAAATGCTTTTAAATATGCAGATCTCGCCCTGTATGAAGCTAAAGAATCAGGGCGAGACTGCTATCGTCTGTCTATTGCGGAAGAAAATAGCTAGGCCGGCTAATGCTCTTTCGTTTCCTATTCGTTGTTAATCTCCTAATACCAAGCCTTCTCGTCTTGGGTCCGCGCCACCTAGTAGACCGCCTTTATCGATAACAATACCTTGTACTCCAGAATTCAAGTCCTGTATCGATACTTTATAGCCCATATCTGTCAGGGTTTTTGCATAAGTTTCTGCTTCTGTGCCTTTTTCTAAATCAAAAGTACCGAATCGATTTAGCATGTTTGGCAAGTTAATGGCTTGTTGAATATCCATCCCCCACTCAAGGTGAGCGATAAGGGTTTTTGCCACATAGCCAATAATTCGAGAACCACCCGGTGAACCAACTACCAAATAAGGTTTGTTGTCTTTCATTACTATGGTTGGCGACATAGATGAACGAGGGCGTTTACCCGGTTCTAAGCGGTTGGCAATTGGGTAGCCATTTTGTTGAGATTTGAAGGAAAAGTCAGTCAGCTCATTATTAAGCAAAAAACCATTGCTCATCATATTTGAACCAAAGCCATTTTCAATGGTGGTGGTCATAGATACAGCATTGCCATCTTTATCGACAATCGAGATGTGGCTGGTGGAAGGTAGTTCTATTGCAATATCATCAGCTTGTTTGATTGGATGACGCCACTCAGGCTCACCAGCATCTACACTGTCTAAGGCTTTGCCTTTGGTGATAAGTTTAGCTCGATCGGCTAAATAAGACTGATCCAATAAACCTTGTGGCATAGGCACAAAGTCAGTGTCTGCCATGTAACGACCGCGGTCGGCAAAAGCAAGGCGGGAAGCATCGCCGATAATCTGCCATGCTTCAGGAGAATTTGGGCCAAGGGCCGCTAGGTCAAATTGCTTGGTAATACCAAGGATTTGGCCAACTGTTAAGGCTCCTGAACTTGGCGGTCCCATGCCGCAAATATCGTATTCTTTATAGGGTAGGCACACAGGAGCGCGCTCTTTGACGCGATAGCTGAGAAAGTCTTGTTCAGACAAAACACCAGGGTTATCTAATGCACCACGTACCTTAGAAACAATTTTTTTGGCAATTTGTCCTGTGTAGAATTCATCCGCACCGTATGTGGCAAGAAAGCGGAGGGTTTCATAATATTGCGTGTTTTGTAAGCGGCTGCCAGCCTCGATGGGGGTGCCGTCTAAGTTGAAGAAGTAGCTTTTTGTTTCGGGATAACGGGACAATCTTTCCGCGCTGCCTTTGACTGCATTCGCTAAACGAGGTGAAACAATAAAGCCTTTCTGGGCAAGTTCTGTAGCTGGTTCTAATAAATCTTCCCATGGCATAGTGCCATAGCGTTCGTGTAGCTCTCCCATTAACTTAACCGTGCCGGGAGTACCAACAGAGCGGCCGCCCACAACGGCATCGTAAAAAGCAAGCGGTTTGCCATTTTCATCTTGGAAAAGCTCTGGCGTTGCTTCTTGAGGGGCGGTTTCACGGCCGTCAAAGGTCGTGAGCTTTTGATTCGTCGCATCATAATACACAGCGAAAGCACCGCCACCTAAACCAGAGGATTGAGGCTCAACTAAACCGAGTACCATTTGTACAGCCACCAGAGCATCAATGGCGGAGCCGCCAGCTTTTAAAACATCGTAACCGGCTTTACTCGCTTCAGGGTTGGCTGTGGCCACCATAAACTTTTCAGCCTGAGCCAAGGCTTTCTTTTCAGTGCCGCTTGCTGCTTCAGGTGCAACCGTGTCGGCGGCTTGCTCTGCAGCCAAAGTAAAAGGGCTAATAGCAAGTAAGGGAATAAGACCGAATGCTTTTAACCAACGAGTTGATAGCATCATTAAAATCCTTGTTGATGAATGGAATATCTTATTTCCATCAAAACAAAAATATTAAGTTGAGTGAAGTCATTAAAGAAACAATTAGAGAAAAGAAAATGAAAATATTCCACATTATTCATTTTGATAGGCAAAAAAAACGCCCCGAAGGGCGCTAAACTCTATAAACTTTTTACATGTGTCTTTAACAACACAGTGAGGGATCGTAAGCGTTATTGAACGATTTCTGGTCCCATAATGCTGTACGGCAATGCAGTAGAAAGAGCTGGGATGTAAGTGACCATCACCAAGAACACCATCAATACCAATACAAATGGCATGGCCGCTTTTACTACACGCGCCAAGCTCATGCCGGTGATGCCGGAGGTAACAAACAGGTTCAAACCAATCGGCGGTGTGATCATACCGATCTCCATGTTTACTACCATGATGATACCAAGGTGAATTGGATCAACGCCCAGTTCCATCGCAATAGGGAATACCACTGGCGCAACGATAACCAATAGACCCGATGGCTCCATAAACTGACCACCAATTAGCAACAAAATGTTCACAGCGATTAGGAAGGTGAACCAGTTGAAGCCGACGCCAAGCATCCACTCAGTGATCATTTGAGGAATACGCTCTGCTGACAAGGTATGAGCAAACAACAGAGCATTGGCGATGATAAACATCAGCATAATGGTGGTTTTTGTGCCTTCTAGCATTACCTTACGAGACTCTTCACCAAACAAAGATGGGAAGAAACCTCGTAGCATCATGGACAAGTTACGGCCCCAGATTGGCACGCCAGCAGCCAAACAAGCACCAATAGACTCTTCTAGCTTGCTAGAGCGTTTGTAGACATAAAAAATGGCCAAAGCGACAGACATGATCGCGCCCCAAATCGCACGATCGCCGCCAGTGACGGTTTCGCTGTCAGCGAATACGAAGAATGACATGATTTCCCAAACAAGGAAGAAAGACACGCCATAAACCGTACCGTTGAAGCCAACACGCGCATGAGGAGCATCATTGTCGTTCGTCCATGTTTTGCCTTTTAAAGGCCCCATATCGCGATAAACAAACAAGGCGATGAACATAGAGTAAACAGCAGCAACAACAGCGGCTTCTGTTGGCGTGAATACACCACCATAAATACCACCCATGATGATCACGACAAGGAATAAGCCCCAACCGGCTTCTTTACCACCACGAACTAAGTTGCCAAAGCCTTTCCACTCTTCAGCTGGTAGCTTTTTGATACGCGCAACCACATAAATAGCTAGCATCAACATACCGCCAGCCATCAAACCTGGGATAACGCCCGCCAAGAACATGCGACCAACAGATACGTCTACAGACGCAGCGTATACCACCATTACGATAGAAGGTGGGATCAAAATACCCAAGGTACCCGCGTTGGCAATGATGCCCGCTGCAAATTCTTTTGAGTAACCTACTTGTGTCATACCGGCAATGGCAATCGTACCGATGGCAACAACCGTTGCTGGAGAGGACCCAGACAAGGCGGCGAACATCATACACGCCAATACCGATGCCATCGCCAAGCCACCACGGAAGTGACCAACACTGGCAATGGCGAAGTTAATCAAACGCTTCGCTACGCCGCCAGTCGACATATAAGACGAGGCAATGATGAAAAATGGGATAGCGAGCAAGGTATAGTGCTGACCAGCCCCAAATAGAGAAATAGCCACAGACGACAATGAGTCGTGTGAGAAAAAAGTAATAAACAGTATGGACGATAAGCCCAACGATATACCAACGGGTAAACCTACAAACAGCAGGACAATTACCAATGAAAATAGAATGATTGATTCCACGATGATGCTCCTGCGCTAGTCTTTCAAGACGTTTTGGTTTTCTTTAACAAGATCTTGTGCTTCATGGCCACTGATCAACATGTCTCGTTTGCCGCGGGCAATATCGATAAAGGCTTGCAAAGAACGATAAGAAAGTAGAGCCAAGCTGATTGGCAGGATAACAAGAACAATCCAACGGTGAACGCGGGGGCGCAAACCAAACATTTCTTGTACAAATTCTGGGTAACGAAGTTCTTCTGAACCTATACCAATTTTGAACATTTTCAACCAATACTCGATCGCACCACCGCTCACGTCTACCCCAAGCATTGCCAACCAAGTGGAGTCGAGGAGGATAAGTCCGTACATCATAGCGGCTGCTGCACCGAACAAAGAAAGTGCTTTTGTGACAGGTTTTGGAACCGCGTTTAAGACGATATCGACACCAAGATGAAGACCGGTTTTGATACCGTAGCTCATGCCTAACAAGATCAACCAAGAGAAGGCGACTGTATTGAACTCAAGTGCTGCGTCCCAGCCAGTGTTGAACCCATAACGAGCTATAACCTGTCCGAACGATACCGCCATGATTGAGGAGATAACGATGATTAGCAGGTTTTCTTCTGCTCGCTCCATGACTTTTGGGAAGCGCTTTTCTAATAGCCAAAGAACAATAATAAAAATAAGTAAATAAAGATGCGGCCAATGTGCCATGGGGGTCTCCTTAACTAAGTGGACCAAAACAAGTTAAAGTGCAGTAGTGGCAAGTCTTGTAGGTTCTAGGATCGATCATCGGTGTGAGATTTAGGATCAAGAAAGCACAGGATAAAACCACAAGAGCTGACCGGTTAAGGTCAGCTCACTGCGGGATAAAAATGGATTACGCGCCAGCAGCAGCGTTAATCAAATCTTTACCAATGTAGCTTTCAAACTGCTTCCAAACAGGCTTCATTGTATCTACCCATTCTTGGCGTTGTGCAGGTGTCAGTACGTTGATTTTTCCGCCAGCATCCAAGATGTTTTGACGGTTAGCCGCTTCTGCTGCTTTAACGTTCAAGTTTGCTTCTTGTGTTACTTCATCAGCAATTTTAGTGAATTGCGCGCGGTCTTCAGGAGAAAGGCTTTGCAAGAATTCAGACGATGTCATGAACAAGTAAGCCAACAACTGGTGGTTGGTTTCCGTTGTGCTGTCTTGTACTTCGTAGAATTTTTTCGTGTAGATGTTTGACCAAGTGTTTTCTTGGCCATCCACAACACCTGTTTGCAAGGCACCGTACACTTCAGAGAACGCCATTGCTTGAGGAGATGCGCCCATAGCCGCAATCATTTGTTTTGCAACGTCAGATGTTTGTACACGGAATTTCATGCCTTTCGCATCGCTAGGCACTAAAAGAGGTTTGTTGGCAGAAAAATACTTCATACCAGACATCCAGTAACCTAGACCAACAAAACCTGCGTACTCATCCATTTCGGTAAGTAGCTTTTTGCCTTCTTCGGTTTTAGTGAAGCGGATAGCGTGGTCCATGTCTTTAAAGATGAAAGGCAGATCAAATACACCGTATTTATCAGTGTACGAACCGAACTTAGACAGTGAAGGAGCAAGTAGCTGAACGTCGCCTAAAAGTAGGGCTTCAAGTTCTTTTGAATCACCAAACAATGTGGAGTTAGGGAAAACTTCAACACACAATTTGCCGTTCATTTCTTTGTTCACGCGCTCTGCGAAGTTATTTGCAGCAACTACTTTAGGGTGAGTAGTACCACCAGTAACGTGGCTGAATTTGACAACGCGTTCACCTGAATCACAATTCGCAACCGCTGTGCCAGCAGAAAGAGCAAGAGCTAAAGAGGTTAGAGCAAGGCTGATTTTTTTCATTTTTATAAAACTCCAAAAACTGAATTATTATTGTTTACCTGATTTTTAGCCTGACTTATTGCTGATTTTTCATCGGCGACAGACAAAGCAAAACAGGCGATGCTAGCCATACTGTTTACACAATCTGTGCCAAGTCTTTAGGTTTTATTTAAGTATATGATTATTAAGTAGAAAATATCTTATTATGTATTTTTTCTGTTGTACCAATGGAATTTAATAGGGGGGATTACACACATAGGTAGATCTTTAATGGGCGGTTAGCCACCCATTTTTACTTGATCAGCTGCGTCAAAAGTCTTTTGAAGGTTTGGTGCATGGCTTTTTTGCCAGACAATTGCGCTTTTTGACGAGCCTGTTCAATATTACGACCTAAAGCAGCCTCAATTAATAGACGATGGGCTGGATCTTTGGCGCTTAGCTGTCCTGTTAAGGCAAGGCGTAGGCTTGCCTTAAGGAAAATAGGTCGAATACTGTCAAATTGACGATGATGATCTACAAATAGCGCGATATCCCGCAAGTCTTCTGAAGATAACATCGCCAGAGCGGGAAGCTCATCTTGGCCATAATGTTTTTGGCTCAGGATGATCAGAATCAACTCTGAAGATAAATCGAAATATTGCAGCAGCAAGTTAAGCAAAAACTGTTCAATAAAACGGTTTTGCCAATCATTCGCTAACAAGGCAGCGTGTTGAGTCATTGGCTTTACCATCATCAAAGAGTAGCTGCCGCTGGCTTGGTCTTTACTCGTTCCCAATCGAACCGGTAAATAACCATTTTTTAGCCAAAAAGACACCACATCGGGCGTGGCCGCAAAACTGGTGCAGAGAAAGTCGCATCGCTCATTGGCAAGGCTTTCTATCTGCGTAAGTAATTGACTCGCAATACCTTTGTTTTGTTGGCTTTGCTCTGTTGCAATGCGGCTAATGCGCAAGTAATAATACTGTCCTGCGTTTTCCATACCTTCATGAGCCAGCAGAGATTGCGGTACTAAATGGCCTCTTGGGCGGCGTTTGCCTTGCATGACTTCTTGACTGAGCGCACTGGGTAAGTTGCCTTCTTTAGTAATAATCGCAACGCTTTGTGCTTTTCCGTTTGATAGATAAAGATGCGTAGACACAGAAGGATCGTCTAATACCCAACGCAAGTTGTCAGGTGAGGTTTGGTAATGAGCACTGACCAATAACTGAAATGTATCGGCGAGTAAGTCTGTGTTCTCCAGCCAATCTGCGCCAGTAAGTTGACGATATGTTGCCAGGCTAGTCGTGCCTGCATTCGTACTCTCAGCCCCTTGGGTATTAGTTTCAGGTGTGGCTAAAAAGAAGCAATCATTGATCCAGTGTTCGAGTGGGTCATTTCCCCCCCATCGAATAGGTTGGCTCAAAATGAGTGATTGCAAAGCAAGTGTCTTGGTGGTTTTTTGCGATGTTAAATACTGACAAAACCGAATGCCAAAGCCTTTGCCAGCGCCTTCATAGCCATAATCAGTGGTGCTGAAAAGGCAGTGTTGGGCTTTTTCGTTTAATGCCATAAGCAAGGGCAAGGGAATCATTGACGCTTCATCAACAAAGAGAAAGTCCCAGTGAGTCGAATCGCTTATTAGGGCATCAGGGGCAAAAAAAGGCAGCGTCATGCTGTCTTGATCAATAACTTGCTCAAAGCGAGTCTTTAGACTCACAATCGCCTCTTGATTCGGCGCGGTTATTGCCACTCGTTTTCCTGCGTTGATGAGTTTTGCCAGAGTGTCGCCCAATAGAGTGGACTTGCCTCGGCCTCTTGGGGCAATCAGCACATAGGATTTCGCTCGCTGTTCGAATAAACAGGACTGAGCGTTGGCTTGCTCTTGAGTCAGAGGGGCATTGGGAACTATCGGTTTGAGCTTAGGTAAGCTCCGCATGTCGCTGGATTTTACAAGGTTAAAAGGAGATTCATCGGCTTGTAATGTATCGAGTAGGTAACGTTTAAAGTACGACGTTACTTGCTCTGGTTCAAAAGGCCAAGGTAAATAGCGCGATAGATCTTGGTCTGTCATAGACAACCAATCTTCATGTGGCAGAGCAATGGCAAAGAGACCATTGCCTCTTACCGTGCCCGCTAAAATAGCCAATGCACTGGCAGATATTCCATGAGTCAAATCCACCAAAATAGCATCGTGACTGCTGCCGAGCTCTTGTCTGACTTGTTTGAAAGAGCAGGTTTTAAACTGTTTTGTTTTTAACGATGGAGCGAGTAATTCGTCATATTGGCTTACATCATGAGCAGCAATAAGCGGTGTGGAGAAGTTTTTACACAGATGAAGAAAGTCTGACAAAACCTCGCTAGGCGAGCCTTTTAAAATAAAACAGTGGCGGTGGTTGTCAGACATATAAATAAAATTTCCTTGTGATCACTCTATAATACTGTGACCACAAGGAAGTGCCAATGCTTGTTTAAGCCTAGGCAATAACAAATAAATCCATGAAGCGATTCACTGCCGTGCTTTCAAGAGCGGCTTGATCCTTGCAGAGCGTAAAAATGTTTTGGCATTGGTGGCTTGGGAAGCGTGTTGCCAAGTTGTTTTTAAACTTTTGTTCCAACAAAGGAATGCCTTCTGCGCGACGGCGACGGTGTCCGACTGGGTATTCCACCATCACTTCTTCTGTGCTGCTGCCATCTTTAAAGAACACCTGAATCGCATTGGCAATAGAGCGCTTGTCGGCTTCTAAATACTCTGCGGTGAAGCGTTTGTCTTCAACGATTTCCATCTTGTTGCGCAGCTCATCAATGATGGGGTTGGCGGCATGAAAGTCATCTTCATAATGTTCAGCGATCAAGTTACCAAAGGCCAATGGCACAGCGGCCATGTATTGCAAGCAATGGTCGCGGTCGGCGGCATTTGCTAATGGGCCAGACTTGGAAATAATACGAATGGCAGATTCATGAGTACGAATAACGATCTTGTCGATCTCTGCCAAACGATTCTTCACTAAAGGATGTAAAGTAACAGCCGCTTCAGCAGCGGTTTGAGCGTGAAACTCTGCTGGGAAAGAGATCTTGAATAAGACGTTTTCCATCACGTACGTGCCATAATCTTGTGAGAAAGAAAACTCACGTTTGTCTTCAGGCTTGATGGCTTGGTCTTTATTGGTTTTTGAGAAAGACACGTCATAAAAGCCCCATTGATCTGCGGTAAGCACACCGGGAATGCCCATTTCTCCACGCATTGACATATCGGCCAAACGCACCGCACGAGACGTTGCATCGCCCGCCGCCCAAGATTTACGCGAGCCAGCATTTGGCGCATGGCGATAAGTCCGCAGGGCAGAACCATCGACCCACGCTTGCGAAATCGCCGCCATGATTTGTTCTCTGTCACCGCCCATCATCTTGGTAACCACTGCAACCGAGGCCACACGAACTAATAAAACGTGACACAAACCCACGCGGTTGAATGAGTTTTCTAGGGCAATAACGCCTTGGATTTCATGGGCCATCACCATGGCTTCCAATACTTCACGCATGGTCATTGGGCTTTCGCCGTTGGATAGTCGAACTTGTGAAAGGTGATCGGCGACGGCCAAAATACCGCCTAAGTTATCAGATGGATGTCCCCATTCTGCCGCCAACCAAGTGTCGTTGTAATCCAACCAGCGAATGATACAACCAATGTCCCACGCGGCTTTCATCGGGTCGAGGGACAAAGACGTACCTGGAACGCGAGCACCATTTGGCACCACTGTTCCTTGTACAATGGGGCCAAGGTGTTTAGTACATTCTGGAAAGCGTAGGGCAAGCAAACCACAGCCGAGGGTGTCCATTAAACAATTGCGTGCTGTGTCGAGAGCTTCTTGGCTTTCGACTTTAAAATTCAGTACATAATCCGCGATATCTTGGATGACTTGGTCATAATCTGGGCGGTTGTTTAGGTCTACGTTGTTGCTCATTAGTGATCCTTAATCGTTAATTTTTTTATGCTTATGTTGGATTAATGACGGTCGTCGATGTCGATCCACTCAGAATGCTCAGGACCTGTGTAATCAGCGCTAGGTCTAATAATGCGGTTTTTAGCTCTTTGCTCCATCACGTGAGCGGCCCAGCCAGTGACGCGGGAGCAAACGAAAATAGGCGTAAATAACTTGGTGGGAATGCCCATAAAGCGATACGCGCTAGCGTGGAAAAAGTCGGCGTTGCAGAAGAGTTTTTTCTCGCGCCACATGACAGCTTCGCAGCGCTCTGACACGGCGTACAAGTGATCGTCGCCGACGTCTTCGCTGAGCTTTTTGGCCCATTTTTTGATGATGTCGTTGCGAGGATCTCGTTCACTGTAAATAGCGTGACCAAAGCCCATGACTTTTTCTTTATTGGCGAGTTTTTGCATCAAGGCCGCTTCGGCTTCGTCTGGAGTTTTCCATGGTTCTATCATGTCCATCGCCGCTTCATTGGCGCCACCATGCAGTGGACCACGTAAGCTGCCAATACCACCAGTGACGCAGGAAAACATGTCAGACAAGGTGGAAGCGCAAACACGAGCGGTAAAGGTCGAGGCGTTGAACTCGTGTTCAGCGTATAAGATCAAAGACGCGTTCATAACTTGGGTATGAAGGGGGCTTGGTTCTTTGTCATGCAGCATGGTGAGAAAATGACCTGCCAAGGAAGGCACGTTGGCATTGTGTGTATTTACGCGAACGCCATCGTGGCTAAAACGATACCAATAAACCACCATAGCTGGCAGCGTTGCGACTAATCGATCGGCACTATGTAACGCCAACGAAGGTTGTTTTTCAAAAGGCAGCTCAGGTTCAAGGTTGCCTAAAAAAGAACAACCTGTGCGCATCACATCCATTGGGTGAGCACTGGCGGGAATCAGTTCTAATACCGCTTTTAGCTCGTCAGGTAAGCTGCGCAAGCTCATTAATCTTTGTTCATAATCGTGCAGTTGAGTGCGGTTAGGTAACTGACCGTGCAACAAGAGATAAGCGACTTCTTCAAAGCTGGCTTTGTCTGCTAATACATCGATATCGTAGCCACGATAGGTTAATCCGGAAGCGGCTTTGCCAACGGTACAGAGTGCGGTTTCGCCTGCGCTTTGGCCACGTAGGCCTGCGCCAGAAAGTACTTTAGCCATTTTCCTACTCCTGTTCTTATTTTTTAGAGAAAAGTGCGTCTAATTTATCTTCGTATTCATGGTAGTTGAGAAATTCGTAAAGCTCGTTGCGAGTTTGCATTTCATCGACCACATTGCGCTGGTGGCCATCGTTTAATAAATGCTGATAGACATTGAGGGCCGCTTTGTTCATAGCGCGAAATGCGCTGAGCGGATAAAGCACCAAATCTACGCCAGCGCTGGCTAATTCTTCTTTACTAAACAGCGGTGTCGCACCAAATTCGGTGATGTTTGCCAATACAGGCACTTTCACCGCAGCGACAAATTCTTTGTATTGATCCAAGGTGATCATGGCTTCTGGGAAAATCATGTCCGCCCCAGCGTCCACACAAGCAATGGCGCGTTCGATAGCCGACTCCATGCCTTCTACAGCCAGAGCATCGGTGCGAGCCATGATGACAAAGTCGTCGTCAACTCGCGCATCTACGCAGGCTTTTACACGGTCGACCATTTCGTCTTGGCTGACAATGGCTTTATTGGGGCGATGACCACAGCGCTTTTGCTGGACTTGATCTTCAATATGCACCGCCGCCGCGCCGGCTTTTTCCATTTGTTGAATGGTTCTGGTGATGTTAAAGGCACCACCAAAGCCAGTATCAATGTCGACTAATAGCGGTAAGTTAGAGGCAGACGTAATGCGTCTTACGTCTTCTAACACATCGTGTAAATCTGTCATGCCTAAATCGGGTAGTCCATAAGATGCGTTAGCAACGCCACCGCCTGATAAGTAAATGGCATGATGGCCCGTTTGTTCCGCCATCATGGCGCAATAAGCGTTTACCGCGCCGACGACTTGTAAGGGAGATTGTGTGGCGACGGCTTGTCTAAAACGGGCGCCTGCTGAAAGTCTTGTCATTATTTTTCTCTCTTTAGAACGAGTTAACTAGGGTCGGTAAGCAACGGCAGAATGTTCCATTGCTTGTTCCAATAATTTGCTGGCACGGCTGATATGACGACGCATCAGTAGTTCCGCAAGATCGCCTTCGTGATTCGCTATCGCATCTAGAATGGCTTTGTGTTCGCGTAATGCTTGGCGCGGGTCGCTGCGTTGATCTGCTGTATGGCGACGATACATGCGAATCACTGCGTACAATTCTTCTGTTAATAAGCGAATAAGTTTGGCGTTGCCGCTGGCGTGAATGATGCGCAAATGAAAATCGTCGTTGCCACCTTGTTGCACGTAATGTTCGTCTTGATTGGCATCTAGGTGCGCTTGGTGCTTATCGAGCAATGCGTACAAGCTGTCTATTTCATCAGATGGCATCTTGCTGGCAGCTAAGCGAGCGGCCATGCCTTCTAATGCTTCTCGCATGGTGAAGGTGTCGAGCATGTCTTGTGTGTTTAGCTGGATAACGCGAGCGCCGACATTGGCAGTGCGGGTGACAAGGCCAAGGCCTTCTAGTTTGACGATGGCTTCTCTTAATGGCCCGCGAGAAACACCGTATTGTTTGGCGAGTTCTGGCTCAGATATCTTACTGCCTTGGGAGATATGACCTTGCACAATAGCGTTGGTGAGCTGCTGGGCGATGTCTTCAGACAGTGTCGCAGATTTGATCGAAATTAGGTTACTCATGCTTTACTCTTATAGACAAAATAAGCGTCATAAAATGCTTTATTGTTGACAATGATCCTAGTTATAGTCGTGTTTTTGTGTTTTATCAAGCCGGATTGTCGACAATAGTTTGAGTTTACTCTTATTCTTTAGTCGTATATAAGGGATGTTTTGGTGTTAAGAAAGTCACTAACATTGTGTTTATTAAGTGGTTTTTGGCTTTTATTCGTTGGAAATGCTTGGTTGAGTAGTAAAAGCTGATAGAGTCATGAGAATGATTTGAATACCAAGTATGTCGACAATCCCCTTAAGCGGTTTGTTTGATCACGCAACGAATAGGGAAAGCTATGAAAAAAATTAAAAATGAAGCCGCTCTTAGTAAAAAAGCCATTCAAGTGGGAGAAAATTATGCTCTGAAACGTGGTTATGCGGGTTTTTCTTCCACCATGTCTGCCAATGAAAAAACCGAAGCGATTTATCGTTTATTGGTATTGGATAAGTTGGTGGTTGCATTGCCAGCGGATAAAGAAGACTTGCCAAGTATGAAACACAAGCTCGCGTTGTGGATTCAAAAGCTATTACCAAAAGACGATCCGCTGCTTAAATAGAGGGTTGCTGCGCTAATCGTTAAAAGTCCAATGGTAGGGTAGTGATATTCTTTACTTCACGCATAGTGAAGTGACTTTGTGCTTCTTGAATGTGTGGCAGTTGCAATAACTGGCTGCGCAAGAAGTGCTCATAGCTTTCAATGCTGTTGGACACCACTCTTAGGCTGTAATCCATTGATCCAGAAATTGTCCAGCATTCTACCACCTCGGGATAGTCGACAATGGCTTGCTCGAATTCATCCAGCATCTTTCTGCCATGGGAAGAGAGTTTGATATTTACCAAGACAACGATGCCTAGCCCCAATTTGTTTCTGTCTAAAATTGCTTGTGTCGAGCGAATATAGCCTTCTTGTTCCAGACGATTAATACGCCGCCAGCAGGGCGATTGAGACAAGCCGATCTTATCGGCCACTTGAGTCGCACTCAGACTGCCATCGTGTTGCAGCAAATTAAGAATCTTACGATCGGTTGAATCTAGCTGTTCCATGGCATCTATCTCTTTTGAATTAGCACTAACTTAATGGATTAGGAGGCATCATTTCAATTCTTTATTTTTAAAATGTTATAACGTAACATTGTTGTGTTTGACGCTACTTGTTGTCTGCATTTTTAGAGGAAGTTGTTTTGAAGGTGAATCTTAGTTTACAAAAAATATCCCAATCAGTTGATTTAAAGAGCATTAATTTCAACGTCAGCCATTCTGAACAGATCGATCAAAAGAAGGTTGATAAAAAGCCAACCTTGCTTGGTGTGGTGAAGTCTTCTCATCAAGATGTGCTTGCTGATATTTATCAAAACAATATTAGTATGGCTGTTTGGCAAAGACCGCTCGGTCTATTGGAAAAATATGCTGAGTCTCTATTGGTGTCTGCCCCGAATTTTGCTTTTAGATCTCAAGGAAATTCAGATCAACTTAAAGCCATGTTAACTAAGCAGCTGCCTGACACTGAAGATAAAGCTCTGTTTGTGGAAGATGTGATGTTATTGGTTGATATGTTTGCGTGCTTATTTGACCTTGAAGAAGTGGGCTTGCGCTTAAATGTACTTTCTAATGCAATGTGTCCGCGTTTTCATGTGGATAAAATTCCTTGCCGGTTGGTATCGACGTACGCCGGAAGTGGTAGTGAATGGCTGCATGAGGCTCATGTAATAAGAGATCGCCTAGGATTGGCTAGTCACGTGACGGATCACAATAGTGGTTTGCATAATAAAGGGCGCATTAATCAATTAAGCGTGGGAGATGTGGCGTTAATGAAAGGCGATGAATGGCCAACGTCATTGGGTCGTGGCGTAGTGCATCGTTCCCCGTCGGCCAGTGTTGAAAGTAAGCGATTGTTTTTAAGCTTGGACATGATTTAACACATCCTCTACTTCATCGTTGAGTGGTGTTTGAAATATCACCACTCAATCGGTTGGTTATTCCAATCAAGATAAGCCGCTTTGTTGTCCATGGCGATATTTTCCATTATGGATAAAAGCTGTGTGGCAACAAAGTCTGCAGTGAAAAGTTTGTCTTTTGGCACTGATCGTTGAAAAGGTTTGGATAGCGGTGTGTCTGTGGTGCCAGGATGAAAAGCGATGAGCTTGATGTTTTTGGCTCTTCTGGCGTATTCCACTGCGCTGGTTTGAATGAGCATATTTAGAGCGGCTTTTGAGGCTCGGTAACTGTACCAACCGCCGGTTTTATTATCTGAAATACTGCCAATTCGAGCACTAAATAATGCAACTTGTGTAGCTTGCTCGCCTTGTAAAACGGGTAATAACTGGCTGAGCCACAGCATGGGAGTGATGGTATTTGTATGAAATATAGTTTCTAGCTGAGAAGCTCTTATTTCTTCTAGCTTTCTTTCTGGCATCATACTCTCGTCATGCAAAATACCATTGCAGATCAATACTTTATTTATCTTTCCAGAATAAGGCGTCAGTTTTTTACAGACCTGCTGAATACTGGCTTCCGTATAATCAGACTCTAGCCATTGAACTTTTTCATGGACTGGATGGAGTGGTAAAGAACGACTAACGGCAAACACGCCAAGGCAGTCTTGGTCTGCTTCGAACTGTTGAATAGTAGCTTGAGCAATGGCGCTGCTCGCACCAATCACCAAGGCGTAGAAAGAGGGCATGTTAATACTCCGACAATAAGCAAAGTAGATAAGGTCGTTTACAGGTCACAACGATCTTTAAGACAAGATGCGCAGCGTGGTTTACCTGTCACAAAGGATGATATTTGGTGGCGGTAACGCGCAAAAAACTTGTAACCTATGTCGGCAAAAAAACGAATTACTGGCCAGCGGAGCATTTGCATCCATTTGTGTTTTTCTACTAGTTTCCAAGCAAGACAAGTGACGTCTAATCCTTTGATTATTTTGCCATCAGCGAGTTGACCATGAAGCAATCTATCCGCTTCAACTGTATCAATATACGGGAATTTCTCTGTGAAATTATCAGCGTGGATGTCTTCTAACTGCAATTTTTTTTGCGTATCTAATGATCGCAACGTCTGCATTTCAGCAGCGCAGAGAGGACAGTGGCCATCGTAGAAAATGGTTAGCATGTATCATTACTCTTTTCATGTGTTTGTCGAGTAATGATACGTAGCGAAAAGAAAGTTAGATCAGTTTGCTTGTGCCGATTTTCCGGTGAAGGGTTTAATAATGTGGGTACAGAACCAGCAAATGCATAATAGAGATAACTGAGGTCAGACTAAAATTAAGCGAAGTGTAATACGGTTTTGCATTATTAGACTGTTTTAACCAACGCGCATCTACCCAAAAAATGGTGATCAAGCTTAGCAATAAAAGCACGACAGAAAGCTCAGGCGTTTTTAATAGTAAAGAAACCCACGCGAAAAAGACCGCTACAAAAGAACAAATCAGCAGTTTTGCGCCAGTACGACTTTCAGGAAGCTCTATTAATCGCCCCCACATCGTGCCGCCAATAAAGCTAATCATAACCGCAGCATAAGAAGCAAAAAGCGTGACACCAGATTTACCAAGGAAACTACCATTGGTTAGGCTTAAATATGTTGTGAAGAAAAATGGAATAATGCCCAATACTGCTAATGTGGCTACTATTGGCTTGTAAGAACGCATGCCGTTACCTTTAAAATTGAACTGTACAAAAGAGAATATGAAAACAATACGGATTATCCATCAAAATAGACCATAAAACAGCACCTAAGTTCCTTATTTCGTCCTATTTTTGTGCATAAAAGTGTAAAGTTTTTTGTTGGGCCTGTTTAGTAAGAATATATGGTCGTTTTTTTTGTTTTGAGCACGTGGGAAGTAAGAAGAAATACTTATTCATTGCTTGCATGTAATCGCCATTGAGCGAAATAGGGTCAACGAGTACAATGGACAACTATTATTACTTGAACATGGAGCCTAATCGGCTTTTATGTCCTCATTAACGAATTTTCTTAAGGTGTGTTTAGAAATGCCAGCTAAAACAATGGATGAACTCGTCTCCCTATGTAAACGTCGCGGATTTATTTTCCAAGGCAGTGAAATCTACGGTGGTATGCAAGGTGCTTACGATTATGGTCCGCTAGGTATTGAATTAAAAAACAACCTGAAAGCCGCTTGGTGGCGCGCCATGGTTTATGAGCGTGACGATGTAGAAGGTTTGGATGCTGCCATCATTCAAAACAAACACGTCTACAAATACTCTGGTCACGAAGATACTTTTACCGATCCAATGGTCGATTGCCATGAGTGTAAATCTCGTTTGCGTGCCGACCACATGAAAGACATCAAAGTCTGTGACAACTGTGGTTCTACCAATGTGACTGAGCCTCGCGATTTTAACTTGATGTTCAAAACCAACGTTGGCCCAATGGTGAACGAAGAGTCTTATACTTACCTTCGTCCAGAAACCGCTCAAGGTATCTTTACTAACTTCAAAAACGTGGTTGATTCTACTTCTCGTACATTGCCATTCGGTATCGCGCAGATTGGTAAATCTTTCCGTAACGAAATCACACCACGTAACTTCATCTTCCGTGTTCGTGAATTCGAGCAAATGGAATTGGAATTCTTCTGTAAGCCAGGTGAAGATGAAAAATGGCATGACTTCTGGGTTGGTGCACGTAAACAGTGGTGGTTGGATCAAGGTCTTGCCGAAGAAAACATCCAGTTTGAATACGTGACTGGCGATGACTTAGCGCATTACTCTAAATCTACTGTGGATATCTTGTACAAGTTTCCACATGGTTTTGAAGAACTAGAAGGCGTGGCGAACCGTACTGACTACGATCTAGGTTCTCACACCAAAGCTCAAGAAGAATTCGGTCTTTCTGCAAAAGTTAAGAAAAACGAGCATTCTACAGCTAAGTTGGCTATCCGTGACCTTGAAGCGAACAAGTGGGAAGTGCCTTTCTGTATCGAGCCATCAGCAGGTCTAGACCGTGGTCTACTGGCTGTGATGACAGAAGCTTATACAGAAGAAGAGCTACCAAACGGTACGTCTCGTACAGTACTTAAGTTCAAACCGCATCTAGCACCGATTAAAGTGGCTATCATGCCGCTTAAGAAGAACAAGCCAGAGATCGTTGCTCTTGCGAAAGAATTGAAGGACAAGCTGCAGAAATTGGGTCTTGGTCGTATTCTTTATGAAAACACAGGTAACGTAGGTAAAGGCTATCGTCGTCATGATGAAGTAGGTACGCCTATCTGTGTCACCGTCGACTTCGATTCTATCGAACAAGAAGGTGCACCAGTGACGGTTCGTGATCGTGACACAATGGAACAAATCGTTGTGCCAGCGGCAGAACTGCCTGCTTACGTGATTAATTACTTCATCAACCAAAACTAATTTTTGTTGATGGTATAAAAACCACGCCTCTCTTTTGGAGGGCGTGGTTTTTTTTCGCCTGTGATTTGGTCAAATAGAAAAAATGATAACAAAAAGCGAAGACAAAAAAAGACCGCAAGTTAGGTTGCGGTCTTTGTGTGCGGTTAGCGCAAAGGGAAACGTTATCTGTATTAAGGCGCTTAAAACCGGCTGGTTAGACCCATGTAATACATTCTAGGACTGCCATCGCCGTGGTCGTCACCTGTTTTCACAATAGTGCCGCCTAGGTTTTCAATACCTGCGCGTAGGCTTAAGCTTTCATTGACGTTAAACGTCGTACCTACGTCAAGCGTTGTATAGGATTTAGCGAAGCGGATTTCGTCATCCTTGTTGTATGCTTGCTTGCCTAGATATTGTACTTTTGAAAAGGCATTCCATTGATTGTTAATATCCCAATATAAGCCGACATTGGCTGTCACTTCTGGTACAAGTAGTAATGGCTCGTTATTATCTTTTCTTTTTGATTCAATAATATAAGTCAGATTGCCTTTTAGATTTACAGTGCTAGCCACTGGCGCAGCAAAGGTTGTTTCAATACCACTGGTTTTTGCTCTACCGACATTCCGTTGAATGGTAAACCATTGTCCGCCTGTAACACCGTATAAGTTGTTTTGAATTAGGTCTTTTATATCTGTATAAAAGTAGGTCGCGTCAAATTCATAGCCTGCGTTTTCAAACAAAATGCCAATTTCATAGTTAGTACTAACTTCTGGCTCAAGATCAGGATTACCTAGCATGGTGCAGCCGCCACTGGTATAGCCTAATGGGATCAAGGAAGTACATCCATTTCCTCGAGAATAGGTTCCCGATCCAGGCGAACGTTCAAGTAATGTTGGCGCTCTAAAGCCTTGGGATATACCGCCCTTAATCGTCCAATCAAATGATGGGTGGTAAACCAAATAAGCCCGAGGGCTTAAGTGGGCATCGAAGCCATCTGTTTTATCCAAACGTGCGCCTAATGTAAGTGTTAAATTATCTTTTAAATATAATTGGTCTTCCGCGAATAGAGAGCCCGACCAGCCTTCAGGGTTTAGCTCCGGTGTTATTGGATTGCCGTCTTTGTCTTGGCTTAAGTTACCGATAATTGCGCGGTTATAAATATCTTCTTCTTTATATTGCAGGCCAACCGTTACATCCTGATCAACACCAAAGGTTAAAGGGATATTTGTTTTAGCATCAAGTACCGTTTCGTTTGCTTCAGAGTCGCCAGTGGTGTAACCACCGCGACCATTCGGTACTGATTGGTCGTTATTATTGTATTGGTTATGATACAAATTGACGGTGTTTTTAATGTTGCCAACATAGCCTTCATAGCCGATACCATAACTACGGTGTTCTAGCTCGCCAACTCGAAATTGTTCGTATTCAGCATTAGGCGCTGATTCGGATTCTTGTAAGCCGCGGCTCAAATCTAGCGTTACGCTATGATTTTTGTTTATGCGCCAATCTAACGTTGTACTTACATTGCTATTATCAAAACCAGAGCTACCTCTTGCGTTAGTATCTGCATCACGACCTGTTTTGTTTAAGCCAATTTTTATACCGACATTATCACTGATTTGACCTGCAACATTGGCAGATACTTGAGTAGTATCGCCATATGAACCACTATCAGGCTTTTGGTGGTTTGCTGACACAGAACCACCCCATTTTGCGGGGATTTTTCGTGTAATAATGTTGATTACGCCGCCCATTGCTTCTGATCCATACAGTGTAGACATAGGACCGCGGACAATTTCTATTCGTTCGATCATTTCAGGAGAGATCCAATCGATATCTTGCCCTACTAAGTCTGCGCGATATCCAGTAAGAGATGAGCCGCCAACACGTTTGCCATCAATCATAATCAAAGAGTACTTATCAGGCATTCCACGGAATGAAATTTTTGAACCAGCCCCTGCATTGCTATAACCACCAGTTACACCTGGTAAGTCTTTTAATAACTCTGACACGCTTGTTACAGGACTTCTTTCAATGTCTTCACGTGTAATTACGCTAACAGATGCTGGGGCGTCTTTTATATCAAGTGCACTTCCCGAAGCCGATACAACCAATTTATCTAGGTCAACCGTGCTTTCTTCCGCATAGAGTGTTGCTGAATAGGATGCGGCACTGATTAGAACCGCTAGTGTTGTAAGTTTATAATGGCGAGCTGAAGGGGTCATTATGAACAATTTCTCCATAGTTGTGTTGGAACTAATTTTGTATAATTGAGACTAAAAGATATTAAGAATGCTTATCATTTGTATTATCTAGTAATATGATTATTTTGTGTTGATACGCTCTGTTCCTTTTTTTGCAACAACCTATGAAAGACTGCTTTGTTTAGGGCATTAAAAATGAGTCAAGGGAAAGTAAATGTACGATTTGAATGAAGTGAGGACGTTTGTATCCGTTATGGAAACAGGCAGCCTTAAGGATAGTGCTCAACAGTTAGGTGTATCAAAGTCCACCCTGAGCCGTCGTATTAGCCATTTGGAAGAGGCGTTAAATCAGCCTTTACTGCGTCGGCAAGCCAATCGACTTTTTGCCAATGAGGCTGGGATTAAGTTCTTGCCGTTTGCCAAAAAAATGCTCCATGTCGCCGATGAAGGCCACAAAGCGGTTGAAGAATTGAAAGATGAAATTAGTGGGTCGTTAGTTGTGTATGTTCACACAACGCTAGTTCGAGGTTGGTTTTCGGGACTCATGTTTGATTTCCTAGAAGAGTTTCCTCAGGTCAATATTGAAGTCCGCACTGGCAATCAGTTGTTCCAAGAAATAAAAAGTAATGATATATGCGTGTGGGTTGGTGAGCCGGTTAATGATCAGTTACGATCTGAGCAGATTGGCGCTCTAAGCCAAGGTTTGTATGCCAGTTCATCCTATTTGGAACGTATTGGTATGTTAAATCACCCGACAGAGCTTAATCATTACGCTTGGGTTGATACCTTAAAGAATGAACAAAACAACATCACCTTAGAGCATGAAACTGAGGGTGATGTATCATTTGATCTGCCGCAATCACGTCTTACGGTAGACCAATATATTTTGCATGCAGAAGCCATTATTCAAGGTAAAGGCGTTGGCTTATTGCCACATTATTTTGCAGATAAACATATAAAACGGCATCCTGAAGTGTTTGTCTCATGCTTGCCGGAATGGCAGGGCAAGCCACTTCCTGTTTATCTACAATATCCTTTTGGTCACCTACCTAAAAAAATGCAGACATTGATTCAATATCTACGAGAAGAAGCGAAAGCATTCTATTGACGATAGTTTCAGCGCTTGGTTATCAGAGGATAGCAAAGCGCTGAGGTCTTACGAAAGATGGGTTGATTAAGGTGTCTGCTGCCACCAAGGCGTTAACGGCGGCAAATCGGTAATGGAAAATATGCGACCAAACTCTGGAGTGCTTAACGTCACTTCACGACGTTCTGACTCGGCAACCACCCGATCAAAAGGATCATGCCAAGTATGAAACGCCAAATCGAAAGTGCCATTATGAATTGGCATCATCACCTTTCCTTGTAAATCGATACTGGCCTGAACACTGTCCTCTGGCTTCATATGGATATCAGCCCAGTTTTTATCGTATGCACCTGTTTCCACCATGGTAAGATCAAATGGCCCGTACTTATCACCTATCTCTTTAAAGCCCGCAAAATAGCCAGAATCACCGCTGAAGAAAATACTTTCTTGTGGCGTTTTAATGACCCAGGATCCCCATAAGGTAGCATTGCCATCACCCATGCCGCGGCCAGAAAAATGCTGCGTAGGTGTAAAAGCAACCAAACCTTGGCGCGTCTGAAGTTCTTGCCACCAATCGAATGTAACGATTTTATTGGCCTCGACTCCCCAATTAATTAGATCTCCATCTACACCTTTTGGTACCAAAAATTGTTGCGTTTTCGCGAGCAAAATTTTGATGCTCGCTTTGTCTAAATGATCGTAATGATTATGGGAAATCAAGACTTTATCGATAGGCGGTAAATCTTCTAAACTAATTGGCGGCTGATGGAATCGTTTTGGTCCAACAAATTGAAACGGTGATGCACGATCCGAAAATACAGGGTCAATCAGCCAATACTCTCCATAGACTTTTAATAAAATAGAAGAATGCCCAAGCTTAACCAAATGGATCGTATCCTCGCTCAGTGCGTCTAAATTCGCTCGGCTAACCGTACGTACTGGAATGTTGATATCGGGTGTGGTGTCGACTTTTTTCTCAGTAAAAAAACGAACCCATAACGCCGCAGTGTCAGCAAAAGACATGGGATTACGTGGTGCGGTATTATGAAACTTTGAGTTTTCATAGGGCGCGGAAGTGACTTCCTCGATAGGATTTACCTTGGATTTAATGTTTAAATTAACGAGATAAATCGCTAGACCCAGCATAACGATCAAGGCAACAACGAGCTTGATGAAAAACATAGAACACCACTTTTAAATTGGATAGCTGATTATAATTTGGGCTAATGGAATAAATACAACAAGATAAAAAAGAAAATAGTGAGAAGGAGAGAGCATGGTTACTATTGAAAAAATGACGACTCGGCACTTAGCAGACGTCATTACACTGGGAGTTGTTGAAGAACAAAAGCAGTTTGTTGGCACCATTGACGAGATTATAAAAAGCGCTAATGCGCAAATACGTCCCCATGTTATTTTCGCCGGGGATCAAGTAGTTGGCTTCTTTTTGATCGATACCACGTACGCAGAAAAATACGACTTTGTCAGTCAATCTCATTCAATCGGCCTGCGTAGCTTCTTTATTGACAAAAAGTATCAGGGAAAAGGCTACGCAAAACAGGCGATCTTGGTGTTATCAAACTACCTAAGCGAAGCTTATCCTAATCATTCAACCATCTACCTCACGGTAAATTGTCAAAATCCTATCGCCAAGGGACTGTATTTAAAGGGTGGGTTTGAAGACACCAACACCCTTTACCACGGCGGTGCTGCGGGTCCACAGCACATTATGGTCAAGGCGTTGGCGTGAAGTGCTCTATTTTTATAGAACCATTGCGGCAATCCAAGCAAAAATAACCATGCCAAAGTTAGCGTGCATAAAGGTAGGAATCACCGAGTCACGCACGTGGTCGTGTTGACCATCGGCATTGAGGCCAGAGGTCGCGCCAAGAGTAATAGTTGAAGCGGGTGAGCCAGCATCACCCAATGCAGCAGAAGCGCCTAACAAGGCGACGGCTGCCATTGGCGAAAAGCCTAGCGTCAGAGCAAGGGGAATATAAATGGGTGCAAGAATAGGCACACTGGCGAATGAATCACCAAATCCGATGGTAATGAACAAGCCAACAATCAACATAATCGCAGCGGCTAGCGCCTTGTGATCGCCAATCAGTTCAGCCGAGGCTTGTACCAAAGGCTTAATTTCCCCAGTTGCTTCCAAAACGCCAGCAAAGCCAGACGCGATGGTAATAATCACTGCAATCTGCACCATCATGCGCATGCCTTGCGTGAATACATCGTCTTGCTGGTCCCAACGGAAAATACCGGCAAGGGATAAAATCATAAAGCCAAGCATGGCGCCAACAAGCAACGAATCAAAAGTGACTTGAAACACCAAAGTGACCGCAACCGCAATCAGCGTCATCACCAATTGAAATGGTTTGATTACCGTGTCTTTGGTTTTCTCTAGATGTTCTAAGGCAACGTCATTCGTCGTGTAGTCGCGCGGTTTGCGGTATGAGAAAAACACCGCTACCAACATACCCGCAAGAATCCCCATCACCGGCAAAAACATTGCTTTTGGTACCATGTCAGCCGTCACCGCTAAACCGTAGGCAGAACCAACGTCGTTAACGTTTGCTAGCAGGATTTCATTTAAGAAAATTGCCCCAAAGCCAGTTGGTAACAACAAATAACTCGAAGTGATAGAGCATGCTAATACACAGGCAATGGCGCGGCGGTCGATGCGTAATTTATTAAAAATTACCAACAGTGGGGGAATCATTACTGGAATAAACGCAATATGAACAGGCACGGCATTTTGCGACAAAAGCGAAGCAACCATGAAAATTCCATAAAGCAGCCACTTCACCTTACTTTGGTGTTTTGTATCTTCATTGCCCAACATGCTCACCAGCTTTCTAGCCAGCAAATCCAACACACCGCTGCGAGCAAGAGCAACAGCAAGCGCACCCACCATAATGTAGGTCATACCAACTTGTGAGCCGACCAATAAATTGTCATTGATCGCGGCAATGGCTTCTTCAGTAGACAAACCGCTGTGCAAACCGCCCACTAAAGCGGAAGCGATCAAAGCAATAGTAACGGGCACTCGCGCAACACAGAGAAAGATCATTAAACCAATAGCTAACACCACAGAGTTAATTGGCAAACTACCAGGATTAAGAATTCCAAAACCTAAGATTAAACAAACCACACAGGCAATAGCCATCACCTTGAATGGTGGCTTATTAGTCACATTCATAACGTTTTCGTTCATAGCATCCACATTTTGTATTTGGGGAGAAGAGATAGGCGGCGCCGTTAGCACGACAGAAGAATTGAGCAAAGACCTATTCACAGCAAAAATAACGCGACTAATTTAATTTTTAATCGGTCAACTGTAAACGGATTTATCGAGGAAATGTTTTGAAAGTGCTGCTGCTAGTTGAAGAGGCACCAGAAGTGAACACAAAACGGCGGATGTCTATTAATTCAGCCGACCATAAAAGGTTTTGCTTGCCGCTTCAGACAGTGCAATTCCAGGTTGTGAGTTATAGGCGAGAACCGCCAACATACGCGTGGTATCGCCTTGTGTTGGCGTAACTCGATGAATGGCATTTCGACCACGGAATAGCACCAAAGCACCGGGTTCGATGGCCAATTCTTTGACTTCCTTTTGCCCCGCAAGAACCTCACTGACACCGCTATAATTCATCTCACCAACATCGGCGTTGCGCATGTTTTCAATGTATTCAAATACACCGCCACCCTCAGGCTTTTGAATTAACAAGGTAATAGCAAACGACGAGTTATCGAAGTGCCAACCTAACTCTTGGCCTTCGCTGGCGTAGTGTAAATTGATAGACGAAAGATTGTCGGCATAGTTATGCAACGCCTCTTCATCTAACACATTGGCAAGAAAGGCTCGAAATACAGCCGAATCATAAAGCTGTCGTAGTGGCGAATCACCATCAATTTGATCGTCCGTAATACAGCCTTTAGACGAAATGACCTGTTTGTTTCTCGCATGATCAGCGTCATAGTTTGGATCGATATTCGTTAAGTAAACGTTATGAGTGGACTTCGTATACCAAGCGAGGTCTTTCTTCGCCTCGCCTTCCTCAATAATGGCTTGGATCGCCTTATGATTGAGGAAGTTTGGCAAGACCAAAGCACCGTTTTCTGCCAACGTTTTTTTACAATCTTCTCTAAAGTCATCATCTTCAATAGGATAATCGGCTTTATTAATAATATTGGATAATGACATTGCTGTTCCCCTTTAGGTTTTGATCTTTTATATTGAAAACGATATCGTCCAGATTAATGAAGTTAGCCTCACAGTTAAATCAATATTATTCACATCTATCATTAGCTTTTTCTTAATGATAAGGCTTGTAAATTGAGCTATAGGATGACCCGACTATGTTAAAACTGCCTAATCTAAACAGCTTAATCACGTTCATAAATGCCGCGCAAACAGGCAATTTTGCGAAAACGGCAACAGCCTTGTGCATAACGCCAGCGGCCGTCAGCCAACAAATAAAACAGCTAGAATCTCACCTAGACGCAACACTGTTTGAACGCTCTAAACTAGGTGTCGAACTGACTCAAGCGGGTCAGCAATACCTATACTTTGCCAACCAAGCGATTGAAAGCCTGCAACGTGGACAAGCCAGCTTAGACCAATTAAAGCAGCAAACGATTTTTACGCTGCACACATTACCTTCAGTGGCGAGCTTGTGGTTAATGCCCAAAGTGCTACACATCATGGAACAACATCCAGACCTAGAAATACGAGTCGAAGCCAGCCATACGTCGGTCGACTTCAACTTGAGCCGTTGTGATGCAAGCATCAGCTTTGGTAAACAAGACAAATCACTGAACCACGATTTTCTATTCCAAGACGAAGTACACCTAGTCGCCAGTCCATCACTCGTTAACGGAATAGCGCAGGGGGATTTAGATACCTTACTTGAAAAACCAATGATCCATATCGACTGGGGCAACGAGAATCCATACCTACCAAACTGGCAAGACTGGCTAACAGTCGCAGGCTATCAAAACCGAAGGCCTAACAAAGGTCCACAATTCAACCTCTCCAGCATGGCGATAGATGCCGCCATACAAGGCAAAGGCCTACTACTCGGCCAAGGACTCTTCATCCAAAACGCACTGAAAACAGGGCAACTCATCACACTCAGCCCAATCACACTTCCACTAAGAAAAGCCTACTACCTCGTTTATCCAGATAGAACGAAAAATAAAGACGGAGCGATGGGGCTGATAGAGCGGTTGAAAGGTGGAGGGGATTAAATGCCATGTTATTTTAGAAAAGGATAGTTTTGTTAGAGTGGTTTACTAACAAGATATTTAAATTCAGATAAAGGTGTAAAAGTCATGATATTCACCTTATCTCTTTGACTTTTCTAGACATAATTTGAGATCTGCTTAATAGTATTTCGTAATACTTTTCACAGGGTGAGGTGTCTATAAACCGATATAGCTCTCTACCTGCTTTTGTTAAAAACTCCGTTCTATTTTCTCTGTGACCTTTCAAAATCATGGAAAATTGATTGTCAAAATATTCTACAACATATCGTTCATTTTTTGTGAAGTGAAATTGTTGCTGTGGTTGAACTAGGCCTGCATCTTGAAGGTGTCTGATATCCGATTCGTCAATTCCGTTGTTTTCTAAATGCTTGTTTAGAGATGAGTATTTAAAACGAAGTAACTCACCATTAACTTTGAATAGATACTGACAGTATTTATTAAATAGCTTTATATCATTATTACTTAAAGACTGAAGAATTAATAAAGTTCCTCTGCTACATGCTTCTGGTTCAAGAACTTCACCAGCTAATATTTTTGCCCATAGATTTTGTACATTATCTATGGATATATCTTGGCATTTATCAAAATAAAACGAGAGCCAATCAGTGTCTATATAAGTTGCTTCATTACTAAATTGACGCTCAAGATAGTTGAGAGACTTATCCATTATTTCTTCGATATTTTCTTGTCTACGTGTTTCTTGGGTAGAGACTCGTTTTGCCGCTCTAAAAGTAAGAGCATCAGCTTCACCTTTTGCCATTATCACAAGAGCGTCTGACTCTGCTTTTGTCTTTCGTCTAATTCTAGTCAGTTCATAAAGCACACCAATTGCATTACTAACTGAATCAATTAATTTACAAGCAGGCTCAGATAAAGCTTTTAGGTCAATAAGGGTTGTTTCTGCCATTTCTTATGATTCTCTGGTTTCATAATGTTTATGATGAGGTATCTAACTATAAGAGAAAAACCTTATTGTTAGATACTAAGATGCTTTATAAATTTCTACCAGTACACATGATGTATCATTCATTTTTCTGAATGGTGGACCATTCTACATGAATTTTTCAACGAACAGAGTTGAGAGTTGACGGTCATATGGAGTTTCATAGTTAAAGAGAAGCCGTTCTTGATTAATTCCACCAAAGCCCATTCACACTTTCTGAACCCATACCACAGAAGAACGAACTTCGACGCAATCCTGATTGCGCGATCCTATGGAGTTTCAGAGTCAGTTAAAAATATCCTTTCTCACAACAGCGAAAACAATCTATGCCTTCTGTGCGTTAGGTCCGAAGACAAACATCTATACAGAAGGGTTTACGAGGCAATCTCCCTTAAAGCGAATTTTTGGTTACTTTTTGGGCGCTAGCAAAAAGTTACACGCCCAGCAGGGCGGAATAAAGGTTGGGAATACAAAGCGTTCGAATGGAACCTAAATTCCGCGTTGGGCTAAAGGACGACTTATCTTAGAAAACGAAAGCTTCGCTTTAAACCGTCTGATCACGGTCGTGCCTCCCTCATGCAGACCTACGAAAACCGATAAAGTCACTTCGACGCGTTCTTTGTTAGGGAGCTGATTGCGCGACCCTATGGAGTTTCAGAGTCAGTTAAAAATATCCTTGCTCACAACAGCGAAAACAATCTATGCCTTCTGTGCGTTAGGTCAGAAGACAAATATCTATACAAAAGGGTTTACGAGGCAAACTCCCTTAAAGAGACCTTTTGGTTACTTTTGTACGTTCTTGAATTAGATAGCGGGCAAAAGTTACACGCCCAGCAGGGCGGAATAGAGGTTGGGGCGACGAGTGAAGCCTAAAGATTATAGTAACACCTTGTGCCATTGGTTAATAATTCGTCAGCTTTTGATATTACTTATAGAAATATTGCTAAGTTTAGGCTTGTTAAGAATTTTATAAGGGCTATTAATTTGTTTAGAATGAGATCTTTCTTGTTCTCCTTTATTCTGGTGTCTTTAAAGATAAATTTTCATGAGAGTGCTATGAGAAAAATGTCAAATAGAGTGTTGCCATGCTAGATCAAAAAGAACAAAATCAGGTAGATAGAAGAAATGCTTTCAAATTGGTCGTTTCTCAGTTCTTGATTAATTTAGGTGATGTTTTAATCAATCCAAAAGTTACCTTACCTTGGCTGTTACAAAGTTTGGGTGCCCCTTTATATCTGTTGGGATGGTTGGTGCCAATACGTGAATCTGGGTCACTATTACCTCAGTTAGTTATTGCTCACTTTATTTATAGAGTGAGAATTCGAAAATGGGTCTGGGTGTTAGGTAGTCTCATTCAATCGTTATCTGTGGTAGTGATTGGTTGTGCCGCTTTGTTACTAGAAGGTGCTAGTGCCGGTTGGGCTATTGTTGCTGCATTGATAATTTTCAGTGTGGCACGGGGTCTTAACTCTGTTGCGTCGAAAGATGTACTTGGAAAGACGGTTGTGAAAAATAAGCGCGGAAGAGTCACTGGTTGGTCGTCTAGTGCTTCTGGTCTTATTACTATCGGTATTGCTGTCTGTACGCTATTTTTCTTAGACAGCGTTCAGGGGGATAGGTTTTTTTATGTGTTGGGAATTGTTGCTGCGACACTGGTTTGGTTACTTGCTGCTTTAATTTATTCTTTTGTAAAAGAACCTTTAAGTGAGATCGGAGATAAAGGTAAGAAGCTAGGCGATGTCTTTAAAGAGCTTAGCCTATTAAAAACGGATTCTGTATTTCGTGAATTCGTTATTGCTCGTTCGTTATTTTTATGTGCGGCCTTGAGTGCTCCTTATTATGTATTAATTGCGCAGCAGGGATCTGAAAATAACGTTTCTGTTTTAGGTCTATTTATCTTGGCGAGTGGTTTAGCTTCTCTGCTATCTTCTCCTTTTTGGGGCTTGTTTTCAGATTATTCTAGCCGAAAAGTAATGGCATCCGCCTCTTTTTTGAGTGCTTTCACCGGTGTCGCTTTATTTTCAATAGTTGAGTTTTATTCTGATGTAAGCTTTAGGATAGTAGTTATTGTGATCCTGTATTTCGTTTTGAATGTTGCTCATCAGGGTGTCAGAATTGGCCGTAAAACGTATTTGGTGAATTTAGGAGAGGGAAATAAGCGAACTAGTTACGTATCTGTAAGTAATACTATCATTGGTTTTATATTACTGGTCATGAGCAGTGTTAGCTTACTGGCCTACTCTATTTCTTTGGCCTCTCTTGTTTTGGTGTTTTCGTTAATTACTTTAGCAGGAGTCTATATGGTGATTCGATTACCTGAGGTGTAAAAAGCGACACCCTTAGAATATTTTGGAAGTTAAGGGCTTTGTCGCTTCTATCTGTTTTTGGTTAGTTAGGTAGTGGGATTGAAGGAGCGTATTTTACGCGGTTGAGAGTGACGGTTGAGGTTAGGTCTCTGACAGAGGGTAGGCTTGCAAGGGAATCATTTAGAAATGTTGATAGTGCTGGTAGGTTTTCGCTAATAACCCGCAACCAGTAATCTGCTTCGCCGCTAACTGAGTAACATTCTAATACTTGCGGAATGGCTTCAATGGCTTTTTTGAATTCTTGATCTGAGTTTTTAATGCTTTTATCAAGTTTAATGTTTAAAAACGCAGTGACTTGGTAGCCAAGTTCACTTGCATTAAGTTGAGTAAAGTAAGCTTCAATTAAATTGTTTTGCTCTAGTCTTTGTAGTCGTCTTGAACATTGGGAAGGGGATAGATTGACTTGTTCAGATAGTGCAACATTGGTAAGTCGTGCATTGCCTTGTAGCGCTTTAAGTAAACGCCAATCATAATTGTCTAGTTCAAGGTGGTTCATTCAAGGTTCCTTATCAGCATCTAAGAGTGCTGTTTTTCTTATATTGAATAAGCTGATTCAGCTAGATCAATTAGAATAAGGTGTTTTGTAAAGTAAACAAGTTTAAAAATGTTATATTTGCTTTTTTTTAGACATTTTTTTGCACGTTTATTTGTTTTTTACATGAATAGACGGAATGTAATCCAGATTGTGTTCTGATCCATAAAAAATGCCGCTTATCATTTTCGATAGCGGCATTTTGTTGTTCGTTACTAAATATCCAGGTATTTATTCCTTGGGTAGGTTGTTAGCTAGCCACTGCAAGGCTTCTGGATAAGGCTGTGGAAGATCTAATTTTGTTAAGGCCGACTCTAATATTGAGTGATTGCCAGAACAAAAATTGAGGTGGCCTACTTTCCTTCCTGGACGAACTTCCTTTTTATACCAATAGAGTTCTAAGCCTTGTAGGTTGAGCCAATCATAGTTGAGGTCGACGCCAATCAAGTTAACCATCATACTTTGATTTTTGATTTCTGCTGGCGCCAGTGGAAGACCTGTGACGGCGCGCACATGATTTTCAAACTGACATACACTTGAACCTGCCTGAGTCCAATGGCCACTGTTGTGGACCCTTGGAGCAAGCTCATTGATGAGTAATTCATCACCTATACGGAAGCACTCCATCGCCATCACGCCAACATAGTCTAGGGCGTTCATAAGTTTGCTCAGCATAGTTTCTGCTTTGCTCTGTAGAGGCTTTAGGCGTTCTAATGGTGAGATGGAAGCGTAAAGAATGCCATTAATATGAAGGTTCAATGTTAGAGGATAAAAATGGGTATCACCGTTTTTACCGCGAACACCAACTAATGACACTTCTTCATCAAAATTGATGGCTTGTTCCGCAATAGCT
The DNA here is from genome assembly GCF_024397855.1 of Marinomonas rhizomae. Lineage (NCBI taxonomy): Bacteria > Pseudomonadati > Pseudomonadota > Gammaproteobacteria > Oceanospirillales > Oceanospirillaceae > Marinomonas > Marinomonas rhizomae. The sequence goes on from NZ_CP073343.1 coordinate 952,361, forward strand.
TGGCCTTTCCAATCTTCCGGTATTTCGGTTTTTTCAGATTGCTTTAACCAATATTGGCCTTTGCCATCGTAACCACCGCGACGACGTTTCATCAGCACGCGCTCGCCTAATGTTTCGTAAGCTTTCGTGGCGGTGGAATCAGACTCAACTGGAAACCAAGGTGCTGTTGCTAGTTCTAGACGATCTAGCCATTGTTTTTGGGTTAAACGATCAGCAAGCTGTGGGAAGGTGGCTAAGTTGACAAAGTTGCTGTGCGTAGCGAGTTGTTTGGTCGCCACGGTTTCAGGCCATTCTTCTCTTTCTGCTGTCACAATATCTGTCGGAGATAGGTCTAGTGTCTCAGTCGATTCAATATCCACTGGACGAATATCAAGACCAAGTGGTGTTCCTGCTTGTTTTAGCATAGCGCCTAATTGACCTGCGCCTAATACCCATAGAACTGACATAGATTAAGCCTCTCTTGGGTCTGGATTCGCTAAAACGGTTTCGGTTTGATTAGTGCGGAAAGCTTCAATTCTTTTCGCGAGCTCAGGATTAGAGACAGCTAGAATCTGGCAAGCTAATAAACCTGCATTGAAAGCGCCAGCGCTACCAATAGCAAGGGTTCCAACAGCAACGCCTTTCGGCATTTGTGCGATAGAAAGTAAGCTATCCATGCCGTTTAGAGCTTTGCTTTGCACAGGCACACCCAGAACAGGTAGGTGTGTATGGGCAGCTACCATACCAGGCAAATGAGCCGCACCACCAGCGCCACCAATAATGACCTTAAAGCCTTTATCTGCAGCGCTTTCTGAAAATTCTGCAAGTTTGACTGGTGTTCGGTGCGCGGAGACAACTTCGACGTGGTAGCTTACGCCAAGAGCATCCATTATTTCTGCGGCACTTTCCATTGTCGCCCAGTCACTTTTTGATCCCATTATTAGGGCTACATCTGCTTGCAAAATTCTTCTCCTATAAGTGGTATCCAACGCGGCATTGAGGGGGGTTGTACGTTGAATCTAATCAGTAAGTTTGTCTTGTTTAAACGCGGCCTAACACGTTTGCGTATGACAATAATTTGTGGCTAATATAGCCGATTTTGAGGGAAACCGCGAGCTTTGAGGTAGGTAGAAATACACAAGTTGAAATATAGATAATGAGAAAAGAAAAGAGCGACTAGAGTCGCTCTTGGAGGTACTTTTCGTAATCTGGAATTTGTCGTTCAAATTCGCTTTCGAATAAGGGCGACGTCACCAAAAAATTGGCTGAAGAAACGCTACAAGCAATAGGGATGTTCCAAACCGCTGCGACTCTGAGAAGTGCTTTAATGTCAGGGTCATGAGGCATCGGTTCAAAGGGGTCCCAGAAAAAGATCAGAACATCAATTTTACCCTCTGCGATGAGTCCACCAAGTTGCTGGTCGCCACCGAGAGGGCCGCTAATGAGAGACTGTACTGGAACATTCAATTGCTTTTGCATTAAATTGCCAGTGGTGCCAGTCGCCATCAGATTGTGCTTGATCAGTTTTTCTTTGTGTTTTTCTGCCCACTCAATAAGAGCAGGTTTCATATTATCATGAGCAACCAGAGCGACGTTTTTACGCTCTGGTGTCGTGATCGTTTTTTGTTGCAACGTTTTACCTTTCACTGTGACTTATTCCTCAACAGCACCGACTTTGACGACTTTCATCATATTGGTAGTGCCATAGCTGACCAAGTGATCGCCTTTTGTCACAATCACAAGCTCGCCATCTTTGATTAGACCAAGAGATTTAACATGGTCAACTAAGCCAGCAACAATTGTGTCTACATTGAACTCTTGTGAAGAGAAAGCTACCGGTGTTACACCGCGATATAAATTCACTTTGTTTAGTGTTGCTTGGTTTGGAGACAATGCATAGATTGGTAAACCAGAACTGATGCGAGACATTAGTAGTGGTGTTGTCCCTGACTCTGTCAAGCTGATGATCGCTTTTACGCCTTCCAAATGGTTGGCTGCGTACATAGCGGACATCGCAATGGTTTCATCGATACTGGTAAACGTAACATCGATACGGTGTTTAGAACGGTTGATTGCAGGTTGTTTTTCAGCGCCCAAGCAAACACGGTTCATGGTTTTAATTACTTCTTCAGGGTATGCTCCAGCCGCTGTTTCGGCAGAAAGCATGACCGCGTCGGTGCCATCTAGAACCGCGTTGGCTACGTCAAATACTTCCGCACGAGTTGGCATAGCACTGGTAATCATGGTTTCCATCATTTGTGTCGCGGTAATAACAGGGCGGTTCAATTGACGACAACGCTTGATCATGTGTTTTTGTACACCGATCAATTCTGCGTCACCAATTTCAACACCTAGGTCACCACGAGCCACCATAACAGCATCAGAAGCAAGAATGATTGCATCCAGCGTTTCATTATCAGCAACGGCTTCAGCACGTTCTACTTTAGAAACGATACCCGCTTTAAGGCCAGCGGCTTCCGCTAGAGCACGAGCTTCGTGTAAGTCTTCTGCACTACGAGGGAAGGACACGGCCAAATAATCAGCGTTTAACGCCGCTGCTGTTTTAATGTCTTCGCGATCTTTATCAGTCAATGCTGCCGCAGACAGACCACCGCCTTGTCGGTTGATGCCTTTGTTATTAGACAGAGCGCCACCTACGATGACTTTTGTAATGACTTCTTGGCCTTTTACTTCTAATACTTCTAAAACAACACGGCCATCATCAAGAAGTAGAATATTGCCAGGCTGAGAATCTTTTGCCAGTTGTGGGTAGTCGATACCTACGCGAGTTTCATCACCATTGTTCTTATCAAAACCCACATCAAGAATAAACGTTGCGCCATCTTTCAGTTCAACTTTGGTGTTTTTGAAACGCGCGATGCGAATTTTAGGCCCTTGTAGATCACCAAGAATAGCAACATGACGACCATTTTTCTTTGCCATTTCACGAACAACCTCGGCGCGGTTGATGTGGTCTTCTGGCTGACCGTGAGAAAAATTCAAACGGAATACGTTAGCGCCCGCTAAAATTAATTTTTCGATCATTTCTGGGGAGCTGGAAGCTGGGCCTAAAGTGGCAACAATTTTAGTTCTACGAGTCATTTTAAATACCAAAGATTAGAAAGCGTGATATGAAGTATAAGAGACGACGAAGGCTGCGTCAGCAGCCTTCGTGTATTTTGACTATTTCGCAGCCATTAATGCGATAGTATTATCAAGCATTCGGTTTGAGAAGCCCCATTCGTTATCATACCAAGCCATCACTTTTACTAATTTACCTTGTACGCGAGTTTGTGTCGCATCGAAGTTAGAAGTGTAGGCGTTGTGGTTGAAGTCAGAAGAGACAAGTGGCTCATGATTGACATGCAATACTTGCGCAAGAATCGGATCCGCTTTGATAGCGTCTTCAATGATTGAGTTTATTTCGTCTACTGTGGTTTCACGTGGTGCCAAGAAGGTTAGATCTACTAGTGAAACGTTGATAGTTGGTACTCGAACAGAAAGACCATCAAACTTGCCAACAAGTGCTGGTATGACAAGGCCAACAGCCGCAGCTGCACCAGTTTTACTTGGGATCATATTCATAGCGGCGGCACGAGCACGGTAAAGGTCTTCGTGATAAACGTCTGAAAGGCGCTGATCGTTGGTGTAAGCGTGAATGGTTGTCATCAAACCACTTTCAATGCCCAGTTTTTCACTTAATGGTTTAGCGAATGGTGCTAGGCAGTTAGTTGTACAAGAAGCATTAGAGATAACGGTCATGTCAGATGTAAGAATATCTTGGTTTACGCCATATACAACAGTCGCGTCAACTTCTTTTCCAGGCGCGGAAATGATAACTTTTTTCGCTCCGGCAGTAATGTGAGCGCTGGCTTTTTCTTTTGTTGTAAAGAAACCTGTGCATTCGTAAACAACATCAACGCCAAGCTCTGCCCAAGGAAGGTCTGCTGGATTGCGTTCAGAGAAAGTGCGGATTTTATCTTTGTTGATGTAAAGTGCTTCTTCATCAAATGTCACTTCTTCGTTGAAGCGACCGTGGACTGTGTCGTATTTCGTTAAATGAGCATTGGTTTTTGAATCGCCAAGATCATTAATGGCTACGATTTGGAGTTGATCACGCTTGCCTGATTCATATAAAGCTCTAAGCGTGTTGCGTCCAATGCGTCCATAACCGTTGATAGCTACCTTAATCGTCATACTCACCTCTAACATAGTGCGAAATTTGCTTTATGTTCGAATTCGAACATCAAGCGTTCAATTTTGTTCTTTACGTAAAAATACTACATAAGTATTTTTTTAAGCAAGGATTAGTAACAAATTCCTTTCAATCTGGCTATTTATTAACCATCTATTGATCGACATCTAACATTGTACAGAATTATGTTACAGAAGTTCGGGTATTTTAGCTGAAATAGAGCCTTTCCCGAATTCTTTTTGTAAAAAAATTACAAAATATTGTATTAAAGTCGTTTTTTTCTAAGTTTTAGGCGTGAAATAAAATAAAAATGTAGTAATATTACATAATATTATAGTGTCAGGCAGTTTGCTGAGATAGCTGAATTAAAAAACGGAGAGAAGCATGAATCCGATTGTTGCTAAGGTAACGAACGACATCATTGAACGAAGCAAAGCGTTGCGCGGGCAATACCTTAAAGATATGAAAAAAGCGCAAGAGCAAGGGCCGCACAGAGGAAAGCTGTCTTGTGGGAATCTAGCTCATGGCTTTGCGGCATGCCAACCTCAAGATAAGCAAAAGCTGACTCTGATGGAGGAAGCCAATATAGGAATCATATCTTCTTATAATGATATGTTGTCTGCTCATCAGCCTTACGAAAATTATCCTGATCAAATTCGCGCTGCGGTGAAAGAAATGGGCTCTGTGGCTCAGTTTGCTGGCGGCGTACCTGCCATGTGTGATGGTGTTACCCAAGGTCAAGACGGCATGGAGTTAAGCTTATTTAGCCGTGACAATATTGCACAGGGTGCAGCAATCGCGCTTTCCCATAACATGTTCGATGCGGCTATCTATTTAGGTATTTGTGACAAGATTGTACCTGGCTTGTTGATTGCGGCACTGCGTTTTGGCCATTTGCCTGCTTTGTTTATTCCTGCAGGGCCTATGCGTTCGGGGATTACTAACGCGGCTAAAGCGGCCGTTCGTCAGCGTTATGCGCAAGGACAAGCGACTCGTGAAGAATTGCTTGAAGCTGAATCAGCTTCTTACCACAGTGCGGGTACTTGTACTTTTTACGGTACAGCTAACTCGAATCAGCTATTAGTCGAAATTATGGGGCTTCAGCTCCCAGGGTCCTCTTTTGTTAACCCAGACGATCCATTGCGAGGAGCACTGACTAACTATGCTTCTCAGTTGTCTACCAAGATTACGGCTTTGGGTCGAGATTATCGACCTTTATATGAAATAGTCGATGAGCGTAGCATTGTTAACTCAATTGTTGGTTTATTGGCGACTGGTGGCTCAACAAACCACACCATGCATATTGTGGCTTACGCTCGTGCAGCGGGCATTATTATTACTTGGGATGACTTCTCAGCTCTTTCTAAAGTCGTGCCGTCATTGACGAAAATTTACCCGAACGGCCAGGCGGATATTAATCACTTCCATGCGGCTGGCGGTATGGCGTTTTTGGTTAAGCAATTATTGAAAGGTGGATTGTTGCATGAAGATGTAAACACTATCGTCGGTAAAGGCTTAACGCATTACACCAAAGAACCTTTTCTAGAGGGTGATAATCTAGTTTGGCGTGATGGCACAGATGAAAGTTTGGATATGGATGTTGTACGACCTATCGATAATCCGTTTAGCAAAGAAGGTGGGTTGGCCTTGCTTAAAGGTAATCTTGGTCGTTCTGTGATTAAGGTTTCTGCTGTAAAAGATGAAAATCGAATTATCGAAGCGCCTGCTGCTGTGTTTCACAGTCAAAATGCATTGGCTGATGCCATTGCGAGTGGTGAGCTAAAGCGTGACTGTGTGGCTGTGGTTCGCTTCCAAGGGCCAAAGGCAATAGGGATGCCAGAGTTGCATAAATTGACGCCTTACCTTGGTAATTTGCAGGATCAAGGTTATCGAGTGGCGCTAGTGACCGACGGTCGTATGTCTGGTGCATCCGGTAAAGTGCCTGCTGCTATTCACCTAACTCCAGAAGCATTAGCGGGCGGATTGATTGCTAAAATTCAAGATGGCGATATGGTGCGCTTGGATGCCATTGAAGGTACTTTGTCTGTGTTGGTCTCAGATGAAGAGCTTAATAAGCGTGAAGCGGCACAGCAAGATTTAACGGATTCCCATCAAGGTATGGGACGTGAACTATTTAGCGCACAACGCATTTTAGTGAGTGGCGCAGAACAAGGTGCTTGCAGCTTGTTTAATGATTAAACCTTTCCTCTGACTACTAACATTTGTTAGTAAATGGTGTTTAGGGGCTTGTTTCAAGCCCCATTTTTTTGTCTGTAATTTACTATTCTAGTTTATTGCTTAAATCTTTTGTTCTCTATTTGACTCGCAGTGTATCGATAGGTTATCAACCAAATATCATCTTAATCCAAATCAAGTATCAATATTTTAAAGATAAAAAAAGGCCCGAATCTGTTATAGATTCGGGCCTTCGTAAGTAATGAGCTCGAAGAGCCAGTTACTTAGTCCATTGTATCTAGTGCTTTTTCGTATTCATCAAAAGATTCTGTTACAGACTCTTCTGGAGCACCTGTCGCTAAACTTACTGCAAAGATAGCAATAGTCGATAATACGAAGCCCGGAACGATTTCATAAAGGTCGAAAATACCACCCGTTAGCTGCTTCCATACCACAACGGTCACACCACCAATAACAATACCCGCTAGAGCACCGTTTCGGTTCATGTTACGCCAGAACAAGCTTAGAAGGATAGCTGGGCCGAATGCAGCGCCAAAACCAGCCCAAGCATAGGATACTAAGCCAAGTACTGAGCTTTCTGGGTTTAATGCAAGAACCAGTGCAATAATGGAAATCGCTACAACAGCAAAGCGTCCAACATTCACGATCTGTTTTTGAGTTGCTTCTTTGTTGAATAGTTGCTTGTAGAAATCTTCAGCGAGTGCAGAAGAGGACACCAATAGTTGAGAATCTGCTGTACTCATGATCGCCGCTAAGATAGCTGCAAGAAGAATACCAGCCACAACAGGATGGAACACCGCGTTAACAAGAATCATGAAGATTTTTTCAGGATCAGCCAGATTGCCTGATAGGCTGCTATCAACAAATGTGATGCCAACTAAGCCGATAAGCAGTGCGCCAGCCATGGAAATGAATGTCCAAATAACCGCGATACGACGAGCTGTTTTAATGTCTTTGTTAGAACGAGACGCTTTAAAGCGCGCTAGGATATGTGGTTGACCGAAATAACCTAGACCCCAAGCAACAAGAGAAATAATCCCAATTGCAGTGAGAGGTTCTCCACTAACGCTAGTCCAGATGTCTAGTAAGTTAGGGTTTTTTTCCATCAAGGTGCTAGACAGTTCTGACCAGCCACCATCAAGCGCAACAAGAGGTACTATTACCAGAGCTGCACTCATCATCAAGCCTTGCACAAGGTCTGTCCAAGCAACAGCTAGGAAGCCACCAAACAGCGTGTAAGAAACAACACATACTGTGCCGATAATTACTGCATAGGTGTAATCTAAGCCAAATACCGTTTCAAACAATTTACCGCCTGCAACCAAACCGGAACTTGTATAGAACAAGAAGAACAGCAAAATGAATAGGGCTGAGATGGTTTGAATAAGCTTTGATTTGTCATTGAAGCGAATAGACAGGAAGTCTGGAAGTGTCAGAGCGTTATTTGCTTTGATACTGTACGTTCTTAGGCGTTTTGCACAGATTAGCCAGTTAAGCCATGTTCCGACAAAAAGGCCACCAGCAATCCAGACAGATTCTAAGCCGGCTGCAAAGGCGTAACCAGGTAGCCCAAGTAGCAACCAGCCACTCATATCAGACGCGCCTGCGGATAATGCTGTAGGCCAAGGTCCTAGAGATCGCCCACCAAGAAAGTAGTCTTCAGAGCTGGAGGTGCGTTTGTAAGCGTACAGGCCAATTCCTAGCATAACTACTAGATAGGCTAGGAATGTAAAGCTGATCGCATAGCTGCTTTCTATCATTGTTATTGTCCCCAAATTGATATTATTACGGGTGAAATAACCTTCGATAGATAAGGTTATTTATCAGTATGGATAGTTTTTATCCTTGTATTACAATGTTTAGTAATAACCACTGACTGAGAAATGGCGCTTTAAAAGCGGCCTCTAAATCACACCCGAAAGAGTTATAATTGTTAAATCGTTGTTGTGATAGCCATTGATTTAATATGTGAAAATAATCAAGTTCTCGTAAAGAGAATGAATCGCATTATGACATATTTCAAGACATGAATCGATTCTAAGTGGCTGAGATAGGATAATCTTTCAAATTTCTCTGACAAAATTGCGAAAAAATCTGATGTGCTTCGTAAATAGGAGTGTTTAGGTAAATATCTTTTGATTTAGGCTATTTAGTGAAAGTGCAGTCAAAATAAAGGCACATAGTATGTGCCTTGTATCCTGGTGCTATTTCTTTTCAACTTTCGGTAATCGAGTGTCTTGAACGCTTTGTTTCAATTTTTTAAGATGAGCATTGAACTCTGGGCCACGCTTCAAAAGTACGCCAGTTGCTAGCGCGTCAATCAGAGTGAGGTAGACAATACGTGAGCTCATGGGTGTATAGATATCGGTATCTTCTGTCTCTTCAATTGGCAATACGATAGAGCAGTGCTCTGTTAGTGGAGAGTCAGGATTGGTTATACCGATAACTGTCGCCCCTGCTTCACGAGCAACTCGAGCCGTTTCGATTAGCGGTAAGGTACGTCCAGTATAGGAGATGATAACAATCGCATCACCTGAATGTGCTCCAGCCGCAGCCATTCGTTGAACTAAAATATCTGTATAAGCCACCACAGGCATATTTAAGCGGAAGAATTTATGGTGAGCATCTTTAGCAACTGGGCCTGATGCGCCTAAACCATAAAACTCGATCCGACGAGCTTGCGCTAATACATCCACGGCTCGGCTGATCAGCGACTCCGGTAAAATATCCTGAGCTCTGGTGAGGTTGTTCTTGGCGGCTTCAAAAATTTTCGCGGTAACAGCGCCAGGAGCATCATCAGGTTCAACGTTTAAGTTAACGTATGGCGTACCTGTCGCAAGGCTTTGAGCAAGTGATACTTTAAAGTCAGGAAAGCCACTACCGATGAGACTACGACAAAAACGGTTAACCGTAGGCTCACTTACTTCCGCTCTCGCTGCTAGTTTTGCAATACTTGAATGGATGGTTGTTTTTGGATCGGCAAGAATGGCTTCCGCTACTTTTCTCTCGGATTTGCTTAACGTGCTCAGTCGTTCTTGTATCTTACGAATAATGTCTTCGTGTTTAATCATTGATCTGCTTCAAAGTTGACTATTGACTCGGAATGTTGAGTTGTTCATTCTGACAGCCGCTTACAATTCTGGCAATAAAAAAGGGTTTAAAATGGCTAACTTAACCGTCTATTTCGATAAAATGGCGAGTATTTTGCCAAAATTCAATGAAATTCAGGTGACGCCTTTTGAAGAAGGCTTCTCCAACAAAGTATATCGCTTGGATTGGAGTAACCTTCCTCAAATAGTGCTTCGCGTACCTGCTTTAGATGAAGCGGCTTTTGGTATTGATAGACAAAGTGAAATGACGGTACTACAAGCGGCAGCAAAATCCGGAGTTTCACCGCCTGTGTTATGGCATGATGATCGGGGCGGCTTTGCTTGTCAGTTTGTCGTTCAGCCGTCTTTAGGCTGGGATGTCATGCATTCCAATAGCAGCATCAAGAGAATTGCTAATGCGTTGGTTCAAGTTCATGGCTTTGCAGGGGTTGATCATCCCTTTTGTATTTATGATTTGATTGAGCACTATCTGCAGTCGATCGAGTCTTTATTGTCTAAGCATTCAGATCTTCAAGAGGAAGTGAGGTATTTACGAGGCCTGTTTACGAACTTGCCACGCGTCAACCCCTGTTATTCTCCGGTGGTCTGTCACAATGACCTTAATCCGAAAAATGTTTTAATAGATGATGAGAATATCTGGCTGATTGATTGGGAATACACTGGCATGGGGGATCCTTTATTTGATTTAGCCGTGGTGGCTCGATCTCATAATTTAACCCGTGAGCAACAAGCTTATTTAGTAGAAAGCTATGATGATTCCCTTGATGTAGAAGAAACGTTGCAAAAAATCGCTAACTACAGCTTGGCTTATTCGTTGCGCGAGATGATATGGCTATTATTAAAGCATTTAACCACACCTGATGACCCTGATGCTTGGCCTTATTATGTGGATTTTAAAGCCATGCCATCGCTAAATCCTTTTTTGCAAACCTCAGCAAGTTAATAACCTTTTAATAAGACAAGAGTGAAAAATGACGTTAATTCCAAGTTGGCAAACACGGTTGGCAGACGAATTTAGTAAAGACTACATGCTGGCATTGCAGCAGTTTCTTTCTTCTGAGCAAGCTCAGGGCAAGGTGATCTATCCTGCGGAAGATGAGCGATTTACGGCATTAAATAAAACGCCTTTTGATCAAGTTAGAGTGGTCATTCTTGGACAAGACCCTTACCACGGAGAAGGCCAAGCTCATGGATTGTCTTTTTCGGTGAAGTCCAATGTAAAAGTACCGCCTTCGTTAGTGAATATTTATAAAGAGCTCGAGATGGACTTGCTCATTCCACCTGCGCAACATGGTTTTTTGGCGCAATGGGCGGAGCAAGGTGTCTTATTGCTAAATAGTGTATTGACCGTTGAAGCGAGTAAAGCGGGCTCCCATCAAAATAAAGGTTGGGAAGTTTTCACGGATAAAATCATCGAGCTAATTAACAACGAACATCAAGGCGTTGTCTTTATGCTGTGGGGAGCTTATGCCCAGAAGAAAGGTCGCCATATTGATCGTGATAAGCATTGCGTATTGGAAAGCGTACATCCATCGCCCCTGTCAGCATATCGTGGATTTTTGGGCTGTCAGCATTTTTCTAAGGCGAATGATTACTTAGTCAGTTTTGGCAAAGAGCCGATAAAGTGGGCATTAGAGCCAGTGAAAAACACAGATAAAGAAGAAAAAAGCCTGCAGATTGGTTTGCCATTCTAAATAGATTTTATAGCGCCTATTTGGCGCTATAAAATATTTAATACAGCGATTATTTTTTACTATCTAGAGAGTAGGGAAGCGGAAGTAAGGTGATTTCTTTACTATCCAAAAGGAGTTGTTCCGATTCACTCGGCTCAATGTTCAAAATAACCTGCGCATAATGTGTTTCTTGAATATGGGCGACAGAGAAAATTTTACCTATGTTTTTGCCTTCTTTATCGACAATATCCAGTGTCGTGTCTCGCGTTCCTTGCCAAGTCACTAATGCCAACTGTTTCTTCGATTTGCCTTTGTATTGCATGCGAGCAACGATTTCTTGTCCTGTGTAACAGCCTTTTGTAAAACTGATACCACCTGTGCTTTGCATGTTAAGCCATTGAGGTAAAATCGTTTCGCTTTGTTCAAGGTTAATAAGTGGGCGAGCGGCGAGTAGCTCTAATGGAGCTAACTCTTGGTTCTTTTCTTCGATGACGGTTTGGTTCGCAGGGGAAATAAGCCACTGAACTTCTAATGGCTCATTGCTAACAGTCAATGTAATGGTGTCGTTCTCTTGAGTGGTTGCAAAAATACTCGATGCTACATTGGAGTCGTCTTCTATTTTTTTGCTCGCTAGCTTTGTATAAACCGCAAAATGATCTTGTTCATCCGTCAATGTTGTTTTGAAAAACACAGCGTATTTTTTTAAATGCGATAAGGTTTTTTCTAGCAAATCTTTTGTCATTAGCATCAGCACATCATCGTTGCTCTGAACGATATAAAAGCTGCTGATAATGCGTCCCTTGATGCTACAGATGGCACCGTATAGACCATTACTGTGAGACAGTTTGTTCATGTCACAGGTTGTTTGGCCTTGCAGGAATTTCTTCGAATCCAAGCCTGATACTCGCAAAATTCCGATATCTTGCTGTTTCATGACGACGTCTTGGTTCTGTAGTGTTGAGTCAATAATATCGTGAAGAGAAGTCATAAAACGTTCCATAAAGTAGATCAGGCATATAAATAAGTGCAGTTACTCTGCGTGAATAGCCTATCAGTAATGCCTAATTTTTACTTTTCAATGGTCAAGGCGATAATGATTTTTTATAAGTAGAAGTCTACTCGGCAAATTGTTTTTGTATTTCAAGTAGTTTGGGTAACTCTTGTCTGAGTAGTGGGATGAGTGCTGGGTCAAAGTGTTTTCCGCTTTGTTCTGAAATGTAATTAATTGCCTCTTCAGTAGACCATGCTTTTTTATAAGGGCGTGCGCTGGTGAGGGCATCAAATACATCAACTAAGGCAACTATACGGCCTTCAATAGGAATTTCTTCGCCAGATAAGCCTTTGGGGTAGCCTGAACCGTCCCATTTTTCATGGTGCGTCATCGCAACAGAATGGGCTAGTTCGATAAGGTACGAACTGGGGTTAGAGAGAATCTCGCCACCTATTTGCGCGTGAGTCTTCATGACTTCATACTCTTCTTCGGTAAGCTTTCCCGGTTTTAGTAGTATGTTGTCTGCTATGCCTATTTTTCCTATGTCATGCATAGGCGCTGCCATCATTAAATCATCTGCTGACTCGTCGCAAAAGCCGTATGCCGATGCAATAACTCTCGCATAGCGGCTCATACGTTGTACGTGCATACCTGTTTCGTTGTCCTTGTATTCTGCTGCTCGTCCAAGCCTATGGATTAAATCTATGTGTGTGTTTAGTAGCTCATCTGCTCTAATTAAAGACAGGTGTGTTTTGACACGGGCTAAGACGATAGCGGGAACGATGGGTTTGACGATGTAATCAACGGCACCAATTTCAAAACCTTTTGCTTCATCGACACTGTCTTTTAATGCGGTGACAAATATTACTGGAATATGGGCTGTTGCTGGGTTTTGCTTTAGGCGCTCACAGACCTCTAAGCCTGTCATATCAGGCATCATAATGTCGAGTAGGATGAGATCGACAGGCTCTTTCTCTACCAGTTTTAATGCGTCTTGTCCTGATCGAGCAAAAGACAAACGGTAGCGTGCGGCTTGTAATACTTGTCTTAAGACGCGTAAATTTGACGGTTCGTCATCAACCAATAGTACGCGAGGTGCAGGTTTACTTCCGATTCTCATAGGGTGGCGTCCTGTGTCATCAATTCTTTTAAGTTGTTAAGGCCCTTGATAGCGCTATCGAATTCAAAGTCTGAGATCGCTTTACTAGCGGAAACAGCATGTGACTTCATATTTTGGGGGACGCAGCTGATAAGCAAGGCAATATTGTCGTCGTCTACTTCGCCCGAGTCTGCGGACATAATGAGCGTATCGAGAAGTGCTATTAATTGTGTTGTAGATAGCGAATTTTGAGTGTCTGTATTTGGTATCTCAGAATGGCTGCTGTATTGATTAATTAATTGCTGTAGCTCTTCAAAGAAATGAGTCATTAAAACGCTTAAATACTGAATGCTTTTTAGGAATTGATTGTGGTCTTTTGTTTGTGCGACTTGTTCTATATTAGCCATACAATTGGAGATATTTAATAATGCTAGGTTGCCAGACGTGCCTTTTATCGCATGTGCTAAAGCACAAGCCTCTTCGAACTCTTGATGATCTAGGTGAGCTTTTAGTCTATCTACTATATGGGCGTTAGCGTCTGAAAATTTTGTTAGTTCAGCGAGATAGATTTTTATGTCATTCCACAATGATAGACCCTTATCTAAATGGATCTGGGGATTTTTACGATTACCCTTTGTATGGTTACTATCTTGCTGATTAATGAATGTGGGGGTTTCATTCAAAACTCTCGCCATTTCAGTGGTTAAGGCTCCAAGATCAATAGGTTTGTTGGCAAAGCCATCCATCCCCGCTTGCTGAGCATCTAATTTATCCTCTAATAATACGTTTGCTGTTAAAGCAATAATGGGAGTGTGAGTTAGTTGGTGCTCTTTTTCATAGCTGCGGATAACTTGGGTAGCGGTTAAGCCATCCATATTCGGCATCTGAATATCCATTAGAATAATGTCAGGTTTTATCATTTTAAATTGTTCAAGTGCATCAATACCGTCTTTTGCTGTAAAAATGCTATGGCCATGTCGCTTAAGCATAATAGTTAATAGCGTTAGGTTTTGTTCAACATCATCGGCCAACAGTATTTTTCTTGGTGCTATAGCTGGCAGTTGAGGCGTTTCAGCACTCAGTAGTATTTCTGTTTCTGCAAGAGGTAGCTCAAAAGAGAAACAGCTTCCGGTTCCTACTTCGCTTGTTACCTGGAAATTGCCGCCCATGAGAGTGACTAGTTGTTTGGATATACTAGTGCCTAAACCTGTTCCGCCAAAGCGACGGCTCATGGTGGCATCAGCTTGTGTAAATGGGTCAAAAATATGTGGTAAGCGTGATTCTGGAATACCTATGCCTGAATCTTTTACAGAGAAGCGCACGTTGCCATCATCTAGTGTTGACACAGTTAGAGCAACATAGCCTTTCTCGGTGAATTTAATTGCATTACCTAAAATATTCATCAGAACTTGGCGGATGCGATCTTCGGCACCCAAATACGCTTCGGCAACATCGGGCTCAATATGAAAGTTTAGTTCTAAACCTTTATTTCTTGCTTGTAGCCATAGGGTAGAAATGACCGTATCGACTGAGTTTGCAAGTAAAAAAGGTTGTATGTCTAATTCAAGCTTATCTTTGTCTAATTTTGCACTGTCGAGTATATCGTTTAGAAGGTGTAACAGAGAGCGAGCCGATTTACTGATAACCGAAAGGTGTTTTTTGTTTTCGCCCGAGATTTCTGACTCCAATAAAATGTCAGAAAAACCTATGATAGCGTTCATTGGTGTACGTATTTCATGGCTCATGTTAGCTAAGAATGAGGCTTTACTTTCGGCTGATGCTTCGGCTTTGACCTTAGCGTGACGAAGCTCGTTTTCCATTTCAACACGATGTGAAATATCTAAAATAACACCATCAATCCATTCGGGAACATCATGAGTATTTAAAATGACAGAGCCATTTTCTAAAACCCAAACATAATGGCCTTTTTTATGTCTCAATCGATATTCTAACTTATAGTTTTTACGTGATGTGACGGCTTCATCTATAACGATAGCAATATTATTTTCGTCATCTGGGTGAACTAGCTTAGCGAAGGAAACGGTTTTGTTGTAAAAATCGGATGTGCTCCATCCTGTAATATCGTAAATGGCATCACTTACAAAAAGAGTTGTCCAGTGCTCATCCATCAAGCAGCGAAAAGAAGCGCCAGGAATGTTTTTGATTAAAGAGCTGTATTGTTTTTCGCTTTTTTTGATGGTTTCTTCTAATGATTTTCGTGTTGAAATGTCGCTAATAAAGCCCACAAATAACGTGTCACTATTAGGTATATCAACTTTCCCGACCCCCAATCTAATAGGGAAAATATTCCCATCCCTGTTGATGGCATGAATTTCTCGTTCTGTGCCCGCTATGTTTGCTTCACCGGAATCTCTAAAAGAGGCTAGAGCATGAGTGAATTCGTCAGCGTATTTTTGAGGAAACAGAACACCAAAATGCTGGTTAATTATTTCCTCTTCGCTCCAGCCAAAAATGACAGAGGCCGCCTTATTAAACTCTTTAATCGTGCCGTAGCTATCGATTGATATAATGCCATCTACAGCCGTATCTAAGGTTGTTTTTAGGCGAACTTCACTGGCTGTTTTTTCCAGTAATAACTGACGATAGCGCAATTGTGACGCGATGTTTGCCGCTAGAATTGACAGTAATAATGTGATGATTGCAACAACGAACGAAAGATAGCTGTTAGCACTGTTTTGTACATGAGACATGCCAGCGTCGCTGGACGAAATGAACCTTGCGCCAGCCATGCCTGCATAGTGCATACCTGAAATAGCGGCTCCCATAATAAGTGCGCTGATACTGCTGATCCACTTCTGGCTTAAATGAGCCCAAATTTTTCTGACATAGTAATGCGTCGATAAGGCGATAAACGCCAGAACAACGGCAATGATCAGCGACGCTAAGAACCACATAGGATCATATTTTAGCTCAACGTCCATTTTCATTGCTGCCATGCCAATATAATGCATCGCTCCAATACCGCCGCCCACAAAGGCACCGTTTGCAAATAGCTGCCAAATGCTCAGGTCCGTTCGAATTAATCTTTTTAGCGTGATATACGACGCTAGAATAGCGGGTATCAGGGAGAGTGCGGTTAGCCAAGGGTCATAAGAAATTTCATGTCCCATGTTAAATGCCAGCATGCCGACAAAGTGCATGCTCCAAATACCACCAGCCATAATGAAAGAGCCAGAGACAAGGGCAATCTTTTTATATTTATCGATAACAATATGCTGCGCTATAGAGGCAAAATGCAGAGCAAAAAAAGAAGCCGCTGAAGCGAGAGCGATAGAAAGGGCAACCAGTAGATAGTTGTAGTCTCCCATAGCTAGGTGAGAGTTATCGACTTGAGTAACAAAGAAGCTGTTTAGTAACTGCATTAACTCTACTTATTTCCTGAATTAGGTCACGAGGCGCGAGAGAATTTAAGAATTATTTATTTTGCTGTTTATATGTCACAAACTAACCGTTTTTATTCTCTACTTGTACTAAAAAGGCTAATTAATAGAATTGTATTGACACTTTTACCTATTATTTCGAGTATGAAACGCTATAGATACAATAGTGCAGCATGCCATATAAAAATTAAAACAAAACACCACTTTTGATGAAGAAGAGTAACAAAATGTATTTAGGTCTTGATCTTGGAACCTCTGGTTTAAAAGGCGTCGTTATTGACGACAATGGTAATGTATTGGCCCAGGAGTCGGTGTCTTTAACTGTCGATAGTCCTCAGGCTACTTGGTCAGAGCAAAACCCATTGTCATGGTGGCAAGCGTGTAAGACGGTTGTTCAGCAATTGCAGCAGCGTTTGGATTTAAGCAAATTGAAAGCGTTAGGGTTATCGGGGCAAATGCACGGCGCTACCTTACTTGATGCTCAAGGCAATGTTTTACGTCCTTGTATCTTGTGGAACGACGGTCGGAGTCAAGCTCAGTGCGAAGCCTTGATGGCGCAATTTCCGGAATTAATTGAACGCTCCGGCAACCTTTATATGCCAGGCTTTACCGCGCCTAAAATACGTTGGGTACAAGAAAACGAGCCAGAGATATTTACTAATTTGGCACATGTATTATTACCGAAAGACTACTTGGCTTACCGATTGACAGGCACCATGTCTTCCGACTGCTCAGATGCCGCCGGTACGCTTTGGTTAAATCCTGAAACACGTCAATGGGATGATGCTTTATTGGCCGCAACAGGACTAACGCAAGCCAATATGCCAAAAATGTACGAAGGCTGTGATGTTGTCGGTAGTTTGTCTGAAGCGGTTGCTCAAGAGCTTGAGCTTCCCCAATTACCTGTTGTGGCCGGCGCTGGCGATAATGCTGCTGGTGCGGTGGGAATGGGAGTGACGAATCCTGGTCAAGGGTTTATCTCATTAGGTACTTCTGGTGTGTACTTCACAGTGAGCGAGTCCCATAAAGCCAATCCTCTCAATACGGTACACGCTTTTTGCCATGCTTTGCCTAATCGTTGGCATCAAATGGGTGTTACCCTTAGTGCAGCGAACTCATTAGCTTGGTTTGCAAAGCTGGTGGATAAATCGGTTGCTGAGTTGTTAGACGCGCTTGAAGACAGCGATATGCAACGCACTAACGTTTTGTTTCTGCCTTACCTTAGTGGCGAGCGAACACCACACAATGACCCGCTAGCTAATGGGCAATTTATTGGGTTAACGAATACAACGAATGTTGAAGCGATGACGTTGGCAATACTAGAAGGCGTGGCCTTTTCTTTATTAGATAGTCAAAACGCTTTGTACAGTGCGGGAAGTGCCGTAGATGAGCTTTCTTTAATTGGTGGTGGCGCGCGTTCTGCCTTGTGGCGTCAGATTATTGCTAATGTATTGAATAAGCTCCTTATTTATCGTGATGGCGGTGATGTAGGGCCAGGCTTGGGGGCAGCACGTTTGGCATTGTTAGGCGAGAAGCAAGGCCAAAATAAAAGCATTGAGTCGCTAATTACAGAATATTGCACCATGCCTGACGTATTAGAAGTGCATGAACCAGACTCTTCTTTAGGCGCTTATTATCAAGAGAAGTACGCTTTATACCAATCTCTTTACCAATCGACAAAAGACCTAAACGAAAAATTGATGCAATTGTCGTCTTAATAACGACAGTTGCTTTTTAATGATTCTAAGGCACAGTCGTATTATGAAACAGGCGCCGTGCCTTCAATGTGAATGTTGCTTTGTGTGCGGAAGTCTCTAGGCGTGACGCCTTTCAGCTCATGAAATCGGCGATTAAAGTTAGCAACATTGTTGAAGCCAACTTGAAAACAAATCGTTGCAATCTGTTGGTCTGTTTCGGTTAATAAGCTGCAAGCGCGGCTGACTCGTACGCGATTCACAAATTCAATAAATCGATTGCCTGTCGCCTTTTTAAAGAAGCGAGAAAAATGACTGTCAGACATACCGATCAAGCTTGCTACACTGGAAAGCGTAATATCTTGGCCGTAGTTTTGTGACACATAATCGACCACAGTATTGATTTTACGTTGCAGTGTTTCACTGGACTTTAAATCGATTTGCACTGTAGAAAGTAAGCGATAACTTCGACTTTGAGCCAGTTTTTGTAAGAGGGGGAGGGCGAGAATCAGTCTTGACAAGCCGCTAGAATCGCGCACTTTCTGGAAGATATCTTTTAGGTATTCGTGGTCTTGGTCAAAAAACTCAATGCCTGATTTTGCTCTCGCTAACATAGGCAATATTTCGGCGAGTTCGGGGATGATTTTCATACCATTTGAAAAAGACTCGTGATCAAAGCGAATCACCATGTCCCGAAGTTGAACATCTTCTTGGTCGTGTTGGCAGATCCAGTTATGAGGGAGTCGAGGTCCCGTTAAAATGAGTTGGCCTGGTGAGTAATTGCCTATGTAATCACCGACGAACACCTTGCCCGATGTCGCGACGATAAAATGTAGCTCGTAGTCATCATGGGCATGCCAGCGAATAAGATCACACGGATAGCCGTGTTCTAAATAGCGAATGGTTTCGTTATCTTCGACGATTTCGTATTCGGGTGTGATGCGTTTGGCGGTATTAGACATAATCTTCTCGCTCAGCAGATAAAATGACCACTCACTGCTTATTTTTTATTTTTAATAAAAATATACTCAAGAAACCAAGGAAGAGACAACTTTATCCACCTTGTTTTCTTGAGTTAGGCACTCTAATTAATGATAACTATCTAAGCATACTTTGCCATGCTTGTCTGAATTGCTTCAGAGAGCTGAGTTACAAAGTCAGGAAACTCTGTTGGCACATTGCCCCATAAAAAGCGATCTGTTGCAAAAGCTCGAATGCCCATTTCGTCATTGCTAAATGACGCTAGAGAGGCTTTATTTGGCTCATGGTAAGGCGTATTTAGCTTGCCTTGACTAGATAGTTGAATAAAAGCAAACCAGCTAGCGATGCCTTGGATGGTTTTTACGGGAGTGCGGCCTTTTTTGTAGGCGCCTTCCAGCGTTGGGAAAACAAAAATCGGAAATTTGGCGTAGCCATCAGTGCAGATTCGCTCTACAGTATCGCCAATATTGGCGTTGCTAAAACGTTGCGCAATAATGTCAAAATAAGCAGGCAGATCAACCACCGAATCACCGATCGCAGGGATCGAATCTTGTAGAATAAAGTCCGTAAAATACTGCTTTAATTCGTCATCGCGCATGGCTTCATCAAAGTAGGTAAGGCCTTTTAATGCTGCTTGATACGTTACGCAAGTATGGCCCGCGTTTAAAATGCGAATTTTAGCTTCTTCAAAGGGCACCACGTCTTTCACGAATTGCACGCCAACGAGGTCAAGAGCGGGTTTATCACCGGCAAACTTATCTTCTACCACCCATTGGATGAAGTCTTCCCCCATGACTGTCATGTCGTCATCGACACCGAAGCGAGAACGGACATCGTCTATGTGTTGCTGGCTTGGCTTAGGTGTAATTCGATCCACCATAGAGCAAGGAAAAGACACGTTTTGTTTTACCCATTCAGATAAAGCCGAATCTTGCTTAGCGTCTAAAAACTGCATTAGCCCAGTTTCGAGTAGCTCACCGTTATGACGAAGGTTATCACAGCATAATAGAGTGATTTTTGCCTTGGATGTTTCGCTTCGCAGTTTAAGTCCAGCATAAAGAAACGCATAAAGCGTATTGCGAGCACCTTCTACATCGGCCTTGATTGCAGGATGTTCTAGCATCAAACGGCGATTTTCATCAAGGTAATAACCACCTTCTGTCACTGTGGATGTGACAAGCTGTGTCTTCGCGTCCGCAAGTGCTGAGTCAACTTCTTCAGGTGCTTGTGCACCGTCAATTTGCTTAACAATAGAGCGAATGTGCTCATAGTCTGTCTTGCCATCAGCCGCCATGGTTTTTAAAACGTATTCGCCCTTTTGCTTAATAAAACGATCGAAAACGTGGCTGTCTTGTGGGCGAATATTGACACCAATAATCCCCCAGTTTTGCTGATTGGCATGAGTTAATAGTCGATCAATGTACACCGCTTGGTGGGCACGATGAAACGCGCCTACACCCAAATGGACGATACCAGCTTGAATCGTTTCTTTTGTATAATTCTGAGCTGAAAGCTGTTCCGCATTGGAGACGGCTTGTAAATAATTAGCCATACTAGGCCTCCTCTGGAATAACAGAGATGACACGATCATTTTCGTTAAACAAAATGGCTTCTGACATGTCAATTTTGAGGCTGACTTCTTGTCCGTCTTTTAGCTCTGTTCGAGCCGGGGCCTTGATGATAATGGTTTGATCGCTAGATAATTGAAGGTGCGCGTAGGCTTCGGAGCCGAGGTGTTCAACCAATTCAATGCGACCAGATAAATCGCCGCCTTCCTCTACCAACGACATATGCTCCGGGCGAATACCAACAACAACCGAATCTGGCAGCGGGCCTTTTAAGCGGTTAGCAGGGAAGAGAATTTGCTGACCAAGTAATTCAATGGCTAGATTATCTTCTTGGCGGACTATTTTATTCGCGGCGATTAAGTTCATTTTTGGCGTGCCTATGAACTCAGCAACAAAGCGGTTATTTGGCTGGCGATAAAGTTCCAGCGGTGTACCAACTTGTTCAATTTGGCCTGCATTTAAAATCACTACTCGGTCAGCTAAGGTCATGGCTTCAACCTGATCGTGCGTGACATAAATCATCGTCGTGCCGAGCTTTTTATGAAGACGAGCGAGTTCCAAACGCATTTGCACACGCAGTGCGGCGTCTAGGTTGGATAGTGGTTCATCGAACAAGAATACTTTTGGCTGACGAACAATAGCGCGACCAATGGCAACACGTTGTCGTTGACCACCAGATAGCTCTTTGGGTTTACGTTCTAACAAAGGGTCAAGCTGCAAAGATGCAGACACAGAGCGTACTTTCTCTTTGATTTCAGCATCCGATACTTTGGCGAGACGAAGAGCGAACGAAAGGTTATCGGCCACCGTCATGTGTGGATACAAAGCATAAGACTGGAACACCATGGCGAGATCGCGTTTTGATGATGCCACTTCAGTAATATCTCTGCCATCTAGTTCAATACTTCCACCTGTACTGGACTCAAGACCCGCGATAGTTCTCAATAAAGTGGATTTACCACAGCCAGATGGTCCAACGAAGACGACGAATTCACCTTCCGTAATACTTAGATTAATGCCGCGCAATGCGTGGTAGCTGTCATAGTGTTTTTGTAGATCAGTGATCGCTAAGTAAGTCATAAAAAAGCTTCCTAATAATTATTTTACGGCGCCGAATGTAAGGCCTTGGACTAATTGTTTTTGACAGAACCAACCGAAAATGACGATCGGTGCACAAGCAAGCGTGGAGGCTGCAGATAGCTTCGCCCAGAACAAGCCTTCAGGGCTTGAGTAAGAGGCGATCATCGCGGTTAATGGCGCGGCATCGGATGCGGTTAAGTTAAGAGACCAAAAAGCTTCGTTCCAACACAGTACGATGGATAAAAGAGCTGTTGATGAAATGGCGCCAACGGAAAGAGGTAGCACTACTTTGATGACTTCATCCCAAGGCGTGGCACCGTCCATTCGAGCCGCTTCAAGGATTTCTTTTGGCAAATCTTTGAAGTAGGAGAACAGCATCCATACGATAATGGGCAAGTTCATCAGAGTGAAAATGATCACCAAAGCGGTTTTTGAATCTAATAAACCATAGTCTCTGCAAAGGATATAAATAGGGACTAATACGCCGACTGCTGGCAGCATTTTAGTAGAGAGCATCCATAGCAAAATGTCTTTGGTACGTTTTCCTGGGAAAAATGCCATGGAGTAAGCCGCAGGGATGGCAATAACCAAAGCGATTATGGTCGAGCCAAATGACGTGACGACGGAGTTCCATGCGTGATGAATGTAGTCACTGCGCTCTTGAACGATTCGGAAGTTATCCAGTGTTGGTTCAAAGAACAGCGATGGTGGAACAGATATCGCCTGTAATTCGGTTTTAAAGGAGGTAATAAACATCCAAAAAATCGGGAAAAATAGCACCAATGCGACTGTCCATGCGAACAAGCCAGTCAGAATGGTTTTGAGTTTGCGTTGTTGATTAAGAGTCATCGTATTCACCTCACACCGTCAAGTTTTTGCCAACGGCACGAATTAAGAAAAAGGCCACGATATTGGCAAGCAATACGGCAAATAAACCACCTGCAGAAGCCACACCAACGTCATATTGAAGAAGCGCTTGGTTATAAATTAAATACGCTAGGTTCGTACTGTCGTAACCTGGGCCGCCGCCAGTGGAGACGAAGATTTCAGCAAATACCGCTAATAGGAAGATGGTTTCTATCATCACCACCACGGCAATTGGGCGTGCAAGGTGGGGAATCGTTAAATAGCGGAAGATGTGCCAACCTGTCGCACCGTCCATTTGGGCTGCTTCTTTTTGTTCCGTGTCTTGGGATTGCAGAGCGGTAACAAATACTAGGATGGCAAAAGGTAACCATTGCCAGCTGACCATGATAATGATGGAGACTAATGGGTAACTGGATAACCAATCTATGGGTTCAAAGCCCAGTGATTCCGATATCCATGCAAAAATGCCATAGACCGGATTCATCATCATATTTTTCCAAATCAGTGCGTTGACAGTTGGCATGATAAAGAAAGGCGAAATTAGCAAAACACGCACAATGCCTTGGCCAAAAAATGGCTTATCAATTAAAGCGGATAGCATCACACCTAGTACTACAGTGATGATCAACACTGAAAGTAGCAGTATTAAGGTGTTCGATACCGCAGGAATGAATCCAGGGTCAGTAATAAAGAATTCAAAATTCATCCATCCAACGAAGTTATTCTGACCTGGGTACAATAAGTTGTAGCGGATGGTGGAAAAATAGATGGTCATGGATAATGGAATGATCATCCAAACCAAAAGCATGATGACGGATGGTGCCATTAATAAGCGAGTAATTGAGCGCTTCATGTTGTGTTTCTCTTATTATAAGCAGGGGGATTTGTTCTCGTGCAGAACGAATCAAGATAAGAAATAGGGCGACGCCCTATTTCTTTGTCGAGCTTAATAATGGTTAGTAATAACCCGCTTGACGCATTTGACGATCTGCAGAGATATTGGCAGATTTCAAGGCTTGATCGACTGTCATAGAGCCAGACAATGCACCTGAGATCATTTGCCCTGTTGTTGTGCCAATTGCTTGGAACTCAGGGATGGCAGCAAACTGAACGCCCACATAAGGGGTTGGTTTTAGTGTACTGTCAGTGGGGTCAGCAGATTGGATGGCTTTTAATTCCGCATCAGCAAATACCGCTGCTTTTTGGAATTTAGGGTTAGCATAAGTGCTGGCTCTTGTTCCTGTTGGTACCGCAGCCCAGCCATTTTTTTCGCCAACTAATTGGATGTATTCTTTAGAGGTTGCCCAACGAACGAATTTTTGAGCCGCGTCTGCGTTTTTAGTCGCAGCAGGAATGCCTAATGCCCATGACCAAAGCCAGTTCGCGCCTTTTTCCGTCACTGCATAAGGAGATTGAGCAAAGCCCACTTTGTCAGCAACCTTACTTTGTTTAGGGTCAGTGACGAAAGACGCTGCGATAGTGGCGTCAATCCACATGCCGCATTTGCCTTCGTTAAATAACGCTAGGTTTTCATTGAAGCTGTTACTGCTTGCGCCTGGCGGCCCGTAATTGTTCAATAGATCAACATAGAAGTTAACCGCCTTTTTCCATTCAGCGGTTTCTAGCTGAGGCTTCCAGTTTTCATCAAACCAACGAGCACCAAAAGAGTTTGCCATGGCGGTCATGAACGCCATGTTGTCACCCCAGCCAGCTTTACCACGTAAGCAAATGCCGTAAATGCCTTTCTCTGGGTTATTGACGGCAGCTGCGACATCACGAATGTGCTCCCAGCTGTCTCTGTCATTGATTTCCATACCAGCGGCTTTCACAAGATCCTTGCGATACATGACCATGGAGCTTTCACCGTAGAAGGGTGCAGCATACATAGTGCCGTCATAAGATAAACCTCCACGAATGGATGGAAGAATGTCTTTTGCATCGTAGCTACCACTGGTATCGACTGCTTGTAGCCAGCCGCGTTCACCCCAGATAGGCGCTTCATACATGCCAATGGTCATAACGTCATAAAGACCGCTTTTATTGGCTATGTCTTGTGTCACGTTCTGACGTAAAACACCTTCTTCTAGCGTTACCCATTTCACTTTGATACCTGGGTTAGCTTTTTCAAATTCAGGTGTGAGTTTTTGCATTTCGATCATATGGCCATTATTTACAGTGGCCACTGTGATTTGAGTTGCAGAGAAGGCGCTAGCAGCTGTCATGGCTGCTGTGATAGATACCGCATAAGTTAGGGTATTCTTGGTAAAGCGTTTCATAGGTTTCCCCCAGTTTGGAGTTTCTTTGTTTTTATAGTCGTACCTAATTCTTGATAACTGATCATCAAGTAACCATTAATATAGGCTATGTGACAATTGACCTGTTAATACATAAATTGCCAATAAATGTACTATTTTGTTTCATTTTTAAGTTTTTTCTAAAAAATGAGTCAATTTAATACTCTTCTTAAGACCTTTAATTGGCGCTATCTGTCTGTCTAATAAGGTTTTACGTGATAAATGTCAGTGAATGAGGCCAAGGCATTTTCGTTTTTTTTATATAAATGGCTATAATGGCGGCATTCTATTTCAAGGGTAATATCATGAGTGAAACCACAGATTCGATTAGTTTTAAACGTCTTAAAATGCAGTGTCGTCGTGGCATGTTGGAACTTGATGTTCTACTTGAGCCTTTTTTAGCGGATGTGTATTTGACGCTGGAAGACGAAGACAAGCAGCGCTTCGTTAATTTGCTTACCTGTGAAGATCAGGAACTGTTTCCGTGGTTTATGCAAAGTGCTGAGCCGGAAGATCCGGATCATGCCCGCATTGTTAATATTATTTTGTCTCGTGTTCAGCCTGAAAACTACCGAGCTTAAATGCTCATGGATTAGTGTAGGGCTGTGGCTTTTTTTAGTCCTGGCGTACGCTGCTCTGTTGCAAATTTATTGGATGCCTGCCTATTGGCGGGCATTGCTTTATATGAGCGTTGGCTTAGTTGGATTAACTCTGTTTATTCGTATGTTGCGAAAACCTGTTCGACAGATTGGTATCGATGAACAAGGCGTTTTTCTATTAGATCGAGGTGGTTATGAAAGGCTGCTTTTTATTCGTGCTAATGGTGTTCAGTTGATTGCTAAAGTTGACCAAGTGCAGACTTTTTGGGATAAAATCTGGCCCAAATACCGAGTGATATATCGCGATAGCGTGGGAATGGAAGTGTATCAAGTTCTTCGCTCTTATGCGGCGCAACAAATCCTGTTGCGCCGCAGTGAAGAGGCTAAAAAAACTATTGGTTCAAAAACTTAGCGCTTAAATTCCTAAACGCAGCTCAGTCTGATTTTTTCGGAGTAAGGATTGTGGGCGTGCTGGTGGTTAGTTTATTTGGGTAATCTAACGTAAAGTGCAAGCCGCGACTTTCTTTGCGAGACATGGCGGAACGTATAATCAAATCAGCAACCACGGCCAAATTGCGTAGTTCGAGCAAATCATTCGAAATCTTATAGTTAGCATAGAACTCTTGGATTTCGGATAGTAATAAATCCACCCTATGTTTGGCTCTTAAAAGGCGTTTGTCCGTTCTTACTATGCCGACATAATCCCACATAAAACGTCGTAATTCTTGCCAGTTATGGGTGATGACCACGTCTTCATCAGAGTTTGTTACCTTGCTTTCATCCCAGTCAGGAATGTCTACTTCATTGCTGTGTAGATGATTGTCAGCAATGTGTTGAGCAGCAGAACGAGCAAAAACAATACATTCTAATAAAGAGTTACTTGCAAGGCGATTCGCGCCATGAAGTCCGGTATAAGCGGTTTCGCCAATGGCATAAAGATTATCAATGTCCGTTGCGCTGTGACGATTAACGACTACACCACCACATGTATAGTGTGCGGCTGGAACGACAGGAATTGGGCCCTTTGTCATGTCGTGGCCATATTCTAAACAGCGTTTATAAATGGTTGGGAAGTGTTCTTTAATGAACTCTGGGGCTTTGTGGGAAATATCCAGCAGAACATGGTGAATCCCAAGACGTTTCATCTCGTGGTCGATTGCACGTGCGACGATATCGCGTGGTGCCAGTTCCTCTCTCTTATCAAACTTCGCCATAAACTGTGTGCCGTCGGGTAATAAAAGCTTACCGCCTTCGCCACGAACAGCTTCGGAAATCAAAAAGGTTTTGGCTTTGGCATCGTAAAGGCAGGTAGGGTGGAATTGGTTGAATTCCATGTTTGCAACTCGACAACCAGCACGCCATGCCATGGCAATTCCATCGCCAGAAGCGGTGTCAGGGTTGCTGGTGTAAAGATACACTTTACTGCTGCCACCGCAGGCCAGTGACACAAAACGCCCGTGAAACACCTCAATGACGTCATCATCTAAGTTCAGTGCGTAAACACCAACGGCTTTGTTTTCACCTGCAATGCCAAGCTTTTTTGTTGTCACGACATCAATCGCCACACGATCAGGGAAAAATTCGATGTTTGGGTGATTGCTTGCGTTTTTAATCAATGCTTTTGATATTGCCAAACCGGTGGCATCGGCACTATGAATAATACGCCTATGGCTGTGACCACCTTCTTTTGTTAAATGGTACTCCTCGCTTTCCCCATAGCGGGTGAAAGGAACGCCTTGCTCGATTAACCAATCAATACTTTCTTTGGAATGTTCAACCGTAAAGCGAATCGCATCTGGATCACCAAGCTCAACACCTGCGTCAATGGTATCGTTAATGTGGGAATCAATTGTATCTTTATCCGACAATACAGCAGCGACACCGCCTTGAGCATATAATGTGGATCCTTCGCGTATATCCGCTTTTGTCAAAATGGCAACGCGGTGTTTGTCTGCCAGCTCAAGAGCAAGCGTTAGCCCCGCGGCTCCCGCGCCAATAATGACGATGTCGTGTTTGTAATGTCGGCTCATGTTATTGATCTGATTATGGCTAAAAAATTAATGTTACTATTGTTGCCAGTAAATAGTGAACACTTTCTGAGGTCACATTCTAAATATTAAGTATTGTCTAGTATCAGAGAGGAATACGGATTCTCTAAATAGTTTATTTAGTAGTCAATGACGGGAACTCGTTAAGTGAAGTGTTGTCTTCTCTTGTAATGAGCAAGGGCGCAGACGAATAAGGTTTTTATATGAGGTGCCTATGCAGCACGAAACGTCTTCTGATCAGGCGTTAGTTGAGAAAGTACAGCAGGGTGACAAGCGGGCGTTTGATCTGCTTGTTGTCAAATATCAATATAAGGTCATGGGTTTAATTGGACGTTATGTACAAGATAGAAGCGAAGTTCTCGATGTAGCTCAAGAAAGCTTTATTAAAGCGTATCGTGCTATAGGTAGTTTTCGCGGAGAAAGTGCTTTTTACACTTGGTTGTATCGTATTGCTGTTAATACGGCGAAAAACTATCTTGTGAGCCGTTCTCGTCGTCCACCAGAATCTGATGTCGAGCTGGATAATGAAGAGGTTTTCAGCGTGTATGAATCCTTAGCTGATATAGACACGCCTGAAGCAAACCTAAACAGTGATCGTCTTGAAAAAGCGATTCATTATGCCATTCAAAATTTGCCGGAAGAGTTACGTAGCGCATTAACCTTACGTGAATTCGATGGTCTGAGTTATGAAGACATTTCATTGATCATGGACTGCCCTGTAGGAACAGTTCGGTCGCGTATTTTTCGCGCCCGAGAAGCGGTAGAAAAACACATACGTCCATTGATGGATACAGGAGAGTAAATATGACAGCTTTAAACAGCGGTTTACCACAAAATGATTGCTCCCGAGATCATGGCAGTACTCGAGAAAACGACCACACCCAAGAAATGCGTTCTAGTTTGTCGGCTATGTTTGATGGTGAAGCGACAGAGCAAGATCTAGATCGCTTAATAGATGGGGACAGTGCAGAGCTAAGTCGTCAACTAGAATCTTATCATCTAATTCAGCAGGCGCTGCATAACGACTCGTCTGTCATTGTTGGTCTGGAAGATAGCTTGATGCTTCGTGTGAGAGCTGGGATTGACATCGACTCTTCATTTCCAGAAGAGCACAGTGCAAACAATTTGCTGCCTTTTGTTCTGCCTAGTGATAGTCCGGCTTCTCGTCCAGTCTGGCGTGTCGCCCTGTCTAGCGTTGCTGTGGCGGCGAGTGTAGCGTTTGTGGTGATATTGGGTGGTAATGAGTTATTAACATCAGAGGTTAGCGCTCCAAATTTAGTGGCAGAGGTTCGTTCACCATCAACCAATATGGTAGTAACGCCATTGGCGGAATTGGACAAAGAGGCGTTGCAAATAGATAACGTTAGGTTGCAGCATTATCTTCGACAACATGCTGAGCAAGCAGCGATGACGGTTGGGCAGGGAATGATCCCCATGGCTCGAGTTGTTAGCTACCCCGTTAAAGAGTAATTTATGAGATTATTTTCGCCATTACATATTTTTTTCACGCTACTATGCCTTATTATTTCGGGTGTAAGTACAGCTAGTAACTCGGCACCAGACGCATTGCATTTGTTGAGAAGCATGACACAGTCATTTTCTACACTCAGTTATGATGGTGTATTTGTTCACTCTGAAGCGATGAATATGAACAGCATGCGTGTCCGTCATGATTTGATGGGCGGTGTGGAATATGAAAGTTTGGTGGATTTAGACGGCGACAAGATTGAAGTTTTGCGCATTGATGACAAAATCATTTCTGTGTATCCAAATGCACTTGTTGCCAACATGCGTGCACCATTGATACCGCCTTTTAAACGTTTTAAAGATGTAGAAAGTGACCGGCTTATTAAAGGTTACGATATGATTGTTGGCGAACACACAAGTCGGATCGCGGGTCGCAAAGTGATTGCTGTAAAGTTGGTACCAAAAGATCAATATCGCTATGGGCATCAATTTTGGTTAGACGCAGAAAATCACTTTCTTTTAAAGCATGATATGTTGAAAACAGACGGTAAATTGTTAGAGCGAATCCAATTTACCTCCGTTAATTTTGCCCCTGACTTGAAAGACAAAGATTTTGTCCCAAAAGAGGGGAGTTATGCTGAACCTATGGTGGAAACTCAGCCAAGACGTGTAAAAAATCTTTGGCAATTTGACTGGTTACCGGAGGGCTTTTCTCTGGTGTGGCCAGAGGCAAGGTCGCTAAATCATGGCACCAGCATGCTGTTGTTATCAGATGGAATGGCGACCATCTCCATTTTTATTGAGCCGACGATGAAGGTTAAAGCCATGTCCATTTTAAACATGGGGGCGACCATCGCTGGCGAACGTAGTATTAAAGTAAAAGATCAGTTGTATTTGTTGACCATGGTTGGAGAAGTACCAGAACCGACCATTGAGAAACTGATGACCGTATTTATGCCAAGGCAAGATTAATGATTGAAGAAACGGGAAGAGTATTATCCGTAGAAGATGGCTTTGCTGATGTAGAAACCATTCGCACCAGCAGCTGTACCTCTTGTCGTGCTCGGCATGGTTGTGGTCACCATGCTATTGCTCAAGTTTCTTCATCAAACCGAATGCGCATGCGAGCTATTGATCCTTTGTCGGTAGAAATCGGGCAAAGTGTTGTTGTCGGAATCCCTGAAGATACGCTACTACAGGCTTCTGTTTGGATGTACCTTATCCCATTACTTGGCCTAGTTGGTGGAGCGGTTGTACCCTCCTTGTGGGGAGGTGAATCGGGCATCGCGGTTATTTTTTCTATCTTTGGCTTTGCTGGTGGTTTGTTATTAGCGAGAAATAAGTCAAAACAAGAAATGAACAATCTTGACTATTACCCCAAAATTTTAAGAATTGAAGCGCTTAACGATGGCCATATACCTTTGGTCGTGGCATCGTAAGCTTCTAAATATCTTCACCTGGCACTGTAATGAATTTGGTACGTCTTAAGGAGACCAATCAATGAACAGATTGCTTAAACAAGTTAGCATGATTGTCGTCAGTAGTTTTATGATGGCTTCGATGTTAACTCATGCGGCTTCGCTTCCTGACTTTACCGAGTTAGTGGAGAAAGCCTCCCCCGCCGTTGTGAATATCAGTACGGAACAAACTGTTACCACAAAAACGGCTAATGAAGGTGGTCAGCAATTAGGGCCAAATAGTGAAGAACTTAATGAGTTCTTCAAGCACTTCTTTGGTCAGCAACCTTTCGGTCAACAAGCGCCACCACAGCAGGGGCCGCGAAGTTCATTGGGTTCTGGATTTATTGTTTCCCATGATGGTTATGTCCTGACTAATAATCACGTTATTGATGGCGCGGATGTGATCCATGTTCGCCTAAATGATAGACGTGAATATATTGCCAAATTGGTTGGTACGGATCCTAGAACGGATTTGGCTCTGCTTAAAATAGAAGCTGATGATCTACCTATTGTTAAAATGGGGGATTCCGATGAGCTTAAACCTGGGCAGTGGGTATTGGCGATCGGCTCACCGTTTGGTTTTGATTACACGGTAACGGCAGGTATTGTAAGTGCAACAGGGCGAAACTTGCCTTCTGATAACTACGTGCCGTTTATACAAACTGATGTCGCGATCAATCCTGGTAACTCTGGTGGCCCGTTATTCAATTTAGACGGTGAAGTGGTTGGTATCAACTCACAAATCTATACTCGTTCTGGTGGTTTTATGGGCGTGTCTTTTGCGATTCCGTCTAAAGTCGCTATGTCCGTGGTTGATCAGCTAAAGAGTGACGGTAAGGTGTCTCGCGCTTGGTTAGGTGTGTTGATTCAGGACGTAAACAATGAACTGGCTGAATCATTTGGTTTAGACAGATCAAATGGTGCTCTAATCAGTCGTGTATTACCTGACTCTCCAGCTGAAAAAGCAGGCTTAAAATCAGGTGACATCATCTTAGAATTCAATGGTAAGTCTATCGCACACTCTGGTGAGCTGCCTTACATTGTTGGGCAAATGAAAGCGGGTGAAAAAATTGACGCTAAAGTCTATCGAGATGGTAAAGAACAAACAATTTCGGTGACGCTAGATGCTCGACCAAATGACCCTAATGTCATTGCTCAATCTCAACAAGATCAAAACCGTCTAGGCATGATTGTCGGAGAAGTTCCTGAAGATATGGCGAAGAAATTTGAAATTGATGGTGGCGTTGTTATCGAGCAAATTCTGGGTGGAACAGCTGCCCGTAATGGCTTGCAGCAAGGCGATGTGATTACTATGCTAAATGGCAAGCGCATTAACAGTGTTACTGAGTTTGGTGACATCTCTAAAGATATTCCAAATGGTCGTTCTGTGCCAATGCGAGTGATTAGGCAGGGTTACCCTATGTTTATTCCATTCAAAATAATGGATTAATCATTAAAAACGGCAACAATCGAAACGAAAAAAGCGACCAAAAGTTTAATACTGTTCACTCAAGTCGAACAGGTTTGCGAGAGATGGATTGTTTCGTTTTTGATTACTGAACCAAGCGAGGCCTACTAGGCCTCGCTTTTTTTCGCTCCAAAAATAAATTACGTATCCTTGTTCAAGTTTCCTGCGCTGATGAGCTAATTTGTTAACAGAGTTGTCGCTGGTATGAAACGATGTTGGTACCGTTTTAGTGCAGTGATAGTTCCATATCTCAATTAAGAAATTGACTTTTAGATAAGCATCGTCGCCTGATGCTCGCTTTTGAAGATAGCGTTAATGTAGGCTCGATTCATTGTTCTCGGAGGGGGTTAGTAATCTTAGAATGAATAGGGAGGAGCGACTGATGAATAGGGCGCAAAAAATCCGATTAAGAAAACTTAATCGGATTTTTTGCGGGTGTTTAATTGGATCCAAGCAGACTAATGCATTTTTTGTTTGAGTTAGTTAGTCTTTTAAGGATGCAAATTTTTGTGCAAACGATGGAGAGTGTGAATTTGATAGTGTCGCGACCACCTGTTTTGCGTAAGGTAGGTATTTTTTCAAATCGTTTTTAGGCATCGGATCGTCATTTGGCAGCTTCACTGTTACTGGGTTCTTGTGGGTGCCATTTATTCTAAATTCATAGTGTAGGTGGGGTCCTGTTGCCCAGCCGGTTTGACCTACGTAGGCAATAATTTTTCCTTGTTGAACTCTGGTCCCACGTTTTGTTCCTCTAGCAAAGCCTTTTAGATGGGCGTAAAGGGTTTGGTAGCCTTTGCCATGATCAATAATAACGAC
Organism: Marinomonas rhizomae; assembly: GCF_024397855.1. Classification (NCBI taxonomy): domain Bacteria; kingdom Pseudomonadati; phylum Pseudomonadota; class Gammaproteobacteria; order Oceanospirillales; family Oceanospirillaceae; genus Marinomonas; species Marinomonas rhizomae. The sequence goes on from NZ_CP073343.1 coordinate 985,347, forward strand.
ATTTCCGTATCCATTTTGCTTTCCAGCAAAGGATATTTTTCCATCGCCAGCGGCCTTTACTGGGGTGCCGCTTGCAGCGGCATAATCTACCCCTCTGTGTGGTCGACTGGTTTTGAAAATAGGGTGTAATCTATTTGGGTTGAATTTAGACGATATTCTTGTGAAGTCTACTGGGGTACGTATAAATGCTTTTCTCATAGCAAGCCCGTCAGGTGTGTAATAGCTTGCTCCTTTCTCTGTCTTGAACCTTATTGCTTGATAGGTTCGACCATTGTTGATGAATTGGGCAGCTATTATATTGCCGTGTCCGATTTTCTCTCCATCAAGGAAGTTCTCTTCATAGAGGATGCTAAGGCTGTCGCCTTTTCTTATATCTAAAGCAAAGTCTATATCCCAACCAAAAATATTAGCTAATTCAATAAGTAGAGGTTGATCGATTCCTGCTTTTAGGCCATCAACAAATAGTGAGTTGTTAATCTCTGCCTCTTTATAGGCTTGGACGATTTCTGGTGTTTTAGAGGTTTCTGTTCTGTTGAATTTATCGTTGTCGCGTTCAAAAGTCACGCTGTCCAGTCGATTAAGTATGAGAGTGAGTTGTGTAAGCTCGCCGGTTGTCTCATTTTTTGTAAAGTTAATTGTCTGTCCGGGTCTCATTTGGAGTAGTGTTTTTTGTTTCTTGTCAGCTAAAGATACTTTGTAGATGTCTTGTGTAGATATCCCTTCAGGTGATAGTACTTTAGACAGAGAGTCTCCTGGTTTTACTTTAACGGATTGTTCCTTAAATGTTGCAGGACTACTCTTTTTTACTAGATTTTGAGGTGCTGGGATATCGTATGTGGAACTTGTGTCGCTAACTGGGATAGCGGCTAGTGGAGTTATATTGCTTCTGGGTGTGAGTTTTTGCAGATCCTGCAACATAAGTTGGGACTGATCTATCACCTCAAAGTTAGCTTCGATGGATATGAGGTTGTTATCGTCCGTTTCCTTTTCAGGAAATGCAATAAGAACTATGGCGAGTAGTGCGCTTACTCCAGAAATTAGGAGTAGGTGCTTTGTTGGTAATAGCTTGGTCAAAATACGTACCTGAAAAAATCTTTAATAAAAGCCTTATAATCCTACCAACATTACTTTTATAATTGAATGCTTAAGTAAGATAAACTAACTAGGATATGGATCAAAATAATGACTGTAAGCAGTAAAGACCTTTTAAATGACTTGCAAGCTCGCGGACTTATCGCCCAAATGACGGCAGAAGATGAGCTCAAAAAACATCTTGATGGTGGAAGTCGTACTCTTTATTGTGGTTTTGATCCGACCGCAGACAGCTTGCATTTGGGTCACCTTGTTCCGCTTCTTGTGTTAAAACGTTTCCAGGATGCAGGGCACAATCCGATAGCTTTGGTCGGTGGTGCGACCGGCCTTATAGGTGATCCCAGCTTTAAAGCGGCTGAACGTCAACTTAATACATCTGATATTGTTGCTAGTTGGGCTGAAAAAATTCGAGGACAAGTTAGTCAGTTTGTAAAATTTGATGATGTACCTAACCCTGCGCGAGTGGTAAATAATCTCGATTGGGCTGGTGAAATGAGTGTGCTGGATTTTTTGCGAGATATCGGTAAGCATTTTTCTGTCAATGCAATGATCAATAAAGAGTCTGTTCAGCAGCGACTTAATAGAGAAGGTGCTGGTATTTCTTTTACAGAATTTTCTTATGCCTTGTTACAGGGGATGGATTTCGCAGAATTAAATAGAGCCTACGATTGTACTTTGCAAGTTGGGGGGAGTGATCAGTGGGGGAATATTGTTGGTGGTATTGATCTTTCTCGTCGTCAAAATCAATCTCAGACTTTTGGCTTAACGGTTCCTTTAGTTACAAAATCAGATGGGACGAAGTTTGGTAAAACTGAATCTGGTGCGGTTTGGTTAGATTCTACTAAAACAAGCCAGTATGCATTCTACCAATTTTGGATGAATACTGCGGATGCTGATGTTTATAAGTTTTTGAAATTTTTTACCTTTTTAGGTCTTGCAGAAATTGATGCAATTGAAAAAACTGACAAAGAAAGTGGTGGTAAACCTCAGGCTCAGTCTATTCTTGCTCGAGAGGCAACTAAATTGGTTCATGGTGAAGAAGGCTTGCAAGCGGCAGAGCGTATTACCAACGCCTTATTTAGTGGTGAGGCAGACCAATTAAGTGAGCAAGACCTTGAGCAAATTCAGCTTGATGGTTTGCCAAGCAGTTCTTTGGTTGGGATTGATCTGACCGAGACTCCGCTTACTAGTCTAATGGCGGATGCAGGGCTGGCTGCTAGCGGTAAGCAGGTTAAAGATGCACTACAGCGTAACTCTGTATTTGTTAATGGCGTTGCAAAAGGGGTAAATGACAATATGGCAGCGTCAGATATCTTTACTCTTGAGAATGGTTATTTCGGTAAATACTTCCTTGTTAAGCTGGGTAAGAAAAAGCATCATTTGTTCGTGTTGTAGTCGTTGGTTAACGATCTAAGGATACATGACATATAAGAAAGACGCTTCGGCGTCTTTCTTATATGTGGGTTGCTCAATAAAAAATTCAAATTAATTAAAAGAAATTCAAGAAAGAGCTTGCGCAGAATTTTTGGGGATGTATTATACGCACCCACTGACACGGAGAACGACGCAAACAACGGTTTGCAACTTACTAAGGTAAGCAAGTTCAACGATGAATCAGACGCTCTTTAAAATAGATAATCAGATAATTTGTGTGGGCGCTCGCTGGAGGCTTCAGAAGATTGTCCAGATTGGTTTTTAACCGATTCGAGATGATCAAAAAAATTGAAGTCTTGCGAAACGTCTAACACGTCAATTCGCTTTATGTTGTTTTGTTGTTCTTCGGGACGACGAAATGATTAAGTTATTGTTAGTGTAATAGATTTTGAGTAAGCAAACTTTTTAACTGAAGAGTTTGATCATGGCTCAGATTGAACGCTGGCGGCAGGCTTAACACATGCAAGTCGAGCGGTAACAGGGGAGCTTGCTCCTGCTGACGAGCGGCGGACGGGTGAGTAACGCGTAGGAATCTGCCTAGTAGAGGGGGACAACATGTGGAAACGCATGCTAATACCGCATACGCCCTAAGGGGGAAAGGAGGGGACTCTTCGGAGCCTTCCGCTATTAGATGAGCCTGCGTAAGATTAGCTAGTTGGTAGGGTAAAGGCCTACCAAGGCGACGATCTTTAACTGGTCTGAGAGGATGGCCAGTCACACTGGGACTGAGACACGGCCCAGACTCCTACGGGAGGCAGCAGTGGGGAATATTGGACAATGGGCGGAAGCCTGATCCAGCCATGCCGCGTGTGTGAAGAAGGCCTTAGGGTTGTAAAGCACTTTCAGGGGTGAGGAAGGGTAACTGGCTAATATCCAGTTACTTTGACGTTAGCCCCAGAAGAAGCACCGGCTAACTCTGTGCCAGCAGCCGCGGTAATACAGAGGGTGCAAGCGTTAATCGGAATTACTGGGCGTAAAGCGCGCGTAGGTGGTTTGTTAAGTCGGATGTGAAATCCCAGGGCTCAACCTTGGAATGGCACCCGATACTGGCAGGCTAGAGTATGGTAGAGGGGTGTGGAATTTCCTGTGTAGCGGTGAAATGCGTAGATATAGGAAGGAACATCAGTGGCGAAGGCGACACCCTGGACTAATACTGACACTGAGGTGCGAAAGCGTGGGGAGCAAACAGGATTAGATACCCTGGTAGTCCACGCCGTAAACGATGTCTACTAGCCGTTGGGTTGTAATGACTTAGTGGCGCAGCTAACGCAATAAGTAGACCGCCTGGGGAGTACGGCCGCAAGGTTAAAACTCAAATGAATTGACGGGGGCCCGCACAAGCGGTGGAGCATGTGGTTTAATTCGACGCAACGCGAAGAACCTTACCTACTCTTGACATCCAGAGAATTCGCTAGAGATAGCTTAGTGCCTTCGGGAACTCTGAGACAGGTGCTGCATGGCTGTCGTCAGCTCGTGTTGTGAAATGTTGGGTTAAGTCCCGTAACGAGCGCAACCCTTATCCTTATTTGCCAGCACTTCGGGTGGGAACTTTAAGGAGACTGCCGGTGACAAACCGGAGGAAGGTGGGGACGACGTCAAGTCATCATGGCCCTTACGAGTAGGGCTACACACGTGCTACAATGGCGTATACAGAGGGCTGCGAACTAGCGATAGTAAGCGAATCCCAGAAAGTACGTCGTAGTCCGGATTGGAGTCTGCAACTCGACTCCATGAAGTCGGAATCGCTAGTAATCGTGAATCAGAATGTCACGGTGAATACGTTCCCGGGCCTTGTACACACCGCCCGTCACACCATGGGAGTTGATTGCTCCAGAAGTAGCTAGCTTAACCCTTCGGGGATGGCGGTTACCACGGAGTGGTCAATGACTGGGGTGAAGTCGTAACAAGGTAGCCCTAGGGGAACCTGGGGCTGGATCACCTCCTTAAACGATAGAAACCTCTGGTGAGCGTTCACACAAATTATCTGATGGTGTTTTAAACGACACAATATCTAGTTTATAAGAAGCACAGAAAGTATTTGGGTCTGTAGCTCAGTTGGTTAGAGCGCACCCCTGATAAGGGTGAGGTCGGCCGTTCAAATCGGCCCAGACCCACCAGTATATCAATAACCGCGTTATTTAAGCCCTCGTTTAGAAAGCTAAACGTCGATCTTAAAAGCCTTGTTCTTGACATTCTGGTATTTGATTGGAGATATCTTCTTTAGTCAACCAAATACGATCTAGTTAGTAATGGGGCTATAGCTCAGCTGGGAGAGCGCCTGCTTTGCACGCAGGAGGTCTGCGGTTCGATCCCGCATAGCTCCACCATTTACTGATGACAATCACTCTGTGTAAAAGATTAGAAGAGAGTTCTAAGCAAGACGCTAAACATCTTACACATTCGTGTGTTGGGTGATTTTTAGTCTCTGACTTAGTGCTTTGCACTAAACTTGCTCTTTAACAATTCGAATTTTGAAATAACGATGAATCAAGCGTTAAACCGGTGGAAGTTCACTTTAACCTAGTGACTTCTATTATCGTAAATCCAGAGAGACACAAAAGCTCTTTGGTATGTGATCCGAAACTATTTTGGGTTATATGGTCAAGTGACCAAGCGTGCACGGTGGATGCCTTGGCAGTCAGAGGCGATGAAGGACGTGGTAATCTGCGAAAAGGTTCGGGGAGTCGATAAACAGACTTTGATCCGAACATGTCCGAATGGGGAAACCCACTCTACTTGTAGAGTATCCCACAGTGAATACATAGCTGTGTGGAGGCGAACCCGGGGAACTGAAACATCTAAGTACCCGGAGGAAAAGAAATCAACCGAGATTCCCTAAGTAGCGGCGAGCGAAAGGGGATTAGCCCTTAAGTGGTTTTGGTGTTAGTAGAAGGCTCTGGAAAGTGCCGCGATAGAGGGTGATAGCCCCGTATACGAAAACACCTTAATCATGAAAACGAGTAGGACGGGACACGTGTTATCCTGTCTGAATATGGGGGGACCATCCTCCAAGGCTAAATACTCCTGACTGACCGATAGTGAACCAGTACCGTGAGGGAAAGGCGAAAAGAACCCCTGTGAGGGGAGTGAAATAGATCCTGAAACCGTGTACGTACAAGCAGTGGGAGCGGACTTGTTCCGTGACTGCGTACCTTTTGTATAATGGGTCAACGACTTATTTTCAGTAGCAAGGTTAAGCACATAGTGGAGCCGTAGGGAAACCGAGTCTTAATAGGGCGTTTAGTTGCTGGGAATAGACCCGAAACCGGGCGATCTATCCATGAGCAGGTTGAAGGTTGAGTAACATCAACTGGAGGACCGAACCCACATCCGTTGAAAAGGCTGGGGATGACTTGTGGATAGGAGTGAAAGGCTAATCAAGCTCGGAGATAGCTGGTTCTCCTCGAAAGCTATTTAGGTAGCGCCTCGTATCTCACCATTGGGGGTAGAGCACTGTTTGGGCTAGGGGGTCATCCCGACTTACCAACCCCATGCAAACTCCGAATACCAATGAGTGCAATTACGGGAGACACACGGCGGGTGCTAACGTCCGTCGTGGAAAGGGAAACAACCCAGACCGTCAGCTAAGGTCCCAAAGTTACAGTTAAGTGGGAAACGATGTGGGAAGGCTTAGACAGCTAGGAGGTTGGCTTAGAAGCAGCCATCCTTTAAAGAAAGCGTAATAGCTCACTAGTCGAGTCGGCCTGCGCGGAAGATATAACGGGGCTCAAACTGTACACCGAAGCTACGGATGCTTAATTTATTAGGCATGGTAGAGGAGCGTTCTGTAAGCCGTTGAAGGTCAAGCTGTAAGGCAGGCTGGAGGTATCAGAAGTGCGAATGTTGACATGAGTAACGATAAGGGGAGTGAAAAACTCCCCCGCCGGAAGACCAAGGTTTCCTGTCCCATGTTAATCAGGGCAGGGTGAGTCGGCCCCTAAGGCGAGGCAGAAATGCGTAGTCGATGGAAAACAGGTTAATATTCCTGTACCGATGTATATTGCGATGGAGAGACGGAGAAGGCTAGGCCAGCACAGCGATGGTTGTCTGTGTTTAAGGCGGTAGGCAAGTGACTTAGGCAAATCCGGGTCACTCTTTTAGAGAGAATGCCGAGAACTGATGACGAGCCCTCTTTTGGGCGAAGTGGTTGATGCCATGCTTCCAGGAAAAACTTCTAAGCTTCAGATATACATTGACCGTACCCCAAACCGACACAGGTGGTCAGGTAGAGAATACCAAGGCGCTTGAGAGAACTCGGGTGAAGGAACTAGGCAAAATGGTACCGTAACTTCGGGAGAAGGTACGCCGGCCGGTGTGAAGGACTTGCTCCGTAAGCACTAGTCGGTCGAAGATACCAGGTGGCTGCGACTGTTTATTAAAAACACAGCACTCTGCAAACACGAAAGTGGACGTATAGGGTGTGACGCCTGCCCGGTGCTTGAAGGTTAATTGATGGGGTTAGCGCAAGCGAAGCTCTTGATCGAAGCCCAAGTAAACGGCGGCCGTAACTATAACGGTCCTAAGGTAGCGAAATTCCTTGTCGGGTAAGTTCCGACCTGCACGAATGGCGTAACGATGGCCACACTGTCTCCACCCGAGACTCAGTGAAATTGAAATCGCAGTGAAGATGCTGTGTATCCGCGGCTAGACGGAAAGACCCCGTGAACCTTTACTATAGCTTCACAGTGAACTTTGAACCTACTTGTGTAGGATAGGTGGGAGGCTTTGAAGTGCAGACGCCAGTTTGCATGGAGCCACTCTTGAAATACCACCCTGGTATGTTTGAGGTTCTAACTCAGGTCCCTTATCGGGATCGAGGACACTGTGTGGTGGGTAGTTTGACTGGGGCGGTCTCCTCCCAAAGAGTAACGGAGGAGCACGAAGGTGTGCTCAGCATGGTCGGAAATCATGCATAGAGTGTAAAGGCAAAAGCACGCTTAACTGCGAGACAGACACGTCGAGCAGGTACGAAAGTAGGTCTTAGTGATCCGGTGGTTCTGTATGGAAGGGCCATCGCTCAACGGATAAAAGGTACTCCGGGGATAACAGGCTGATACCGCCCAAGAGTTCACATCGACGGCGGTGTTTGGCACCTCGATGTCGGCTCATCACATCCTGGGGCTGAAGCCGGTCCCAAGGGTATGGCTGTTCGCCATTTAAAGTGGTACGCGAGCTGGGTTTAGAACGTCGTGAGACAGTTCGGTCCCTATCTGCCGTGGACGTTTGAGATTTGAGAGGAGCTGCTCCTAGTACGAGAGGACCGGAGTGGACGAACCTCTGGTGTTCCGGTTGTCACGCCAGTGGCATTGCCGGGTAGCTATGTTCGGACGGGATAACCGCTGAAAGCATCTAAGCGGGAAGCCTCCCTTAAGATAAGATCTCACTGGGACATAAGTCCCCTAAAGAGCCGTTCGAGACTAGGACGTTGATAGGTTGGGTGTGTAAGTGCTGTGAGGCATTGAGCTAACCAATACTAATTGCTCGTGAGGCTTGACCATATAACACCAAAGTGGTTTTGGATGAGAAGAGTGAAAGCTCAAGATCATCAAAATGACAAAGACACATATACGATATTGAATAAGCTGGTTTATCGCTTGATACACGTTATTTCAAAATGAATTGTTAAAGATCCAAGCACGTATTCGCGTGTTTTGAGTCAAGTCGAAAGACAATGCAATAAACGCATACCTCAAAACAAACGCAAAACGAATTGCTTGACGATCATAGAGGCGTTGAACCACCTGATCCCATCCCGAACTCAGAAGTGAAAAGCGCCATCGCCGATGGTAGTGTGGGAGATCCCATGTGAGAGTAGGTCGTCGTCAAGCTTTATATTAAGAAGGCCCTGATAGCTATGCTGTCAGGGCTTTTTTTCGTCTGGAAAAAACAGCCCCCATCTCTTCACTACTTCTGAATACATGTGACTGAGCGATGTTCCGAAGGAATCAGCTCAGGGCGCCGAATGGCGCGGCGAAGCTTCAGATCATGGTAGGTCTTCCTACAAGAGGATAAGCATCCCGCAAGGGGGTAAAAACTCATGCGAAATGATATCTAAGAGATGTAGTGCTATTGATTATTTGGTCTCTTTCAAACATTTTCTATGATTTAGTGAATTATACGAGTATTTTTCTTGCAGAAACCGCACATCTTCGCTAAATTATTCCGCAGACAGAGAGTGAATGGATTCGCTCATGCCTCCAGGATGGAGGCTCTGTCTCTTATTAGGATGAATTGTGCTGCATGGACGCAGCGGAAAATCTCTTTACGCGTTACTTCTCACATTCTCGTTATCTCTATTCTTTTTTTCAAAAATCATTCACACCTTTAGCTTATTTAGTGTTTCTCATATTGAAACTTAGCTGTTGAGCATCATAATTGTGCAAATTATGATTCTTTTAGGATTTAATTCTGAGTTTAAGGGTGGCTAGGTTCTTGTATCAGCAGGTCGGTTACTTTTTCAATTCAAACGATTACTTCGAATTTTGATTGCGAGTACAAGCGATTAAGCATTTGCATAGGGATAGATAATTCCCATTCTTGAGCCTTAGATGCTACTTAGATAGAGGTTATCTAGAAAAATGAGCGTAAAGAAAAATATTTTTATATGTTTTATCTTAAACTGTTTTTTGATTAAAATTGAAAAAAAGTCATATAATACATATAGATAGAGAGTTCTCCTACATCCGCTTACATTTTTATTTAGCTTATATTGCTAAATATATGTAGAACATGATTGACCCAGCGGCTCAAAGCGGACTACAATCAATTTCGTTTAAAAGAGTTGGCAATATTTATGTCCAGAGTTGCGAATATTACGTCTTGTATGTTCGGTCCTGTTAAGTCATAAGTAATACCGAGTTTTTTTAGCACTATAACGAAGATGATTTACATTTTCGTATAAATTAACTTAACCTACAGGATAACAGACATGTCTGACGTAGTAACTGGTACAGTAAAATTTTTCAACGAAACTAAAGGTTTCGGTTTCATCACTCAGGATCAAGGTCCTGACGTTTTTGTTCATTTCTCTGCAATCAACACTTCTGGTTTCAAAACTTTGGCTGAAGGCCAAAAAGTTGAATTCCAAGTAGCTCAAGGCAAAAAAGGCCCTGAAGCTCAAAACGTTACACCTCTATAATGTAACGTTGCTGAGGATACTCTCAGCAGTGCGAATGCTAAAAAGCGACTTTTAAAGTCGCTTTTTTTGTTTTTATAGGTAACGATTTATATAAGGTGTGACTCTCTTAGTTAGGCCTAAATTATGTTGGTAAGTAGTAAGGAGGTTCTAATGGCTGTGAAGTCTTTACAGGAGCAACTGTTGGGTGTTGGGCTTGTTGATAAAAAGAAAGTTAAGAAATTAAAAGCTGAATCTTTACAGCTAAAACAAAAAGTAAAAAAAGGCAAGGTTGTTGCGTCTGATGATAGCCGCCAAGAAGAGCTGAAGCGTCAAAGGGAGGCGAAGGCTGAGAATGATCGAGCGTTAAACATGGAGCGACAGAAGCTTGCAGAGCAAAAAGCGATCCATGGGCAGATTCGTCAGATGATTGAGCAGAATCGTGTGCGAAAAGAGGATGGAGACATTGCTTATCATTTTACTGATAATAAAAAAGTAAAGCAGCTGTATATAAGTCAACCTATGCACGATGATTTGAGTCGTGGGCGCTTAGCAATAGTAAAACTTGATGAATCGTATGAGATCATCCCAGAGCCTGTTGCTGTGAAAATTAATGAACGTGATTCGTCCTATATTCTTGTTTGTAATAATCGCATTGAGAGTGTTGAAGATGATCCGTATGCAGACTTTCAAATTCCTGATGATTTGATGTGGTAACCGTATTGTTATTGCTGAATGAGGGTTTTCTTAACCCTCTAGTTCTCATATTTTACCTATTCCCTTTTTTAGTCCTCTATGTCGTTTATTGCTGTGTGAAGTAGTCGATAAGCAATGTATTTTCAAAAAAAAGTACTTAAATAACGTTTTTATGCACATTGATATCCCCTTATATCTATTAAGCTATTGATTTTAATATATTATTTTCAATCCACCTCTTTTTCTATATCCTTTTTATGTAACATATTTCAAGAAAAAAGCACATATAGTGAATACTTGATGCAACTAACTTGCGAGTGGTTGTCTATTTCTACGAAATGTTTAGATTGTTTGACTGTTGCTTGCACATATCAAGCGCCTACAAGAAAAGCGTAAACATTCAAAAGGGAAACGAAAATGAAAAAATCGATTATTGCTATTGCTGTATCAAGTGCGGCACTTGCTTCTGTATCAACTTACGCAGCTGAAGGCTCTACTGTAGATGTCTACGGTAATATCCAGTACGCATACACTGATAACGATGCTGGTTCAGATTTTGAGGATAATGGTTCAACTTTTGGTTTTAAAGGTGAAACTAAAATCAACGACGATTTGACTGCTTTTTTCAAATATGAACTTGAAGCTGATGCTGACCAGAAAAAGTCAGGTGTAGATGTAAATCTTGATCAAGCTTTTGTTGGTTTAAAAGGTAACTTCGGTAAGGTTCAAGTAGGTTCATTCGATTCTATTTATAATAATGCCATTCAAGATTCTGTTGATCAGTTTGAATACCTAGGTTTCTCTTCAAATAATACGACATCTGAAGGCGATACTATTGCTTACTTCTCTCCTTCAATGGGTGGCTTTGAAGTTCAAGCGTCAGCTCAAGTTAAGGGCACTGATAATGCTAACGACGGTACCGCACTAACACTTGTAGGTAAATACAATGTTGACGCTTTGACTGTTGCTCTAGGTTATGATTCTCTTGAAAACGATCAAGCTGATGATGAAAACACTATAGGTCTATCTGTAGGTTATGATATTCAGTCTAACTTAAATGTTACGGCTAAATTTGAAACAACTAAAGATGCTGAAGATAGAGTTGGTCTATCTGCTCGTTACGGTTACGGCGCTGGTGATGTTTACGCTTCTGCGCAAGTTATCTCTCCTGACCAAGGCGATGAGTACAATGAAGCTGGCGTTGGCGTAACATACAGCCTAGCATCAAATGTTTATGTATACGGTGAAGTAGCTAGCATCGAAGCAAGCGCTGATGCTGATGCAGACACACAAACAGCTGTTGGTGTTTACTACGGTTTCTAAGATCTTCTTATAGTTGATTTTATTTACTCTAAGGCTCCTGCTAATTAATAAGGTGGGAGCCTTATGTTAAGCAAGATCATTCAAGGTTCCATATTTCTTCTCTTGTAGGCAGACTGTTGGAACATTTTGGCACTTGGTGGAAACATCAGGTGCTTTTTTTATTACAAGCTTTTCTACTTGATATTACAAATACTTGATTGTTATTTGACCAAACCGTTACACTGAAGTTTTACTTTGATTGGCGGTTGTTATGCTTAATATGGACTTTGCCCAAGCTGTGTTTATCGATACAAATAAACTTGATTGGGTTGCAAGTCCCATGTCTGGTGTTTATAGAAAGCCTTTGGCGCGAGAAGAGGCAGAGCGAGGCCATGCAACAAGTCTTGTGCAATATGAGGCGGGTTCAGTTTTTCGCCCTCATCCACATCCTTTAGGTGAAGAAATATTAGTGTTGAGCGGTATTTTTTCTGATGAAAAGGGGGATTTTAACGCTGGCAGTTATTTTAGAAATCCTCCCGGTAGTAGTCATGCGCCTCATAGCCATAATGGTTGCTTTCTATTAGTTAAGTTACATCAGTTTCAAACCACCGATTTAAATCAAGTCTATATAGATACTCCCGGTATTTGGTCATCTACACAATCTGGCATTCTGCCTCTTTACGAATTTGGTTCGGAGCGAGTCTGGTTTGTTCGTATTCAGAATGGTGAAGATATATTGCATGAATTGGACTTATCGGCTTCTGTTGAGTTATTTGTTATATCGGGGCAAGCTGAGTATGACGGCCTTCAAATGTCTTCTGGTGTATGGCTACGTGAGCCTGAGTTTAAGTTAGAGGATTGGGTGGTACCTTCAAGTTGTTTTATTTGGCTAAAGTCAGGCCATTTCTAATTCTTCCTATTCTTTGCTGGGGGTTAAATGAAGAATATCGTATCTGAGCAATCTAGGGTTTATTTGCCCATTGTTGAAAATGATCAAGTTTATCCAGTTGGTCGCGTTTTTTGTGTTGGTCGTAATTACGCAGAACATTCAAAAGAAATGGGGGATGACCCAGAACGAGATCCGCCATTCTTCTTTGTAAAAGATGCCTCTAGTGTTGTGCCTTCTGCGTTCTCTGACGTTACTCGTATTGCATACCCTATGGCCACATCACAGTTTGAATATGAAGTAGAGCTCGTGGTGGCGCTAGGAGAAGGCGGTCGTAATCTATCGTTGCAGCAAGCTAGAGAAGCCGTTCTTGGTTATGCTGTAGGCTTGGATATGACGCGTCGTGACCTTCAGGCGCAGGCGAAAAAGAAAGGGCGTCCTTGGGAAGTTGGCAAGTCATTTGATGAGTCCGCACCAATTAGTCCTATTTCATTAAAAACAGATTTGCTTGCAGGTAATGTTGCAAAAGCGGAGATCGGTTTAAAAGTGAATGGTGACCTTAAGCAAATTAGTAGTGTGGCCAATTTAACCTGGTCAATTGAAGAGGTTATTTGCAAACTGTCAGAGGTATTTGAATTGCGGCCTGGTGATTTAATCATGACAGGGACGCCTGAAAATGTAGGGGTTGTTGTTGCTGATGATGAGATGCTGGCTTGGGTTGAGCATTTGGGTGAGATAAGAATAAGTGTTACTGATTAAATTCAATAAATTTATTGAATATGGTGGATGCTGCTGGATGTTTATATTCGTTTAATAGTTGAGTTGCAACTTCAGCAGTGCAAAGGCCGATATTTTTTTGATTACGACGTTTTGTGTATATAGATGTCACGCCCTGAATTTCATAGTGTTTAAACTTATGTAGATAGGGCGATTTATTGTATATTTTCTGAGCCTGTTGCCAAGTTCCATCAATTATAATGATGTTGTTGATTGACTGCGAAATATCCTCACAGAATCTTTGTTGTTCGTTTTTACATAGGTAAATGAGTAATGTGTTACTAGGAGATAGATTTAAGATATCTATGCTTGGTGAAACTCTGGACCATACGACGACTTCACACTCATCATTCAGTACCTCTTTTACTAGCTTTCCTGTACCTGAAGGCTTTTTGAGTTCTTCGCTATGGGTGAGTAACCAGATTTTCATTAGAGTCTTCGCTATTGATAAATAGGCAATTATACCCTTCATTAAAATGAACTAGAATATGAAAAAGCCTGATGGCGGTGCAGTAAACAATGAACCGCCATCAGGCCCAACAAAAGTAGTGTTATTCTTTGCCAATAGAGCCAATTTTATGAATTGATAAATCAGCGCCGTTGAATTCATCCTCTTCACTGAGACGTAAACCACTTACAGACTTAACTATTCCATAAACAATAAACCCACTCAGCGCTGCTATCACAACTCCCCCTAGGCTTCCTAAGAGCTGAGAGAGGAAGCTAACGCCACCTAGTCCACCAAGTGATTCAGATCCGAAAATCCCTGCGGCAATGCCTCCCCAGGCCCCACAAACACCATGAAGTGGCCAAACACCAAGAACATCATCTGTGTTTTTGAATTTTTGTTGAACAACAGTAAAGAGAGTGGTGAATATAGCACCGGCAAATGCGCCTGTGACTAATGCGCCAATAGGATGCATGATGTCTGAACCTGCGCAGATAGCGACTAAGCCTGCTAATGGGCCGTTATGGATAAAGCCTGGGTCATTTTTACCAAACAGCATGGCCGCAATAATGCCGCCGACCATGGCCATTAAAGAGTTTACAGCGACTAAGCCACTTACCCCTTCTAGCGTTTGTGCGGACATAACGTTAAAGCCAAACCAGCCTATGCAAAGAATCCAGGCGCCTAATGCCAAAAATGGGATGTTTGATGGTGCGAAAGCAACTAGCTTTCCATGCTTAAAGCGGCCGCGACGAGTGCCAAGTAATACTATGGCTGCTAGCGCAACCCACCCACCAAAAGCATGAACGACAACAGAGCCTGCAAAATCATGAAAAGGGGCGCCATAATGTTTGGTTAGCCAATCTTGAAGACCGTAATTGCCATTCCATACAATGCCTTCAAAAAGTGGGTAGGCAATACCAACAATTACCGCTGCGGAAATCAGCATAGGATAAAACTTAGCACGCTCAGCGACGCCACCTGAAATGATGGCGGGTATCGCAGCGGCAAAGGTCATGAGGAAGAAAAACTTCACTAGGCTATAACCGTGCTCTTGCGATAGTACGGCGGCGCTATCAAAAAAATTGACTCCATAAGCGATTTGATAGCCAATAAAAAAATAAACGAGCGCTGAAATAGCAAAATCCGTCATTATTTTGACTAACGCATTTACTTGGTTTTTATGTCTTACTGTCCCAACTTCTAAAAAAGCAAACCCAGCATGCATGGCGAACACCATTATGGCGCCAAGTAATATAAAAAGGGTGTTTGAACTGGAAACTAGCATTTCTACTGCACTGTTTGTGGATGTCACACGTGGCTCCTAACGTTTGTCTTTGCACCGAAAAGGTTTGCTATCATCCATAGTTGCTCTTTTTTGGGGCTTAATTGGTGTTTTGGATTAATGAATTTAAAGCTTAATCTGCTTTAAGCAATTATTGTTCCATTTATGCCATTATTTGGTGCCTTTTGGTGTCATGGATTATTTATGCACCGTTTTGGTGGAGGATTAATGTGGGTTATGGTTTTCACTTAATAGAATGGAGTTGGCTAATATTTCATCTAGGTGTTATTACTTTTTTTAACAATACTTGTTTTTAGTCTACTTTCTATTTTGCTATTAACGACTTATTATCAATTAGTTAGTGTGTTTTTAAGATTATTATTGGCTTAAAACGCTTAACGTTAGGGAATTACTCAAAGCTAAGTTGCTTTTAGTGTAGTTAAAAGATTGCTCATTTAAGAGCAACATAAAAATGAGGTTGTTATGTCAGGTCAGTTAGTATCAGGTATTGTAAAATGGTTTAACGATGAAAAAGGCTTTGGTTTTATCGAGCGTGAAGGTGGAGCAGATGTTTTTGTTCATTTTCGTTCTATAAATGGAACGGGCCGTCGTACTCTGCAAGAAGGTCAAAAAGTAACATTTGAAGTAACTCAAGGGCAAAAAGGTCCTCAAGCTGAGAATGTTACTCCAGCTTAATTGAGCTTTTAATCGGTCAAAAACCATGCGTGTGAACCTCTTACTTTGTATAAGATGTTTATTAAAAGGCATGGTTTTTTTATGCTTGTGATTTTTTAGAAAAAGGAGGTTGTTTTGTTACCTGTTCTGTATTCGTTCAGACGCTGTCCTTATGCAATTAGGTCTAGATATATGATTGCCTTATTGGGTGTGCCTGTACATTTACGTGAGGTGGTTTTGAGGTCTAAGCCTTCTGAGTTGCTGTCATTAGGCGGACGATCCAGTGTGCCTCAGCTTGTTGATATTGATGGGACGAGGTATCCAGAAAGTCTTGATATCATTTTCTGGGCGCTTACCAGCTCTGATTACAAGAAAGCCGTAAATGAGCTATGGCCATCGAATAGTATTCGAAGAAATCGAATGAAGGCTTGGATAACTTATAATGATCACTTTTTCAAATACTGGTTAGATCGTTATAAGTACGCAGATCGATATCCTGAATACAGTGAAGACTACTATCGTGATAAAGGTGAGGTCTTTTTGTCTCGTTTGGATAAGCGTTTAAGCGAAAGGAACTTTTTATTTGGAGACAAGATGAGTTTGGCTGATATTGCTGTTTTTCCGTTCATACGTCAGTTTGCAGCGGTTAATCAGAAATGGTTTGATGCATCTCAATATAATAATGTTAAGCGTTGGTTGGTTAGTTTTGTAAATTCGGAAATATTTAATTCAGTGGTCATGGTAAAGTATCCAGCCTGGCAAGCAGGGCAAGAAAATACTCTTTACCCTGCAAACCAATATGCCAATTAGATACGGCTTATTCGATGAGCCCAAACGTTACCCAATATAAAAATCCTGGATCGGCATCACTTGGTAATTTAAGTTTGATGAATTTTCCCTGATCATCGATATGTAGTGTGTTTGGGAAGTTTTGTTTTAACACTGCAAGATTAGTCTGCGCTAAATCTGGTTCATTCAAATCCTTGTAAGATTGAATGCTAATAGCTAGGGCTTCCTCAACAGATCGTGTACTTGGATAGTGTTGAATAACCTCTTGGCTACGACGTAGGGCAGAAAGTGGCGCTTTCCTTTTTAAATAATAATGCGCCACTTGTAGTTCATGACGAGCCACCATTTCGCGTAAATAATACATTCGTGCTTTTGCATCCGGAGCGTATGTACTTTTCGGAAAGCGAGACGTGAAATCAGCGAGCTCATTAAAGGCTTTAGTTAGCTCTTTTGAGTCTCTTTCGCTTGGGTCTAGACCCAGGTAGCGAGACATTAAGCTCTCTGCGCCTTTGTAGGTTGATAAAGCACGCATATAATAAGCGTAATCAATTGAGTCATGCTCTGGGTGATTTTTGATAAAGCGTTCAGCAGACGCATGAGCGGCAATGAAATCACTTGCCTCCATTTGCGCGTAAATTAGATCTAATTCTGCGCGAATACTAAATTCGCCAAACGGATATCGAGAATCTAAATCTTTAAGGTGCTTAATGGCTGTCGTGGGAAGGTTTTCTTCCAGAGCTTGTTGAGCTTTGTCGTAATAGACGCGTTCTGGAAGGTCTGGTTCCTGTACTTGTTTGCTTGAACAAGCAACAATGAATAAAGAAAAACTTACTATTCCAGAGAATCGGAGCAACGAGTGATGAAATCCCATGTATAATCAAAACCTTGATATGGTAGTAGATAAGCCTTAATCGGCATTTTGTAGCGTTATATTGCGAAAGATGATGAAGTGCAAGGCGCTACACGTTTTTTCACATTCAAGCCCAATGATAAAATTATTGAGCTGAAAACAACAGATTAAAGTACATTGTATGGCAGAGCGCATAGTAAAAGAAGCCCAAGTTCCGTTCGATTTGGGTGGTAACCGTTTCGATCAGATCGCAACAGAATTGTTTAGCGACTATTCCCGTTCACGAATTCAAGGCTGGATTAAAGAAGGAGCCTTGAAAGTTGATGGAAAAATCACTAAGCCAAAAGAGAAATTATTTGGTGGTGAAGTGGTGACATTAGACATCGTGATCGAGGCTCAAGAAGAGCATGAAGCACAAGAAATGGACCTTGATGTTGTTTATGAAGATAACGACATTATGATTATTAATAAGCCGGCGGGCTTGGTTGTTCACCCTGCTGTGGGTAACCGAGATGGCACCCTGATGAACGCAATTCTTCATCATGCACCAGAGACGGCTCATATTCCGCGCGCGGGTATTGTGCATCGCCTGGATAAAGAAACAACAGGTCTAATGGTGGTTGCCAAGACGTTGGCCGCACAAACCGATCTTGTGACTCAGCTGCAAGAGCGCAGCATGGGGCGTGAGTATGAAGCAATCTCTATTGGTGTAATGACTGGCGGTGGTGTAGTGGATGAGCCAATTGGCCGCCACCCACATAACCGCCAAAAGCAAGCGGTAGAGCCTGTAAACGGTAAAGATGCAGTCACACATTATCGTTTGGTTGAGCGTTTCAAAAACCATACACATATCCGTTTAAAACTAGAAACTGGACGAACGCACCAAATTCGCGTTCATATGGCGTTTATTCAATATCCATTGGTAGGCGATCCTCAATATGGTGGACGCTTGAAAATGCCAAAAGCGTGTTCTCCAGAGTTACAAGAGGAATTGCGTCACTTCCGTCGTCAGGCGTTGCATGCCAAGAAGTTAGAGCTTTCTCATCCTATTTCGGGTGAATGGATGGAATGGGAAATTGATTTGCCAGCTGATATGAAGAAATTATTGGATGCACTTAAAAAGGATACGGTAGAGTCTGGTAGTAATGACTCTGAGTATTTTTAATTAAATTGTATGTTTAGAGGCAGCTTTGGCTGCCTTTTTTTATTTTTGGAGATAGTTATGTCTTCTAACGCCTCTTCTTATATTTGTCCTAGTTGGCCTGCGCCATCATCCGTTCGTGCTTATGTTTCTACTCGTATTGGAGGTGTAAGCGGCGCCCCGTTTGATGGGCTTAATTTAGGTCTCCATGTTCAGGATGATCCCCTTGCTGTGATGCAAAATCGTCAACTCTTTGCATCACGTGTAGGGATGCCAGACTCTATTGTTTGGCTAAATCAGGTGCATGGAATTGATGTGGCACTTTTACCTTGCGGTGTATTGCCTGAAAGTGCAGATGCCGCGGTATCTTATACTGTAAATCAAGTTTGTGCTGTGCTGACGGCCGATTGTTTGCCTGTCTTTTTTTGCAATCAAGCTGGGACGCAGGTCGCGGTGGCTCATGCTGGTTGGCGTGGGCTTTGTGCCGGCGTTTTAGAGTCTACCTTAGCGAAATTCGATGAAAAAGAGCCTATCATGGCTTGGCTAGGGCCGGCAATTGGTCCTGATGCATTTGAAGTCGGAGAAGAGGTGCGAGAAGCATTTATGTCGATTATTCCCGATGCGGAAGCGGCTTTCAAACCAGCCCAGCAAAAAGGTAAATGGCTAGGTGATTTGTATTTATTGGCCAAGCAGCGTTTAGTGGCTGCAGGCGTGACACAGATTTATGGAGGTGATTATTGTACATTTACTGATGATGAGCGTTTTTATTCCTATCGGCGCGATGGTAAAACAGGGCGAATGGCCTCTGTTATTTGGATAGATGGTTAGAAATATTGTGTTTTATTGATGGGTGTCAAAAAAATGACACCCGAGCTCTTGAAAAGTCATTTTTAGGGGCTATTAAGCTTTTAATATAAATATTCCATCTTATGTTACAGAGGATGTTAGATCATGCGTATAGATCGTTTAACCAGTAAATTGCAGCTAGCGCTTTCCGATGCCCAGTCCGTTGCACTTGGGCAGGATCATTCTTATATCGAGCCGCTTCACTTGATGATGGCCTTGCTAGATCAGCAGGGTGGTAGTACTCGTCCAATCCTTCAGCAAGCTGGTATTCCTGTCGCTAAATTTCGCGAAAGTTTAAATGAGTTATTAACTCGTCTTCCCAAAGTGAATGACCATGATGGCAATGTGCAGATGTCTCCAGAATTGGGGCGGTTGCTTAATTTAGCGGATAAAGAAGCGCAGAAGCGAAAAGATCAGTATATCTCATCCGAACTTGTGTTGATGGCTATGTTTGATGGCAAAGATGATCTTGCCAAAAGCCTCAAAGCGAGTGGTGTGACAAAAGCGGATATCGCTGTTGTGATTGATAGTATTCGTGGCGGTGATTCGGTGAATGACCCTGATGCAGAAGAAAGTCGTCAAGCGTTGGATAAGTACACGGTTGATCTAACAGCGAGAGCGGCAGAAGGCAAACTGGACCCAGTTATTGGTCGAGATGATGAAATTCGTCGTACGATTCAAGTCCTGCAGCGTCGTCGTAAGAATAACCCCGTTTTGATTGGTGAGCCTGGCGTGGGTAAAACTGCCATTGTAGAAGGCTTGGCCCAGCGAATTATTAACGGAGAAGTACCTGAAGGCTTAAAAAATAAACGCGTTTTGTCCCTTGATATGGCGGCCCTGATCGCGGGTGCCAAATACCGTGGTGAATTTGAAGAGCGCCTAAAAGCCTTGCTTAATGAGTTAGCAAAGCAAGAAGGGCAAGTGATTTTGTTTATTGATGAAATTCACACCATGGTTGGCGCGGGCAAGTCGGAAGGCTCAATGGACGCAGGCAATATGCTTAAGCCCGCGCTTGCTCGTGGTGAGTTGCATTGTGTTGGTGCCACCACATTGAATGAATATCGACAGTTTATTGAAAAAGACGCGGCATTAGAAAGACGTTTCCAGAAAGTGTTGGTGGAGGAGCCCAGTGTGCTTGATTCCATCGCTATTTTGAGGGGGTTAAAAGAGCGTTATGAGGTTCACCATGGTGTGGATATTACTGACTCCGCCATCATTGCTGCCGCGAAGCTCTCACAGCGTTATATAACCGATAGACAGTTGCCAGATAAGGCGATTGATTTGATTGATGAAGCAGGCAGTCGTATCCGTATGGAAATGGACTCTAAACCGGAAGATATGGACCGTTTAGAGCGCCGCTTAATCCAGTTAAAGATTGAAAAAGAAGCCTTAAAGAAAGAAAAGGATAAAGCATCTAAGCTGCGACTAGCTGAACTGGATGTTGAAATTGATGGCTTACAGAAGCAGTTTTCTGACTTGGAAGAAATCTGGAATGCTGAAAAAGCCGCCGTTCAAGGTGCGCAAAAGCTCAAAGAAGAGTTGGAGTCAGTTCGCCATGAAATGGAAGAAGCCCGTCGAAGTGGTAATTTAGCGAAAATGTCAGAGCTACAGTATGGCGTGATTCCAATGTTAGAGGCCGAGATTGAAAAAGCCAGTAAAGCAGAAGAAACAACAGAAACTCGATTGTTAAAAAGGCGAGTGACAGAGGAAGAAATTGCGACCGTGGTGTCGCGATGGACAGGCATTCCCGTTGATAAAATGCTCGAAGGCGAACGCGATAAGTTGTTACGTATGGAAGAGGCATTGCATGAATCTGTCATGGGGCAAGATGAAGCCGTTTTGGCTGTCTCTAATGCGGTTCGCCGTTCTCGTTCAGGCTTGGCTGATCCTAATCGACCTAATGGCTCTTTCCTGTTCTTGGGACCTACGGGCGTGGGTAAGACAGAGTTATGTAAGTCGCTTGCGAAGTTTCTTTTTGATACAGAGCAAGCCATGGTTCGGATTGATATGTCTGAGTTTATGGAAAAGCATTCTGTTGCTAGATTAATTGGTGCGCCTCCAGGTTATGTGGGTTATGAAGAAGGAGGGTATTTGACGGAAGCGGTAAGACGTCGTCCTTATTCTGTATTGCTGCTAGATGAAGTTGAAAAAGCGCATCCTGATGTTTTCAATATTCTTCTACAAGTTTTAGATGATGGTCGATTAACCGATGGGCAAGGTCGAACTGTAGATTTTAGAAATACGGTTATTGTCATGACCTCGAACTTGGGTTCTGATCTGATTCAAGAATATCAATCTGCGGATCAATATGAGGAGATTAAATCTAAAGTTATGGAAGTGGTGGGAACGCATTTCCGTCCGGAATTCATTAACCGTATTGATGAGACCGTTGTATTTCATCCTCTAATGAAGTCTCAGATCAAAGGCATTGCGACCATTCAGCTGGCGCATTTAAATGATAGATTGAAAGAGATGGGAATGACCTTAGCATTGACTGAAGCTGCTGCAGACCAGTTGGCAGAGGTTGGCTACGATCCTGTTTATGGTGCACGACCATTGAAGCGTGCAATACAGAAATGGATCGAAAACCCATTAGCAAATGAACTGCTATCTGGAAATTTCGTTTTAGGGGATATGATTAAAGTTCAGGTAATTAATAATCAGTTCGTTTTTTCTAAGGATTAATAGTTGATTAAGAATAAAAAAACGCTAGCTTTTCTAGGCTAGCGTTTTTTTTAATTCTAAATTTTTGGAGTTGTTAAATATCGATTGTGATGCCGATGAAATAGCCATCGTAATCTGTGTTGCCAAGAAAATTAGTTTCTTGATCGATTGATCGATAGCCTGCTTCTAAGCCGACAACAGGGATAGGCTGGTACTGTATTTTGAATGATTGGTCTGTAATAGTCACATCATCAAATGAAGAGATGCTTTTAGATTCTGCGGCCAACGTAACTCCTGTGCCTGGAATAGCAAGTGAAGCGGCTAAGAAAAGCATTGGCACAGATTCACTATCGCTAGATGCGCCTCTATCCATATCTAGATTGCGAAATGTGACACCGCCTTCAACGCTTGCCCATAATATACCTACACCATAATAGCCGGTGAAATCTAGATGGCTAATATTTACTCCCGAAGGGTCAGATTCAAAGTCCCAGACATCCAAGCGAAGGTTTGGGATTAAAGGAATAGGATGCTGTACATCAATACTTGCGTAGGTAGCTGATCCATCGTCACTGTCGAAAAGTCCAGCTTCTGCATTTGCGCCAATAAAATCTGCATTAGCCGCACTGGCAAACAAAGCAGTTGAGAGTAAAATAGCTGATTTCTTCATGATTATTGTCCATATATCGATAGGATAAATTTAGACTAATTATAGGATGAAGAGAACTAAAATCCAATGAAATAAGGAGGAGATATGACGAATTGTGAAGAATATTTACATAGATGGCTGGGGTAGAAGGATTCGAACCTACGCATGACGGGATCAAAACCCGTTGCCTTACCGCTTGGCTATACCCCAATAAAGGATTTCTTTTAAGTTGGTGGCTATGACTAGATTCGAACTAGTGACCCCATCATTATGAGTGATGTGCTCTAACCAACTGAGCTACATAGCCTTAACTGTTTTACTAAATATATCGATGGCTGGGGTAGAAGGATTCGAACCTACGCATGACGGGATCAAAACCCGTTGCCTTACCGCTTGGCTATACCCCAATTATCGAATTGGTGGCTATGACTAGATTCGAACTAGTGACCCCATCATTATGAGTGATGTGCTCTAACCAACTGAGCTACATAGCCTTTTGTCTGTTGGCTGGGGTAGAAGGATTCGAACCTACGCATGACGGGATCAAAACCCGTTGCCTTACCGCTTGGCTATACCCCAACAGACTAACACAAAAACAGTTTATACAAATCGATCTACTGCCTCTGTGGCGCGATATTATTCATATAACCTGTTAATGGGTCAAGTGTTTTTCGAAAAATGTTTTATAATCTCTTAAACATTGAAACGGAAATGCATAACATCACCGTCTTTTACTATGTACTCTTTACCTTCAAGACGCCATTTTCCGGCTTCTTTTGCACCACTTTCCCCTTTATATTGGATGAAATCGTTGTAACTGATAACTTCCGCTCGGATAAAGCCTTTCTCAAAGTCTGTGTGGATCACACCAGCGGCCTGTGGGCCTGTTGCGCCTTGTTTTACTGTCCATGCACGTACTTCTTTAACGCCCGCTGTAAAGTACGTCTGAAGGCCTAGTAATTCATAGCCAGCGCGGATGACTCGATCCAAGCCAGGCTCTTCCATGCCCATTTCATCAAGGAACTCTTGCATCTCTTCTGCATCTAGTTCAGAAATTTCTGCTTCAAGCTGATTGCAGATAGGAACGACCATAGCGCCTTCGGCTTCAGCTATTTCACGTACTTGATCAAGGTATGGGTTATTTTCAAAACCGTCTTCAGCAACGTTGGCTATGTACATAGTAGGTTTGGTTGTTAAAAGGTGCAGTGAGCGAACTTCTTTCTTTTGCTCATCGGACATTTCCATAGCGCGAACAGGTAAGCCATCTTCTAAATGCGCTTTAATGCTTTCTAGGAAAGCTTTATGAGCGATTGCTTCTTTATTGCCGCTTTTGGCGTTTTTCGCAGTACGGAATAGCTGTTTATCGATGGATTCGATATCGGCAAAAATTAATTCAAGGTTAATGACCTCGATGTCTAGCTTTGGGTTAACATGGTTGGAGACGTGAATGACGTTCTCGTCTTCAAAGCAGCGAACCACGTGAGCAATAGCATCCGTTTCGCGTATGTTTGCTAAAAACTTGTTTCCAAGGCCTTCACCTTTCGAAGCGCCTTCAACCAAGCCTGCAATATCGACAAATTCCATTGTTGTTGCTAAAACTCGCTCGGGTTTAACTATTTCAGCCAAAGCGTCCAAGCGCGGATCAGGCATGGCAACAACACCCGCATTTGGCTCGATCGTACAGAATGGGAAGTTTTCTGCGCCAATGCCGGCTTTGGTTAATGCATTAAATAGAGTTGACTTACCAACGTTAGGTAGCCCAACGATGCCGCAATTAAAACCCATAGTGAGATTCCTAATAATTAAGTGATTATGCTTTGAAGCTGTGTAGTTGATTCATAACGGCATTAAGATTGCCGCGAACGATGTCATCTACGTAGCGCAATGATTCGTCGATTGTTTGTTCTATTTTCGTGTAATCGTCTGGAGCGGCTTTTTTAAGGACGTAATTGGCGACTTGGCTGGCATGGCCTGGATGGCCAATACCGATTCTGAGTCGACCAAATTCTCTATTGTTCGCCAGCTTTGAAATAATGTCTTTTAATCCGTTGTGACCACCATGCCCACCGCCTTGTTTTAATTTGACGGTACCTGGGGGGATATCTAACTCATCGTGAATAACAAGGATTTCTTCAGGAGGGATTTTATAAAACTGGCAGACGGCCTGAACCGCTTTACCGCTTAAATTCATATAGGTGGTGGGAATAAGAAGGTAGCACTCTTCACCAGCTATATAAACTTTGCCAAATTGGCCAAAAAATTTCTTCTCAGAACGAAGAGAGCATTGGCTCTGACGAGCCAATGCCTCAATCCACTGAGCGCCTGCATTGTGGCGAGTGTTCTCGTATTCGCTGCCTGGATTACCCAAGCCTACTAATAATCTGAAACCTGCCACAATACTGCCTTCAATGAGATCTTAACGTTTAGACTTACCGATACGAGCGATAGGTTGGTCGTGATCTTCGCCTTTAAGCAATGACACAAGCTCTACGCCTTCAGGAAGGATAACATCAGACAAGTGGAAGATTTGATCAAGTTGGCCTTTGATCACGTCTACTGTCAATACGGATGGAAGGTTCGCTGGTAAACAACGAACTTCAGCCAATTTAGATTCAACAGTCAAACGACCGCCTTGGCTCTTAACACCTTCACTTTGTGCAGCGTTGATGAAGCTTAAAGGAACACGAGTAGTGATTACTTTATCAGCTTGAGCGCGCTGAAGGTCCATGTGCATTACAGCGCCAGTTGATGGGTGACGTTGTAGAGCTTTAACAAGAACTTGCTCAGTTTTGCCTTCTACTGTTACTTCAACTAGGCCTGTCAAGAAGCCTGGAGTGCCAACAGCTTTAAGTAGCTCGTTGTCTTTGAAAGAGATAGATACTGGAGCAGTCTCACCGCCATAAATAACAGCAGGCACTAGGCCTTCGTTACGAAGGCGGCGGCTCGCACCTTTACCTTCTTGAGTACGTGCTACGGCATTAATAGATAATGACATGGTATTTTCCTAATAATTAATAAAGTTTGTGCCCAGAAATGCGACCCGTTCCGAGCGTTAGTGTTTGGCTTAGGCCCCAAACATGGCACTGATAGACTCTTCGTTGCATACGCGACGAACAGCCTCCGCCATAATGTCAGACATCGACAATTGGCGTATTTGAGGGCAGTTAAGCGCCTCTTGTGTCAATGGGATGGTATCAGTCACGACCAACTCATCAAGCACGGAATTCTTAATGTTTTCAATAGCTTTGCCAGACAGTACAGGGTGAGTACAGTAAGCAAGTACTTTTGCAGCGCCATGTTCTTTTAGGGCTTTTGCCGCTGCGCACAGAGTACCGCCTGTATCACACATGTCGTCGACTAAAACACATGTTTTGCCTTCAACGTCACCAATCAAATGCATGATTTGAGCTTCGTTAGCGCGAGGTCGGCGCTTATCAATAATAGCTAAATCAGCATCATCAAGCAGTTTTGCAAACGCTCTAGCGCGAACAACACCGCCAACATCAGGAGAAACAACCGTGATATTTTCATGGCCTTGGCGTTGCAAATCATCTAGCAGCAAAGGGGTTGCATAGACGTTATCAACAGGGATATCAAAGAATCCTTGAATTTGGTCTGCGTGAAGATCAACCGTTAGTACGCGGTTGATGCCTACTGCTGAAATCATATCTGCGACTACTTTTGCTGTAATTGGTACACGTGCAGAACGTACGCGACGATCCTGACGAGCGTATCCAAAGTAAGGGATAACAGCTGTTACGCGAGTGGCCGAAGCACGACGTAATGCGTCGGCCATGACGATAAGTTCCATTAAATTATCATTACTAGGTGCACAGGTAGATTGGATAATGAAAACGTCTTTACCGCGAACATTTTCATTGATCTCGACCGTAATTTCTCCGTCGCTAAATTTACCTACGGTTGCGTTTCCGATAGGTAGCCCTAGGCGACGAACCACCCTGCGAGCGAGTTCAGGGTTTGCATTACCGGTAAAAACCATCAACTTGGACACTGTGTATACCTTTTGTATTTTGTAGCGATGACTATTGACTGGCCAAGGAAAGACAGGCCGAGGACTATGTGTTTATATAGGCACATTAGTTCCTATTTTGCTCAATCCACTGGTTTAGCGCGTCATGTGTTGGAGAAGTGTTACAACCACGGCAAACCCAGCTCTGCCATTTTTTCGGTGTAGACGATCTTACTCGTTCTGCGTCGCGCAAATTATCGAATGCTAAAAATAAACAAGCGCCTGTTCCTGTTAGCTTCGCGTCGCCATGATTTTTCAACCATAAATACGCTTCATTGACCTCAGGATTGTGCTTTTTTACCACGTCTAAGCAATCATTATGCCCACCCAGCTTCAAGGCGTGCGATATTCTGATGGGAGGGGTGTCTCTTGTCAAATATTTATCGGTAAATATTTGACCAGTTGAGACATGGCAATTGGGCTTGAGGAGTAAAAAATATGGAGTGTCTAACTCAACTTTTTGCAGCTTCTCTCCAACGCCTTCTGCAAAGGCTGAAAATCCCATGATAAAAACAGGAATGTCAGCGCCTAATTGTACGCCTAATTCGGCTAGCTTTTCCAAAGAAAGATGGCATTTCCACAGTACGTTTAGGGCCAGTAAAGTCGTTGCTGCGTTTGAGCTGCCACCGCCAATGCCACCACCCATAGGTAATTGTTTTGTCAGAATAATATCAATGCCGAAAGTGAGGTCTTTTCTGAATGGTGTAAGCAGTTTTGCTGCTTTATAAATGAGGTTGTCTTCGGTAGGCAGTCGTTCAATTATGGGTGAAATAGTGATTTTTTTATTATGTGTCAGTGTAAAATCCAGCGTATCGCACAAATCAATGAACTGAAACAGAGTTTGCAGTTCATGGTAGCCGTCTTCTCGTCGACCTGTGATATGTAAAAATAAATTTAATTTTGCAGGAGAAGGTAATTGCATCTTGGTTACTGGATAGTCCATTGGTTGATGATTAGGTTGACTCTAAACGGCGGGTTGGATACCTGCATTTTTTGCGGTAAAGGTAAGCCGTCTATTTTTTCGTAATTGCTGTAGGTAATAATCCAACCATCTTGTTCTATTTTCTCTGGTAACTGCGTTTCTGGGTCTCTAGTCACGTTAGCCGTAGAAGTTGGAGCAACCAGTCCTCTGATCCAATAGGTAACTTGAGCAACAGGGAACTCCCAGCCTAATTCTTGCTGTAGAAGTGTCGCTGGGTCATTGCCTGTGATGACTTTATCCTCATAGGATAGGGTCACCTTCCCATCTGTTGTTTGGCTTAGGTTAGTTGCACCTTGACCAAATGGACCAACGATATTTAAGGCAAACGTTTTTGGATCTTTTTGCCAATTAAAATTGCCGGAAACCGCATCATTTTTGGTTCGTATGCCTACTCTGCCGGAGGTTTCCCATTTTGAAATGGCGTCTACACTTTCTGGTGGCGGTATTTGTGGCCCTGTTGGCCTAGAACTACAGGCACTAATGAGTGCGGTAAAAGCAAGAATGTAGAGCGTGCGATAAGTCATGATGATGAGTCCTGTTTTTGTTCTTCCAGTAACGACGGTGACAGTCGTTTTATGGTATCGATTAAAAGTGGTGTATCGGGTGATGTCTCTAATGCGCTTTCCCAGATCGATATTGCTTCTTCATAATGATGTTGTTTCCATAAGGATTCGCCATAATGCGCTGCTATTTCTGCGTCAGGTAAAATAGACCAGGCTTTTTTTAAGTAGTAAGAAGACTGTTCAAGCTCTCCCTTCAGGAAAAAGCCCCACCCTAGGCTATCTATTATGGCTGGATCATTGTCTGTTTTTTCGTAAGCTGATTCAATGTACTTCATGGCTTCATCAAGTCGTTTGGTCCGGGTGAGTAAGGTATAGCCGAGTGCATTCAAGTACTGAGGATTGTGCGGGTCTTTTTGTAGTAAGGTGGTAAGCTCGTTTTCAGTCGTTTTCCAGTTACCTAGGGTGTCAGCAAGTAAGGCTTTGTGATAGCGCAGTGCATCCGATTCTGGAAGTGCGACCAAGGCATCGCTGACTAGCTGGAATGATAGGTCAGTTCGGCCTTTTTCCTCGTGAAGGCGACTGATCGCAGCAACTTGCTCTGGCATGTTTTCTCGCTGCGTTCGATTGAGCACCATACTATTAATGTCATTTTCTTGGTTCTCGTCATATAGCCACAGCGCGATTTGGTTGGTGGCGTTGGTCTGTAGAGCACCTTCTACTTTTTCCATCAATGCAATGGCTTGTGCTTTTTTGTCTAGTTGAGCTGTGGCGATAGCCGTTAAATATTGTATTTGATCTGATAAACCGAGTTGCTCTTCGGGAAGACTGTTGGCCGTTGCTAATGCTAATTTTGGTTGGTTGTGTTCCAGTAAAGCTCGCATTAAATTAATACCAACTTGTAGTTTTTCCGGTGAGTTTAAATCTGCTTTTTGATAAATTTCGCTAGCACGCTTTGATTGTCCATTTTCAACCAAAAAATCAATTAAAGGTGTGATGACTCTAGTGTTATTTGGGAAAAGCTTTGATGCTGTTTGAAGCGTTTTGATTGCATCCTCTGTAAGACCTAGGTTTTTTTGGCTAAAAGCGAGAATAAGATGAAGTGTTTCATTTTTATCTGTATTGGGGTTGGCTAACAGTTTTTCTGATGTATTAACCGCGAGTTGGTATTTTCCCGTAAGCAGTTGTAAATGTGCGTAGCTCAATTGTACGTACTGATTCGCTTTATATTCTGGTGAAAGGGCTGAAATTGCCTCTTCTATGGTGTTGATCTGGTCATTATTACGAACATTGTCTTCAAGATAAAGAGGCAGGAATCGCAGAGAAACCTTATGTCGAATGGCGTTCGTGAGTAGTGTCGTGACCTCTTCCGTACGGTTGTCTTTGATGAGAACTTGTAACTTTAACGCATAGGCCGCTTCGGCCGTCGGTTCAGCAGAGAGCCATAAGTTTGCACTTCTTTCTATGTACAAGTGATTCTGAGAAACCACCGCAATGTGCATTAGTCTTTCGATTAACTGGATATCACCGGATTGACTGGCTAGCTTATAAAATGGTTCGAACGCTTTATTAGGGCCTTCTCTTTGCAATGTGAATTCAGCATTAAGCAATTCTTCAATTTCATTTTCATTAGTAAAGTTCCCTGTCTGAAACGATTCTTTGATCGGAGGCAAGGTGTTTTGTTGGCGTGTATCTTGGCTACACGCGCTTACTAGAGGCAGGCTTAGTAGCGCTAACAACAACAGCAACCCTTTCTGAACGGGCGTTGGAGAATCTTTTTTGTGTATAGGGCCTAAAACAGCAGGCATTTTTTTTCTCGATGCTAAATTCATACAACCCTTATGGTATCGTTAGCGGCTCGTTATGTCAGTCATAACTATAAACTAATCCTATTACTTTTATTGGTCATATGGGGTGCGAAAAAAAGCGAATTTCTCGTATAATGTGTCTTCTTTATGTAAAGAGTCATGTTGGAGCAATGCTTGCTTCTGTCATTACCTTAAGATCTCGATCTTTGAGAAGAGTCCTGAATGCCGCTAATTACTGTAGGTGTAAATCACAAAACTGCGCCGGTCTCGATACGTGAGCGCGTGGCCTTTGCGCCTGAAAAGATGATCGATGCCTTGTCTTCTCTGATTTCTGAGAAAAAAGCCAATGAAGCAGTAATAGTATCGACCTGTAATCGCACCGAGCTTTATTGTTCTATAGAAGATCTTACTAAGGCGGGCGACGTCATTGCTTGGCTAAGTGAATACCACGGTATTGCGTTGCCTGAGTTGCAGCAATATTGTTATACGCACTCTGCGGATGATAGCGTGCGTCATGTCATGCGAGTGGCATCTGGCTTAGATTCTTTGATTCTTGGGGAGCCTCAAATTCTTGGGCAGGTAAAGTCGGCATATGCCGTTTCGCAAGAAGGTTCATGTATTGGGCCAGAGTTGGAATCTTTGTTTCAGCGTACATTTTCTGTTGCTAAGCGCGTACGTACCGATACGGCTATAGGTGAAAACCCAGTTTCTATTGCGTTTGCAGCAGTGAGTCTTGCGCAGCGAATTTTTGCCGATATTAGAAACAGCACCGCGCTGTTAATTGGCGCCGGACAAACCATTGAGCTGGTGGCAAGACACCTAAAAGAAAATGGTATTAAAAATATTATTGTAGCCAACCGAACGTTGGCAAGAGCTCAAGTTTTGGCAGATGAACTGGATGCGGAAGCTATTATGCTTGGTGATATTGGCGAGTATTTATCGCAAGCTGATATTGTCATTTCTTCTACGGCTAGCCAATTACCCATCATTGGTAAGGGCATGGTAGAGCGCGCCACATCACAGCGTCGCCATAAACCAATGCTATTAATTGATATCGCAGTGCCTCGAGATATCGAGCCAGAAGTTGAAGAAGTAGACGACGCTTATCTTTATACTGTCGATGACCTTCATTCAGTGATTGAAGAAAATGTCAGAGCAAGGCAAGATGCGGCGAAAGCGGCTGAGCAAATGATAGAAGAAGGGGTAGATTCTTATCGGCGAGTGGTTGAGTCGAGAAAAGTATCTGACTTGATTGTGACCTTTAGACAGTCCTCTGAAGCCATTAAAAATACAGAATTAGAAAAAGCGCTTAAAGGTCTTGAAATGGGCCAGCCACCAGAGCAGGTTATTAATAAACTGGCTCATGGCTTAATGAATAAGCTCATCCATGCTCCAACACGCTATTTGCGTGATGCGGGCGCCGACGCTGATCAAGACGCATTAATCATTGCCTCAAATGTATTGGGCATTTACGAAGAAAAAGATAATTAAAAAATGAAAGAATCCATAAAGTTAAAATTAGAAAGTTTATCTGATCGCTATGACGAGTTGGCTGCATTGTTAGGTGTGGCGGAAGTTATCATGGATCAGGATTTATTCCGCTCTTACTCCAAAGAGTATGCAGAGCTTGAGCCTGTTGTTAAGTGTTTTAATGAGTTTCAGCAAATTGATGAAAACATTGCTGAAGCGGAGTTAATGATGACAGATGCTGACCCAGATATAAAAGAAATGGGGGTCGAGGAGTACAAAGCAGGCCAAGCGCAAAAAGAAGAGCTTCAGTTGGTATTGCAGAAATTGCTGCTGCCTAAAGACCCGAATGATTCCCGTAACGTGTTTTTGGAAGTGCGTGCCGGAACCGGTGGTGATGAAGCGTCCATATTCTCTGGCGATTTATTCCGTATGTATTCACGTTATGCTGAGACGCAACGTTGGAAAGTCGAAATCGTCAGTGCCAGCGATGGCGAGCATGGTGGTTATAAAGAAGTGATCGCGCGTATCGTTGGTGATGGTGCTTATTCTAAATTGAAATTTGAATCTGGCGCACATCGAGTTCAGCGAGTACCTGCGACAGAGTCACAAGGTCGTATTCACACTTCGGCTTGCACTGTAGCGGTAATGCCTGAAATGGATGAGATTGATGATATTATCATCAATAAATCTGATTTGCGTATTGATACTTTCCGTGCGTCTGGCGCTGGTGGTCAGCACGTTAACAAAACAGACTCAGCGATTCGTCTGACGCATATTCCAACGGGTGTTGTTGTCGAATGTCAGGAAGAGCGTTCTCAGCATAAGAACCGTGCTAAAGCCATGTCACTACTTGCGTCTCGTTTGCAGGCAGCAGAGCAAGAAAAAGCGGCCAGTGATCAATCCGAAGCGCGTAAGTCTTTGGTTGGTAGTGGTGACCGCTCTGAGCGTATTCGTACATACAATTACCCACAAGGGCGCGTTACAGACCACCGTATTAACCTAACACTGTATAAGTTAGATGAAATCGTAACGGGTGATTTGGATGTGTTGATTAATCCACTGGTGAATGAGTTCCAGGCGGAGCAACTTGCAGCACTAAGTGGCGATAATTAATCTGAGGTAATCATCGCTTATGCGAATTGATGAACTACTAAAAGGCGCTATTCAGCGCCTTTATTCTATTTCAGAGACGGCTCAGCTAGATGCGCAGCTATTGCTTGCTCATGTCTTGGCGGTGTCAACTTCCTATTTTTACACTTGGCCCGAGAAAGAAGTGAGCGCAGCAGACATTAGTCGGTTTAATGGCTTATTAGAGCGTCGAGAGTCGGGAGAGCCTGTTGCTTATTTATTGGGGCAGCAGTCATTCTGGAGTTTGAACCTAGAAGTGGCGCCTTGTACTTTAATTCCCCGAGCCGACACCGAGAGGCTGGTGGAGGTGGCGCTTTCTGTGCTTGATATAGGTGACGTTAATCGTATTTTAGATCTTGGTACGGGGACTGGGGCGATTGCGTTATCTCTGGCGTCAGAACGGCCTAGATCGACAGTCGTCGGTGTGGACTTAGTTGAAGAGTCCGTCGCTCTTGCTAAGCGCAATGCTATACGAAATCAATTGAGTAATGCGACTTTTATACAAAGTAGTTGGTTCGAAGCGCTGGAAGGCAATTTGTTTGATCTAATCGTATCTAACCCACCTTATATTGATCCTGACGACGAGCATTTGTCTCAGGGGGATGTGCGGTTTGAGCCTAAAAGTGCTTTGGTGGCGGATAATCATGGTATGGCGGACATTGAGTACATTATTCAAGTTGCCCCTCGTTTTATGAAACAAGGAGCTTATTTGATGTTTGAACATGGTTATGACCAAGCCATCGCTGTGCAAACGTGTTTTGTTGAAGCGGGTTTTATTGCGGTCGAGAGTTTTCAGGATTTAGGCGGCAATGACCGGGTGACAATAGGGCGCCTCAAGTAAATGAAGTAAGCGCTAGCGCTTACTTCTGTGTCGCTCTTTATTTTTGCGGCTGGGCGCTTTCTGGTCGAATAAACACTGGACTGTCTTTGGTTGATTGTTGAGGGTCGTAGCGGTAACCCGCAAGGTCAAATGCTTTAAGTTCATCTAGTGTTTCACAGCGGTTTTCAATCAAGTATCGAGCCATCAAACCACGTGCTTTTTTCGCATAAAAGCTGATGACTTTAAATTTACCATTTTTTTCATCGAGAAAATTCGGTGTGATTAATGTTGCAGTAAGCTTTTTCTTGTTAACCGCTTTGAAATATTCATTGGACGCCAAGTTGACCAGTAGTTCGCCTTCATCAAGGGTCTCGTTAATCTTGTTAACGATAATATCTCCCCAAAATTGATAAAGGTTAGTGCCTCTATCGTTTTTTAAGCTAGTGCCCATTTCTAGTCGATAGGCTTGCATTAGATCCAACGGTTTTAATAATCCATATAGACCGCTTAAAATGCGCAGAGACTCTTGGGCATATTTAAGATCGCTTTCATTTAATGAGTAAGCGTCTAACCCTGTATACACATCACCCATAAAAGTATAAATGGCAGGACGGCTGTTACTTTGCGTGTGCTCTTTTTGCCACTCCTGGTAACGAGAGACATTGAGTGTGGCCAGCTTATCGCTGAGCTTCATCAGAGACGCTATATCGGCGGGCGTATATGGCTTGATAGTGTTGATGAGCTGTTGAGACTCATCTAGCAACTCTGGTTGGCTAACGGTATCAATGTTAGGTGTGGAGGTTAAGTCCAGTGTTTTTGCTGGTGATATTAAGAACTTCATAAGGATTCCATCTGCTTGATCATTGCGTTTGTTAAAGATTATCCATAGAGTGTCGATAGATATCCAGACAATGCTTTAATAGAGACAATTTATGAAGAATAATCTGATACCATTCCCTTCTTCTTGTCAGGGTCGTGGCAAAAAAGAAGTTTCTCCGGCATCCAACGATGAGCTAGCAGCGCTTAGGGCGGCTTTTGATAAGGCTCGTGCTGATTGGGTGGTTGAACTTGCTGAGTTACCTGAAAATAATAAAATCTGTTGTGGTTCCAAAAAATAATTAGATAATGTCTGATGTTTAAAGTGGGCCACCTATCTAAGGTGTTCAACCCATGTTGCAGTTCTTTGTTCGAAACTCTCTTCCTTTCATGTTTGTGTTTGCCGTACTTGGCTTCCTGTTTCCTTCTATATCGTTAGCCTTTTTCCCTTTTCTACCTATAGTACTCTTTACTCTAATGTCATTAACTTTGTTGGGGATGAAGCAAAATGAGTTAATGAAGCGATTAGGTAGTAAAGAAATATGGTTTTATACTGTTTTGCACTCTGCTGTATTTATGGGGGTGGTCAGTTTTATTGGCTGGTTTTTGTCGTTTGATTCAGGTCTTTTGCTGGCAGTTGTTGCTGTGGCGGCAACAGGATCTTTGTTTGCAACGCCCGCGATTGTTCGAGCATTAGGGTTTGATAGTTTGCAAGCAATGGCGATGACGATTGCAACGACATTAGTTTTGCCTATTTCAATTTTTATCACCTTGATATTCTTTCAAACAGAAAGCGTAGAGCTTGATTGGTCTAGTTATTTTGTCCGTCTAGTCGTTTTTATTTTTGGACCAATGTTATTTTCATTTTTTACTCATCGCTTTTTACCTGAGGAAGCGCTAAGCCGCTTTTTGATAAAAATATCGCCTTATACCATTTTATTGGTGTTTGCTTTTCCTTTTGGTCTGGTGGGGAGTTTTCGCATGCTATTTGATCAAGACCCACTGATGGCATTGAATTATTTCTTGATAGCCACTGGCTTGTGTTGTCTGTTTTTCGCATTGTCTTACCTTTTTTATCGTAAGCAAGGTAAAGCTATTGCGCTTAGTGCTGCCATTACTTCGGGAAATCGAAATGTATTATTGACGTATAGCATTGCTGGCGTCTTATTAGGGCCGGCGTTTTTGCCTTTAGCTGGTGCTTTACAAATACCCACATATTTATTACCTATTTTTACTCGCTGGTTAAATACTTCTTTACTAAAGTAATATTTAGATATTTTTATAAATTTATCTTATGCTTAAGTTAATTTTTGAAAAATTAGTTTCTATCTAAAAAAACATATGTAAGTTCTCAAGGATTGCCTTTCTATGCGCCAAAATACGCCAGTGACAAATCAAGAGAAAACATTCTCTAAAAATGAGAAGCTCATTACGACTACGGATTTAAAAGGAAAGATTCTTCATTGCAATGATGCATTTGTAAAAATCAGTGGCTTTGATAAAAGCGAGTTGATTGGCAGCCCTCATAATATCGTGCGTCATCCAGACATGCCGAAAGAAGCATTTCAAATTATGTGGGATACCTTAAAACAAGGTAAAGCATGGATGGGGTTGGTTAAAAACCGCTGTAAGAATGGCGATTTTTATTGGGTGGACGCTTAT
Organism: Marinomonas rhizomae; assembly: GCF_024397855.1. Classification (NCBI taxonomy): domain Bacteria; kingdom Pseudomonadati; phylum Pseudomonadota; class Gammaproteobacteria; order Oceanospirillales; family Oceanospirillaceae; genus Marinomonas; species Marinomonas rhizomae. The sequence goes on from NZ_CP073343.1 coordinate 1,021,211, forward strand.
GTGACCCCCGTGACTGAAAGCGGAAAAGTTGTTGGTTATGAATCTGTTCGTACGGTTCCTAGCCGAGAGGATGTGGCGCGAGCGGAGAAAGTTTATCAACGCATCAACAGTGGTAAAAATGTCATTCCACGATCCTTTATGTCATGGAAGCTTATATTGCCATTGGTAGGTATTGTCCTGACCCTTGCAGCAGGTAGTGTTAATGTATTCTATGGCGTCGGTGTATTAGCAGCAACAAGTCTACTGGCTAATGTCTTATTTTTACTGAATCATTCTAAATTACAGGCGACGTTAAAACAGCGGTTATCAAGTGCTTTTCTTCATCCTTTAGCGGGGATAACGTATTCCGATACTTCTTTGGATATTGCATCGCTTGATGTTGGTGTAAAGAGTTTATTATCAAGAATGGATGCCGTATTGACCCGTTTTGAAGATGAGTCTCTGAAAGTCTCTGAACAATCTAAAATTGGCCTTGCTCTTACCATTGAAACGACAAAAGGTATGGTGAGTCAGCAACATGAAACTCAAGATGTAGCTGCGGCCATGCAACAAATGACGATGACGATCAACGACGTTGCTCAACATGTTCAGATGACAGCGGATAGCGCTAAATCGTCTTCGCAGACAGCAGGGAGCGGACAAAAAATTGTTGAAGAGACACGTCAGTCTATTCGTCAATTGAGTGAAACCGTGAATGATATTGGCGCGACAGTACAAGAGTTGGCGGATCGCTCTGAACAAATAGCACAAGTTGCGCAGATGATTGATCAGATAGCCGAACAAACGAACCTTTTAGCATTGAATGCTGCGATCGAAGCGGCGCGAGCAGGTGAGCATGGTCGAGGCTTTGCAGTGGTAGCCGATGAAGTTCGTCAGCTGGCCCAAAGAACGCAAGATTCAACTAAAGATATTCATCATATTATAGAAACACTTCGTAGCGGAGCTAAAAACTCAGTTTCTATTGCTAATCAGGGTCGACATGATGCCACTCAAGGGTTAGAAAAAATCATTGAGATGGAGAGTGCCTTTGGGAGTATTGTTGAGGGCGTTTCAAAAATATCTGATATGGCCATGCAAATGTCAGCGGCGGTTGAGGAGCAGGCTCATGTCTCTGAAGATATTAATCGTCAAGTGGTGCGTATTTCTGATTTATCCGTTGAGAGTTCTGAGAAATCTAACCAGTCAAGTGATAGTATTCGAGCATTGCAAGATGTAGCGAACAACATGCATGAATTGGTTGTGCGTTTCAAGTAGCTCACAATTTGTCTTAGTTAAAATAAAAAAATGCTGTTATGAAAATAACAGCATTTTTTATGCCTCCCTTATTTTTTGTAAATGACCTTACTAAGGCAGCGGCAATGGTTTTAATTGATTGCTAGCATGGTTTAGGTTGATCATCATTAGCTCTTGGCTTGCTTTGGTGTCGCCCATGGCTTTAAGTAGGCGGCTTAGTTCTGCCAATGCCTCATTGTGAGAGTCAAGTGAGAGAGATTGCTCGTAATAGTCTCGTGCTTTCCCCCATAGCATCATTGACTGACTCAAGCGGCCGCAGACCAAGTATAAGTTTGCGCTTGCTGGCTCTTTCTTTAGCCAGTTTTCACAGTTGGAAAGCAGTTTCTTAGTGTTATCTATTTGTACGTTGCCATACTCATAAACTAACGCCTCAGACCACTTGTTATTCAAGCTATTACGAATAAAGCTTTCTGCTTTGGTGCTATCACCAAAATGGATAAGTGTATGAGCATAGAGCTGCCTCATTCTGTCATCTTGAGACAGGGTGTCCAGCTTATTCCATAAGCTTTCAACTTCAGCGACTAATTCTTTGCTGTTCTGTCCGAGTTTATTGCGAAATTTGATTTTATCAAGCAGTGCCAAGAACGCATTGCGCTCAAGTTCTAGCATATTATCGTCGTCAAAAATGCCGTCTTTTTTTAGTGTTGCTGTGAGAGTGAGCAAGGCATCCCAATCTTTTAACTGTTTGTAAACAGTCACTAACATTTTTAAAACCTGTTTATGCTTCGGTTTTAGCTTTTGAAGGCGTAAAAGAGAGGCTAAGGCGCCTTCGTAGTGTTCTTGTTTTATTTGAATTTGGCTTTGTGCGAAGCCAATAGCGAATTCGGCTTCAGGTGCTGATTTATGAGCGGCACGCAACAAAGCTTTCGAGCGTCCAGCTTCGTCTTGTTCGTTTGCTGCGTAGGCGGCACCAATGTAGTTTATTAATGGATAAGGGACTTTTTCAGCGCTATTGGTTAGCAGTTTTTCTGCTTTGTTCCAATTACCCCCAACGAGTTCTAGCATGCCGCGGATGGTGTTTCGTGATGCTCTTTTTTGCGCTAAGTTGCCCGTAACTTTTGCTAAAGAGCTACTAGGCCTTAGAGCGATAAACAGAATGCGTTTTACCCAGCTAAGTACAAACAACGAGATAACGATGACCACCACTAAAACCCATAAGCTGGTTTCAATGGTAACGCCATTGTAGGCGACTAAAACGTAGCCGCTGTCTTGGCGCATAAGCAACCCTAAGACACCACCGACTGCCATCATAATGACAAGTAAGAAGAGGAGTTTTCTCATGCCTTATCTCCTAGGTCGGTTTGAGGCGCAGTCATGCTTTCAATTTTGCTCTCGCTCTCTATTTGAGATGGCTCAGTATTGTTGGATGTATCTGTGTTGTTTGAGCTACGGTTATTCCATTCTTTCATTAATGATTTCATAGACATTAATGACTCTCTAGGGAGTGGTAAATCTGGTGACGGGTTTAGCTGTTGCAAGGCGGTTAGACTGGCTAAGAATGTCGTGACACTGCTTGATTGGGTTTCAAAATGTTCTGTTGTGGCGTTTGCAACACGAGATAATGCTTGCTGATAAATCAAGGGCTCACCTTTGATCAAGGCTACCTGAGCAATTTCCAGTTGCAGTTGTATGCCAGTAATGAGTTCTTGGTATTCCGCTGGTGGTAATAATGCTTTGATGGGTTTGTGATTGTAATTAATCACAACCAGTGAGCGTATTGAATTCCAAAAACTGTCTAGAACGGAGGTAATTTTGCCCGTTGTAGAGTCGTCTATCTGATTTTTTTTCTCAGTCGTACTGGCTTGCCACTCTTTTGACGGTTCTCGTTGAGGTAAGGTTTGAACATTATCATACAAAGCGTTCAGTTTGAGGTAAGCGCCTTCTAGATCAAATTGGCTAATGGATTTTAACGCTTGGATGTCTTTTGCCAAGGCTTTGCGTGTAGCAAATACGATAGGGTCCTCAAGTTCATTAAGAATGTCGTCAGCGTTAATGAGTAATGTCGCTGCGCCATTGTTATCCGCTTCAAGCAACAAACGTTGATTGGCGAGACGAATCAAATATTCAGCTTCCGCTAATTTCCAGTCTTCTTTTGTCGTGTTATTGAGACGGTTAAGTTTGGATTCAAGCGACAATAGTTTTTCATTTTGTTGGGCTTGTTGAGTTGCGAGCTCGGCCTTTTCCAATAGAAGATTTTTTTCAGACGTTTTTACCTGATCAACCAACTGTGTTAGCTGAGATTTGTTGAGAGTGTTGGCGTGGAGTCTACTATCTAAAGTGTTTTGTTGCGCTGTTAATTGTTGAATGTCTCTATTTAGCGTACTTTGTGTGCTTTGGAAATACAGCCAGCCACTTGTCGCGATGGCGATGGCGGAAAGCCCGAGGGATAACGCCGCAAAAGTATTGACGGATGAATTAGGTGTCAGGCTCGTTTTTTGTGTTGGCTCTTTTTGGTGGGGCGTCTTTGATGCGGTAGGTTGAGTCTCCGTTGCATCTGATGATTTTTCAATCGCCTCGTTTGATTCTTGCGCTTGTTTATTGTTATCAGTCATTCTGTTTTCCTGTGTGAAATTCCGTCGCTTTGATCAAGCTGTTATCGTCAGCGCCATTTGCGCACGAGGCATTTATCCAGCCCATTTCTTTTGCTTGTTGATTGACCCTAATACTCGGTGTCAGTATCGGCAGAGCTTTCCACTCTGGTTTATGCTGTGACACGTATTCTGATAGGTTGAGTAAGCTTTCGCCACTGGTAACCCATATTAAATTGATATCGGGCAGCATGAAGAAAGTTTGAGCTGAATACTGAGGTTTTTTTCTTTCATAGAGTGAAAGGTAGCTTACTTTTGCTCCTCGCTCTTCTAATTTATTGCCTAACTCTGGGCGACCACCTTCACCACGAACAATCAGTATCTTCTGATCTTTCATTCTGGCAGGTTTCAACCAATCAAGTAAGGCTTCTGTGGTGTGTCCTGGATTTGATAGCGCTGGAACGCCCTCATCAAGTAATGTCTGTGTTGTTCCTTGGCCTATGCCTATCCAGTGAACATTGGCGGGCAGCATAGGCCAGCACTCATCCAACCAATCACAAGCGAGACGAGCAGCATTCTTACTGACAAATATGACGTAATCAAATGTGTCGATATCAAATACCTGCGCTCGAATGACCGCTTTTTTAAGAGCGTCTTCTATCGGTGAAATTTCCAGCATTGGAAGAGGAATCGCTACCCAGCCACGAGCGCTTAGGCGTTCACGGCTGAGTGTATTTTCTGGCTCTGGTCGGGTAATTAGGATACGACAGTCTTGCACCAATATTTTGCCTTTTAGTTATTTGTACAGGGCGTCAAGAATGACGTCAGCGCCACGGGCCAGTAAATCATCGGCTAACTGAACCCCAAGAGATTTTGCGTCGTCTTTGTGTCCACGAATTTCACCTTCAATCATGGTTTTACCATCAGGGCTGCCCACTAAGCCTCTTAACCAAATAGAGTCGTCTGTTAATATCGCAAAACAGGCTATAGGAGCTTGGCAACCACCGTTAAGGCGTTCATTCACTGCGCGTTCTGCAGCGACGCGAACGGCGGTTTCTTCATGTTGCAGTGGCGCTAGTAAATTAATGGTTTGTACGTCATCGGAGCGGCACTCTATTCCCATTGCGCCTTGTCCGCCTGCTGGCAAGCTAGTTTCGGCAGGGATTCTTTGTTTAATTCGGTCAAACATTTCTAGGCGAATTAAGCCTGCAGTTGCCAGAATAATAGCGTCGTATTCGCCGTCGTCCATTTTTCTTAGGCGAGTATTGACGTTGCCGCGTAGGTCTTTGATTATTAAGTCTGGGCGATTCATGCGTAGCTGACAAGAGCGGCGCAGACTCGATGTACCAACAACGGCGCCTTTGGGAAGTTGATCTAGTGATTCGACTTTATTGGAAACAAAGGCATCACTAGGGTCTTCGCGTTCACAAATGACGGCAAGTCCAAGCCCTTCAGGAAATGCCATCGGTACATCTTTCATAGAGTGAACAGCAATGTCTGCTCGGCCATCCATAAGCGCACTTTCTAATTCTTTAACAAAAAGGCCTTTGCCACCTATTTTAGATAATGGTGAATCGAGAATTTGATCGCCTTTTGTTGTCATGCCTAGCAACTCTACAGTCATGTCTGGGTAGAGGCTTTCTAGTTGCGCTTTGACATTGTTGGCTTGCCAAAGGGCTAACTGGCTTTCTCTGGTTGCGATCACAATCTTGTCTTTCACTTCATCTCCTATTGGGTTGTAGATGGACTAATATCTTCTTATTTCATAGATTAATGATACTCGTTAAGAGGGACTCCGTCATCTTTCAATGCTTTATAAGTCGAGGCGCTTAATGTACTCTTGGCAGCTGTTTGAATTTGTGTGGGAACCAACCGAATGACTGATACTAATAAAACCACGAACCAGCAATGGGGTGGTCGTTTTTCTGAGCCTGTTGATGCGTTTGTCGCGCGTTTTACTGCGTCTGTTGAGTTTGATCAACGTATGGCAAAACAGGATATTCAAGGGTCAATTGCTCACGGCAAAATGCTCGCTAGCGTTGGTGTTTTGACGGAAGAAGAACGAGATCAGATTATTCAGGGTCTGACCGAAATTGAAGATGAAATTGCACGCGGCGAGTTTGAGTGGTCTGTTGAATTAGAAGATGTCCACATGAACATCGAAGCTCGCTTGACGCAGAAGATCGGTATTACTGGCAAAAAACTGCATACTGGCCGTTCTCGTAACGACCAAGTAGCCACAGATATTCGCCTATATATGCGTGATGAAGTGGATTTCTTGATGGAAGAAGTGACTCGACTTCAGCAGGGGATTTTGAGTTTGGCGGAAAAAGAAGCCAATACAATTATGCCTGGCTTTACTCACTTGCAAACGGCTCAGCCAGTTACTTTTGGCCATCATTTGATGGCTTGGTATGAAATGATGCAACGTGATTACGAGCGTCTGGTGGATTGCCGTAAGCGTATTAATATTCTACCGCTTGGTGCGGCGGCGCTAGCGGGTACAACTTATCCGATTGATCGTCATATGACCGCTGAGTTACTAGGGTTTGAGCGTCCGACTTATAACTCATTGGATTCTGTTAGTGACAGAGATTTTGCTATCGAGTTCACGGCAACAGCGTCTATCATCATGATGCATATGTCTCGTTGGGCAGAAGAAATGGTGATGTGGGTGTCGGCTCAGTTTAACTTTATTTACCTACCTGATCGCTTCTGTACAGGCTCATCTATTATGCCGCAGAAGAAAAATCCTGATGTGCCAGAATTGGTTCGAGGTAAAACCGGTCGTGTTTACGGACATTTGATGGGCTTGTTAACCTTGATGAAGTCTCAGTGTCTGGCGTACAACAAAGATAACCAAGAAGACAAAGAGCCTTTGTTTGATACGGTTGACACGCTAAAAGGTTCATTGCGTGCCTTTGCCGATATGATTCCTGCAATAGAGTCTCGTAAAGAGCATATGTATGAAGCGGCTCGCCGTGGTTTCTCTACTGCAACCGATTTGGCGGATTACTTGGTTCGTCACGGTGTGGCTTTCCGAGACGCTCATGAAATCGTTGGTAAAGCGGTTGGCCATGGCGTGAAAGAAGGTAAAGATTTATCCGAAATGACGCTGGAAGAGCTGCAAACTTTCGGTAGCATGATTGAAGCGGATGTTTTTGATGTCTTGACGTTAGAAGGTTCTGTGGCTGCTCGTAATCATATTGGTGGAACGGCTCCAGCTCAAGTGTTACTAGCAGTAGAGCGAGCTAAAGCAGATTTAGCTGCGCGCTAAGTTTTGCTAGACTAAATGACAATGCTAAAAAAGCGGTAACCTTAGAGTTGCCGCTTTTTTATGTGTGTCAGGCCTCAGAGGAGCTATTGTTTTATTGGTTGATCTAGGTTGAATGGCGAATCCGGACCTAATACTTCATTTGTGATGATGCTAGGTGAAATATTTAGTTCAAAGTGAAAAAGTTTGGATTTGACACCGCAGCCGTCAAACACAATGGCCCAACCTTCATTGCTGCCTTCTTTGGGTAGTTTCCAGCAAACCCCTTTGATATTGACATAGCGTGTTCCATCCGCGTCTTTTGTTATTGGGTAGTCCACTTCTTTTGTTAGGCCTTTCAGATAGTCTTTTTGTGCTTTTTTAGACTCGGTAATTTTGTCTCTGAGTTCCGGAGAAAAAATATTTGTTAATGCTTCATCCTTTACGTCTGGAGATAAAGACACTTTTGATAAATCAAGTAACTCAGGTTTGTCTGAGCTTAATTGATTGGAATTAGGGCTTGGATTTAATGTGTCATTTTGTAGAAACGTTTCTGATAGTGTTTGCTCATTGTCTTGGTTGTTGATGATTTCTTGAGGATCAAACTCATTGTTTCTTTCACTGAGTTCTTTGCCAGTAAGGCTTTCGGCTCCTAAAGAATCAGATGGCTGCTCAGCTGTTTGTTCAGAGTTATTGGTTTGCTCAGTGTTATCTGCTTGTTCAGGGTTATCTGTTTGCTCTCCAGTTGTATCGAGAGTTGCGTCATTTTGCTTAGTATCAGCCGCTGTATTTTCTTCGTTCTGCGTAAACGCCTTTGTTTCTGTTACTTCATCATTTGATGCAGCTGGCAATAAAAGTAACTCAAAAGTCGATGGGCGTGTGTCTATATCAAACCAATGTTGGTTATCTGAGATTCCGATTATAACTATGTGTATTGCGATGGCACAGAAAAGTGCTGCCATCCATGGGGCAATCCTGTTTTTCATAAACCTTCTAATATGTGATGTCTTGCTTCGGTTGGTAATGTGTAACCCAATTTAAGTCTTTGTGTACATAGCTTGAGATAAATATAGCAAATTCAAGCTACAGCGCCTTCTTATTCAAGGTAAAGAATATCTATGTAATTGGCTCACTGGGGTTGGGAAACGAACTGGCTGCAAGGTATACTGTCTCAATCAAAAATAGAAGAGATAAGACGATGTTTAAATTGCTTTCAGTATGTGTTTTGGCTGTTTTACTTACGGCTTGCGGAAATAAAGGTGCCCTTTATTTGCCGAGTGACACAACTGACTCGCAACAAGAGTCGTCTTTATAGCTGAGGATTCCCCTTTGGATTTTTTTAATTACTCAAATCAGACTCTGCATGCAGAGGATGTTGCTCTATCAGATGTTGCTAATCAATATGGTACGCCGTGTTACGTTTATTCTCGTGCGACTCTTGAGCGGCACTACAAAGCCTATGCGGAAGCGTTTGCATCACACCCCACGTTAATCTGTTACGCCGTTAAAGCGTGTTCAAATATTGCAATTTTAAATGTATTGGCTCGCTTGGGGTCAGGTTTTGATATCGTTTCTATTGGTGAGCTTGAGCGCGTTTTAAAGGCGGGTGGCGAGCCATCTAAAATCATGTTCTCAGGTTTAGGCAAGCAAGCGGTAGAGATGCGCCGAGCACTTGAAGTGGGTATTCACTGTTTCAATGTGGAATCTGAAGCGGAATTGTACCGATTAGATCAAGTGGCTGGCGAAATGGGTAAATTAGCGCCCGTTTCTTTGCGTGTTAACCCTGATGTTGATGCCAAAACACACCCTTATATTTCAACAGGGTTGAAAGAAAATAAGTTTGGTATCGATATTCAAGACGCGGTTCGCATCTATAAAATTGCTCATGAATTACCTAACCTAAATGTCATGGGAGTGGATTGTCATATCGGCTCACAACTGACCGAGCTTAAGCCTTTCTTGGATACATTTGACCGCTTGATTGGTTTGGTTGATGAGTTAGCAGAAGAGGGTATTACGATTAAGCACCTTGATTTAGGTGGTGGCTTAGGCGTGCGCTATCGCGATGAAGTACCGCCATCGCCAGCCGATTACGCTAAATTATTGCTCGAAAAAGTAAAAGGTAAGAATTTTGAACTTGCTTTTGAACCTGGTCGCTCTATCGCTGCGAATGCGGGTGTCTTGTTGACCCAAGTTGAGTTTTTGAAATGCACGCCGCACAAAAACTTCGCCGTCATTGATGGGGCAATGAATGACCTTATTCGTCCATCTTTATACGGTGCTTGGATGAATATTGTCCCTGTGTCTTTATTGCCGACCTCTGAAGGTAAACGGAGCTACGATCTTGTTGGTCCTATTTGTGAGACAGGTGACTTCTTAGGCAAAGATCGTGAGCTTGATATTCAGGCTGGAGATTTTTTAGCCGTTCGCTCAGCTGGGGCTTATGGGTTCACTATGGCATCAAATTACAATAGCCGTAATCGTGCAGCTGAAGTGATGGTTGACGGTGATAAAACGTATTTGATTCGTGCTCGTGAAACGATTGAGCATCAGTTAGCTGGTGAGCAAATTTTGCCAGTCTGAGGAGTTCGTCGTGTTGTTGAAATTTACCAAAATGCATGGGCTAGGAAATGATTTTGTCGTCGTTGATGCGGTGTCTCGTAAAGTGTTTTTTAATAAACAGCAAATCGAGCGATTAAGTAATCGAAACTGGGGGATTGGTTTTGATCAGCTTTTAGTGGTCGAGCCGCCAACGAATCCTGATATGGATTTTCGTTACCGCATTTATAATTCAGATGGTAGCGAAGTTGAGCACTGTGGAAATGGTGCTCGTTGCTTTGCTAAGTTTGTTTTAGATCGAGAATTAACGAATAAGCGTATTATTAATGTTGAAACAAAGCGCGGTGCCATTCAACTGCGTGTATTAGATGGTGGTTTGGTCACCGTCGATATGGGCGCGCCAAGCTTTGATCCAGTAGACCTACCTTTTACTGCAGAACCTCAGGATGGTCTTTACAGCATTATGGCTGGTGAGACTGAGTATTTAATGACACCAGTGTCTGTGGGAAATCCTCATGCCGTGATCAAAGTCGATCAGTTGATGGACGAAGAGGTTGCTAAAGCAGGAGCCTTGCTTGAATGTCATGAACGTTTCCCTCGAAATGTGAATGTTGGTTTTATGCAGGTTATTAGTTCTGATGAAATCAATTTGCGTGTTTATGAACGTGGCGTCGGGGAAACTCAGGCCTGTGGAACTGGAGCTTGTGCGGCCGTCGTTGCCGGTATTAAGCAGGGATGGTTGTCTCCTAAAGTGACCGCTCATTTACGCGGAGGTGATCTACATATTGAGTGGCAAGGTGAAGGTCAGCCTATTCTTATGACGGGCCCTGCTGAAAAGGTGTTCGAAGGTCAAATTTACCTATAGAGGAATTATGAGCGAAGAAGAAGTTATTCAATATTTGTCAAAAACACCGGATTTTTTTGTTCGGAATACTGATTTGTTGGAGAGTCTGACGCTTCCTCATCCAGTTAATGGGAAGGTGGTTTCACTGCTTGAATACCAAGTGCATTCGTTGCGGAAAACAACAGCCGATTATCGTGCAGAGTTCGATCGTTTGATAGAGGTGGCTCGCGAGAATGAGTCAACGATGCAAAAAAGTCGTCGCTTAGTCTTAGCGGGTCTTACTTGCAGCTCTCTGGATGATCTTTCCGTTATTATCGATGACATGGTGAGAGATGATTTTGACGTTTCTCACCATACGTTGGTTTTATATGGTGAATTTCCCGATAGTGCGGTTCGGTCTCATGTGTTGGTGGAAGATGATGTGTTTTTGTCTCATGCTGCTGGGTTTACCGACTGTTTTTGTGGCATGTTGCCCGCCAATGAAATGAGCTTTCTTTTTCCAGAGGATGCTTCTTCAATTCGTTCTGTTGCTGTATTGCCACTGCTTTCTAGAGAGGGCGGAGAGGTTAGAAAATGCGGTATTCTTGTATTAGGGTCTGAAAATAAATCGGCTTTTGATAAAGAAAAAGGGGCCTTATTTCTTCAATACATTGCTGATTTATTGAGTGCTATCTTGTTGAGGTTGTTGCCGTGAGTGTGCTGATTACTTTTGATCTTGATAATACTCTTTGGGATGTTGCTCCAGTAATTACGCGAGCAGAACATGCTATGGAGTCTTGGTTTGAGGAGCGCTTCCCTGGCTTTTCTATTCAATACTCGTTTCTTGTCCGAGAAGAGTTAAAAAACAACGTTTTAGCGAAAAATCCAGAAATGGCTTTTAATTTGACCGCGGTTCGTTTGGCTGTGTACAAACTTGCATTAAAACAATTTGGCTTGCCTTCAGAAGAGGCTGAATCTGTTGCGGGCGCTGCGTTGGCACATTTTTGTGAGTGGCGACAAAAAGTGGATCTGTATCCGCATGTTGTCGATGTGTTGGAGGCGTTGAATCAAGACTATACTTTGGCTGTTATTACCAATGGTAATGCTGATGTATTCCATCCTTATATCGGTCTAGGTCAATACTTTGATTTTGCTGTTAGAGCGGATCAGGTTGGTATCGCTAAACCTGCTATTGATGTATTTTCAATGGCTGCAAAGAATGCAGGAGTAGACGTCTCTGAGCTTATCCATATTGGGGATCATCCTGTGGATGATGTTTATGGAGCCTCTAATGCTGGCGCTAAAAGTGTTTGGTTCAATCGCCATGGCGCGCAGCGCTGGGGAGATGACTGGGGCGCTCGATCTCATGCAGAAATACATTCATTGCTTGAATTGCCAACGGTTATTAGGTCTTTAATGCTATAGCATTTTTCTATTGCTTTAATTAGATAGAACTCGTTTTTACCCTAATCATTTAGTGATACACTAGCGCCATTCATTAGTTAAATATAGAATTTTGAGGAATTATTATGAGCGACAACACAATTCAAATCACTGATGCTCAATTTGCAGAAGAAGTGCTTAATTCAGAAATCCCTGTGATTGTTGATTTTTGGGCTCCATGGTGTGGACCTTGTAAAATGATTGCACCTGTTTTGGAAGACGTCGCAGCTGAATACGCTGGCAAAGTGAAAGTGGTTAAGCTTAACGTTGACGAAAACACAGAAACAGCGCCTAAGTACAATGTTCGTGGCATTCCTACTTTGCTTATCGTTAAAGGTGGCGAAGTGGTAGCAACTAAAGTGGGTGCGGTGTCTAAATCTCAATTGGTAGAATTTGTAAACAGCGCTATCTAATTTCTAATAGGGCCTTTGTCCTAGCTAGATAATTGTTACATTTTAAAAAAGCAGTCCAAAGGTTAATGCTGTTCACTTAAGTGGAAGAGTATTGCTAGATGCTGGATTTAACTGCTATACCAAGCGAGGCCTACTAGGCCTCGCTTTTTTGTTCGCCAAAGAATTGCATATCCCAGACCTTAGCCCCTTAAGACGTATTTTTGTCTTCGACTCTGGCTTAGCCGCAGGCGCCATAATCAAGTATGACTCCATAAATATCAAATACTTACCAAAACTGATTATTAATCTAATATTCACAAGTTAGCTTGATTAGCTACTACATAGGATCCGAATCTGAGCTATGCCTTGCGCGAAATACGCCAATATTGGTAACGGGTCGCTCCTATACTGATCCTTCGGAACAGACATTTAAACATCCAGTCACTTCTTCGATTGCTTCATCTTGGAAAAAAATCATGCCTAAGATTAGCTACAGAAATAGATTTTCAGGCAAACGTTGTCGCCGATTCTCGCTTTTGACGAGGTGGGTAATGTAGAGTAAGAAACCGTAATCGGATTTTCTGGAACGATTCAATTAACCCCAACTCTTATGTGAACTGTGTTAACAAAAAGGTCGCTTTTTTTTGCTTTAAACTTGAAGTTAAAGGTTAGACGTGTAACTATTTTTTGTCATGTTTATAGTGTTTTTAATTTAGACAGAAACTATTTTAGAGGGGCGGATTGTGGAGCAATTGGTAGAGAAGGGGATTTGCTTTCGTTTGGGGAGCGAGCGTTATGTACACCCCATTTCAACTGTTAAAGAAGTACTTAGCTATCAGTCTCCTGCTCCTATACCAGGTGCTGGTGAAGGCGTTGAGGGTATGATTGATGTACGTGGTAATATGGTGACAGTGTTGTATGGCAGTCATTTACTGAATTTAGACCCAGCTGAGTGTGAAGAAGAAGGCCATATTATTGTACTGGATTTACCCACGGGCTATTTTGGAATTCGAGTAGAGGCTGTGGAGCGGATTATGGATATTCCTGAAAACAACGATGCCCATGGCCTTGATTATCGAGATCATGATTGCATTCATGGGACTATCCAGCAAGATAGCGATCTTTATATCTTAGTCGAGTTCAATGAGTACTGTGCTGCCCTTGATTAGCCTAACGTTAGAACCTGCAAGCCAATGATTAATTATTGGCTTGCAGGTTCTAGTGTGAGATACGAAATGCGTCGATATTAAAGTTGTTTTGAAAAGATTTTTGAGTTGCGTTGGTAGTTGTACAAAGCCTGTTTTTGCGTTGGTAAACTTGCCAATGTTGTTTCGCTAAATCCTCGCTCAATAAACCAATGAGCTGTTCGTGTGGTTAATAAGAAAAGCATGGTTAGATTTTGACGTTTAGCGACTTGTTCTATGCCTTTTAGTAAGCGTTCACCACGATTAGAGCCTCTATAATCTGGCGATACCGCTAAACAGGCTAATTCCCCCGAATATTCTTGTTCAAATGGGTAAAGCGCTGCGCAGGCGACAATGGCGCCATCTCGTTCAATGACAATAAAGCGATCTATTTCGTTCTCTAATAGTTCGCGAGATCGTCTTACCAAGACACCTTTCTCTTCCAGTGGAGCTAGCAATGCCATCATACCGCCAACATCATCAATGTGAGCTGGGCGCAGTTGTTCATAGCTGTCTTCATCAATCATGGTGCCTGAACCTTCACGGGTGAAGAGTTCTTGTAGTAAGCCGCCATTTTCATTGTATGAAATTAAATGTGCTCTCGGCACGCCCTTGCGAACAGCTTGCACGCAGGCATCTAACGCTGCGTGGGTAATGCTGGAGAGAGACTTTTCTTTCAGAATGGCCTCTGCGTCTTTGGTTAATAGTTCAGAATAAAGCTCACCATCGCTTTTAAAGACACCTTCTTCTTCAGCGTAAACAATAAGCTTGTCAGCTTTTAGCTGGATGGCTGCTTGGATCGCGACGTCTTCACTTTTTAAGTTAAAGACTTCACCGGTTGGTGAAAAGCCAAGGTGGGGCAAAAGCACCATATTGTCATCTTCAAGCAGGCGGAAAATGGCTTCTGTGTCAATGCGGCGTACTTCACCTGTATGACCGTAATCAATGCCATCTACGACGCCAAGTGGTCTGGCAATAACGTAGTTACCACTACATACTTTAAGCCTTGCGCCATCCATTGGAGTATTTGATAGTCCCATAGACAGTTGGGCTTCCAGCTGAACGCGCACGGCTGCAGAGGCTTGGATAATATCCAAAAGCTGATCTTGTGGTGTGACACGGTAATCATCTTCAACACGACTGACTATCTGTTTATTCGCTAAAACACGACTTATTTGTGGACGTGCACCTTGTACTAAAACAAGTCGAATTCCCAATGAGTCCAGCAAGGCAAGATCGTGAATAATACTTGAAAAGTGAGCGCATTCGACGGCTTCACCTGGAATCAATATGACAAAGGTTTTTCCCCTATGGGCATTGATATAGGGGGAAGAATGGCGGAACCAGTCCACATAATTGAATTCTTCTGTCACGCTATTCCTCATTTTTTGGCTCGTTTAATTGAAGGCAAAAACGCTCGATTAGACCGCGAATTACCTTTTGCATAGGTTGAATTTGATTCAGTGCCATAAATTCATTTGGCTGATGGGCTTGATCAATAGAGCCCGGCCCTAAAATTAAGGTTTCCATTCCCATTTGATTTAGGAAGGAACCTTCCGTTGCAAACGCCACAGTACTTGCCTGGCGATTGGTTAAGGCTTCACAGGCTTTTATGATATCCGATTCGATCGATGTATAAAAAGATGGAACATCAGGAAATAAACTATTTAACTGAATTTTTGTTCCCGTTTTCTCTTCGATGCGAGGCAATATTTCAGCAATCTCGTGCATTAAGGCTTGGTTACTCATGCCCGGTAGAGCCCGCAAATCAAATTCTAGTTCACAGCGTCCACAAATACGGTTTGGGTTGTCGCCGCCATGTATACAGCCAAAGTTCATGGTTGGATAATCAATCACAAAGCTCGCATCGCGATAGTTTGTTTTAAGTTGCTGACGAAATAACATCAACTCTGACATGACATCATGCATGGCATCCAGGGCATTATTCCCCAATGATGGATTAGAAGAGTGGCCGGATTGCCCCGTTACCTGAATGCGCTCCATCATAATGCCTTTGTGAGCATAAATAGGAGTCAAAGAGGTAGGCTCACCAATCAACGCATATCGAGCTTTTAATGATCCTTGTTCAACCAAGGCTCGTGCGCCAGACATAGAGCTTTCTTCGTCAGCGGTCGCAAGAATGATGAGGGGTTGCTTGAGGCCAGACAGCTGCATTTGGCGAATTGTGTCGATCACAATGGCGAAAAAGCCTTTCATATCGCAGCTACCAAGGCCGTAAAGTTTTTGCTCTCTTTCTTCCAACTTGAACGGATCTGATTTCCAACGGCCTTTATCGTAAGGAACGGTATCTGTGTGACCGGATAACACCAAACCACCGTCGCCACTTCCGAGAGTCGCAATCAGATTGAATTTGTTGGGCTGATCTGGCAAAGGCATGACTTCGCATTGAAACCCTTGTGAGCTTAGCCAACTTTCGAGTAATTCAATAACACCTTTATTTGACTGATCCCAATGGGCTTGGCTACAACTGATAGAAGGCGATGCAATTAATTGGGACATCATACTAATGAGCGAGGGAAGTGCGGGCATATAAAGGAGTTCCTTGAATCCGAGTTATTAGCGAATATTACTACTGTACGCTAGGCATCTGGTACACTTGCTCGCACATTATTTTTTCTTTGCTGTTTGCTCAACCGCAAAGGTTATAGAGGTTCGTATATTATGGCTACCGAGCTAGAGCTAAAGTTAATGCTTCAGTCGGAGTATCTCAAGTCCGCAAGTGATTTTCTTGATGGAGTTTGTGCACTTTCTGATGCTGATGATCAATCTCGTCAACCTACATTGGCTTTGATGAATGCCTATTTTGATACAGAAGATGCCGAGCTGATGCAGGGCGGGATGGCGCTGCGCATTCGCGCTGTAAATAACAAGTTTATTCAAACCGTAAAAACGCGTGGTAGCAACCGCATTGGCATGCATGCTCGTGGTGAATGGGAGTGGTTTGTCCCCAGCGACCAATTGGATTTATCGCTATTAAGTGACGTGCCTTTACCGGAATCATTGCAAGGTATGTCTTGGAGTAACAAGTTGATCGAGGTATATCGTACTGACTTTGAGCGACAAGTTTGGAATATCCAATCCCAAGAATCCAAAATGGAAGTGGTTTGTGATCAAGGGCTGGTTACCTCACCCTATGGCGAAGACGCTATTTGTGAGTTAGAGCTGGAACTAAAAGACGGTGATGAGGCTGGTTTGTACCAGTTTGCTTTGCAACTTGCAGAGCGAGTTCCTGTTCAGGTTAGTATTGTTTCCAAGGCGCAAAAAGGCGTGCGTTTAAAATACGGACAGATAGAGTTTCCTGAGAAGCCTGATAATACGTCAAATTCATTAGAGTTAGCTGCTTATTGGTACGAGGTATGGCTAGTCTATTGGGAAGCAATGTATTTCATGAAAGACGAAGCACTAATGCAACCAGTGCGTCATTCCATGGCTCAATTACAAGCGTGTGTGCCATCAGCGTTAGCGCAAGAGCTCAATAGCTTAGACGCAAAGTTAGAGCAGCAATTAATTGTGGAAGACGATTTATTGTTGAAAAACTTAGCGGGTATGACTCAAATTGGCATGACTATGTTATTGGTTGGGCAATGGTTAAATAAACAAGTGTGATGGATTTTTTGACGGCGGTTGCTGTATGACATTACTGTATGAAAAATAAAAAGAAGATTTTGTAAGGAAGCCTTGTGACACCTCCGCATTTGAACCCGAACTACGCGATATTTTGTGAACAATCCTCATCTCGTGCTTTGCTACTAGAGCACGTCCATGACGCCCGAGAAAGACACAGCCTTGAAGTATTAAGCCAAGAGCAAATTGACACGTTAGAGCCCTTGTGGATGTTGAGCGAGTATTTGCATCAGCAGTTTATACGATTTCCCCATTGGCTAGATGATTTGCTGGTGCTTAAAGCGCTACCAGAAAAACCATCTAAAGAAGCTTTGATGGCTGGCGAGGCTTTTTTTTCATGTGAAGCGAGCGCTTGCCCAACAAAATCATTAGAGCCATTGGATGAAGTGAGTTTTATTAAGCGTTTACGTTTATATCGACAATGGTGGATGGTGCGCTTGATTGCCTTTGATATTCAGCAGCGGCTTTCATTGACCGAGCTGACGTCGCGTTTAAGTGCTTTGGCTGATGCTTGTGTGAATGCCAGCCTGCAATGGACAACACAGCACTACCTTGCTTTGTACGGTCAGGCGTTGGATGGCAACAACCAACCTCAGTCAATGATTGTGATTGGCATGGGGAAGTTGGGGGGCAACGAGTTAAACCTGTCTTCTGATATCGATCTAATTTTTGCGTTCCGCGAACATGGTGACACCCAAGGCGGCAAAAAAAGCCTATCTCACCAAGAATATTTTACTAAGCTAGGCCAAAAACTGATTCAGCATCTAGACCAAGTGAATGCTGATGGCTTTGTTTTCCGAGTCGACATGCGCTTGCGGCCGTTTGGCCAGTCTGGTGCTTTGGTTTTAAATATGGATTCTCTAGAGAACTATTACCAAGACCAAGGTCGAGATTGGGAACGTTACGCCATGATCAAAGCCCGCGTTATGTCGGGTGATGCTTTGGATGTTCGTGAATTTGAAGCCTTGCGAAAGCCCTTCGTCTATCGTAAATACTTGGACTTTGGTGCGATTGGTGCATTGCGTGATCTAAAACAAATGATTGCCAAAGAAGTGCGCCGAAAAGGAATAGAACACAATATAAAATTAGGCGAAGGTGGTATTCGTGAAGTAGAGTTTATTGCTCAAGCTTTACAGATTTTACACGGAGGCCGAGATCAAGGCTTGCAAACGCCAGCCTTACTGAAAGTATTGCCTTACCTTGCCCAGCAGGATTATTTACCTGTTGAAGAAATGGATCAATTACGTGAGGCGTATTTGCTTTTACGTCGTACCGAGCATGCGTTGCAATCTGTGAATGACGAACAAACCCAGCTATTGCCTGAAGGTGATAGAGCACGTACACGCATTGCCTTGATGGTCGGCTTTCCTTCCTGGGAAGCTTTGGATAAGCGGCTTTGGGAGGTCCGGAAAAATGTACATCGCTCTTTTGTGGCATTGATCGACGATGGTCATGAGAGCAGTGAGGAAGTTAAAAGTCAGGAAACATGGCGCTTGCTGATTAAGCATCCAGAAGACCGAGAGGCCATACAAGACGCGATAGAGTTGATTGCCGGGCAAGATCAAGAAGCGAGCATTTCACGAATTTCTCAATTGCTCAGTTCCCGTACCGTGGTATTTATGCAGCCGATAGGGCATGAACGACTGGCTGTGTTTTTAGCAGCTTTGATCACTAAATTAACAGACGAAGCTAATCCAGATCTCGTGTTAGAGCGCGTTTTCCCAATTCTCGAAGCGGTGTTGCGCCGTACTGCGTATTTGGTTTTGTTGTGTGAAAACCAAACCGCGCTGACGCATCTTATTCGTCTATGTCGTGAAAGTGTCTGGTTTACCGAGGCAATTTCAACGACACCTGCGTTGTTGGATGAACTACTAGACGCTAATACACTCTTTTCGCCACCGGATAAAACCATGCTGGCGGAAGAGTTGCGACTGATCTTATTGCGTTTGCCCGAAGATGATGAAGAAGCACAGATGGACGCAATGCGTCGTTTTAGGCGTTCTATCATTTTGCGTATTGCGGCCTGTGACATAACAGAAATACTACCTGTAATGAAAGTAAGTGATCACTTAACCTGGTTGGCGGAAGTGCTATTGGATCAGGTTTTGATGCAATCGTGGCAGTATTTAACCAAGAAACACGGCTTTCCAGTAAGCCAAGGGGAAGTGGCTTCAACACCGCAGTTGGCGATTATTGGTTATGGAAAGTCGGGTGGTTGGGAGCTCGGTTACGACTCGGACCTTGATCTGGTATTTATTCACGATGCGCAGGCAAATGGAAGTACAGACGGAGGTCGTAGTATCGATAATCTCACCTTCTATACACGCCTCGGTCAACGTTTAATACACATGATTACTAGCTTTACCGCTGCTGGTCGTTTATACGAAGTTGACATGCGCCTGCGCCCCTCAGGCAATTCAGGCCTGTTGGTTTCTAGTTTGGAAGCTTTTAAAGATTACCAGCAGAAAGAAGCCTGGGTTTGGGAGCACCAAGCCTTGACCCGATCTCGCGGCTTGGCAGGAGAGTCTAATTTACTGGCTAAATTTGAAGATTGCCGTAAAGGTATTATTGCCTCGACTCGAGATCGTAACGTGTTAAAAACCGAGGTCATCAAAATGCGTGAGAAAATGCGCGCTCATCTTGATACTGGCGGTAAAGAGAAAGGTTTTGACCTTAAACAAGGCGCTGGTGGAATTATTGATATTGAATTCATGGTGCAATATTTAGTATTGGCTTGGTCATGCAAATACCCGGAATTGATGCGATTTTCCGACAATGTGCGTCAGCTGGAGGCGGCAGCCGAAGTTGGCTTAATTGGTGCTGAACAAGCTGAAAAAATGACCGATACTTACACGCTTTATCGGTCTCTGACTCACCGATTGAGCTTGCAGCAACAAGGCAGAGTGGTGCAAAAAGATACCTTGGTGGATAACCAAAACTTAGTGAGCCAGTATTGGGATAGCTTTGTTAATGATGGCAAGATCTAGGCGTTGTTTTTGTTTTAATTCGTTAGCTAAGCTTTACAAAAAGGTGTTCGTAAATTGATCAAAGTATCGCTATACTTTAATTATTGAGTTCTTTTGATCAATAATTAATCTACAAGTGCGGAGAACGTAGAGTAGATTTATAGGAGGAAAGATGCCAAGTATTAATGGTTTGAGTAGTCCTGCGATGGATTATGCTAGTGAAGCGTATAGTGCGAGCTTATCTAAAGTAGCTCAGCAACAAAAAGCGGAACAGGAGCTTACTTTATTAGAAGAAGCTGCGAAAAGTGTTACGCCTGCGGCAAGCAGTGGATCACATACGACGACCGATAACTTGGGTCAGAATATCAACATTAATGTTTGATGTATTGTCTTAAAACCGTAAAAAAACGAGAGCCCCATCAAATAGCACTTATGATGGGGCTTTTTATTATGTAAACAGAACTGCAAGACGCTTAAATTCTAGGTTCCGATAAAATTTTGATCTTCTTCTGGTAGTGGTTGATTGTCGATAACCGCTTCAAATGCTTTTAGACGCTTGTAGATAGAGAGCAGCTCTACAATGGTTGTCCAAGAGTTGACCAAGTATTGAAAGGAGTTCTCTACCTGGCTGAATGCATTATTGATTTGTTGAAATATCCCAAAAGTGATGGCGCCAGCAACAATAGAAGGGCCAAGCGCGATCATTGGTACAAGAACACTTGCTTGTAAGTAGCCGTAACGGACCACGTTAAAATACAAGTAGTTGAAGTAGAGAGTGAAGTAATTTTTGCGAACATGATCGAACAGTTCTTTCAATGTAGCTGGGTCTGCTCTATCTTCTCTATCTTCTCCATACACCAGTTCTTTCCGATATGCCGCCTCAACTCGTTGATTTTTAAATTCCAAGCCAGGGAGTTTGATACCTGCTATTGCGAGAAGTACCGTCCCGATAATAGACCAAAATAATGCGGTAAAAACTAATGCCTGTGGTACTTCTCCGATAAAGGGAAGCTCTTTGACGTAGGAGGAAAGTCCCCACAAAACAGGTAAAAAAGCGAGTAAAGTCATAACTGAACTTATCAAACGAACTCCAAGGCCTTCCATTATGCTGGCAAAGCGCATGGTGTCTTCCTGAATACGCTGTGATGCCCCTTCAATGTGTCTAACTTGTTGCCATTTGGAAGAGTAATATTCCGTCATAGAGGTTCTCCAACGGAAGATGTAATGGCTTACAAAGAAACTCTTAAGTACCACTAGGGTTATGTGAATTGAAGCAATACCAAAGAATACGTAAATCTGAGAAAAGTAGTCATCCATAGTAATTGAATTTGGTGTTGTTAAGGCTTTTTGGACGAGGTTATAAAAATCGCCATACCAACTATTCAGCATGACGCTAAGTTGCACGCTAAACCACGTCGTAAAAATAATTAAGCCAGACCCCATTACTGACCATTTTGCCCATTTATGTCCACCGTAGACCATCCAGATCCCAATAAATAACCCATAACACACTGCTATGTATTGATAGAGCCATACGGTTAACGCTGTTTCTTGGGTACTTTGAAAGGCGGCTTGGGCGGCGGCATCAGCACCTTCGGCTAATGCTGCTGGAAAATGCACGCCAAATAACGAGCCAAGGCTTAATACGCTGCCTAAATCTTGGAGTTCTAAATACCAGCCAATGACACATACAAGTGCCCAGATGACAAAACTGAGAAAAAAGAGCTTGGGTTTAGGAAAGAAAGATTGAAACACGTTGTTGTTTCTCTATGTTGGTTAATCGGTTTAGGTGAGTAAGCCATTGATATACGCAGGTTTAGTTAATGGCGAATGATCGGAGCTTAAACCAGTGAGGTGATAATGACAATCAAATGCCGATACTGGAATCAGCAAAAAAGGCGATAATGCATTAATCAATGAGTCATTTTAATTATAATAAGACACTATATTGCAAGCTTAAGACAATAGGAAAATTACATGACACAAGTTGAGTTGTATTTGATTCGAGCTTTTTCTATTGCTGGAAAAGGTGGGAATTTAGCCGGCGTGGTTTTAAACGCGGATACGCTAACGGATTTGCAAAAGCAGTCTATTGCTAAGCAAGTCGGTGTGTCAGAAACCGCTTTTGTTTGCCAAAGCGATAAAGCTGATTTTCAAGTGTCTTTCTTTACTCCAACTGTAGAAGTTGATTTTTGCGGTCATGCGACTCTGAGTGTGTTTTGGTTGTTGCATCATTTACAGTATATTTCGGCTGGTAGTTATCAGCAGGAAACCAAGGCTGGTATTTTATCTGTCGAGATAGAATCACAAGGGGATGTTTTGATGAGTCAGAATTTGCCTGTGTGGTGGGGTGAATACAGTGCAGAAGATATTGCGCCCATGCTAGGTATTCAGCCATCACTGATAGCTCAGACGGGCTTGCCTGCTCAGGCGATTTCGACAGGGTTAGTTGATTTAATGGTTCCCGTTCCCTTCGGCTTGCTGGATAATCTCGACATTGATAATGATGCAATAACTCGTTTCTGTGATCAGCATCATTTTGTTGGTTTTCATGTCTTTGAAATGAATCCACCAGAATCTTCTTATGCCGCAAGTTGTCGAAATTTTGCACCGGCGGTTGGTATTCCTGAAGAATCGGCTACTGGCAGTTCGAGTGGCGCGCTAGCCTGTTATTTGCATCGTCATTTTAGTTATCAGCAGGCTATTTTTGAACAAGGACGGGCAATGGGAATGCCATCGCGACTAGTGACTCAATTAACAACAGAAAATGAATTGTTAACTCAGGTTCAAGTTGGAGGCGAAGCGGCGTTCTTTAAAAAATTGATATTAACTTGCTAAGCCCTTGGTAGTATAAATGACTTTTGTATTTATTTGGTGATTGGGAAGAGTTAGTTTTCTGGGGGCGGGCAGCTTGTTATGCCATTGTCAAAACAGGCTTGGTAATGTTCCCCCATGATGATTCGCTTTTTGGAACTTGGATGGCTAGATATAAAGTCGGACAAATTGTTATCGGCTTTTGTTTCTTCTATCTTAGAAGTTGGATTACTGTCTCTTCGCTCCACTTTTCCAATAGAGTCTTGCTCCATTGTAGTTAATATAGCGCCTAAACTGAAAGGGGGAATACCTGCTTTTATCGCATGTTCATAAGCAAAGCGGTCTGCTTGTGTTTCATAATGTCTAGAATAGGTGTTGCTGACAAGAAATGAACCAATACCAACACCAAAATCGGCCACCGAGCTGGCATCTCCTAAAATTAAGGATGAAATAACTGTCATTATACTACCTGCGATTACTTTCTTTAAGGCATGGCGGTCAACGATATGCCCCATTTCATGTAGTAACACGATATCCATTTCATTGTCATTTTGTACCAGTTCGACAAAGCGATCAGTAATAATAATATTGCCATTGGGCAGAGCTAAAGCATTAGCTATGCTGTCTTTTCCATTTAATGGCCAACGGCGAAAATGCAATGAAAAGCTCGTTGCATTATTTGCTTGATATAGAGGAGCAATGTCTTCTTTAAAATGCTGAAGGATTTTTTCTTGTGTTGATTTGGGGAGTTGGCTTGGTTCTAAAATGCTGGAGTCTAGAAACTGCAAAGCATAGCTGGATAGGGCTTGGTTAGCAGAATCAGGAAGTGCTTCTGCAATGATATTACTGACGGCGGGTAATCCCCATTTGATACCTGAAAAAAATAGTCCAGCAATAATAAAAACACTTAAAACTACTAAAGATAAATTTTTCTCTAATTGATGGATAAAAACCATGAGACCAGTAGATTTGGTCTGTTTTTTTAACGATTGGTCTATTTCGTCATTCGCCTTTGTTTCAAAGACGCTGCCATCTTTAAGTGTTATTTTACGTGCAATATTGCCTAGACGGTCAGAAATTTCCAGTTCATCAAATTTGCCCGTCATAGAAAAATGGTCTTCAGCGTAAAGCTGAAAACCATTTTCAGAGATGTGCAATTCAGCAGCAAGAGATTTTGCACTTCCTGCCAAATAAAGCTTGCCATTGATCATTAAAAAACGAGACCGCCAATATCTGCATTAAAAGCGTCACCAAGCTCTTCTCCCAGTGGGCCTTTGTTATCACTCTGTGTGCTGATGAATTGGTCAAAACCTTGATTAGCCTGAACACTGACACTCTCTATGGAGTAACGATAGAGTCGTATCGCGGCCCATGGGTAAGCTAAACCTAGAGTGCAGATAAGTAACAATAAATTTGTGGACATAACGCCAAAGTATTTATTTGTCGTGAGTGTCGATTCAAATGTAATTGAATTATCCAATATAGTTTCGTTTAAAAGGTATACACGTTGGTGTGCTTTTACATAAGCAAGTGCATACATGCTTATGCTGAGAAGCATTAAATAGAATATTACCAAGCTATACACAATGAAGCTGCTTGGCCTTGCGCCCTGTCCAAGCTCGCTGATGTTTTGTATTAGTGAATTAACTTGGTTTGAGCTTATGCTGATATAAGCTATACCTGAAAAAATGATTGCAGCCGCCAGTGCAAGCAGTAAAAATATTCCTGCTGCTTTAAAAAAAATAATTAAAAAAGGCTTGAATTCAAGCTTACTGTTAACCTTACCTTGACCAAAATTAATGCCATTTAGAATGTAGTTATTTATCACTTTGCTGGTTATCGCAAGATAAGTAGGGTAAGCCGCAACGGTTAATATAGCTGCTAGCCAAAACGAAATTGAACCTGCTAAAGATACTGCGCCAATAATGACTAATAACATACCGATAGGATAAGCCAGTAATGCGATATAAGATCCAGAAAGCTTGCCGTTGAAACCAAAACGAACATTACGGTAGCTTGACATACTGAGATTAAACTTTATTGAACGCAAAATAATCCAAGGTAAGGCTGCAAGGAGGACTACTGGTAAAATGATTCCCAGTATAGCATTCGCTTGGCTTATGATTGTGTATAGAATAAATAATGCTATGGCGATAATGAAACTGAAGAACAGTTGTTTGCCCGTTGCGTGGTATTCAAAGTTTGCATTATCAAGTTCTGTATTGCCATAGAAGTAGCGCAATGTTCGAACTTTAGCCCATGGTCTATATAAACCTAGTGTAATAATTGTCAGTAGAATATTCACTATCCAGATTTTGAAATATTCTGAACCAGATCCATTGAATTTAAGTGGAGTCATTTCCTTTTTACCCTCTTATGCAGATATATCTTAAAATTTTCGGCGATATTATCGTTATATTAAGCTTCATTCAATCTTTTATATGTAAATGATTAGTAAGGGAATATGTATTATTTAATACTTTTAATCAGATTTACCTTTTTTAATGTGGTATTAAGGAAACTAGATAAGAGTTTTTTCGCGGATGCAATATTTAAAAATCGGACCTAAGCCCGATTTTTAATTGTTTTGTCTAGTGCTGAATAGTTTATGCAGCTTTGTTGTTTGCCACTACGGTTGCGATGGCTTTATCCAGTCGAGCAAGTCCTTCGGCAATGTCTTGTTCTGGAATGATCAAAGACGGAGCTAAACGTAGTACGTTTGGACCAGCGACTAGGGCAAATAAGCCTTCTTCTGCTGCGGCTTTAATAATCTCACCGGCTTTACCAGTAAGGCTGTCCACCATTTCGGCACCGATTAGTAGTCCCATGCCACGAATGTCTTTAAAGACATGATATTTTTCGTTAATGGCTTTTAGCCCTTCAACAAAAAGGTCATGACGTTTTGCAACACCACCTAATACTTCAGGTGTGTCGATGATATCAATAACCGCTTCAGCGATGGCGCAAGCCATTGGATTACCGCCATAGGTGCTGCCATGAGTACCAAAAGCTAAGCTTTTTGCTGCTTTTTCTGTGGCTAACATGGCGCCAACAGGGAAGCCGTTACCTAATGCTTTTGCGGTTGTTAACACATCTGGTTTTACGCCAAGTTGCTCGTAAGCGTATAGCGTACCTGTACGGCCTACACCGGATTGAACTTCGTCATAAACCAATAGCGCATTGTATTGATCACACAATTCACGTACTTGCTTGGCAAATTCAACGTCAGCTGGGATGATTCCGCCTTCACCTTGAATGGGTTCCATAACAACGGCACAGGTTTTATCGCTAATAATCGCTTTAAGTTGCTCAATATCATTGTAGTCACAATGTTTGATGCCACCAGGCGTCGGCTCAAAACCTTCTTTGTATTTTGCTTGACCGCCTACAGAAACGGTAAACAAGGTACGACCATGGAAAGATTTATAAAAGGCGATAATTTCGTGCTTTTCTGGGCCAAAATTATCAAACGCGTAACGACGAGCGAGTTTAAAAGCAGCTTCGTTGGCTTCTGCGCCACTGTTAGCAAAGAAAACTCGATCGGCAAAGGTCTTTTCAGTCAACTTTTTCGCCAATCGTAGCGCTGGTTCGTTAGTCATAACATTGGATAAATGCCAAAGTTGTCCAGCTTGCTCGCGCATAACATCGACTAGGGTCGGGTGTGAATGACCCAATGCAGTAACAGCAATACCGCCTGCAAAATCTATGTATTCTTTGCCTTCTTTGTCCCATACGCGAGAGCCTTCGCCACGCACTGGAATAATCGCAGAAGGTGCATAGTTTGGAGTCATTACTTCGTCAAAGGTTGCTCTCGTTACTTGTTGCGTCACTTTTCTATCCATCCTAAAAAAAGACCTCTTAAAAATAGGTGGCTGCAATAGCAGCCACCAGTTGGTTTATATCAGATTTCTCAACTCACGAATAGCGACAGTTACCATAGCAAGCGTTAATTCGCTCTCGGCTTTTATTTCACTAAAAGTCGCGCGGTAGTGCTTGATGCTGTCATTATTTGATTCGCGCCAATGAGTCAGACGTTGCTCCAGTTTCTTGATATCGACACTGGATTGAATGACTTCTTGGGTGAGTGTTCTTAAGCTATTATCCACTTCGTCGCCTAGACCCGCTTTTGCACGACGCTGCCACATATCGTCAGCCGATAGCTCGCTAACTTTATGACGCAACCAATGCAGCTCTAAGTCCATTTCAAGGGCGAAGTAGGTTTGAGCAACATCCAGTACTTCGGTATCGGTATTTGCCGCGACGCGAATAATGTCTAATCCGTAGAATAGGTAGTGTAGAGACGATAGTCTTTCCGCTACCTCTGCTGGGATGTTTTGCTCAACAAGGTTGGCAGCAATATCGGCCAGATGCGCTTGACTGGATTCAGTCAAAATTGCCTGCATGTTGGCTCTAATCACTTCAACACCTGGTTTGTAAGTGTCTTTCAAACGCTGGATCGATAAACTCTCACGAGTGTTACGCAATAGCCAAAGGGTTGCTCGCTCTAGAAGTCCTTGAATACGAATCAGCAAACTATTTAAAACCGTGTTAGAGACGGTAAAGTCTAGTTCGTTGATTGCATCCCAAAGTGCTGGAATACCAAAAATGTCTTCCGCTGCCATGTATGCACGCACGACATTCAAAGAAGTCGCACCAGTTTCTTCTTGCATGTAAGTGCTGAACGTTGGCCCCATGCGGTTGCCTAGGTTGTTTGTCACATGTCCTGCGATGATTTCTTGAATCAACGGATGTGACGCCATTTGGCCGCCGAAATGCTTGGTTAGCTGGGTTGGGAAGTATTCATTGATTTGAGTGGTCAAATCGACGTCTTCGCCAATACCGTCTTCTACTAATTGCTCAGACAGTTTGATTTTTGAATAAGCTAGCAGGACAGAAATTTCTGGACGCGCTAAGCCTAAACCTTTGTTTAAGCGTTTTTTGATTTGTGTATCGCTAGGCAAGTACTCTATTTCACGATTCAAACGACCTTCACGGACAAGAGATTGAATCAAACGCCAATGATCTGTTAAACGTTCTGGTGCTTGTGCGTTTGCCAAAGACAATACATGACTTTGGCCACGGTTATGTCTTAATACCAGTTTACCCACTTCATCGGTCATTTCTGCGAGCAAACTATTACGTTGTTTCTCGGTCAGGTCACCGTTCTCGACCACGCGGTTAAGTAAGATCTTAATGTTTACTTCGTGATCCGAGCTGTCTACACCCGCAGAGTTATCTATCGCATCGGTGCTTATCAAGCCGCCTTTCTGGGCAAACTCAATACGACCCAGTTGAGTTAAACCTAAGTTACCGCCTTCACCAACAATTTTACAACGAAGCTCTTTACCATTTACGCGTAATCCGTTGTTAGCGCTATCGCCTGCATCAGCATGGGACTCGCCTTCGGATTTAACGTAGGTGCCGATACCGCCGTTCCAAAGTAGGTCAACTGGGGCTTTCAGAATGGCGTTGATCAAATCGGTTGGTGCCATGGATTTGATATTGCCCTCGATGCCCAAGGCTTTGCGAATATCTGCATTGATAGGGATAGATTTCGCAGAGCGATTGAAGATACCACCGCCTTTTGAAATAAGTTCTTTGTTGTAATCTTCCCAAGAAGAACGAGGCAGTTTGAACATACGCTCACGTTCGACAAAAGATGTCGCGGCATCTGGCGTTGGGTCGATAAAGATATGCATGTGGTTAAATGCCGCGATAAGGCACGTATGTTTCGATAACAGCATACCGTTACCAAAGACGTCACCTGCCATGTCACCGACGCCAACAGCGGTAAAGTCTGTGGTTTGGCAATCAACTCCGATCTCTTTAAATTGACGCTTAACGGACTCCCAAGCGCCGCGAGCCGTGATACCCATTTTCTTATGGTCGTAACCGTTAGAACCACCAGAAGCAAAAGCATCGCCTAACCAGAAGCCATATTTCGCAGATATACTGTTTGCCAAGTCAGAGAAGGTGGCTGTGCCTTTATCGGCTGCGACGACTAAGTACGGGTCGTCTTCGTCATAGCGAAGCACGGATAGAGGCGGAACTACTTGGTTTTGCACTAGGTTGTCAGTAATGTCTAGCAAACCGCTAATGAAAGTAGTGTAGCAGTGTATAACTTCTGCTTGTACTTCTTCGCGAGATGCGTTCTTTTTAAGCTGCTTGGCAACGAAACCACCTTTTGCACCAGATGGTACGATAACGGCGTTTTTCACCATTTGTGCTTTTACTAGGCCAAGTACTTCAGTACGGAAATCTTCCATACGGTCAGACCAGCGCAAACCACCACGAGCGACTTTACCGCCACGCATGTGAATACCTTCTACCCAAGGTGCATAAACGAATATTTCGAACTTCGGTCTTGGTAATGGTACGGCTGGAATTTGAGAAGGGTCCAGCTTGAAAGAAACATAGTCTTTTACTTCGCCTTCAGTGCCTGCTTGATAGAAGTTTGTGCGCAGCATGGCTTGAATCACAGAAAGGTAGTGTTTCAGAATGCGGTCTTCATCTAAGTTGGCAACTTGGTCCAATTCTAGATCGATTTTCTCAAGCAGTTTTTGTACTTTTTCATCTCGCTTTGCTTCTTGGCTAGGATCGAAGCGTTGTTCGAATAATTGAACCAAAAGGCGAGCGATACCAGCGTTTTTCTCTAGGGTTTGTTGCATGTATTGCAAAGAGAAAGGCACTTGAAGTTGCATTAAGTACTTGGTTAAAGCTCTTAACATGGTGACTTGGCGCCATGTCAAAGAAGCACTTAGTACCAAAGCATTGAAACGATCATTTTCAACACGGCGGCTGAATACTTGATTGAAGGCATCTTGGAAGGCTTCACGTTGAGAGTTCTTCTCAAGGTTGATGTCCGCATCCACGCTGATGGCAAATTCAACCACCCAGGTGTTCGCCGTACCATCACCATTTTGATCTAACTCGTATGGGCGAGCCTCTAGTACACGTAGCCCCATGTATTCCAAAATCGGTAGCACGTCTGACAAAATGAGCGTTGTGCCAGCGCCATATACTTTGAAGAAGTAATTGTTTTTGGTTTGTCCAACCTGACGGTAGATGTGTGTTGAAATATCGCCTTCACCAGCCAGTTGATTTAAACGCTCAATGTCTAAAACGGCGGCATTAGGAGAGAAGTCCTCACGGTAAGCCGCTGGCAGATAAGGAACGTAATCATTGAACATTTGATTGCCACTTTCTTCGCCATGACTCTTGTGAAGTGCACTTAAGAGTTTGTCTTCCCATGAGCTCATTGCATCCTGCATTTTGCGTTGGATGTCTTCTGCGTCGATAGTTGGACTTTGCTTAGGATCGGCAATTTGAATGGTGAAGTTCACACGAGCTAAAACAAGCTGTGAGAATTGCACGTTAAATTCAGAGCTGGTGCCGTTGCATGCGCTCATTAAGATGTCTTGCATCTTCATACGCAATTCCGTGTTGTAACGATCGCGAGGCACGTAAACTAAAGCGTTTAGGAATCGACCATAAATGTCTTTACGCAGGAATACGCGCAACTGACGACGTTCTTGAATCGCTAGAATGCTTTCGATGGTAGTAAAAAGCTCATCAACAGGTGCTTGTAACATCTCATCACGTGGGTAGCTGTTTAAGATGTGCTTAAGGTTTTTACCCTTATGGCTATTTGGGTCCACATTGGCTTTTTCGACAATGACATTCAATTTCTTGCGCAATAGTGGAATGTCTTGCAAGCGAGCAATATAAGCAGCTGAAGAGTACAGACCAAAGAAACGCCATTCGCCAATCACATTGCCTTTTTTGTCGAAACGTTTTACGCCAAGGTAGTCAAGGTGGACAGGGCGGTGAACGGTAGAAACCGCGGTTGATTTGGTCAACACAAGAATGTTGTTGCTATCAACGGCCAATTTGGCAAGGTTGTCTTGTAAAACAATGTCGCGTTTTACTTTCTTGTCGTTGATGTCTCGGAACGTACCCAGGCCTGAGCCTTCAACCAATTTAAGGTGTGTTTCGTCTCCTTCCACTGAAAGATCGTAAGCGCGGAAACCGATAAAGGTGAAATGGTCATTGGCAACCCAGCGCAAGAAATCCAGAATTTCTTGATGTTCTTCGTTCTTTTTTAAGTGTGCAAGTTGTTCAGATTCACTAATAATATCGCTTAACTTAGCCTTCATTGTTGGCCAATCAGCGACGGTTTTCTTCACATCGACTAAGCTCTTAAGTAGCTCTTCTTTAATCTCATCAAGTAAGTTGATATCAGACAAGCGGTCGATTTCAAAGCGCATCATTGCTTCGTGTGATGTTGAAGACGGGTTGATACCTTGTAACTCGCCTTTTTTGTTACGGTCGACTGGAACCACTGGGTGCGCAGTCAAATGAATAGTGTGGCCAAGACGAACCAGAGCCATATTGAAAGATGAAACAAGGAAGGGCATGTCATCCGTTAGGATTTCGATAACGGTATGAGTCGATTGCCAGCTATGTTCTTCGTAGTTCGGATTGTAGACACGAACTTTAGGTTGGTTTACTGGGCGTTGTTGGATGAAATCCCATAGACAAAGAATGGTGCCATATAGGTTTTCGATAGATTCATTGGCCAAATCTTCCGTTAAAGAGTCCTGGAAGTAGAGGTGGGTAAGTTGAATCAAGTTGTTCGCTTCTGCTGTGCTAAAGTTTTCGTTTATTTCTACTTCAACACGTTCGATCAATTCATTTTTTTTGTAATCAGTCATTAGAACTCATCCCTCATGAGTGGTGTTCTTAATAAAACTAGTAGTTAATGCAATTTTGCGAAAGTATTCTGTTTGGACTCTGGATATGATTATTATGAAAATTTCACTCCTTTCATAGTTACTAACTTATCAAATTGCGACATATTGTTGTGATGTCTGGTTAATTGGACTAAAAAAGTCTTGCTCAATACGAAAAAAACCTTTGTTATCCATTTTAAACGAAATAAACTCCTTTTTTGCCTATAGTTCGCAGGATAATATTTTGTACAAGACCGAATTCGCATCAAGAGAAATCATGCAGGCAAGTAAAAAGCCACAAAAGTACGGCTTTTTGCTCTTGCCTCATTATTCTATGCTGGGTTTTTCTTCCGCCATTGAAACATTGCATATGGCAAACTGGGTGGCGGGAAAAGAGCTTTATTCTTTTTGTACCATTAGCCATGAAGTAAGGGAGATCCCTTCAAGTACGGGGGTTGTAACTCTTTCAGACTACCTGACAAGTGACGCGCCAAACGATTTAGACGCGATTTTTGTTTGTGGTGCATCGCCAGTGATAAAAAACGAAAGTCAGACTTTAGAAAATTGGATAAAAAAACAAGCAAAAAAACAGGTTGGGCTTGGTGGTGTGTGTACAGGAAGCTATTTATTGGCAAAAGCTGGCCTGTTAGATGGTTATCGTGCAACGATCCATTGGCGCAGTTTGGCTAACTTGCGAGATGAATTTTTACAGACGATCGTTTCTAATCATCTTTTTGAAGTCGATCGAGACCGTTATACTTGTAGTGGTGGTACAGCCGCGATGGATATGATGCTTTTTCTAATAGGTAAGCAGCATGGTATGACGCTCGCTAGTAGTATTTCTGAGCAATTTGTATGTGAGAGAATTCGCACGCATGAAGACCCGCAAAGAATACCTCTTCAAGCTCGTATAGGCACAGGTCAGCCTAAGCTTGTTGAGGCTGTTCAGTTAATGGAAGCCAATATTCAAGAGCCCTTATCATCGGATGATATTGCTTATCATGTTGGCGTTTCTAGGCGACATCTAGAGCGTCTTTTTAAAAGTAATTTAGATATTGTGCCGTCGCGCTACTATCTTGAATTACGCCTACAGCATGCTAAGCAGCTGATCATCCAAACGGATAAAGCGATTACCGAGGTTGGTCTGGAGTGTGGATTTGGGTCTGCGCCCCATTTTAGTACAACCTACAAAGGTTTTTTTGGAATTACACCAAGAGAAGAACGTAATAAAATACACAATAAAAGCGCTGCCCCTGTCCAAATGGACAAGAAAAAGAGGCGACTTTGGAAAAAGTAACTTAAAATACGGGTTACATTGTTCTTGGCGTGATTCTTGTATTCTACTTGGTTGTGCAAGTTGATTGTTTATTAGCTAGTCGTCAATTAAGTGTTTCGTTGTTATTACGGCAAAAATAATAAGTTCATACAATAAAAGAAGGTATAAAACATGTCGAAAGTCCCGGCGTTAGAGCTCATTGATATCCATAAAACGTTTGGTGATATTGAGGTGTTGAAGGGGATTTCCCTAAAAGCTTACGATGGTGACGTCATTTCTATTCTTGGTTCTAGTGGCTCAGGTAAAAGTACTTTTTTACGCTGTGTTAACTTGCTTGAGAATCCCACCCGTGGCGATATCCTTTTTAATGGCAATAAGCTTGATTTGATTCAAGGTGAGTCTGACTTAGTCGCCAACAATATGAAGCAACTTACGCAAATGCGTCAGCAGATTGGTTTTGTTTTTCAAAGCTTTAATTTATGGCCGCATATGACCATTTTACAGAATGTGATGGAAGGGCCTCTTCACGTTCTAAAACGTCCTAAGCATGAAGTCGCAGAATACGCTGAGCATTTATTGCGTAAGGTTGGTATTGCAGAAAAAAAGGACATGTACCCTAATCAATTATCTGGTGGCCAACAGCAACGTGTGGCTATCGCTAGGACATTGGCAATGGATCCTCAGGTAATATTGTTTGATGAACCGACATCAGCGTTGGACCCTGAACTTGTGGGCGAAGTGCTTAGCGTTATGCGCAATTTGGCGGAAGAAGGGCGTACTATGCTTATAGTGACCCATGAAATGAATTTTGCTCGTGAAGTGTCTAGTGAAGTTGTATTTTTACATCAGGGTGTGGTTGAAGAAAAAGGTACGCCAGATCAAGTGTTTGGCGCACCAAAATCAGAGCGCTGTAAAGCGTTTATATCCAGTGTGTTTTAGTTGATTGCTGTATAAAGCAACGACAAGATCAAAGTAAAATGACTAAATAAATAAACAAATATACTAAGGGGATTACAATGAAATTGAAAAAAATGGTTTTGGGGTCAGCGCTATTGCTAACAGCAGCATTTTCCGCTGTTTCCGTACAGGCTGCCGATAAAGTACGTTTTGTCACAGAAGGTGCTTGGGCACCATTTAACTTTATTGACTCAAATGGTAAGCCACAAGGTTTTGATGTGGATATTGCTCGTGCTTTGTGTGCAAAAATGGAAGCAGATTGCGAGATTCTAACTCAGGACTGGGATGGTTTGATTCCTGGACTTAAAGTGCGCAAATTTGATGCGATTATTGCGTCTATGTCTATTACAGAAGATCGTTTGAAGGTCGTTGATTTCACCAATAAATATTATTCAGGTGGCTTGCGTTTCATGGGGCGCGTTGGTGAGACATTTGATCTTTCTAATCTTGATGGAAAAACCATTGGTGCGCAGCGTGCGACTCTAGGTGCACAATATCTTGAAGATAACTTTTCAGGTAAAGCCAACTTAAAATTCTACGACAACCAAGATAATGTGTATCTAGACCTTGTTTCTGGTCGTTTGGACATTGTTCTATCTGATGAGTTACCAACGTATAACTGGTTGAAAACATCAGAAAGTGGTTCTAAATTTGAGTTTAAAGGCGATGCTTTCATGAAAACAGACAACATTGCTATTGCTATTCGTAAGGGTGATGACAAGTTGAAAGCGAAATTGAATAAAGCACTTGATGCTATTTTAGCGGATGGTACTTATCAGAAAATTAATGCTCGTTACTTCCCGTTCTCTATCTACTAAGCGTAGATATTTCTTAGAGTTTCTCGGCACAATAGTGCCGAGAAACCTACTTTAAGCTTACTCTGAGAAAAAACTATGATTGATCTTCATGGATTCGGTGATCAGCTGCTGCAAGGTGCTGTTGTTACCTTAGAGCTAGCGCTGGCTTCGCTGTTTGTTGGTTTGATTTTAGGACTATTAGGCGCCTCTGCTAAATTGTCCTCTATCGCAGTTATTCGATGGATCGCTAACGGTTACACCACAATTATTCGTGGTATTCCTGAGCTGCTAACCGTACTTATTATTTATTTTGGTGCCACCAGTGTTTTGATGGCGATAGCCGGTTTGTTTGGTTACGACGAATATATTGAAGTTGGCGCTTTTGCAGCAGGTGTTACTGCACTTGGTTTGACGTTTGGCGCGTATGCAACAGAAGTATTCCGTGGTGCTCTACAATCTATTCCGAAAGGGCAGCATGAAGCAGCAACCGCTTTAGGAATGGGGCCCATTCGAAAGTTTTACCGTATTATTTTGCCGCAGGTATGGCGAATTGCATTGCCTGGGCTAGGGAATTTATTTCTGGTTTTGCTAAAAGATACTGCTTTGGTATCTGTTGTTGGGTTAGACGATATTATGCGTAAGGCAAATATTGCTGTAAGTAGTACCAAGCAAGCGTTCCTGTTTTATTTGGTCGCAGCATTTATGTATTTGGCTTTAACCATTATCTCTATGGTGTTCGTTTCCTATATGGAAAAACGAGCGAGCCGTGGTTTGAATAGGGGATAATGTATGGATTTTTCGGTTGTTGTTGAATATTTTCCCCGTTTGCTCGAAGGGGCTTGGGTTAGTCTTCAGTTAGTGATTGTCTCTATTGTATTGGGTGGTGTTTTTGCTTTGCCGATTGCTTTAGCAAGGATTTCACCTATTGCATGGATCCGAGCAGTGCCTTTTGCTTATATCTTTTTCTTCCGTGGAACGCCGCTGTTAGTACAGATCTTTTTGGTATATTACGGCGCATCGCAATTTGATGTCGTGAGAGAAGGTTTCTTGTGGCCAATACTGAGAGAGCCATTTTGGTGTGCCATTATTGCCTTTACGCTAAATACCTCTGCTTATACCGCTGAGATTTTCCGCGGCGCGATTCAAGCAATTCCTGAAGGCGAAGTTGAAGCATGTAAAGTCATTGGTATGACGAAGTTTCAGATGTACCGACGTGTCTTATTACCTCGTGCTTTTGGTATTGTTCTACCCGCTTATGGCAATGAGATTATCTTGATGCTAAAAGGCAGTGCTTTGGCGAGTACGATTACGATTCTGGATTTAACAGGAATGGCGCGAACTATCATCGCAAGAACCTATACGCCGATGGAAATTTTCTTGGCGGCAGGTGCTATTTACTTGGTAATTAGCATTGTGATCATTGCAATTTTTCGTCAGATTGAGTTACGCCAAAATCGTTATTTGGGCACATTATCCATCAAGGTTCCTGATAAAGGTTGATCTGATAAACGTCACTAAAACAAAAAAGAGGCCTAGGCCTCTTTTTTGTTTTATAGCAACTAAATGCCTAAAATGGGTGGTAATAACTTAGATTGCTTCCGCGCCCGTTTCACCTGTACGAATACGGATTATTTGCTCTAGAGCCGTAACGAATATTTTTCCGTCGCCAATTTTGCCAGTGTTTGCGCTTTGTTGGATTGCTTCAATAGCGCGTTCAACTTGGTCTGTTTCTACTGCAAGCTCTAATTTTACTTTTGGCAGGAAGTCGACAACGTATTCTGCTCCACGGTAAAGTTCTGTATGGCCTCGTTGGCGCCCAAAACCCTTCACTTCAGTGACGGTAATGCCGTTAATACCAATTTCAGAAAGCGCTTCACGCACTTCATCAAGTTTAAAAGGCTTAACAATGGCCGTAATTAGTTTCATTTCTTTTCTCCATACGAATAAAGCATTAATTAGTCTAAAAATACCACTCTATTAAAAAAGTCGCTACAGGCTTGATGATTATGATCTACATTTAGTAAACATATCTTCATTGGAATGGAGTGCTTAAAATGAAAAAAATAACACCAAGTGAGCATTTTGTATCAGGTTCAGAGACTTTTTTTGCTGACGTTGCTGTTTTATTGTCTGACCGCGATGGCGTGCAATTGTCCAGTGTTTCTTCGCCTCAAAGCCTTGCTTGTTATCGCACTCAAGGCACGATTAATAATTTGCAGTTAAGGCTGGTGTTGATTCCGCTTGCTCATGATTTTTTACTTGGGCGCTTGTCTTGGTTGGACTGGCGTGGAGTCGATCACGTCTGTTGCTATGTGAACCAGACTTTCGATTGCTTGGTTATGACGTCAGATGGCATTTGGAAAAAACAGAATAAGAGTGCCGAAGCATTGTGTTTACAGGGGTTTGAAACGTTGGTTGCGTAAAATCATAAAGACCTTCGCCTAGTATCTGGGCGAAGGTCTTTATGATAAAGCTCTACCTATTATTGTTTATAAGACCTTAAAGGCCATTCAACTCATCTAGGTCATCATATTTAGGTTCGTGATATTTTCTTCCTAGTTCATGAACGGCATCGATCAAGTATTTTGGGTGATCTGGATTTACAAATTGGTGAATGCCATGGCCTAAGTTAAATACATGGCCGCTTCCTGTACCGAAGCCAGACAATACGTTCTCTACTTCGCGTTCAATGACATCTTTATCAGCATAAAGAACGCAAGGGTCAATATTGCCTTGCAGTGCCACTTTATCTCCGACACGAGCACGAGCTTCTGCAATGTCTGTGGTCCAATCCAAGCCTAGAGCATCGGCACCAGTTGCTGCTATGTTTTCTAGCCATTGACCGCCATTTTTAGTGAATAGAATGACAGGGATTTTTCTACCTTCATGTTCACGAATTAAGCCATCTAGAATCTCTTTCATGTATAGCAATGAGAACTGCTGATACATTGGTCCGCTTAACACGCCACCCCATGTGTCGAAAATCTGTAAGGCTTGAGCACCTGCTAAAATTTGACCGTTAAGGTAGGCGATAACAGATTTCGCGATTTTGCTGAGTAGGGCGTGTAGGGTTTCAGGTGAACGGTACATCATGGCTTTTATGTGACGGAAATCTTTGCTTGAGCCGCCTTCTACCATGTAGGTTGCCAGTGTCCATGGGCTGCCAGAGAAACCAATTAGTGGCACGTCACCATTCAAAGCGTGGCGGATCGTGGTGACTGCTTTCATTACGTAGTCTAAGTCGTTCGCTGTTGTAACAGGAATAGCATCCACATCGGCTTTGCTGCGAATAGTGTGTCTGAATTTAGGACCTTCGCCCGTTTCAAAATACAAGCCTAGACCCATAGCATCTGGAATAGTGAGTATGTCAGAGAACAAAATGGCCGCGTCTAGGTCGTAACGCTTAAGTGGTTGAAGGGTTACTTCGCAAGCAAACGCATCGTTTTTGCAAAGGCTCAAAAAGTCTCCGGCTGTGGCGCGGCTGGCACGGTACTCTGGTAAGTAGCGTCCTGCTTGTCTCATCATCCATACAGGTGTTGTATCGACAGGTTGTTTGAGTAATGCGCGCAAAAAGCGGTCATTTTTGAGCTCTGGAAACATTAGGACTCTCCGATATAAATTTTCAGTTGGCGCATTTTACCTAAGTTGGACAGGAAAAGCAGAGTGAATAAGCACAATTTATGGCTTGGTTATTGAAAAGGCTAATATTATTGATCTATGGCAGGGTTTGTCTGTGCCTATTTAAGACTTCTTTCGCCTATTAGGATCGTGCCTTTTTTCGTGAAAGGCCTTTAAATGATTGGCTGCGTATATAAAAATCAGTCGCCAAGATAGGTTTTAAGACTGTATTTTTGTACTCGTTGGGCGGCCTTTTCTATGTCTTGATTGGCATGTAGTTCAGCTAAAACTTTAGGAAAGGCGGCTTTTGTTTGTGCGACATCCATTCCTGGCTTGAGATGAGTAGAGTAAAGGGATTTAAGCAGTAAATAATCCAGAGGACTTAGGTAAGTATCTACACTAACGTCGTTAAACACAGAGGGAAAAACATCATTAGAGTCATTGGGAAGTCCGAGTAATTGCGTGATCTCTTCTACAATACAATCCAAAAAGCGCGCCTTTCTGCGTGCATAATCGACAGGAATAATGATGCTACCTTTGGTGATTTCGTATTTTCCATTACGGCTAAAGTTACCTAGGCAAATGGCTTCATTTAGCGCTGCACGAATTTTTTCTGGGTCACCTATGTATTGTCTGACTTTGTTTTCGATATTGTCATAGGTGGTGAAAATAATAAAAATATTGGCTTGTTTAGGGTCGTTGGTAAAGTCGATTGGCAGCCCTGTAATGTAGGCAAGGTGCTGTGCGTGGACGCTGAGTAATTCTTTTTGTAGGCTGGCGTCACCACTGTCGCTTTCAAAAAACAGCTTAATAGGTTTATTCCAGCGGATTAATTTAGGGTATTTGGTTTCTTTGTACTCACGCTCTAAAGCAATTTTAATAAAGCTGTCTTGTATGTAAGCATCGTTTTGCCAGCGTTCCTCACCTAAAGCGAATGAGGAGAGGAAAAAAACTATGAGCCAAAAAGGACTATAGCGGATCATCAGGCTGAGGCTGAGTAAGTTTGTTAGCATAATGTTGTAACGCACTTAACGAATCTGGCGTGAATGGTAAATTGTCAGTATTGTTTAATACGTCATCGATACTCATTTCATGAACAGAAGCGACTTCTTTAGGTTGTAAGGTTAGTTCGCCATGTACCGTTTCATCGTAGTGACAAGTGAAAATCTTCCCCCATATTTTAAAGCCTTCACCTTCGGTAAAAAACACACCTTGGCTTTCGAGCGGGGCATCAAATCCTAGTTCTTCTTGCAATTCTCTATGGGCAGAATCAATGTAGGATTCGCCCTTTTCAACCACGCCACCAGTCGTCACTCCGTAAAAACTTGGACAAAAAGCCTTGTCGTCGGTTCTTTTTTGAATGAGTAAATTTCCTGCCGTGTTAAAAACCAATATATAAGTGACACGATGAAAGTCTCTGCCAAAGTTCATTAAGCGTCGTGGCACATCGCCAATTATCTTGTTATTTTTATCGACTAAGATAATGACTTCGTCATTTTCGGGCATAAAATACTCAATTAGAAAGTGAATCTGGTAGAAAGCAAAAGGGTATCGGCATTTGTCTTGAAAGAAAAGCCTTCTTACTCATTAAAGAATGCAGAGTAACTCAAGATAATAAGCCTACTAGAGCGTGTAGGGTGTCGAGAAAGCGACCTGTTTTTGCGTAATAGCTACGGCTTAGCATTATTTACCTTATTATTTAGCCTAAAGCGGTATCATAATCTGTTGCTTCTAAGCTGTATTTTGTAATCAAATTAATAGGGAAGGTTAGTGGAAAACATGTCCATTTTGAACAATGATTTTTTAGCGTTAACTCTTGCTAACCAAGATGGTATTACGCCTTTTCAGTTTTCTTTTCCAGGTGGTATAGGCTTTGTTGAGGATACGGGAGTTTTACGTCTTGAGCCTACACAGTCGAGTGCGACCAGCCTTGTTTTATCCGTTGGCGTTCACGGTAATGAAACCGGGCCGATCGAGTTAGTAAATCAATTGGTTACCAATATATTAGAAGGCGCCGTTACATTGAGTGTTCGGTTATTGGTGCTAATAGGTAACCCAGTAGCGGCTAATTCGGCAAAACGTTTTTGTGATGTGAATCTGAATCGATTGTTCAGTGGCGCGTGGCAAAAGTTTGAGGGTTTTGAAGCAAAGAGAGCGCAACGTCTAGAGCAAGCTGTTAGTGATTTTTACTCAAACGTTGAGAATAAAGCGGATCAAGTAAAGCTACATTACGATCTGCACACGGCCATTCGAGGCTCTGTGTATGAAAAATTTGCCGTTTATCCTTATGTTGAAAATGGTGTTTATAACCAAGAGCAATTGGCGTTCTTAGCAGCCAGTGGAATCGACGCGGTTTTATTGTCGCACCAGCCAACAACGACTTTTTCTTATTATAGTTTTGCCGTGCATGATGCTCATGCTTTTACGGTTGAATTGGGGAAAGTGTATCCGTTTGGTGAAAATGATTTGTCGCGCTTTGCTGATCTTAAAGACAGTTTGACTTTGTTATTGGAAAAGGGCGTTCTAGCACAATCTTCCTTGTCTAGTTTGTGTGCATTTAGCGTGTCAGATAGCTTGGTGAAAGACGATGACAGTTATGAGTTAAGTATTGCTGATGATGTGAAAAACTTTACTTCATTTGAAGCTGGCTATCGAATAGCGCTCTCTAACAAAAGCGATTATTACATTAAGCAAACGGGTGATGCGATTGTGTTTCCAAATACCAATCTCCCTGTTGGTCAGCGTGCTGGCTTGATAGTGCGTTGCGCCTTAATGGCTGATTTAACATTAAATTAAGCGGGGTAATTTTTGCCTTATGAAAAAAGAGATTTAAGCTAACCCCTTGAATCTCTTTTTTTAATATCGTACTGTTACGTTATAACATTAATTTGACGGTATTGAATAATGAATAAACTTCTTTTGGCCTTAGGTGTGTCAGCCTTATCTCCTTTAGCATTCGCTAAACCAGTAATTGTCACCAGTATTAAGCCTGTTTCTATGGTTGTTGCCGCGATTGCTGGCGATAAAGCGGAGATTCAGCAAATTGTATCCAGTACGGCATCGCCGCATGATTTTGCTTTGCGCCCCTCGGATCTGCGGAAAATTGTCAATGCTGATACAGTCGTCTGGGTAGGCGAGTCTTTAGAACGATTTTTAGAAAAACCACTTGAGAATGCCGGTAAAGAAGACTCGTCAATCGAGTGGTTAGCATTAGATGGTATGGCATTGCATAACTTCGCTAAAGAGCATCACCATGATGAAGACGAAGCGGAAGATGATCATCACCACGACCACGAAGCTCATGATGATCATGAACACGAAGGACATGGTGATCATGATGAGCACGAAGAACATGATGAGCACGAAGGGCACGAAGGACATCATCATGATGGCGTAGATCCACATGTTTGGCTATCACCTGATAATGCTAAAGTATTGGCAAAGGCGGTGACAGCTCGTTTGGTGTCATTGGATTCGGCCAATGCTGAGTATTATAAAGGGAATTTAGCATCCTTTGAAAAAGGTCTTACTGCGAAAGACGCAGAAATTCGCAAAGCCCTAAACAAGGTCAATAAAGTGCCTTATATCGTATTCCATGATGGTTATAGTTACTTTGAGCAACATTATGGTTTGAGCCACGCTGGCGAAATTACCGTCAGCCCAGAGCGTAAACCAGGCGCGAAAAAAGTTGCTGAGATCCGTCATGAAATCCAAGAGAACAAAGTGCAGTGTGTTTTTAGTGAGCCACAATTTAGCCCTGCGATAGTGAAAACGCTATTGGAAGGTTCTGATGTAAAAACCGCACCTTTGGATCCATTAGGTGGCAAGGTGAAAATGGGAAGCAATGCTTACTTCTCATTTTTAGACAGTTTGAGTGGTCAATTTCTTAGCTGTTTAGGATAATACCTCTGTGTTTATCAAAGAGTAGGCAAGGAATGCTTGCTCTTTGATAGTCCTCCCGCTTTCTCCTCTGTATAATGGTCTTACTTTACGATTATTACATTGGGCAGCGAGGCTTTATGAGCGATTTATTTAATTTGAGTGCCGATTCGAGTACTCAC
Source organism: Marinomonas rhizomae (assembly GCF_024397855.1). Classification (NCBI taxonomy): domain Bacteria; kingdom Pseudomonadati; phylum Pseudomonadota; class Gammaproteobacteria; order Oceanospirillales; family Oceanospirillaceae; genus Marinomonas; species Marinomonas rhizomae. The sequence continues at coordinate 1,063,552 of NZ_CP073343.1, forward strand.
TCCGATATCCTTATTGAAAGTGCTCGACGTACTTTATCTACACAAGCCCAATCTTTAGCGAATTTAGCCAACCAAGTAACCGAAGAATTCCCCAAAGCCGTTCGACTGATTCTTGCTAGCAAGGGTCGTACTATTATTTGTGGCATGGGTAAATCTGGCCTAATCGGTAAAAAAATCGCGGCTACTTTAGCCTCAACAGGCACGCCTAGTTTCTTTCTCCACCCGGGAGAGGCTTTTCATGGCGATTTAGGCATGATCCAGCCGGAAGATGTCTTAGTGCTGATTAGTTTTTCGGGTGAAACTGAAGAGTTGATGCGCTTACTTCCTTCGCTGAAAAGTTTCGGCAATCGAAGTATTGCCATGGTAGGAAACACAGATTCTACTTTGGCGAAACATTGTGATTGTATATTGGATCTTTCTATTGATAAAGAAACTTGCCCAAATAATTTAGCGCCAACGACATCGACGACCATGACAACCGCCATGGGTGATGCCTTGGCTGTGGCTTTGATGGAGTGTCGTAACTTCCAGCCACAAGATTTTGCCCGTTTTCATCCTGGTGGAAGCTTAGGTCGTAAACTGTTAACTCGTGTTAAAGATATAATGCATAAGGATAGTCTTCCTGTTTGTGCACCTGAAACTACCTTGAAAGACGCCATTTCTGTTATGACACATGGCAGAATGGGCGTGGTATTGATTCAAGAAGCAGGGAGGTTACTGGGGATCTTTACCGATGGTGACTTACGTCGAGCCATGCTTAAAGAAAGTGAAGGTATGATACATAAAACCATGGCTAACTTGATGACTCCTAACCCCAAAACCATCAATGAAAATGTGATGATAGTGCAAGCAGAAGAACAAATGCTGCGCGATAAAATCACCTTGTTGGTTGTGGTGGACGATGCGAACAACTTATCCGGTATTTTGGAAATTTACGATCGATAAAAAACGGCTCAACAAATTTTACGCCGCTTTAGATTTGTCTAAAGTGAGCAAACCTAGATTTAAATGGAGTTCTCATGACGCAGTCAGCTCAAGAATCAAAGATTATTAAAATTGGTAGCAAGATTGAAGTGGCTAACCACCTTCCTTTTGTGTTGTTCAGTGGTGTGAATGTATTAGAGTCTCGCGACTTGGCCATGCGTGTAGCAGAAGAACATGTAAAAGTGACGGAAGCGCTGGGCATTCCTTATGTCTTTAAAGGCTCTTTTGATAAAGCGAACCGTTCGTCTATCAATTCTTTCCGTGGCCCTGGTATGGAAGAAGGGTTGAAAATTCTACAAGAGATCAAAGACACCTTTGGTGTGCCTGTGATTACCGATGTGCACGAAGAGTATCAGTGTGCGCCAGTTGCTGAAGTGGCAGATGTGATTCAGTTGCCTGCTTTCTTGTCTCGCCAAACGGACTTAGTTGTGGCGATGGCGAAAACCGGTGCTGTGATTAATATCAAAAAAGCACAATTCCTAGCGCCACATGAAATGAAACATATCCTGACAAAATGCCAAGAAGCCGGAAACGATCAACTTATGCTTTGTGAGCGTGGCACCATGATGGGCTACAACAACTTGGTTGTTGATATGCTTGGCTTCGGAGAAATGAAAAAGTTTGGTTTCCCTGTCATGTTTGACGTAACCCATTCTTTGCAGCGTCCAGGTGGACGTGAAGATTCTGCTGATGGCCGTCGTGCGCAAGTCACTGAATTGGCTCGTGCAGGTATGTCACTTGGCTTGTCTAGTTTGTTCTTAGAAACTCACCCAGATCCAGATAATGCTAAATGCGATGGTCCATGTGCTTTGCCTTTGGGTAAATTAGCGCCATTCCTAAAGCAGATGAAGCAGCTTGATGAATTGGTAAAAACCTTCGAAACATTGGATACGAGCGTTTAAGAAATGGATGCGGCTTTTCTTTCTTTTTATCCTGCGCTCGAAACTAATAAGGGGTTGTTAGCTAAGCTGCAAGCTTTGAAACTGGTGGTGTTTGACGTAGATGGCGTACTAACTGACGGACGTCTGCTTTACACTGAGCAAGGCGAAACCATAAAGCGCTTCAACGTAAAAGATGGTGTGGCAATGAAGCTGTTGCCAAAGTGGGGTATTCAGGTTGCGGTTATCACCGCGAAAGATTCTGCACCATTAAGGCAACGAATGAAGGAATTAAAAGTAGAACATTTTTATCCTGGTTGCCATAACAAAGCTGAAGCCTTTGATGAGTTGGTAGAGCGTTTGGGGATTAAACCAGAAGAAGCCGCTTATGTTGGCGATGACGTGATTGACCTTCAAGTCATGCCTAAAGTTGGTGTTGCCCTATGCCCAGCAGACGCACATATTTTATTGCAACGTCATTGTCCTATTATACTTAGTAAAGCCGCTGGTGAAGGCGTCGCAAGGGAAGTTGCTGACATGGTGTTAGCGTCTAGAATGTCTTTGGAACAAGCCTACGAATTGGCTCAAAAGCCGGAGTTTGAAAAATAATGACGATTCAAGCCTTACCTGATTTTCACATCGTAATTCCTGCCCGTTACGCTTCTCAGCGTTTTCCACAGAAGCTGATGGCCGATTTAGGTGGCAAGCCAGTATTGCAGTGGGTTTACGAGTTAGCCTTAAAAGCGGGGGCGCAATCAGTAACGATTGCCACAGATCATCAGCTTATAGAGAAAGCCGCGCTTGGTTTTGGGGCGTCAGTTGTGATGACTCGTGATGATCATGAAAACGGCACAGAACGTCTTGCTGAAGTGGCGGCCAAAATGGGTTGGCTGGGCGATGAGATTGTCGTTAACGTGCAAGGTGACGAACCTTTTTTACCGGTTAACTTGATTCATTCAAGTGTAATCGCGTTAAACCAAGATAAAGAAGCTGAGATGGCAACGGTTGCCTGCGCGATTGATCAGGCCGAAGACTTCTTTAACCCCAATGTGGTGAAAGTGGTGTGTGATGGAAAGCAGCGTGCGCTGTATTTTAGTCGCTCTCCTATGCCTTGGGATAGAGATGGCTTTGCTAGTAATCTTGATAGAACAGGGTTGTTGCCAGTTGGTTTTCCTGCCCTTCGTCATATTGGCTTGTATGTATATCGGGCTAGCTTATTGGCCCGATACGCCGATTTGCCAATGTCACCACTAGAACGTTGGGAAAAACTAGAGCAGTTACGCTTCTTGCATCAAGGTATCAAGGTTCAAGTGGCTTTGGCAGATGGTTTGCCTACTCATGGTGTGGATACCCCGGAAGATTTGGAAAAGCTTAGGTATCAGCTTTCTTTAGATAGCATTTAGTCTATTTATTAAAAAACAATTAGAGCGGCAAATCTTATTAAGGTTTGCCGTTTTGTTTTAGTAATAATTCCTTCGTTTCTATTTTCAATATTGTGAACCCCTTCTTCAAGATGTCTATTTTTCGTAAGAAATGTGTAAAAAAATGGTTTATAATAGTTCTTGTTGCTAGGTCATTTCGATTTCTGAAGGATAGAACTATGAAAAAGCTATTACTTGTTTCCAGTAGTTTGTTGAGTACAGCAGTTCTCTCTGCTACGCCAGTTTATCTTCCAACAGGCTCTTCTTTTACTCTTGGTAGCTCTGTTAATCAAAGGTCACTGTCTACCTCGCTTAATAATCCGGCCGCCCCTTTTTTAATGGTAAACGGGACTGATGATTATTTCCGTTTCGGTATCGTTGGGCCTATTGGTATTGGTATAGAAATGGGCGATGTCAGTGATTTAGAAGATCGAGTTGATGAGGTGCAGGATCTTGTCGATTCACTGAGTGCAACAGACATTGAGTCAATTAAGACTGAGGTTATTAACTCGGGTATTTCTGAGGCTTTATTGGATGAAATTCAAAGCGCAACTAGCAAAGAACAATTAGAGGCAATTGCTAGGAGAGAGCAGGGCAATATTGAGGTTAAAATTGAAGGGGTTATAAGGGATAAAATTGATTCGGCAGTACTTAGAGCAAATAATATACTAGCTGGTATTAGTGATTCCGCCTATGTTAAAGCGATGGTTAGTGCTCAAGTTCCTTTCATGCCGTTGATTTATAAAACTCGAGACAAAGGTGCGTTTACGATTGATTCTAGTATCTCTGCAGCTGTAAAAGGCAATCTTATAGAAGGTACTATAAAGAATGTTGATAATGAATTCGAATCGACGGCTTCTTTTTACACGCAAGCCGCTACGGATTTTAATATTGGCTTTGGTTATAGCCGGGCTATGTGGAAAAACTCTAATGGTGTACTTATTGGTGGTGCCAAAGCCAATGTCCATAAGATTACCTTGGGACGATCTCTTGTTGCGTTGACAGATGATAGTATTGATGCTGGTGATGCTATTTCTGATACCATTTCTGACGATGGCGTTAGCTCTACTGGCGTTGGTATCGATTTGGGCGCTGTTTGGTCTGCTAATTACTATCAAGTGGGTCTGACAGTGGCGAATATTAATGAGCCTGAATTTGACGGTGCTGCATTAGGCCAGAATTGTGGTACATCTTTAAGTTGTAAAACGGCAGCAATATTAAAAGACGAAAAAAGTTTGTCAAGAAATGGTGATTATACCATGGAGATGCAAAGTACCATAGATGCCGCTATTACGTCTAAAAATAGACAGTGGACATTGGCTGGTTCTTACGATGTGAATTCTGTTAACGATCCAGTTGGTGATGAGTACCAATGGGGTGTTGCGTCTCTATCGTATTACGGTGATTCACACTTTTTACCAGGGCTTCGGGTCGGTTTGCGTAAGAATATGGCCGGAACAGAGTTAAGCTACGCAACTTTCGGCCTAACCATTGTTAAGCGTTTAAACATAGATGTTGCCGTTGCTTTAGACTCGGTTGAAAATGAGGATGGCGATGAGGTCCCTCGTAGTGCTTATTTTTCAATTGGTTATGATACTGCCTTTTAAGGTTGTAAAGATTTAGAAAAAAAGCCGATAACATTGTAGGTTGTTGGCTTTTTTTAATTTTTTGAGCGATTTAAATTCATGGATATGGATATACGATTAATGCGGTATGCGATTTTATTTTTGGCGTCTATTAGTACTAACATAATGGCGTTTTCGCCTATTGGATCGAGTACAGTATTGGGTAGTTATGCAAATAGACAGTCAATAATGACGTCTTTATCCAATCCTGCCGCCCCTTTTTTAATGACAAATATTCAAAGCTTGCGATCAGGCTTTTTAGGCCCTTTAAGTTTGGGTTATGAAATGGGCGATGTGAAAGATCTTGAGGATCAGGTCGAGGAATTAGAAAAAATTCTAGAGAAAGATTATGGCGATTCTGATGGTTTAAGTTCTTTTGTCGAACTTGATGATTTAGTGGCTTTAGTTGATCCCACTGATTTGGCTGCGTTAATTGCTTTAGGGGACCTTAGTGATTTAAGTAAGGCAGATATTGAGAGTCTTGGAATCACTGATGCAGAAATTAATGCTTTAGTGCTTGAAGGGGATAATGAAGTTTCTAGGTCGATAAGTGAAGCGAACAGTATCCTCAATAATGTTGGTGAGACAGCTTATATCAAGCTGTCTGGAGCTTTACAGGTTCCGTTTATGCCGGTTATTTATAAGACTCAAAAGCACGGTGCATTCATGCTGGACTCTGGTCTTTCATTTGTTGGTCGTGTTGGTGTGTTGTCTGATGATATATCTGTACGAACGTTAGATGAAGGGGTTGAGTTAGTATCTGATACCGCTGTATATCTAAAAAGAGCATCGGATTTTCGTATTGGGCTTGGATACAGTCAGGCTGTTGGTCGACCTGTCAGTGGTGCACTTATTTTGGGCGGAAAGATAAACCTTCACCAGATAGCCTTGGGCCAAAAATTGTCATTTTTAACGAATGAAGACGACAGTGCTACAGATGCATTTGGTGATTTCCTTATGGATAGAGATAATGTCCAGTCGGGAATTAGTATAGACTTAGGGGCTATTTGGACTGCTCCGAACTATCAATTAGGTGTTGCAGCTACTAGCATCAATGAGCCGGAATTCGATTTCGAAGAGCTTGGTCAGTGTAATGGTTTATCAGGGCCAGAGTTGTCTAGTTGCAATAGTACTATCCGCTTATCAAATAAAGGGAAGTTAAAGCTCAAAGAAACTTATAAGATGAAAGCTCAACTTAAATTGGATGCCGCTTTGATGTCTAGTAATCAAAACTGGTCTTTAGCTGGTTCTTATGAAGTAAATCCTGTCGCAGATGCCGTTGGAGATAAGCATCAATGGCAAACGGTTTCTTTGTCTTATTTTAGTGATAACTTTTATTTTCCTGGTGTTCGCGTAGGTTATAGAAAAAACCAAGCAGGAAGTCAGTTGAGTTACGCAACAGTAGGTGTAACCTTAATACGGCGGTTGGATTTTGATATTGCCTATGGACTAGAGAAACCTGAGGGTGAAAGTTTGCCTCGTAGTGTTTACTTTTCGTTGGGCTATGGTCTTGCTTTTTGATCACACCAATACAATTTTTGTTGGTGTGAGGATGGCTTGTAAAGGCACATCCCAACCTTCAATAGGTAGGCTTTTCACTTCTTGACAGTCATGAGCTAGACCAATTAGCAAGGGAGTTTCATCTGCTCTCTTGTTTTCAAATGTCCTGTCGTAAAAGCCGCCACCCATTCCAAGCCGTCCGCCGTTTGAATCGAATCCAACCAAAGGAAGTAAGACAATATCCAGCTCATTACCAGATAGATACTCTGTCGTCATAGGTTCTTTGATACCAAAAATGTTTTCTTGCCAGACCGTTTCTTCGCAATAGCGTGCAAATGTTAGTTGTTTGCCTTGTACTACAGGAAGATAAGTTTCGATATTTTGCTGCCAAAAGAATTCGCATAAAAGGTGTGGAGATATTTCACCGTCATTGCTTAGGTATAAAGCAACACGCTTAGCTGGGTGGATAGCAAGACGCTCAAACAGATTTATATAACAAGGAATTAGAGTCGTGGCGGCATCTAATTGCTCACTAATAGAGAGATTTCTTCTTGTTTGGCGTAATTGACGACGAAGTGTCTGTCTAGGGTCGAGATGAGATGTCATAAAAGAGTTTCCCAAGTTGCCGTTTCGGCTATTGGCCTTGAACCCAGTGGTTCAAGGTGGAGAGAGCTGTGATTCTTTAGGCTTTCCGACGCACGGACATGCACACCAAACCAGCAGGCTCTTTCCGGGGTATTACTCATAGGCTCAAGGGCGTTAAGCCGCTTCGAACAACCCAGGAAACGAAGTCCAGTATAGAGTAACTCACCATAGAAATCACTCAATAGCACAAAACGTTTTCTGCATTGTATGAAGAAAATTCGTGTTCTACGCTTGCAATCAAAAAAGTAGATCAAGAAATAAACCATGGATGTTTATTCGTTAACCAACTTTGTATCATGCGTTAGAGCAGCATCAAGCTGTGATGTCAGTTCTCGCAACTGCTGCTCGTTAGAACGGGCGTATTTTCGGTTATTAAGCATATCGTGAGTAATATTCAACGCCGCAAGTACGGCTATTTTTTCAAGGCCGACTATTTTGCCGCTGGCTTTGATTTCACGCATTTGATTGTTTAAATATTCAGCAGCTTCTTTCAAATCTGCTTCATGCCCTTTAGGGCAATTTATTTTATAATTTTGTCCCAGTATGGCGACTGAAACGGTTGGCTTATCCATATTGACTCCATTTGATAGCAAGGCCCACAAAAAATGGTCTGTTTTTCCATCATTGGGTAGCGAATGGCATTTTATGCTGCGACTAAATTCGTTACAATTCCGAAACACATTTATTCACACTGTTTATAGCAAATTGACGCCAATATGGAAATAAACCCGATACTTTCAAAGATAAAAGACCTTTCAGCTCGTGCTTTAACCCTTCGGGGGTATCTTTGACTACGAGTCAAAGAAAGAACGCTTAGAGGAAGTTAACCGAGAACTGGAAGATCCAGCTATTTGGAACGATCCAGAATACGCCCAAAAACTCGGAAAAGAGCGTGCAGCGCTTGAAGCCGTTGTTGAAACCCTAGACAGCATGGAATCTGGTCTTAATGATTCCAAAGAACTGTTAGATATCGCCGTAGAAGAAAACGACGAAGATTCTGTAGAAGCGGTTGAACTTGAACTAGAAGAGTTAGAAGCTCTGTTAGGCAAGTTAGAATTCCGCCGCATGTTTTCTAAAGAAATGGACGAAAACAGTGCTTTCTTGGATATTCAGTCAGGCTCTGGCGGTACAGAAGCTCAAGATTGGGCCAACATTCTATTGCGCATGTATTTGCGTTGGGGTGAAGACAAAGGCTTTAAAGTTGAGTTGATGGAAGTATCCGCGGGCGATGTTGCCGGGATTAAATCCGCGACTATTCGTTTTGAAGGCGAGTATGCTTTTGGTTGGCTGCGTACAGAAACCGGTGTACACCGTTTGGTTCGTAAGTCGCCTTTTGATTCAGGTAACCGTCGTCATACATCGTTTGCGTCTGTCTTCGTTTCTCCTGAGATCGACGACAACGTTGATATTGAAATCAATCCGGCAGACATTCGTACAGATACTTACCGTTCATCTGGTGCCGGTGGTCAGCACGTAAACACCACTGACTCTGCGGTACGTATTACCCACGTTCCTACGGGTATCGTGGTGCAATGTCAAAACCAGCGTTCTCAACACGCTAACCGTGACTTTGCCATGAAACAACTTCGTGCCAAATTGTACGAATTTGAAATGATGAAACGGACCGAAGCGGCGCAAGCGGTTGAAGACAGCAAATCTGATATCGGTTGGGGCAGTCAGATTCGCTCTTATGTATTGGATGCGTCACGTATTAAGGATTTGCGTACAGGAGTGGAAACTTCCAATACTGGTGCTGTGTTAGATGGCAATTTAGACCAGTTTATCATTGCAAGTTTAAAACAGGGCCTATAAAGCGCCGTTCCTTATTTAGAACACTTAAAAAGAGTAGATAGCAAAATCATGGCTAACGAAAATAACACAGAATCCACAGTACAATCTGACGACAACCGCTTAGTAGCAGAACGTCGTGGTAAATTGGCGGCTATTCGCGCTGAGCGTAATGCTTACCCAAACACGTTTCGTCCAAATGCTTACGCAGCGGATCTTCAAGCGGAATTCGGCGAACTAGAAAAAGCCGAGCTAGAAGAAAAAGACCACAAGGTTAGTATTGCTGGTCGTATCGTGCGTAACCGTGGCGCTTTCATGTTGTTACAAGACATGACAGGTCAAATCCAAGCTTATGTAAACCGTAAAGCCTTAAGCCCAGAGCTATTGGCCGATCAAAAAACGTGGGATTTGGGCGATATTATTGGTATTTCAGGTCCAGTTCACAAATCTGGAAAAGGCGACTTGTACATTGATATGCAAGAAGCGCAATTGCTGACCAAATCTCTACGTCCATTACCAGACAAGCACCACGGTTTGTCTGACATGGAGATGCGTTACCGTCAGCGTTATGTCGATTTGATCGTAAACGAAGAGTCTCGTGAGACTTTCCAAATGCGTTCAAAAATCATCTCTACGATTCGTCGCTTCTTAGAAGATCGTCGTTTCATGGAAGTTGAAACGCCAATGCTACAAACCATTCCTGGTGGTGCGTCAGCGCGTCCATTTGTTACGCATCATAATGCGATGGACATGAGTATGTACTTGCGTATCGCACCAGAGCTTTACTTGAAGCGTTTGGTTGTCGGTGGTTTTGAGCGTGTATTCGAGATTAACCGTAACTTCCGTAACGAAGGTACATCGACTCGTCACAATCCAGAATTCACCATGATCGAATTCTACCAAGCGTACGCAGACTACAAAGATCTAATGGACCTAACAGAAGCTATGTTGCGTGAAGTGGCAGAGAAAGTTTTGGGCACAACGACAGTCACTTACCAAGGTTCAGAATATGACTTTGGTGCGCCGTTTGTTCGCATGAGCATGTTGGATTCGATTCTGCACTACAATCCCGAATTGACAGCGGCAGATCTAGAAACGCTAGAAGGCGCGACAGCTGTTGCGAAGAAACTAAAAATCGACGTGAAACCAATTTGGGGCTTGGGTAAGCTTTGGACAGAAATTTTCGAAGAAACCGCAGAGCACAAATTGGATCAACCGACTTTCATTACGGAATACCCAGCGGAAGTATCGCCACTGGCGCGTCGTAATGATGACAATGATTTCATTACCGACCGTTTTGAATTCTTCGTGGGTGGTCGTGAAATCGCTAACGGTTTCTCGGAGCTTAACGATCCAGAAGACCAAGCAGAGCGTTTCATGCGTCAAGTTGCAGAAAAAGACGCGGGTGATGATGAGGCCATGCATTACGATGCAGACTACATCAATGCACTAGAATACGGCCTACCACCAACCGCTGGTGAAGGTATCGGTATCGACCGTTTGGTGATGTTGTTTACTGATGCACCTTCGATCCGTGATGTATTGTTGTTCCCACATATGAAGCCTCAGGACTGATCCCAGGCCGGATAGTCACTGATACTTAGTAATGTATTTATAAGGCCTCAATTGAGGCCTTATTTTGTTTCCATACTCTATTTTTGATGACGTACAACGGAGCATTCCATGAGTCGTTTTTGGACAGATAAAATTGCTTCTCTTGACCCTTATGTGCCAGGCGAACAACCGCAAGACAAAAAGTACATCAAGCTAAACACCAACGAAAGTCCATACTCTCCGTCTCCTAAGGCGCTAGAAGCAATGGCATTGGAAGTCAGTGAGCGTTTACGCCTTTATCCAGACCCAAACTGTGTAACCCTGAAAAACGCATTAGCAAAAAGTTACCAGCTAAATGCGAATCAAGTGTTTGTTGGCAACGGCTCGGACGAAGTATTGGCTTTGGCGTTCATGGGGTATTTTGCTGGTGGTAAACCATTGGCTTTCGCTGACATCACTTATAGCTTTTATAAGGTGTACGCTGGTTTATACAGCATCGAACCAAAACTGATCCCGCTTAACGATGATTTCGACATCGTCCCTGCAGATTATGAAAACCTAGATGTGTCAGGTGTGGTTATTACCAACCCGAATGCACCGACGGGTAAAGCCTTACCTTTGGCGGATATTGAAGCAATTCTAAAAGCGAACCCAGATGTGATGGTGTTGGTTGATGAAGCTTATGTGGACTTCGGTGCGCAAAGTGCTGTGTCACTGATCAATCAATATCCTAATCTACTGGTTGTGCAAACCTTGTCTAAATCCCGTGCCTTGGCAGGGATCCGTGTCGGCTACGCGTTGGGCCATCCAGATTTGATCGAAGGTTTGGAGCGTTTGAAGAACTCTTTTAACTCCTACCCAATTGATCGCATTGCTTTAGCGGGTGCGACTGCAGCGGTGGAAGATGAGGCGTATTTAAGAGAGATTGGCGAAAAAACCATTGCCACGCGCGAGCAGTCTGTTAAAGATCTTGAAGCGTTAGGGTTCAACATCATTCCTTCTGCGACCAACTTTGTTTTCGCAACACACCCAGACAAAGACGCTGAGCAAATTTACTTGGCTTTAAAAGAGCAGGGGATTCTTGTTCGTTTCTTTGGTAGCAACAAACCACGTATTGACAACTATTTACGAATTACTATCGGAACGGATGAAGAAATGGCTGCCCTAACTGCAGCGTTGAAAACACTGTAATCGCGCACTTGTGTTTATTTTAATGGTTATGTTTTATAAAACCGCTTCTCAATGAGCGGTTTTTTTATGCTCTCAGTTTTTGTTAAGCTGCATTATCAGGGAAGCGACAGAGAAGAGGGTTATGGGAATATTTGAAACGCTTGATGGCTTGAAAATTTCATACGAAAAGTTTGATCATGAGCCTGTTTATACGTGTGAAGAAGCCAACAGTATAAATTCTCATATATCTGGAGCAAAGACTAAAAATTTATTTTTACGGGACCGAAAAGGCAAGCGTCACTTTCTAGTCGTTGTTTTGGATGAGAAGCAAATTGATTTGAATTACTTATCTAGCATTCTTGATGTGAAGCAGTTGAGTTTCGCCTCTCCTCAACGACTAGAAAAGTATCTAGACACTGCGCCTGGCTCTGTTTCTATTTTAGGTGTGGTGAATGACCCTGAGGGCTTAGTGGAAGTTATTATTGATCAAGATGTATGGCAATCCGAGACGTTACAGTGTCACCCCTTGGTGAATACCTCTACTTTGGTTATGAAACTTAGCGACATAGCGATATTATTTGAACACTTAGGCAGGACAAGTAAGGTTATTCAGCTTTAAATATTTAAGGAGCCATTAATGCTTGAACCTGTAATACAAGAGGAAGCCACTGGTTGCGGCATTGCTACTGTGGCGAATATTCTGGGTAAAACCTATGGACAGATGAAAGCCTCAGCCAATGCAATGGGGATTTATGCGGACGATATATCTCTTTGGTCGGACACTCAATATGTAAGACAAATGTTATCTGCTGCTGGCGTGAAAACATCGACAGAAGAGATTTCGTTTTCATCATGGAATGATTTGCCGGATTTAGCCTTGCTTGCCATTAAGCAGCATCAAGAAGCAGGTAAAGACTTCTGGCATTGGGTGGTGTTTAAGCGAGTTGATGGTAAAGCTTTTGTGCTAGATTCCGCCAGTTACTTACCTGTGAATATTCGAACTGACTTCGAGGCTATGCAGCCAAAATGGTTTATTGAGGTTATGATTTCTTGAATTGGGTTTGATCAAAAATAGTGTAATACTGACACTCTACGAAGTGGGTACCTAATCGATGCGAGTCTTATGAATCAATCTTTATTATCGGAACAGCACACGACGGAATCCTTGGCGAATTTGCTTATTCGAGTGGCAAAAGAAGATCGTTCTGCCTTCTCTGAACTATATGAAGCAACTTATCGGAAACTTTTTGGCATTGTTTATCGTATCTTGAAGAATCAGGCGGTATCCGAAGAAGTGCTGCAAGAGGTTTATCTTAAAATATGGGATAAAGCATCAAGCTTTGATGCGAGCCTTGCATCACCGATTACTTGGATGGCGACGATTGCACGTAATCGTACCATTGATGAAGTACGAAAAAATCAATTACCAGACAGTGATGCTGATGTGGATTTTGATTTAATCGTAGATGACTCTATGACGCCAGATGATTCTTTTAGCAAGAGTCGAGATTTACTAAAGCTTGAAGCGTGTTTAGATGGCCTTGAATCGCCTCGTGCACAAATGATAAAAGCGGCATACCTTGATGGTTGTTCTCGTCAAGAGCTTGCTGAACGTTTCGAACAGCCTTTAGGCACTATTAAAACTTGGCTTCATCGCAGCATCAAACAGCTGCAAGGTTGTATGAACTTATGAATAACGACGAAGAAACATCCATTCAAACATTGGCAGCAGAGTACGTACTGGGCACTTTGGATAAAGATGAGCGCGACGCGGTAGAAGCTCGCCGCGTGAATGAGCCTTTACTTGAGCAAGCCATTGTAAGCTGGCAAGCACACCTTGCAGGGCTAAACGACTATGTGCAGGATGCAGAGCCAAGGGAAGGTTTGTTTGATGAAATCTTGGCTAAACTTGACCAAAGATCAGATCAAAAATCTGTGAGCAGTCGTTCACTAAATTCAGCCGCCTCCGCTGTTGTTGTCGAAATGGAAGCGATGCGGACCAAGCTGAAACGTTGGCGATTTGGTGCGTTTGGCGCATCGGCTATTGCGGCTTGTCTTGCCATCTTTATGGTGGTTAAACCACCTGTTGCGCCAGTCGTTCAGGCTAACGCGCCTTTTGTTGCGGTGTTTCAAGCAGACGATAAGCAACCTGCTTTTATCATGTCGCTGGATATTGATACTCGCCAACTTACCGTTCGTCCTGTCAGTGCGCAGGGACAAGGTGAAGGTAAAACCTATCAGTTGTGGATTAAGGCGGATGAAATTGGTCCAGCACCACGTTCTTTAGGTTTATTAGCCAATATTGCTAACCCTATCCAAAAACAAATTAATTATGATCCGGCGGTGATTCGCCACGCAACGTTTGGCATAAGCGTTGAACCTGCAGGCGGCTCTCCAACCGGAGTACCAACTGGGCCAGCCATTCACGGTAGGCTATATCCAACGTCTTTGTGATGAAGGAATCGCGGTGGTGCAAAGTTGAACTAAGAAATCAGCCCTAGCAGGTCGCTAGGGCTGATTAGTAATCTGTATCATCTTTTTTTGAGAGAGCTTTGTCGTCAAGCAGCGTCAAAACTTGGGCTTAATACTTCTGCAATGGCATCATTTGAAAGGCAGCCAATCACTTGGTTGTCACTGTCTAGCACTGGCAACAAATGATGGTCCGTTAACAGAGCGGTCGGTAGCACAGTTTGTAAGTAGTCTTTCTCTTTCACACAGGCTTGATGCAAAAGTGGTGAATCGATGCGGCCTGCTTGGTAAGCTGCTAGACGATTTTTACTGACCACTCCTTGCAGCTGATTGTTTTTGATCCAAACTAGGGTGTCATGCTTTTTGAACGCATCGCTTAAGCCTTCTGCAAAATCGCAATCGATGATTTTGTTCTTACTTCGATCCATAATATGCCTAACTTTCAAGGCTTTGGCTCGGTTTACGTCTTTGGCAAAATCTCTTACATAATTATCGACTGGATTTAGAATGATGTCTTCAGGTGTGCCGACTTGAATCATTTCACCGTCTTTTAGTACGGCAATACGATCCCCTAAACGTAATGCTTCATCTAGATCATGGGTGATGAAAATGATGGTTTTCTGTAATTTGCCTTGTAACCCGATTAACTGAGTTTGCATTTCATAGCGGATCAGCGGATCAAGCGCAGAAAAAGCTTCGTCCATTAAGAGTATTTCAGCGTCCGTGCACAGGGCACGAGCTAATCCAACCCGCTGTTGCTGACCTCCAGATAATTGAGAAGGGTATTGATCCTCATAACCTTCTAGACCTACGACTTCAAGCCATTCTTTGGCTTTGTCTTTCCAAATATTAGGCTTTTCCCCTTGAACAGATAAGCCGTACCCCACATTGTCGAGGACACAGCGGTGAGGCATTAAGCCAAAATGTTGAAATACCATAGACATCTTATGGCGACGGAATTCTATTAACTCTTTTGGGCTTAAAGTTAGTATGTCTTCGCCTTCCACTTTTATCTTACCAGCTGTTGGGTCTATTAAGCGGTTAAAATGGCGGATTAAAGTGGATTTGCCAGACCCAGACAGTCCCATAATGACAAAGATTTCACCGCGATTAACCGATAAATTAATGTCACGCAAACCAACGGTGTGGCCTGTTTTGGCGAGCACATCGCTTTTGCTCATACCGTCATTCACCTTTGGTAGTACCTTTGTAGGGTGGTTGCCAAAGATTTGAGTGAGAGACTCAATCTCAATAATGGGCGTTGCGTTATTGTCCATTCTGGCCGCCTCCAAGGTGTTTTTGTGTGCGCTTTGCATAACTCTGAGAGACGCGGTCAAACATGATAGCGAGGGCGACAATCGCCAACCCATTAAGTAGGCCTAGCGTGAAATATTGATTGGTGATGGATTTCAAAACGGGTTGTCCAAGTCCTTTTACACCAATCATGGAAGCGATAACGACCATGGCGAGTGCCATCATGATAGTTTGGTTGATACCAGCCATAATCGTTGGCATAGCGAGTGGTAGTTGAACGCCAAATAAACGTTGTGTTGGCGTTGCACCGTATGCCGTTGCGGCCTCCAAGGTTTCATGCGGCACTAGGCGTATGCCCAAATTGGTTAAACGAATGACGGGGGGAATGGCGTAGATTACTACGGCGATTACCCCCGGGATTTTACCAATGCCCAATAGCATCACTACAGGAATCAAATATACAAATGCAGGCATGGTCTGCATTATGTCTAAAAAGGGTGTGATGATGGATTGCGCTCGATTTGAACGTGCCATCATGATTCCCACGGGAATGCCTAGGACGATGGCTAAGAAAGTACAAACGGTAATAATACTGAGAGTTCGCATCGTATTATCCCACATACCAAAATAACCAATGGCTAACAAAGAAACGGAGACGCCAACACAAAGTTTCCAAGAGCGACTCATGAAATAGACTAAACCAGCTAAAACCCCCAACACTAACAACCAAGGTGTATCTAGCAGCAAGTTTTCAAACCACACTAGGAAACTCAGTAGAGGATCGAAGAAAGCTTCGATTTGGTCTCCATAAGCACGTGAAAAATCACGATACGCGCCATCCAGTGTTTTTCGTATTCCCAGAAGTTCTCTGCGGCTCATATCGGGAAATTCAGTAAGCCAAGATTGATCTGCCATAGTGTATTCTTTCGGTTATATCAGGTAGGAAAAGTCATGAGCATGGCAGACACCATGCTCATGATATGAATGTTATACGGCATACTTATAGGTTATCTAATGCGGCTATAAGTTTATTTTTTACCTCTGTGCTGACCCACTTAGACCAGACCTCCTCATGTTCAAACATAAAGTTTTCTGCTGCATATTGTCCATCCGCTTGGTTTTCTTCAATCCAGGCAAGCAAACCATTCATTTGCTCGTTGGTGAAAGAGCGTTTGCCTAAATAGTCATAAGCTTCTGGTGATGTATCAGCAAATTCGTCTGTGGTAACGGTATAGACTGGAGAAGGTGGGTACATAGACACAGTTGGCTCTAAACAGTCTGCTAGCGCAATACAGTTTATGAATTCCTCTTTTTTCACCCCTGAGCCAAAGTCGACTTTAACCATTTTGTACTTTCCTAGCACAGCAGTTGGTGCCCAGTAGTAGCCAAACCATGGTGCTTTACGTTCATAAGCTTTGGCGATGGAACCGGCTAAACCTGCGCCAGAACCTGGGTCGATCAATTCAAACCCTGCTTCCTTCAGTTTTAGGGCTCGGAATAAATTAGAACTGGAAATCTGGCAGCCCCAACCTGCAGGGCAGCCGTAGAAGCCTGATATGCTGTCATCTTCAGTGTGTGGAAATTCTTTTGCGTGTTTAATTACCCCTTCGATTGTGGCAAGTTCAGGGTTTTCTTTAACCATGTAAGCAGGAACCCAGAAGCCTTCTTCACCGCCGTCAGATAGAGATTTGCCTGCCAGTTTTAAGCGACCCTCATCAACACCTTGATTCAATAAGTCATTGAAAGAGTTGGTCCAGAGTTCCGGCGCTATGTCTGGTTGTCCTTTTTCAATCATTGATGTACCAGTTGGCATTGTGTCGCCCGGTACTAATTCTGCGTCACAACCAAAACCATTGGCTAGAATGAATTTATCGATGTTGGCAATCAGTGAAGCTGAACTCCAATTCATGTCTGCAATAGTCACTTTTCCGCACTCATGATGAGCCGCGAATGCCCCTGAAGCGCCTAGGGTCAGGGCGACAGAAAGTAGCAGTTTACTTTTCATAATAGTGTCCTTTAGTGATGATTTTTATCAAAGAATTTTTAATATTTTTATAGGAGGTTGACTATTAACTTACATCTCTAATTATTGTATTTCAAATATTTAGCCGCTTTAGTTGTGATTGTATGCGTCTAATATGCTTGATTTAGTTGCTTTTTAGCTGAAAAAGATACCCTGAGTATTTGAGAGGGTTGTGTCTAAATTAGAGGTGTAAATTGTTTTGTTTGCCGGAGTTTATTAGCGTTTAACTCTTCTCATAATTTGAAGGATTTGTACTTCTCATGTGTGGTGGGTTGGCATTTATTTTCAAGTGTTAAAAAAATCTAAGAAAACACTAATTGGCTGAAACCTTTTTCAATTGTGCTCGTAGCTATCAGTGTAAAAGGAAAATACTACTCAATAAGACACTATTTAGGAGTTTATTATGAAAAATACATTTTCACGTATAACACTTGGCTTAGGTATTTTGACAATGACTGGTGCTGCTTTAGCAGGTGGAATGAGCGGCAATCTTTCGGTAAAAGGCAGTGATCAAGATGTATCTGGTGGTACAGTAAGTGCAGATGTCGTTACCGCTGATAGTAATGGCTGGTTAGTTGTTCATCGTACAGATAAGGCGATGAAACCCGGTCCTGTCGTGGCCTATGCACCACTTAGAAAAGGTATGAATCATGATGTATCAGCGATTTTAACTGAGCCTGTTAAATCAGGTGAAATGTTGATGCTGATGTTACATGGTGAGGCTGGTGGCATGAAAACCGGTATTTTTGAATACACCTTAGGTGCGAAAGAAGATGGCCCTATCAAGGTGAACGGCAAGCTAGTGATGGACGTGATCACAGCAAAATAATGTCGAAGATTATTGATTAATAAGGGGGAGATGTATTTTCATCTCCCCCTTTCTTATGCGTTTTCAATAAGGCGTTTATTCCAGTAGGGATGCGAACGGCCAAAAAAGTCTGCCATAAAATCAAGAAAATACACCACTTTTGAAGACTTTAGTCTGTTGCCTGGATAGAGAGCATAAATGCTTTGTTGGGTGTCTTTCTCTGATCCTTCCCAGTTTTCTAGCAAGGCAACCAATTCTCCTGATGCCAAGTGCTTAAATACTAACCAGCGTGGAAATAAAATAATTCCTTGGCCAGCTAAGGCAGCTTGCACCAGAATGTCTGCATTGTTGCTGCATAGGTTGCCAGTGACTTCAATGTACTCAAATGCGGTCTTGCCTTCCTGTTGGAAGAACCAGCTACGACGTCCGTTATTGCCTTTATAAACCAAGCAGTTTAAATCGAGCAGTTGCTTTGGCTGAGTTAGGGTGTCGATTTTTTCTTTTATGCTTTCAAGATAACTTGGTGCTGCGCACAGTACGAATTGTTCGTCGGCAATGGCTTGGTAATTCAAACTAGAGTCTTCAAAACCACCAATTCTAATAACAATATCAGAGCCATTCGCGACAGGATCGACATAGGCATCGGTTAGCATCAATTCAACATTTATGTCTGGATAGCGCTGCTGAAACTGACCGATTAATTGAGATAAGTGTAATCGGCCAAATGAAACTGGCGCATTAATGTTTAGATTGCCCTGTGGAGTGAGAAGCGAGCCTTTAGCATGCTCTGTGGCTAAATCTAGGCTAATTAATGCTTCTCTTACTTCCGCAAAATAATAATCGCCCACTTCGGTAAGCTTTACCGCACGGGTATGTCGATAAAAAAGACGCTGGCCAAGCTCCTCTTCCAAGGCTGAGATGTATCGAGAGATAGAAGACGGAGGTAAATTCAGCTCACGTGCAGCTGCAACAAAGCTACCTGTTTTAGCAACGGAAAGAAAAACTCTGAGTGGTTTGATGCTCATAATGCAATTATTACTTGTTATCTGTGTTATTGATTTAATTTAAGCATCAATAAACAATGCCCGCAACGAAAACGAGTGGAATAAAAGCTATGCAAATAATTGTTTATCTCTTGGTGTTGGCAGCGGGCATGGGATTGTCTGCTGAGGCTGGACTGTTAGGGCCATTAGGCGAATTAGTTGGGCATTTTTCAGCTACCTTGGCGATTTTTATGATTGGGTCGATATTGTTGTCATTGATTATGGTGTTCTTTGCTAAGCCTAATTTACCTGAGTTGTTTAAACAGCCTAAATGGTTATTAACCGGCGGCGTCTTAGGACCTGTTTATGTTGTTTTTCTCACCATAGCAACACCGATTATTGGTGTGGGTATGACGATGACCAGTGTTTTATTAGGACAAATCGGTATGAGTCTGGTGATTGATCATTATGGTTTGTTGGGCAGTGAAAAACGCGGGATTGATCCGTATCGAATTTTGGCTGTGGTGATGATTGTCGCCGCCCTTTGGCTTTTGAGTTAGGAGAAAATAGTATGACCGTAATTATCGCCGTGTTTATGTTGATATTGGGTGGTGTGGCCCTGTCTGTTCAGTCTTCCATTAATGGCCGTCTTGGCAATACGGTTGGCGTAATTGCCAGTGCTTGGCTGACTTTTGTGATTGGTTTCGCTATCTCCTTCTTGCTGTTTTTCTTCTTTGAACCAAACCATGACGTCACCCTTTTTAGTGCGCCTAAGTGGCAGCTTATGGGAGCGTTATTTGGTGTGATGTATATGTTAATTGTGGTGTTTGCTGTGCCTAAAATTGGTATAGCAGCAGCGACAGTCTGTACGATTTCAGGTCAATTGATTATGAGTCTGGTCATCGACCATTTTGGCTGGTTGGAAAATAATATTATTCCATTAGATAGCAGCAGATACATTGCGATTCTGTTGTTAATTGGCGCGATCACAATGATCTATTTGAGTAACAAACGCAGTTTAAAAGCAGCTTAATTATTCATCCTGTTACCTTTAGTGGCCTAGTCGATTTGTAAACAATAGATCGGCTAGGCCACTTTCGTCTTTACTTCTTCAAATGCTGTCGTCTTAATAGAGCTGGCTCAAAAAAATGTCACAGAACAACCTTCTGTATTGTTCGCTTCGCTTGTAAACTGATATTTTTAGATGAAAAACTGCGACTTAAGGTTTGCGTTTACGGAGTAGAAATGAATATTCAGGAAGCGGATGTTGTAGATTTAGAACCTGTTAAGCTCTTTATTAGCCAAGTATCTGCAGTGGACGTGTTGCCTCACTTCAATGTTCAGGGAAAAGCGGAATACCAAGCGCGTGTCTTACCCGATATTATTACGACGTTTGATGTAGAACGTTTCCAGACTCTAAAGGTCGTAGACTCTGGCGAGATCGTTGGTTTTGCTGCGTTACGTGATGGCAATTATCTTACTCATTTATTTGTGTCTAAATCGCTGCAAGGTCAGGGGGTTGGTAAACAATTACTTAGCGCTTTATTAGAGACAACAGACGCTAAAGAAATCAGTCTGCGTTCGTCAGTGAATGCGGTTGGCTTTTATGAATCTTATGGGTTTGAAGTAACAGGGAGCGAGGCTGATTTTAATGGTATTCGCTTTGTGCCTATGTGTTTGGTGCGTTGATTAGATTATTAGAAGGAATACTCTTTTGCCTGAGTTAAAAACACTAGGTCTTTTTATGGTAACCGCACTGGCAGAGATTGTTGGTTGCTATTTGCCTTACCTTTGGTTGCGTGAAGGCAAAACAATCTGGTTATTAGTGCCTGCTGTATTTAGCTTAGTGGCATTTGCTTGGTTGTTAACGCTGCATCCGACAGCATCAGGCAGGGTCTATGCGGCTTATGGTGGTGTCTATATCTTCATGGCCGTTTTATGGTTGTGGGTGGTTGACGGTATTCGTCCAACGACGTGGGATATGCTTGGTTCTGCGGTGGCGCTATTAGGAATGGCAATTATTATGTTTGCACCACGGTCAGCATAACGACAGACCGTGGCTTAGATTCAGCCTTGGAAGCCTTCTATAGCGAATTTAGCTTTTTTTTCGATACTTTGCAAAATCCCTTCTGCGTCCAATCCTATGCGTCTTAGCATAGATGCATGGCTAGCATGTTCTTCGTATTGATCTGGTAAACCAAGGTGAAGCGTTGGAATGTTTATGTTGTTAGCAAGTAGGAATTCACTTACTGCTGAACCTGCCCCGCCCATGATGGCATTCTCTTCAACGGTTACGATAAGTTTTGCCTCGCGATTAGCAAGTAACGCTTCTTCATCGATCGGTTTAACAAAGCGCATATCGAGCAAGGTCGCGTCTAATTTATCTGCGGCTTGTAGAGCATCGTAAGTAGGGCGACCAAAACCGCAAATGACAACACCAGATTGACCAGTTCTTAGTGTACGAGATTTGCCAATGGCAAGTGTGCTCAATGTTGATTCAATATTAATACCTTGGCCAGTTCCGCGAGGATAACGCACGGCAGCTGGGCCTTTATGTTCGTAACCAGTTTGTAGCATCTTACGGCATTCGTCTTCATCAGAAGGCGCCATAACAACCATATTTGGGATACAACGAAGGTAACTTAAATCGTAAACGCCAGCATGAGTTGGACCGTCTTCACCGACTAATCCTGCTCGGTCAATGGCGAACAAGACATCAAGATTTTGCAGTGCCACATCGTGAATGAGTTGGTCGTAAGCGCGTTGCAGAAAAGTTGAGTAAATCGCAATAACAGGTTTAACGCCATCACAGGCCATGCCAGCGGCTAATGTCACTGCGTGTTGCTCTGCGATGGCAACATCAAAGTATCTTTCTGGGAAGCGATCAGCAAACTCAATTAGATCGGAGCCTTCTTTCATAGCTGGGGTGATAGCGACCAATTTGTCGTCTTGTTCGGCGGCATCACACACCCATTTCCCAAACACATTACAGTATTTTGGTAATTTGCTTTTCTCTACGTTTGGTTTCGGATCAGGCTCGATCTTATTAATAGCGTGATAGCCGATAGGGTCGCCTTCAGCGGGCTCAAAACCTTTGCCTTTTTTTGTTATGACATGAAGGAATTGAGGGCCTTTTCGGTCTTTTAGATTAGCGATTGTTGTTAATAAATGGTCCATATCGTGACCATCAATCGGCCCGATATAGTTAAAACCAAGTTCTTCAAACATCATGCCTGGCGATACCATACCTTTCATGTGTTCTTCGGCTTTTCGAGCCAGTTCTAATGCGGAAGGCAAACCTGAAAAAACTTTTCTGCCACCTTCTCGAATGTGGTCATAAGTTTTACTGGCCCAAATACGAGCAAAATAGCTAGACAGTGCGCCAACCGGCTTCGAAATAGACATCTCGTTGTCATTTAGAATTACCAGCATATCGGCTTTCACATCACCCGCATGATTAAGTGCTTCGAACGCCATGCCAGCAGACATAGCACCATCACCAATGATTGCCACCGCTTTGCGGCCTGTTTTTAATTGACGTGCAGCAAGTGACATGCCCAGTGCGGCACCAATCGATGTGCTTGAGTGACCAACACCAAAGGTATCGTATTCACTTTCATCGCGCTTTGGAAAACCGGATATACCGTTTTCCTGACGAATATTAAGTAGCGCGTCGCGACGCCCCGTCAGAATTTTGTGTGGGTAGGCTTGATGTCCTACATCCCAAACAATGCGATCTTCTGGTGTGTTGTATATATAGTGAAGGGCAACGGTTAGTTCTACGACGCCAAGACCAGCGCCAAAGTGACCGCCAGTTTGTCCGACGCTGTACAGCATGAACTCTCGTAACTCGCGGACAAGAGAAGGCAATTGCTCTTTTTTAAAGGCACGCAAGTCAGCAGGTGAGTTGACTTGATCAAGTAGCGGCGTGTCAGGTCGCGCAGTAGGTATCTCTTCGAACATCGGCACAGGTTTGGTCACATTTAATTAATCTAAAAAAGCGGGTAAGTATATCAGTGGTTACGACCAATAATATAGTTCGCCAGCTCAACTAAAGGCTGGGCTGCGTCACCAAATGGTGAAATAGCGGTAATAGCTTGCTCATGTAAACTCAGCGCAAGCGCTTGAGCGCCTTCTAAACCAAGCAGTTTTGGGTATGTTGGCTTATTTGCGTCTTCATCAGAGAATTGCGTTTTACCCAACGTCGTTGTATCGCTGGTGATATCGATAATATCGTCTTGAACTTGAAATGCTAAGCCAATCGCTGCTGCATAAGCATCTAGGGCGGCGAAATCGGCTTCACTCTTTGCTCCAGTACTAATTGCGCCCATGCGAATACTGGCTCGAATCAATGCGCCCGTCTTATGCTGGTGCATTTGTTCTAGCTCATCAATATTAATATTTTTGCCAACGTTGGCTAAATCAATCATTTGCCCCGTGACCATACCGTGACGGCCAGAAGCCTGAACAAGCTCTTGAATCAATTGTATTTGACGTGTTGTATTCTGGTGCTTTGAGTCACTCAGTAGCTCAAAGGCAAAGGTCTGCAGTGCGTCACCAGCAAGTATGGCTGTCGCTTCATCGAATTCAATATGACAAGTGGGTTTGCCGCGGCGAAGGTCGTCGTTATCCATTGCAGGAAGGTCATCATGAATCAGGGAATAGGCATGAATAGACTCGATGGCTGCGGCGCTGGCGTCAGTCAGTTCATTAGACGGCCCAAACAAAGAGGCGGTAGCGTAGGTTAACATAGGGCGAACGCGTTTGCCGCCATTAAACAAACTGTATGCCATGGCTCTTTGTAAATCAGAGGCAGGTTTGTATTGACCTAAGTTTTTTGTAAGGTAATCATCAACTCTACAGCGAGCGTATTGAGAAAAATCGTCTAAAGTCACGAATTTAATTCCGGATCAAAAGTTTCTAGGTGCTCACCATCTTGTTTTTCCAAGAGTATTTGAACTTTTTGCTCAGCTTGGGTGAGAACTGACTGGCATTCTTGGCTCAGTTTAACACCTTTTTCAAAGGCTTTTAGCGCCTCTTCAAGAGAAAGCTGGTTAGACTCCAGTTGCGTGACAAGCGTGTCTAATTCACTGAGGTTTTCTTCAAAATGACGGACATTTGTTTTACGGGGCATGATGACTACTCTTGTTTAAACCTACGTTTTGTAACAGAAAATAAGCTACTGTTCGAGGGAGTGTTAATGAAAATTACAAAAATTCTGCAAGAAGATGTCATTCTTCTTCTGTGTTTCGTATAGAATCATTAAATTGTACCAGTCGCATTATAGCTTTTTTGTTAGGAGACGTGTGTGGATATCGCAACGTTAATAGGCCTTATAGGGTCTTTTATAGTAATTATTTCCGCCATATTTGTCGGTGGATCAGCAGGGATGTTCCTCAATGTTCCATCGATTTTGATTGTGTTAGTTGGTTCTATCTTTGTTGTGTTGATGCAATACCCATTAAGTCAGTTTCTTAGTGCCGGCAAAGTTGCTGCGAAAGCCTTCATGTTTAAGAGCATACCGTTAGATACTTTGATCGATGAGATCTATGGCCTAGCAGATGAAGCCCGTAAGGGTGGTTTACTTTCATTAGAAGGTAAAGAGGTTAGTCACCCGTTTTTATCAAAAGGTATTCAGATGTTGGTAGATGGCCATGATAGTACGGTGGTCAAAAGTCAACTATCTAAAGATATGAATCAGTCATACGCTCGACATACGGCCGGTGCCAAGATCTTCAAAGCCTTCGGTGATGTCGGCCCGGCCATGGGTATGATCGGCACATTGGTTGGTCTAGTACAGATGTTGGCAAACATGTCTGATCCAAAAGCAATTGGACCTGCGATGGCTGTAGCCCTTTTAACAACACTATATGGCGCTATGATGGCCAACATGGTGTTTTTGCCCATGCAAGTAAAACTAAATATTCGTGCTGATGAAGAGTTAATTTGCCAAAAGTTAATATTAGATGCTTTGCTTGCCATTCAGTCTGGCCAGAACCCTCGTATTTTGGATGGTGCTCTTAAGTCTTATATGGCTGAAAACAAGCGATTAGAGCGTGAATAAAATGTTAGATGTAAGCGGAATTTAAGAATGAGTGATGAAGAAGAGTCAGAATGCCCCGAATGTGTAGAGGGCTTACCTGCTTACATGGGAACTTTTGCGGATCTCATGTCTTTGTTGATGTGTTTCTTTGTACTTTTATTGTCGTTCTCAGAAATGGATGTCATAAAATTCAAGCAACTTGCTGGATCATTAAAAACCGCATTTGGCGTACAGCGAGAGGTTCAAGCCGATTCTATTCCTATGGGCACCTCTGTCATTGCGCAGGAGTTTAGCCCTGGTCGTCCAGAGCCCACACCAATTAATGAAGTGAAGCAAAAAGCAGACAATACACCTGAAAATACGCTGGAAGTGATTTGTAAACCGGGTGATGCAGAATTAAAAAAGCAAAGTGATTCTGGATCACCTTCGCCCGTCACATTTGTAGATAAATCTAAAGCTGATCTAGAAAGGGATAAGAAGATTCAACAAACTGAAAGTGATGCGCAGATGATTGCCTCGGTGATGCGTGAAGAAATTTCAAAGGGGACAGTGGAAATTGAAACGCAAGAAGAGACCATAACAATTCGGATCAAAGATCAGGGATCGTTTGAATCTGGCTCTGCTGAATTAAATTATGACTTTATTCCTGTTATTGATTTGATTCGCGATGTTCTTGTCGGTATTCAAGGTACTATTTCGGTTGAGGGTCATACCGATAACGTGCCTATAGGAAGCGGTCGATTCCGTTCCAACTGGCAATTATCATCAGCTCGGGCTATTTCTGTGGCTGAAGAGCTGTTTTCAACTGGGCAGCTTAATCAGGGCAGATTCGCTGTTACGGGTTATGCTGATACGCGTCCTTTGGTGCCTAATGATACAGCGGCTCATCGTGCAACCAACCGACGTGTTGAGATTGTCATTAAGCAAAATGACACATCTCGACCTAAAATGCGTAACACAATAGATGAAATACCGTCGGACGGCGTTATCGAGTTTGACAGAGATATGGTGGATGAGCTGAAGCCAAACGAAATATTTTAATCGGCTGGGTATTATCATATGAAGGAGCTCCGGCTCCTTTTTTATGCTCTGTAGTCGACCATATTGATTTTTAATGCTGAGATTTAAGTGAATTTTTGCTATGGTTTGCGCAGACAAAATTGAGGAAGTAGATCAATGCGAGTAGCAGTTATTGGCGCATCAGGGCGCATGGGAAAAAATTTAATCACCGCGATTCATGATGCTAAAGATGTATCTTTGGGTGCCGCGATTTTGAAACCTGGTAGTAGCCTAATTGGTGCGGACGCTGGTGAAATTGCTGGTGTTGGAAAACTGGGGGTTGCCGCAGTTGCATCATTGGCAGATTGTGTGGATGACTTCGATGTACTTATTGACTTCACAACACCGACGCTAACGTTAGAAAATGCCGCTTTTTGTGCCAAACATCAAAAAGCCATCGTGGTTGGAACAACCGGTTTGAGCGATGCTGAAAAAGCCAAGCTAAATGAGGCGGCTCAGCAATCAGCAGTTGTTTTTGCTCCGAATATGAGTGTTGGCGTTAATTTAACTTTGAAGTTGCTTGCTACCGCTGCGCAGATTTTGGGTGATGATTATGATGTGGAAATCGTAGAAGCGCATCATCGCCATAAAGTCGATTCACCTTCCGGGACGGCATTGAGAATGGGCGAAGTCGTTGCTGAAGCACTAGGTCGTGACTTAAAAGAATGTGCAGTTTATGGTCGTGAAGGGCAAACGGGAGCGCGTACTCAAAAAGAAATCGGCTTTGAAACCATTCGTGCTGGTGATGTAGTGGGTGAACACAGTGTTTGGTTTGCGACGGAAGGTGAGCGTATTGAGATTGTTCATAAGGCGAGTAGCCGTATGACTTTCGCTAAAGGCGCTGTTCGCGCAGCAAGCTGGCTGGAAGGTAAATCTGCTGGTATGTATGATATGCAGGATGTGCTTAATCTAAAATGAGTTTTTGCGCGATTGCAGTGCTCGTCAATACTTTGCTAAAAACAGGCTATTAACTCCATTTTTTAGTCTGTTGTTGTCTTTGCTTCGCCAGTAGCATCGTGAAAGTGCCCAAAAAGCAGTAACATAATAAATCTGATTGAAACAAAAATGGCCGCAAATTTGCGGCCATTTTTTTATTTTATATCTTAAACTGATGCATCGGGAGAGTTGATGTCCAGTAAAGGCGCAGCGTCTAGGTTTTCTGCGTCCATCATCATTGCGATGCGCTGCAGAGAGGCTAGAACTTGAGTTTGTTCCCAGCCTTCTAGAGAGTCAAACTCGGCAATAAACTTCTCGTGTAACAATGGGGGCGTGGTTTTTAACGTTTCTACGCCTATTTGTGTTAAGCGAGCGTTAACGACACGCTTGTCTTTTTGTCCTCGAACTCGTTCAACGTATTTTCGATCTTCTAAACGGTTCAGTATCGTTGTGACCGTCGCTTGGCTTAGGGACACACTGTCAGAAATTTTTCGTACAGTAACATCGCCTAGAGCTTCAATAGAACGAAGCACCATTATTTGTGGAATCGTTAGTCCGCAGGCTTTTACAACGCGCTTTGATTGTAGATCCGTAGCACGGATAATGCGTCTAAGGTGGACAAGGACATCATGTAAGTGTTGTGGTGAGTCAGGCATAGCAATTAATATATCCAAAAAAATTTTACGGATTATATGTTTTTGTTTTGATGTGTAAAAGCTTAGTTTGATAAATATTACAACTCAAAGTATAGGCGTGTTTTTCATTTTTGCCAATTTGCCAATTTGCCAAAATCGCCATCAGAAAAACACACCTAACTTAGCGTCCCTTTAATTCATCGAACGCCGCAATAGCGGCTAATCTTGCAGGTTTATAATCAATGATTGCTTCTGGGTAATGGCACTGTTTTCTTTGTTCAGGCTTAGGGTCATGAATGGATTTAGCGTCTAATTTTGCGAGTTCAGGCACAAAGCGACGGATAAAACTACCGTCTTTATCATAGGTTTGTGATTGTCTGGTCGGGTTAAAAACTCGAAAGTAGGGCGCGGCATCGCAGCCTGTCGACGCACTCCATTGCCAGCCGCCATTATTGGCAGCGAATTCACCATCGATCAATTTACTCATGAAATAGGCTTCGCCTCTGCGCCAATCAGCAAACATGAGTTTGGTGAAGAAGCTGGCCGCCACCATTCTTAATCGGTTATGCATCCAGCCTGTTTGATTGAGCTGGCGCATGGCAGCATCGACAATAGGGAAGCCTGTTTTACCTTCGCACCATGCTTGAAATTCTTTTTCGTTGTGTCGCCAAACCAACGCATCTGTCTCTGGTTTAAACGGACGGTTTTTGCAAAGAAAAGGAAAGTGCGCCATGAGCTGGCGGTAGAAATCTCGCCATGCCAGTTCTTTTAGCCAAATGCTGTCTTGCCAGCGCCTTTCTTCCTGACCGCAAGTGTAAAAAATCGCTTCCAAACACTGTCTCGGACCTAGTGCACCCAGTGCAAGGTACGGGGATAGCGTGCTGGTGGCAGGCTCAATTGGGTAGTCTCTACTTTCTTGATAATGGCGTTCTTTATGATGACAAAACTGCCAGAGTTTTTGTTTGGCAATGTCGTGATCAGCTGGCCATAAATCCTCTCTAAATGGCTTTTCCCATGTAAGATTTAAACTTGGTTCTGGCAAGGCTTCAGCCTGTGGATCTGGTGCTGGCAATGGTGTTATATCTTGCTGAGCAAGCATGGTGACCCAGCGATTGAAAAACGGTGTAAAAACTTTAAATGGCGTGCCTTGCTGACTAAGTACATCTTGCGGAACAATGATATCTGTCGCCTGAACATGAGCACTAACCTGGTGTTGCTGTAATTTTTCGCATACGGCTTGATCGCGTTGTTGCTCGTGAATAGGTAGATCGCGGTTAAACCAAATATGTTTGATACTATTATTAATGCAATATTCAGTAATGGTATCTGGAAGCTGCCCAAACGTTTCGGCATGCAGAATATGCATTGGAATACCAAGAGTTGCGAGTGTGTTCGCTAGATTTTTGATGAGTCCAGCACGAAGCCCTGTCTTAGCATCCGATTCGTTATGGGTTGCCCATTGTGTTGGTGTGGGAGTAACAACAACCGCAATGCCTTCTTTAGCGGATTTTGCTTCTAAAGAGGCATAATAAAGTGCTGGATTGTCTACGCAGCGAAGGTCGTTTCGCAACCAAACCAAATGTGTGATCTTCATTTTATTGCGTTACCTTAAACCGTGTTACGAATGCCAAGAGGCGATGGATAGGGGATGAAATAGCTTTGCTCATTGATGTACTCACTGCCGTAATGTTTTAAGTAGTGATGCAGTAAGGTGACAGGCGTGGCAAGATTGACTTCACCGCGACGATATTGCTCAACCACATCTAAAATATCCTTTCGAACCGATACATCCACGGCGTGTTTTAAATAACCCACAAGGTGCATGAGCACGTTACAGTGATTTTTACGCTCTGCTGGTTTTGAGAGGGTTATCATTAAAATTTCAAAATAAGCCGCTTTCAATTCATCAAAAGGTCTTGGGTCGTTGCCAGAAAGCATGCGTCCAAGCTGGCGGTAAATGGGTTGAGAATGAGCCATAACCATATATTTATAACGGCTATGAAAAGCAATAAGGTCCTTCATTCTAGATTCTTCGCCCATGCTGTGACGAAAATCGTGATGAGTAAAAACACGTAATAAAAAGTTTTCTCTTAGTGCTGGGTCATTTAAACGACCATCTTCTTCCACTGGTAATAGTGGATAGCGCTGCTGAAGGGCTTTGGTAAAAAGTCCTGCGCTTCTTTGCATGTGTGGATGACCATTTTCTTGATAAACCTTGATGCGCTCCATGCCGCAGCTTGGCGATTTCTTCATCAAGATATAACCATCTAAATGGGATAAGTTTTCTAGATACTTGTTAGACGCTGCCATGAAGACATCGGATACGTCTTCTTCGGAGTTCTTGCTGAAAACCATTCTTGGATCTTCTGGATTGCCTTCTAGGCGCAGTGTTGGACGAGGCGTGCCAAACCCTGCAGCGACTTCAGGGCAGAATTTTTGATAATCAAAATAGTGGCTGAGTACTTTATCGCAATAATCAGAATGGCTGTGTCCGCCGTTAAATCTAACATTTTCACCCAATAAGCATGAACTAATACCAACAGGGATTTTATGTTTTAGCTGATCTGGTGATGGTTGAGAGTGTGGCATAGATGAGTCCTCCATTGGACAACGTCATTGTTCTATTCTGAATCTTTCATATGATTAACAAGTGATAGGGCGCTGAGTAAAGCGCCTTCAGCGTCGCCCTGACACAGCCAGTCACCCGCTAGGCCCACATTGTGTTCAGGAGACCAAACGAAGCATTTGTTGCCCTTGTTTTCAGTAAAGCGACTGAGGAACCAACGATGTGGTTCACCATGTTTTAAAACCCTGTGTTCGGTGATTTCGGCAAACGCTTGTAACAGCGTTTGGGAGATCCATTCTTTATCTGAATCAAGATTTTGCTTTGTCCAGTTAGGCTCTGTTTGAATAACCCAACGGTCGACTTTTTCGTTGTGACGCATGGGTTTGTAGTTGTCTTTTATCATGCGTTTGATTAAAGAGTTTTTTGGTTCAATCAAAGCGTTTAAGTCGCACTGTTCTGTTTCTAACCACATGGCCCACTGAGATAGATAAGAAGCGCTCGCCTGATTTGCCCTCAGTAGCAGTACAGCCAAATTATCGTGTGAAGCCAGTATTGATGCAGCTTGAGGTGCTGGCGCTGCGACGATGATTTTTTTGGCAATGACAACAGGTTGGTATTTATCGTCTCTTAATAACCAACTTGACTGATCATCGCCTTGCTGTGAGATCTGATCCAAATGATGAATGCGAGTGCTCGTAATGAATTTAGCGTTTTGAATCCAATGGCGAGTGATAGCGCTCATTTTGGGCACACCTACAAAGGCTTGTGAGCCCATATTACTAAGCTGTTTCCATGGCGCGACAATATGCTCTTCCATAAGCTGTGCAAAGAGTGCGAGGGTATCTGGATGCTTAGCAACAACGTAAGGCGTACCGAGGTCGCAGCTGATGTCACCATCTAATCTTTTGCTGCTAGCTCTGCCGCCACTACCGCGGCTTTTGTCTATTATGCAAACGCTTTGTCCTGACTGGGAGAGTAAATGCGCACACAAGCTTCCCGCCAGACCAGCGCCAATAATGGCGATATCAAAGGTTGGAGTGTGGACTTGACTGGCGGTTAATGTATTCATCTTATTTTTCCCAGTGTTCATGCTGCTTTTCTTATACAATATATAAAACCGTACAAGAAAATCAACTATCTTATACAAAAAAATATTTGTATAGTTTTTGCTGTGATCTTTGGTGGTTATAAAAGTTTAGGTCACAATCGTTTTATTGCCTTAGATGAATGATGATTTTTGGAAAAATGTATGAATCAGTCAAACAAAAATGCGGAAATAAAAAAACAGCAAGACCAAGAATCTTTAGATGAGTTGGTACTATTGGATAGTCCTGCCTATTTCCCTATTCGAGAGTTATCTCTGAAAACTGGCGTGAACTCAGTCACATTACGAGCTTGGGAGCGCCGTTATGGCTTGTTAAAGCCCAAGCGTACTGGCAAAGGTCATCGATTGTATGATCAAAGTGATGTGCAACTTGTAGAAAGTATAGTGCGTTGGATACAACAAGGGGTTGCAGTCAGTAAAGTTCGAGCTTTGCTGGAGAAAGGGGCGACGCTAGACGGCGTAGTGCCATCGAATGAATGGCTAGAGTGGCAAGCATCTTTAGTGAAAGCATCTGAGGCTTTTCAAGAGGACAAAATTGAACAGATGTATCAGCAAATTTTTTCTCAATATCCTGCTGATATTGCTATACGAGATTGGTTATTACCCAGTTTTGAGCAAATGGGAAAAGGTGCGGTCTTAGCATTCTGTGAGTCTGTTGTACTGTCATGTTTAATGGCTCGTGTAAGTACGTTTAAAGTGCAAAAAAAGAATGCGCCTAAGGTGTTGATTACCGGGTTAACTTCCCAGCGTAGCTTG
Source organism: Marinomonas rhizomae (assembly GCF_024397855.1). Classification (NCBI taxonomy): domain Bacteria; kingdom Pseudomonadati; phylum Pseudomonadota; class Gammaproteobacteria; order Oceanospirillales; family Oceanospirillaceae; genus Marinomonas; species Marinomonas rhizomae. The sequence goes on from NZ_CP073343.1 coordinate 1,095,754, forward strand.
TGGTGTTATATGGCCGCGGCCATTTTATTAGATAAAGGTATGTTGTGCAGTGTTGTCCCGAATGTACAGCAAAGTAGTGATTGGTCAACTTTGATTGAGGGTGTTCAGGCTCACTCTGTATTGGTATTTTGTGAGAATGAACTCGCCAGTAAAGCGATAGAATTAGTGAATCAAATGCAGCAATGGCAAAGGCCCGTTGGTGTGATCGGAGCGAGTTTTTGGTTAGCGGCCCATGAGTCTAATATGACGAACATTGATCAGGTCAAAGTCTATTCTGAACCATTTGAAGGTGTGATTAATTTTATAGATAGGTTGGCTAATTAAAAAGTAAAAAGCTATTAGATTCATATCTATAATATATTTTTCTTATGGCAAGGTCTGGCTTACTCTTCTGTTATCAAATAAAACAAAGAAGGGTATTCAATTATGGCTAAGACAATGACGTTTGCTGTTATGCACTTTTCGATCGCGTTCTCTGTTGCGTATCTTATTACGGGGAGTTTGTTAGTCGGTGGCTTGGTGGCTATCGTAGAGCCAGCGATTAATACCGTTGCCTTTTATTTTCATGAGATTGTATGGAATAAAGTTCAACATGCGGGTGTAGCGTCTGAGTTAAGTAAGACGATTCAAACCGCAGGGGAAAATTACGCGCTAAGATCAATGTGACTTTATAGCGACTATAAAAAAACAAACCCCACCAACGCTCTGCGCTGATGGGGTTGGTATTTACAGAAAAGCCTGATTAATAATATTTACAGTATGTAAGTGTTATTTCATCGGGTTTATCAAGAAGTACAATACAACAGCCACTGCGATTGGAGCTGTGAACTTCATAGAAAAATTCCATAGTTTGAATACAGTTTCAGACAAGTTTAGCTCGTCTTGTGCGTATTTGTTTTTCACAATCCAGCCTGCAAATAGTGCAATCAAAATACCGCCTAATGGCAACATGATGTTCGCAGTAATGTAGTCTAGGAAATCAAAAGTATTCTTGCCGAAGAAGGTGACGTCAGACATAAAGCTGAATGAGCCTAAACATGCAATGCCCAATCCCCATACCACAATGCCTAAGCTAATAGACGCTGTAATACGCTTCATTTTGAAACGTTCAACTAGGAAAGCTATGGTTGGTTCTAGCAAAGAAATGGCAGACGTCCATGCCGCTACGCCTACTAAGACGAAGAACAACACACCGAACAACTGACCGAAAGGCATTTGACCAAATGCCACAGGCAAAGAAATAAACATCAAGCCCGGACCTGCAGCAGGGTCCATTCCGTTCGAGAAGATGATAGGGAAGATAGCCAAACCAGCGACCAAAGCAACCAAAGTATCTAGTGCACCGATAGCTAGAACGGTTTTACCGATGGACGCATTTTTAGTCATGTAAGAACCGTAAGCCATGATGGTTCCCATACCCAAGGATAGAGTAAAGAACGAATGGCCCAGAGCGACCAAAGCGGCATTCCAAGTTAACTTGCTAAAGTCAAACTCGAACATGAAGTTCCAACCTTGCGCAAAACCGTCAGTTGTCATTGCATAGCCAAGTAAGATAATTAGCAAGACAAATAAGGCCGGCATCATAATGCGAGTTGCTGTTTCAATACCTTTGTTGATACCTGCAGCAACAACAAAAACAGTCATAATGCTGAATAGAGTGTGCCATCCTAGCAAAGTTGCTGGATCAGCAAGTAGGGCACCGAATGCAGCGCCAGCATCATCAGAAGATATCCCAGCCATTTCGCCCGTTAGCATCACTTTAATATAGTGAAGAACCCAGCCGCCCACGACTGAATAAAATGAAAAGATAAGAAGACCAGACAGCATTCCCATCAAACCAATCAATCCCCAAGACTTAGCGCCTTCAGATTCTTCAGCGACATCCGTTAAAGCGGCAATTGGGTTCTTGCGTGCGCGACGGCCGATAAACACCTCAGCCATCATAATTGGAATACCAACAAGCAAGATACAAACCAAATAAACAAGAACAAATGCCCCGCCACCGTTTTCCCCTGTGATGTAAGGGAATTTCCAGATATTACCTAGACCTACAGCGGAACCTGTTGCCGCCAAAATGAATATCCATCGGCTCGCCCACGAGCCTTGAATAGAAGTTTTATTTTTCATAGTTATCTCTAATCTAAATGGTTGAAAGCAAAATACATAAACAGCGATCGGAGTAGGTATTTTTTGCTATACCAATGCCCCCCACTTCCCCAGCATAAATGAATGCCAGTAAGCAAAACTCCGAATAGGGGCGGGATTTTCCGAATTTCGATGCATATATGCAACTAAAAATGTTTTTTTATGATGTTTTTCGTAAATTAATGAGTGCTTTTTACCTTAGGGCTGCTCTAGCTTTGGGTAGAATGTTACGGCTGTAATCGTTAGTTCTCTAAATAAATATCTGGACATGAAATTACTTTTAGGTAGAATGATTAGACATCAAACTAAATTGACGTGATAACCAGTTTAGTAACATTAAATTCATATAAATCAGTCACCATTGTTCCTTGTGAACATTTTTTGTATGAAAAAACTGGTTGATAATGCTTTGTTTTCTAATGGATATGATTATGAGTTCAGAAAAAATTGTGTTTACTAAGCCTAGTGCTGTAGATGGTATAGCAGTGAATAAGTTGGTTGCATCTTGTCCGCCGCTAGATACCAACTCTGCGTATTGTAATTTGCTCCAAACCAGCCATTTCAAGGAAACATCCATAGCGGCTAGCTTCGAAGATGGTGAAATGGTGGGTTTTGTCTCTGGTTATATCATTCCTAACCAAGCAGACACTCTGTTCGTTTGGCAAGTAGCGGTTAGTGAAAAAGCGCGCGGACAGGGTTTAGCGAAAAAAATGGTTTCATCACTACTTGAACGATCCAGCTGTTCAGATGTGCGTTACATAGAGACCAGTATTACTGCATCAAATGAAGGTTCTTGGGCTTTGTTTCGACGTCTTGCAAATCAGCTAGACGCCCCTTTGGAAGAATCTGTCATGTTCGATAAACAAGATCACTTTAAAGGGCAGCACGATACCGAACATCTCGTAAGGATTGGCCCCTTCACTAAAAATTAAAAAGCTAATAAGTCAAACGACTTAATAAATGTAAACGTACGCGAGTTAGAAATGCGATGAGTTAGAAGGTGCTGCTTTCACTCTCAGTTTTTGCTTTCTGCTTGATGTCTAAATAACTATTTATAAACTTAAAGGATGATAAAAAATGAAAATTTTTGACGAAATCGAATCAGAAGTACAATCTTATGCGCGCTCTTTCCCTCGAATTTTTAATCGTGCACTAGGCGCTCATTTGTTTGATGAGGAAGGTAATAAATACTTAGATTTCTTGGCGGGTGCCGGAACATTGAATTATGGTCATAACAACCCTGTCTTTAAAGAAAAGCTCGTCGAATACATCATGGAAGACGGTATTACTCATGGCCTAGATTTACATACCAAAGCCAAAGGTGAGTTTTTAGAGTCTTTCAAACAGTATATTTTAGAGCCTCGTGGCTTGGAATATATGATGCAGTTTACAGGGCCGACAGGTACCAATGCGGTTGAAGCCGCGCTTAAGTTAGCTCGCAATGTTACAGGTCGAGAAAATATTATTAGCTTCACTAACGGTTTCCACGGTTGTAGCTTGGGTGCTTTGTCTGTAACAGGTAATTCACACCACCGTGGCGCAGCAGGAACTACATTAGGTGCCGGCGTTTCTACCGTTCCTTTTGATGGCTATTTAGGTGATGGCATTGAAACAACAGAGTACCTAGACAAAGTATTGTCTGACTCTAGTAGCGGTGTAGATACGCCAGCGGCTGTTATTGTTGAAACCGTTCAAGGTGAAGGCGGCATTAATGTGGCAAGTTTTGAATGGTTACAGAATCTAGAAGCGGTTTGTAAGAAACATGGTGTTCTATTAATCGTTGATGATATTCAAGCGGGTTGTGGTCGTACTGGTACTTTCTTCAGTTTTGAAGATGCAGGCATTAAGCCTGATATTGTCACTATGTCGAAATCACTGAGCGGTTATGGTTTGCCATTCGCTGTTGTTTTAATGCGCCCAGAGTTGGATGAATGGAAACCAGGTGAGCATAACGGTACTTTTCGTGGTAATAATCTAGCCTTTGTAACCGCTAAAGTGGCGATTGAAACTTATTGGAAAGATGATGCGTTTGAGAAAGAAATTAAACGTAAAGGTGAATACATCCATCAGCGTACACAAGATATTATTAATGAGTTCGGTGAAGGTAACTTCGTTGTTCAAGGCCGAGGCATGATGCGTGGTATCAACTGTATCAGTGGTGATTTAGCGAATAAAATCACTAAAAAGTGCTTCCAGAATGGGTTGATGATTGAGACATCTGGTGCAGATGACCAGGTTGTTAAGTTTCTTTGTCCACTTATCATCAGTGATGAAGACCTGAAAGAAGGTATTGATATCTTAGAGCGCGCTATTCGTGATGTGTGTGCTAAAGAAGATGATATGCCAGAAGCAAAAAGCTACTTTGATGAAAACTACGACATTGCCGTCTAGTTTCTCTTCTATAAAAGCCGCCTTCTTAATTTGAAGGCGGCTTTTTCATCTACTTGAGTGAAGTAAATTGTAAGAAAAAAACCTCAGGTTTCCTCCGGTAACTCTTTACCGGCATTTAAGCGATCTTCGGATCATAAAAGGAGAAAAGAATGTTTGCACGTGATTTAGCAGAATGTGAGAAAACCGAACGTCGTGTAGTGTCCCCAGATGGTAATTGGGAAAGTACACGTCTGTTGTTGAAAGAAGACAATATGGGGTTCTCTTTTCACATTACGACTATTTATGAAGGCAAAGATTTTGATATGCATTATCAAAACCACCTTGAGTCTGTGTACTGCATTTCTGGTGAAGGCGAAGTAGAAAGCCGCGAAACAGGTCAAAAACATCATATTAAGCCAGGCGTAGTGTACGTACTTGATAAACATGATGCGCATACACTTCGAGCTTTTAAAGAGCTGAAGCTAGCTTGTGTTTTTAATCCGCCAATTACGGGTAAAGAAGTACACAACTCTGAAGGCGCTTACGAGCTGCTGGATTAAACTCGAATGTTTAGATCAGATTATTAATTTTTGAAGGAGTAGATCAGGAGGTACGTTAATGTCAGCGTCGGCATCAGCTTTAGCAAGTGATATTTTTTATGATACAGAGCTTTTGGAACAAGAGCTTTTAAGTAAAGATAATTCTAGCGAAGAGAGGGTGAAAAAGAATTCACAAGGAGGAGGGCAGAAAGATCACTATCCTTCCAGAAAGTATTCTTTGCCAACGTATATTAACCGTAAGGACCCCGTTATCTACTCAAATGATCGACAAAAAGCGCCGCTCGAAGAAGCGCTTTTAGATCAATATGAAGAAAAAGGCTTTTTATTTTTAGATCATATTTTCGATGATCGTGAAATTGCAGATATGCAAAAGCAAATGCAGAGCTTGCGAGACAGCGATGCAATTAAGCAAAGAGAAGAGAGTATTACAGAAGCCAGTAGCGGTGATGTTCGTTCGGTCTTTGATGTTCATAGATTAAGTGGCTTTTTTCAGAAGATTGCCCAAGACCCAAGATTGATTCGAATCGCAGAATACCTTTTAGGGGATGAGGTTTATCTTCATCAGACGCGTTTGAATTATAAACCGGGCTTTCGTGGTAAAGAGTTTTATTGGCATTCAGACTTTGAGACCTGGCATGTGGAAGATGGCATGCCACATATGAGAGCCTTAAGTATGTCCATTACATTGACTCCAAACGATCACCACAATGGCCCTTTGTTACTGATTCCCGGTTCTCATCATACTTATATACCTTGTGTTGGTGATACCCCAGAGAATAACTACCTTTTCTCACTTAAAAAGCAGAATGTTGGCGTTCCTGATGATGCCTCATTGCAGTCACTGATAGAGCAGAATGGTATAGAAGCCGCAGTAGGTCAGCCTGGCAGAATCATCTTGTTTGATTGCAATGTATTACATGGCTCAAACGGCAACATTACATCAGCGCCTCGTTCGAATTTATTTTTTGTCTACAATGCCTTGTCGAACCGTGTGGACTTGCCATTTGGCAACACAGCCCCAAGGCCTGAATACATCGCGGCTAGGAAGTCGATTAAAGCGCTTAGAAAAAGCGATTAATGCTTAAATTTTCCGCAACCTTATGACAATATAGCGGCAGTTTAAATTTTGGCATGGCTTTTAGCCCCTTAACATATTGGAAAAATGATGGGACAACATACAGTTGAAAAAATTGGCGGCACGTCCATGAGTGACTACCGTTCAGTTAGAGATAATATTATTTTCAAACCCACTTTAGTGAACAACATGTATCAGCGTGTTTTTGTTGTTTCTGCTTATGCCGGTATGACGGATAAGCTGCTTGAACACAAGAAAACGGGTGATGCTGGAGTGTTTGCTTTATTCGCTCAAGAGCGTAAGCAAAATAACTGGTTCCCAGCGTTACAAGATGTTCGCACGGCCATGTTGGACATTAACCATAGTTTGTTCGAAGTGGGTGAGTTACGTAATAAAGCGGACGCGTTTTTGAACAGTCGTTTGCAAGAAGCTCAAGAGTGCCTAGAAGATCTGCATCGCCTTTGTCAGCACGGCCATTTTTCGATTAGTGAACACCTTGCTACCGTACGAGAAATGCTTGCCAGTCTTGGTGAAGCGCACAGTGCTTGGAACACCGCTCATCTATTGCAACGTGACGGTGTGAATGCCGTATTCGTTGATTTGACGGGTTGGAACAGCCCAAGCCATATGTCGCTTGATGAGCGTATTATAGATGCGTTTAAAGACATTGATATGAGCAAAGAGCTTCCTATTGCGACGGGCTATGCTCACAGCGAAACTGGTTTAATGTCTACTTTTGATCGCGGTTATAGTGAAATGACGTTCAGTAGAATTGCTGTACTAACGGAAGCTCATGAAGCTGTGATTCATAAAGAATTTCACTTAAGTAGTGCCGATCCTCGTTTAGTTGGTGAAACCAAAGCTGTGCCGATAGGTCGTACTAACTACGATGTGGCCGATCAGCTTGCCAACCTTGGTATGGAAGCGATCCATCCAAAGGCTGCAAAAGGTTTGCGTCAAAGCGGTATCGCATTGCGTGTGAAAAACACCTTTGAACCAGAACATACTGGTACGCTTATTACTGGTGATTACGTAAGTGATGCACCGTGTGTTGAGATCATTGCAGGTTGTCGTGGTGTATTTGCCGTAGAGCTATTTGACCAAGACATGGCTGGTGATATTGATAAGTTTGATGTGGATATTCTTAAAGTATTAAGACAATTCCACGCTCATATCATCGCTAAAGATATTAATGCCAACACGATTACGCATTATCTAGCGATCAATCTAAAAACCTTGAAGCGAGTCATGCGAGTTCTGCATGAACGTTTTGCGGACGCTGAAATCACGCAGCGTAAAGTGGCGATAGTTTCTGCAATCGGTAGTGATATGAAAACCACAGGTATGTTAGCGAAGGCAGTAAAAGCCATTGCTGAGCAAGAGGTTAACGTATTGGCAATGCACCAATCTATGCGCCAAGTAGATATGCAGTTTGTGGTTGATGAAGAAGACTACGAAAAAGCAATCTGCAGCCTACATAAAGAATTGGTTGAAGTTCATAACCATGGTAGAGCGATTTGCTTAGCGTCTTAATCAATAAGCTGCGCTGTTTAGGGTAATCTAAAGCCCCAAGTATCTATGATGATACTTGGGGCTTTTTTGTGACCGACGTGTAAGGTTGGAGGATTTTACATACAGAATAAGACAACACACTAATTCTTATGCACAATGGGAGTGCCTTGATTAAACTCATCGGCTGTTACTGCCTTACTAACATAGTAACCTTGGCCAAAATCACATTGAAATGCCACGAGCATTTTCCATTGCTCTCTAGTCTCTACACCTTCCGCTAATACTTTGATATTGAGTTTATGAGCCATGGCGATAATGGCTTCCACTATTTTTCGATCATCTGGGTCGTTTTCTAAATCCATCACGAAACTACGATCAATTTTTAGTAAGTCTACTGGGAGGTTTTTAAGTTGAGACAGTGATGAATAGCCTGTACCGAAATCATCTATAGCGATACAGATCCCCATATCTTTAAGGGTTTGCAGCAAATATCTAGCAAGATGAATGTCTTCAAGAATAGAAGTCTCAGTGATTTCAAAGCCAACTAAATGAGCGGGCACTTGATATTTTGATAATAATGCCTGAACTAGAGTGACAAAATGAGGATCTGATAATTGCTCAGAAGCTAGATTGATATGCAGTAAAATATCAGGCCGACCTTCCTGTTTTCGTTTTGCCAAGTAAGCGATGCTACTTTCTAGAACCCAGTAGCCCAACTCGACAATTTTTCCTGTACTTTCAGCAAGAGGGATAAAGTCATTAGGGTAAATTAGCCCCTTTTCTGGGTGATTCCAGCGAATGAGCGCTTCAGCACCAATAACATGGTTGGTACGAAGATTAAACTGTGGCTGGTAATACATTTCAAATTCATTTCTTTGTAATGCAAGCGTAAGATCTTCTTCGGCTTTTATCAGATTGTGCGTACTGATCTTCATTTTTTCAGTATAGAAAGCATATTGGTTTTTGCCTTTTTGCTTGGCTTGATACAGAGCCATATCGGCATTTTGCATGATAGTAACAAGATCATAGCCATGCTCTGGAATCATTGCGATGCCCAATGACGTACTTAAATTATAATCTCGTGAGTCCATTTTGATAGGAGCTCGAATACTTTCTAATATTCGATTTGCTTGCTCAGCTGCTTGTGCTTTATCGCCAATATCTCCAAGTAAAATGCCAAATTCGTCCCCACCCAAGCGTACAACAAGGTCAGATATACCTTTTATTTTGTTTAATCTCTCTGCTGCAATAACAAGTACTTGGTCTCCAACATCGTGGCCAATGGTGTCATTAATTCGCTTGAAGTTATCGAGATCAAAATAGATAAAGGCGGATACACGCTTGCGTCTTTGATTGTTGTGCAGGATCTTGGACAGACTATCTTGCAAAAAACGTCGATTTGGTAATCCAGTCAATGGGTCGTTATAGGCAAGCTTTTGAAGTTCTGCGGTCTTTTCTTTCACCAAAGTGCGCAGTTTTAAAGGCTGGATTAGGATTGCGTATAAAGCAATTGAGAGTAAAAATGCTACGGAAAAACTAATTCCATAGCCTATTAGCGTGCGCTGTTTTAATTGAGAACCTAGATCACGGCTAATTCTGAGAGTCCAAGTGCCAACAGGTAAAATCAGATTGGTTGATGCTTGAATATCAGAAAGTGGTGTGGCAGAGGCTGATAAAACGATGGTTTCCTCTGTTGCTGCATGTTGTCTCGAAAGGCTGTATTGATAGCCTTCGCTTTCTAGCTGTTTTAATTGTGTTGCTTCTAATAGGTCATCTAAATAAATGACTGCTGAAGAAAACCCCCAAAAAAGCTCTCGCTGGGTACCTTTATGCAAGAAAATAGGTGCTCGACTTATGACGGCAACGCCACCCTGTACAAGCGAGACTGGGCCAATCACAAATAGGCTGTGATTTTTTATTGAGAGTAGAGCTTCCTCTTTAAATTTGGGGGTTGAGACGATATCGTAACCAATAGCCGTTTCATTTCCCTCTAGAGGGTAGATGTTAGAAATGATGCCATCTGGGGCAAGTTGAAGGTTTTCAATACCGCCAATGGATTTGATTAGCTTATTTGCATAACTAGGAAACCACTCGCCGCTACCACTATTTTGTTCAACTTCATAAGCTAGAATTTGCGCGGAGGTAAAGGCCGAAGAAAGGCGTCTTTCTAGAACGGATGCTTGTGTTCTAGAGACACCACTTAACAAGGACTCCTGTTGATTAATGATGGCTTTATTGCTTGATTGAGTCCAATACCCCCCAAAAGATGCAATAGCGAAAAAAGCAATCAACGAGAAAAATAAGGCGGAAGGTTGCTTAAACTCTGCTTTCTTCAACAATTGCTCCTTTCTTGGGAAATTAATAAACAAGCAAAAATCATACACATAAACTCTTACAGGGTATTTAATATTTTTGTAAATAGATGCGCTGTTACGTGATTATGCAAAAATTAATGTAACCCATTTTTGACTGGTTGATTGAGACGATAGATGAGGTGGGAAAATAGTGTAAAAATAAAAAAACCACGGCATTTATGACAAAAATACCGTGGTTTTAGTAGCGTTTTAAGCTTTTATGCTAGAGCTAAAAATACGCCAGCAATAGCAATAACACTTCCAGTTAGGCGAGTCACAATAGGAGCTTGGAAGCGCGCAATTGCCATACCAAAGCCAATACCGGCAACATGCAACAAAGCCGTTGCTAGTGCAAAGCCCAAAGCGTATTCCGCACCATTAGCATTTAATGGCATTTCTAAGCCGTGTGCAGCACCATGGAACAAAGCGAACAATCCTGCAATGCCTGCGCAGACGGCAACAGGGAAACGTGCTGCACCAACCAACAATGCCCCCATCAGAATAACGGACAAGACAATACCTTGTTCAATGAAAGGTACTTGCACGCCAGCAACCGCTAAACCGCCACCGACTAACATAGTACCAACAAAAGCCGAAGGCACAGCCCACAAAGCTCGACCGCCAAGGCTAGCAGCCCAAAGACCAATGGCCAACATGGCCAATAAGTGATCCAAGCCCCCCATAGGATGCATGAATCCCGTCATGAAGCTCGTTGTGTGTTCGTGTCCTGGGTGAGCAAATGCAAGAGCAGGTATTACGGCAACAAGAGCAGCTAATGCCATTTTTAGCGATAAACGCATGGTGTTGTCTCCAAAAAATATGTGAGTATAAAAGACGTTACAAAATAGTCTTCTCTAAACCACCGCTCTTGCGGCTGGAAGCGAGGATTCTAACATACCCACAGGGAGGGTAAATTGAATGATGTTGCCAATAGGTAACGAAATATTCAGTTTGGCAAATAAAGTTTAAATAAGAAGTGCTTAACTTTATGGTATTGTCTTGAAATAGAGACCTGAAAGGGCTTGTTTTCGAGAGAGAATTAACAATCGATACAAGGAGGTATAACGATGACAATGTTTTATTTAGGTTTGGCAATTATTGGGGTACTTGTGCCTTATGCGGCTTTTGTTCCTTGGTTGCTTCAAAACGGTGTCGATATCCCACAGTTTTGTGCTGAAATGATGGCTAATCCTATCAGCATGTTTGCGTGGTTAGATGTGGTTGTGGCAGCGATTACGCTATTGGTTTTTATTATCCATGATGGCCAAAAAAAACAAGTTAGATGGCGATTTATCGCAATAGTTGGGACGTTAAGTGTTGGTGTTTCCTTCGGGCTCCCTTTGTACCTTTATTTACGGGAAAGGCAGCGTGGTGCAGAACAGATTAGAAAATGAGAAATGCCATTATTATTTAACAACACATTTAGGGATCAGCTATGACCTTTCACCTATGGACTTTGTTTTTCTTGGCTTACCTGGTGACCACACTGTCGCCAGGGCCAAACGTATTGTTAGTGCTTAAAAATAGTATTCAATTTGGTTGGAAATCTGCCTTTATTACGATTTTTGGTAATTTGACCTGCCAATTTTTGATTGTTTGTTTGGTTGCCTTAGGCGTTGGTGCACTCTTACAAACTCTACCAGTCTGGTTTCTGGTGATGAAAATATTGGGCGGAACCTATTTGATTTACCTTGGGATTAAAGCACTAGGATCCAAAAAGCGATCAACCTTTGATGCAATGGATAATACAGCCGTAACGACCTCGACTAAAACGGGACTTGCGCTGTTTAGTGAAGCGTTCTTGGTCTCTGCAAGTAATCCAAAAACATTGATATTTTTATCCGCATTCTTGCCTCAGTTTCTGAGCCTAGAGTCGCCAGCGTATCAGCAGTTTTTGGTCATGTTTATTACTATTTGCGCTATCGTTACCAGTGTACATATCGGCTATGCTTTTGGTATTGCTCGTCTAGGAAAACGTTTCTCGCTAAAAAACATGGACGCCAAAATCACTAAAGTGACAGGTAGCTTATTTATCGCCATGGGCGGTGGAATATTATTGAGTAATCGATAAGGCCTTTTCGCTACCAAGCTTTAAGACATTAAAAATGATGCGAGAGCTTTACTCCAAAATTCATACTATGGTTATTTTCGAAAGTCGCTTCATTACTTGATAAATTAGTTTTAGCTTCGCCGATCCATGTGTAAGAGACTCCAGTGGCAATGGCTGTGTTTGGTGTTGCTTGATATTTCAGCCCAGCAATTAACGAAGTATAGCCATCGCTCGGTGACAGATTACTCGCCACTTTTTCTGACGGTTCTTCATACGCAATGGTGAGTGACCCGGTAAGCGTATCTGTTAGTTTCTGACCAAGTCCGAGAGAGTAGGTGATTGTGTTGTCTTTAAAATCAACGAGGTTGTTTCCAACATCAACAAACTGGGTGAAAAGTTGTGGGGTGATTTTTGTTTTTTTCCATTCTACCCAGCGGGCAGAAAACATCAGTAGTGTTGATTGTGAAACCCCCATTTGAAAATCAAAGTTTACTGATTTCGGCATATCAGTGTTAAATGAAGTCTCTCTCGCAAGAGAGGAATTGACAATATTTTCTTGGCTCTTAAATTTCACCTTGATAGCAGAGTTATAAGTCAACGAGGCTCTAAGTGCGATCTCTGGAATTTCATAGGCTGCGCCAAATAGATAGCCCCAATCGTTCTGAGTGTCCGTTTTCATTGTATAGAGTAGATGGTTTGATGGCTGATTCACGGTAACCTCACCGTTGGACGTGACATTTCTGAGTCCGCCGTAGACTGAAAACGGTGTGTTTATTTTATAGCGAATGATTCCTTTGATAGCTGTAGTATCGACAGAAGCACTGGTTTTAGAAAGGGGGTATGTCGAGCTAGAAGGGTAGCGAATATCTGCACCAAAAGGCTGATCTATAATAATGGCCATTGACGTAGAGTGAGGAAGATCTTGTTTATAGGCTCCACTAAAAAAATAGCCTTTTTTCGCTACGTTTCCTGAATGGATTGAGTTCGTTAGTTTTCCTGACACTTCCGGATCAAAGCTATAAGCGCTTAATTCAATATAGGTTCCTTTTTCGAATAAGGGCGTAATGGATTGACCAGATAGACTCATGCCGCCGGCATATACCTCTTTGGTACTAATTGCACAAAGAGTGATTAAAATGACTGTTTTTTTCATGGAGCTTATACCTATTATCGGTTCTATGTCGGCTTAATGTTTAAAATGGTGCTGTAAAGCAAATAAAAAATATTTAGCGTGCCTTTTATGGCGGCCAATAATAAAGTATTTACAAAAAATTACTAAATGGTAAATCAGTTATTTATAAAGTTTGAGGCTTAACTATTATGGCTAGCGGTTGGGCGCAAGATGGCGCAGTTCAAGATCAAATAGACGCAACAGTTGACTCCGAAGTTGAGCGTGCAAAAAACAGCATGCCAAAAGGTGAGAGTCTGACTCATTGTGAAGAATGTGATGCGGTGATCCCGGAACCTCGTCGTAAAGCTATTCAAGGTGTGCGTTTGTGCATCCAGTGCCAATCTGAGCAAGAGAAACAGAGTCGTTCTGCTTTGTATAATCGCGCTGGCAGTAAAGATAGCCAGCTAAGATAATGATTTATCTCATTTGTTAACGAGAATTTCTCCTGCTTGGATGCCTTCAATATGATAAGGTTTCGTCTATCTATAAGGGCACTTTGACCATGGGTCTGATGCTCAATTTCTTTCAGAATAAATAAGGATGAGGCTGTGGTAGACACTTACTCAACAGAAGTAAATAAATTAGATAAATTGCGTGCAGCTTGGTTGCCTGCTGTCGAGTTTCTTTTTGGCGAAGCCGTTGAAGAGGCCAAATTTGATGGCTTTGAAGTTTGGGATGATATAGCCAAACCAAGTGCTGTATTTATACACGCTGATGAGCCATATCGTTACAAAATTCATATGCCAGCCAGAGTATTCAGTAATGATGTCATGCTGTTGGCGGATGTCATTCAAGAGATGGTGCGTGGCCAATATCCGATTGGTTATGACGGCGCGACAACACCTGCTTTATGTGAAGGTGTTGCTGTGTTTGGTGCTGTTACGGCGATTAAGCAAGTGTTTGGAGAAGAGTCTGTCGACTCTTACTTGAATGCGCTTAAAGAACAGGCTTTTTCTTACTATGATGCTTTTTCTTATGTTGCCGTCTTGCTGGCCGAAGATCCGCAAGCGATCAAGAAACTGCGTGGTGTTCAACCTTTCTTGTACAAGGTAGAAAGAGCCGATTTTGAAACGGCACAAGTAGAAATAGATCGTAAAATCAAAGATATCCTCTTGCTGGCGTTTCGTGCCTAAGAAATATTCTTGAACACAAGAAACAAAAATGCCGCGTGATCGCGGCATTTTTATAGCTACTTTAAGTATATAGAATTAGCTTTTTAATTCAGACAATTGAGTTCTTTTAAGGTATTTTCTAGTGCTTTGTCTATTGGGGTAAATGGATCGTACCCTAATTGTTGAATAAGTTTACTGTTGTCCATGCGTATCGTGTTTTGCCAAAGATATTTCATTTCCATCAGTTCTTTTAGTGTTTGATTGAATGGCGTGAGAAAACGTATTTGCCACCAAGGAAATGCGCAAATATTTGGCGTTCTACCTGTGCTTCTTTCTACTACTCGACGAATGGATTTTGCCATTTGCACTCCATCTTCATCCCAAAAACCATTCATATGAAATGTTGAAAAGCTGTCTAATGTGTCACGAGTTTCAATTAATTTAACCATGACTTTAGCGACATCTGGTAAGTAAGCCCATTGGTGGCCAATATTAATTTCAGATGGATTGTTGATGTTTTTTATGGCTTGATTTGGCTTGATTAATCCTTGAGAAAACCAGCTGTTCGCAGCGCTTGGTCCAAAAAAATCCCCTGCTCGAACTATGATAACTTTCCCTCCTGAGTTTGCAAAACCTTGTAAACGGCGTTCCATTTCAACCCTGATACGACCTTTTTTTGTGGTAGGGTTTTGTGGAGATGTTTCATGAATTACAGGAAAAGCATCGGGCCCATAGTTATAGATAGTGCCAGGCAGAACAATACAAGCCCCCGTTTTTTTGGCAACCGCAATAGTGTTATCTAACATAGGTAAAACCAAGGTCCCCCAGTTTTTATAGCCTGCGGGATTAACACCATGGAGGATGATTTGACAGTCTTCAGCCGCGGCTTCCACATCGGCTTGATTGAGTGCATCGCCTTCGAACCAAGTAATATTCTTCTTTTCCGACATGGTATGAGCACGACGTTTGAGTGCATTAATGTACCAGCCTGCATTGCTAAGTTGATTTGCTACTTCGCTGCCAATGCCTCCTGTGGCGCCTAATATTAAGGCTTTGTTTTGCTTTAATGACTGCTTCATTTTACTTCTCCAAAATTAAGTAGATTGATGAAGCAAGCTTAGATATTCTTTTAGTTGAATGAAATTGATGAAAACAATAGGGCGGCTATACATTTTTGTATGAATGAAAATATTGGATGGGAGTTATACAGGTCATTTCTTAGTGTCATGCAGGAAGGGTCTTTATCGGCTGCGGCACGTGCGCTTGGCTCCACTCAGCCTACTATTGGACGGCATATATCTGAGTTAGAACGAGTATTGAAAATGACGCTATTTGTCCGTACTCAGGGGGGATTAACACCGACTGAAGCTGCAAACGCTTTATTGGCGCCAGCGAGTGAAATGGCAAGTATAGCTGAAGCTATTGAGCGTGTAGCGAGTTCGCAGTTTGACGGTATTCAAGGCACGGTGCGAGTCACAACCAGTGACGTGATTGCCATCGAAGTGTTACCAAGAATTTTCGCTGACATTGCGGAACGACTACCGCAGGTTGAGATCGAGTTGGTTTTGTCTGATAAGGTGCAAAATTTACTCAACCGAGAAGCCGATATTGCAATACGCTTATTTCGTCCGACACAAACTCAATTAGTCGCACGACGTATTGGCAATATAGAAGTTGGCTTTTTTGCCCATCAAAATTATTTAAACAAGCATGGCGTGCCTATGACACTGGAGGATCTTGAAAAGCATCGTTTAATTGGTTTTGATCGGCTGACTGACTACATCCGAGCAGTAGTCAAAACATTACCTTTTTCTGTTGAGAAGGATAGTTTCTGTTTTCGCACCGACAGTAATGTGGCGCAACTCGCTCTAATTCGGGCTGGTGTGGGGATAGGTATTTGTCAGCAAGGTTTAGCCAAGCAAGATGATGACCTGGTTCGTTTATTAGCAGATGATTTTTGTTTTGAAATGGATACTTGGGTGACCATGCATGAGGATCTAAGAAAAAGCCCAGCTTGCAAAGCTGTCTTTGATCAACTTGTTACTGGTTTGCTAGGTTATGTGGATTAGCCAGAGAAAAAGCTTAGCTTGAAGCAATGGAAGGTCTTACGCGGGGAGTATATAGCCCAACATGTTGTCATGTTGGGCTATATTGAATGTTAGCTTTTTAATTCAGACAGCTCTTCACTGAACCAAATTTTGCGCTTAAAACGTGGGTTTTTCGAAGACATATCGATCTTGTAAGGATTCGGCTCGTGAGTTTGTGGCAAATCAAGAATGTTGCAAAGCTCTTGAGCAAGCCATTTCTCTACCTTGAGTACGACCATTTTCTTACGTAGACGGCCTTGCTCATCACGGTTCAAAATCGTAGGTAAAGTATTCAGCGTTAAAATTTCACCAATCGCAGGGTGCGCCATACGCTCACGACCTTCATCGCTGGCATAAAAATGCGATACCGCAAACACCATACGTTCAGGATTGATCTGCTGTAAGAACTGGCAAGATTTCACTACCGTAGAGCCCGTACGAACCATGTCATCGAACAATACAATGCTCGCACCATCGAGACCGTCGAAAGTGTGTTCGCTTTCTTTATGAAGCGTAATTTCTACTTTGCGTTCAGCCGTGCGGTCTTTATCAAGCATGATGAATTTTGCTTTGCTAAGACCCAAAGTTCTAAACATTTCTTTAACGAAATCGCGAGCGCCTTTATCAGGTGCACAAAGGACAAGTCCTTCGCCGTCTTCGCCGTAGTTCAAAATGTTAGAATTCAATAAGTAATGGGCGTAAATCTCATAAGGGATTAAGTTATGGAAATCACCTTCAAATACGTCATTAAAGATTTTTTGAACTGAATCAGAATGGTTGTGGATGGTCATTACCGTATCCACACCAGACAGCTTTAATAGTTGAGCGTAAAGCTTCGCTGTGAAAGGCTGTCCGTCAAACTTCTTAACATCATTGATGTCACGCTCGAAGCTTGTTTCACCTAGGCTTTGGTGAGGGCCACGGTCTTGTGCGCTGTAGAATAAATCTGGTTCAACCAAGATAACGCGATCAGCACCATTTTCTTTTGCGGCGCGAGCGATAATTAGGTTAGACATGGCTAATTCTTGGCGGCTTTTTACATGACTGCCAGTACTGACGATGATGACAGCTTTACCCTTAAGTTTACGGCCAATGTTTTCGAAATCTGCTTCGTCAGAAATAAAACGAGGGCAAAATTCAGAGTTCATGAATTGCTTCATACTGATCAGATCAGCGATGTCTTCGTGTTGGCCCATTGCATAGGCAACATCAATAGCAAAGGGATTATCAGAAGAGTTACTAACAACTACGACATTAGTTGACTGGCTGGTCGACAAAGTCATGAGGTTTCCTTAACTAAGGGTATGGGAATTTGCGCTGATTTTAATACTTGTAGGCTTTTTTCGATAGGGCTGATTGCGGAAAAAGGCATTTTTATGTCGATCTAATGAAGTCTTACTTTTTATTGAGTCAAAAATTAAGAGAAATTTTCAATGTGTTGTCAGTGATGATAGTTATTCTCAGCTACTTTCATTCTTTCTAAATACTTTATTCAAACGAAATTGATGCGAAAGATAAACTGGTTCTGTTGGCGGTGACTGGTTCCAGATGGCTTTTAAAGTGGCAACGGTAGCTGACCCATATAAATTAGCTGGAACACCGACTGAATTAAGCCAGTTAGCGATCCAAGGGTTCAGTGGATTATCGTCAAAACCGAAAAACGTTATGTCTTCAGTGGGATCTAGCCCAGCTTCCTGTGTGAGACGATACGCACCATAAGCTAGCATATCGCTGAGACAGACAATGACATCGGGTCTTTTAGGCATATCTAAAAAAGCGTGCATACTTTTATATCCCACCTCTAGATGATTAAGTCCCTCTGCATGAGCATGAGGGACATCATCGGGAGTAATTCCTGCTTCTGACAGCCTGTCTAGTAAACCCCTTCGTCGCTCAGCTGCTGCAGTTTGATCAAGCGATGCATGAATGATCCCGATGTTTTTCTTTCCATGTTGCAGAAGTAAATTCGCAACATCGACACCTGCTTGATAATTATTGATGCCCACATAGTGACTATTTTCTTGATCTGGAGCTGGACGGTTAACAAACACCAATGTCGTGCCATTATCACGGTACATATGTAAAAGCTCACTTTTTACCGCACCAATAATGACTACCGCACGAGCCAGTTGAGACCGCATTTCTTGTAAATATTCGTCTTGTATTTTTGCCTCTTCGTGGGTGTCGCACAATGACATAATGTAGCCTTCATCCCTTAATGCCCACTCTATAGAGGAGGCAATGGCGGACATTGTTGGATTAGCCAAACTTGCGGCTAAAACACCTACAATTTGGCTTTCCTGACACCTCAATGCTCTGCCAATACTCGCTGGTCTATAACCAAGTTCTTCAACCGCTTTTTTGACTTGCTGAATAGTTTGCTCAGAGGCCTTGTTAGTTATGCCATTGATGATACGAGAGGCTGTTGCTGTCGATACCTTGGCATGAGCGGCCACCATAGCTAAAGACACTCTATTATTTGATGAATGTTTTTGTTTTCTACGCTGGGTGGGTGGCATGACGCTTCCTTGATGAAGGCATTGAAGAGCCAAGATTTTATCTTTGTTTGATGGGAGCAACAAGCGGGGAAGCTGGTTTGTCAGTATCAGTCTGTTTTAGTTAGTGCTTGAGGGTGAAGGGTCTACCTGTTTATACTTTGTTTGGTTAATCGATTACCTAAATGTTATCAGAAACACTTTGGTTGCTTTTAGGTGGGCCTTTTAACAGCTAAAACAATAAAGATAATAAGGACTGTTGTAATGAAGAATAAGCAAATGACCCGATATGCCGTTATGTTACTGGTTGCGTCTTGTGTTCCATTTTCTGCGGTACAGGCTGAAAACAGAATTGATATTATCCGTGCCGATGCACCTGAATTAGCAGCTTATGGCGAGCAAGCCGTTGGTGTTAGGCAAATCGATTTTGTCCATAAAAATCAGATTGATGTATTAAATACAGATAGAGAGAGACAAGAAGGCGATGCATTTCCATATTATGATCGCCCTTTAACGGTTGAAACTTGGTATCCGGCGCAAGCTAATTCGAAAGGTTCTCAGGTGTTAAAGGTTTTTGCACGAGACGGAAAAACAGAAATTGAGCTGCATGGCCAAGCGATTCTAGATGCTGAACCTGCTAAGGTAAAAACCGCTTTTCCGCTGGTAATACTTTCTCATGGTTACCCAGGTAACCGTTTTTTAATGTCCCCAATAGCCGAAAATATTGCCTCAAAGGGCTATGTTGTCGTTGCGATTGATCATACTGACTCAACCTATAGCACCTTGTCTGATATCAGCTCCAGCATCGTTAACAGAACCAAAGATCAGTTGTTTATTTTGGATCAAATTAGTCAGTTGGCGAAAGACAAATCTTCTTTTTTATATAACCTAGTGGATACGAATAATACTGGTATTATCGGCTATTCAATGGGCGGTTATGGCACCGTTGTGACGGTTGGAGGTGGTTTAACTTCCTATGGTGTCAATAAAAACGAAGGTTTCTTTTCTGCACCGAACGGCACATTGGATCAGTACTTAAGTGGCAGCGAGGATTATCTTGCTTTGGCGGACAGTCGTATTAAAACCGCAGTCACCTTTGCTCCAGCAGGTATGAATAATGGCTTTATGGATGCTAAAACAGCGAAAGGGATTCGTGTTCCTATGCTGTATATAGCAGGGTCGGTAGACGACACAGTGGGATATGAAGACGGAGTACGTGCGTTATGGAAAGCATCAACTAGCGTTGACCGTGCTTTACTGACGTTTGATTACGCTAATCATAATGCAGGTGCTCCAATGGCACCCCCAGCTGAAATGTATAAAGTGGACCCAGAGTTAGGTTTCAACTTGTCTATGCATTACCTGGACCCTGTTTGGGATAATGTGCGTATGAATAACGTTTCGACTCATTTTATTACCGCTTGGTTAGGTCAGTATTTGAAGCATGATGATGCAATGTCAGGCTATTTAGATTTAGTGCCGCATTCTAATGAAGGCACTTGGGGTGATGGTGAGGGTAGCGCCAACCACACTTACTGGAAGGGCTTTCCTAATAGAAGCGCCAGTGGATTAAGGTTTGAAACACTGAAAACGGATTCTTAAAAACACCTTTAATGGCGCATATAGGCAAGATCGAAAAGGACAGAATCAAGCTTTTGGGTCTTGCCTATATGGCTTAAGTGTCACGGGTAAATGATTAGTGGATAAGGGATCAGAAGTAACACTGTAATTTTTACGGAATTGCATTGGGGTCGTATTGAAGGCAAGTTTGAACTTTTTGGCAAAGTAAGCAGAGCAATTAAAGCCACTTGCGTAGGCAATATCTGCGATTTGCTTATTGCTTTCAGTTAGTAATTGTACAGATTGTCTTAGCCGATAATTCAATAAGTAGCTGTTAGGAGAGCAGCCCAACGCATTACGAAATAAACGATAGCATTCACTCTCACTGATGCTTGCCGCACGGCTGATCTCAGCAATGGAAATACGTTCATCATAATGGCTATGAATAAAATTGAGTAAAGTTTGTACTCTTTTTTCATTCGTTTTCGAGGCGTTCTTTGAAGAGGTAATATCTTGATGATTAGTACAGAAAATATGCCAAAATTTCATTAAGGCTATATTCATATAGAACTCGTGATCAGAGCGTTTCTCATCCCATACCTTAAAAGCACTCGTTAACTCATTAATGGCTTGTTGGTGCCAAGCTTTATCCGTAGAAAATTTATAGAACATGAGCTCTTTGTTATTAATAACCGGAAGTACATGCTTTTTATAAATGAGTCCAAAATCGCCACCACCGAGTATTTTCGGGCTGAATACCACATTGAGTATACGGCAATCTTCAGTTCCATGGTTCGTCAGCTTGTGTAGGGTGTTCGCGTTGATAAAGATCATTTCACCAGTTCTTACAATGTCACTGGTATTGAGACATTCGACTTTAGTAGCCCCTTCGATAACCAATACGACTTCAATTTCATCGTGCCAATGCCATGGAACTTCGCCACCAACAAAATGGGAAAAACGTTCGTCATAAGATCCACAGGGAAAGTCATGGCTACCGTGAGTGGTTAGCTCTTTGCCATTTTCTTCGGTTTCAATTTTATAAATTTGCATGGCATCACTTAGTAAAGTTGTTTGGCGACGTTGTTTCGATAGAATCGTTATATTTTTAGGAAGTATATATCTATATTCAAAATAAATTAGGCAGTATTGTTTTAAAAAATCACATATAGGTCAAGATTGTCATGCTATTGCTTTTTATTATTTACATCGCTTTTATCAGTTTAGGATTACCTGATGCTGTACTTGGGTCATCGTGGCCAGTAATGAGGAGCGACTTAAATGCCTCGATGGAATTTGCGGGTGTCATTTCTCTCATTATTAGTGCTGGTACCGTTCTTTCTAGTCTTTATGTGACAAAAGCAATTAACTGTTTTGGGATTGGAAAAGTCGTCGCAATAAGCGTTTTGCTGACAGCCATCGCATTACTTGGTTTTAGTATGTCCAATGTGGCTCTAGCGCTTGTATTTTTGGCTATTCCTTTGGGTCTTGGGGCGGGTGCAGTGGATGCTGCATTAAACAACTTCGTGGCTTTGCATTACAAAGCGAAACACATGAATTACTTGCATTCATTCTGGGGCGTGGGTGCGACGGCAGGTCCACTATTAATGGCGAATTACCTGACCCTTAGTGAAGGCTGGCGTGATGGCTATGTAACAATCGCAGTAGTGCAATTTTTACTCGTTATTTTGCTCTTTTCCTCCCTGCCACTGTGGAAGAAGTTTGCTGTTAAGTCTTTAGAAAGTAATGACACTAGTGGGGCGCTAGTTTCGAATGCGACCGCCTTGAAAATAAAAGGCGTTCCATTGCAAATGGCGGTGTTTTTTTGCTATTGCTCAATAGAAATGAGTACTGGATTGTGGGCGGCAAGTTATCTCACGACACAAAGAGACGTATTGGCTGCCGATGCCGCGTTCTGGGTCGCCATGTATTATTTGGGGATTACGGCTGGGCGATTTGCTTGTGGCGTCATTGCTGAAAAAATTACCGAAGAAGCTCTAATACGAGCTGGCGTGTTCATTATCTTATTGGGTTGTATATTACTGGCTATGCCGTTCTTTGATGGACTTGCAAAAATTGGCTTGATATTGATTGGACTCGGTTGCGCACCTATCTTTCCTAATACCCTTCAAATGACCCCAAAACGTTTTGGCTCGGCTGCATCACAAACCATTATAGGCTTATCTATGGCCTCGGCTTATATAGGAATTATGATAGTTCCGCCAGTGCTAGGTAGTGCCGCAACAGCCTTCACTTTCGCGTCATTGCCGGTGATATTAATCTTTCTTTCTGTCGTTATATTAGTGACAACTGAGCGATTACGACGTTACAGCAATACTTCCTTACGTTAATAACGAGGAGCGACGTAATGATGAGCTTCGAGAATAGGAAAAGCATTCAGCGACAACAAACCATACTGCTGTTGTTAGCATTGGATGGAAAAGTATTCTCTGAGACGTTAAAGCAGCGATTTAATGTGTCGGATAACATCATTTACAACGACATGATTTATCTAGAAAAAGAGGGTTTGTTAAAACGTATTGACGCTGGGGCTGTAGAAGCGTATTCGGAGCCAGAAGAAAAGTAGCTGTTATCTTGTCTTATTCATCGTCAAATTTTAAGGGTGATTAAGACGAAGAAACACGTATGGACTATGATTTAGATTCTTAGAGAACCTCAGAGAATTTCAATGTCTTTAAAAGCAACCTCCGTCAGGCTAGACGAAGAGACACTGCAACGTGTTGGCCAAATGGCTGAAGCAATGGATAGGCACCGAGCATGGCTAATGGCGGAAGCGATTAAACAATACGCTGCCCGCGAAGACTGGTTTATTCGTGAAGTAGAAAAAGGCATTGAGTCAGCGGACAAAGGGAAATTGATCGACCACTCTGATATTAAAGCGAAATGGGATGCAAAGCGTGCTGTTCAAATGGACTTATTTAGTTCATTGATTATGCAAAAGCCGCGGCGAAGTTTTGCAATTCTGCTAGATGTTTGGGTTGCTTAGGCTGAACGATGTCCTCATTGATTCTAAGTATCAGACTTTTAAAGACTTCCGTGTTATTTTTCAGTTTTTGCGATGCCATTAAGGATTTGATTTCGTTAATACTCTTTTCATTAAGCTTAACTGAAAAGCGCTTTGAAGCTTTTGCCTTGGCAAGGTCGGATGTTAACAGCAAGCCTAAGTCATTTTGAGAGAATCGATTGGAACTTAAGGCGTGAAGATAGTATAAAACCAAGGCTTTATTAAAGCTGTCTCCCAAGCTGGCGTCTATTTTCTGCGTCGCTATATTTAGAATATCTAAAAAGTGAGCAGGCAAACGCACATCGATTGGCGTTTTGATTTTATTGTACTCGGCACGCACTTTCGCGGTGGATTGTTTTGGGATGCTAACTACTGTATTACAGTGATTGCATACCGCCGCCAAGATATTTTTCACCAAGCCTGAATCATCATTAAAACTGACATCTCGAAGCTGATAAGTCGCATGTGTTAAACCACATTCTGGGCAAATGACCTGTCTTGAATCACCTTCTTTAACTATCTTCATTTTACACTCCACTTTCGTGAACACTGATAAACATGGCATCGGGCTCGATAAAGTAAAATTTTATATACCATCGTTTACCATTCTTGAATGGCTTTAATACATGTACATCAATAGTAGATACTTGATGGTGAGGGCTGGATTCATATTCGTTGCCGCGAGTATGACGTATCAGTTCAATAACCTCATCATCGTTTAACTGACCGCACTGGAAAAGGTTTTTGATATCAATTTTTTCTCTCACTTCATGGTCGTATGAGCCATTTTCTAAGCAAATTATCACTTGTGATTTCACATCCTTGAAACCCATCACTACTCCTTTTTGTACGAAATAAATCGTACTTTTTTATTGTACGTCATTATTCGTACTTTTCAATCCGTTATCTTTATTTTAGTTCAAACTATCACCAAAAACCGAGACGATAAAAAAACATAAGTAGAAGTTAGCCGTGTGGTGTTTTGCGCTGACGACGTCAGTGACGCAAGCAAAACACCACACGGCTTGGCTTCCACCGATAAACTCTCCTCAAACAAGCTGACTACCTCGCCTCGCATTGTTGATAACAACTCGGTTTTCTTGGGCAGACGGCGCCACGAGAGCAAATCAATCTCGCATCATTGTCTATGCCTCGTTCGACCCAGTTGATGTTAAGAATCTTCGCCACGCTCATTAGGTCTTTTTTGATGTTTCTTGGTATCTGTGAGGAGCCGCCTTTGGTTACACAGGCTTCCCGTAAATCGGCGGCAATTGAAAGGGCGTCTTTGCCTTGGGCGTCAATAGCTGGGTTCAAATCGATGCCGGAGCAAAGTACGTGATTGTTACCTGCAAGGTCTTGGACTTTCACCGATTCACACGCGTAAATTCGTGGCTCATCGCCGACATTAAGAATCGATATTTGTGCTGATGTGCCAGTACTTGGCTCACTGATCTTGCGAAACACTGACCAGTGCTGGCAAGGATCTTCCACCATGCTCATGTTGCCCCAAGGCAACGGAATGCCATTGCCTCGATACACGGCTTTGAGTTTGCCCGGTGCGTAAGCATCAAAATAATGCCAATGGGGATAAGGCGACGCCGCTGTCATACGACGCATGGTAACGGATTCTGAAACACCCGCCAGTTGTGCGGTATTAATTTCGTAGCCGTTGCGATCCAGCATTTGTCTAAACGGCACTTTTGGACAAAGCAGAGCACCCGCAAAGAAGCTGCATTCGAAGTCTCGCCAAGCGTACAAAATATCCTGAGCATCCATACCAGATGATTGTATTTTGGATGACTTAGCCTGCAATGGGGATATTTCATTTCGCCCTGTGACCAAGACGTTTTTCATGCCGTCTTTGTCGTGCAATACCGTGTGACCAATATGCACTGCGAGATTGTATTTTAATCGTTGTGGTTGGGCCTTCATGATTTGGTTGATGTAAATAGTGCTCGGTGGATCAAAAAAAGACGTCACTACATGGCTTTCACCGATGCCCATCTCTTGTAATACCGCTAACGGCGTCTTGCGAAACCATTTAATCTGCAAGCCCATTTGCTTGGTGATAGCGACAATCTCATCAAGGCTCAATGGCAAGCGTTTGAGTCCCACTTCTTCCGCCGCGCGCTCTAAATCTGGGAAATGATTTTGATGATGTTCTTGGTGAGCGCGAATCAATAGATGTGCAAATTGTCGACCGCTGGTGCCCGTTTGGGAAAGCATCTCAGGAATGGCTATTTGCAGTATTTCTTTCGAGAACAAAAAGTTCGGCTCTAGGGCCATGCCATCGATACCACCGCCAGATCCTTTCGTTGGGGTAATGGCTTCTTCTTCCGGAATATCGTCTAAAAACCATTCGACTTCTTTCTGAAAAACGCTCGCGATGACTTCTAATACGTCTTCACTGGGGATGCGTTTTCCCCTTTCTATCATGGATAAATAAGACACTGAAGGCGCGGATTCTGCGTCTATTTTAATGCACCGTGCCGACAGGTCTTCCATCGTCAAACGGTTGCGTTTACGCAGGTTGCGGATTTTTGTTCCCAAAAAATGGGCTTTGCGATTGAGGCTATTTTTATTTTTCATTTTTGTAAAATTTACACTGTGTAATTCTTATTGTGAAATTTTAGCTTAGACGGGCATAGACTATAAATCAAGCAATCGAAAGAGAGATCAAGCGAATTGCTAACCCTAAGAATCAGAACGATAAGAGAAAGAAGGAAAGTGAGATGAATATGCCCCAAGCTAAAAATAACAGTGTGATTCATCCAGGGTTTTGCCACTTCATCAATGAAGAAGTGCTGCCACTTCACGCTATTGAACCAACCAAATTTTGGCGCGACCTTGAACAGCTAATTGCTGATTTGTCGCCTATAAACCGTCAGCTATTGGCCACTCGTGATCAGATGCAACAGCAGATTGACCAATGGCATCTTGACCACAAGGGTCAAGCGATGGATATCAAAGCGTATGAGGCTTTCTTGCGTAAGATTGGTTACTTAGTCGAAGAGGGTGAAAACTTCACCATTTCCACTTCAAATGTCGATGAAGAAATTGCTCACTTAGCAGGGCCTCAATTGGTTGTGCCAGTCAAGAACGCACGTTTTGCGCTGAATGCCGCCAATGCTCGTTGGGGCAGTTTGTACGACGCTTTTTACGGCACGGATGTGATTCCTAAAACAGACGAGCTAGCGACAGGCAAAGCCTATAACCCAGTTCGTGGTGACGCCGTGATTGCCAAAGCCAAAGACTTTTTAGATGAGGTGTTTCCGCTCGAGTCTGGTTCTCACAAAGACGTGATCAGCTACGTGGTTTATTACCATCATTTATTGGCTTTTTTCCAAGATGGAAGCCAAACCGGTTTACAGCAACCTTGCCAGCTGGTGGCGGTAAATGGTCAGCGTAGTGAGCCTGAAGCCGTATTACTGAAAAATAACGGTTTGCATGTAGAAATTCAGTTTGATCGTAACGGCAAAAATGGTGTGAAAGACCCAGCCAATATCAATGACATTCTTATTGAGTCAGCTCTAAGTACCATTATGGACTGTGAAGATTCCGTGGCGGCCGTTGATGCGGAAGACAAAATTGACGTGTACCGCAATTGGCTTGGCCTAATGCAAGGCACGCTAGAAGCTAGCTTCGAAAAAGGTGGGCAGACACAAACGCGCCGCATGAACCCAGATCGTATTTTTACGGACTTAGACAATCAAGAATACCTCTTACATGGCCGTTCTTTGTTGTTGATTCGCAATGTCGGTCACTTGATGGAATGTGACTTGATGCAAGACGAACTGGGTAACTTTGTGCCTGAAGGCATTATTGATGCGGTCGTAACAAGCTTGATTGCCGCGTTGGATTTGCAGAGTCACAAGGGCATTCGTAACAGTAGAACGGGCAGTATTTACATCGTCAAGCCCAAGATGCATGGCCCAGAGGAAGTGGCATTTAGTTGTGAGTTATTTGCTCGAGTAGAGCAGATGCTTGGCTTACCAGAAAACACCATCAAGATCGGCATTATGGACGAAGAACGCCGTACGACCTTGAACTTGAAAGAGTGTATTTGTCAGGCGAAATCTCGGGTGTTTTTCATCAATACGGGGTTTCTGGATCGAACTGGTGACGAAATTCACACCAGTATGCAGGCTGGCGCTTTCTTGCCAAAAGATCAGATTAAAAACCAGCCTTGGATTCAGGCTTATGAGAATCGCAACGTCGACATAGGCTTGCAGTGTGGTTTGCCGGGCAAAGCGCAGATCGGCAAAGGTATGTGGGCCATGCCGGATGAAATGGCAGCGATGATGGCGGCGAAAGTAGTCCATCCGAAAGCGGGCGCGAATACGGCTTGGGTGCCATCACCAACCGCGGCGACTTTACACGCATTGCATTATCACCAAGTGGATGTGTTTGAAGTGCAAGAGCGACTCAAAAATCGTCCGAAAGCGAGCCTGATAGATTTACTTACCATCCCGACGATTCCAAGCAATTTGACTTTGTCGCAGCAAGTGATTGAACGAGAAATCGAAAACAACGTTCAAGGGTTATTGGGCTATGTGGTGCGCTGGATTGAAGCGGGCGTGGGGTGTTCGAAAGTGCCTGACATTAACAATGTGGGTTTGATGGAAGACCGTGCCACCTTGCGGATTTCTAGCCAACATTTAGCGAACTGGTTGCTTCATGGTGTGTGCAGTAAAGAGCAGATTGATGAGGTGATGCAACGCATGGCGCGGGTGGTGGACGAGCAAAATATAGCCACAGAAGGGTATCGCCCGATGGCCTTAAATGCCAAGAGTTTCGCTTTTAAAGCAGCGCAAGATTTGATTTTTAAAGGCGTGATTCAGGCAAATGGTTATACCGAGCCACTTTTACACGCGTACCGAGTTAAAGCGAAAGCAGCAAATTAATTACCTATTAATAAATTTATCTTAAACAACCTAAAGAGTGAGAAGAACCATGCAAACTTATAATAATAAAACACAGCAAGCGAGCAATACGATCAATCAACAAGGCCCAACTTGGGCGGCGATGAACCCTGAATTCGTAGCGAGAATGCAATTGCAAAACCGTTTTAATACGGGGTTAGATATCGCCAAATACACAGCTAAGATCATGCGAGAAGACATGGCGAGCTACGACAAAGACCCAGCGAACTACACTCAGTCTTTAGGTTGCTGGCACGGTTTTATCGGCCAACAAAAAATGATTTCTATCAAGAAGCATTTTGGCACCACGCGTAGTCGTTACTTGTACTTGTCAGGCTGGATGGTGGCGGCGATGCGTTCTGAATTTGGCCCATTGCCAGATCAATCTATGCATGAAAAAACCTCAGTGCCCGCTTTGATCGAAGAGCTATACACCTTTTTGAAACAAGCCGATGCACGAGAGTTGCAGTATTTATTCAAAGAAATGGATGACGCCAGAGAAGCGGGAGATCAAGTTCGCGAACAAGCCGCGCAGCAAAAAGCGGATAACTTTGAAACTCACGTTGTGCCAATTATTGCGGATATCGATGCGGGTTTTGGTAACGAAGAAGCGACCTATTTGCTAGCGAAGAAAATGATCGAAGCGGGTGCTTGCTGTATCCAGATCGAGAACCAAGTGTCAGATGCAAAACAATGTGGTCACCAAGATGGTAAGGTAACCGTGCCTCATGAAGACTTCTTAGCGAAAATTAACGCGGTGCGTTATGCCTTCTTGGAGTTGGGCGTGGACGATGGCGTGATCGTGGCTCGTACTGACTCTTTGGGCGCGGGTTTAACGCAAAAGATCCCAGTATCACAAACGGCTGGCGACTTGGCAGAACAATACAATGCCTTCATTGATGGCGAAGAAGTGACCTCACTTGAGCAAATGAAGTCTGGCGAAATGGCTATCAAACTGGGTGAGCGTTTGATTAAGCCAACTCGTTTAGCCAATGGTTTGGTGCGCTTTAAACCCAATACAGGTGAAGACCGCGTGGTGTTGGATTGTATTACCTCTTTGCAGAATGGTGCCGATTTATTGTGGATCGAAACGGAGAAACCACACATCGGGCAAATCGCCGCGATTGTGAATCGTATTCGTGACGTTATGCCAAACGCCAAGCTTGTGTATAACAATAGCCCTTCTTTCAACTGGACATTGAACTTCCGTCAGCAAGTGTTTGATGCGTGGTTGGAAGAAGGCAAAGATGTTAGCCAATACCAACGCGAGAAACTGATGTCACAAGATTTTGATGGCAGCATGTTAGCCGAGGAAGCGGATGAGCGTATTCGACGCTTCCAAAAAGATGCCGCTGCGCAAGCAGGGATCTTCCATCATTTGATTACCTTGCCGACGTACCATACTGCCGCTTTGTCTACGGATAACTTAGCGAAAGACTACTTCGGTGAGCTAGGTATGTTGGGTTATGTGAGAGAAGTGCAGCGCAAGGAAATTCGCCAAGGCTTGGCCTGTGTGAAGCACCAAGACATGTCGGGTTCTAACATAGGTGATGATCACAAAGAGTACTTCTCTGGTGAGCAAGCGCTAAAAGCGTCTGGTAAAGATAACACCATGAATCAATTTGCAGTCTGATTAAATAAAATGAGCGTCAGAATGTATTGATAAAAAAGGCCAGCAGTCTTCCCCCTGCTGGTTTTTTTTGCTTAGTTTTTAATATTGTGTAAATGGATTATTATGGCTGTTGGAAACTGGCTACCTCAAACTTTTATGGCTATTGAATTCGAGGATTCTATTGAATAATTCACGTTATGCGCTAGATGATAAACAAGTTAATGACATTAGCTTAAAAGATTTAGCTAAGCGCTCTCGGTTTGGTGGCGTCTTCTATCTGTTTGCCTTTTGGGCGGCTGTTTTTAGTTCAGCAACAGCACGAGAGCATCTCGATATTATTGGCCTTTTTTCTGGCTGTTTTATACTTCTGCAAATTTACCGTTTGGTTTTATTTTTCAAAGTGTTTTCCTCGCACGAAATTGACTATCCGTCCTATTTTTCCCGTTATGCTTTTATTTACAATTCTTCTGCAATTGTGTGGGTGAGTGGTTCTGCTTGGCTTTTTTACATTAACCCGATTGTCGACTTACCTGTGACCATTAACATGATGGCGGCGGCTGGTATTAGTATTGGTGGAATTACCGTATTGGCACCTTCCTATAGAATAATGCGCAGTTACTGGTTGTTGATTTGTTGGCCTTTTGCTTTGGCCTCTGGTTTATTTCTCGATGAGCCTGGTAACTGGATTGTTGTTGGTTTAATTCTTGGTTATGGGCTGTTTATTTTTGTGACAGGGAAGCAACAAAATCAAATGTACTGGCAGGCTCTTAACGATAATTTAAAGCTTTCAGAGCAGGCTGAAGAACTTGAAAATGCCAAAATAGCGGCTGAAGTAGCCGGTCAAGCCAAAGCCGATTTTTTATCTGCGATGACCCATGAGATACGCACGCCCATGAACGGGGTGCTTGGCATGGCACAATTATTGGCGATGGGAGACCTTAACGAAAAACAGCAACAACAAGTCACCGTGATCAATAATGCGGGTCGAACCTTAATGCACATTATTAATAATATTTTAGATTACTCTAAAATTAACGCAGAGCAGCTAGAGTTAGAAAAGATTCTATTTAGTTCACGCAATATTGTTAACGAAGTGATGTTATTGCTCGCACCTCAGTTTGAAAAAAAACCAATAAGCCTTACTTGTGATTTTGGAGACATTCCTGAGACCGTTCAGGGTGACCCTTATAGGCTCCATCAAATCCTTTATAACCTTGTCGGCAATGCCTTTAAATTTACCGATGAAGGAGAAATATGTATTGAGGTATCTTCTAAAGAAAGTGATGAAGAAAATACAGTAATTTTGTCTTTTGCTATCAGAGACTCGGGTATTGGTATTTCGCCTGACGATCAACAGCAAATTTTTGAGCAGTTTTATCAAATTAACCATTTTAACCCTAACATTCGAGGGACTGGGTTGGGATTGAGTATTACACGACGCTTAGTCGAGCTAATGGGCGGAACTATCTTGGTTGAGAGTGAAATGGGAGTAGGAAGTACTTTTACTGTCGCGATTCCGTTTGTTTTGTCTGCTCAAACAGCTGTGAAAGAATCCCTAGAGTCATCAGAGAAACTCTTTGTAAAACCTGATTCCCAGACTGATTTACGCATTTTGTTGGCAGAAGATAATAAAATCAATCAAATGCTCTGTGAGCAATTCTTCTCTAAATTGGGATGCTCTGTCGACTTAGCTGAGACCGGCATTATAGCGTTGGAAAAATTTAATAGCCCTGAACCTTACGATGTCATTTTTATGGACTGTAACATGCCGGAAATGGATGGTTTTTCAGCCACAGTGGCTATTCGGCAGCTAGAACAAAGTAAGGGCTTAAAGCAAACACCAATTATCGCACTGACCGCCCATGTAGAAGACGATATTAAACGGCGATGCCTTGATTCCGGTATGAACGCTTTTATTAGTAAACCTTTCTTATTTGAAGATTTAGAAACCATGGTTAATAAAGTTCGAGCTGGCATGCATAATGAGATTACATTAAAAGAGGTTGGCAAAAATAGTTAGGCTACTTTTATTGTCTGATTTCTTTGCATCGGTTAATACGTGAGGTCAAGCATTCCAAGCGAAGCCTGAGTCATTGATCTTCCCAATGTTCAGGCTTTTTTATACCTGTTCATCAAACCGTCATGGCGCGTCTTTACCCTAAAGTGAGAATTATAAAATGCACTGATGTGCGATTTCACAAAAAGGGCGAAGAAATGATAAGTAAGATTTGGTTAGCGAGTTTGATTTCTGTTGGGGTTTTATCTGGTTGTGCAAATCACACTACAACGACTTCAGCATTAAGTTTTGTTGATAATGTCTCAAAGCAAGGCAGTGAGTTGCCTTACTCTGTATTACGTGATGATTTGATTGATGGTAAGACGAATCAGTCATTTGAAATTCGCAATGGTGGTTTTGGCTCGGCAATGACGGCAAATCCAAATCAAGCGAATCAGTTTTATGCATTAACTGATCGTGGTCCAAATGCTAACTATAGTAGCGATTATGGAAAAGGTAAAAGCTTTCCTGTGGCGTCTTATACTCCACGTATCGGTTTGTTTGAAGTGGCTGTCGATGGCAAGGTGTCGATGGTGAAAAGCATTTTACTGAAACGTCCAGAAGGCAGCTTGATTTCCGGTTTACCCAATACGTCTTCATTAGGTGGCACAGGTGAGACGCCTTATCATTCAAATGGTCAGCCTGTTTTAGTAAATGACAATAAGCCTTACGATAAGACCACTAACCCTATTAAGCTTGATGATTACGGTTTGGATGGCGAAGGTTTAGTTGCACTTAAAGACGGTACGTTTTGGGTGAGTGATGAATATGGGCCACACATTGTTCATTTTGATAGTAATGGTGTCGAGATAGGTCGTATTAATGCTTTTAAAGACGACAGTCGTGATATCTATCATCTTCCTGCTGTCTTTGCACACCGTCGAGCCAACCGAGGCATGGAGGGGCTAGCCATTACGCCAGACGAAACGACCTTAGTGGGCATCATGCAGTCGACGTTGCAGAACCCAGATAAAGCTGCTCAAAAAAGTAATTTAACGCGTATTGTGACGTTGAATTTAACCACTGGCAAAACTGAACAGTATTTGTATCGCCAAGAAAAAAATGAAAACTCGAACTCTGAAATTTCTGCTTTAACAGCGAATAAGTTTTTGGTGATCGAGCGAGACGGTGCTTTCTTATTAGGCGGCCCCGATGGTGACTCTAAAGCTAAGCCGAATGCACAAAAGCATGTTTATCGTATTGATCTAACAACAGCCACCCCTCTGTCTTCTATCCCTTTGTCTAAGTCTGTTAAGCGTGATGCAAGCCATGGTTTGATGATTGACGGCTTAACACTAGAGCAGTTCGCGATTAAAAATGGCTGGCAAGCGTTGGCAGAGAAAGGAATTAAACCCGTTAGCAAAACCTTGGTTGTTGATATGGTGAAAGCTGTTTCTTATCCTCACGATAAAATGGAAGGTTTGTGGGTAATTGATAACAATCATCTTGGAGTGTTGAATGATGATGATTTTGCTACTTGGTCGACGAAAGGCAAATTGGAGCAAAAGCACCTTGATAAAAACACGGTTGACTCTAATCGTCTCTACATCATTAAAGCGGATTTGATGGGTAATTGATCGACTTATCGATACAACGAAAGGGTTTCATACAAAGGAATGCCAAAGAGCATTCCTTTTTTATATCCTAAACCCCTAGGGTTATTATCTAACTAAGTGGCTCTTATTATGTGTGATTCACTGTTATTTTGCTTTTTCTTAGTTGTATCAATATTGGCAAGCTAATTGCTGTTTATGGCGATCTTTAATGTTTTCTAGGATATCTGAAGTGGACGTTTTCCTTGCTAAAAACCAATCAACAATTAAACGTTTTATAAAAGGAGTGGATAAATACGATCAAACATTAAAGTCTCTGAGTACTTGGTGGGAAAAAATTGCCTTAATTGGCAAAATTAATAGTTTTGAAGTGGCTTCGACCATATTAGAAGATATGGATAATACTTTAGGGCAGTTCCATCTTCTGCAAAAACGATTGATCGAAAGTTTGACAAACGAGCATGCTCGAAAAGTTATCGTACAAGATTTGTCACGCTGTCAGATGGCGATAGATGTGTTAATTCGTAACCTTTTTGAGAGAACGGCCGATATCGGCTTTTTAGCTACTGACCTTGATGTCATCCATTTTTTAAAAAATAGTGATACAAAAGAAGAAGATAGTGTTTTTTTAAGGCAGAGGCTTCAAGCCTATATTGATATTTACTCAGTCTATCAAGATGCATTTCTTGTTGCGCCTGATGGCGAGGTGGTGTTTCAGCTCAGTCAGCCTTCACGACGAGGCAAAGTACAGGATGAGCTAATTCAGCAAGCGATTAAATACCCAGATCGTTATGTTGAGTATTTCGGGCAAACGAGTTTGATTGAGGGAGCCCTACCAAGTCTTTTGTATGCTAGTGCGGCCATGGATGAAAATCGTGTTGTTGGTGTTATTGTTTTGTGTTTTCGCTTCCAAAATGAGCTGGAAGAAATTACCAAGCATCTTTTATTTAAAAAGGAAGAGAATCACTTTCTGCTCTTAAATGGCGCGGGAAATGTGCTGTTTGCCCCACAAAGTTACCAGCAGGTTTTTCCTACTCATCTATCAATAAGCGCTGCGCCAAAAGTGGTGTCGGTTCACAATAAAGACAGCGTTCAAGTGATGGCCAAAGGTCAGCCTTATCAAGGCTATAGAGGGCCTGAAAACTGGCATATGGGGTCTTTATTGGCATTAGAAAATATGGATCGGGGTGTAAGCGATACAGAGGATCATCAAGCATTGATTGCTGATCTTGCTGGGCTTATTTCAGCAGATTTTTTTGATATCCGCTACCAATCTATTTCTATCAATGATGATTTAGAGTTGATTGTTCTGAATGGCATTATTACAGCAGCTCGCAAAGATGCAGTAGAGTTTATGCCGGTATTAGAGGCCATCAAAAAGATTGGTCGAGACATTGATAATGTGTTTGCGAACTCCATTGAGTCTTTGTTTTCTACCATCATTTCAGGTCAACTGAATGCAATAATTTTGCAAGCCAGCTTGGCGGTAGACATTATGGATCGTAACCTTTATGAACGTGCAAATGACTGTCGCTGGTGGAGCTTGAGCACATCATTACAAACGGCGTTATCAGCACCTGAGGTTGATGAAAACAGTATTCGTCAGACGTTAGGAAAAATACATTCCTTGTATACTGTGTATCATACTTTATACGTTTATGATCAAGATGGGCGTTATATCGCCTTTTCAGATGATACTTATCAGCGCAAAATTGGGCAGATTATAGAGCCAAATTCTGCTGGACAGAGTGTATTTCATTCGCAAGATATTTACGCATATAGCGTATCCCCATTCATGCCTTTCGAGTGCTACGGTGGAGAACATACTTATATTTATAATGCCGCCATTCGTAGTCCTGAAAAAAGCAATGAAGTGGTTGGCGGTATCGGTATCGTATTCGATTCTACGGTAGAGTTTCGTGCCATTCTTAATGATATTTTGCCCAGAGACAATGGTGTTGTAAAAACAGGTACTAAAGCCTTGTTCACCACTGATAAAGGCTTTGTCATTGCAAGTTCGTCGGATGATCATGCTGTTGGTAGTGTCTTTTTTCCTACCATTAACATGACAGAGCTATACCAAGATGGCAGCACTGCAACCGCTATTAGACTAGATGACTCTGCATATCTTATTGGTGCTGCCAGATCGAACGGATATCGTGAGTACAAACGTCAAGATGGTTATGAGAATACGATAATTTCTTGGGTGCTTGTCCCTTGTTAATCTAAAGAAATTAATATGATGTCATGGAAGACATCTCTGTTTTATTGCGCGTCTCTTTCCTGCTTTTTTTGTATGTATCTCTGACTAAAAACTGTACTAATCGCAAAAACTCAGTAACCTATTGATCAGGTTTTATTCTTCTCGTCATGGCGTTTGTCCTAAGAAAGTTTGTATGAATTTAGAATCGTTATTTTCCATTACTCCCTTTAGCTGGAGTTCGATTGCTACGGCTATTTTTTGTGGCGTTATTGTCGGCTTAGAGCGACAGTTGAGAGGTAAGCCAGTAGGGATTCGAACGTCTGCATTAATTGTATTAGGCACGTATGTGTTTATTGCTTCGTCGATGTTTGTGGCTGCTGATACAACGGACCCATCACGAATTATTGGCCAGGTAATTACTGGGATTGGTTTTCTGGGCGCTGGTGTTATGTTATCTAAAGATGGTGCTGTTATAGGGGTTACCTCTGCGGCAACGATTTGGACATTGGCTGCAATCGGGGTGTGTATTGCGATTGTTGGTTCTTACGTGGCGATAAAGTTATCCATTATTGTGGTCGCTATTTTATATGGCGTAGACATTCTTGAGGAATATTCGTCTGCTTTTACACGCGGCGTACATTCTAAATACAGTCGTTGGCGTAAGAGAGATTAAAATGGTGTCAGGTTATCAGGTTAGTAGTTCTCGTGAAGAAATGGATTTTGATGTTATTCATGGTTACATATCAAATACGTATTGGGCAGAAGGAATCCCTAAAGAAACTTTTAAAAAGGCATTAGATAATTCATTATGTTTTGGTGTTTTTTCCTCTGAAGGAAAACAAGTTGGTTTTGCCAGAATGATAACGGATCAGGCAACCTTCGCGTATTTGGCGGATGTGTTTATTGATGAAGCACATCGTGGTAAAGGCTTGTCTAAGTGGCTTATGCAGGAAGTCCATGATCATCCCTCTTTACAGGGGTTGAGAAGAATCCTACTGGCCACCAGGGATGCACATAGCTTATACCAACAGTTTGGCTACACATCGTTGAGCTCACCTGCAACCTTTATGCAAAAATGGCAGCCGGATATCTATAAGGGATAGTTTATTCAGACCGTTGTATGCAATTTCGCCCTTGTTCTTTGCCTTTATAGAGTGCTTTGTCTGCACGCTTAATCATTTTCAGCGCATTATCATTATCGCTATGGCGCTGTGTGAGTCCTTGGGTAATGCTAAGTGATAATTTAAATTCACTGAATTTTTGCTCGGATATGAGTACTCTCAATTTTTCCGCTATTACTTCGGCTTCAATTTCTTGTGTGTTTGGTAAAATAATGATGAATTCCTCTCCACCAAACCGAGCAATAATGTCGGTTTTTCTAATTGCTTGAGATAAGGTGTTGGCTATCTCGATCAAACATCTGTCACCAATATCATGACCGTACATATCGTTTACTTTTTTGAAATAGTCAATGTCAATCAGTATGAGACTCAATGCCAAGTTTGAGACCTCTGCATTATCTAGTTCTTGGCTGAAATAGAGGTTTAAACCTCTCCGATTCAGTAGACCAGTT
Organism: Marinomonas rhizomae; assembly: GCF_024397855.1. Taxonomy (NCBI): domain Bacteria; kingdom Pseudomonadati; phylum Pseudomonadota; class Gammaproteobacteria; order Oceanospirillales; family Oceanospirillaceae; genus Marinomonas; species Marinomonas rhizomae. Next base: position 1,133,189 of record NZ_CP073343.1, read on the forward strand.
AAAGGGTCTTGTATGTTTTCATTTTTCAATTGTTCAGTGAGCTCTGAATAGCGTTTGAGAAAAAAGCGTCCAAATACACCACTAAAAATAATAGAGGCAGCTAGCCAAAATCCTCTGTCTATTGATTTTGTGCTGGAATACGCTTCTTCCGTGAGGTCAATGAAGTGCTCGCTAAATATCGTGGCTAAGATAACCCCAATGACTAGCAGAATGGTGATAATAAGAGATTCTCTATAACCCCCAATTAATGCGGCCATGACAGGGTACAGGGGTAGCAAATAAGCGACCTGACTGTTGACGCCACCAGATAAAACTAGAGAAGGGAGGATTATAATAATAGCAATGAATAAAGAGATATAAATCTCTAATGCAGGAAAAGCATTACAACGGATGACGACGTAGAGGCCGGTTACCATTACTAAATCCACTAAACCAATCCATGTAAAGTAGATAGGTAGCGTGACAAAAAAAGGGCGCAAGGTGAGATCAATAATTAAGGTTAAGATGGATAACTCAATTATGCGCAGAATGAGTTTGTGGCTCAGCTGAGTTTCAATTTTGTTTGGCATAACTTTTATGTAAATGTCCTGTTTTAATAGAATCAAAGGATTTTGTATAAAAAAATAATCAGCAATAGTGTCATCATGAAGCTACATAGAAGTATGTAGAGACTCTGCTTTTTGTCGAGTTGTGTTCGATGTCTCTGTTTTAAGTCATGAAAAAAGACAAAATCGAGTAAGTGACCTCGACGCGCAGTAAACCTAGTAAATTGAACAGCACTATATGCTAGATTCAACTTTTGCTTTGTTACGTGTTGTAAGGGAAAATCGATGAAAATAAGAAATTATGCTATTTCGTTTGGGATTTTATTGGGCAGTTTCACTGCGTTACCAGCAATAGCGGCTTCGTTTGAAGTGCCGCGGTCTTTTGAAATAATGTATGTAGACCTTGAAAGTGCTAGTCAGTTTGGTAATGACTTTAAAGTGGATCTTGACGAAGGTCAGCATCAGATCGTTGTGCGTTTTAATAAGTTGTTGCGCAGCGGTGGCGATACTCATGAGTATCAATCAGAGCCAGTTGTCTTAGATTTGCAGTTTACGAAGAATGGGTATTTGATCTTAAAAGCTCCTTATATATCTAATCAGAAACAAGCTGAGGCCAATGCTAAAGATCCACAATTTACGATTTATGATGATGTGACCGGACAGGACGTTGATTACAAAAAGAAAAGTTTAACAACTAAGTCTGGGCTGCAAAACACCCGTGACTATGTCTCTGAGATTGAAAAAGTAACGGCAACCAAAACTTTGGACAGTATGCGCTCTGATTCTGGTCCGGTTCGAGCGCCAATTCTAATGGCAGAAGATGTGGCATTGGGCATGATGCAGTTTTGGTATAACGAATCTGATGAGTTAACTCGCAAAGATGCTCGAATCTGGATAGCGGATAATATGTACAAGCCTAAAGTTGCTAATACTCAGCTTGATATGTTCCAGTTTTGGGTTAAAAAAGCGGATAAAGAAGCGAAAAAAGAATTCCAAGCTTGGCTATTAAAATGATTTTTTAAGTAATAAACGCCCAGTGGAAGCTGGGCGTTAGCTAATACAGTTAGGCTAAGCGGGCACTTTTGCTTCTGCATACTTTTGGTTGAATTTATCGTTGACCCAAAGTGCCAACAATATAATTCCGCCACCAATGGCTAGACGCACAATGTCGGCATCTCTGTTCCAGAAAACCACATTGACGATAATCCCTGCAGGAATAAGAAGATTATTGGCTACGGCCAGAGTACCTATGTTCACCATGGTTGCGCCTTTATTCCAAGCAAAATAGCCTAACCCAGAAGCAACGATGCCAAGATAGGTCAAAATGGACCATTGTAGCGTCGTTGTTGGGAGCTTATCTGGGTTACCTAATGCTAGGTAACACGGTACAACAACCGCTATTGCTCCAAGGAAAAACCATCCAAATACAGTGCGCTGTGGCAGATCTGGGCGCTCTTTTGCAATAATGCGTTTATAACCAACTTGTCCTGAAGCAAAGCAAATATTAGCGCCTTGAACGATCAGTAATCCTTTAATAAAGCCTTCATCTATACCTTGATAACGGATAGCTACAGCTCCTAAAATGGCCAAGATTGCGCTGATGGCAAAGCCTACATTAAGACGACGATCTAGCATGTCATTGATAAGCGTGACATATAGCGGTGTCATAACGGTAAAGAGTAGAACTTCTGGCACTGATAAATATAAGAACGATTGGTAGTAAAACCCGTACATGATACCAAGTTGTAAAGCACCACAGATCATTAGTTTGAATGCGATTTTTGCTTCAATTTGACGCAGTTTGAGGAAAGGCAAAAATACAATAGTAGCAAGTGCGACTCGCATTAATACAGAAAACCAAGCATCGACTTGCCCGGCTAGGTAAACCCCAATCAAGCTGAATGAAAACGCCCAAAGTAGGGTGACGGCAATAAGTATCGGCATATTGATTGATTCCATATGAGAGTTTTCGCAAAGTTTACCGATTTTTAGTTGAATGGTAAAACAGTTTACTTATTTATTCTTAATGGTTTACTAATGTGTCTACGGTGAGCTTTTCCTAAGGTAATCTTTTTTTATCAGCAAGATAGAGAGAACGTAATTTGTTCAGATAATAACTGTTTTGTTGATCTATCTTCGGTATTGCTGATATTGCCTTTAGAGTTGCCCCAAAACTTTGATCTAGGTTAATAATTTTATTTTTCATCCTGTTACCTTCTTTGTCACAGATATTTTATTTGATCAAAAAAGGAATCGATTATGAAAGCTTTACTTCCTGTTGTCTTTGTTTCTGCGCTTTGTTCATCTATGGCTTTAGCGCACAATGCCGGTGATATTTTTGTTCGTGGTGGCTTAGCGGCTGTTATGCCAGATGAAAGCAGCGATGATGTTGCCAGTTCAGGTGAATTAGAACTGAATAATGATACTCAAGTGGGTGTGACACTTACTTACATGTTGACTGATCAATTGGGTGTAGAGTTACTCGCTGCGACACCTTTTACTCATGAGGTTTCTACAAAAGGTTTAGGGGATGTTGCAGAAGTGTCGCACTTACCTCCATCTATCATGGCGCAATATTACTTTGGCCAAGCGAACAGTCAAATCCGTCCTTATATCGGCGCGGGTTTGAATTACACCGTCTTCTTTGATGAGAAAGGTAAGGGGGCATTAGCGGATACGGATGTCGACCTTGATAATTCTTTTGGTTTAGCTGCTCAGGTTGGTATAGATGTAAATTTTGCTGAAAACTGGTTTGCTAACGCCTCTCTTTGGTACATGGATATCAATACTGATGTGCATACAGTGGTAGGGACTTTTGATGCTGACATTGATCCTATTACCTTTATGGCAAGTGTTGGTTATACCTTCTAAAACTTTGACCTAGGGGGATATGGAAAGGCTTTGGTTTTCGAATCAAAGCCTTTTTATTGTGTTGTTTCATAGGTGTAAGATAGGCTTTTCTATTTAAGGTTATTTTGGAAAACGATGTCTTTAACTTTTGTTTCTGAGTTTGAATCTCGCTGTCGGGCTTTTTTACAGGCTCAAGACCACGCTGATACCGCCCATGATTTGAATCATATCTTGCGAGTGGTCAAAGTTGCTAAGCAGCTTGCTTCAGCTGAAAACGCTGATTTGGCAGTGGTCGTTCCGGCCGCTTGGCTTCACGATTGTGTATCTTTACCCAAAAACCATCCCGAACGGCATTTGGCTTCGACATTGGCGAGCGATAAAGCCATTGAGTTTTTAGCCTCCATTCATTATTCAAGTGAGTATTTCGACGCGATCCGTCATTCTATTAAGGCTCATAGTTTTAGTGCCAATATTAAAGCGGAAACGCTTGAAGCTAAGATAGTGCAGGATGCAGATCGTTTAGATGCATTGGGAGCTGTCGGTATCGCTCGTTGTATGCAAGTAAGTGGTACGCTTAATCGCGCTTTGTATGCGTCAGATGATCCTTTTTGTGAAGCCCGAGAGCCTGATGACTCCCTATACTCAGTTGATCACTTTTATAATAAGTTATTGTGTATTGCTGGAAGCCTGAATACGCCCTCTGCACGGTTAGAAGGCAAACGACGAGAGGCGATAATGAGGTCTTTTTTAGACAATTTAGCATTAGAGATTTAGTCAGCATTTCTTTTATACTTTGTGATTAATGGCGTTTAAATTTGAGAGCATTTTGGCGCCAATATCTAAAAAAACCTTTAGCTCTTGATCACTAACATCCGTTCTCATTTCTTTTAAAATAGCTTGGTCTGCTTCTGCTAATTGTAAGTAAAAGCTTAAACCTTTTTCGGTTAACTGTAGGAATTGGCTACGTTTATCCTTTGGATTAGGGGATTTAACCACCAGCTGTTGGTTCACTACATCTTGAATTAATCGAGTGATTTGGCCTTTATCTCTTTCTGTTATATCTGCAAGGTAGTTTGCTGTGCAGTTTTCTGTTTCATGGATATTTTTCAAAACCATAAAATACAAAGGAGATAGGGGAATTCCATTCTTTTTCATGGTGTTCTTCATGGATGTCTTTAATCCACCGATGGTGCTTATAAAAAGAGTTTGTAGTTCTGATTCGTAATACGTCATGGGAAAAAGTCCAGATAGTTGACAAAGTCAACATAAAGTCATATGGTTGACTTTGTCAATTTCAATTCTTGTGTTAACCCTATCATTCATTGCGAGAGGATCTATGTCAAAAAATGTTCAGAAAATTGGTGTGATTTTCGGTTTGGTTGTTACTTTTGGTGGTTTTTTAACCTTACTGATGACGTGGAAGAATATCGGTTTTACTGATGGCTTCATAGGAGCTTGGCTCTCTTCTTTTGCCTTGTGCGTTTTGTGTATTGCGCCAATTGGTGGTGTTATTGCTTTTATCATTAATCGACTGGTTAATTTAATCTTTCCAAGTTTATCTTCTGTGAAGAAAAACATTGTTTTTGGACTTGTTATGGCGGTGATGATGGAATCTATTATGGCCGTTGTTACTACGATAAATCTACACGGTTTTATGATGATAAAAGAGTTTGTTGATTTTTGGCTTGCGACGTTTGTTTCAGCGTTACCGGCTGGGTTGGCTATTTCTGTATTGATGTCTCTAGTTATTAAGCCGAAATTAGCCGCTTTTTGGGCTAAGCCTGCATAAGGTTGTTTTACAACAGGAGTGTAACTGAGCAGCCTTGAGCAATCGAGGACATTAGCAGTAGATGCTTAGATCGTCAAAAATTCAGACATAATTGAACGTCTGTAAAGAGTAAGACGCTAAGCTTGCTATAAAAGGGTAGCGTCTTAATAGATAAGAATATTTAGGTTGTTCTTTTTAAATTATTAAAGTGAAATGCCTGTTTAGGCGAACAATAAGTAGCAGTTACCTTGCTCTATTCCTACCGTGGCTTTTTTAAGTTGGCTACCTTGGCAGGGACCGGTAATGCAGGTTCCGTCTACAGGTGAAAATAAGGCGCCATGATGGTGGCACTTTAAGTAATCACCTTCTTCATCTAACGCAAGGTCATCAGACCAATTAAGTTGCTTCTTTTGATGAGGGCATAGGTTCTCAAAAGCCAGAATCTGCCCTTGCTGTTTAGTGACTAAAAAGTTGTACTCTTCAACTTTTATGCTTAGTGCTTTGCCTTCAGGAAGGTTTTGAGCATCGGGGATAAGGTACTTGTTAAACACGTGATTACCGCACTTTTTTATAATGAATGTAGTTTATTTCAATAGAATTGACGCTTTCCATAATCATGCGCACTAAATTCGGCAGCAAAAAATATTGTCTTCTTAGTGGTGTTTTCTTTCAAATCTATCGCTGACTAAGCTAATAAAGTTCAGCGAAACGTCAGTTGTATAATCTTTCTGTGAGCAAAGACTCTAAAGTGCTATTGATGACGAGTCAATACGCAAGAATTGAGTTAGTTGTTTTTAGACCGTTGCTTGCTTCCTATAAGCTCCTTATACTTGCGCGCTATGACTAAAAAAACGCCGACAAAATCTTCCCGTAAGCCCTCAACTCGTTCGAAAAAGCCACCTAAATCTTCTTGGTTGAAGAGGATGATTCGTTTCTGCTTTAAATGGGGAATCATTATTACGTTAGTGGGCTCTATTCCTTTTGCTGGTTGGGTATGGTGGCTGAACGGTCAAGTTGTTAGTCAATTTGAAGGACAAAAATGGCAAGTTCCTTCGGAGGTGTATAGTGCTCCTATTATTTTGTCGAATGGAGCGCCTTGGAAAAAACAAGATCTCGAAAATCTGTTGAAAGAAACCGGATATCGATTTGGCCGAAATAGTCAGAATGTTGGTTGGGCTGCACGTAGCCGAACAAAAGTCAGTGCGCATCTGCGTTCCTATGTTGATCATCTAGGGTTTCATGAGAGCGAAAGGCGTATTTTTTCTTTCCAAAATGGACGTTTGGTCATTCAAGCATTGAATGGCGATAAAATAGACGAAGCGCGAATTGAGCCCCAGCGTATTGGTTTTTTATACGGTGGTAATACTGAAAGTCGCCAAATCTTAACATACGAGGATATCCCTAAACCTCTGATCGATATCTTAATTGCCGTAGAAGACCAAGACTTTTATCAGCATTGGGGGATTTCTCCTACCGGTATAGCGCGTGCGGCTTTAGTGAATTTAACCCATGGCTCTCGTCGTCAAGGTGGTTCCACCTTGACTCAGCAGCTTGTGAAAAACATGTATTTAAGCTCTGAGCGTACTTATACGCGAAAATTAACTGAAGTCGTCATGAGTTTATTGCTTGAATATCATTATTCGAAAGAAGCCATTATTACCGCTTATATGAACGAAGTGTATTTGGCGCAATTAGGTAACAGTGCTCTGCATGGCTTTGGCGCTGCGAGTCAGCACTTTTTTGGTCGTCCACTTAACGAGCTGAATATTGATGAATTGGCTCTGTTAGTGGGAATGGTCAAAGGCCCATCGCTCTATAATCCTGAACGATCACCGAATCGTGCCAAAAACCGTCGTAATACGGTGTTGGCAATATTAAAAAACCAAGGCCGATTATCGGATGCCGATTATAGCAGCTTAATAAAACAACCTATCCGACTTGCTGATAAGAAGAAAGAGCGCTCCGTGTTTGGTGACTATTTGGATTTGGTTGCTATGCAATTGTCGCGGGATTTTGATGAAATTACTTTGGCGACGAAAAACTTACGAATTTATACTGGTGTCGATATACGTGCTCAGAGAGCGGCGAGTTTAGCCATGCAGCGTCAAGTGAGTGCGTTGGAAAAGCGTGACCCTAAGTTGAAAGGATTGCAAGGCGCTATGGTTGTCACCGATAGGATTACAGGGCAAGTGCGTGCTGTAGTTGGGTCTAGTGGTCAGCACTACACCGGTTTCAATAGAGCTTTGGGGGCGGTTAGGCCAATTGGTTCATTAGTGAAACCTCCGCTGTATTTATCGGCCTTGGCAACTGGGCGTTACACCTGGTGGAGTCAGATAGAAGATAAAAAATTACGTTTTAACGTAGGTGGTCAGGTTTGGGAACCTGAAAACTACGATAGAAGAACACATGGTGTAGTGCATCTTTATGAGGCCATGGCTAAATCCTATAACTTGGCAACCGTCTCTTTGGCCAGCCAAATTGGTTTTGATCGAGTTGGTGATACCTTGCGACAGTTAGGAGTAAAGCGATCTTTTACTATGCATCCTGCGATGGCGCTGGGAGCATTGGAGTTGTCTCCTTTTGAAGTGTCTCGCTTATATCAACCCATTGCCTCTCAAGGAAAGAGCAGTGAGCTAGGGGTTGTGTTAGCGGTTATGGATCAAAAAGATCAGCTAATGAAACGGTTTGATCAGCATAATGATGTGCCTTTTACTGATGCTTTACTTGCTGTGACTCTCGATGGCATGACAAAAACACCTAAAATCGGGACAGCTAGGGCGGCGCAGGCTGTTTTTCCAGAGCTGAATTTCGCAGCAAAAACAGGCACCACGAATCAGCAAAAAGACAGCTGGTTTGTTGGTATTACTGGCGATTACTCGTCAACTGTATGGCTTGGCGATGATAATAATGTGCCATTAAGTATTACAGGTAGCAGTGGAGCATTGAAAGTTTGGGTAGATTTTACCAAAAATGTTAACCCTAGATCTTTGCCAGATGCCTTACCTAGAGGTGCGGCTCGTTACAATGTATTAGATAGTGAATTTGAGATTGCCGCTGATCGTTGTCAAGACAAAACTCAGTTGGCGTTTATTTTAGGCACAGAGCCAAAAGAAAGTAGCTCATGTTTTTGGCCTTTTTAAATTCATCTATATGAAATTGGAAAAGAAGATTGATAATTGTTTAGTTCTTATATAGCCTCATAGGGTCTTTGCAATGATAATGTTACTTCTGTTTTTATTTTTAAGTTATTGTTATAAAAGGTATTGGTGCCTTTATGGAAAAAGATATTAAGGCGATTTGGGAATGACTGCCTAGAAAAGAAGTCGGCTAAGACGCTTCTTAGAAATAGCATCACCTTGAGTATACAAAAGAAAAAAGCTTCGCTTATCGTTTGAATTCTACTTGTAAGGGAGAGGCGCTTTATGCGGCTGCACACTCAAATAATTTGCTGTCTATCCGCAGTAATTTCCTTAAATACCAGTATTGCTCTAGGGCAAGATGTACCGTCTTCGTTATGTAAATCGCTTACTGCATCAGGTAATTCTGAGTACCCTCCGTTTTTATGGCGAGACTCGTCTAATTCAACAGCGCTTCACGGAGTGAATCGTCTGATTATTGATGAGTTAAGCCGACGTATTAATATCCCAATTAAACTCATTCATGTTGGTCCTTGGTCTAGAACTCAAAGTGAAGTGAAAAGTGGTCGAGTGGACCTGATGGCTGGGGCTTTTTATACAAATGAGCGAGCCGATTACATGGATTACTTCACGCCAGTGATGCTTCATACCACAAGCGTTGTTTGGCAAAGTAGAGACAAGCCTTTTCCTTTTAATGAGAAAGAAGATTTACTCGGCAAGTGGGGAGTGACTGTGATTAATAATAGTTTTGGTCAAGATTTTGACCAATATGCCCAACAAAATCTTAATATATTAGCAGTGGCTAGTTTGTCTCAGGCACTGCGCATGTTAGCCACAGATCGTGTGGATTATGTCTTATATGAAAAAAATCCAGCGCATGCTTATGCAGCTATGCTGGGATTGTCTGACTTAATTGTCCCTGTGTCGCCCTATATCAGTAGAGAGGGGTTGTACTTAACCATGTCTAAGAAGTCTCCCTGTAACCTTGATAGTGTAAAGCACAAAATAGCGATTGCCTTACAAGATATGAAGAAAGAAGGTTTTACTGGGCAAGCAGCACTGGATGGCATGCAGGAATGGGATGTTCGTACCCGAGTAGGTATAACGGTTAATTAGTGATTAAAGGCTTTGTAGGAATAAAGGGAGGTAGGTTGCTGCCTCCCTTTGTTTTTTCTTGGTGACTTTTTACTGATTGATCAAGGACTCATAGAGCTGAATCCACTGATCGGTTACCGCTTCCCAGCTGTAGTCATAACTCATTGCGTTTTGTTGCTTTTGTCGCCAATTAGTGGCGTCATGGAAGTTCTCAACTGTACGTTCCATTGCCGCTTGCAAAGATGCTGCATTGGCATCTTTGAAAACAAACCCGTTCGCTTTCTCCCCTTCTTCAAACACGGTATCGGCTAAGCCTCCTGTTTGCCTTACTACCGGAAGGGTTCCGTATTTAAGCGCATAGAGTTGTGTTAATCCGCAAGGTTCAAAGCGCGATGGAATAAGCAAGGCATCAATGCCAGCTTGGAGGCGATGCGAATAATCTTCAAAGTATCCAATCCGCACAGAGACTTGTTTTGGGTAATCGTTTTGAAGCTCTAAATACTGGTTTTCTAGATGTTTATCGCCTGAACCTAACACTATAAGTCGGGCTCCTTTCTCTAATATAGCTGGCATAACTTGCAAAATAAGGTCTAATCCCTTTTGCTCGGTTAGTCGGCTAACCACACCAAACACAGGTTGGTTTAGATCTTCTGATAGATTGTTCTCTTGTAATAAAGCGAGCTTGTTGGCTTGTTTTTGATTGAGCGTGTCTGTGCTGTAATTTTGTGGAATTAATGTATCTTTCTCTGGTGACCATTGATCGTAGTCGACACCATTTAAAATACCGACTAACTTATTTTGCATGGCCCTTAGAGTACCATCTAGCCCGTCGCCATATTCTGGTGTGAGAATTTCTTGGGCATAAGTGGCGCTGACGGTGGTGATTGCATTTGCGTAGACTAAACCCGCTTTAAGGCCAGAGAATCTGCCATAAAACTCCATGCCATGCATGCTGAGTAATTCTGGAGATAACTGCATGGCGGAAAATTGATCCATGTCAAAACTACCGTTATAGCGTAAATTATGTACGGTCGTGACAACGGGGATATGCTCTGTTTTCCAGCTTTCCAAATAGGCGGCTGCAAAGCCTGTTTGCCAATCATTTAAATGGAGAATGTCGGCTTGCCAATCCATTAGGTGCCCATGCAGCGCTAACGTAGCGGCAGCCCATGATAGCGCGGCAAAACGGATGTGGTTGTCTTCGAAGTCTATACCGTTTTTATCGACATAGGGCCCGTCTTCCCGTTCATAAAGAGCTTGGCATTGTAAGAGCCAAATTGGCGTGTCATTTTCGGGGATATGAGTTTCAAGAAGTAACAAATCTCCAACCCCAAATGGATTTCCTAGGTTGATACTCTTTTGAATTGGCGCTACCTTTTCTAATATGCCTTGGTAAGCGGGCATTATCAGTTTGACATCGTGGCCTTTTTTTCTCAAAGCAGCGGGAAGGGCGCCAGCTACATCGGCTAAGCCACCTGTTTTGATTAAGGGATAAATTTCGGAGGCAGCAAATAGTATTTTCATTATTAGGCATCTTATTGATTTGGAATAATGATAAGAGTATACCTAAATGAAACTTCGAATAGAGTGTGTTGATAAAAATTTTAAGGGCATTACATGGATTTAAATACGGCGCGTATGAAGACTCTGTCCATTATTTTAGCCGGTGGACGTGGTTCAAGATTAAAGCAATTAACGGATAACCGCTCTAAACCTGCAGTTCCTATTGCGGGTAAGTATAAGATAATTGATTTTCCGCTTTCTAATTGTATCAATTCAGGCATGCGACGTATTGCTGTCCTCACGCAATATCGCTCCCACACTTTAAATCAACATGTTCAAAGAGGGTGGAACTTCCTGCGTTCCGACTTTAATGAATTTATTGAGCTCTGGCCCGCCCAACAGCAAACAGGTAGTGATTGGTATCGTGGCACAGCGGATGCGGTATACCAAAATCTAAGCATGATTAATGATTTAGACAGCGAATACATTTTGATTCTTGCTGGCGATCATGTTTATAAACAAGATTATAGCCTTATGTTACAAGACCATATTGAAAGTGGGGCGGATGTAACTGTTGCTTGTATAGAAGTGCCGCTGAAAGAGGCCGATCAGTTTGGCATTATGCATGTGGATGAAAACGATAATATTATAGCGTTCGAAGAAAAGCCTTCTAACCCACCAACAATGCCTGGTAAGCCTGATGTCTCGCTTGCGAGCATGGGGATTTATATTTTTAACACTAAATTCTTGTCTGAAAATTTACGCTCAGATGCGAGTGATGATGCATCCAGTCATGATTTTGGTAAGGATTTGATTCCGCTATTTGTGGGCCGCAGTAAAATTAAAGCGCATCATTTTGCTAACAGTGTCATCGATAACAAGAACTATCCTGATGACCCTTACTGGCGAGATGTGGGGACGTTGACGGCCTATTGGGAAGCCAATATGGATTTGACTCGTTTGGTTCCTGAACTGGATTTGTATGATGAAGAGTGGCCGATTCGTACTGCTCAATATCAGCGACCAGCAGCCAAGTTTAATTACAATTATGAAGAACGCATTGGTACCGCGTTAAATTCTGTGGTGTCAGCGGGTTGTATCGTATCAGGCTCAACGGTTGAGCAGTCCATTTTATTTAATAATGTCCGCGTAAACTCTTATTCTCATGTGAACAAATCGGTCATATTGCCTCGTTGCGATATTGGGCGACATTGTCGTTTGACGAAGGTGGTTGTTAACTCTGATTGCTGTATCCCAGAAGGTACAATTATTGGTGAAGATCCTGCTGCGGATGCTGCGCGTTTTTATCGAAATTCAGATGGTATTACCCTGGTGACACAAGAAATGATCGAAGCATTATCCTAGCCATTTTTTGTAATTTGGTTTTTTTTGTATGAGGGAAAACCGCTTTTTAAAGCGGTTTTTTTATCTCTAAAATAAGTGAAAATGTGTATTTTCTTTCGTTGTTGGTTGGTATTTATTTAACTATTGTTTTTGCAGTGCTTGAAAAACAATAAATTGGGCGCATTAGTAGGGTTAAGAATTTTAGTTATCAGGTTGAATGTTGGTTATCCCCGTAACCTGTGGATAACCCTATTGGTGAATCTTTGATAACTTACGCAGAACCAGTCACTATGCAGCTTTGATCATAGGTGTTCATTTCTTCTTCAGTCTTTGATTTAACGTATGTTAATTGACTAATGTGTTTATATTTTCACCTGAAAGTGAGGGCGTTTTATGTTTACGGGTATTGTTCAGGGCACGGCGACTGTCCAGACAGCGAGTCAAGTTGGGCGAAATAAGCGCCTTGAAATTGTTTTTCCTGCTGGGGTTATGTTGAGCCAGCAACTCGGCGCTAGTGTGGCGATAAATGGTGTTTGTCTTACTGTTGCGGAAATGGGACATGACGTACTGACATTTGACGTTATTGATACCACGTTAGCATTAACTAATATTGGCCTTTTACAGGCAGGCGATGTGGTTAATTTTGAACGTGCCGCAAAAATGGGCGATGAGATTGGCGGGCATGTAATGTCTGGCCATATCATGACGTCTGTTACTGTGTCCCTTATCGAAAAAATTGAAGAAAGTGTCCATATTCGTTTTACAACTGATCGCCAAGATGAAGTCGATGCCAGACGTTACCTATTCAATAAAGGTTACGTCGGCTTGAATGGAGCGAGTTTGACGATTAGTGATATTGGCAATGATTGGTTGGAGGTGTCTTTAATTCCTGAAACGCTCAGGTTGACTACCTTTGGTAGTTTGTCGGTTGGCGATAAAGTGAATCTTGAGATAGATGCGCATACGCAAGCTACTGTCGATACTGTAGAGCGCATTTTGAAGGAACGAGGCATTGTCTTACCGTAAAGGCAAGTTGTTGAGGCTCCATCTTGTTTGATCTCTGAAATAAATGGAGTCCGCGCTCGATTTTCGGTAGAATGCTCGCCAATTTCTATTCTGAATACTTGTTGATAAATTTTTCCATTTGGCTTACATGATGATGTTAGCTAACGAATGCACGATTTAGATTAAAAAATGTGCATAGGTGAGTTGTTTATCAACAGGTAATCATTCAAACATCGCTTTTAAAGTGTGAGTAAATAGTGTCTTCCAATAATCTTAAGCACATACGCAATTTTAGCATTATCGCCCATATCGACCACGGAAAATCGACCTTAGCCGATCGCTTCATTCAGACTTGTGAAGGTTTGAGCGAGCGTGAGATGTCTGCTCAGGTTCTCGATTCTATGGACATCGAGCGTGAACGAGGCATTACTATCAAGGCGCAAAGCGTCACGCTGGATTACCATGCGAAAGATGGTCAAGTTTATCAATTGAACTTTATCGATACACCGGGGCATGTTGATTTCTCTTATGAGGTCTCACGTTCTCTTGCAGCCTGTGAAGGTGCATTGCTGGTGGTTGATGCGGCGCAAGGTGTTGAAGCCCAATCTGTTGCTAACTGCTATACCGCCATCGAGCAAGGTCTCGAAGTTATGCCGGTATTGAACAAAATTGACTTGCCTCAAGCTGAACCCGAACGCGTCAGTGCTGAAATTGAAGAGATCATTGGTATCGATGCAATGAATGCTGTGACCTGTTCTGCAAAAACTGGCATGGGCGTTGATGATGTTTTAGAGCGTTTAGTTGCGACCATTCCACCTCCGGAAGGCGATGTGGATGCGCCGCTTCAAGCGCTTATTATCGACTCTTGGTTTGATAATTATCTGGGTGTGGTTTCCCTTGTTCGTATTAAGCAAGGTACTTTACGCAAGAAAGATAAGATTTATATTAAATCTACTAAGATGTCTCACCCTGTTGATATGGCTGGTATTTTTACGCCAAAACGTAAAGAAACTGGCGTGTTGAGAGCGGGGGAAGTAGGTTATGTTGTTGCGGGTATTAAAGACATTCATGGTGCGCCAGTGGGTGATACCATTACCCATACGTCGACTCCTGATGTTCCTCAATTAGCGGGTTTCCAAAAAGTTAAACCGCAAGTTTATGCTGGTGTTTTTCCAGTAAGCTCGGATCAATACGAAGATTTTCGTGTCGCTTTGGATAAATTGACACTAAACGATGCGTCTTTGTTCTTTGAGCCTGAAAGTTCTGATGCACTAGGTTTTGGTTTTCGTTGTGGCTTCTTAGGGATGCTGCATATGGAAATCATTCAGGAGCGTTTAGAGCGTGAATACGATCTAGATTTGATTACCACTGCGCCAACGGTAGTGTTTGAAGTGGAGCTAAATAACGGTGACGTTATTAATGTAGATAGCCCTTCAAAAATGCCTGATCCTGCCACCATTAAAGAAATGCGTGAACCTATTGTGGAAGCCAATATTTTGGTGCCACAAGAGTACTTGGGGAACGTTATTACTCTGTGTGTTGAGAAACGTGGTATTCAGAAAGACATGTTATATGTTGGCCGACAAGTGCAGTTGCGCTATCAGCTACCAATGAACGAAGTGGTTATGGACTTCTTTGATAAATTGAAATCTTGTAGTCGCGGTTTCGCTTCTTTGGATTACAGCTTTTCTCATTTTAGCCCAGCACCCTTGTGCCGTTTGGATATATTGATTAATGGCGAGCGAGTGGATGCACTAGCACTGATTATGCACAAAGATAACGTGCAGTTCAGAGGTCGAGCTTTGTGTGAAAAAATGAAGGACTTGATTCCTCGTCAGATGTTTGACGTCGCAATCCAAGGTGCAGTTGGCGCGAAAGTGATTTCACGTACCACGGTAAAAGCGTTGCGTAAAAACGTTATTGCCAAATGTTACGGTGGCGACGTAAGCCGTAAGAAGAAACTGTTACAGAAGCAGAAAGAAGGTAAAAAACGCATGAAGCAGGTTGGTAACGTTGAAGTGCCACAGTCTGCTTTCCTTGCTGTTTTACAACTGGATAGCTAGCCAGATAATCAACAGGTGTGCCAGTGCACATCTTGGTGGAGAAATGAAGTATGGGTTTTGATTTCGAATTGATACTGGCCATAGCGTTTTTGGTGACGGGTGTCTTCTGGGTTTACGACCGTATTGTGTATTTGCCAAAACGTAAAGCGGTGATGGCAAATATGGCAAGCGAAACGCGAGCGGCCTTGAGCAAAGATGCTCAGCAACGATTGGCACAGACGCCTAAGTTTGTTGTAGAAGTGAAGTCATACTTCATTATTATCGCTGTTATCTTTGGGCTTCGTTCTTTTGTTGTGGAACCTTTTCAAATTCCCTCTGGTTCTATGCTGCCAACACTTAAAATAGGCGATTTCATTCTAGTTAATAAATTTGACTACGGTCTTCGCTTGCCTGTTTTAAATACCACTATCATTCCTACTACAGAACCAAAACGTGGTGATGTAGTGGTTTTTAAGTATCCGTTAAAACCTGATTTAAACTATATTAAACGTTTAGTCGGTTTACCTGGCGATCATATTAGTTATCACAATAAGATATTGACGATAAATGATAAGCAAGTGAGTAAAGAGCTTTTAGCTAAATTGTCAGTGTCATTGAACCCGGATCAAGAGCCGGTTGAGTTGTTTAGCGAGAACTTGGGTGGCGTACAGCACGATATTTATAATAGTTATCGATTTACCCCTCATGAAGGAGAATGGACTGTTCCTGCAGGGCATTACTTTGTTATGGGTGATAATCGAGATAACAGCGCAGACAGCCGCTTCTGGGGTTTTGTCCCAGATGAAAATATGAAGGGTCGCGCCTTTTATGTGTGGCTACATTGGGATAAGTTTTTCAGTATCCCAAGCTTTAAAAATAACGGTTTGATTGAATAAGTATTTTTTGGAGACATTTTGAGTTCATTGTATCAGAAGCTGAGTCGGCGAATTGGTTACTTTTTTGCTGACCTTGGACTGCTTGAACTGGCGCTAACGCACCGTAGTTTTGGTGGAAAAAATAATGAGCGCCTTGAGTTTTTGGGTGACTCTATTCTTAACTATGTGATTGCGGAAGATCTTTTTCACCGTTTTCCAAAAGCCAAAGAAGGCGAATTAAGCCGCTTGAGAGCCTCGTTGGTTAAAGGTGATACTTTGGCTGAATTGGCAAGGGAGTTTGAGCTAGGTGACTATCTTAAACTGGGAGCTGGAGAGCTAAAGAGTGGTGGTTTTAGACGTGATTCTATTTTGGCAGACACAGTCGAAGGGATCATAGGCGCCATGTACCTAGATGCTGGTATGGATGTTTGTCGTCAGCATATTTTAGAGTGGTATAAAGAGCGTCTAAATGCGACATCGTTAAAAATTGTCACTAAAGATGCAAAAACTCGTCTACAAGAGTTTTTGCAG
Organism: Marinomonas rhizomae; assembly: GCF_024397855.1. NCBI lineage: Bacteria > Pseudomonadati > Pseudomonadota > Gammaproteobacteria > Oceanospirillales > Oceanospirillaceae > Marinomonas > Marinomonas rhizomae. The sequence continues at coordinate 1,149,884 of NZ_CP073343.1, forward strand.
GCTCGTAAACATGCATTACCTCAATATGATGTGGTTAATATTGTAGGTGACCCTCACGATCAGACTTTTTATGTGCATTGTCATATAGAGCTTTGTGAAGAGTTCATTGAAGGTAAGGGTAATAGCCGCCGAATTGCAGAGCAAAATGCTGCTGCAAAAGCATTGAAAAAATTGGAAAAGAAAGATGTCTGAAGCTGAAGTTGAAGTTACGCACTGTGGTTATATCGCCATTGTTGGTCGCCCAAATGTGGGTAAATCAACCTTACTTAATCACATCTTGGGTCAAAAATTATCGATTACTTCACGTAAGCCGCAGACAACCCGAGATCAGATTTTAGGCGTAAAAACAGAAGGTCATGTTCAGGCCATTTATGTTGACACACCTGGATTGCATTTAGGTGAAGCGAAAGCCATCAATCGTATTATGAATAAAACAGCCGCCGCCGCGTTGAAAGATGTTGATGTTGTGTTGTTTGTTATTGATGCGGATAGATGGACAGAGGAAGATGAGTCGGTTCTTCAAAAGGTCAAGCATGCTCGCTGCCCTGTTATTTTGGTAGTGAATAAAGTGGATCAATTGGATCAGAAAGAAGACCTTTTGCCACGCTTAGCTAATTTATCTGATCGGATGAATTTCGCTCAGATCGTACCAATATCAGCACTGCGCAATAACAACTTGGACCGTTTGGAGCGCTTAGTTGAAAGCTACATTCCAGAAGGCACACAGTTTTACCCTGAAGATCAGATAACGAACCGTAGTTCGCGTTTTTTGGCCGCGGAAATTGTTCGTGAAAAAATCACTCGTCAGCTTGGTCAAGAAGTACCTTATGAAGTGGCTGTACAGATTGAAGAATTTGTTTTTGAGGAATCTGCTATTCATATTAGTGCTTTGATTTTGGTTGAGCGAAACGGCCAAAAACGCATTATTATCGGTGAGCGTGGTGAAAAACTTAAGCTTATCGGTAAGGAAGCACGTATTGATATGGAGAACTTGTTTCAGCATAAAGTGATGTTGAACCTCTGGATTAAAATACGTTCTGGTTGGTCTGATGATGAGCGTGCGTTGGCCAGTCTAGGTTATCAGGAAGAATAAATCCGATGCGCGTTTCTGCGTATGTTATTCATACCCGCCCTTTTCAGGACAGTAAAATCCTGCTTGATATGTTAACGCTTGAGCAGGGTTTGATTAGGGGAGTATGGCGATTACCAAAAAAAGAGGCTCGGGTCATACCTGGGCCTTTTTTATGTTATGAAATGGAGTTTTCTGGCCGTGGTGATTTAAAAACCGTAAAAAGCTTAGAGTCGATAAAGTCAGCCTCCTCTCTAGAGAGGCTGCCTCTTTACGCGGCACTTTATGTACATGAGCTGCTTGAGAAACTGCTGCCTGTTAACTTACCATTGCCAGATGTTTTTGAACTCTATAAATGGTTAATTGAAAACTTACATGCTGGTGCTCCGATCGCACCTTTGTTAAGGCGCTTTGAAGTCGGGCTTTTTTCTGAATTAGGTGTTGGTATTAATATGATATCAACCGGTCGGGGAGAGGCGCTTGAGGCGCGTCAGCTTTATCAGTTTCATTATAAGTTTGGTCTGCGGCCTTATTATGGCGAGATACCTAAACAAACACCCATGTTGTTTGTAGAAGGGCGGGTTGCACTCGATTATCACGCTGGCAAGTGGACTGATAAGCAGGTTTTGAGTCTCGCTAAAGAATTGCATCGTAATTGGCTGGATAGTTTATTGAATGGTAAGCCCGTCGTTTCCAGACGCTTATTACCGAAACAACCTTTTCAAGGGGAGCGACATTTAGGTGTGCCTATTTTTCGTGCTTTGTGAAAATGAGTTCTATAAAGAGGTGAGTGTTTGATTATTGGTGTTGGTACTGATTTAGTAGAAATATCTCGTATTGCTCAATCTATTGAGCGATTAGGTGAGCGATTCATCGATAGAATATTAACCGCCGATGAGAAAGCTCGTTGGGCACAAATTAGCAACTTAGAGAAAGCGAACGCCTATGTCGCTAAACGTTTCGCAGCAAAAGAAGCTGCAGTAAAGGCATTAGGAACGGGTATTGGGTCTGGGGTCAGCTTTCAGCATTTTAACGTTAGTAATCTGTCTTCTGGTCAGCCTGTACTTATCGTGGATGAGAGTATCACGGCTCGTTACGATTTTCCGGTATCTTGGCATTTAAGCCTGACAGACGAAAAAGCCTATGCTCAGGCTTTTGTCATTCTTGAGTCTAAATAGAAGAATCTAAATAATAGAATCCAAATAATTGAGTCTAAATAGTAGAGCTTTACCGCTGAGGCCAAGGAATAAGCTGCCTGTGGTTCAGCAGATCTTCTATAGCCTCAATGAAGTCTTCCGCTACACCTTCTACCTCTTCTAGGCCCAGTTCTTTCAGGTGTGTCTCTAAAAAACCTGCGTGACGTGCAATGTTTATTGTGCCTGTGTATTTAGAAGCACCATGTATTCGGTGCACAACTTCAATGAGTTTTTCTGTGTCTTGATTTTCTAGGTGATGTTGGACTAGCTTTTTCTCAGCATCCAGTGAGTCGGCTAGCATATCGAACATTTCCTTTGCTATTTCCACTTTTCCATCGACAATTTCGAGTGCTTTGTCTAAATCAAAAATACCGACTAATTTGGCATCAACTTGATCTTGAAAGGTGTCGGTATTTGATCGCCATGTTGCAATGGTGTTAAGCAGTAGCTCTTCATTAATTGGCTTAGTGAGATAAGCATTCATGCCGCTAGACAGAATCTGTTGCTGCTCTGACCCTAATGCATGCGCAGTGAGGGCGATAATAGGAATGTTCTTATAGTTTTCGATTTGTCGAAGTTGGCGTGTGGTTTCCATGCCGTCCATTTCTGGCATTTGTATGTCCATGAATATCTGATCGTAGCTTTCATTCATTGCCATATCTATGGCTTGTCGTCCGCTGTAAGCTAAAGATACTTCAATGCCTATTGGGGCTAGCCAGTGCTTGAGCAGTTGTAAGTTTATTGGTGAGTCGTCTACCGCCAGAACTTTAAGCCCACTAATTTTTTCGTGTAGCGTATTTATTTTAGGTTTTTGAAGCTTAATTGGTGTATTGCTGTTGCTAAGGTTTTGCAGTGCGTTATAGAGACGATCGTGACTAATAGGCTTAAGCAGGATGTCACTGCACAGCTCTTTTAGATCTGGGTAATGAGTGACTTGTCCGGGAGGCTGAATCATCAAAATGCATGGAATAGAAAATTGCTGTTTTGAATAGGTAATAAGCTCGCGGGCTTCGGCAGCGCTTTGCTCATCAGGCATAACGCTGAGCAAAATAGCATCAATACTATCGTGCTGCTTATTGAGCAGAGCGACCATTTGCTCTAAATCAGAACAGGCTGTACAGCTAACGCCAATGCTTTTTAGATAGCTGTTTAGATAGCTTTTATACGTAGTGCTAGGTTCGAGTAAAACGACATGTCGGTCTAATGTGCTTTTATCAAGGTTTAATTTTTGTGAGGCTTTGAGGTCGATGGTAAAACGAAATGTCGAGCCAATGCTTGGGTCGCTGCTAACTTCGATTTTACCATTCATCTGCTCAACTAACTTTTTAGTGATAACCAAACCCAGTCCAGTTCCACCAAATTGTCTGGTGGTGCTGGTATCAACTTGTGAGAAAGGCTTAAACAAACGGTGTATTTTATGTTCAGCGATGCCTATGCCAGTGTCGATAATTTGAAAACACAGGGTTATATCTTGGCTGTTTTGCGGAGCGATAGATACCCTGGTACGAACCGAACCCTGGTGGGTAAACTTGATGGCGTTACCTATAAGATTGGTTAAAATTTGGCGAACTCGTGTGCTGTCGCCAATGACCCACTCTGGCACATCTTGGCTAAACTCTGGCACTAGGTCGATCTGTTTTTCTTTTGTCAGTAGGTTGATGCTGAGGATTTGATAAACATCATCTAGAAGTGCCTTTAAGTTAAAGTGATTGCTTTCAAGGCTAAGTTTACCAGCTTCAATTTTTGAAAAGTCTAAAATGTCGCCGATAATCGTGAGTAGGCTATTAGTGGACTGTTCGATGGTATCTACATAAAGACGTTGTTGGGTGTCGGTAATGTCTTTTTGCAGGGTTTTGGTGTAACCCAATATAGCATTCAATGGCGTTCGTACTTCATGGCTGATGTTGGCCAAGAATTGTGATTTTAAACGGTTTGACTCCATCGCTTCGCGGTTGGCTATGTGTAGCTGAGCACTTTTTTCTTCCATGCTATCCATGCTTCGGCGTATGTCTTCCGTTGCTTGCTCAATACCCGCTGTCATTTCTTCGTTATGGTGCTCAAGTCTTTCACTTAGATCTAATAAGTCCTTTTGAAGCGTTGCGTATTCTGGCGGTAATTTCATCAGCTTAGCGGTAGAAAATTGACCTTTCACCAGTTTATTTAAGGCAGAAGAGAGTCTGTCTATTGGCAGTGTTAGAGTTTTAGAAAGGTGAAAGGCCCCTAAAATAACCAGGATGTTAAAAATGACGAGAGTAAAAATGATCAAGCTAGCATATTGATACATTTCTATTTGTATTGCAGATTTATTCGCTTCAATTTTCACCCAGCCTATTAGGCTGCGCTGATTCGCTGAGTTGAACAAATCGGCTTGAGTACTAAAGGCAGCATCGGAGGAATTGTTGGTGTAGTGAATGGCGCTAATGGATTCTAAGTAGGAATCGTACTCTCTTATCGTGCTGTCATCGGGAAATATAATATCGTTCGGCTCTGGTGCTTTGCCTAGTTCTGCTATGATTTTTTGTTCACTACTAAACAGTTGCACACTACTAATGTCTTGATTTTTTAGGGCATTTTGCAGAATTCGATACATCATGTTTTGGTCGGAAAATACAATCGCGTATTCACTCGTGGTGGCAACTTGCTCTGTAATGTGGGAAGTGTGCTCGTATAAATTGTTATTTAGGTCGTGAAAACGTGTCGATAAAAGAAAGCCACTGGCCAGCAAAGAAATGATGAAAACTGGCGCAAATAATGCCCAAAATAGTTTGTTGCTTAGACTGAGCGTAGGTAGGTTTTTAATGGATGGTTTCTTCATGCTATGAATCTAATTGGCGAGTTAGTAGCAGGATAGATTGCCTTTATTTTTACGGTCATTGCATTCTCTTTCATAGTTACCGCATGCTTTCTGTTCACTGCTAGTTGGCGCGTTAATGTAAGCGCATCCGCGCCACTTTTTTCTGAGTTCTACATTATTTAGTCCAGTAAGATCTTCATTGGACTGGTCACAGCTACTTATTATTAGTGATAAACAAAGTAGGGTGAAAATGCGTGTTACGAGCATATCTTTTACTCTAGAATGCGAAATTGAAACTAAGTTTATAACGCTTTCTTATTGTACTGTTTAGTGTAAGTGTTCTTAAATAGGCGTAATGCGTTAAGTGTCATTCCCTAAGTCATCAATGTCAATGAAGTTTTTTATGATCCAATACCCTAGTATCGAGTCCTTAATCGGACAAACACCTTTGGTTCGCTTGCAGCGTATCAATCCTAATACACGTAATACGATTTTATTAAAGCTAGAAGGGCAAAACCCCGCAGGCTCAGTAAAAGACCGTCCTGCTTTAAATATGATACTTCAGGCAGAACTTCGTGGTGATATAAAACCGGGCGATAGCTTGATTGAAGCAACCAGTGGTAACACAGGTATTGCGTTAGCTATGGTAGCAGCGATTAAAGGCTATAAAATGCATTTGATCATGCCTGATAATATGAGCCAAGAACGTAAGTCTGCTATGTCAGCTTATGGGGCAATATTGCACTTGGTGACCAAAGAAGAAGGTATGGAGAAGGCGCGGGACCTTGCTCAAGAAATGCAAGATCAAGGTGTGGGTATCGTTTTAAATCAATTTGCTAATCAAGATAACCCCAACGCGCATTATGTCACGACCGGTCCAGAAATTTGGCAACAAACACAAGGTGCAGTGACTCATTTTGTAAGCTCAATGGGCACGACTGGTACCATTATGGGCGTTTCTCAATACTTGAAAGAGCAGAATAAGGATATACAAATTGTTGGGCTTCAGCCTCAAGACGGCTCAAGTATTCCAGGTATTCGCCGTTGGCCAAAAGAGTATTTGCCCTCTATTTTTGATGAGACTCGAGTGGATACTGTTATGGATGTTTCTCAAGAGGATGCAGAAGTAACAATGCGTCGATTAGCTAAAGAGGAAGGGATTTTCTGTGGTGTATCTTCAGGAGGTTCTGTTGCTACCGCGCTGGAATTATCGAAACAGCTAAATGATGCTGTGATTGTGGCGATTATTTGTGATCGTGGTGATCGTTATTTGTCGACAGGTGTTTTTGATAGTTAGCAAACCCTTGCTCATGATATTTATCAAGGTTCCAATTATTTAAGGCTCGCTATCGCATACTGTTCTGTATTCAGATGCGATAGAATAACCACGCATTTATCCTAGACTCAGGAATAAGAGAGCCTCCTTTGAGAAGAAGAACATCCCCACGTCGAGCAACAACACCTAAACCACAGCCGATGGGCCCAATACAGACCTTTGTGGTAGATGGTTTGACGCATGAAGCAAAAGGCGTCGCGCGTTTACAAGGTAAAGTCACTTTTATTGAAGGTGCTTTGCCTGGTGAAACTGTCGAGGCACAAGTTAAGAAAGCGGGTCGTCGCTTTGATGACGCGGTTCTGGTAAACATCATCGAACCGAGTGCTTATCGAGTTGATCCCTCTTGTCAGCATTTCGACGTTTGCGGCGGTTGCAGTTTTCAGCATCTAGCGGACGAGCAACAGCTTTCTGCAAAAGCCGATTGGTTGAAGGGACAACTGCGTAATCTAATCACAACCCAAGAACTTGAGCTGTTATCAGATAACCCCAGCGGTTATCGTCGACGCGCTCGCATATCGATTGATCTCAAAAAAGGCCGTGTGGCATTTGGCTTTCGTGGTAAAGCATCTAACGACATTATCTCGATCGATCAATGTGTTGTGCTTACCCCCAATTTGCAAAATACCTTTCTTTCACTCAAGCACGCGCTATTAGAAAATGAACTAGCGGGTGTACTGGGTCATGTGGAGTTACTTGAAGATACTAAAGGTGTTTCTGTCCTGTTGCGGTTAACGTCTTCAATCCCCGATGAGCTTGAAAAAGCATGGGGAGACTGGGCTGAAAACGAGCAGGTTGCTTTATATTGGCAGGCACCAAAAGCGAGCAAGGCCGAAGTGGTACCTGAAAAAATGCGCTATTATGATCTTGGTGAGTTGAGGTTGAAGTATCATCCACAAGATTTTATCCAAGTAAATGCTGCCATGAATCAAAAAATGGTCGCGCAAGCAATGGACTGGCTAAGTCCAAGCAAGCAAGATGTAGTATTAGATTTGTTTTGCGGTGTAGGTAATTTTTCGTTACCGCTAGCACAGCGTGCACAAGCCGTTATTGGCGTTGAAGTGCAAGACATGATGGTTAAAGCAGCGCAGGACAATGCGCTGCTTAATGGTTTTGACAACCTGTCGTTTGTAGCGGCTGATTTGACCAAACCAGTTGAAAATGAACTTTTTAAGCAGAACATTACCAAAGTGTTGTTGGATCCACCTCGTGCTGGAGCATTTGAGTTTTTAGACAGCATAATAAAAATTGGACCCATGCAAATATTGTATGTTTCTTGCAATGCTTCTACTTTAGCCAGAGATGCTGAATATTTAGTTGCAAAGGGATATCGTGTTTTACGGGTTAGTTTGATGGACATGTTTCCTCAAACCTCTCATGTAGAAACGATGATGTTATTGCAAAAAAAGAAGTGAATTTAAGGGCGGATAAATGGTAACGGTAAGAAAAGATCACCCTGTGTTAGAGGATGGAAGTGTCGATATTGATGCTTGGATGGGGCATTTTGCCCATCTGATTGACGACAGTTCCCGAGTTCCTCTACGTATGGCCTGTGAGTTGGCTCGTCAAGCTGAATTGCAGTGCGCTCGTCCTTCTTATTGGGGCGCGCAAGCGAGTACTTTCCGTGCAGGACTGGAGATGGTTGAAATCCTTTCCGGTTTTAGAGCCGACCAAGATTCACTGGTTGCCGCTGCCTTATATCGTGTTGTACGAGAAGATCAATTACCTATTTCACGTGTGACTGAGATGTTTGGTCGAAAAGTCTCTTCGCTTGTCGAAGGGGTAATGAAAATGGGCGAAGTCTCAAAAAATTTGACGGCTGACTCCGCGGCTGAAGTGTTAGGCCGTAGTGATAATCAGCTAGAATCTTTACGAAAGATGCTGGTTTCAATTATTGATGACGTGCGAGTGGTGCTGATAAAACTCGCAGAACGTGCCTGTGCTATTAAAGAAGCTAAGCATCAAGATGAAGATCGTCGTGTTGCTGTTGCGCTAGAAGTGCAGAGTGTTTATGCGCCTTTAGCTCACCGCTTGGGGATAGGTCATATCAAATGGGAATTAGAAGATCTTTCTTTTCGCTACCTTTATCCTGGTGATTACAAACGCATTGCCACTTGGCTAGATGAAAAGCGTCTAGACCGTCAGCAGTATATCGATGATGTGATCAGCTTATTAGATGAGCGCTTAAAGGCCATTAATATTCATGCGGATTTGATGGGGCGAGCAAAACATATCTACAGTATTTGGCGTAAGATGAAGCGCAAAAATATTGGTTTTGATGAAGTGTATGACGTTCGTGCTGTGCGTATCTTAGTTGATGAGCCAATGGAATGTTATGGCGTTCTTGGTGTTGTTCATAATTTATGGCGTCCTATTCCACAGGAATTTGATGACTACATTAGTAATCCTAAATCGAACGGTTATCAGTCTCTTCATACGGCGGTTGTTGGCCCTCAAGGTCGTGCGTTAGAAATTCAAATTCGTACCCACAAAATGCATGAAGATGCAGAGCTTGGGGTGTGTGCACACTGGAAATATAAAGGCACGGATTTAAGTTCCAACAGCAGTAGCTATGAAGAAAAACTCCAATGGCTCAGAACTATTTTGGACTTCCATGAAGTGCAAGGTGATTTGGAGTCTTTGTCTGAACAAGTTCGCAGCGACATTGAACAAGATCGCATCTATGTATTTACTCCTGATGGTCACGTGGTTGACTTACCTATCAACGCAACAGCGGTTGATTTTGCGTATCGAGTTCATACCGAAATTGGCCATCGCTGCCGTGGCGCTAAGGTAAACGGTAAAATTATTTCCTTGGTCACACACTTAAAAACGGGCGATAAAGTTGAAATATTAACCACTAAAGAAGGTGGTCCTAGTCGTGATTGGTTACATCCTACATTGGGTTATGTTCAGACCAACCGTGCCAGAGCTAAGATTCAAAACTGGTTTAGAAAAGAAGACCGAGAGAAAAATCTAGAAGCGGGTAAGCTCTTGCTTGATAAGCAATTAAAGCGACTTGGTTTGGAAGATAATCGTATCGATTTGCAGGCCATTTCTTCGCGCTTTAACTTTTCTTATGCAGATGAAGTATATGTTGCCCTAGGGGCGGGAGATATTCAGTTATCTCGTGTGTTGCGTGTTATTGATGATTTTTACAGCCTCAATGGCGAAACATCGACGCCGCGTCCTATTCGTTTGAAAAAGAGCCGTCATAAGTCTTCGGATAATGATATTCATATCCTGGGCGTGGGCAAATTATTAACTCAGATGGCGAAATGTTGTACACCTATTCCCGGAGATGACATTGTTGGCTTTATTACCCAAGGTCGGGGCGTATCGGTACACAGACAGGATTGTATTAATATCGTTCAGTTAGGCTTAGATGAGCCGGAACGTATTATCGATGTTAGCTGGGGAGAAGAGCTTGATAATCAATACCCTGTCAATATTCAGGTAGAGGCTTATGACCGTACTGGCTTATTGAATGACATCACAGGTTTGTTGGCGAATGAAAAGGTAAACCTTTTATCGATGAATACCTTATCTGCAAAAGAAAACCACACAGCCAGTATTCGCTTTACTATTGAGGTGGGTGAGTTGAGCGTGTTGAGTAAGTTGTTGCATCGTATTAATCAGTTGCCTAATGTGTTGAATGTGTTCAGAGAGAGAGACTTTTGAGCAGCAAGGTTGAACAGCTTCAGTATTTGATGAGTTGCCTTAGGGACAAACAGTTTGGTTGTGCTTGGGATAAAAAACAGACTTATAAAAGCGTCGCGCCTTATACGTTAGAGGAAACGTATGAAGTGTTGGATGCCATTGAGCGTGAAGATTTTGAACATTTAAAAGAAGAGCTAGGGGATTTACTTTTCCAAGTGATTTTTTATGCGCAAATGGCGGAAGAAGAACAGCGCTTTACGTTTGATGATATAGCGGCTGGTATTGTTGAAAAAATGCTGCGACGTCATCCTCATGTTTTTCCTGATGGGGATATTACTCGTTTTGGTGAGCCCACAGCGCTGACTGAAGTGCAAATCGCGGAGCAATGGCAACAGATTAAAGCACAAGAAAAAGGCCCGACATATAAGGCCTTGTTAGCAGAAGTGCCAAACTCTATGCCTGCGTTAATGCAGGCGGTAAAAATCCAACAGAAAGTCGCTAAGGTGGGTTTCGACTGGCCGGATGTTGCCCCTGTTTTTGACAAAATCAGAGAAGAATTAGATGAACTTGAAGAGGCAATGAAGGAGCAAAACCATCCTCATATTGAAGAGGAAATGGGAGATGTTCTGTTTGCTGTCAGCAACTTGGCCCGTCATCTTAAGGTCTCGCCTGATGTGGCATTAAATAAAACGAATATAAAGTTTCGCCGCCGTTTTGGTAGAATCGAAAGCCTTGTAGCGGCACAGAATAAAAAACTAACAGATTGCTCATTAGAAGAACTAGATCGTTATTGGGATCAGGCCAAACGCGAAGGTTTATAGTGGGAGAATCTACACACGGATAATAGATCGCTTGAAAGGGCGTTATTGGCAACATTTAGGAGGGTGAAGTGAGTGATAGTCAGGCGTCATTACGCGAAAATGTTAGGTTGCTAGGAGACTGTCTTGGCGAAAGCATGAGCAATCATTTAGGAGAAGGCTTTCTAGAAAAAGTAGAAAATATCCGATTACTATCGAAAGATGGGCGTCAGTCTGGCGATTCTGCGGCTCTTATTCAAGCCTTAGAAGCGTTAGAAGACAAAGAGATTGTGCCCGTTGCCCGTGCGTTTAATCAATTTTTGAATTTATCTAATATTGCCGAACAATACCACCGAGTTCACCGCCGCAGAACCAATGAAAGCTTGGGCGTGTACCACAACCCTGTTGGCGATTTGTTAGCCCGTCTTTCAAAGCAGAACTTTACTGCTGAACAAATGGTTTCATCACTGCAATCGCAATCGATTGAGCTTGTTCTTACTGCACACCCTACCGAAGTCGTGCGTCGTTCATTGATTCGTAAATACGACAACATTTCCAGTGAACTGGAAGCTCTCGATAAAGATAATATCTTACCTTTAGAAGAAACCAAGCATATACGCCGCTTGAAAGAAATCATTACTCAGGCTTGGCATACAGATGAAATTCGTGAAGATCGCCCAACGCCAGTTGATGAAGCCAAATGGGGATTTGCGGTTATTGAGCAATCCTTATGGCAAGCTGTACCACGCTTTTTTCGTCAATTAGATGAGCAGTTTAGTGAGTTTTCAAATGAAGATCGTTTGCCATTGGATTTGGCGCCTATTCGTTTTGCGACGTGGATGGGCGGTGACCGAGACGGCAACCCGAATGTGACTCATACAGTAACTAAAGAAGTGACGTTATTAGCTCGCTGGATGGCTGCGGATCTCTATATAAAAGACTTGAATATATTGCGTTCAGAGTTTTCTATGACGCAATGCAATGATGCGTTGCGTGCCCGTGTTGGTGATAGCGCTCAGCCTTACCGTGAAGTTTTACGACATCTAGAAAACAAGATGCTCGCAACTAAGAATTGGGCGAAAGCCTGTTTAGATGGTAAGCCAACAGCTGGTGAGGATATTTTCCTTGATATTCAAGAGCTCACTGATGATCTGATTCTGTGTTACGAGTCTCTGTTAGATTGCGGTATGAAGGTGATTGCTAATGGATCACTGCTAGATCTCATTCGTTGTGCAGCAACGTTTGGGGCGACCTTAGTGCGTCTCGATGTCCGCCAAGATGCTTCTCGGCATATTGATGCGTTATCTGCGATTACGCGTTTCTATGGTCTTGGAGACTATGCAGAATGGGATGAAGCGTCGCGTCAGGCTTTCTTGTTGACGGAGCTAAACTCTAAACGCCCACTTTTACCTATGGAGTGGACGCCAACGGCTGAAGTAAAAGAAGTATTAGATACTTTTACGATGATCTCTCAAGGTCAGCAGAACTCATTTGGCTCTTATGTTATTTCCATGGCGAGTGCGCCATCTGACGTTTTGGCGGTTGCCTTAATGCTAAAAGAGTCTGGTGTTAACTTTCCAATGCGTATTGTTCCTTTGTTCGAAACCCTTGCGGATTTGGATAATGCAGAACCTATTATTGAGCAGTTGTTTTCAATTCCTTGGTACAAGTCTTATATCAATGGTCGTCAGGAAGTGATGATAGGCTATTCTGACTCTGCCAAAGATGCAGGGCAAATTGCCGCAACGTGGGGCCAATACCGAGCGCAAGAGGCTTTGACTCGACTCTGTAAAAAACATGGCATTCACCTGACGTTGTTCCACGGCCGTGGTGGCACCGTAGGTCGAGGCGGCGGTCCTGCTCATGTAGCGATTTTGTCGCAACCGCCGGGTTCCGTAAACGGTGCTATTCGGGTGACCGAACAGGGTGAAATGATCCGCTTTAAGTTTGGTATTCCTGATATCGCGGTACGTTCTTTAGAGCTTTACTGCTCCGCTGTGATGGAGGCATCTTTGATTCCTGCTGAGCCTCCGAAAGAGGAATGGCGTGCGATTATGGATGAAATGGCCGAAGTAGGGATGAATCAGTACCGCTCTATTATTCGTGGTCATGAGGATTTCGTACCTTACTTTAGAGCGACAACACCAGAGCAAGAATTAGCCAAGTTGCCTTTAGGTTCTCGTCCTGCGCGTCGTCGTTCGGATGGTGGCGTAGAAAGTCTGCGCGCTATACCTTGGATCTTTGCTTGGATGCAAATTCGTCTAATGCTGCCTGCTTGGTTAGGTGCAGAGAGCGCGTTGCAGCAAGGTATTGAATCTGGAAATTTAGAAAAGCTGCGTGAAATGCATAAAAAATGGCCGTTTTTTGGTGCTTATTTAGACATGCTCGACATGGTATTGGCAAAAGCTGAGCCCGAGATTGCTGAATATTATGAAAAGCGTTTGGTCGGCGAAGAACTGCAAGGCTTAGGGCGGTTGTTGCGAGGTAAGCTTAAGCAAGTCAGTGAGTTGGTGAAAATGCTGAAGAAGCAAGAGCGTCTCATCGAAGACAATAAAACCATTCGTCAGTCTATTGATGTGCGTAACCCATACATTGATCCATTGCATTATTTACAGGCAGAACTTTTGTATCGTAGTCGAAAAGATGAAGAGAATGCTGAAGTGAATAAAGCCTTAATGATTACCATGGCTGGCATTGCAAGTGGGATGCAAAATACGGGCTAATTGAAAATCTGGTTGATAAATGCTCAGTATGAGTAAGAAAACGATAAAAAAAGGCAGGTAAATTTGCATAATGGATGGCTGCTTGGGTATGCTTGGCGGCCATTCAATTTTTTAGTATGCAATTGGTTTGTCTGGACACTCTGCTGCCGTGCTTAAGTGTACGTTGAAGAAGCATTGTGTTGGGCATCCTTGCTATTCAGTTAACGCTGTCTTTTGGAGACTTTTTATGCGAGTAATATTATTAGGTGCGCCAGGCGCTGGTAAAGGTACTCAGGCTCAATTTATCACGGAAGAGTTTGGTATCCCGCAGATCTCTACTGGAGATATGCTGCGTGCGGCCGTAAAAGCTGGAAGTGAGATGGGCTTAAAAGCCAAAGCGGTTATGGACGCAGGGCAACTTGTTTCTGATGATATTATTATTGGTTTAGTTAAAGAGCGTCTGACGCAAGACGACTGTACCAATGGCGCTTTGTTTGATGGTTTTCCACGCACTATTCCTCAAGCTGATGCTTTGAAAGAAGCTGGTGTGAAAATTGACTACGTTGTTGAAATTGATGTGGCTGATGAAGAAATCGTCAAGCGCATGAGCGGACGTCGTGTGCACGAAGCTTCTGGCCGAACTTATCATGTTGTTTACAATCCGCCTAAAGTAGAAGGTAAGGACGATGTGACAGGGGATGACCTTGTGCAGCGTGCAGACGATACAGAAGAAACAGTTCGTCTTCGCTTAGGTGTATACCACGATCAAACCGCGCCACTAATTGGTTATTACCAAGATTGGCTAAAAGCAGACAGCGCAACAGCGCCTAAGTTTGTCAAAGTTAATGGTATTGGCGATTTGAATGAGATTAAGCAAAGCCTATTAGCGTCTTTAAAGGCTTAATTATTCAATGACGGTTATTTTAGCATTAGATACATCAACGCCAGCGTGTTCGGTGGCGTTGAATATTGACGGGGTCGTGTTGGAAGATTTTCGCATGGCTCCACGTCTCCATAATGATTTGATTTTACCCATGGTTGATCAGATTCTTAGTCAAGCAGGTTTGAGTTTATCTGATATTGACGCTATCGCTTTTGGGCGAGGTCCTGGTTCATTTACCGGGCTTAGAATTAGTGCAGGCGTTGTACAGGGGCTCGCTTTTGGTGCAGATTTGCCGGTTATTCCTATTTCTACACTTGCGGCTTTGTCGTTGGAAGGATTTCAGAAAACGGGGCAAAATAATTGGCTGGCTGCCCTTGATGCTCGTATGGGTGAAATCTATATGGGTGGTTACCGTGTCAATAAAGTAGAAGGGCGCTACGAAATAGAGCCTTTAATTGCTGAGTGCGTGGTTAAGCCTGCGGCATTGTCTGCGTTTTCAATTAACTTTGATGGTGTTGGTTCTGGCTGGTGCTACGAAGATGTTTTAACACCTTTGCTGCCTATTCTTCCTGCTCATATTTTAACTGATTTAGCACCTCGTGCCGCTTGTATTGCGGAGTTGGCCATGTTGGAATTTCAGAAAGGTGAAATGCTGTCTTCCTATGACGCTATTCCAACGTATTTAAGGGATGAAATAAGCTGGGAAAAACAGGCTCCACGTATAGGGAAGCGTTAAATATATGTTGTGGTATCACATTGTCTTTTTGGCCGTTATTCAAGGGTTAACAGAATTTCTGCCTATTTCAAGTTCTGCTCATTTAATACTTCCTGCGCAATTGTTGCATTGGCCTGATCAGGGCTTAGCGTTTGATGTTGCCGTGCATGTAGGAACCTTAATTGCCATCGTTGGATATTTTAGAAAAGACATCGTGCAAATCGTGGTGGCTTGGTTAGTTTCCATTAGAGATAAGCGTTCAACAACTGATAGTCGCTTGGCTTGGTGGATTTGCCTTGCGACCTTGCCGGCGTGTGTGGCAGGTTTGGTGTTTGATGATTTTATTAGTACTCACTTGCGTTCTTTGGAAGTGATTGCTTACACCACGATTGGTTTTGGTGTTTTGCTTTGGTTATCTGATCGATATGGCTCTTCCAACAAGAGTGAGCAAGATTTTGGACTAAAAAATGTTCTGTATATTGGCTTAGCTCAAGCTTTAGCTTTAATACCAGGAACTTCACGTTCTGGTATTACGATGACGGCGGCTCGGTTTCTTGGTTTTAGTCGAGAGTGTGCGGCACGGTTTTCGTTCCTATTATCTATCCCTCTTATTTTGGCCGCTGGTGGTTTGAAGTCGATTGAGCTGGTAACGTCAAATATTGACGTTGATTGGGTGAGTATCCTAATGGGGGTTATTTTATCAGCGATCAGTGCTTATCTATGTATTTATCTTTTCCTAAAATGGCTTAATAAAATCGGTTTTTTTCCGTTTTTTGTCTACAGGTTAGTCTTAGGTGTCATACTTTTGTTAATTGTTTACCTCTAGTTGCTCGAGGCTCTTTATTTAGGTTGAGTGCTTGGTAATGGATGCAGTGAATGGACTTCTTTAGTTAATGTGAAAAGCTTCTAATGTTTAGAAGCTTTTTCTATTTGTAGTCATATAAATATCCGTTTTATTTGGCGTTATTGTTATGTGGTGGCGCGGTTTTTGTTTTTGTTTAATGATATTTTTTGGAGAGACTTTTGCTTAATTCCATTGCTGTTGCGACAACTGATAAGTCTTTGGAATCGGAGTCTCGCTTATTGGCTAAGTCATTAAATCTTGATTTTATGTCTTTGCATGAGCCTCTCAAGTTTGTTTCTAAAATTGATTATCTGTTATTAATAACGCCGGATGGGATTGCGGTGGCTAAAACAGGTAAAGGGGCTCCGAAGCCTGTTTATGTGGACTTTACCTCCGGGGCTGTCGATCACAGAAGGCGGTTCGGAGGGGGGAAAGGCCAAGATATTGCTAAAGCAGTTGGGCTTAATAAGCGCGCAAGCTTATCTGTACTGGATGCGACGGCCGGTTTGGGGCGCGATGCTTTTGTATTGGCCTGCTTAGGTTGTTCTGTTTCCTTGTGCGAACGGGTGGGTTTTGTACGTGCCATGTTAAAAGATGGTTTGTATAGAGCGTCTTTTCATCATGAGGTGGCTGAAATTGTCGCTAAGATGTCATTGCTCGAGACGGATATTGCTGGTATCGATGTACAAGAGAGGTTTGATGTTGTGTATTTGGACCCTATGTACCCACACACAGATAAATCCTCAGCGGCTGCTAAAAAAGAAATGGCTTTCTTTAGGGATCTAGTAGGTAAGGATCTAGATGCTGATAACTTGCTGACTTATGCGTTGCGTTTAGCGGAATATCGAGTTGTTGTGAAACGCCCTAAAGGCGCTCCATTTTTAGATAATACTGAGCCAACCTACCAATTAGAGGGTAAGTCTGGGCGATTTGATATTTACGTATTAAAATCACTCGATTCTCCCTCTGTTTAACGCACCGGCTATTAATAATGCGGTGGTCGATCACCATCGTGAATAGGTTGCTGTTGGCGATAAGACTCTAGCTTATTGCCTAACTGAACCAATTTTTCTTTCATTAATAGCATGTCTTTTTGTTGGCTGATAAGCGCCTGATTTAAACTATCAATCGTATCTTCTTGAAATTGCAGTTTGAATTCTAATTCGTCAATACGTTGATTGATTTGTGAGGTGTTCATAGATACCTTCTGTGTGTTAACCTTAGTAGGCTAAATTCGTATTTAATGAGCGATTCTATACAAAAACATGACGTAAGTATTGGTCAGTTTACGTGTAAGAGTGGCGTGAAAATTGCTCTCATAAGAAGTTGAGTATTTTACTACTATCTTCTTTAGCTTCACATGGCGATTTCAGCAAGAGTTTAGTAAAAATATTCATTTATTCACGTTTTACTAATACAGGCTTGATTTCTGTTAGGGAATTAGTCTGCTTCACAATAATATTTAATTTAATAAGAGATATACTGTTATGAATGATCATCAGGATAATGTTTCGCGTAATAAAGGGTCTTCTGTTGGTTCCGGTTTGTTTTCGTTGCGCACATTTATAGTTAGCCTTGTTATTGCTTTGATTGTGCCTTTGCTTTTAGCTTTGGTATTGAAAGAAGAGATAGGCACAAATTACCTAGTATATTTTGGCTTTTTTCTAGTGTCTGTTTTTGTCGGTGCTATGGTAAGCCAGACCAGTTCTGCTGGATTTGATTCTGAGTCTGAAGAAGATGAAGATGATGATCGTGAGCAAGGAACGGTTAAGTGGTTTAACTCCTCTAAAGGTTTTGGTTTTTTAACCATGGAAAATGGTGATGATGTGTTTGTTCATTACCGTGCTATTCGTGGTCGTGGTCGCCGCTTTTTGGTTGAAGGTCAGTTGGTTCGCTTTTATGTCACTGAAGGTGAGAAAGGCAAGCAAGCTGAAAATGTATCTATAATCCGCGGTTAATTCTTTTATTCGATTTAAGAGGTTTTTATGGCAACTGTAACATTAAAAGGTAACTCTTTTGAGACAGTAGGTTCCCTTCCTGCAGTGGGTTCTGTCGCGCCAGCGTTTGAGCTTGTCAAAACGGATTTGTCTGTCGCTACATTGGCGGATTATGAAGGCGCTAAATTGGTGCTAAATATCTTTCCTTCTGTTGATACGCCAACTTGTGCAACATCTGTGCGTAAATTCAATGAGTCCGCAGCGTCACTAAAAGGTGTTAACGTCATTTGTGTGTCGGCTGACTTGCCTTTTGCTGCAGCGCGTTTTTGTGGTGCTGAGGGTATCGATAATGTTGATACAGGATCTACTTTCCGTTCAACATTTGGCGCTGATTACGGCCTTGCTTTTGCAACGGGACCTCTTACTGGTCTTTTGTCTCGTGCTGTTGTGGTATTGGATGAAAAGGGTTCTGTAATTTACACAGAACAAGTTGCTGAAACGGCTGATGAGCCTGATTACGAAGCGGCTTTGGCTGTATTATCGTAATTTGATAATGATAAAAAAGGCCGCTTCTGAGTTGATCGGAAGCGGCCTTTTTTTGTCTTTGTAAAAAAGTTTTGGCTCTTAAATCCAGAAAGTCTGGTCTAGTCTTTTTGCATAGCAATAGTGTTGGTTGTTCTTTCTACACTGTTGTCTTTGTTTAGGTAGACTAATTTGGGCTTGAATTCATCGGCTTGAGCTTCATCCATTTGACCATAAGCGGCAATGATGACTCGATCGCCCACTTGTACTTTTCTAGCGGCAGCGCCATTCATAGAAATAGTGCCTGAGCCTGACTCGGCTAAGATTACGTACGTATGAAAGCGTTCGCCATTGTCGACGTTGTAGATATCGATTTGTTCAAACTCTCGAAAGCCAGCGAGTTCTACAAGGTCCTTATCTATGGCGCAGGAGCCGTCATACCAAAGCTCCGCTTGGGTAACGCTAGCCATGTGTAGTTTGCCTTTAAGAAGTGTAATTTGCATGTGTTGGGTCTCTATAATTGTTTCTGTGTAGCGTGTTTACGTTTATGGCGCCTTTAGTTCCAGATGAACGGGCCTTCTTCATGGCTATTAATTCGCCACCATTGGTCTGGGTCTTGGTTGCCTTCTTCTTCCCATCCTTGAAAGTTGCAACGCACTTCGCAATTTAGGGATTTGAATGCTTGCTTGGCACAAGTGATATCGTCTTCCCAAGGGGTTTTATCTGAGTCGAACCAGATAGAGGTGAAGCGCTTGCCCGCTGCCTGCTCTAAAATAGTCACCTCAATTTCGTGATCATTTGATGCTAAGGTTAATTTTGAGCAGAGTGCCGAAGGGCTGCTTTTTTTGACTAGAGTAAAGGTGTTTTCTAGCCAGGAAATGATGTTTTCTGTCGGGCAGGACAATACATATATTTCAATGTCGGCTTGCATCGTTCTAATCCTTCTTTTTAATCATGTGGTAAATTCTGAGGACGCTCATTGATAAATAGCCAATGAGCGTCCATAGCACGCCGCAACCCGCAAGTATCAGTCCAAATAATGCCATGATCTCTTGAGCTAGAGACTCAACAACAACACGATCTGCCACCATAAGTACCAAAACGCCAAAGACGAAAATTAATCCGCCTTGTATCATCTTGATTAAAGCAGCTCTAGGGTTATTGCCCAGCTTCATGGCTAGTTTATGTATGGCATTCTTCATTTGGGTGTTGGTTTATACTCTCACGGATTACTTTATTTTGGGCTATTTTGTAGTAAAAAGATTCTCAAGTATTCGGGCATAAACCACTGAAAGTTGGTTTATGCTCTCGGCGTCGACGCATTCGTTAATTTGATGGATTGTCGCGTTAATCGGACCAAGTTCGACAACCTGCGTACCCATTTTGGCAATGAACCGGCCATCGGAAGTGCCACCTGAAGTGGATAATTCGGGAGTGATATTGACCGTTGATTGAACGGCGTCAACTATCGCATCTACTAATTCGCCAGGGCGAGTTAAAAAAGGTAGGCCATTGTATGTCCACTCAATATCGTAGCGTAAATTATGTTTGTCCAAAATTTCAAGAACGCGAATTTTGAGTGCATCAAAGTCTAGCTCAGAAGAGAAGCGGAAATTAAATTGAGCGTTTAATTTGCCCGGAACAACATTGGTAGCACCTGTTCCTGAGTGAATATTCGAAACTTGGAAACTGGTCGGTGGGAAAAAGTCATTGCCATCATCCCAATGCGCGCTTGCCATTTCAGTAAGCGCTGGTGCCGCTAAATGAATTGGGTTTTCTGCTAGGTGTGGATAAGCAACATGACCTTGTTTACCGTAAACGGTTAGGTCACCGCTGAATGAGCCTCGACGGCCATTTTTGATAATATCACCCAGTGTTTTGGTGCTTGAAGGTTCGCCAACGATACACCAGTCTACTTTTTCGTTGCGTGCCATTAAGGCATCAACGACTCTAGTGGTGCCATCAACGAAAGGGCCTTCTTCGTCGCTGGTGATCAAAAAAGAGATTTGACCTTGGTGGTCTGGGTGCTTGGCAACAAAATCTTCCACTGCCGTTACCATGGCGGCAAGGCTGCCTTTCATGTCGGCCGCGCCACGACCGAACAGCATACCGTCTACAATGGCCGGGGCAAATGGTGGGACTTTCCACTCGGCTTCTGGGCCAGTTGGCACGACATCAGTATGTCCTGCAAAACATAGATTAGGGCCAGTATTACCGCGCTTTGCGTAAAAGTTTTTAACTTCCCCAAAAGGCATGTATTCGATTTCAAAACCAATGTTTTTTAATCGCTCTATCATCAGATCTTGGCAGCCTGCATCTTCTGGGGTCACAGAAGGGCGTGAAATAAGATCCATGGCAAGTTTTAGTGTAGGAGACAAGTCAGACATTCTTTACCTTTGTGTTGGTTTTCGCTACCTTATGGAAGATTCTGTTACTATAACAGGAGATTCAAATAAAGGTGGGGTTATGAAGTTAGGTGTTGTTGTTTTTTTGGGTTTGATTTCCGCTGGTTGTAGCCTATTTCAGCAACCTGTCATTCAGGAGTCCTATTTTGTGCCAGTTATCCGTTCAGATAACTCATCTTCTGGCTACACGCCAACCGTAACGCCTATGTCGCAGCAGCGACGAGAACAGCCTCGCATTTATACTCCAGTTCTTCGTTAGAGTAATTGCTGAGCATACTCTTCAGGGTTAAACCCTAAATATATTTCGTTATCGGCCGCCACTAAGAGTGGGCGTTTAATAATGGATGTGTTTGAGAGCATAGTATTGACAGCATTATTGTTGTCCATTGTGCTCTTTGTTTCTTCGTCCAGTTTGCGCCAAGTCGTTCCACGTTTATTGATTACGTTTTCCCAACCTAGCTTATCGACCCATTCTTTTGCTGTGGCTTCGTCTAGACCTTGTTTTTTGTAGTCATGGAAGCTGTATTCCACGTTGTTTTCATCTAGCCAGCGAAAAGCTTTTTTCATGGTATCGCAGTTTTTGATGCCAAATACTTTAATCATATTGTGTTCTCCTAATACGCCATTTTGCTGTTTAATCAAAATGGCGTTTTTGGACTTACTATTAGTTATGAGCGTGCAGTGCTTCGTTCAGTTCAATAGCCGTTTTATTGGTTTTGCATTCAATTGCGCCTGTCGCAGAATTGCGGCGGAACAATAGATCAGATTGACCAGAAAGTTCACGGGCTTTTACAGTGGAAACAACTTGGTTGTTTTCATCAAGAACAGCAACTTTAGAGCCTGCAGTAATATAAAGGCCTGACTCAACGATACAGCGATCACCAAGGCCAATACCTATACCGGCATTCGCACCGATCAAACATTTTTCGCCAACAGCGATGACAATGTTGCCGCCGCCAGACAGGGTTCCCATAGTAGAGCAGCCGCCGCCAAGGTCAGAACCGTTACCTACAACAACACCAGCAGAAATACGACCTTCGACCATGCTGTTACCAAGCGTTCCTGCATTGAAGTTAACAAAGCCTTCGTGCATAACCGTTGTGCCTTCTGCTAGGTGTGCACCTAAACGAACACGTGCTGCATCGCCAACGCGGATGCCTGTAGGGACAATGAAGTTTAGCATTTTAGGGAATTTATCAACGCTGAATACTTCGATGGTACGTCCTTCCATACGGGCGCTTAATTGGCGATCAGCAAGTTCACGAACGTCGATAGGGCCTTCGCTTGTCCATGCGGTATTGATTAATAGGCCAAACATGCCATCCAGCACAGTGTTGTGAGGTGTAACTAAACGATGCGAGATTAGTTGAAGCTTTAGGTAAACTTCAGCTGGGCTTGTTGGTGCTTCATCCGTTGCTAGAACGCAAAGAATAACAGGCTTAGTAGAGGCTTTGAGGCGAGAGGCTAATTCTGCTTGTTCGATATTGCCTGCTTTTAGAAGGCTCATGTGCAAGCGGTTTAGATCGCTTTCATCTAACACTAGCGTACTGTTACCGCCTTCGTAGTTTGTGCTTTCTAAAAGTGCATCTAGGGTGCTTTTTTCTACGTTTAGGCTTGGCGCTGAGTAGAATACTTCTAGCCAGTTGCCTTCTTTGTTTTGTGATCCGATACCAAGACCGAACGCGAAAATTGTATTACTCATGTGATTCTCCAACTGAGTTATCTGTCTAAAGGGGGTTGCTAAGGGGTTATCTGCGACTGAGG
Organism: Marinomonas rhizomae; assembly: GCF_024397855.1. NCBI lineage: Bacteria > Pseudomonadati > Pseudomonadota > Gammaproteobacteria > Oceanospirillales > Oceanospirillaceae > Marinomonas > Marinomonas rhizomae. Next base: position 1,172,505 of record NZ_CP073343.1, read on the forward strand.
AAGTCTCTAATTCTTTTAGCTGCCTCAACGCATTCAGATTCTTCTGCGACTAGTGCCATGCGTACATGGTGGCTACCAGGGTTAATGCCTTCTACTGCACGTCCTAAATAGCTGCCTGGCAGTACTAAAACCGATTCTTCCTGATACAAAGCAGTACAGAACTCTTCATCGCTCATGCTGAGTTCTGGCCAAAGGTAAAAACCGGCTTCAGGTTTAGATATTGGCATAATAGGAGATAATATTTCTAAAACTGAATCAAATTTACGTGTGTAAATCTCACGATTTTTAATGACATGTTCTTCGTCGTTCCAAGCGGCAACCGAAGCATCTTGGTGATGAATTGGCATCGCGCAGCCTTGGTAGGTTCGGTATAGAAGAAATGGCTTGAGGATAGTGGCATCGCCAGCAACAAAGCCAGATCGAAGGCCTGGTAAGTTAGAGCGTTTTGATAGGGATTGGAAGATTAGGCAGTGTTTATAATCTTTATGTCCCAATATATCACAGGCTTCTAATAATCCTAATGGGGCTTGATCGCCAAAATAAATTTCGGAATAACATTCGTCAGCGACAATAGTAAAGTTAAAGGTTTTGGCTTTCTCTATTAGGTAAGCGTATTCCTCTAATGTTGTGATACTGCCGCTAGGGTTGTTAGGGGAGCAAACGAATAAAACTTCACAGCGCTGCCAAGTAGCGTCATCGACAAGTTGATAATCTACTTTGTAGTTAGTTTCTGACCCGCAAGGTAAAAAGTGCAGGTCGGCTCCCGCAAGAATGCCAGCACCTTCGTAAATTTGGTAAAAGGGGTTTGGGCTAACAACGAGAGGGTTTTGCTTTTCTCCAACCAGTGTTTGGGTAATGGCGAACAGGGCTTCTCTTGTTCCTGTTACAGGTAGTATTTCTGTATCAGGGTCGAGTTTTTCCAAATGGAAGCGACGTTTTGCCCATTTGCTAATGGCGTCTCTTAGTGGGGGTTCGCCTTTGGTGCTTGGGTACTTGCTCACACCACCAAGGCTATTGGCTAGTGTTTCAAGGACGATGGCTGGAGCATCATGTTGCGGCTCTCCAATCGTTAGTTTGATCAGCGGCTTTTCTGGGTTTGGAGTCAACCCTTCTATAAGCTCTGCAAGCTTTTGGAAAGGGTATGGGTGCAAAGAATGTATAAGAGGGTTCATTGGTCTTTAGTCCATCGCTTGAGAAAAACGGTCTATTTTCTCTTTTAAAAGGGTGCAAATTTTATTCATGGTTTCAGGGTCTGTAATAAGGTCACCATTTTCTTCGGTGATGTAGAAGGTATCTTCTACGCGCTCTCCTAGCGTGGCAATCTTTGCCTTATGAAGCATGATGTTCTGATTCATAAAAAACTGTCCCACCAAGGCTAGTAAGCCGGGTCTGTCTGGGGCGGTTATCTCAAGAGCTGACCAAACTTCTTCTGGTTGGCTGACAAAGTGAGCTGTCGATGGAGAGTTGAATATTTTTAAAATTCTCGGTGTGTGACGTTGAACAACACTTTCATAAAGAGATGGGGTTTCCAGTTGTTCCATCAATGTTTTACGAATAAGAGTGATGCGTTCTTTATCTAGGTGTAGGTTTGTATCGCTGTCGTTGCTGTCCATAACAACAAAGCTGTCTAAGCTGTAGTTGTTCGTGGTGTGGCTTATTTTGGCATCTAAAATAGTAAGGCCAAGCTGCTCAAACGTCGCGGCTGTCACTGCAAACAGGTGCTTACTGATTAAGGTATAGATGAAAATTTTGCTGGCACCTGAGAAGTTTCGACCGCCTAATGGTGTGATGGCGATTAATGGCTTATCACTGGGTCTGTGGCGCAAAATGGCTTCGGTATTCCAAGCAATTTCGTCGCCGTTTGAGCGAATAAAGTACTCGTCTTCTATGGTTTCCCAAATTGTTTCGGCTTCCATTATGTCTACATTACGCTCGATCATAATTTCCAGAGCGCGTTGTTTGTGCTCGTCACTTATCATGTCAGCATCAATTGGAAAGTCCAAGCCACGGCGAAGTGCGCGTTTGGTTTCTAAATACAGCTGGCGCATAAGAGAGGCCCGCCAACTGTTCCACATCGTTGGGTTGGTTGCGTTGATGTCGGCAACAGTAAGTATAAATAAATAATCTAAGCGTTCTTGATCTTTTACGTAGCTGGCAAACTCCCAAATAACTTCTGGATCAGAGATGTCTTTGCGTTGCGCAGTTACTGACATGAATAGGTGGTTTCTTACTAGCCAAACGACAAGGTCGGTGTCTTGCTTTGACAGTCCGTGGCGCTCGCAAAAAGCTTGTGCATCAACGCAGCCTAGCTCTGAGTGGTCGCCACCTCGGCCTTTCGCTATGTCATGGTATAAGCCAGCTATGTACAGGAGCTCAACTTTCGCAACGTGACGGATGGCCTGTGCAGAAATAGGGAATTTTTGCTTAAATTCTGGGAGCCAGAGGCGGCGTAAGTTTTCGACTAGCTGTAGTGTGTGTGCATCAACTGTATAAATATGAAACAAGTCGTGCTGCATTTGTCCAATGATTGCCCCAAACTCGGGTAAATATCGGCCAAGTAGTCCTAGGTGTTTCATCGATCTTAAAATGCTGGTGAGTCGATAACGACTGGCTATTATATCGAGGAATAGATCGGTATTTACTTTGTTGTTTCTATAGTCGTCATCAATAAGGTCTAGGCTATCGCGAAGTTGTCGCATTGTGTTGGCGCGAATGCCTTTTATGTTTTCGTGAGCGCCAAATAAAACGTACAACTCCAGCATGCTGGAAGGTGTGTCGTTGAACAGTGTCGCAGAGCGAGCTTCAAGTTGGCCGTTGGCAATTTGAAAGTGATCATTAATGACTTCTACCGTATTAATCGCATCTTTGGCTAAAAAAGACTCTTCAAAGTGTTGGAGGAGCAAGTCGTTAAGTTGTTGAATTGCGGCAACGCTTTGATAATAGCCTTGCATGAAGCGTTCAACGTTTCGCTTCAGGTCATCATCGTCAAATCCAAATAATTTGGTTAGGGTGCGTTGATGGTCAAAAAGTAGTCGATCTTCTTTGCGTCCTGCGACCATGTGTAGAGCCCAGCGAACTCTCCAAAGGTGACTAACAGCGCCTTTTAGTTGTATGTATTCATCTTCCGATAAAAACTCTTTTTCGATGAGGGCGCTAAGTCTATGGGTGTGTAAGTGACGTTTAGCAACCCAGTCGATGACTTGCATATCCCTTAGGCCGCCAGGACATTCTTTTAGGTTGGGTTCTAAGTTGTATGCTGTGTTTTGATATTTTGCGTGGCGCTGTTTTTGCTCGGCTAATTTAGCTTGGTAAAAAGAGTGGCCATCCCACATCTGAGATATATCAACGTGAAGTTTTAGTGTGGCTAATAAGTTAATTGGTCCGATGAGTGTGCGTGACTCAATTAAGTTAGTGATGACGGTAATGTCTTTGGCTGCCATCTCTGTGCATTCATCAATGGTGCGGACGCTATGGCCGACATCTAAATTGATGTCCCAAAGAAAGGTAATAAAAGCTTCAAGTTTATCTTTTGGTGCAGATGTTTCATTCTCTATTAAAATCAATAGGTCAATATCAGATTTAGGGTGCAATTCTCCGCGGCCATATCCACCAACGGCAACAAGGCTGACATGAGCTTCGTTATCTAATCCCTTCGATATCCATGCGGCTTGCATGATTTCGTCGTAGAAACAGGAAAGGCCTTTAACGAGTTTTTCAATGGGATACAGAGAGTGAAAAAGATCATTATAGCTGTAGGTTTTTTCTTCAATGATGGCTTTGTAATGTGAAACAGAGCAGTTTGCTTTTGCTAGCTCGTGTTTCTCTTCCTGTGTCAGAAGTGGCGGAGCGTCTGGAAAAGCAGGGAAGTCCATACAATAGCCTCGAAGAATAAGTGATTGTTAAGTGTGCGTGCAAAAGATTGTTAAACTATTCTTAAGAAATGCGCCCCTCTTAAGAGAAGCGCGTTTCCTCTGGTCGACGGGTAAGCACTTCAACCCCCTCAGCAGTGACAAGGAGAGTATGTTCATATTGAGCGGATAAGCGGCCATCTTTGGTTTTAGCTATCCAATTATCTGGACCGGTGTGTTTAACTTGTTTTTTACCCGCATTAATCATTGGCTCTATAGTAAGAGTCATTCCTTCTTCTAGCATAACGCCAGTGCCAGCTTTACCGTAATGAGCGACTTGTGGTTCGCCGTGAAATGTCGTTCCAACACCGTGGCCGCAATATTCTTCCACAACTGTGTAATGGTGTTTGTGTGCATGGGCGGAAATAGCGGCGCCGATATCGCCAAGACGTGTGCCTGGTTTCACCATGTCGATAGCAAGGTAGAGACACTCTTGAGTGATTTTTGCTAAGCGCTCTGCATGAGGTAGAGCTGGGCCTGCGAAAAACATTTTACTGGTGTCACCGTAATACCCATCTTTTATAATGGTAATGTCGATATTGACTACATCACCTTTTTTTAGTGCTTTATCGTTTGGGATGCCGTGACAGATAACATCATTAACAGAGGTGCAGCAAGACTTAGGGAAGCCATGGTAGTTTAAGGGGGCGGGGATTGCGCCTTGCACTTCGATAATGTAGTTGTGGGCAATAATGTCTAGCTGCTCTGTCGTTGCGCCTGGAACAACAAATTCTTCTAGCATAACCAGCACGTCAGCAGCCAGTTTGCCTGCCGTACGCATACCTTCTATATCGCTAATATCTGTAAAGCGAGTCGACGCTGGGCGTGGTGTCCAGCTAGGTGCTTCTATTCGACCATTTTTGGTCAGCTCTTCAATTTTCTGTAGGGTTTCGTTGCTCATAATTCACATGTCTTAAATAGGTTTATATCTGGGTCGATAATATCGTTGCGGGACATTCTACATGACTTGAGCGGCAGAATCGCCTCTCTAATTGAAAAAAACGTGTCTCTGATGGTGTGTAAAAAATACGTTCAAGTCTTTTGGTTTTTGCCTGAATGTGGTATAAAACGCCGGCTTGTTAGGCTTGTGCCTAAAATAAGCTAATTAACTTAAATCAACGATCTTGCCGCTACTAAAGAAAGTGTCTTGGGTGTCTTAGGTTGCCTTAAACCTTATTTGACTGACGCTTTTAGCTGGTAAGCATAAATAACCCAAATATAAAGGATAGTAAAATGCCTACAGTTTCTATGCGCGACCTATTATTGGTTGGTTCACACTTTGGTCACCAAACTCGTTACTGGAACCCAAAAATGAAGCCTTTCATTTTTGGTGCTCGTAACAAGATCCACATCATTAACCTTGAGCACACTGTTCCAGCTCTTAACAATGCTCTAGAGCTTGTTAAAAAAATGGCTGAAAACAAGAACAAGGTTTTGTTTGTTGGTACTAAGCGTGCTGCGTCTAAAACGATTAAAGAGCAAGCTGCTCGCTCTGGTATGCCATACGTTAACCACCGTTGGTTAGGTGGTATGTTGACTAACTACAAAACTATTCGTGCATCTATCAAGCGTCTTCGTGAACTTGAAACTCAAATGTCCGATGGTACTTTCGATAAGCTGACTAAAAAAGAAGCTTTGATGCGTACTCGTGAGCTTGAAAAACTAGAGCTTTCTATGGGTGGTATCAAGGATATGGGCGGCCTTCCTGATGTATTGTTCGTAGTTGACGTTGATCATGAGCGTATCGCAATTAAAGAAGCAAACAAATTAGGTATTCCTGTTATCGGTATCGTTGATACTAACAGTAATCCAGATGGTGTTGATTACATCATCCCAGCTAACGATGATGCGATTCGTGCAGTTCAATTGTACGTTGGCGCTTTTGCTGATGCGGTTCTTGAAGGTCGTAATGCGACTGCTGGCACTGCTGACGAATTCGTTGAAGTAAGCGAAGCTACTGAAGCGTAAGCAAACTTTCTAGTTTGTTCTGGTTTCTAAAGGGAGGTTTCTTACCTCCTTTTTTAAATTTGAATTGGTATAAAGAGGATTTAACATGGCCGCAGTATCTGCAGCATTGGTAAAAGAGTTACGTGATCGTACTGGCCTAGGCATGATGGAGTGTAAGAAAGCACTTGTCGCTGCTGACGCTGACATCGAAGTGGCTATCGAAGAACTACGTAAATCAAGTGGCATGAAAGCAGCTAAAAAAGCGGGCCGTACTGCAGCTGAAGGTACAATCATTATGCGTGTAGCTGATGATTCATCTTACGGTGTCTTGGTTGAAGTTAACTCTGAAACTGACTTCGCTTCTCGTGACGAAGGTTTTATTTCTTTCGCTAATAAAGTAGCTGACGTTGTTTTTGCAACGAAAGAAACTGACATGGCGAAAGTAATTTCAGGCGAAATGCTTGAAGCTCGTGAAGCTTTGGTCCAAAAAATTGGTGAAAACATCACACCTCGTCGTGCTGTTATCATCGAGGGTGGCTTAGTAGGTGGTTACCTTCACGGTAATGGCCAAATCGCTGTATTGACTCAGCTTGAAGGTGGTTCTGCGGAACTGGCTAAAGATGTTTCTATGCACGTTGCCGCTGTATCTCCTCGCGTTGTTCGCGGTGAAGATATGCCTGCTGAAGTTCTTGCAAAAGAAGAAGAGATTGTTCGTGCGCAGCCAGACATGGCTGGTAAACCAGCAGAAATCGTTGATAAAATGATTGTTGGTCGTATGAAGAAGTTCTTGGCTGAAAACAGCTTAACTGAACAGCCTTTTGTTAAGAACCCAGAAATCAAAGTTGGTCAGTTAGTAAAAGACGCTGGCGCAACGGTAGCTTCATTCATTCGCCTTGAAGTAGGTGAAGGTATTGAAGTTGCTGAAGTGGATTTTGCAGCAGAAGTAGCAGCACAACTTAAAGGTTAATTCCTAGTTGTAATGTCTTGCAAAAAAAGGGGCAGCTTGACTGCCCCTTTTTATGAAAGACAAGTACATGAGTGTCGGCTACATTAGCCTCAATTACTCAAGATATGAAATCATTGCCGGAGGTTGATATGCCAAAAGAAAAGAGTCCAAAATACAAAAGAATTTTGCTTAAGCTGAGCGGCGAAGCCTTGATGGGGGATGAGTCCTTTGGTATCGATCCTAAAGTGTTGAATCGTATTGCCCTAGAGATTGGGCAGTTGCGCGGTATAGGGGTTGAGGTTGGTATCGTTATTGGTGGTGGTAATTTGTTCCGCGGTCAGGCGTTAAGTCAGGCTGGTATGGATCGTGTTACTGGTGACCATATGGGGATGTTGGCAACGGTAATGAATGCGTTGGCTATGCGTGATGCGTTAGAGCGTGCAAATATTGCAACTCGTGTGATGTCAGCAATCACAATGACTGGTATCGTTGAGCCTTATGATAGACGTCGTGCCATGCGCTTGATGAAAGAAGGTGATGTGCTCATTTTCTCTGCTGGTACTGGCAACCCTTTCTTTACGACTGACTCTGCTGCTTGTTTGCGCGGTATTGAGATTGATGCGGATGTCGTACTGAAAGCAACGAAAGTAGACGGTGTTTACTCCGCAGATCCAATGAAAGATCCTGCTGCGGTGAAATATGATACATTGGGCTACGATGAAGTTCTTGAAAAACAATTAGGTGTCATGGACTTAACAGCAATATGTTTGACCCGTGATCACAGTATGCCAATACGCGTATTTAATATGAATAAGCCGGGAGCCTTGGTAAATATCATGGTTGGTGGCAGTGAAGGTACACTGATTAAGTGAGGAAGTTATGATTAACGAAATTCTTAAAGATGCAGAAGACCGTATGGGCAAAGCTGTTGCTTCTGTAGAGTCTGCATTCAAAAAAATCCGTACAGGCCGTGCGCACCCTAGTATTCTAGATTCAGTTAAAGTGAACTATTACGGTTCTGAAACACCGTTAAGCCAAGTGGCCAACATTACCGTTGAAGACGCACGAACTTTGGGGGTTTCCCCTTGGGAAAATAACTTAGTCCCTGAAATTGAAAAAGCCATTATGAAATCTGATCTTGGCTTAAACCCAGCGACTAATGGCAATCTAATACGAATTCCTATGCCTGCGCTAACTGAAGAGACTCGTAAGAATTACTTCAAACAAGCAAAGAACGAAGCTGAAAATGGCCGTATTGCTATTCGTAATATTCGCCGTGATGCTAACGGAAGTTTGAAAGACCTAGTGAAAGAAAAAGAGATTTCTGAAGACGACGATCGTCGTGGACAGGATCAGGTTCAGAAAATTACGGACAAGCATGTTGCGCTAGTTGAAGAGCGTCTTGCGGCAAAAGAAAAAGACTTGATGGAAATTTAATGAAGAAGGCGAGCCTCGGCTCGCTTTTTTTATTGACTAGGGTAACGCTATGTCTGAATTGGATGGCGCTGATCTTAATTCAGCTGTCGTTCCAGCTCATATTGCCATCATTATGGATGGTAATAATCGCTGGGCAAATAAAAAACATCTTCCGAGTATTGCTGGTCATACAGCAGGGGCGTCAGCTGTGCGACGTGTGGTTGAGGCCGCTGCTAGGTCTGATGTTAAGGTGTTGACGTTGTTCGCTTTTTCTAGTGAAAACTGGAAACGTCCTAAGCTAGAAGTCGATGGCTTAATGACATTGTTTATGCGTTCTTTGAAAAAAGAGTTTAAGCGATTAAATGAACACAAAATTAGACTTAGAGTGATAGGCGATCTTTCAAGCTTTAGTAGTGGTTTGCAAAAGCAAATCAAGAATGTCGAAGATGCAACAAAAGACAATGACCAGATGACTTTGGTGATTGCAGCCAATTACGGTGGTCGATGGGATATCGCTCAAGCGACAAAAGCGATCGCAGAGCGTGTTGCGTTAGGTGAGCTTTCTCCAGAAAATATTGATGAAGAGTTGTTGGGTGAGCATATGCAGTTGGCAGACTTGCCGGCGCCTGATCTTTTGATTCGAACCTCGGGGGAAGAGCGAATTAGCAACTTTTTATTGTGGCAAACAGCCTACTCTGAATTTGTTTTTCTTCCGGTGTTATGGCCGGACTTTGGTCAAAAACATTTTGATGAGGCTATTCAAACTTATCAAAACCGTCAACGACGTTATGGTGGTCGATAACCATGTTACTCCCTAGAATTTTTAGTGCCATTGTCATGGCTGTATTGTTTATTTTTGCTGTTTTTGTACTTGAAGCCTCTAATTTTATTTTTGCTATGGGGGTTGTTGTATTTTTAGCAGGCTGGGAATGGGCTCGTCTATCTGGTTTAGTTAATCAGGCCTCTCGTATTCTGTTTGCTGCTTTTATTGGTTGTGTCTGTTTTGTCGTATTGAATTATGACTTGCAAAAAGCATCGCTTTATTTGAGCCCTTTGTTGTGGGTCTTGGCATTATATTGGGTGATTCGTTATCCAGCGCCACTTATTTGGCGTCATAGTTTTAGTCGTTTGTTGTTTGGCGTCTTGGTGTTAGTGACAACTTGGTCGGCCTTGGTGGTATTGAAGCAATCAAATAACTTTGTTGTTTGGGTGTTGCTTCTGATGGGGTTGATCTGGGGGGCTGATTCAGGTGCTTATTTTGCAGGGCGAGCCTTTGGTAAAAGGAAATTGGCGCGTTTTGTTAGTCCTGGTAAGTCATGGGAAGGCGTAATGGGTGGCTTAGTGCTAACTCAAATTGGTGTGGCTATTTTTGCTGTATTGAATGATTTTACGCTATCTCATTGGTGTATTTTAGCTGGCATTGCGTTAATTACATCGTCTGTTTCTGTCTTGGGTGACTTGACGGAAAGTTTGTTTAAACGTCATGAAGATTTGAAAGATTCTAGCCATCTTATTCCTGGACATGGTGGCGTTATGGATAGAGTTGATAGTTTGGTTGCTGCGGCTCCCATTTATGTTTTATTACTAAGTTTGGCTGGATGGCTTTGATGCAAGGTATTTGCTTGTTAGGTGCGACTGGGTCGATAGGTCAAAGTACTTTAGATATTATTGCTCAGCACCCAGACAAATTTGCTTTAATTAGTGCATCGGCCAATGAAAGTGTCGATAAAATGGCAGAAATATGTCGCCGCTTCAAGCCTCAACGTGTCGTGATGGGGTCGCAAAAGGCGCGCGATGAATTGGCTGGAATGTGTCCGGGCATGGCTATTTCGTTTGAGTGGGGGGAGATGGCTTTAGATAGTATCGCTGCTGACTCTGCTGTTGATCAGGTAATGGCTGCCATTATGGGGTTTGCTGGTCTTAAGCCTACTTTGGCGGGTATTCGTGCTGGTAAGAGAACTTTGTTAGCCAATAAAGAGTCCTTAGTTACTGCCGGTAAGCTTTTTATGGACGAAGTGGCTCGTCATGATGTTATGCTTTTGCCAATAGACAGTGAACATAATGCGATCTATCAGAGCTTGCCTCAAACTGATCGTGGAGCGCATAAGCAAGATGTTTCCAAGGTGATTTTGACTGCTTCTGGTGGGCCTTTTAGAACCTGGTCTCTTGATGATATGGCGACCGTGACACCAGAGCAGGCATGCAAGCATCCTAACTGGTCAATGGGGCAGAAAATATCTATAGATTCTGCTTCCTTGATGAACAAAGGTTTGGAGTTGATCGAGGCTTGCTGGTTATTCGATGTTACGCCTAGTGAAGTGGATGTTGTGGTTCATCCAGAAAGTATCATTCATTCTATGGTGTCCTACCTTGATGGCTCAGTAATTGCTCAGATGGGCAATCCGGATATGAAAATTCCAATTGCTTATGGTATGAGCTGGCCAAAACGCATAAAAACGAGCGTTCCACCATTGAGTTTAGTTGATATTGCGCGTTTGAATTTTGAATCCCCAGATTTAGTACGTTTTCCTAATTTAAAATTGGCGGCTGATTCCTGGTTTATGGGTGGGACGGCTATGGCGGTTTTGAATGCTGCAAATGAAATTGCTGTGGCTGCTTTTTTGAATCAACAGATTGGCTTTCTGGACATTGCAAAGCTAAATGAGCGGGTTTTGATGGCGGCGAATGTCGTTGTTGTGAATGACCTTGATGATGTTTTTGAGGCGGATCGATATTCTCGTCAATTGGCACTGGATATGATTTCTAGCGGTAATTTTTCATGATACAGAATATTCTCTCTATTGTTGTTGCCTTAGGCTTGTTGATTACTTTTCATGAGTTTGGACATTTTTTTGTCGCTCGTCGTTGCGGTGTCAAAGTGCTGCGCTTCTCTGTTGGTTTTGGAAAGCCAATTTATCGTTATGTTGGCAAAACCGGTACAGAATATACATTGGCAATGATTCCACTTGGTGGTTACGTCCGAATGCTTGATGAGCGCGAAGGAAATGTTCCTGCTGAGTTGAGAAATCAGGCTTTTAATACAAAAAATGTTTGGCAGCGCATTGCTATTGTGGCCGCAGGCCCTATTGCTAACTTTATTTTAGCGATTGCTATTTATGCCTTAGTGGCTTTACTTGGCGTGCAATCTATAGCACCAAAAATTGGCCAAATTGAAAAAAATTCTCCTATTGCTCAAACGCAAATTCAGCCCGGTGACGAGCTTGTTTCTCTTGCTGATGAGTCTGTTGCTTCATGGGAAGATGTAAATTTAGTGTTAGCAGGCTTGATAGGAAAAACAGGAACTATTACCGTTCGTTATCAGCCCGATGGTATGAGTTCTTTACAGGAAGATACTATACAGCTTAATCGGTGGTTGGTTGGCGATGAACCAAGCAATCTGATTCGTGCTTTTGGTTTATCCCCATGGCAGCCGACAGTGGTTCCTATTATTGCTCAGGTTGTGGATGATGGCGCTGGATCTGTGGCTGGTTTTCAGGTTGGAGATGAAATTTTAAGTATAAACAATCGACCGGTATCTAGCTGGCAGCAAGTTGTTTCAGTGGTTCAAGCAAGCCCTAGTGGGGAGCTTGCTGTTGAAGTGTTGCGCTCACAAAATGTTGTTAAATTATTATTGTTGCCTAAATCTACTGAACAAAATGGCAAGACGATAGGGTATGCTGGATTGGCCGTTGTTCCACCTAAGTGGGATGACGATCTTATTAGAGAGCGCCATTATGGTCCGATTGAGTCGCTTTCTTATGGTGTTGCGCAAACCTCTAAGATGATATCTTTAACTGTTTCTTCTATTGGGAAAATGGTACAGGGGTTGATTTCTGTTGATAATTTATCCGGCCCAATAACTATTGCTAAAGTGGCGAGTGCGTCAGCAGACTCAGGGTTACAATCGTTTTTGAAGTTCATGGCTTACCTCAGTGTTAGTTTGGGGGTGCTTAATTTGTTGCCTATTCCAATGTTAGATGGTGGGCATTTGTTATTTTTTGGTATTGAAGCTATTCGTCGAAAGCCAGTCTCTGAAAAAATTCAGAATATGGCGTATCGAGTTGGTGCTTCTCTTTTATTTGCTTTAATGGCCGTTGCCATTTTTAATGATATTGCCCGCTTGTAGAGAGGTAGATGTGAAAGTCGTTTCAGCAGTATTTTTGGCTTTAATAAGCGTGCAAAGTTTTGCAAAAGATGTAGAGGATGTTCGAATTGATGGCTTGGTGCAAATGCCATCGTCCAGAGCATTTGATGTTATCGGCTTTGATAAGAATGAGTCCTATGACTCAAATAAGGTTTATCAGGCGATTAATTCTCTTTTTAATACGGGCTATTTTAGTGACATAGATGTATATGAAGAAAGTAACGTCTTGGTGTTTGATGTAGAGGAGCGTCCTTCGATAGGCAACTTGACTATCGAAGGTAATGAGCTGATCAAAACAGAAGATTTAGAGCGCGGATTAAAGTTATCGGGCTTAGAAGTAGGTGAGATTTACAAACCTGAGACGCTAAATCAAATAGTTCAAGAGCTTCAGCGTCAATATTATGCGCTTGGCCGTTATAGTGCCAAAGTGGATATTGTAGTCGAGGATATGCCTCGTAATCGTGCTGGAATCGTCATTAAAATTGACGAAGGCGATACGGCTAAAATCGTTCATATGAATATTGTTGGTAATAAAGCTTTTGATGAAGAGACACTGACGAAAGACTTTGAATCCAGTGAAACAGGGTCTTGGAATCCTTTTAGTTCTGCTGACGAATACGCTAAAGGTAAGATTGATGGTGATATCAATACTCTTAAGAGCTTTTATTTAGATCATGGTTATTTAGATTTTAACGTGGTTTCTAGCCAGGTAAGTTTGTCGGCCGATAAGCGTGACGTTTATATTGTTATTAATGTCGAAGAAGGCAAGCCTTATAATATTAATAACGTTTCGTTGAGTGGCAGTTTGCCCATTTCTGAAGACTTGGTTTGGAAACAGATTTCTCAGCAAAAAGGCGATGTTTTTTCTCGTAGTGATGTAACCAAAGTAATTGAAGGCATTTCAACCGTGCTAGGGGATGAAGGCTATCTGTTTACTAACGTTAATGTGATTCCAGAGAAGTTAGATAATCATACTGTTAACCTTAGTTATCAAATCGCTCCAGGTCCTAAAGTATACGTTCGTCGTATTACTTTTAGTGGTAACAGCGAAACACAAGATGAAGTGTTACGTCGTGAGATGACTCAGTTTGAAGGGGCTTTGGCTACGCATTCTAAAATTCAGGCGTCTAAGCGTCGAATAGAGCGATTAGGCTTCTTTAGTAGTGTTGACCTTCGTACGCGGCCTGTGGCTGGAACCTCTGACCAGGTTGACCTTGATGTTGTTGTGCAGGAACAAGCTTCAGGTAGTATTCAGGCTAGTATCGGCTACTCACAAGAAGATGGTACGGTGCTAGGCTTTGGTATTTCTAAGCGTAACTTTTTAGGTACGGGTAATAAGTTGTCGTTTAATGCCTCACGTACTAACCAAACACAAGATTATGCCATTAGTTATGACAACCCTTACTTCACAGTGGATGGCGTTAGTCGAGGCTTTCAGATTTTCTATAAAACCAGTGATCATGCGGATGATGATGTAGAAGATTACGATCTAGATGAAATTGGTGCCGGTGTTAGTTATGGTTATCCTATTTCAGATACGCAGCGCTTGTCGTTTGGCATGACGGTTAAAGAAACGACAGTGAAGTTGGGTTATGACCCATCTGATGAAACAGGTGATTATGTTAAAAGCAATGGTGATAACTACGATGATGTTATTGCCAGTTTAACATGGAGTGATAATGATCTCGTTGGTGGTGTGTTACCAACAAATGGATATTCGACGAAAGCCACATTGGAAGTTGCTCTTCCTGTTGGGGATCAACAGTATGCCAAATTAGGGTTGTCCTCTCAGCGTTACTGGAACTTAAATGGATCAGATTTATGGCTGTTCCGCCTGAAAGGTCGTTTAGGTTATGGTACAGGGTATGGGGATTCTGATGTTTTGCCTTTCTTCGAAAACTATTTCGCGGGTGGATCCTATTCGGTACGAGGTTACGGTGCCTCTTCACTAGGCCCAAAAAACTCCTACACAAACTCGTCGAATTCGCCATCGGCCTTGGGGGGGAATATCCTTATGACGGGAACGGCTGAGCTTATTTTTCCAATGCCCATGGTGGAAGATCATAAGTCGGTCAGAACGGCATTATTCCTCGATGGTGGTAACGTTTTTACAGATACCTGTCTTGCGGGTAACACCGAATGTAATGAAGGTGTAGATCCTGCTGAAATTCGCTTTAGTCTTGGTTTAAGTTGGACATGGATTACGCCGATTGCCCCTCTGTCATTTAATTTCGCACGTCCTTTGAATTCAAGAAGCGGCGATAAAACAGACTTTTTCCAGTTTCAGCTGGGAACAACTTTTTAATTTAAAAAACATTATTTAATAGGATTTTAAAATGAAAAAGCTCATAACAGTAATTTTTACACTATGCTTTTTTGGTAGCGTGCAAGCGACTGAGGTGGCTGTAGTAGATTTTAGAGCAGCACTTTTGCAAAGTAATATTGGTCAAGATGCTGCCAAAGATCCAAAGCAAAAAGTGGCCTCGATGGATGCTCGTTTGAAAAAAGAACAGGAAAAGCTTGAAGCTTCTGCAAAAGATTTGAAGCGTGATGAATTAACGCTCTCCGAAGAGGAATTTAAAAAGCGTCGTCAGCAATTGGCAGAGCAACAAAATCAAGTGCGTGGTATGGCTGCCAATATGCAGCGTCAAGCTAAAGAACTAGAACAGCAATTAATACAGTCTCTGACACCACAAGGTGAAGCAGCCCTGAAATCTTTGATAGAAGAGCGAAAATTAGATTTGGTATTAAATAGACAATTAAGTTTGTATGCTAATGCGGACGCAGATATTACTGATGAGCTAGTGAAACGTATTAATAAGGACAATTAACCTATGAGTTATACGCTAGGGCAATTAGCCGCCAAAGTACAAGGGATTGTAAAGGGGGATGCTAATCTAGTGATAGATAAATTAGGAACGTTGGAAAAAGCGACTCGAAATGAATTGAGTTTTTTAGCGAATCCCAAATACCAGAGTTTACTTGAAGTTACCTCGGCAGGTGCAGTTCTGGTCAAGACTGAAGAGTTAGCTAAATTAGTCAATAACGCTATTGTTGTTTCAAACCCTTATTTGGCATTTGCTCAGCTATCACATATTTTTGTACCGGCAACACATAATTGGTCTGGTATTCATCAAAGTGCCGTAGTCTCCTTAAAAGCAACGTTATCTGAAAATGTGGTTATTGCCCCTAATGTTGTTATTGACGACGATGTCGTTATTGCAGAGGACTGTGTTATCGGTGCTGGTTGCGTTATTGGTCGAGGTGTTAAAATAGGCCAAGGTTCTCGCATATACCCTAACGTCACCCTTTACCATAATGTAGAAATTGGAGCGGCGTGTATTATTCATAGCGGAGCAGTTATTGGTGCTGATGGATTTGGTTTTGCTCCTAACAATGGCTCTTGGGAAAAGATTGATCAACTAGGTTCAGTGGTTATTGGCGACAATGTTGAGATTGGAGCCAGTACAACAATTGACCGTGGCGCTATAGAAAATACGCAAATAGGTCAGGGTGTTAAAATAGATAATCAAGTTCAAATTGCTCATAACGTTATAATTGGGGATAATACAGCTATCGCAGCATCTACGGCGATTGCTGGAAGTACTAAAATTGGCTCTATGTGTACGATTTCAGGCGGTGTTTGTATTGCAGGCCATTTGGAGCTTACTGATAAAGTTCATATTACTGGTATGAGTATGATTAGTAATTCGATCTCAGAAGCTGGGTCTTACTCTTCTGGGATGGGGATGGAACCAACCGGAAAATGGCGCAGGACAGTAGCTCGAGTTAGAAGAATAGATGATATGGCAAAGCAGTTTGCACAACTGAAACAACAGGTTAATAAGTTTTTAGAGAAGGTTGATAAATAAATGATGGACGTAAATGAAATCCGCCAATACTTACCTCACAGGTATCCGTTTCTATTGGTGGATCGTGTTGTTGAACTGAATTTGAAAGAGTCCATTATTGCTTATAAAAACGTCACGATTAATGAGCCATTTTTTAATGGTCATTTTCCAGATCATCCAGTAATGCCTGGAGTTTTGATTATCGAGGCTATGGCTCAAGCAGCAGGAATACTGGGCTTTAAAACAATGGATAAAAAGCCAGAAGATGGTTCTATCTATTATTTTGTAGGCTCTGATAAACTTCGCTTTAAGCGTCCGGTTGTCCCTGGTGATCGATTGCAGCTTGAAGCGAAAATTGTTACTGAAAAACGTGGAATTTGGAAATTTGAGTGTAGAGCAACGGTTGACGGTGAGTTAGCTTGTTCTGCAACTATTCTGTGTGCTGACAGGAAGATATAGTGGCGATACATCCAACTACTTTGATCGATTCGAAAGCCGAGGTTGACTCCAGTGTGGAGATTGGTCCTTTTTGTGTGATCGGACCGAATGTGAAAATTGGTGCTGATAGTGTTATTAAATCCCACGTTGTGATTAATGGTCACACAACGATTGGTTCTAATAATGAAATTTATCAGTTTGCTTCTGTCGGAGAGGCAAACCAAGATAAAAAGTATAAGGGTGAACCAACACAGCTTGTAATTGGTGATAACAATGTGATCCGTGAGAATGCAACGATTCATCGTGGCACAGTTCAGGATAATGGTATTACTCTAATTGGTAATAACAACTTGTTTATGGCAAGTACGCATGTTGGTCATGACTGTATTGTTGGCGATAATAATATATTAGCTAACTTTGCAGCGCTTGCTGGGCATGTGACGGTTGGCGATTTTGTTATTCTTGGCGGTTATACTGGGATTCATCAGTTTTGCCAAGTGAACTCTTTTAGTATGTGCGGCATGGGATCAATGGTTGCTAAGGATGTGCCTCGGTATGTCATGGTTTCCGGTACTCCAGCTAAAGCACACGGAATGAACTTTGAAGGCATGCGTCGTCGAGGCGTGCCATCAGATGTTATTCGAGCATTGCGCACTGCATATAAGACGGTATATCTAAAAGGTTTAACATTAGAAGCTGCACTGTTAGAGCTTGAGCAAGGGGATATGATCCATATTCCTGAAGTAGCAGAGTATGTTTTATCAATTCGGCATTCAAAACGTGGAATTGTCCGATAGGCATCATGTTTTAAAAGAAAACCCCGGACTATTTCGGGGTTTTTTATTATCAGAGGTTGTATAAATGCAAGTGACGTCTAAGGCACGTTATGTGTTGGTGGCTGGTGAGGCTTCGGGTGATATTTTGGGCGCAAACTTAATTGCTCATTTAAAAATGTTACAACCAGATGCAATTTTTGAGGGTGTTGGTGGCCCATTGATGGAAGCACAAGGCTTCAAAAGTGTCGTCCCAATGGATAGATTATCTGTTATGGGGTTGGTAGAGGTCTTGGGCCGCCTTAGAGAGCTTTTGGGTATTCGCAAACGTCTATATCAGTCTTGTTTAAAAAATCCACCTACTGCTTTTATTGGTATTGATTCGCCTGATTTTAATATGCCGCTTGCGAGAAAGCTAAAACAAGCAGGCATACCAACTGTTCACTATGTCAGCCCGTCTGTTTGGGCGTGGCGCCAAAAACGAATCTTTAATATCAAAAAATCTGTCGATCTGATGCTGGCACTGTTTCCTTTTGAATTGCCAATTTATCATGAACACAATATTCCTGTAGTGTGTGTCGGTCATACACTTGCAGATGATATTCCTCTTGATAGTGATGTAACGGAAGCAAGAAAAACACTGGATTTAGATCATGTTAAGGGGCCTGTTTTTGGTATATTACCTGGCTCCCGTGAGGGGGAAGTGTCTCGTTTAGCGCCATTGTTTATTGAAACAGCGAAGCTGATTAAGCAAAAAGAGCCCAATGCGACTTTCTTGATTCCTGCCTCAAATAAAGAGAGACGCGCTCAAATAGAAGCGATTCTACAAGAAACTAACGCTGAGGCGATATTGGTTGATGGGCAATCCCGTACAGTGATGGCAGCATCGGATGCTATTTTACTGGCATCTGGTACGGCTGCATTAGAAGCTATGCTTGTGAAGCGACCAATGGTTGTATCATATCGAGTTAATAAATTAACTTATGCCATCATGTCTAGAATGATCAAAGTACCTTATGTCTCTTTGCCTAATTTGCTAGCTAATGAAGCATTAGTTCCAGAGCTACTGCAAGATGCTGCGACACCAGATAATTTGGCGACGCGTTTGATACAAACTTGGCGATCTTTCATTACGGATAAAAACATTCAGACCAAGTATCTAGACTTGCATACTATGTTACGAAAAAATGCAGGCGCCCAAGCCGCACAAGCTATTGTTACTATGCTTGAAGGAAAAGGGAAGTGATGGAGCCTTTTGTTAGTCAGATATATTTTGGTGATTTGCTAGCAGGTACCGATGAGGCTGGGCGAGGTCCTTTAGCTGGTGAGGTTGTTGCAGCAGCTGTGATTCTAGATCCTGCTCGTCCTATCCTTGGCTTGGCGGATTCTAAAAAATTAACAGAGAAAAAACGTGAAGCTCTTTACACTGAGATAATAGATAAAGCGTTAGCTTACGGTATTGCCTGTGCAACGATTGAAGAAATTGATGAAATAAATATTTTACATGCCAGTATGTTGGCAATGTCTCGTGCTGTTGCTTTACTTTCCTTAGTGCCTGAGCATGTATTGGTTGACGGTAATCGTATACCGCCAAATTTGCCTTGTTCAGCGGAGGCCGTGGTGAAAGGCGATGCTCGGCAGGCAGCCATATCTGCTGCCTCCATTTTGGCGAAAGTTACCCGTGATAGAGATATTGTAAAAGCCGCAGAGATTTACCCAGAATACGGGTTTGAAAAACATAAAGGTTATCCTACTGCTTTGCACCTAGAAGCGATTCGGTTGCATGGTATCACGCCGATTCACCGACGAAGTTTTGGCCCAGTTAAAAAGATTTTAGAGGGATAATATTTTGTCCACGTCATTTATACATCTACGAGTCCATACCGAGTTTTCCTTGGTGGATGGCTTGGTAAAAATCAAAGGCTTGCTTGGTACTACTGAGTTTATGTCTATGCCTGCCGTTGCCATTACGGACGAAAATAACCTTTGTGGTTTTGTGCGTTTTTACAAAGGCGCAATGGAAAAAGGTATAAAGCCAATTTGTGGTGCCGACGTCGTGGTTGACGAAGATGAGGATGTGGATTCTCGCTATCGATTTACCCTATTGGCGACGTCAAATAAAGGCTACAAGAATATCATAGCCATTATTTCGAAAGGCTATCAGTTAGGGCAGGTAGAAGGTCGTCCTATTGTTCAGCGTGAATGGATAGAAGCACATAGCGAGGATGTTATTGCGCTCTCTGGTGCTGGTTTTGGTGATATTGGCTATTTATTGCAAAAGGGGCGAAATGAGCAAGCCAAAAATCGGTTAGCGCATTGGATGTCTGTGTTTCCTAATCGCTTTTATGTTGAGTTACAAAGAACGAGTCGTCCCGGAGAAGAAAGTTATATACACGCAGTTGTGCCATTGGCGAGCGAGCTGGGTTGTCCTGTCGTTGCGACTAATGATGTGCGTTTTTTGAAGCGTGAAAACTTTGATGCTCATGAAGCACGAGTTTGTATTCATGATGGCGTTACTATCGATGACCCTCGCCGTAAACGTCGTTATTCGGAAGAACAGTACTTTAAAACGCCCGAAGAAATGGCGGAGCTGTTTCAAGATATCCCAGAAGCTTTAGAAAATACCGTCGAAATTGCCAAGCGATGTAGTGTTGATGTTCTGTTGGGTAAGTACTTTTTACCAGACTACCCTGTGCCAGAAGGCATGACGATGGAGGAGTTCTTTAGCAAGCTTTCTTATGACGGCCTGATTGAGCGCTTTAACTTCCTTACTAAAAAATATGGCGAACGTATTGAAAAACGCCGTCAGGAATATTGGGATCGTTTGGATTTCGAATTAACTATTATTAACCAAATGGGGTTCCCTGGTTACTTCTTGATAGTAATGGACTTTATCCAGTGGGCCAAAGACAACGATATCCCAGTAGGCCCTGGGCGAGGTTCTGGTGCGGGTTCCTTGGTGGCCTATGCGCTTAAAATCACCGATCTTGATCCACTTGAATATGACTTGTTATTTGAGCGATTCCTAAACCCTGAGCGGGTATCCATGCCTGACTTTGACATCGATTTCTGTATGGATAACCGTGACCGAGTGATCGATTATGTGTCACGAACTTATGGTCGTGACGCTGTGTCTCAGATTATCACCTTTGGAGCAATGGCAGCAAAAGCCGTGGTTCGAGATGTCGCAAGGGTGCAAGGTAAACCATATAGCTTGGGTGATAAGCTATCTAAACTGATCCCATTTGAAATCGGCATGACACTTAAAAAGGCCTTAGAAGAAGAGCCTGCATTACCTGAATTTTTAGCGGGGGATGAAGATGCGGCCGAAGTAATGGAAATGGCAATTTCTTTAGAAGGCGTGGTACGTAACTTTGGTAAGCATGCTGGTGGTGTGGTAATTGCACCAACCAAATTGATCGATTTTGCCCCGCTCTATTGTGAAGAAGATGGTTCTGGTCTGGTGACCCAATACGACAAAAACGATGTTGAAGAAGCGGGCTTGGTAAAGTTCGATTTCTTGGGTCTTAAAACCTTAACCGTTGTCGATTGGGCCGTTAAAAACATTGATACCATTAATGCGCTAGAAGGTAAGCCTCCGCTCGATATCTCTTTGATCGATCTGGAAGACAAGTCCACTTATGACCTACTAAAACGAGCTGAAACTACCGCTGTATTCCAGCTGGAATCTCGCGGTATGAAAGAGTTGATTAAAAAGCTTTTGCCATCGCGCTTTGAAGATATTATCGCCTTGGTGGCCTTGTATCGTCCTGGTCCATTGGGTTCCGGCATGGTTGATGACTTTATCAACCGTAAGCATGGTCGCGCAGAATTGGCTTTTCCGCACCCTGATTACCAGCATCAAGATTTGATTCCTGTATTGGAACCAACTTACGGCATTATCTTGTATCAAGAGCAGGTAATGCAGATTGCTCAGGTACTTGCCAAATTCTCACTGGGCGGCGCTGATTTGCTTCGTCGTGCCATGGGTAAGAAAAAAGCCGAAGTTATGGCTGAGCAGCGTTTGATCTTTATGGAAGGCGCTCTTAAAAATAATGTTGATAAAGACTTGTCAGGTAACATCTTTGACCTGATGGAAAAGTTCGCAGGGTATGGTTTTAACAAATCGCACTCAGCGGCCTATGCACTGGTTTCTTATCAAACGGCTTGGTTAAAAAATCATTACCCTGCGCCATTTATGGCGGCGGTATTGTCTGCAGATATGCAGAACACAGATAAGATCGTTATCTTCATCGAAGAATGTCGTTCTATGTCGCTGGCATTAGAGTTACCGAACGTGAATGAGTCGGTTTATAAGTTTACCGTTAATCCAAAAGGTGCCATTGTATATGGTCTCGGCGCCATTAAAGGTGTGGGTGAAGGTCCGATTGAGGCGATTGTAGAAGCACGTAAAGAAGGACCATTTGAGCATATTTTTGATTTCTGCCAACGTGTTGGTAAGAGAGTGAATAAGCGAGTTATGGAAGCCTTGGTTCGTTCAGGTGCGTTTGACACCATTGGGCCAAATCGTGCAACCTTGTTTGCCTGTATTGATGAGGCTCTTAAGAGAGCGGTTCAAGATGCGAAAAACCAAGATGCCGGCATGATGGATCTGTTTGGGGTTGCGGTAGAAGAAAGTACGGAGGATGCATATAGGGATATTGGCATTCAGCATGAATGGCCTCCGCGCCAGCGCCTTGATGGTGAGAAAGATACACTGGGTTTGTATGTGACAGGTCACCCAATTGATGAATATGAGAAAGAGATACGTCGCTTTGTACGTTCAAAAATTGTGGATTTACAGCCCAAGCGTGGTGATACGCAGATCATGGCGGGCTTGATCGTTGACTTGCGTATTACTAAGAGTAAAAAAGGTGGTAACATTGCCTTTGTCACTTTAGATGACCGTTCAGCTCGAATAGAAGTGACGGTGTTTCCTGATAACTATGACACTTTTAGAGACGTTATTGTCAAAGATGAAGTGGTTGTGGTTGAAGGGGAGATTACTGTTGACGAGTTTCGTGGCGGACAGAAAGTTATTGCAAGAAACATTCTAGATATTGCTCAGGCTCGAGTTCGTTATGTGGAAGCATTACGAATTACATGGACGTCAGAGACAGTAACACCAACAGAAATACAGACATTGGCAAACTTTATGGAATCATATCGAGGCGATGGCTGCGATGTGGTGATAGGTTTTGATACACCGCAAGCATGTGGTGACATCCGTTTAGGATCGAGTTGGAAAGTTCGTCCGGATGACGAATTAATTCATCAACTTCAGAAACAATACGGTAAACAAAATGTTCAGTTAGTGTATACTTAGACTCATTTAATAGTTTTAGCAATGGAATGCAGCGTAGCAGTACGCTTTAAAGAGCTATAGAGCAACTGGCTAGCCGCCTTTTGCCCTTGTATTTGATGGCAACCAAACAGTAGTGTAATTAAACCATGAATTTAGATTATCTCCCATTTGAGCAGCCGATTGCTGAGCTCGAACAGAAAATTGAAGAGTTACGTTTAGTCGGTAACGACAATGAACTCAACATAAGCGATGAAATTAGTCGCCTTGAAGATAAAAAAATAGCATTAACCAAGAGCCTATTTAGTAATTTAGGGGCATGGGAAGTTTCTCAATTAGCGCGTCACCCAAAGCGCCCATATACTCTTGATTATATTAAACACGTTTTTACCGATTTTGAAGAAATGCATGGTGATCGTCACTATGCTGATGATCGTGCTATTGTTGGTGGTATTGCTCGTTTAGATGGCCGCCCTGTTATGGTTATTGGTCATCAAAAAGGACGTGAAGTAAAAGAAAAAGTACTTCGTAACTTTGGTATGCCTCGTCCAGAAGGTTACCGTAAGGCATTACGTCTTATGGAAACAGCTGAGCGATTCAATATGCCTATCGTGACATTAATCGATACACCTGGGGCGTATCCTGGTATTGGTGCTGAAGAACGTGGTCAGAGTGAGGCGATTGCTTTTAACTTAGCGGTTATGTCTCGTTTGAAAACGCCGATCATTTCTACCGTTATTGGTGAAGGTGGTTCTGGTGGTGCATTGGCGATTGGTGTCTGTGATGAGCTAATGATGCTGCAATATGGCACTTACTCGGTTATCTCTCCTGAAGGCTGCGCGTCTATTTTATGGAAGAGTGCGGATCGTGCTTCTGATGCTGCCAAAGCTATGGGCATCACTGCCCAGCGTCTACAAGAGCTAGGTTTTGTCGATACCATTATCCAAGAACCTTTAGGTGGTGCGCATATTGCTCACGAACAAATTGCGCAAAGCTTGAAGCAAAATGTGCTTGCAGCATTAGATCGTATGGAAGCATTAACGACAGAAGAGTTATTGGCTCGTCGTTACAACCGTTTGATGTCTTACGGTCTATAAATTTTTGTTTACTTAAAAAGCCTCCTATATATAGGGGGCTTTTTTATTTCTTGCGGTTAAGGTGTTTTCCTTCCGGGCTGTATGATGAAACGTTTACTCTCTAAATCACTGACTTCTTTATCTCCTCTCAGGTTTAACACTGAGTGGATTGATTCTGTATTCTCGGGGCAGACAAAAGTATGGGTTGGTTTTAGTGGTGGCGTCGATTCTCATGTTTTGCTTCATGCTTTAGCTAATCAAATCTCAGTAGAGCAAAAACGGCAGCTTGTCGTGCTTCATGTTCATCATGGTTTGAGTACTAATGCCGATGATTGGCTAAAACATTGTAAGGTGATTTGTGCCAACCTTGGCGTGCCTTTTGTTGCTGAGCGGGTGCAGTTAGAAGCTCAAGCATCCCTAGAAAATGCAGCTCGTAATGCTCGTTACCAAGCTTTTCAAAAAATAATGGGAAAGCAAGACGTTATTCTGCTTGCTCATCATGCGGGAGATCAAGTTGAAACCGTGCTGTTTCGTTTGTTACGGGGAACTGGAGGTAAAGGTTTAGCAGGTATTCCACGAGAGAGAGCGCTTGGTAATGGCTGTGCTCGTTTGATTCGCCCTCTATTAGCTGCGTCAAAAAAAGATATAGAAGATTATGCTCAGCAGAATGACCTTGCTTGGATTCATGATGAGTCTAATCTTGATGAGCGTTTTAGTCGTAACTTCCTTCGTCAAAGTATTGTTCCTGTTCTGAAAAAGCGGTTTCCAAAGATGGAGCAAAATATACTTTCTAGTACCCAGCGTATTGCGACTGATTATGCGATGCTTGCTCAATTTGCTCAGCAGCAGCTCGCTGTTTGGTGTAATGAATTTGGCGGTTTGGATTTGTCTTCTATTGCGGGAAAAACGATAGACGAGCGACTCTTTTGGTGGCGACACTTTTTAGAATACAAAGGGGTTTCATTACCTCAATCTCAGTTAGAAAGCGTTGAAGCCATGTTTTCTAGTAGGGAGGATAAGCAGCCTGAATTTGTATTTGCTCTTGGTCGCATTATGCGCCATCAAAATGCGGTTTATCTTTTGCCATTAGAGAAAACGGTGAAACTTGCCCCCTTGATGTCGGGTGAGGTATTGCAGCGTTCTTTTGATAAGATTTGCGTGATTGGCAGTGATGCCTGTGAATTGAAAGCTCGACCTCAAAGTGAAAGCATACTGATGCCCAATGGCAAAACGCGTAAGTTGAAAAAATGGCTTAACGATAAAGCGATTCCAAGCTGGTGGCGTGACCATCTTCCATATTTGTATTTGGGAGATACGTTGGTGGCTATTGGTGACCTTTGGCAACATCCTGATTATTGTTACCTTAAGGTTTCATGGCAACGAAGCGCTAAGTTACCCCTTCCTAGATGTAGCTAGTTGTTATTATTGTGTTTTTATTTGGCTGTTAGCTGCACATTTAGTTTGTATTATCGAGATAAAATTCTATTCTTTAAATATGATCTTTTTTTGAGTATTCATAATGTTGTCTAATGTCTTAACGGCAAGGTTTTTATAATGCTTCATGTGGTTGTTTTTGGTGGTTTAGAGTTTAGTCCCTTGGTTGTATATTTTCCGATTGCTTTTTTATTGGCTGCCTTGACTCGTTTTGTTCTTCACCGCTTGGACTGGCACGATCGTATTTGGCGAGTTGCCTGGTTTGAAGTGTCGTTATTTGTTTGTTACTTGGCATTAACTGTGTATTTATTGGGTGGAAGTTAATCAATGACGAAATATCTGCGTATTCTAGTGACGGTATTGGTTGTGTTGGCTGCAATTTTTGCTGGACGTTGGGTTTGGAATGATTACATGCATTCACCTTGGACTCGTGACGGTCGTATTCGTGCCGATATTGTAACGGTTGCTCCTGATGTGTCTGGCTGGGTTACCAACTTGAATATCACCAACGATCAGGCTGTCAAAAAAGGCGATTTATTATTTAGTGTAGATCCCCAGCGCTATCAGGCGGCACTCAATCAAAGCAAAGCTAATACAGAGAATGCGTTATATTCTTGGCAGTTGGCGAAACATAAATATGAGCGTCGTACCGCATTGTTGAGCCAAAAAGCCATTAGTGCTGAAGACTTGGAAGCTTCTAGAATTAGTACAGAAATAGCCAAAGCGAATTATGATTTAGCGGTTGCTCAGCAGGAGAGTGCTCAGCTTAATTTAGACCGTACTAAGGTCTATGCTCCTGTGTCAGGCAATATAATTAACTTGAATTTACGTCAGGGTAATTATGTTGGGCAAGGTGCTTCTGTTTTTGCCATTGTTCAGTCCAATTCATTTTATGTGACGGCTTATTTTGAAGAAACTAAAATTCCTCTAGTTCATCTCAATCAACAAGCCAAAATTACCTTGCTAAGTGGTGGTAAGCCTCTAAATGGTCATGTGGTGAGTATTGGCAAAGCTATAGCGAATACCAACACCCAAAGCAATGGTCAGCTTTTACCACAGGTTCAGCAAACCTTTAACTGGGTGCGTTTAGCGCAGCGTATTCCGGTAGATATCAAGTTAGATACGTCAAATACTGAAACACAACTTAGCGCTGGGATGACGGCCACTATTCATCTTACTAAGCAGTAAGGAGCGTCGTTTTGGGGATTGTGCTTCGTAATCTGTTTTTTCCTGAAAAGCAGGCGGTTATTTTTGCGCTTAAAGGCGTTATTGCCATGGCGATGGCGTTAACAATTGCTCTTTCTTTAAATTTGGATCGTCCATATTGGGCGTTAGTCTCAGCTGTTTTTTTACAGATGCGACCTGAGAGTGGTTTGGTGGTTGAAAAAGCCATTTGTCAGATTGTCGGAACTATCGTAGGTGGTTTATTTGGTATTTTGTTGTTAACTCAGCTGATGCCATATCCCTATTTAGCGCTGGGTGTTTTGACATTATGGTTAGGGCTGAATTCAGCTTTATCGGCCATGGTGAGACAAGCTAATTTTGTTTATGCGTTCGCTATGGCGGCTGTCACCTCAGAAATTATTGTTTTGATGGTAATGGCGAGCCCATCAACCGCTGACAGTCAGGCCGTTTTTAGCATCGCTCAAGCGCGTGTAAGTGAAATTGTTATTGGGTCCATTTGTGCTGGTGTTGTTAGTCACATGTTCTGGCCTGTCAAAGTGAAAGACAGTCTGCAAATGCAGGCAAGGTCTGTTATTAATCAAACCTTACAGTATTTAGTGACGGAATTAGATAAGTCAGGTTCTCACGAAGCGCGTCATAAGCAAATAGATGGAATTATGGCGACATTGGGGATGGTGAGCGAAGACTCTAGTGCAGCTAGTTACGAAGGTCCAAAAGGTCCAGGTCGGACACGAGCAGCGAACCAGTTGGCTCAGAAAGTACTTTCGTTATTGGCATTGGTACAGATATTTGGTCGCTTGCAGCGTCGCCATGCAGAATTAATAACACCTGCGCTGTCTCAATTGCTGGATCAATTACGTGAGGCATTTGACCGTATTGCAGAGTCGAGTGATTTTGACTATTGCTTAGATCAGGTTAAAACATTGCGTCGTGATCTTGCTGACTACCGTTCAAATAATCAGCCTGACTCGCCGTTTGAATCTCATATGATGAATGTCAGTGCAGAGATCACATCTGAAATGACGGTTTTATTACGCGCGTATCGTGCTCTAGAGAAGCGTGATAGTACCTTGTTGAATGCGCCGAGTATGTTGACCTATCGAGATCCGTTGGCAGGATTGATTATTGGCATTCGAACGAGTGTTGTATTTTTGATTGGTGCTTGTATCTGGGTTGGAACAGGTTCTACAGCGGCTTTGATGATCATGATTTTACCCGTCATTTTTTCCATCATGCTGGCCCGATTACCCTTGATGATTCTAAAAGTAGTGCTAAAAAGGCTGTTGCTTGGGGTTATTGCGGCGGTTCTCGTTGCGGTATTTTTTGCTCTTAACTTGTTGTCTCAGAGTTCGGGGCAATTAGAGATTTTATTGTTGGTGTTAGCTGGCCCTTACTTTATTGGTTTATTGCTCTTGTCTGATAGGCAAACCTTACCTTATGGCTTAGGTTTTTGTATTCCTTTTTCCATTTTGGTTAGCCCAAGTAGGGACATGAGTCGATCTTTTTCAATTGATTACACCGTGAGCTCTGCTATGGCAATTTTTGCAGGTGTGTGCATTTTATTCTGGGTGTTTCACTTAATTACAGGGCCAAGTGTTCAGTTATTGGTGCATCGTATTTTTAAAACAACTTATCAAGATCTATTGGAAATTAATAAGCATAGTAGCCCTGTTGCTTGGTATAACCGTCGTATGGCTGATAGATTGTTACGTCTAACGAACTATGACCAAGGCTCTCAATCACGTGCGATTACAGATTTGGCATTGACGGCTTTGAATCTTGGGCATGTTTCAATTCGCTTACGTTCGATCTGTGAGGATTTAGCTGGCAAACAATTACAGTCATTAGAAAGCTGGCAGGTGGCTTTAGCTAATGCTTTTTTATTGGCCAGCAAGGGACGATGTGATGATGGTTTTGAAAAAGCCTGTCACTCTTTACATGAAGAATTGTTTGATTTGGTAGGGGACACTAATCAAGTTGAAGCCATTCAGGGGATGTTCTTGAGGATCAACTTGACGTTCGAGCGAAGTGCTGAGGCCATCGCAGATAAAAAAGCATAATGAGAGAAAAACCTTTAAAAAGCGGTGTTATTAAGCGTCTAGATTCTTAATAGCCAATCAGCCTGATCTTTGTACGTTGCAACTAATTTTGCGTTTAGGCTGTCGCTTTGATTGATCCTATCCATTGCTTGTTCATGGGTAAAGTTCCATGCTTTCATGTGCCGTTTTGCTAAGCGCTCAATGGCATCCGCTACAGGAATGTCTAAAAACCAATGCTCATCAAACAGCGCTTTGGATTCTTGCCAGCCATCTTGTTGGTGTAACAGATATAACCCTTCAACCAGTATTACCTTGGTTTCTTTGTTGACCGATACATCATCTTCAATGGGGTCTCCAAGGGCGTGATCAAAGCTTGGCCACAAAATATCCTCTTGCTGATAGCTTTGCTTAATCTTATTAACACGTTCAATAAAGGCTGTGCTATCAAATGTCCAAGGGGCACCTCGACGCGCAAAAGCTTTATCGGCATTGGGTAAGGCCTGAAGCTGGGCTTTAGAAAGGTGAAAACCATCCATTGAGAGGCACGTAACTTGCGTGTTCTGTTGTTTCGTAAAGTGATTAAGTAGGTAGTTGGCTAGCGTGCTTTTGCCAGAGCCGGGGCCGCCGGTTAAACCGATCAAGGTGCGGCAGGGTTCGTCTAAACGGCGTTGAATTTTAGCCAATGCCGTTTGTAGCTCTGCTGAATTTGCAAAGCTGCCATAAATATCAAGAGCCATATATTTTCCTGTTTTTTTATCTATTACTGAACTCTAGCACGAACGTATTAAGATGATTCGCAATTTTTGTGAACTGAGTGATGGCTAAATGCGTATCTAAAGAAAAGCAGCAAAAGGTGTATTGTCATGTTATTAAAAGAGCTTAAAAATATCTCTCATGTTGATAAAGTGAAACTGCATTCTTTGGAGTCAAACTTGTATCAATTGTCCGTAGTGATCGGAGAGGAAGAAGACTACATACAAACAGACGCAGGGCGATTTCTTACTAGTCATAACAAGTTGGACCTACAGGCGTTGTTTAAAGGTAAGACGGTAGGCGCGATGGTGCTTTGCCATCAAAGTGCCTACGATGAAATGGTCGGCCAGCCCATTGGTGCCGTTAATACTTTAGAAGTGCCACTTGGCAATACAGATCTGTCTTAGGTGTTTTTTCTAAGCTGGTGTGCTTATGTTTTTTAATATATGCATTTTTTCACCGTTTTCTTCCATTTGAGAAAAAATTTTAGCGTAGCTGTGTGTGGCGTTAGCGTGTTCACGCATGATGGCTTCTGCTCGGCTTCCTTGTCCATGGCTAATCGCATCAAATACCGCGTGGTGCTGCATGTGAGCAAAGTTAAAGCGTCGGTACTCTTGGTCTAGGTTGTTACGATCAAAAGCCAGGGCGCTAACTGATGCAAAGGGCAGATGTTCGTTGCGGCTTAAGGCTTCAGCTATAGCAGGGTTTAAACTGGCTTCTATGATGATTTGGTGAAAACGCTGATTCATGTCGTGATAGGAGGCGAGATCTTGTTCATTGATGCTTCCTTTCGCGAATAGCTCATCACCTTGCTTTAATAGCTTTAATAATTCATTAGACTGGGTATTTGATAGGGTATTTTCGGCGGCTTGTCTTGCTGCCAACCCCTCCAGCACCCCTCGAACTTCAATTGAACCACTAATTTCTGCTTGTGTTACTTGACGAACGATATAGCCACGCCCTGATAGCTTCGTCAGCAAGCCTTCTTGCTCTAAAGTTCGAAAGGCAATGCGAATTGGAGTGCGTGACACACTTAAATGTTCTGCGGTAGGGATCTCAGCAAGTCGTTGTCCTGACTCTAGCTCACCAGACAAAATCATTTGCCGCAATCGACTGATTACTTGTTGTCCAGGTTTACTCATTGAAAAGTACTCATTGGGAAGCGCTCATTGTTTTCGACACATTGTTATTTTAAAAATAATCATAGCGTAAATGCAGTGAAAAAAGTAACTATTGGATCCAATAAAGAAGCTTTTATTTATCAATTGTTTAGGCTGATAACTAATATTCATTATGGATTTAATGGATCCAATTAATGCATAGCTATATTGTTTTATGATTTTTTTGGGCTATATTGGATCCAATAAATAAAAATAACAGCAGGAGAACTCCAATGAGTCAGCAAACTTTCCCTAAAAATACGTGGTATGTCGCTGCTATGTCTGAAGAGGTTGCGGGCAGCAAACCTCTTGGTCGTAAAATCTGTGGTGAAAGTATCGCTTTTTACCGTTCCCATGATAACGAAATTGCCGCGGTCTTGGACTTTTGTCCACACCGAGGAGCCGCTTTGTCTCTAGGTTATGTTGAAGAAGGTCTTTTGGTCTGTGGTTATCATGGATTGAAAATGGGCGCGGATGGCAAAACCAAAGAAATGCCCTTGCAGCGAGTGAAAGGTTTTCCTTGTATGAAATCCTACGCGGTGGAGGAGCGCTACGGTTTTATTTGGGTATGGCCGGGTGATCAATCTCAAGCCGATAAATCACAGATTCCACATCTAGAGTGGGCGGTAAGTCCAGAGTGGGCCTATGGTGGTGGTTTGTATCACATCAATTGTGATTATCGTTTGATGGTTGATAACCTGATGGATTTGACTCATGAGACTTATGTTCACGCTAGCAGTATTGGTCAGAAGGAAATTGATGAGTCTCCTGTTTCCACAAACGTGGATGGCGACAAAGTGATTACGAGTCGTTTTATGGAAAACATCATGCCGCCACCATTTTGGCAGGCCGCGCTAAAAGGTAATGGTTTGGCTGACGACGTTTTGGTCGATCGTTGGCAGATTTGTCGTTTCAGTCCGCCTTCTCATGTGATGATAGATGTGGGTGTGGCTCATGCTGGAAATGGGGGATTTGATGCCCCAGCAGATAAAAAAGCCAGCAGCACTGTGGTTGATTTTATTACGCCTGAAACGGAAACGTCTATTTGGTATTTTTGGGGAATGGCGCGTAATTTCAAGCCAGAAGATCAAGCACTCACGGATACAATTCGTGAAGGGCAGGGCAAGATTTTTTCTGAAGATTTGGAGGTGCTAGAGCGACAGCAGCAAAACTTATTGGCTTTTCCTGACTATGATTTATTGAAGTTGGATATCGATGCAGGTGGCGTTCAGTCAAGACGAGTAATCGATCGGCTGATTGCTAAAGAGCATGCCGCCAAAGAACAATCTAAAGCGGCGGCATCTCAGTCGACCGCACCACTTCAAACGGTGTCATTTTAACTTGATTGGTGTCTGCTAGAGAGTGAACTGGCTTTGCTCTCTAGTTTTAAAAAAATAAATAGGTCAGGAGAGCCAAATGATTCCGGTAGTTGTAAGAAATGTTGTCACTGAAGCGCAGGGCGTGGTTCGGCTTGTGTTGGGTTCTGAGGATGGTTCAGATTTGCCTGGTTTTGAAGCCGGAGCGCATATTGACCTTCATTTACCCAGCGGTTTGATTCGCCAATACTCTTTGTGTCGTATGCAATCGGAAGCGCAGTACTATGAAATTGCGGTTTTAAAAGATCCACAATCAAGAGGCGGTTCTTCAGAAGTGCATCGCTTAAAAATTGGTGATGGACTGTTGATTAGTGAACCGAAGAATCATTTTCCTTTGATGGACACAAAACGACATAGTGTCTTGGTCGCTGGGGGGATTGGTGTGACGCCAATGTTGCCAATGGCGCAGCAGTTGCAAAAAATGGGATTGCCTTTTGAGTTTCACTATTGTGCAAAGTCACCTGAAACGGCTGCTTTTTCATCGGCATTAGAAAGCAGTTCTTTTGCTGATAAAATGCATTTCCACTACAGTCAGGTTCCGAGTTCTGGGCGAATGGATGTGGTGAATGTTTTGTCACGTCATTCGAGTGATTCAGAGTTGTATATTTGTGGTCCTGCGGACTTTATTAGTTACGTTCTATTGCAAGCAAAAATGCTAGGTTGGCCTGAAGATCGTATGCATCGAGAGTTTTTTGCCGCGCCTGCAATGGATGAAAATATAGGCGACAATACCCCGTTTAAAGTCAAAATCCATAGTACTGGAGAGGTTTTTGATGTTGAAGCGGATCAGAGTATTTTTGAGGTATTGGATAATAATGGTGTCTTCCTTGCCGTGTCGTGCGAATCTGGCGTATGTGGTACATGTCAAACAGGCGTCATTGAAGGCGTTCCCGACCATAGGGATGTCTTTCTGACAGACAAAGAACATGCGCAAGGTAAACTGGTTATGCCGTGTTGTTCTCGCTCTAAAACACCTGTTTTGGAGTTGGACTTATAGCCTTGCTTAATTTGTCCTTACTATTCTTGGGATGAATCGTTCACTCAATGTAAAACAACTGTGTTTTACATTGAGTGAACAGCCTTCCGATGTTATTATTTTCTCCCGTCCTGAAGGTACATTGTTATGTGCCTTCAAATCTCATTTTTTCATATTTGTAAGGCGGGTTAACCACTCATGGCGACACGATATATTTTCGTTACAGGCGGTGTAGTTTCATCTCTTGGTAAAGGTTTGGCAGCAGCATCTTTGGCCGCTATCCTTGAATCACGCGGTCTAAAAGTCACCATGTTAAAGCTAGATCCATACATCAACGTGGATCCCGGCACCATGAGCCCTTTCCAGCACGGTGAAGTCTATGTAACAGAAGACGGTGCCGAAACGGATCTTGATCTTGGCCATTATGAGCGTTTCATCTCCACTAAAATGGGCAAGCGTAATAACTTCACCAGTGGTCGTGTTTATCAACATGTTCTTAAAAAAGAGCGTCGTGGTGAATATCTTGGTGGAACCGTTCAAGTCATTCCTCATATTACCGATGAAATTAAACGCCGCGTTATTTCTGGTGCTGAAGGCGCAGATGTTGCTTTGGTTGAAATCGGTGGTACGGTTGGTGATATCGAATCACAACCTTTCTTAGAAGCGGTACGTCAGCTTAAAGTTGAGCTAGGTGCACGTCGTGCTTTGTTCATGCATTTGACTCTTGTCCCTTACATTCGTACTGCGGGTGAAACCAAAACTAAGCCTACCCAACACTCTGTGAAAGAACTTCGTTCTATCGGTATTCAGCCAGACATTCTTATTTGTCGTTCTGAAGTGTCTATCGAAGCGCCAGAGCGTAAGAAGATCGCCTTGTTTACCAGCGTTGAAGAACGCGCGGTTATTTCCCTTCCTGATGCCGATACTATTTACCGTATCCCTCAGATGTTGAACGATCAAGGCTTAGATAGCTTGATTGTTGAGCACTTCAACTTAGATTGTAATATGCCAGATCTTGAAATCTGGAATAAAGTGACTCAAGCGAAATTGAACCCTGAGAAGCAAATCAATATCGCCATGGTTGGTAAATACATGGAGTTGTTGGACGCCTACAAGTCTTTGATTGAAGCGATGGATCATGCGGGTATTCATGCTCGTACTAAAGTGAAACTGCATTACATTGATTCTGAAAGTATCGAGGAAAAAGGTACCGATCAGTTAAAAGGGATGGATGCGATTCTTGTTCCTGGTGGTTTCGGCGAACGTGGTGTTGAAGGTAAAATATTAACGGCTCAGTATGCTCGTGAAAATAAAGTGCCTTACTTAGGTATTTGTTTGGGTATGCAAGTAGCGGTTATCGAATTTGCTCGCAATGTGGCAAATTTAGCCGGTGCACACAGCACCGAGTTTAATTTAAAAGCAGAGAACCCAGTTGTTGGTCTGATTACAGAATGGACTAATGCAGAGGGTTCCAAAGAAATCCGGTCAGAGGAATCCGATCTAGGTGGAACGATGCGTCTTGGCGCGCAGAACTGTAATCTTACGGAAGGCACAAAAGCCTTTGAAGCTTATGGTGAAGCGGTCATAAAAGAGCGTCATCGTCATCGTTATGAAGTAAATAACTTTTATGTTGAAGATCTGATGAAAGCAGGTCTGACGATTTCTGGTCGTTCAGAAGACAATTCTTTGGTTGAGATGGTAGAAATTGCCGATCACCCTTGGTTTGTTGCTTGTCAGTTCCATCCAGAGTTCACTTCTACACCTAGATATGGACACGGCCTGTTTAGTGCCTTTGTACATGCGGCACTAAAATACGCAGGAAAAGAAAAATAATTTGAGCAAACAGGTAGTTTGTGATTTTTCATTTATTTTAAGAGGTTTGTTATGAGTCAAATCGTTGATATTAAGGCCAGAGAAGTATTAGATTCTCGTGGTAATCCTACTGTTGAAGCTGATGTTATTTTAGCTGATGGTTCTGTAGGTTCAGCGTGTGCACCGTCTGGTGCCTCTACCGGTTCTCGTGAAGCTTTAGAATTACGTGATGGCGATAAAAGTCGCTACCTAGGCAAAGGTGTATTGAAAGCGGTTGCAGCGGTAAACGGTCCTATCCGTGATGCTTTGATCGGCAAAGATGCCCTTGCTCAAGCAGAACTAGATCAGATTATGATTGATCTGGATGGCACAGAAAACAAATCTACTTTTGGTGCGAACGCTATCTTGGCTGTTTCTTTGGCAGCAGCCAAAGCCGCAGCGACTTCTAAGAAAGTGCCTCTGTATGCTCATATTGCTGACATCAACGGCACGCCAGGCGTTTACTCAATGCCTGTGCCTATGATGAACATCATTAATGGTGGTGAGCACGCAGATAACAACGTTGATATTCAAGAGTTCATGATTCAGCCTGTTGGTGCGCCAAACTTTCGCGAAGCATTACGTTACGGTGCTGAAATCTTTCATGCGCTGAAAAAAGTATTGAGCGATCGTGGTTTAAGTACAGCAGTTGGTGATGAAGGTGGTTTTGCCCCTGATTTGTCATCTAATGCTGAAGCATTGGCTGTTATTAAAGAAGCCGTTGCAGCAGCAGGTTACGAGCTAGGTAAAGACATCACTTTGGCGATGGATTGTGCTGCCTCTGAGTTTTACGACAAAGAAGCAAATATCTACAACCTTAAAGGTGAAGGTAAGAAATTCACGTCTGAAGAGTTCAACTTCTTCTTACAAGACCTTACTAAGCAGTATCCGATTGTTTCTATCGAAGACGGTCTTGACGAGTCAGACTGGGATGGCTTCGCTCATCAAACTAAATTAATGGGCGATAAAATCCAATTAGTGGGTGATGATCTTTTCGTTACCAACACTAAGATTTTGAAACGTGGCATTGATAACGGTATTGCGAACTCAATCTTAATCAAGTTTAACCAAATCGGTTCTTTAACTGAGACGTTAGCAGCTATTAAGATGGCAAAAGACGCTGGTTTTACCGTTGTTATTTCTCACCGTTCTGGTGAGACAGAAGACGCGACTATTGCAGATCTTGCAGTAGGCACAGCAGCAGGCCAAATTAAGACGGGTTCCTTATGTCGTTCTGATCGTGTTGCTAAGTACAACCAATTGCTTCGCATTGAAGAGCAATTAGGTGGTAAAGCACCGTACAAAGGTCTTTCTGAGATCAAAGGTCAGGCTTAATCTCGTCTGACTTAAAAAAGGGAGAACTTGGTTCTCCCTTTTTTGTTTTTTTGCTTTAATTCCTTTGTTAAAAAGCTTTGCAAGACGTTAACTGCGAGGTAGTTTTATCAAATCTCGGAAGAGAGGAATGTTTTATTTTAGGTTTGAGGGTGTTATGGCACGTTTGTTAATTGTTTTCTTTGTCTGTGCTGTGGGTTATCAATCTTATCACCTATATTTTGGTGAGCAGGGCGTTAAGCGACAGGAAGAGCTAGCAAAGCAGATCGCCTATCAAGAACGGATTAACTTACGACTGAAACATCGAAATCAAGCGCTTCGAGCTCAGGTTCACGATCTTCGCCAGGGTGAAGAGGCGGTAGAAGAGCATGTTCGCAGTGAGCTTCAGTATATCAAAGATGGTGAAGTGTTTTATCGCATGGTGAATAAAAAATGATCGAACCTTTGTGGGTTATCATTCCCGCAGCAGGTGTTGGGCAACGTATGCAAGCGAATTGCCCAAAACAATACCTTTCTCTT
This sequence comes from Marinomonas rhizomae, assembly GCF_024397855.1. Classification (NCBI taxonomy): domain Bacteria; kingdom Pseudomonadati; phylum Pseudomonadota; class Gammaproteobacteria; order Oceanospirillales; family Oceanospirillaceae; genus Marinomonas; species Marinomonas rhizomae. The sequence goes on from NZ_CP073343.1 coordinate 1,208,931, forward strand.
GCAGGACAAACCATTCTAGACCGCACGATAGATATTTTCACTTCACACCCACTTATCGCTGGTGTGTTGATTGGTATTGGTGAAAATGACGCATACTGGCCAGATTCAAAATGGCGACAAGACGATCTAGTTCATAGTTTTGTTGGTGGCAAGGAACGAAGTGACACCGTACAGAAAGGATTACGCTATTTGTTGGATACAGTCGGTGTGCAACAACAAGATGTCTTGGTTCATGATGCTGCGCGTCCTCTGTTAAGCCAGGCCGCGTTAAATCGCATTATTCAACATCATTCAGATCAAGGTGCGTTACTGGCAATGCCGGCGAAAGAAACGGTGAAACGTCAAGTGATAGGCATGCCATCGGTTGGTGAGACTCTGGACCGAAATACAATCTGGCTCGCTCAGACTCCTCAGAAATTTCCTGCCCAAGCCCTATTGGATGCTTTGGAAAAAGCTCAAACTCAAGGGGTCGTAGTGACAGATGAGTGCTCCGCCATGGAATTTGTTGGTTGGCACCCAGATCTTGTTGTCGGAGAAAGCTGCAATATTAAAATTACATTACCAGAAGACCTATTGATCGCAGAGGCGCTTTTTTCTTATCTTTCAGGTTCTAATCTTCCGAATTGAAGCGGTTCAAGTTTAAACAGTAAGTGCAATTCATAGCACAGGAGTAGTTATCATGATTCCGTTCCGAATTGGTCATGGCTTTGATGTTCATAAATTTGGTGAAGGTGATCACCTTGTCATTGGCGGTGTTTCTATCCCTTACTCCAAGGGCTTGATTGCTCATTCTGATGGTGATGTAGCATTACATGCTTTGACTGATGCCTTGTTAGGCGCCGCTGCATTGGGTGACATAGGAAAGCATTTTCCTGATACAGATGCTGCTTTTTCTGGTGCAGATAGCCGAATTTTATTAAAGCGTGCTTATCAGGAAATACAAGCTCTTGGTTTTTACGTGGGCAATGTTGATGTCACTATTATTGCTGAAGCTCCAAAGATGCGTCCTCATATTGATGCTATGCGTGCCAACATTGCTGAAGACTTAACGGTCGATATTAGCGTGGTAAATGTCAAAGCAACGACAACGGAAAAACTTGGCTTTACGGGTCGCAAAGAAGGCATTGCGGTTGAAGCGGTTGCACTTATTTTTAATAAAGCTCTTTTAAATCAAGGTAATGTATGAATACCGAATGGCGATACGCTTGGTCTAAGCCAACTGTTACAGGGGATTTGAAGACCCATGTACAAGACTTTTACGTCGAAGAGCAGTTAGGCTTCGAGCCTGATGGCAAAGGCGAGTTTTGCTTTGTGTTTATTGAGAAAGAAGGGGTGAATACCGACTTTCTTGCCAAACGTTTGGCTCAAATCGCAGGAATAGCACCGAATAAAGTGACTTACAGTGGCGTAAAAGATCGTCATGCTTGTACGCGTCAGTGGTTTTGTTTGCATGTTCTGAATCAAGAGCCTGATTTATCAACGATTCAAGAAGCCTTTAGAGAGCCGGAGAACGTGCGAGTTATTGCGCAGTTACGTCATTCTAAAAAGCTTCGAACAGGCGCACATTTAGCAAATCGCTTTGTTATTCGATTACGAAGTGTGAGTGGTGATTTGGACGAACTAGAAGGGCGCTTGAATTTGATAAAACAAGCGGGTGTGCCCAACTATTATGGGCCACAGCGCTTTGGAATAAACGGTAATAATTTGCATAACGGCCAAGATTTTGTCCTTAAAGGGCGGCAAAGTCGCCGTAAATTATCAAAGACAGAGTCCTTTTGGTTATCCGCAATTCGCTCTTGGTGCTTCAATGAGGCATTAAGTGATCAAGTGGAAAACGGTATGTGGATGCGCTTATGTGATGGTGATATTGCTCAGTTTCAACACAAAGATGAGCAATTCCGAGTGAAAGAAGTTGATGCCTTGATGCATTTGAGCGTTTTACGCGGGACGGTAAGCCCTGTTTTACCTATGATTAGCGAAGGTTGGGAGGCCGGCACAGGTCCTCAGAGAGAGCGAGTTATGAAGGCTTCCCTATCTGAGCGCATGGATTTGGTTGATGCTCTCATTGCGTTTGATCTTTCTAGGGACAGTCGTCTAGCGCGTCTTGTGCCGATGAATATGGCGTGGGAATTGCTTAGAGAGAAAGAAGGGAATGCGCAGTTGATTGTGGAGTTCTCTCTACCAAAAGGGTGTTTTGCGACTAGCTTGTTGCGCGAAATGATTGATTATACGGATAAGTCAGCTGAGAAATACCATGAGAATATTGATCGCTAATGACGATGGCCTTGATGCCCTTGGCATACAAACGCTGGCTAGGCATTTAGAACGTGAATACGAAATTTTAGTCGTAGCGCCAGACCGCAATCGTAGTGGTGCTAGTAACTCGTTGACTTTGTCCCGTCCGGTACAGCCTATTATGGTTGAAGAAGGGCGCTACCGTGTCGATGGTACGCCAACCGATTGCGTCAATCTTGCGTTGTCAGGTGTTATCGATGGTGACGTGGATCTGGTTGTGTCAGGGATCAATCATGGTGCCAATTTAGGTGATGATGTTATTTATTCTGGTACGGTTGCTGCTGCAATGGAAGCACGGCATTTAGGGCGACCAGCGCTGGCGGTGTCTTTAGTTGGCAATCAGCATTTTGAAACAGCCGCCAAGGTCATTATGATGCTTTTAAAGGATTCACACACCCTTGCTTTGCCAGCCGGTATTCTATTGAATATTAATGTCCCTGATGTCCCATATAGTGAGCTAAAGGGGGTGCAGGTGACACGCCTTGGTTATCGGCATAAGGCGCAAGCGCCTATCTCAGCTCAGCATCCCAGAGGTTTGCCTAGTTTTTGGATTGGTGCCTTGTCTGAACCTCATGACATGTCAGAAGGAACCGACTTTTTCGCTGTAAATCACAGCTATGTTTCTATTACGCCCATTCATACGGATATGACGTGTTATGAAGCGAAATCTCCTCTCGAAAAATGGACAGACACTATAACGTTATGAGCTTGAACGATCTCAATTGGTTAGTTTCAAACACTGAACCCAAAGCTTCTAAGATGGTTGATCAACTTCGAGAGCATGGGATTAGCCATGAAGAATTATTGGCTCTGATGGGGTCTATTCCTCGCCATGAGTTTGTGGAGCCGGCGTTTTCGCATTTGGCTTACTCTGCAACGCCACTTCCTATAGGACGCAGTCAAACCATTAGTCAGCCGCTTACTGTCGCGAGGATGAGTGAGTGGCTGTTGGCGCACTCTCGACTTGGTCGCGTGTTGGAAATTGGCACCGGATCGGGTTATCAGACACGCATTTTGTCGCATTTCTTTAATAAAGTTCATACCGTTGAACGTCACGAGCCACTGCATTTACTAGCAAAAAAACGTTTGTCTTCGATGGGGGTTAAGAATGTCGAGTATTTATTTGGTGATGGGCAAACAGGATGGCCAAATAAAGTAGAAATGGATGCCGTTATTATTACCGCGATGGCCAGTAAAATACCGTTAGCCTTGACCGAATGTTTGAAGCAGCAGGGTATTTTAATTATGCCTATTGATCATCCAAGCCCGCAGATAGGATGTTGGCGTAAAGAAGGTGATCGTTGGAAATGCCTAGGAACAGAAGCTGCGTATTTTGTGCCCCTATTAGAAGGAATGGAACATGCCTAAATGGCTTAGAGTGTACTTGAGTGGTGTGTTAATGGGAGCTGCAGATGTTGTTCCTGGTGTCTCTGGGGGAACCATTGCTTTTATTTTAGGTGTTTATGATCGACTTATTAATGCGTTAAGTGGCGTGAATAAAGCCAGTTTGGTTATGTTAAGTAAAGGCGATTTTAAAGGTTTGTGGAAGCATTTTGATGGTACGTTTTTATTATCGTTAGGGGCTGGTATTGTCACCAGCATTTTTCTGCTGGCGGGTTTGATTACTCATTTGTTAGCCGTATACCCAAGCTATTTATGGAGTTTCTTTTTTGGCTTAATTCTAGCCTCTGCGTATTTCTTAATTAATCAAATTAATGGATTTTCTTGGCGGCATTTTGCTGGGCTTGTCGTTGGTGTGGTCGTTGGTGCTAGCTTGTCATTACTTGTCCCTACTCAGGTAAGTACATCGTATGTCATGGTCTTTTTTTCTGGCATGATTGCGATTTGTGCGATGATTTTGCCTGGTATCTCTGGCAGCTTTTTATTGTTAATGCTAGGGATGTATGGATTTATTCTTTCAGCTATTAAGAGCTTCGATGCTGCTGTTATTCTTGTCTTTGCTGCGGGCGCTTTGATTGGTCTGCTCATCTTTTCTAAAATTCTTCATTATTTGCTAAATCATGTGAGGTCCATGACTTTGTCATTTCTTACAGGTGTTATGCTGGGGGCTTTAGTTAAAGTATGGCCTTGGAAAGTGACGGACACATGGAGTGTTATTGGTGATAAAAAGCTTCCGTTAGAAGAGCACCTTGTTTTACCTTGGGACTTATTAAACTTTTATTGGCCAACAGATTTTTTACTGCCGCTTGTGTTTGTCTGTATAGGGTTTATGAGTGTTATTCTCATTTCTTACATAATTTTACGAAATTCGACAAATAGTAATAATTAGTCGAAATTCAATACTGGGGTAAAGAATTATCTTTCGTTGCGTCTTAAAAAATTATGGATTTTCATTGTCGGCTTGGCAAATAAGTTGGCTTGTTCTTTTGTGTTTTTTGTTGTCTGGATGCTCGTATGAACTGCTACATTATCCTGACAAAAGTAGCCGCACTTATGCCTCTAATAATGCCAGCGTTTCGTCCATCCCTTCATCTGGCATTCACCGTGTTAAAAGTGGTGAAACCCTGTTTTCCATTGCTTTTCGCTATGGCTTGGATTACAGAGAACTTGCTGAAGCAAACAAAATAGACGCTCCATATATCATTTATCCTAAGCAAAAAATTCGTCTAAAGGGTACGCAAAAAACGTCATCTAGTGTTGCTAATAATTCGAAATCAAGTATTCCTTTAATTGTATCAAAAACAAAGAACACTCCCTCTAAACCAGCTCCAGTTGTTCCTGTTAAGTCGGTTAGTAATGTTTCTAAAAGCGACACGAAAGACGAAAAAATCTCAGGTGATTGGGCTTGGCCGATCGATGGAAACGTCACTAGGGGGTTTTCAAATGCCGGCGTTAGTAGTAAAGGTATAGACATAAAAGCTGAAAAGGGAACTTTAGTTAAGGCGGCGGCTAATGGAACAGTTGTTTATGCTGGTAGCGGTCTTATTGGTTATGGAAATCTTGTCATTGTGAAGCACAACGATGTGTATCTTAGTGCTTATGCTTACAACGAAAGAATATTGGTAAAAGAAAAGCAAAATGTTCGAGCAGGTGACTCTCTTGCTGTTATTGGTGGTAAGGGAGATGATAGACCACTACTTCATTTTGAGGTGCGTCGAGATGGTCAGCCTATTGATCCGCTAGATGTTTTGCCCAAAATGAATTAAGCGAAATTAGCGTTTTAAGGAGGGGACATGAAGTTTGCAAATAGGGATAAAGAAGCAGCTAAGGTTTCGAATGTTGGGGACTTTGATCTTGATACACTGGATGGTGATGTCGTTGAAGATGATGTCTTAGACGAAGATTTGGTTGATGAAGAGTTTGAATCAGCGGTAAGTGCTCGATATGCTGACGCTGATTCTAGTCGCAACCTTGATGTTACACAGATGTATTTGAGTGAAATTGGTTTTTCTCCACTACTTACTGCCGAGGAAGAGGTGTATTTTTCTCGCCTTTCTCTAAAAGGCGATCCGAAAGCGCGTAAGCGCATGATTGAAAGTAATTTACGTTTGGTTGTTAAGATCTCTCGGCGTTATCTAAATCGAGGACTATCTCTGTTAGATTTGATCGAGGAAGGTAATCTAGGCTTGATTCGGGCTGTGGAGAAGTTTGACCCAGAGCGTGGATTTAGATTTTCGACTTATGCAACTTGGTGGATACGACAAACAATTGAGCGCGCTATCATGAATCAAACGAGAACTATCCGTTTGCCTATTCATGTGGTCAAAGAGCTGAATGTTTATTTGCGTGCTGCTCGTGAGCTAACACAAAAATTAGATCATGAGCCTAGTGCTGAAGAAATTGCAGACATGCTAGATTGCCCTGTCGCAGATGTGCAAAAGATGCTTGGTCTAAATGAAAAAATTAGCTCAATTGATGCGACATTCGGTGGGGAGAATAACGATAAGAGTCTGGTTGAGATTTTAGCGGATACTCTTCATCAAGGCCCAGAGGCTGATCGCCAAGACGGTGATGTTTTACATAGTATTGAAATTTGGCTAGACGAGTTGAGTGAGAAGCAATGTGAGGTCATTACACGTCGTTTTGGCTTACGTGGGCACGAAGCGAGCACGTTAGAGCATGTGGGGGCTGAAATCGGTTTAACGCGTGAGCGTGTTCGTCAAATTCAAGTTGAGGCATTGCGAAAGCTGCGTTTGATTATGGATAAAGAAGGTTTGTCATTAGACGATGTGATTCGATTTGATGACTAGATCCTTTTTATGAAATTTAGAACATAAAAAAGCCCTATTTTAATGAATTGACCCTCAATAGTTGGATATTCCAATTGCTGGGGGTCTTTTTATGTTTGGCTTTTGTATCAATAGATCACAATGTGCTGTCTTCTTGCTCTTCGGGGCTAGTAATATCAAGAATATGCTGATGAACTTGTTGTTTATATTTATCTGACATGCCTTTTACTTCATAGGCTAATATTTCTTTATCATTATCTTCAATGACTTCAGGTAGACCTGTGAATACACGATTTTGGATATGAGATAGAGTGAAAATGTCGTCGCTAATAACCAAAGTGTTCATGCTTTCAGACTTGCTGAGTTGATGAATGTTTACCAACAGCGTTTCTATTCTATCTGGTTCAAAGCAATTTTCTTTCACCATATTGGTAACTTGAGTGTTGCCTTGATGTAACCCTAAATGAAAGTTTAGTTTAGGTGTGTCTGTGTAGAGTTCATTTTCTAATAACTTATTGACTAAGCCTAAAAATAGTTGCGCTGTACTGACGGCGTTAATGTAAAGATTATCTTCACAGTCATGCGCACTAAAAAGCACGATTGCCGAATCGTTTTTGTACTGATGAACCTGACCTAAGTAGATCTCGCTAGCCTGAAATATTGCTCGATAAATTGGTGTTAGTAAGTTGGCTACTTGCAAGGGTGTCATGTCTTTGTGCCATTCTTCTAGATTAAGAATGTCGAAATAGAGAACACAGCTACGTTGCCTAGATTCTTCGAATATAGCGTCAAAGTTTATTTCAAATTGGGGTTTTGCCACTGGCGAGATAGCTTCTTCTGTTTTTACCGGCTTTTCTATTTCTTCTTTTGGTTTTTCAGTGGATCGAATCGTTTCAACTGCTCTAAATAGTGCTTTGGCTTCTTTGTAAATTGGAGAAGATAGCTCGTTTGGTTTTCGTCCCTTGCTGTAGTTTGAAAGGGCTGAAGCGGCTTCATTGATCGGTGCAAAAAGCCATTTTGTAATTAAAATAACCAACAGTAATGCAATGGTACAGACAAATATGGCGACACCAATCAACAGGTTATTTAGGTGCTGTAATGTTGCTTGAGCCGGCGTTTTGTCTAGCGTAATTAATACATGGCCAACAATTTCGTCTCTAAACTTTATGCTTGAGCTATAGACTCTGCGAGTATCGCTAGGTCGAAAGTCTTGTTCTGATTGCATACCTGAGTTGCTACTGCTTGCTTCTGCTAGTAGTTCGTCTTTTTTGTTGAAGACTCGAGCGCTCAAAATATTGTCATCAACAACGAGGCGGTTCAGCAACACATTCAAGCTTAATAAATCGTTGTTTAAGATGGACTGTGTCGCATTGAATGCGGCTTGAGTTGCTAAGCTGCTGCCTAATACTTCTGTTTGCTGAGATAAGTAGTTGCCTAGCGCATGTGTCATCGTATACCAAAAAATACAAACGGTTAGGATGATTAGCGAGATAAAGGTGGCAACAGTGATGGCTGACGCACTCAGTTTTTTGCGTATAAATGCAGTGATAGCCTTGGTTTTCGATTGGGTGTCCATTAACTTCCTTTGGGGTAACTCGTGGAACAATGACTAAAGTATACACATCATAACGGCTGTTTTCTGAATTCTTTAAAGTAGAACAGGTGCTTAGCGAAAAGAAAACGATTTGCTATAGTAGGCGTCTTATTGAATTAGGAGCGTTTATGTCTGCCAGTATTACTCTTATCGGTTCTTTGACACCTGAATATCTTGAAAAATTTAACGCTTGGCTAGACTTGCGGAGTTTGCAAGGGTCTATTCGCTTGCTGTCAGATGCCCAAGACGCAATCTCTGTGGCGCAAGTCAAGGTAGATGGTGGTGCACTTAACCCCGTTTCTATTCGTTCTGAGCTGTTAACTTTATCTAATGATACTGGAATTGATCATATTTATCAGTCATCGACGCTGGACATTAAAATACCTGGTGTTGCTGTGTTTGATATGGATTCTACCCTTATTAAGGCTGAGGTCATGGATGAATTAGCGGTAGAGGCTGGCATTGGCGAGCAAATCTCTGCTGTTACGGCGAGCGCAATGCGTGGCGAAATTGATTTTGTAGAAAGCTTTGTACAGCGCCTAGCTTTACTTAAAGGCCTAAGCAGTGACGTAATGGACGGTGTTTATAACAGAATTCAGCACATGGACGGTATTTCAACCTTGCTGAAGGTGTTGCATCATTATGGATGGTACACGGCGATTTTATCAGGCGGTTTTACTTACTTTGCGGATCGAGTCCAAGCAGAATATGGTATGACTGAAGTGCATGCCAATGTATTAGAAATACAAAACGATGAGCTGACTGGCAAGCATTTAGGCGAGATTGTTGATGGTGAACGCAAGAAGCTTTTGTTAACGAATATCGTTGCTGCGCAAAATGTAGATTGGCATCAGACGATTGCTTGTGGTGATGGCGCTAATGATTTGTTGATGCTTAATCATGCTGCTTTGGGTGTCGCTTTGCACGCTAAACCTTTGGTTCGAGAGCAAGCACCATGTCCAATGAACAATCTTGGTCTAGATGGGATTTTGTACTTGCTTGGTATGACGTCTGCGCAAATTCGAGAGTTGTCTTTGTAATCATTATTCTGGCTGTGGGCTTTTCGCTGTTTAAAGTACAACGTAATTTTTTGTGCTTACGATAGAGACTGCTATTGTCACCCTTAAAAGCTTGTTATGATTCTCAGTTATAATTATAACAAGCTTGCTTGAGGTGTTGTTTTGTCAGAAATCCGATTGTCTGATATAGACTTAAATCTATTGTATGTTTTTCAAGTTTTAATTGAAGAGCTGAACGTGACCAAAGCCGCTACTCGGCTCAATGTTTCCCAGCCTGCTGTCAGTCGGTCATTGTCACGTTTACGAGATGTATTCGATGATCCTCTGTTTATTCGAACTTCTCACGGTTTATCCGCCACAGCTAAAACGCAAGACTTGGCTCCACTTTTGTCGGACACATTAAAGGGACTTGAAAGTCTCATTCAGCCCAGTGAATTCATTCCTCAAAGTAGTAAGCGTCGGTTTACCTTATCAACCACAGATTTTGGCACATTAACTGTCTTGCCTAAAATACTGGATCAATTTCGACAAAAAGCGCCGGATGCAATATTGGACGTAAAATCTTGGAATGAAGATATGGTAGCCGAATTAGATCAAACGAATATCGATGTGGCTGTCGCTGTTTTGTCCAAAGAACCACCAGCCGGTATTCGTGCGATGCGTTTGAAGAGTGATCGTATGGTCTGTTTGGCTCGTAAAGATCATCCTGGGATTGAAAATAAATTAACATTAGAAAGTTATTTGCAAGCAAGTCATGTGCAAGTAGTGTTAGGTCGTCGAGAGTATTTCGCAGTAGATCGAGAGCTGGAAAAAATGGGTCATAAGCGTCATGTTTCGGTGCATTTACCTAATTTTGTACCGGCAGCAAGAGTTGTAATGGACAGTGATTTATTGTTGACGGTTCCAAAGCTGTTTGCTGAAGATATGGCGGCGACAGTATCTGAAATTGTCGTACATGAATTGCCTTTTGTTTCGCGCGAATTTGACTATTCAATGATTTGGCATGAGCGTTTCCAACATGACGCTGCCCATGTTTGGTTTCGTGGATTATTGCGACAGGCTTTTCTTGATGCCTCGGTATAATCTAGATGCTCTAAGCTTATTAAGACGGGCTTGATAAGCGAGTTATCCATTCTTTTGTTAATACTTCCACTAAGCTATAGCGTCTAAGCGTCATGGCTTCTTCTAAATCAGCAAAATTTTCGTCTAGATAATCATGCAGAATTCGATCTCTTAAAACGATTAGCGATCTAATTTGTTCCGCTTGTTCATAAGTAACCTCTTTATGGGTGATCAGCGCGTTTAATACTTTTTTGCGCGAAGATATTTCGGTTTTGTAATGGTGTTTCAAAACATAACGAGCTAGGTCCAGCATGGAAGCAACAAGTAGCTGAAATGAATGTTCTATCACCATGGTTTCATCTTTCGAATATTCGACAACTTTTGCTCCTTTTCGAAAAGCATCGAGCCGCTTGATCATGGTGTGTTGATGCTCATATAGGGAATTTTCCCATTCGACGTCTCTCATATTATTCGCCTCTTTTGAATGCTAGTTGTTGTTAGTGCCTATCAAATCAAGAGAGCAGCCTGCTGATTTTTCAGAATGCTGCTCTCTTAGTCTAGGTGAGTTATGAAGAAAGGGGGAAGTTAGAAGCCTGAGAAAGGATAAAAAGAATAAGAATGACCGTATTCGACTTGTGTATTAGCTTTGATGTGCAGGTAACCTTGGCTTTCAGACGCAGCGAGCAGGGCGCCAGAGCTTTGTTGTGGGTGGGCGTAAGCCATTCCATCTTTACCAATGGAAACTCTTAAGAACTCATCTCGTTGGATTGCTTTATTTCGGTTAAAACCTGCGTCTACAGGATAAGACTTGGGAAGTTCCGCAACTTGGCCTGCACAGATGGAAAGCAAAAGGCGAGCGAACCAATGATAGGTTACTAACGTTGAGCTTGGGTTTCCGGGTAAGCCAAGAAAAGGAATGCCTTGAAGCGTAGCGTGAACAAGTGGTTTGCCAGGCTTAATGGCTATTTTCCATAAATGCACTTTGCCCAGTTTTTCCAAGGCGCCTTTTACATGGTCTTCTTCGCCAACAGAAACACCGCCAGACGAAAGAATAACATCACAGGATTGCATCAAGGTTTTTAAGGCTATTTTTGTGTCTTCGGGTGTATCAGCTGCATGTAAACATTGGCTAACGTTATGACCAGCTTGAGTGACAAGCGCGCTTAACATTGGGCCATTTGAATTATAGATTTGGCCCTCTTTTAGTTTCTCACCAGTAGGAATCAGCTCATCGCCTGTTGTGAGGATACCGACATTCAACTGTTTGTAGACAATGACCTCTGTGATACCAAGGCTAGACAAAAGACCAATGTGTATTGGCGTAATTTTCTCACCTGCCTTAACAACCGTTTGACCGATCTGCATATCTTGCCCTAACGGTCGAATATTGTCGGAAGACGTCGGTTGTTTAGTAAAGATGACCTTGTCACCTTCTAGCTCGGCGTTTTCCTGCATAACAACGGTATCAGCGCCGGAAGGAATATTTGCACCTGTGAAAATACGAGCACAGGTGCCTGGCATTAAAGGCTGAGGATGCTGTCCAGCGGCAACACGTTGACTAACGGTAAAGCGTTTGCCATCTTGCCAATCTTGGCAGGCAAGTGCGTATCCATCCATTGCACTGTTGTCATAAGGTGGGACAGAAATTCCGGCAACCACGTTGGTTGCTAGAGTACGCCCAACAGCCTTTATGAGAGGGATTGTCTGCTGTTCTACACGAACACTAGCGCTGCGCTTAATTTCTTCTAGGGCGTCCTCAAAGGCGAGCAAAGTGGCCATGTCCGTTATGCCTCATGTTGGTTGGTGTACGGGCCTATCAGCATGCTGACAAAATTACAGGGCCTATGAGAAGCATTAAGTTGCTCTTCTAAAATACCATTCCATGCGGTTTTACAAGCACCAGTGGAGCCTGGCAAACAGAAAATAAGTGTTTGATTGGCCAATCCAGCAATAGCGCGTGACTGAATAGTGGATGTGCCAATTTCTGTGTAAGAGATTTGTCGAAACAGTTCACCAAAGCCTTCGATGTTTTTATCAAACAGCGGTGTCATGGCTTCTGGTGTGCTATCACGTGAATAAAATCCGGTTCCACCTGTGATTAGCACAACATGGGTATCTTGATCTGCAATCCAGTTAGAAACGACGGCACGCATTTGATAAACGTCGTCTTTCACTAGCTTTCTTTCATTGAGTGTGTGACCTGCTGTAGTTAATAGCTCAATTAGAGCATCACCAGATGTGTCCTCAGCAATGGATCGAGTATCGGTAACAGTTAGGACACTGATATTTAATGGTCGAAAAGGTGTTGGTGTTTTAGCCATGGGAATTCCTTGTTTAGCCTCCTGTTGCGCTCATGAAACGTAAAATTTGCGGAGCTTCATCGAGATTAAAGTGATGTTTTTCGGGTTTGAGTGCTAGCGCCTCAATAATGGCGTTTTTTAGTTCTGTTGAGTCATGATTTTTTGACCCTAAAATCGTTGAGCAATATGAACTATCACGTAGTACGGTTCTTAAATCTTTTGAGTGCTCATTGCCTAGGCAGAGTAATAAGCGGCCTTCGGCCGTCAGTCTGACACGATTGCAAGTGTCGCAGAAGTTATGGCTGTGTGGTGAAATAACACCGATTTTATGATCATAACCAGCCACTTGATAATAGCGTGTCGGTCCGCTGGTGGTGATTGAACTCGGTGTGAGCTCATAGTGCTCGCTAAGCGCATCGATGACATTGTCGCTAGATAGATATGTTGCAGCACGATTGTGGTCGGTGATCACGCCAAGCGGCATTTCTTCAATAAAGCTGATGTCCATTTTGTGATCTAAAGCAAATTTAGCAAGATCGAAAAGCTCATCATCATTATGGTTCTTCAGCATTACGCTGTTAATTTTTAAGCGTTTAAAAGGCAATCTACTGGCGGCTTCTATACCGTCGATCACTTGTTGGAATTTGTCCCGGCGAGTTAGGGCGTAAAATCGCTCGGCTTTTAATGTGTCTAGGCTGATGTTAATTCGTGATACGCCTACGTCGAGAAGGCTTTGTGCCATTTTATAAAGCTGAGAACCATTGGTGGTTATAGTGAGCTCTTCTAAACCGTCAGTGTTGGCTATTTGCTCTATAGCCCAAAGGATGTTTTTGCGTACCAAAGGTTCGCCACCCGTAATTCTAATTCGCTTGGTACCCATGGATATGAAGGTTTTTGCCACATGAACAATTTCTTCTAAAGATAGTATATGGTCTCTAGGCATAAAGGTGACATCTTCGTCCATACAATAGGTACAGCGAAAATCGCATCGATCGGTGACAGAGATGCGTAGATAGTCTATTTTTCGACCAAATGGATCAATTAAAGCGGACGTGACCAAGAAAAAGTTACCCCATAAATTAAGTGTTCATCAAAGCAAAAAAATGTCTATTTAGCAAAAGCTAAAAAAATTTAGATCATATTCTTAGTATTATCATACTTTATAAGGGTTTTTTGTTCAGGCTGCCGTATTAAACACGACATAATACGGATAATTATTGAAGCTGGAGGGCTGTTGTGAATCAGGTCGTTAATAATCTTATTGGTTTGTTAAAGTTAGAGCGTGTGTCGGCGACTCAGTTTATAGGCCGTAGTCAAGACATTGGTTTTCCTAAGCTCTTTGGTGGGCAGGTTATTGGCCAAGGTTTGAGTGCGGCTACTCAGACAGTTGAAGGACGGTTTCCTCATTCACTACATTGTTATTTTTTGCGCCCAGGGGATTCATCTCATCCTATTGAATACGAAGTCGAAACCGTTCGTGATGGAAGGAGTTTTAGTGTTCGACGAGTGATTGCCTCACAATTTGGGAAAAGTATTTTAGCGATGACGGTATCTTTTCATATTGAGGAAGAAGGTTTGGCTCATCAAGAGGCTATGCCAAATGTTCCCGGGCCTGAATCGTTTAAATCCGAATTATCACTCTATCGAGAACATGCTGATGAAATTCCGTCTAAAGTGCGAGATTTATTCACGGCAGATCGCCCCATTGAGTATCGAATAGTCGAGAATCAAAACCCATTTCGTCCGCGGCCAGGGATTGCGAAACGTCATATGTGGATTCGTAGTGTGTCAGCTTTGCCTGACGATGCGTTAATCCATCAATCTATGCTGGCTTACACAACAGATTATGGTTTTATTGAAACCGCATTGATGCCTCATGGTATTTCAATTGGAAGTCCTTACCTTACTGCTGCAAGTTTGGATCATGCTATTTGGTTTCATCGACCATTTAGATTGGATGAATGGTTGCTTTATGTAGCGGATTCGCCATCGGCCGATTCGGGAAGAGGATTTGTTCGCGGACAAATTTTTAATCAGAAAGGAGAGTTGGTAGCGTCAACCGCTCAAGAAGGCTTGTTGCGTTACTCTTGTTAGCTGTCAAAGGTTGTGCTGTTGTAATGCCCAGATAATGTGCTCTTTCACTAATTCAGAAGCGTGAGGGAGTGCATTTTTGAGTGTTTGGATAGTGTCTGTGCTGGTGGGGGCATTGCCTAGTGCAACAGCGATGTTTCGGCGCCAATTTTCAAATCCTGTACGACGAATAGGTGAGCCTTCGGTATTTTTTAAGAAGGTTGCTTCATCCCACTCAAATAATTCAACCAGATCCGCTGAATCCAGGTTGTGTCTTGGTTGGAAATCATCTTCTTCAGTGTATTTGGCGAACTTGGTCCAAGGGCAAACCAGCTGACAATCATCGCAGCCAAAAATACGATTGCCCATTTTGCCGCGCAGCTCTTCTGGAATGGAGCCTTTATGTTCAATGGTAAGATAAGAAATGCACTTTCCTGCATCCAGCACCCAAGGCTCGACAAAGGCATCAGTTGGACACTGAGTTAGGCAGGCCGTGCAGCTACCGCAATGCCTTGTCTCAGTTGGCTTATCGACAGGAAGCGGCAGGTTAGTAAATATTTCACCGAGCAAAAACCAGCTGCCCGCTTTTGGCGTTAGTAATAAGGTGTTTTTGCCAATCCAGCCCATGCCGGCTTGTTCCGCAATTTGTCTTTCCAGAATAGGCGCGCTATCTACAAAAGCTCTGTAGCCATGATCGCCAACTTGTTGCTCTATTTTCTTAGCCAGTTGAGTAAGGCGTTTGCGAATTAGCTTATGGTAATCACGCCCCAAGGCATAGCGTGCAATATAGGCTTTGTCTTTAGTTTGCAGCCTTTTAACGGTTTCGACGGATTGAGGGAGATAATGCATCCTAAGGGAGATAACCCGACGAGTTCCCGGGTGTAGTTGCTCGGGATAAAAGCGCATGTCGCCATGGTTGGCAAGGTAATCCATGCCAGCGTGATAGCCATTATCAAGCCACTCGTTAAAGTCGTCTTTGTATTGTGCTAGATCGGGCTCGACAATACGAGCTTCGGCAAATCCAAATTCAGTCGCCCATGATTTTATATCATCAGCAAGCTGGTTTAATTCTTCTGGGCTGGATAAAAACGAAGGAAGCAAATGGGTACCGAAACATGGAGCGCTAGGCTAGAAATCAGCCTAGCGTGAAAAACAAAAAAAATTAGTAAAGCTGAGAGTCGCCTTTAACGACATCCATCAATAGTTTGATGAATTTTTTATCTGCTTCTGTGTGCTCTTCTTGGATTTTAATGGTGGTTTGGTTCGACACTTCTTCTGCAATGCGCTGGTAAGCATTTGGTTGGTTGATATTTTCTTTGGCAATACGGACTAATTCTCCAGCGAGTTCTGGATCCATAAGCATTTTACGAAAACAGCGCGAAAACTCATCAATAACTCGTTGTTGGTTAAGCTCATTAGCCATGGTAAAACTCCTAATCAATTTATGCCGCTATGACACCATGAAGCGTAGTTTAGAGCAAGTTTTTATACGCTTTGTGTTGACAAATCTGAGGCACAAAGACAAAATGAAAAGCTATATAATTCGACGACACCCTGTCGATGACTCCTTTTTATGGGCCACTAGCTCATCTCAGTCAGATTCGTTCTGATAAGCACAAGTGTAGAATGACGCAATATTGTTATTTTACGCTTCTCCTCGCGAAAAGACGCGGGCAGTGTAAAAACTGCGATTTCTTGCGTTTGAGTGTTTCTTACTTTTAGATAAATGTTCCTTATTTATAAAAGTTACCTCAGTTAGTTTAGAAACTTCGTTCTATCAACTTTAATCTGTTTGTCTTATGCGGTTACAATAGCTGCACTAAAATTAAAAGACAGATAAATACTATAGAGGGTAACAAGGTGGAGTTATTATCCGGTGGTGAAATGATCGCCCGCTTCCTCAAAGATGAGGGAGTTGAATATATCTATGGTTATCCAGGTGGAGCCGCACTTCATATTTACGATGCTTTGCATCGTCAGTCTGACGTAAAGCATATTCTGGTTAGGCATGAACAAGCTGCAACGCACATGGCTGATGGCTATGCGCGCGCCACGGGAAAAGCGGGTACGGTTCTCGTGACTTCAGGTCCAGGTGCAACCAATACTGTTACTGGTATTGCGACAGCCTATATGGACTCTATTCCCATGGTCATTATTTGTGGTCAGGTTATGAGCTACCTGATCGGCGAAGATGCGTTCCAAGAAACCGATATGATTGGTGTATCTCGCCCAATTGTGAAGCACAGCTTCACGGTCAAGCATCCTTCTGAAATTCCGATGATCATGAAAAAGGCGTATCACATTGCTAGCACTGGTCGTCCAGGCCCTGTTGTGATTGATGTGCCAAAAGACATGACCATGCCAGGTGATAAATACGAATACAAATACCCAGAATCTGTTTCTATTCGCTCTTATACGCCACCAACGAAAGGTCACAGCGGTCAAATTAAAAAAGCCGTTGAGCTTCTTCTTGCTGCCAAGCGCCCAATCATCTATGCCGGTGGTGGCGTCATCATGGGCGGTGCATCTGATTTGCTAGTTAAACTGGCGAAATCATTGAATGTTCCTGTTACTAACACACTGATGGGCTTGGGCGGATACCCAGGAACCGATAAGCAGTCTGTTGGTATGCTGGGCATGCATGGCTCTTACGAAGCGAATATGACAATGCATCACAGCGATGTGATTTTGGCTGTTGGCGCTCGCTTTGATGACCGTGTAACGAATGACCCGGATAAATTCTGCCCTGGCGCGAAAATCATTCATATTGATATCGACCCTGCTGCTATCTCTAAAACCATCAGAGCAGATGTGCCAATTGTTGGTCCTGTTAATCAGGTTTTGGAAGAGATGCTGTCTTTAGTTGATGGTCAAAGTTCAAACACTGAAGCGCTTGTAGGCTGGTGGAAGCAAATCAATGAATGGCGTTTAGTGCACGGTGGTCGTTACGATACTAGTAGCGAAAAGATCAAGCCCCAGGCTGCAGTCGAAGCTTGCTGGCGTGCTACTAAAGGTGATGCCTTTGTTGCGTCTGACGTAGGTCAGCATCAAATGTTTGCGGCGCAGTACTATAAATTCGATAAACCTAACCGTTGGGTTAATTCCGGTGGTTTGGGTACGATGGGATTTGGTCTTCCTGCGGCGATGGGCGTGAAGATGAGCTTCCCTGAAGAAACCGTAGTATGTGTAACGGGTGAAGGTAGTATTCAAATGAATATTCAAGAGCTTTCAACCTGTTTGCAATACGGTTTGCCAGTGAAAATCTTGTGTTTGAATAATGGCTACTTGGGCATGGTCCGTCAGTGGCAAGACATGAACTATGAAGGTCGTTACTCAAACTCCTACATGGATTCATTGCCTGACTTTAAAGTATTGATGGATGCTTATCGCCATAAGTACGTTGAAATTCGAACCAAAGATGAACTCGATGCCAAGATGGAAGAAGCGTTTGCGATGAAAGATCAACTGGTCTTCATTAACTGTTACGTGGATCCAGAAGAGCATGTGTATCCAATGCAAGTGCCTCGTGGCGCGATGCGCGATATGTTCTTGAGCAAGACGGAGCGTACCTAATATGCGACATATTATTTCTGTATTGATGGAAAACGAGCCGGGTGCTTTGTCGCGAGTAGTTGGTTTGTTCTCACAGCGTAACTTTAACATCGAATCATTGAACGTAGCGGCAACGGATGATCCAACTTTGTCTCGTCTCACTTTGACGACGTTTGGTTCTGATCAAGTCGTTGAGCAAATCACTAAGCAACTGAATAAGTTGATTGATGTGGTGAAGCTGGTGGACTTGACCGAAGGTCAGCACATTGAGCGTGAATTGATGCTGGTTAAGGTTCGTGCTACTGGTGCTCAGCGCGCTGAAGTGAAACGTACCGTTGATATCTTCCGTGGCAACATTGTAGATATGACACCTTCTATTTACACGGTTCAAATCGTGGGCGAGTCGGATAAGCTAGATGGATTCTTGCAAGCCTTGGGCGGTGCTCATTTGCTTGAAGTGGTTCGAACTGGTGTTTCTGGTATTGCTCGTGGTGAAAAGACACTGTCTTTGTAATCGCCTTGTGGTTAGACTTAAAAGCCGCGATTATTCGCGGCTTTTTTATGGCCGTTTGATAGGGTGCCACATTGGAGGGGAAATGGATAAGACGAATTGGAAGCTACTTAAACTGTTGGAAGGAAATGGCCGTTTAACCTACGCAGAACTTGGAAAGCTAGTTCACCTGACAGCCCCAGCGGTCGCTGAACGCGTTAGAAAACTGGAAGAATCTGGTGTGATTACTGGATACAGTGTCCAAGTCAATTTAGAAAAAGCAGGAATCCCTATTACTGCTTTGGTTGAGTGTCAGGTTTATCGAACCAAAGAGCGTGAGTTTAAAGCACTTGTTATGGGTTTAGAGGAAGTGATTGAATGCTATAACGTCACAGGGCCTTATGCTTTTGTACTCAAAGTAGGGGTGAAGTCTATGTCTAAACTTGATGCATTATTAGAGCGGTTAATTGATTTGAGCGATACCAACACCATGATGATAATGACCACACCAGTCAAACGCATCATGCCATTAAATATCGCTCAAGAGGATTAGCTTACCGCAACTTCTGCTGTGATGGCTTTTCTTGGCCTCTGACTAATAATCATCCCTGTCATGATAAAACCACAACCAATCAAAGCGCGGGTTGAAAGAATTTCCTCCATAAATATCCAGCCCCCTAATACGGCAAATACCGCTTCAGATGAGAGAATAAGAGCGCTTATACTCGGCGAAACATTTTTTTGCCCTAGCGTTTGTAATGTGAAGGCAATACCGGATGAAGCGACACCTGCATAAACTAAAGGCCACCAAGCCATTTTAATGCCTTCAAACGTGGGTGTTTCTAATGTAAAGGCCGTTATGGTGGCTAATATAGTTGCCACGGAAAACTGCACAATCGAAAGCGGTAAAGCAGATACATATCGAGATAAATAACCTATCAGTAATACATGGCCAGTCCAAAATAAAGTGCCTAATAATTCTATCGCATCGCCTTTATTGATAGATAGGTTTGGCCCAACAGTCAGGCTGTATAAGCCAATTAATGCCAATCCTACACCGACCCAAGTATGTTTCTCTGTTCTATGGCCAAGCATAAGTCCTAATATCGGCACAAACACAATGTACATGCTAGTGATAAAACCTGCATTACCTGCTGTGGTGTATTGCAGGCCTACTTGTTGGCACGTAAAACCTAAAAATAAACAGCTACCCGCTGCGAGGCCGCCTAACCATAATTTACGGTTGTTTTGAGACTGTTTGGGTCTGAAAATAAACAATAAAGGTAAAAGCGATAAGGTGGCTAATAGAAATCTCATAGCGTTAAAACTGTGTGGTCCAAGGCTTTCCATGCCGACACTTTGGGCGACAAAGGCAAAGCCCCAAATGGCGGCAGTCGCCCATAAAAAAATGTGTGCAATCGACATAGCTAATCCCTGATTATTGATAATGGAATGGCTATTTTACGTAGCAGAACTGTTTTTCCACAGTTGAAAAAAAAGGTTCTTTACGTGCTTGGCTTTGGATTAAAAAGTAAATTTAAGGTTTTGCTTTATTAATCTAGTGAACTAACTATTTGATTTATATGCATCTTAATATATTCACTTTTAGGTTGTGGAAAAGGTTAAAAAATAGGCTGACAGGCGGATTATTTGGTTGTACAGTTGCGCCAAATTTTAGCTGTTAATTTAGACAGTTTTTAGCTCAATCTTAAGAGAATGTATTGTTATGACACTCAGTATTTGGTTAGCAACTGCGCCATTGTTAATGTTGCTGTCTTTAGGGCCTGGTCCAAATAATTTTACAGCGATGCATAATGGAATGCAGGTTGGGGCAACTAAGGCAGTGATTGCAGTAGTTGGTCGAAACCTAGCGTTTAGCATTTTGATGCTGGTTTCTGCTCTCGGTTTGGGGGCGATCATTGTGTCTTCTACGTTTTGGTTTAGTGTCATCAAATGGTTTGGTGTGGCTTACTTATTTTATGTTGGCATCAAAACATGGCGCAGTGCAGCAATGGTTTTAGAGGAACATGAAAGTGAAGAGGGGACCAAGGCGAAACGCGGGCATTTAGCAAGAATGCGTCAGGAGTTTTTGGTGGCAATTGGTAACCCAAAAGCCGTATTGTTATTTACCGCTATTTTTCCTCAGCTGCTTGATCTTAGTCAGCCTGTTCCTATGCAGTTTTTCTGGATGGGATTAACCTTCTGCGGTACAGAATTTATCGCGGCTTATGTTTATGCCATGAGTGGAAAACAAATTCGACGTTTGATTCGAAGTCCTAAAGGCATGAAAAATCTTAATCGCGGCATGGGGAGTGTATTTGTTGCTGCGAGTGCTTTTTTAGCAACGGCAACGCGTTCTTAAGGGCAATATTCTTTCTTGAACTCAATAAAAAAGGTGGTCGCATTGACCACCTTTTTTACATTGTACTAAGTAACAGTGCTTAGCTGTGTTCTTTCAAGAACTCTTCGCTTAGGTATAGCTCTTCGTTACTATTCACTTTTACGTCACGGCTTAGAATCATTTTCGCGATTTCTTGCGCTTCTTCTAGGGAGTGCATTTCGTAAGTGCCGCACTGATATTCGTTAAGCTCTGGAATATCGGCTTTGGCTTTCACTTGTAATACATCTTCCATTGCCGCTTTCCAAGAAGCTGCAACGGTGCTTTCAGAAGGTGTGCCGATCAAGCTCATATAGAAACCTGTACGGCAACCCATTGGCGAAATATCGATGATTTCGACGTTGTTACTATTTAGGTGCTCACGCATGAAGCCAGCAAATAAATGCTCTAGTGTATGAATACCTTTCTCTGAAAGAATTTCTTCATTTGGTACGCAGAAGCGTAAATCAAAGACTGTGATGTCATCACCCTTAGGTGTAGACATGGATTTAGCAACACGTACTGCTGGTGCATCCATACGAGTGTGATCGACACGAAAACTGTCTAGTAATGGCATAAAAACTCCCCTGCTTAGCTCAACGAAATTATCGTTGCTGTATAAATGTTGATATCAATTGCCACTATTGTACATGAAGTTTTGAATCTTTGATTGGGCTTTTTGGTGACTTCAAGTATTCATAGCTAAGAGCTAAGCAAAAAGCGATAACAGCGAATAACATGCCTTGACCAATGAAAAGTACCATGAAGCTACAGCTTATTAAGGCAATAACGGCCAGCACTTGAATTGCTCGATTAACCAGCTTGAATGCAGCAATGCAGGTGAGTGTGTAAATGAGCAAAAAGCTACCGTTTGTCATTTCAATGAACCATGACATTTTCCATCCAGATAGTTCAGAAAACACAATGGAGAATAACGTAATAAAACCAACTAATAGAACCGCTCTTTCTGGCGCGCCGTTTTTATTGAGTTGAATAAAGGTTTTAGGCAGTGCACCTTGCTGTGCCATGGATTGCACCATGCGAGAAAAGCCTAAGATATAAATAGCGACGTTGGCGAAAGCGATTACATAGGCACCAACGGCAAAGAATCGGCTACTGGTTTCGCCCATGAGTTTACTTACCAAAAGTGCTAAGGATTGGCTATTGGTCACTTCGTCTCCATAAGTATGGTGCCAAGCGATAAGTAGTACCAAGCTTAGATACGCAAGAATAACGATAGCAATGCCACCCAATAATGCGATTGGGAAGTCTCTAGTGGGGTTTTTGAACTCGGCGCCCATATGCGCCATGACTTCAATACCTAAAAAGCACCAAAATATAACGCCTGTGGCGTATAGGGTTTGTTGCCATTCTGAACTCGTTATTGGCGCTTCTATTACTTGGCGGCTACCAACAATGTCGCCTATAAAGCAAAGCCATAGAATTGTGGCAATCATTACAATGACAACTCCTGTTTGAAATCTCGCTGAGGTTTTCATACCTACGATGGCAAAAAAAAGCATGCCTGCCAGAGTGAGTAGGCTAAATGCAAGAACCCAGTCATCAGGAGCGTTAAATATAATAATTAAATAGGCCGCGGCGACTTTTATTGCGACAGCAGGGCCTACTAATAAGATGCTTAAAAATAACCAGCCAACGGCTTTTTCATAACGCGAGCCAAATGCTCGACCAATATAGTGCGATGCACCTCCAGCAGAAGGGTATTTAGAGCCAAGCAAAGCGAAAATAAACGCAATGGGAATAATCATGGCAGCTGTGATTAACCAAGCATAAAACGCAAAGGATCCAGCTTCTGCAACAGACATCGCAGGTAAGATCATTAAGCCGGTTCCCATAAACGTGGTCACCGTCATTGCTATACCCTGAAGAGGACCAAGAGTTTTTTGGTATTGAGTCATTTGTTTGCCTTAACTTGTTAAATTCTGTGGCTGTTATTTATTGCTGCTAAGGATAAAATACTTACATTATCGATACGCTATACAAGTTGACCCTATTAAGGCGCATTTTGCCTGAATGGCCGTCAAGTTGAATGACTATGTTGTGAAAGGGGGCTTGAGTGGCCGATCATTATGATCAAAAAATATTAGCGTTACTGGTAGACGATGCTCGACTTTCTGTTTCAGATATTAGTCGGCAGGTAAATTTATCTCGTTCTGCGGTGACGGAGCGGATTCGCCGCATGGAAGATAATCGAACCATTACGGGTTATCACGCTCATACTTCTGTTTCAAAAGAGGAAGGGGTTAGTGCGTATATCGCTCTGACATTTCGACCTTTATCTTGTGAGCAAGTATTGCCTTTGATTAGTGGTATTCCAGAAGTTAAATTGGCTCATTCCATTAGTGGTGATCTTGATCTGCTATTGTTAGTGCAGGCGGCATCAATGGATAGGATGAATGAAATACGTGAAATAATGGAGACATGGCCTAATTTGCATAAAGTGGTGACTCACATGTGTCTCGCTAAGCGCCTAGATCGTTGGTAAGTGACATTCATTGGTAAATAAGGCATTGATTGTCTGAACGCACCCAAAAATGGAGAGTTTTCTGAAAAGGTTAAACTTAAGGGAAAGATGGTCTAGTAAAGCAAAATCTTATGATGATCTGATTATTTTAGCTCTACTTGGTGCCTTGTGTGGCTTGCTAAGTGGCCTTTTGATGGCTTTTTTTTATGCCGTGATTTATTTACCTACCCGATATTTAATTGACGCGGATTTTGATTCTTTTGAATCCTTGCCCGTTGAGTGGCGTGTTGGGCTTTCTTTAGCTTCTTGCATTGTTTTGGCGTTGTTTTTTACCTTGCTGCCGAACCGACTTCATAAAGTGGGTGTGCCTTATGTTGTTGAGCGTCTAAACTATCATCATGGTAATTTGCCTGTCTGGAATGCCGTCGTACAGTTTTTTTCTGCTGCGATTGGTTTGGCTGGTGGTCTTTCGATTGGCAAGGAGGGTCCAGCGGTACATCTTGGTGCTACGCTCGGTGGTTATTTGGCTGAAAAAGCTAAGTTACCTCAGTATGGTGTCGAAACCTTGTTGGCGTGTGGTGTTGCAGGAGCTATTTCGGCAATATTTCAAACGCCTTTAGCTGGTGTTCTGTTTGCTTTTGAAGTGATTTTTTTGGAATATCGGCAGCGTTACGTTTTACCTGTTTTACTATCTTCTGTCATTGCTACTTTAGTAAGTCATTTCTTTATTGGTCCTTTGGATATTTTTAGCATTGAAAATATCTCCTCCGTATTGCTTTCAACAGACTTATTTTTCGCGTGTTTTATCTTGGTTGTTTTCATTGTTTTGCTGTCTGCTTTGTTTCTTCATACGCAAAAAAGCCTTTGGCGTTTTAGTGGTGTATCTATTTGGTGGCGTTTTTTGTTGGTTGCTATTGCCACAGCATTAGCTGCAATTTATTTGCCTGAATCATTAGGCAGTGGTTACCTTTCTCTTTCTCGTCTGTTATCGGGCGATTTAGTTCTTTACTCACTGCTGCTGTTAATTGTTATTAAGACCGTGCTGACTGCACTTACCATTGGTTTGGGGATTCCAGGTGGAATGATTGGGCCAACTTTTATTATTGGGGGGTTGGCTGGCGTTCAAGTTGCTTTGGTATTTGATAATAATGTAGCGGATGTTGCTTTGTTTGCTTTGTTAGGAATGGCAGCTATGATGGCGGCCTGCTTCCAAGCGCCATTGACCGCACTGGTGGCGATTATAGAAATGACCCATTCGTCTGCCGCTATTGTGCCTGCACTGTTCGTTATTGTGTTTGCTTGCTTGTTGATGCGAGTTTTTTTCCATCAAGAATCTGTATTTGTTGAACGGTTGAGCTTTATGGGGATGTCTTCAACAATAAGCCCTTTTCAGCGTTACCTAAGACATCATACAGTCAGGCCTGTCGCCGAAGATGTCTTGCTTCTTCCTAAACAGGTACCTATCGAGCAAGTGAAAGATTTAGCATCAAGTATGATAGAATATGTCGTTTTCGAGATAGGTAACGAGTATCGTCTGGTTCGACGAATTTCTGTGTTGGATACGCTGAATGCCTTAGATCAAGGGCCGCAGTTATGGTTAGTTGCGGAGGGGGACCGAGTAAAGATGGATTTGTCTTTGGCTTTAGAATCAACTCTTGTGCCTTTGATTGATGAGCCTTCTTCGTTAGAGGTTATGCTCGATTGGTTTCAGCAATATGGTTTGCCAGAAGTGTTGGTGGCTGTTGCTGATACGTCTTCCTTTAGTTTGGTTTCTCGTCATCATCTTGATCAATTTTTGTTAAAAAGTGACCAGTAGTGATTTTTCAGATAGGAATTTACTTACTGGCTCTTGGTTAAAGTCTTTATGGTTAGCGGCGCTTTTTATGTTGAAAGTTGCTTGTTTTTGTAAATTATCAGTTATGGGATTTGAATAAATATGAGTCGTTCAGAAGATCTATACGCACGAGCCCAACACCGTATTCCTGGAGGCGTTAACTCTCCAGTACGAGCTTTTAATGGTGTGGGCGGCACTCCTATATTTTTCCAGCGTGGGGAAGGGGCTTATGTTTATGATGAAGATAAAAAACGCTACATAGATTATGTGGGGTCTTGGGGGCCAATGATTTTAGGCCACTCTCACCCCGATGTGTTGGATGCGGTTAGGCAGCAATTAGATTTTGGTTTAAGTTTTGGTGCACCGACAGAAGTTGAAATCACCATGGCGGAGAAAGTGTGTGAGCTTGTCCCTTCTATGGATATGGTGCGCATGGTGAATTCGGGTACTGAAGCGACGATGAGTGCGATACGTTTGGCTCGTGGTTACACCGGACGCGATAAAATCGTTAAGTTTGAGGGTTGCTATCATGGTCACTCAGATTCTTTGCTTGTAAAGGCTGGCTCTGGGGCATTAACCCTTGGTGTTCCAAACTCTCCTGGTGTGCCTGCCGATTTGGCGAAGCATACGATCACATTGCAATACAATGATATCGAAGAAGTGACTCGCTGCTTCGCTGAAATTGGGGATCAAATCGCTTGTATTATTGTCGAACCTGTTGCGGGTAATATGAACTGTATTTTACCTGTTGAAGGTTTCCTTGAGACACTACGTAAAGTATGTGATGAATCAGGTGCCGTTTTAATCTTTGACGAGGTGATGACTGGATTCCGTGTGGCTCTTGGTGGTGCTCAGGACCATTTTAATATTGTTCCTGATCTGACAACGCTAGGCAAAGTGATTGGCGCGGGTATGCCCGTCGGTGCCTTTGGTGGTAAGCGTGAAATCATGGAGCATATTTCTCCATTAGGCCCTGTTTACCAGGCTGGTACATTATCAGGTAACCCAGTGGCTATGGTAGCAGGCTTGGCTGTTTTGAATAAAATCAGTGAAAATGGCTTTCATCAGACATTAGGTTCTAAGGCTAATCGTCTTGTTTCTGGACTGAAAAAAGCAGCGGATGATGCCAGTGTGCCTTTCTGTGTTGTGAGTGTCGGTGGAATGTTTGGTTTCTTTTTTACTGAAGCTGACGCAGTGAAGACGTTTGCTGACGTGCAGAAGTGCGATTTAAGTAAATTTAAAGCGTTCTTCCACTACATGCTAGAAGAGGGCGTGTATTTTGCTCCTGCTGCGTTTGAGGCTGGTTTTATCTCACAGGCCCATTCAGAAGACGATATCGATTACACAATAGAAGCGGCTAAGCGTTCTTTTGCTAAGCTAGTATAAATAATTTGTGAAATAGGAAGGTTGGTAACATGTCTATTGATGATGTGAAAAAATCACCGGTTGATGAAATTGAAGACGTAGACGTTGGTGATGAAAAGAAACAGCCGCACAAGGGGGTGTACTTATTGCCTAACCTGTTTACGACGGCTGCGCTTTTTTCGGGTTTCTACTCGATTATTGCAGCAATGAATGAAAACTTTACTCATGCCGCTGTCGCTATTTTTATATCAATGGTATTTGATGGCCTAGATGGGCGTGTTGCTCGTTTGACTCATACTCAAAGTGCGTTTGGCGCTGAATATGATTCTCTTGCTGATATGGTTTCCTTTGGTATTGCGCCGGCTCTTGTTGTATTTACTTGGTCTTTGGCACCACTTGGTAAAATTGGTTGGATTGCAGCATTTATCTACGCTGTTGGTGCGGCACTTCGTCTGGCTCGATTTAATACCATGCTTGGTGTTGAAGAAAAACGTTATTTTACAGGTTTGCCGAGTCCTGCAGCAGCCGCTCTTGTTGCTGGTGTAATTTGGGCTGCTAACGATAAAGGTTTTTCAGGCGAAAGTATGGCGACACTGATGGCGTTGATCGTTCCTATTACGGGGTTATTGATGGTCAGTAATGTGAAGTACCGAAGCTTTAAAGACCTTAATTTAAAAGGGCGTGTTCCTTTTGTGGTGCTACTTATTGCTGTTTTGGTTTTGGTGTTGGTCGCATTAGAGCCTGCATTGGTATTGATGAGTGTTTTTTGCCTTTATGGTTTGTGGGGGCCGCTCGGAATTATATTTAAGCGACTTCGCTAAACAATGTGGCAAAAAAGAGCATTCTTTCTTAATTCGAGAGCTTTGCTGAACTTGTAGCATGCCCTCTTGTCAATTATTTAGATAATAGAAGGGGTCATGCTATGCTAATTTTTAATAAAAAAGCGTCTGATTGTTCTGAGTCAGAGGTAACCGATAAGTCTATTTACTTAAATCGTCGCCAATTTATGAAGGTGACGGGTGGTGTTGCTCTTGGTGTAGGTGGTATTGGGCATGTTTCTGCTGCGCTTCAAGAGGGTAACCCTTTATCTCCGCCTTCCGCTCTTAAATCTTCCTTTGCAAATATAGCTGAAACCTCCTTCGGTAAAGGCGATAAAATCTCGCCTTATGATGTTGCTACTTCATATAATAACTTTTATGAATTTGGCTATGGAAAAAGCGACCCTAAAGATAGGGCTTCTAAGTTTCAAACTACACCATGGACAATAACGGTAGAAGGTGAGGCTGGCAAAACAGGCGTATTTGATCTAGAGGATATTATCAAGGAATCAATGCTAGAAGAGCGAATTTATCGTCTTCGTTGTGTTGAGGCTTGGTCAATGGTGATTCCTTGGGTTGGGGTTTCTCTTGCTACCGTTTTAAAGAAGTTTGAACCAACGTCCAAAGCAAAATATGTTTACTTCGAGACCTTATATGACCCCAAAGAAATGCCAGGACAGCGTGGTGGCGGTTTAGATTGGCCATATAGAGAAGGATTACGTATTGATGAAGCAATGAACCCTCTCGCTTTACTTGCCGTTGGTATGTATGGAAGCATATTGCCAAATCAAAATGGTGCACCTGTTCGCTTAGTTTTGCCTTGGAAGTATGGCTTTAAAAGTATTAAGTCTATTGTGAAAATTCGTTTTGTTGAAACCATGCCTGAAACTACATGGAGTATGTTAGCTCCTAACGAATATGGTTTTTATGCCAATGTAAATCCGAATGTTGATCACCCTCGTTGGTCGCAAAAACAAGAACGACGTCTGCCTGGCGGTGTGCTTTTTCCAAATGTTATTGAGACAAAAATGTTTAATGGTTACGAGGAAGAGGTCGGGGCTTTGTATGCAGGCATGGATCTTAAAAGGTTTTATTAGAATGGCGACATTTTGGGACAGAAGAGAAAAGCCGTATATTTTAATTATATTTACCTTACCTTTTATATGGATGTTGATTTCATTGTTGATGGGGCAATACTTTCCTGACCCTGGTAAATTGCTGATGAGGCTGAGTGGTATCTGGGCATCTGTTTTTGTTGTTGCTGTGATGGCGATGACCTTGGTTGGTAAATTCAAGCATCTGAAAGTGATTAATCGCTATCGACGCTTTATCGGATTAACCGCCTTCTTTTATGGTTTGCTTCATTTTGTTATTTATTTGGTTTTGTTTGCAGGATTGAGCTGGACTTGGATAAGTTCGGATTTGGTTGAAAAGCCATATATTTATGTTGGTGTGGCTGCTTTGTCTATTATGGCTGTTTTAGCTATTACTAGCACCAAAGGAATGGTGCGTGCTTTGGGGAAAAAGTGGAAGCCTTTGCATCGTTTAATGTACCTTGCAGCTATTGGTGTTATTGCCCACCTATGGTGGCAAGTTAAAGATGACATCTCACTAGCTGTTTATTTTTCGGTTTTTTTAGTTCCCTTATTAATAGTGAAAATCCCTACGATACCAACCTATAAAAAACTTTTTAGTAAAAAATGAAAAAAGAGCTTGCGCAGAATTTTTGGGGATGTATTATACGCACCCACTGACACGGAGAACGACGCAAACAACGGTTTGCAACTTACTAAGGTAAGCAAGTTCAACGATGAATCAGACGCTCTTTAAAATAGATAATCAGATAATTTGTGTGGGCGCTCGCTGGAGGCTTCAGAAGATTGTCCAGATTGGTTTTTAACCGATTCGAGATGATCAAAAAAATTGAAGTCTTGCGAAACGTCTAACACGTCAATTCGCTTTATGTTGTTTTGTTGTTCTTCGGGACGACGAAATGATTAAGTTATTGTTAGTGTAATAGATTTTGAGTAAGCAAACTTTTTAACTGAAGAGTTTGATCATGGCTCAGATTGAACGCTGGCGGCAGGCTTAACACATGCAAGTCGAGCGGTAACAGGGGAGCTTGCTCCTGCTGACGAGCGGCGGACGGGTGAGTAACGCGTAGGAATCTGCCTAGTAGAGGGGGACAACATGTGGAAACGCATGCTAATACCGCATACGCCCTAAGGGGGAAAGGAGGGGACTCTTCGGAGCCTTCCGCTATTAGATGAGCCTGCGTAAGATTAGCTAGTTGGTAGGGTAAAGGCCTACCAAGGCGACGATCTTTAACTGGTCTGAGAGGATGGCCAGTCACACTGGGACTGAGACACGGCCCAGACTCCTACGGGAGGCAGCAGTGGGGAATATTGGACAATGGGCGGAAGCCTGATCCAGCCATGCCGCGTGTGTGAAGAAGGCCTTAGGGTTGTAAAGCACTTTCAGGGGTGAGGAAGGGTAACTGGCTAATATCCAGTTACTTTGACGTTAGCCCCAGAAGAAGCACCGGCTAACTCTGTGCCAGCAGCCGCGGTAATACAGAGGGTGCAAGCGTTAATCGGAATTACTGGGCGTAAAGCGCGCGTAGGTGGTTTGTTAAGTCGGATGTGAAATCCCAGGGCTCAACCTTGGAATGGCACCCGATACTGGCAGGCTAGAGTATGGTAGAGGGGTGTGGAATTTCCTGTGTAGCGGTGAAATGCGTAGATATAGGAAGGAACATCAGTGGCGAAGGCGACACCCTGGACTAATACTGACACTGAGGTGCGAAAGCGTGGGGAGCAAACAGGATTAGATACCCTGGTAGTCCACGCCGTAAACGATGTCTACTAGCCGTTGGGTTGTAATGACTTAGTGGCGCAGCTAACGCAATAAGTAGACCGCCTGGGGAGTACGGCCGCAAGGTTAAAACTCAAATGAATTGACGGGGGCCCGCACAAGCGGTGGAGCATGTGGTTTAATTCGACGCAACGCGAAGAACCTTACCTACTCTTGACATCCAGAGAATTCGCTAGAGATAGCTTAGTGCCTTCGGGAACTCTGAGACAGGTGCTGCATGGCTGTCGTCAGCTCGTGTTGTGAAATGTTGGGTTAAGTCCCGTAACGAGCGCAACCCTTATCCTTATTTGCCAGCACTTCGGGTGGGAACTTTAAGGAGACTGCCGGTGACAAACCGGAGGAAGGTGGGGACGACGTCAAGTCATCATGGCCCTTACGAGTAGGGCTACACACGTGCTACAATGGCGTATACAGAGGGCTGCGAACTAGCGATAGTAAGCGAATCCCAGAAAGTACGTCGTAGTCCGGATTGGAGTCTGCAACTCGACTCCATGAAGTCGGAATCGCTAGTAATCGTGAATCAGAATGTCACGGTGAATACGTTCCCGGGCCTTGTACACACCGCCCGTCACACCATGGGAGTTGATTGCTCCAGAAGTAGCTAGCTTAACCCTTCGGGGATGGCGGTTACCACGGAGTGGTCAATGACTGGGGTGAAGTCGTAACAAGGTAGCCCTAGGGGAACCTGGGGCTGGATCACCTCCTTAAACGATAGAAACCTCTGGTGAGCGTTCACACAAATTATCTGATGGTGTTTTAAACGACACAATATCTAGTTTATAAGAAGCACAGAAAGTATTTGGGTCTGTAGCTCAGTTGGTTAGAGCGCACCCCTGATAAGGGTGAGGTCGGCCGTTCAAATCGGCCCAGACCCACCAGTATATCAATAACCGCGTTATTTAAGCCCTCGTTTAGAAAGCTAAACGTCGATCTTAAAAGCCTTGTTCTTGACATTCTGGTATTTGATTGGAGATATCTTCTTTAGTCAACCAAATACGATCTAGTTAGTAATGGGGCTATAGCTCAGCTGGGAGAGCGCCTGCTTTGCACGCAGGAGGTCTGCGGTTCGATCCCGCATAGCTCCACCATTTACTGATGACAATCACTCTGTGTAAAAGATTAGAAGAGAGTTCTAAGCAAGACGCTAAACATCTTACACATTCGTGTGTTGGGTGATTTTTAGTCTCTGACTTAGTGCTTTGCACTAAACTTGCTCTTTAACAATTCGAATTTTGAAATAACGATGAATCAAGCGTTAAACCGGTGGAAGTTCACTTTAACCTAGTGACTTCTATTATCGTAAATCCAGAGAGACACAAAAGCTCTTTGGTATGTGATCCGAAACTATTTTGGGTTATATGGTCAAGTGACCAAGCGTGCACGGTGGATGCCTTGGCAGTCAGAGGCGATGAAGGACGTGGTAATCTGCGAAAAGGTTCGGGGAGTCGATAAACAGACTTTGATCCGAACATGTCCGAATGGGGAAACCCACTCTACTTGTAGAGTATCCCACAGTGAATACATAGCTGTGTGGAGGCGAACCCGGGGAACTGAAACATCTAAGTACCCGGAGGAAAAGAAATCAACCGAGATTCCCTAAGTAGCGGCGAGCGAAAGGGGATTAGCCCTTAAGTGGTTTTGGTGTTAGTAGAAGGCTCTGGAAAGTGCCGCGATAGAGGGTGATAGCCCCGTATACGAAAACACCTTAATCATGAAAACGAGTAGGACGGGACACGTGTTATCCTGTCTGAATATGGGGGGACCATCCTCCAAGGCTAAATACTCCTGACTGACCGATAGTGAACCAGTACCGTGAGGGAAAGGCGAAAAGAACCCCTGTGAGGGGAGTGAAATAGATCCTGAAACCGTGTACGTACAAGCAGTGGGAGCGGACTTGTTCCGTGACTGCGTACCTTTTGTATAATGGGTCAACGACTTATTTTCAGTAGCAAGGTTAAGCACATAGTGGAGCCGTAGGGAAACCGAGTCTTAATAGGGCGTTTAGTTGCTGGGAATAGACCCGAAACCGGGCGATCTATCCATGAGCAGGTTGAAGGTTGAGTAACATCAACTGGAGGACCGAACCCACATCCGTTGAAAAGGCTGGGGATGACTTGTGGATAGGAGTGAAAGGCTAATCAAGCTCGGAGATAGCTGGTTCTCCTCGAAAGCTATTTAGGTAGCGCCTCGTATCTCACCATTGGGGGTAGAGCACTGTTTGGGCTAGGGGGTCATCCCGACTTACCAACCCCATGCAAACTCCGAATACCAATGAGTGCAATTACGGGAGACACACGGCGGGTGCTAACGTCCGTCGTGGAAAGGGAAACAACCCAGACCGTCAGCTAAGGTCCCAAAGTTACAGTTAAGTGGGAAACGATGTGGGAAGGCTTAGACAGCTAGGAGGTTGGCTTAGAAGCAGCCATCCTTTAAAGAAAGCGTAATAGCTCACTAGTCGAGTCGGCCTGCGCGGAAGATATAACGGGGCTCAAACTGTACACCGAAGCTACGGATGCTTAATTTATTAGGCATGGTAGAGGAGCGTTCTGTAAGCCGTTGAAGGTCAAGCTGTAAGGCAGGCTGGAGGTATCAGAAGTGCGAATGTTGACATGAGTAACGATAAGGGGAGTGAAAAACTCCCCCGCCGGAAGACCAAGGTTTCCTGTCCCATGTTAATCAGGGCAGGGTGAGTCGGCCCCTAAGGCGAGGCAGAAATGCGTAGTCGATGGAAAACAGGTTAATATTCCTGTACCGATGTATATTGCGATGGAGAGACGGAGAAGGCTAGGCCAGCACAGCGATGGTTGTCTGTGTTTAAGGCGGTAGGCAAGTGACTTAGGCAAATCCGGGTCACTCTTTTAGAGAGAATGCCGAGAACTGATGACGAGCCCTCTTTTGGGCGAAGTGGTTGATGCCATGCTTCCAGGAAAAACTTCTAAGCTTCAGATATACATTGACCGTACCCCAAACCGACACAGGTGGTCAGGTAGAGAATACCAAGGCGCTTGAGAGAACTCGGGTGAAGGAACTAGGCAAAATGGTACCGTAACTTCGGGAGAAGGTACGCCGGCCGGTGTGAAGGACTTGCTCCGTAAGCACTAGTCGGTCGAAGATACCAGGTGGCTGCGACTGTTTATTAAAAACACAGCACTCTGCAAACACGAAAGTGGACGTATAGGGTGTGACGCCTGCCCGGTGCTTGAAGGTTAATTGATGGGGTTAGCGCAAGCGAAGCTCTTGATCGAAGCCCAAGTAAACGGCGGCCGTAACTATAACGGTCCTAAGGTAGCGAAATTCCTTGTCGGGTAAGTTCCGACCTGCACGAATGGCGTAACGATGGCCACACTGTCTCCACCCGAGACTCAGTGAAATTGAAATCGCAGTGAAGATGCTGTGTATCCGCGGCTAGACGGAAAGACCCCGTGAACCTTTACTATAGCTTCACAGTGAACTTTGAACCTACTTGTGTAGGATAGGTGGGAGGCTTTGAAGTGCAGACGCCAGTTTGCATGGAGCCACTCTTGAAATACCACCCTGGTATGTTTGAGGTTCTAACTCAGGTCCCTTATCGGGATCGAGGACACTGTGTGGTGGGTAGTTTGACTGGGGCGGTCTCCTCCCAAAGAGTAACGGAGGAGCACGAAGGTGTGCTCAGCATGGTCGGAAATCATGCATAGAGTGTAAAGGCAAAAGCACGCTTAACTGCGAGACAGACACGTCGAGCAGGTACGAAAGTAGGTCTTAGTGATCCGGTGGTTCTGTATGGAAGGGCCATCGCTCAACGGATAAAAGGTACTCCGGGGATAACAGGCTGATACCGCCCAAGAGTTCACATCGACGGCGGTGTTTGGCACCTCGATGTCGGCTCATCACATCCTGGGGCTGAAGCCGGTCCCAAGGGTATGGCTGTTCGCCATTTAAAGTGGTACGCGAGCTGGGTTTAGAACGTCGTGAGACAGTTCGGTCCCTATCTGCCGTGGACGTTTGAGATTTGAGAGGAGCTGCTCCTAGTACGAGAGGACCGGAGTGGACGAACCTCTGGTGTTCCGGTTGTCACGCCAGTGGCATTGCCGGGTAGCTATGTTCGGACGGGATAACCGCTGAAAGCATCTAAGCGGGAAGCCTCCCTTAAGATAAGATCTCACTGGGACATAAGTCCCCTAAAGAGCCGTTCGAGACTAGGACGTTGATAGGTTGGGTGTGTAAGTGCTGTGAGGCATTGAGCTAACCAATACTAATTGCTCGTGAGGCTTGACCATATAACACCAAAGTGGTTTTGGATGAGAAGAGTGAAAGCTCAAGATCATCAAAATGACAAAGACACATATACGATATTGAATAAGCTGGTTTATCGCTTGATACACGTTATTTCAAAATGAATTGTTAAAGATCCAAGCACGTATTCGCGTGTTTTGGTGAGACTGACACAGTCCAGCCAGAACAAAACGCAAAACGAATTGCTTGACGATCATAGAGGCGTTGAACCACCTGATCCCATCCCGAACTCAGAAGTGAAAAGCGCCATCGCCGATGGTAGTGTGGGAGATCCCATGTGAGAGTAGGTCGTCGTCAAGCTTTATATTAAGAAGGCCCTGATAGCTAACGCTGTCAGGGCTTTTTTCGTTTCGAAGAAATGGAAAATCGTCTTTGGATTAGTCTGAACACCTACGATTATTATTCCTTTGAGGTCATCTAATTATCTTTAAATTAATTGCTATGTTGTAGTTTCTTTTGGGAAGGTTGATTTTGTAAATATTTTTAGTTTAGAGATACTCTTTAATCGACTTTAGTGTTTTTATATTTGTATTATTTTCAAATCAGTCGAAGCACTGTCAACTAAAAGATCAATATTTAGTATGAAAAATATGAGTATAATTTTTCCCCAATGTTAATTTTGATTATCGATTTTTCATGATCAAAATTGTAAGTTTGATGAAAGATAAAATTTGGACGGCTTATTATTTATTTAAATGTAAGGTGTTTGTAATAATATTATAATCTTCATATACATGAGCTGTTATATATTTATAATAGTCGCTGTCTTAATTGACTGATTCATTAGAAAAGTTTTCAATTTATATAAAGGATATATATGAAAAAATTAGCATTATCACTCGTACTAGTCGGCATGTCAGCAACTTCTTTTGCAGCGGGTGGTCATGGACCAGCAGGTTGTGGTCTAGGTACTGAATATGTTTTTAAAAATGCTGATGCTTGGTATGAGCACGTAATGGCTGCAACCACAAACGGTACATCTGGTAACCAAAGCTTTGGTATGACTTCTGGAACTCTTGGTTGTGAGGATGCCAATGGCCCTCTTTCTAGTAGCGTTGCCGTTTTTATGAATGAAAATCTTGAGCCTCTAGCCGTAGACATGGCAAAAGGTGATGGCGAAACTCTTGATGCTTTTGCGACTTTGATGGGTGTACAAGCTGAAGATAAAGCAATTTTCAACGCTCAAATGAAGCAAAATTTTGATCAAATTTTTGCTTCTGCAGAAGTCACTCCTACAACTGCACATGAAGGAATTACCAATGTTATGGCTAATTCCCCAGAATTGTCTAAATACCTAGGTTAATTCTAATCGCATTTAGTCAAATAAGAGCTATGTCTATAAAGGCATAAGCTCTTATTTTTTTATCTACAAAATGGTGGCTTTTCTAAATTAATCCCACCTACTTATAAAGTAAGTTTATATGCGTTTTTTAGTTTGTTTATCGTCTGTACTATGGTGCTTTTCAGTATTCGCAACTGAGTCTAAATCTGTAGTTGTAGATGACAA
Source organism: Marinomonas rhizomae (assembly GCF_024397855.1). Taxonomy (NCBI): domain Bacteria; kingdom Pseudomonadati; phylum Pseudomonadota; class Gammaproteobacteria; order Oceanospirillales; family Oceanospirillaceae; genus Marinomonas; species Marinomonas rhizomae. The sequence goes on from NZ_CP073343.1 coordinate 1,245,038, forward strand.
TGTGCTCACAGAGTTAGCACAAAGCTCTTTGTGGTTAGATTTGCTTCATTACCACCAAATAGGCGTTATTTCACCTAATGAAAGTCAGATAGATGATTCGACGTTTTTTTTATCTCCCCAGGGAATGTTTGATCCTAAAGCTGAATTGCAGGCAACATTGACTGCTTTCCAAACTTCTTTTCTAGGGGAAGATATTAATGACGCCAGCCAGTGTCGTTACCCTGCAAGACTAAGTTGGTTAAAGAAGCAGCATCTTGGTATAAGCTTTATTGAACCTACTTGCCCTGAATTCCAAGATTGGTATGGAAAATTAAATGGTGAAAGTATTTACTTAGTTTTTCCAGCTGCTTATTTAAATAGTCCTTCTTCTATGTATGGACATACGTTGTTGAGGATTAAAAAGAAAGGTAACAATTCTCCTTTATTAGATTATGCCGTAAATTATGCCGCGAATGCTGATCCAACTGATAACCAATTGGTCTTTAGTTATAAGGGGCTCACAGGTGGGTATCCCGGTGTTGTTTCAGTAACGCCTTATTATGAAAAAGTAAAAGAATACAACTTTTTAGAAAGTAGAGATATTTGGGAGTATAAGTTGGATTTAACTCAGCAGGAGGTAAATCAATTTATTCGACATGTATGGGAAGTACGTAATACCTATATGGAATATTATTTCTTTTCAGAGAATTGTTCTTATCAATTATTAGCTATGCTGGATGCTAGTAGTGAACGCTTGAATACTACGAAAAATTTTAATTACTGGGCTATACCTGCTGATACAGTAAGAGAGTTAAAAGATTCTGGTATTTTACAAGAGGTAAGTTATCGTCCATCTGTTGTTGCCCAAATGGAGCATATGTTAGAAGAGCTAACGGATGAGCAAATTGAAGAAGTAAAAGTTTTGGTGCTGAATGAGCAACTTTCATTGGACGGTTTGTATGACTTTTCTAAGAATGAGCAGGCACAGATTCTTGAGGTTGCTTATCAATATAGTCGTTATTTGTCAGCTAGACAGAAGTCCACTTTGGCTTATTTGAATACGCGTTCTATTAAGCTCCTTTCGCTGCGCAGTAAATACGACACTACTGACGTGTTTATACCGATTCAAACTCCTGAGGTTAGGGATGATGAAGGTCATAAAACACAGCGTCTTGGGATCACTCTAGGAGAGACTGAGGGCGATGCTTTTTCTCTGCTTGAGTATCGACCATCCTACCATGACTTATTGGATGCCAAAGGAGGTTATCTTGAAGGGGCTGAACTATCTATGTTCAGTGGTAGCTTAGGTTTGAGTGAAGATGAAAGCCTTCGCATTGAAGAAATATCTTTTATCAATATTCGCTCGTTAGCACCTTCTAATGCACTGGTTACACCTAAGTCTTGGCAAATAAACGCTTCTTTAGTCAGAGATTTTGTTATTGAGGATGCTTTGGTATTTCGTCTAAAGGGGGGGGCAGGTGTTACCGAGAAATTGTCGAATCATTTATTCTCTATACTCATTAATGGTAGTGCTTCTGCTAGTAAAAAGTATCAAGACATCTATCAGAAAAAATATAAAGTCCAGGTTGGGCCTCAGTTACAATGGCTTTATTCAGGTGATACTCATCGCTTAATGGTTTCTTATGAGTACTTTGATGATATTGATCACCATGCAAAATCTCTCGAAATAGGTAAGATTGAATGGTCTTATTTAATCGATATTGATTGGCAAGTTCGCGCGAAGCTACAACAACAAAAGCAAGATGATTTAAAGCAAAATACAGCTCAGCTATCACTACTGCATTATTTTTAGTTGATTTAGATAGAGGCTATATTGAAATTAACCTGGGTAATAAAATTCTAGTTAATAAGATGTTTAGCCTCTTTTTTTAACCATCCTTTTAAAGATCTTATAGCTTCTTCATCTTTTCTGCTTTCTTTATATGCTATATAAAAGTTGTCACCTGTTTTAAATGCACTACAGGGGAGTTTTATTAGCGCTGTTTCATCATTTTTTTCATTCATCATGTAGTCGTTAACAAGTGCTATCCCCAGCGAGTGTTTAGCAGCTTCATAAGCGAGCATAAGGTGGCTGAATCGGTGGAATTGAATGCCTTCTGGAAGAAGAAGGCTTAAATTTGCAAACCAACGTTTCCAGTCTTCTGTGTGTCGATCATAGATGCTGTAAGAAGTTATAAGTGGAAATTGGGCAAGTAAGCTGGGATTCGTGTTTAATTTATTCTTCAGCTCTTGGTTCGTTATTGTCCCCAATTTATTTTTTATCGTCTCAAGGTAGCTGTGGCTACAAACGGGGAATAGCTCTTCTTGATAAAGAGATTCAAATAAAAATCCTCGCTTTTCTTTTTCTGTCGTTATAAAGAAATCAGCAGTACGATCGGAAAGGTCTGGAGTGCCATGACTCATCTCAATGCTAAGTTCTAGATTGGGATGTAAGTGTCTCAGCTCAGGAAGTCTTGGTATTAACCAATAAACAGCAAATGAGCTGTATACGGCCAGTCTAATGTTAGTTTTTTGTTGGCCTTTAATATGGTTTGTCGCTTCTTCGATTTGCAACAATGAATTGCTGATTGAGTCTAAATAATGTTTCCCTTCTTTTGTTAATTCTAGGTTTCTTCCTTGTCTATGGAAGAGGCTTTCTCCCAAGTAATTTTCTAGAATCCTTATCTGATGTGAAACTGCGCTTTGGCTGACATTGAGCTCGCTGGCTGCCTGAGAAAAGCTGTTTAGTCTAGCGACGGCTTCGAAGACGGGAAGGGACTTTAGCGGAGGTAGCATATTATTTATCCAAATAACTAATACTTAACTTAAATATATCACTTTATCTAATGATGTGAACTAATTAAGCTGAGGGAAATATAGCAATAAGTGTCTTTGGAGAAGAGTTGTGTCGGGTCGAACAGTAAGTAGCGCTATTTTAATTCTTGTATTAGGGAGTTTTTTTGCCACCCTATGTGATGTCTTTATTAAGATGGCCGGTGCGGATGTTGCCATTTTTCAATTTACTTTTTTTCGTGCTGTTTGTATGTGTCTGATTCTGTGCCCAATTGCTGTCATGAAATACTTACGCTCACCTAAAGCAGCAGCAAGATTAGGTCTAAAGTTGCATTTTCTTCGAGGAAATCTGTGGGTTTTAGGTGCTGTTCTCCTTGTTATTTCATTGTCTGAGCTATCATTGGCGACAGCGAATGCTGTGTTTTATGCTGCGCCTATTTTTATTATGCTGTTTGGTGCTTTTTTCTATAAAGAACGTTTGAGTGTAGATGTTGTGCTCGCTGTTGTGTTGGGCTTTATTGGTATTTTGGTGATTCTAAGGCCGACTGAGGTGACGTTTGCCATGATTAGTGCGATTCTTTTTGCGGTTGTTCTGGCGGCAAATAGCTTATTGATTAAAAAAATACCTCAAGAACAAAGTATGTTTTATGGTTTATTTGTGACCCAGCTTTTTGCGTTACCTATGGTTAGTGGGCTAGCAATTTGGGAGGGTGAAAAGTTTGAATTTGAAGTTTTGATCTACGCTGCTTTATCATCGGTTTGTTCTATCTTATACAGTGTTTCTTGCTTAGTTGGTTATCGTTATGTGGCGTCAAGTAAAGTCACTAGCGCTGAGTATTCAGGTTTGATTTTTGCCTTCTTGTTAGGGTGGTGGATCTTTGGTGATACACCGGACTTGGGTGTTTTCCTAGGGTCGATTTTTGTAATTACGCCGTTACTGTACTTAAGTCACCGGGATATTAGGCGACTACGTAAAGAGCAATTATTATCGAATACTCGGTCTAATTTAGGTGCTGGTTGAGCAAAGGTTCTTAATCATTTGCTCAACCATATCTGACAAATCTTCCTTATCTAGGTAGATTCCATCAATAAACAACCGAGCTAGTCCGTGAAGGCTGGCCCAGGTTGTTTGTCCTATTCTTAGTGGTGTGTTGTTATTTGGCAGTATGTTTTGCTCTTGTAATTCTTCTACCCAATCGATCCATGCTTTAAAGGTTTGTTTAGAAGCCGCCTTGAGTGAGTCGCTTGGATTGCCGGCTTTCCACAGTGCCCTACCATACATAAGATCGTAGGTTTCATTATGTTGAAGTGCATAATCTAAATATGCGTGAACATATTTACTGAAACCTTCTTCAGCGGTGTTTTTTTGTGCTCTTAAAACTTTGAGTATTTTTTCTTGTTCACAAAAGCCTTGCTCTGCCAGTGCGCAAAGCAATGCATTCTTATCTTTGAAGTGATGATAAGGCGCTGTTCTTGAAACACCAACGGTGTCTGCAAGTTTGCGCATACTAAGACTTTCGACGCCTTTTTCTTTGATGATTAAAGAAGCGGATTCAAGTAAAGATTTAGTGAGATCACCGTGGTGATATTGTGTTTTTAATGTCGACATGGGCCGATTAGATACTTCTATCTTGACAATGTCAAAATGAAAACCTATCTTGACAGTGTCAAAATTGCATGCGGGCAGCAGCAATTTAAAAAATAATAAACAAAGCGAGTCATGATTATGAGCCATTCAACCTATCCAAATTTATTTGAACCGTTAGATCTAGGATTTACTCAGCTAAAAAATCGAGTATTAATGGGATCTATGCATTTAGGTTTAGAAGAGGTAAAGGGCGGAGTAGAGAGAATGGCTGTCTTTTATGCAGAACGTGCTCGTGGCGGAGTAGGACTGATCGTTACTGGTGGCATAGCACCTAACTCTGAAGGTGCTGTTTACGCGGGGGCTGCAAAAATGGCGTCCGAAGAGGATGTAGAGAAGCACCGAATCATTACTGATGCAGTTCATGTAGAAGGAGGAAAGATATGCATGCAAATCTTGCATACGGGGCGCTATGCTTATAACCCCAAGTTAGTTGCACCGTCAGCTTTGCAAGCACCTATTAACCCTTTTAAGCCTGAGGCATTGACGCCTGAAGGTATTGAAAAGCAAATTGCTGATTTTATCAACGCCGCTGTTTTAGCGAAAAAAGCCGGTTATGACGGCGTTGAAGTGATGGGGTCAGAAGGTTATTTGCTAAATCAATTTATTGCCGCTCGAACCAACCAACGTGAGGACGAGTGGGGCGGAGAATACGACCATCGCATTAAGTTACCGACAGAGATAGTCAGACGAATTCGAGAAGCAGTTGGTCGTGATTTTATTATTATCTACCGATTGTCTATGTTGGACCTTGTTGAAGGAGGGAGTGACCTTGAAGAAGTGGTGAAACTTGGCCTTGCTATCGAAAAAGCAGGCGCAAGTATCATTAGTACAGGGATTGGTTGGCACGAAGCGAGAGTGCCGACGATTGCTACCAAAGTGCCACGAGCGGCATTTACTTGGGTAACCGCAGAGCTGCGTAAATCCTTGACTGTTCCTTTGGTTACTTCTAACCGAATTAATACGCCTGAAGTGGCAGAGCAAGTGCTGGCTCGTGGTGATGCGGATATTGTCTCTATGGCGAGGCCTTTCCTTGCCGATCCTGAATTTGTGGTAAAAGCGGAGCAAAACCGCGGCGATGAAATTAATACCTGCATTGCCTGTAACCAAGCCTGTTTAGATCATGTTTTTGATCAAAAAATGACATCCTGTTTGGTTAACCCAAGAGCGTGTCATGAGACAGAGATTGTTATTACACCAGTTGATTCTCCTAAGCGTATTGCTGTTGTGGGGGCTGGACCTGCAGGTTTAGCTTTTGCAACCACGGCAGCTAGGCGCGGTCATATTGTTACCTTATATGATGCAGGTAATGAAGTTGGTGGACAATTTAATATTGCCAAACGAATCCCGGGTAAAGGTGAGTTCTATGAAACTTTGCGCTATTTTTCACGTCAGGTTGAACTAACTGGTGTTAATCTTCAGTTGAATACCCGAGTAGATGGCGACCTTCTAAAAAAAGAGAGTTTTGATGAAGTGGTACTGGCAACGGGGATCTTACCTAGAACGCCTGAGATTGAAGGGGTAGAACATCAAAAAGTACTAAGTTACTTAGAGGTGATGAATGGCAAACCAGTTGGCAAGCGTGTGGCTGTCATTGGTGCTGGCGGTATTGGTTTCGATATCAGTGAGTACTTAATGCATTCAACAGCTCATAAAGAGCAAAAAATTGCAGACTTCATGTCTCAATGGGGCGTTGATATGAGTTTTTCAGCTCGTGGTGGCGTGGAAGGTGTTAAGCCTGTTTTTGCAAAAGCAGAGCGAGAGATCTTTTTATTACAGCGTAAGAAAAGCAAGGTAGGTGCTAATTTAGGTAAAACGACAGGTTGGATTCATCGTACCGAATTGTCGAAAAAAGGTGTTGTCTTTTTGTCAGACTGTGATTATCAACGTATTGATGACGAAGGGCTGCATTTAACAGTAAATGGCGAAGCTCGTTGTCTTGATGTCGATACGATTGTTGTATGCGCGGGACAAGAGCCAAATCGATTGTTAGAAGCTGAAATTGGTCACACAGTACATTTTATTGGTGGAGCGGATGTGGCTTCAGAGCTGGATGCGAAACGGGCTATTAAACAGGGGACTTTGTTGGCTTGTTCTTTGTAATGATGGGGCCTTTGCACAACATCTGCTCGTGCCAATAGAGTATTAAAAATACCCAGAGAGTGATGATTGAAAATATTGATTCATCGCTCTCGTTATTCATTGGGTATGAATATTTATACTAAGACTTGTCTGGTTCTGGCTATGTAGTGATGGACCTGATCCTCAATTTCAGCATCGACCATGGTTTCTGGTCCGCAATCATTGGGGCAAGCCATTTTAGGTGTTGTGCCGAAAAGTCGGCAAATTAATGGGCGTTCGTCGTAGACTTCGCAGCCATTTGGCCCTAAGTGAACACAATTTAGCTCTTCTAAAGCTGCTTCATGTTCGGCATCGGATTTAATGGGCAGACGTAACATTTCTTCCGAAGAGGCTGTGACAGGCCCGCAACAATCGTGACAACCTGATTTGCATTTAAAGGCTGGAATTCGCTCTCGCAGTCGAGCAATTATGTCTCGGTCATTCGTCATTTTTTGCCTTAATACCTCGTAAGATTTCTGAAAATCACTTTATCTCATTGATTATTGGTGTAACTTATCACATATGAAATAGTTGATAAAAGTAGCGGGTATTGATGGCATATTATTAGAGTGGGAGTTTATGCAGGTATTAGAGACATTATTTGAATGGATTAGCTTTCACTGGGTAACTATTATTGTAGTGTTGCATATTGGTTTGTCTGTGGTGGCCTCTTTGCATGTGCTACTGTTCAAAGAGAATGAACGTACTTCTCTTGCTTGGATAGGTCTAGTGATATTTTCGCCTGTGTTAGGCAGCCTGTTTTACTGGTTATTTGGTATCAACCGCATTAGGCGCATAGCAAAGAGAGAACACCCTCACAGTCTTAAGCAAGACTTTCGATATAAAGAGGATTGTATTGCCTTTCACGGCTTACCTAAACATTGGCACTCTTCTATTACTGCAGGATACGCTCTCCATCCAGTGCATTATGTTGATGAGAATAGTGTTGAGCTTCTGGTGAACGGTGATAATGCTTATCCAGCGATGATTAAATCCATTCAATCGGCAAAGCAACATATTGTTTTATCGAGTTATATTTTTGATTACGACTCGCTCGGACGACAATTTGTTAATGCTTTAGCTCAAGCAAAGCTGCGAGGGGTGGTCGTTCATGTTTTATTAGATGGAATAGGTGTTGGGTATAGTTGGCGTAAATCCGATAGAGCATTAAAGAGTCGAGGCGTGAGAACAGCGCAATTTTTACCTGCCATTTCACTGACAGGCATTCGTTTCATTAATTTGAGAAACCATAGAAAAATACTCTGTGTCGATGGTGAAGAAGCTTATATTGGTGGTATGAACATCAGTAAAAATAACCAAGTAAACTCTGCTAAACATCCGATTGATGATGTTCATTTTAGAGTGACGGGTCCCGTTATTGACCAGATTAGCCAAGTGTTTATAGAGGACTGGTTTTTTGCCACAAGGGAATTGATTCAATTTCCTACTTATAAAGCAATTGCTTTGAAATCGAAAGTTGGTAACAAGGTTGTTTCCCGAGTCATTCAAGATGGCCCAGATGAGCATCATAATAGAATACGCTGGACATTAATTAATGCGCTAGTCTACGCGCAGAAAAGCGTCCGGATCATTACGCCTTATTTTATTCCAGATCAGACATTGATGACGTCTCTTCATGCAGCTGCCTTGCGTGGCGTATCTGTAGAAATTATTGTGCCCGAACACAGTAATATTCTTTTCGTTGATTGGGTGATGGAAGCAAATTACTCCAGAATCATAGAGCATGGGATAAAGATATTTAAAAACAAGAGACCGTTTGATCACAGTAAAATCGTTCTTATCGATGATATTTGGTCATTCATAGGATCTACTAATTGGGACGCAAGAAGCTTGGAATTTAACTTCGAAATCAATTTAGAGTGTTTTGACACTGGCCTAAATACGCAGCTTACAGAGCTGTTTGAGAAGAAGAAATTTAATGCTGAGCAAGTATTAGAAGAAGATATGAGTAAACTACCTATCTTTAAAAAAGTCCGTAATAACTTGTTTCGTTTGTTTTCTCCATATTTGTGATTGATTCGTATTTGTTGGGGCCACCTTTATGATCAAAAGTCGATATAGCGCTGTTGAGTCGCTAAAAGTAATGGGGAGTGCCTCTAAAGCGTTTATGGGGCCAAATATCAAAGTATTACTGTGGAACGTGTTCAAATGTAAACGAAAGGGTTGGCAGAATGATTTTATTTCTCTGACTGACGATAAAGATTTAATTCTGCTACAAGAGGCTATTTTAAACTCACCTTTCGATGCTCTTTTTAATCAATCTACACAACATCAGTGGATTATGGCGAGCAGCTTTAGGAACGTAAAATCTAATATTGAAACGGGTGTTAAGACAGGGTCAAGGGTTTTGGCAAGCCAGCATTTTTTTTCGGCTTCAGCCCATAGTGAGCCTGTGACTAACACTAAAAAAATGGTGTTAGCGACTGAGTACCCTCTAGTAAGTTTGTCCGGGGCTTCCATTGAGCAGTCGTTGCTCGTTATTAATACTCATATGATCAACTTTGTTTCCTTTGCGAAGTTCAGTGCGCATTTGGATCAGGCTTTTCAAGCACTAGAGCACCATAACGGGCCAATATTATTCGCAGGTGATTTTAATACTTGGAATAAAAAAAGAATGCAGTATTTTGATAAGTTGGCCATGTCATGTTCATTAGAAGAAGTGCAGATTAAGCGACAGCCAAGACTCGGTCACTTATTTCGTCACCTTGATCATATCTATTGCCGTGGATTGAGTGTTGTTGATGTACATGTACATACAGAGGTTTATTCTTCTGATCATTATCCAATCAGCTTGTCTCTTTGTCTCATGGAGGATTAGCTTACTTTGAAAACTAGTCTAAATTGCTGGCGGCTTTTATGCTTCCTCTAATCGCTTGCTTAAGGTTTGTAGACGGGTGGATATTTCTTTTTTATCTAAATCTACTAAGTCCTGTTGTTCTAATTCGTGTTCAATCATGAGCTTTTGATGATAAATGAAAGACCAGTGAGTTGCATGATTTGCTTGTTCGGCAATACGAATTAACCCATCTAATTGGCGCAGTTGTACTGCTAAGCATGTTCGTGAATACTGGCGAATTTGATCAAAGGCAATGTTGGCAAGATTTTCAAACGATGTTGTTTTGTAGATCACTCTTTCTGTTCCATTGTCATCATAAGTAAGACCTTCAGGGAAGTTCTTTTGAGTCAGGTCACAAACGGCGGCTGTCAGTTTATCAATGCAGGCGATCGCCGAGTACGGGTCGTTGATACCAGGAGATAGCGCCCTTAGGGCAATCTCAACCAGTTGGTGAACGGCAAACTCTGGATCTTGTATTGGAGTGCGTTTTGGACCTAGGGTAAAGCATTCGTGTAGTGTTTGCTTATCTTCTTCTGAAAACTGTTTTATGTCACTCGTCATAACTACCATACGATTTACGATAAAATCCCCTGGGTTGACAGAGATATTCAGGTGACCATCTAGTTTCGTCATTAAGCTGGTTAGGCTTGCGTAATTAATGACTTGAATATAGCCACATGAGTGGCTTTTGAACTCAAACTGTTTGTCGCTGCTTTTTGTATCCTTGGTGGTTTTATACTGATTAGTCTTGTCTGAGGTATTGGTGTCTTCTTCCTCTTTTTGCTGTTTAAAAATCTGATTTATGCTGTATTGCAGCTCTTGATAAACATTGTCTATGACACTGTCAGATTGCAGATTTAGAGACACATGGTGAATAAAATAGATGAGTAGAAGAATGCCGAATAGCGTCATTGCTATTGCACCAGCAATCGTTAAGCCTGGAAGGAATGCTCCATTGGAAAAATCATCCGTCGTTCGTACAAGAATCAAGCAATAGACAAACAAGGATATGAAGACACCGAGTACTATTTGAGTACTGGAGTCTTCCATAAAGTTACGTATTAGTCTCGGTCCAAATTGGGAGGAGGCGTTAGTAAGCGCTACTATGGTGATGGAAAACGTGATACTAACGACTGTCATGACACTAGCGGCAACCGTCGTGAGAAGGTCGCGAGTTATGCCTGCATCGGCATGGTATAAAAAGCTTAGCCAAATGACAGTGTTTAGGTTGGTGTATAAATCAATAAACAACAGAGACACACAGCCTAAAATAGTGAGGGACAGAATCAGGCAGGGTGTGAACCAGAAGCTGGTTTTGACTATGTCATATACTTTTAAGATTTTAGTGTTCTTCATCGTAGAGAATAGCAAGAGTATATCCTTCTCGATTGTTGAAAGTTAAGGAAGGTGTGAATAAGTCTACTAAACCTCAGTCTTTCAGAGAAATCGTCAAATAAGGCGCGACTTTGAAGGAATGTAGGTACCTTTCAAAGAGTCGCAACGACATGTGGCCTGTTATTTTTAATAGTAAGCTCTGACAGACCCGTATGACTACATGGATGTAGGTAATTAGGGCAATGCAGGAGCAATTGCCGAGGGCATGGTCTAAAAGCCTGTATTCTTTGTTGAGCACCTCGAAAATAGAACCACTATTCACATTCGACACTCGCCTCGAACAACAGGCTTTTATCTACATGCTGATTCCTACATGGATGTAGATTATTAGGGTAATGCAGGAGCAATTACCGAGACAAGAGGACTTGTTTGCACCTTCCTTAACGGCTACTGACTTTTTTCGTTTGGTTCACCCGTCTTTAGTAGTTTCAGTAAGTCCTCTCTTTCCAGGCTACCTTTTAATGCCAAATCCAGCTGATATTGATATTCGTCATTCCAGTCAGTAGTTCGTGGGCTAAGTGCAGACAGGTCTCTCATAGCCGATTTCATGACTTTTAAATAAGACTGAATATTTTGTTCTTGATCTATCAAAATATTTTTTAATGCTGTTGCGCTGCTGTGTCTTAGATAAAGCTTAAGAACATCATTTTGCTCTTCAATTGCTTCTATTTTGGCATCTTGTTTGGAGAGTGTTTGCTCAACATTTGAGAGTAGAGTGCTTTGTTGCGTTATTTTTTCCGCGAACTGAGTCTCTTCCGGCGAAGGTTGCAGGAGAAAGTAAGTAATGCCAGAAGATGCACCAACACTAAAAATAAAGCATAGGAAAAAAGCGATAATCAGCATTATAGGCTTTTTTTTGGGCGCTTCTTCCTGAAGGTTTTTATCATCAATAGGTTTTGATGGCATGGTGTTTCCTTTTTGTTCTACTCATTGAGGTTAATAGTGTGCTTGTTTGCGTGAAAAGGACAAGGCTTTTGTTACTGAAGGCTTTCCCAACATGGTAGTACTGCTTTTTAAACTCATTCAACAGTTTAGTTTTTTCTTTGGTGCACGTAAAATACGCCACAGTTATTGGGTGTGAGTAATAACCGACTAAAATAGTCAGGTAAATACTTGATCAAAACAGTAGGTTTTGTGTACTATTTACCCTCAGTGAATAATTTTAATTGGATAGCTTATGCGCCTGACAACAAAAGGTCGTTATGCGGTAACCGCCATGCTTGATCTGGCATTACACTCAGATCAAGGGCCAGTGTCTTTGTCTGATATTTCGAGTCGACAAGGGATATCGTTATCTTATCTTGAACAACTGTTTTCCAAGCTTCGTAAAAAATCATTGGTAAACAGTGTGAGAGGCCCAGGTGGTGGATACCGTTTGAGTCGTCCGAATAATGAGATTTTTGTTGCACAAATAGTCGACGCAGTTAATGAATCTGTCGACGCAACAGGTTGTAAAGGGCGAAGTGATTGCCAAAGTGGTAGCACTTGTCTTACCCACCATTTGTGGTGCGATTTAAGCGATCAAATACACGATTTTTTAAATCAAATTAGTTTAGAGCAGTTAGTACGTCGAAATGATGTGCGCCAAGTTGCAGAACGGCAAGAATTCGAAAGCCGACAACGTTGTCTTGTAGATGACAAAATTAGTGCGGCCATTGTTGATTAAATAGAGAATAAATTAGTAGAGCTTAACGCACTGATTCACAGGGCGTTAGTGACTATAATTGAGTGAGTTTTTATATGACTGAGCAGATAGATAAGGCGCTGGCACGGGAATACGAAGCGGGTTTTGTCTCTGATGTAGAATCAGAAACATTCGAACCTGGTTTAAATGAGGATGTTATTCGTCGTATTTCTGGAATGAAAGGCGAGCCTGAATGGATGCTCGAATGGCGCCTAAGTGCATTTCGTGAATGGTTAGAAATGGAAGAGCCTGAATGGGCGCTAGTCGATTATCCAAAAATAGATTTTCAGTCTATTTCTTACTATTCGGCTCCCAAAAGCATGAAGGATAAACCGAAGTCGTTAGACGAAGTCGATCCTGAATTGCTGCGCACCTATGAGAAACTTGGCATCCCTCTGATAGAGCAACAAATGTTGGCTGGCATCGCAGTTGATGCGGTATTTGATTCCGTTTCTGTGGTGACGACATTCCGTGAAAAGCTAGAAGAAGCGGGTGTTATCTTTTGCCCAATCTCTGAAGCGGTTCATAAGTATCCAGACCTTGTTAAAAAATACATCGGCAGTGTTGTTCCTAAGAAAGACAACTACTATGCAGCCTTGAACTGCGCTGTCTTTACCGATGGATCTTTTGTTTATATTCCTAAAGGCACTCGCTGCCCAATGGAGTTGTCTACTTATTTCCGTATCAATGAGCAAAATACTGGTCAGTTCGAGCGTACCTTGATTGTTGCCGATGAGGGCAGTCATGTAAGTTATCTAGAAGGTTGTACAGCGCCACAGCGTGATGAGAACCAGTTGCATGCTGCTGTTGTAGAATTGGTTGCCATGGATAACGCTGAGATTAAGTACTCAACAGTGCAGAATTGGTACCCAGGTGATGAGAATGGCAAAGGTGGCATTTATAACTTTGTAACGAAACGCGGTATTTGTCATACCAACGCCAAAATTTCTTGGACGCAAGTAGAGACTGGTTCTTCTGTTACTTGGAAGTATCCAAGCTGTATTTTGAAAGGTGATAACAGTGTTGGTGAGTTTTACTCGGTTGCTTTGACACGTGGTCGTCAGCAAGCAGACACGGGGACCAAAATGATTCACCTTGGTAAAAACACCAAGTCCACCATTATATCCAAAGGCATTTCGGCAGGCCGAAGTAACAATAGTTACCGTGGACTTGTTCGTATGAACCCAGGCGCTGAGGGCGCACGTAACTTCACTCAGTGTGATTCTTTGCTGATCGGAGATCAGTGTGGTGCGCATACTTTCCCTTACGTGGAAAGCCGTAATCCGTCTGCTATTGTGGAGCACGAAGCAACGACGTCTAAAGTCAGCGACGAACAGATGTTCTTATGTCGTCAGCGTGGTCTTGATCCTGAAAAAGCCGTATCCATGATTGTGAATGGCTTCTGTAAGGAAGTATTTAAAGAATTACCAATGGAATTTGCCGTCGAAGCTGGCAAGTTACTAGAAATAAGCCTTGAAGGCTCAGTAGGTTAAGGAATTATTAAAGATGTCGAACACGAACAGTTTGTTGACGATAAAAGATTTGCACGCCAGTGTTGAAGAAAAACAAATCATCAAAGGCTTAGATCTAGATATCAAACCGGGTGAAGTTCACGCGATCATGGGCCCAAATGGTGCTGGTAAAAGTACCCTAGGCTATGTTTTGTCTGGTCGCGATGGTTACAGTGTTGAAAGCGGTAGTGTGACGCTTGGCGGTGAAGATTTGCTAGAAATGGAAACAGAAGACCGTGCTCGCGCTGGTTTATTCTTGGCATTCCAATACCCAGTCGAAATTCCTGGTGTAAGCAATTTAGAGTTTTTAAAAGCATCAGTTGATGCGCAGCGTGAAGCGCGTGGTGAAGACGCTATTACGTCTGCTGACTTCTTGAAAGAAGCAAAAGCGGCTTGTAAACAAGTTAACTTACCAGTGGCTTTTTTGAAGCGTGGTGTTAACGAAGGCTTCTCTGGTGGTGAGAAAAAGCGTAATGAACTAATGCAAATGTTATTGCTTAAGCCAAAGCTTTGCATCCTTGATGAAACGGACTCAGGTTTGGACATCGATGCGCTACAAGTGGTTGCTGAAGGTGTAAACAGCCAGCGTTCTGCTGATCGTAGTTTCATTGTTGTGACGCATTACCAGCGTCTTTTGGATTATATTAAACCTGACTTCGTGCATGTATTGTCTGACGGTAAAATCGTTAAGAGTGGCGATGCTTCCCTTGCTCTTGAGTTAGAAGCTCAGGGCTATGCTTGGTTGCAAAAAGAGCCGTCTGAAGACGAACTTGAGGGGTAAGGCATGAGTGAATGGTTAGAAAGCGCCATTACTCGAGCGCAAGGTATTCATGATTGGTTGGCGCCGAAGCGAGCGCATGCCCTTGAAGTTTTAGCAAATACAAAGTGGCCAACACGCAAAACGGAAGCATGGCGTTACACGCCGCTTCGCCCAGTAGAGCGTACACCGGCTAAAATGATTAGTGACAAGGTTGATTTATCGCCTGTCACTATTGCGGATTTGTCTGCTATCGAATTGGTGTTTGTAAATGGTCAGTTTGATCAGACACAATTATCAAAAGCGTTGCCTGAAGGTCTGTCTATTGCCTTAGGTGGTGATTTGGGGGCAGCACAACAAGCCGATGCACTAAATGCGTTTTCGACGATAAAGCCAGAACGTCATATCTTTGGTTTGGTAAACGATGCACTTGCCAAAGATGTGGTTGTTGTCTCTGTTGCACAAGACGTTGAGATTGCTCAGCCGATTCGTATTAGCTCTTTGTTGAGCCTAGGGGCTGAATCTCATACACGCGTCCAAGTGACTTTAGCTACGGGTTCTAAATTAACCGTGATTGAAGATGTGCAGGCGCAAGGTGATAGCTTTAATACAGCATTTGTTGAATACAATGTAGGTGCTAATGCGCGTCTAGAACATTACCGTTTTGCCCTGCAAACAGGAAGTAATCTTGCTATTGGTGGTAGTCACTTTAATTTGCATGACCATGCGAAAATGAACAGCACAATCGTTGGTTTTGGTAGTGAGTTGTCTCGTTTGGATACAGATATTATTCATGCGGGTGAGTTTGCAGATGCTAAGTTAAATGCCATGTATTTGCTGGATGGTAAAGAGTTGTTTGACCTTCATGCGACGGTTGAGCACGCTATGCCAAATGGTAAAACAGAAGAAAACGTTCGTTGTATCGTCGCGGATCGTTCTCGCGCTGTATTTAATGGCCGTATTCATATACATCGTGATGCGCAGAAAACCTTGGCAGAGTTGAATAATCGCAATTTGCTGTTATCTGATAAGGCCGAGATTAACACTAAGCCTGAGTTAGAAATTTACGCAGATGATGTGAAATGTGCTCATGGTGCTACGGTTGCTCAGATTGATAAACAGGCTTTGTATTACTTACAGACTCGAGGTATAAGTCGTTCGAAAGCGCAAGTAATGCTTAACTTTGGCTTTATTAATGAGCTGATTGATTTGATGCCAAACGCCGCATTAGCAGAGTGGATTCGTCCTATTATCCGTGAGCGCTTTGCGCAAATGGAAGTAAAGTAAGCGAGAATCGAATGAGTTTTGATGTAGCGGCTATCCGCGAGCAATTTCCGATTTTAAAACGCGTCATTGATGGTAATCCACTTGTTTATCTCGATAATGCAGCGACAACGCAAAAGCCACAGTGTGTAATTGATGCTTTGGTTGATTATTACTCGACATGCAATTCCAATGTGCATCGTGGTGCCCATCGTCTTGCGGACGAGGCAACACGTCGCTTTGAAGATGCACGAGATATTGTCAAAGACTTTATCAATGCGCCGAAACGTGAAGAAGTGATTTGGACAACTGGCACTACCGAGGCGATTAATATAGTCGCCAATGGTTTGGGGTCTTTGCTGTCGCCGGGTGATGAAGTTATCGCGACTGGAATGGACCATCACGCCAATCTCGTTACTTGGCAGCAAGCCTGCAAAGCGTCAGGCGCCACTTTAAGAACGATTCCCGTTACAGATGCTGGTGAGTTAGATCAAGCGGCTTATGATGCCATGCTGAACGAGCATACAAAGTTTGTGGCTTTTCCGCATGTTTCTAATGCGTTAGGTACCGTGAATCCCATTAAAGAAATGACGGCTAAAGCGAAAAAAGTCGGAGCTTGGGTGCTAGTAGATGGTGCCCAAGGGGCTGCTCATGGTCATGTTGATGTACAAGACATCGGCTGTGACTTTTATGCCTTTTCAGGGCATAAAATCTACGGACCAATGGGTGTCGGAGTGTTGTGGGGTAAAGAATCAGTATTGTCGACTTGGCCTGTATGGCGCACTGGCGGCGAGATGATTTCCACCGTAACTTTGCAGGATGCTACTTGGAACGTATTGCCTTATCGTTTTGAGGCAGGTACGCCCAATGTGGGTGATGCCATTGCCATGGGTGAAGCTGTTCGCTGGTTTAGTGCCTTGGATCAAGAAGCGGTTGCTGCCCACGAAAAGGCTTTATTGGATCGAGCAACAGCGCTGGCTGAAGAGTTTGACGGTTTAACTATTATTGGTACAGCCAAGGAAAAAATTGGCGTACTAAGCTTTGTGATGGATCAAGGGCATCCCGCTGATATCGGTTTTTTATTGGATCGTCAGGGGATTGCTGTTCGTACTGGTGACCATTGTGCCCAGCCTTTGATGGCGCGTTTTAATGTTCCTGGTACCGCGCGAGCATCGTTCGCGATTTATAATACATTAGAAGAAGTTGACGCTTTGTTTGTTGCACTGAAAAAAGTGCGAACAATGCTGGCTTAGGAGGTTTCAATGACAGTAACAACGTTTGATCCTGTCTCTAGCGTGTCTTTAACCGCTTCTGCGCAGAAATATTTTGCCTCAAAATTGACAAAGCAGCCAGGCAAGCTGATTCGGCTAAGTACCAAAGAGAGCGGTTGTACCGGTTTCTCCTATGTGCTGGATATTGTTGATGCCGCTTTGGAAAGTGATATGGTTTTGGATTTCGGCAATGTCACCCTTGCGGTCGATTCGCATTCGACTTCCATGCTGAAAGGCACTGAGATTGACTTGGTACGCGAAGGCGTTAACGAAGTTGTGAAGTTTAAAAACCCTAACGTTGTAGCCGAATGTGGCTGTGGCGAAAGCTTTAGTGTGAGTTAACTTCATGCAAAAAATGGTAGTAACACAACGCCCTTGTCCAGCTCGACGAGTGCCAAGCGGTGAACCAGTTAGTATTCATGAGGGTCAGTTTATTACGATTAATCAGAGCTTGGGCGGTAATTACACCGTTACGTGGCAAGGTAATATGCTGCGCATAGATGGAACCGATGCTGAAGCGATTGGTCAGCAACCTGAGGTTTTAGATTTTGAGGATCTCGGTACCGGGGAAATCAGTAAGGATCAGGTTTGGCAGGCATTGGATACCATCTACGATCCGGAGATTCCTATTAGCTTGGTGTCCTTAGGTTTGGTATATAAAGTGACACTTGACCAAGAGGCTAAGTCTGTTTTGATTGATATGACGTTGACTGCACCAGGTTGTGGAATGGGACCTGTTTTGGTTGGTGATGTTAAGTATCGAGTGGCGAAAGTGCCAAATGTTGACTCAGTGAAAGTCGATTTGGTATTTGATCCACCTTGGTCGCGAGAAATGATGAGTGAAGAAGCTCAATTGGAAGCGGGTCTTTTCTTTTAGCCGCTTTCTTTTGATAGCTTCGGTCATTCATTAAAATCGAATACAATATGAAACGGCCTTGGTGCTTAGCCAATGCCGTTTTTGTTTTAATAGGCACAGTGCAAAAAGAGGGTAGTCATGGCTTTACCTAGTACGGAAGACATCGTAGACGATCTGTCGTTTTTTGACGATTGGGAAGATAAGTACAAGTACATCATTGATTTGGGTAAATCTTTGCCTGCATTTGATGATGCGTGGCGCACGCCTGAGCGTATGGTGAAAGGCTGCCAGAGCAGTGTTTGGATTCAGCCGGGCAGTGAGCAAGATGCAATAAAAGGCGAAGTGCTGACTTTTGCGGTAGACAGTGATGCCATCATTGTTCGTGGTTTACTTGGCTTGGTGTTAGCAGCATTGGATCATAAAACACCACAGGAAATTTTAGATTTCGATATCACGGAGTATTTCGAAGAGCTGGATCTTGAGAGGCACTTGAGTCCGACTCGTGGTAATGGTCTGCGTTCTATTGTGGGTCGCATAAAAGGCATCGCACAGGCTGCCGCTTAACTTTTTTTAATTGTAAAAAAGCAGTCGTTTAATTTTTATTGGAGAGCGTTAAATGAACACCCCGGTTTACCTAGATAATTCTGCTACCACGCCAGTTGACCCAAGAGTGGCTGAAAAAATGATGGCGTGTTTAACGCAGGACGGAAACTTTGGAAACCCGGCTTCGCGTTCGCATCTTTTTGGCTGGCGTGCGGAAGAAGCGGTAGAAGAGGCTAGATTGCAGGTGGCAAGTTTAATTAAAGCAGACTCTCGTGAGATTGTTTGGACATCCGGTGCGACAGAAGCAAACAACTTGGCGTTGAAAGGTGTTGCTCATGCTTATCGTCAAAAAGGCCGCCATATTATTACGTCGATGATTGAGCACAAGGCGGTTTTGGACCCTTGTAAACAGCTTGAAAAAGAAGGCTTTGAAGTGACTTATTTGCAACCAGATTCCCATGGGGTGATTTCACCAAATCAGGTTGCAGAAGCACTTCGTGAAGATACAATTTTAGTGTCTTTGATGCATGGTAATAATGAACTTGGTGTGCTGACGGATATTGCTGCGATTGGTGAATTAACGCGATCGCATGGTGTGTTTTTTCACGTGGATGCTGCGCAAACTACCGGCAAAGTTGAGATTGACGTTAATGCTATGAAAGTAGATTTGATGTCGCTTACGGCTCATAAAACCTATGGTCCAAAAGGGATTGGTGCTTTGTTTGTAAGACGCTCGCCAAAAGTGAAGCTAGAGGCGCAAATTCATGGTGGTGGTCATGAGCGTGGTATGCGTTCTGGTACTTTGGCAACACATCAAATTGTCGGTATGGGCGAAGCGTTTCGTTTGGCTGGTGAAGAAATGGAGCGAGATTGTGCCCGCATCAAAGCCTTGCGTGAACGTTTGTGGTCCTCTTTAACTGAGCTATCAGGTGTGCACCTGAATGGTGATGCTGATAACCGCGTTGCCGGCGTGTTGAATGTTGGTTTCTCTGGCGTGGATGGGGAAGTGTTATTGATGTCTTTGAGTGACATTGCTGTCTCATCTGGATCGGCATGTACATCAGCAAGCTTGGAGCCGTCCTATGTGTTGCGAACCATTGGTTTGGCCGATGATTTAGCGCACAGTTCCTTGCGTCTTTCCGTAGGACGATTTACCACGGAAGAAGAGGTGGATTTTGCGGCTGAGACGATTAAAAATGCAGTGGGACGTCTTAGATCTGTGGCTTAGAGGTAAGAATTTGTACTTTTATTGATGTTTGAATAAATAATGTTCGTTTGATCATACAATTTTAATGAATTGCTGCGTATAATACGCGCGCTGAACTTTTAAGTCCCGGGCCATGCAAAAGGCATCGCCCCTTTAAATTTAATTTGGAGTTATACCATGGCGTTAGAACGCACTCTATCAATCATCAAGCCAGATGCTGTTGCTAAAAACGTAATCGGCGAAATCTACACTCGTTTTGAGCGTGCTGGTTTTAAAATCGTTGAAGCTAAAATGATTCAACTAGACGACGAATTGGCTGGCGGTTTTTACGCTGAGCACAAAGAGCGTCCTTTCTACAAAGATTTGGTTGCTTTCATGACGTCTGGTCCTGTTGTTGTTTCTGTTCTTGAAGGTGAAGGCGCTGTTCTTCGTCACCGTGAACTTATGGGCGCAACTAACCCTAAAGAAGCGACTGCTGGTACTTTGCGTGCAGATTACGCAACGTCTATCGATGCAAATGCTGTTCATGGTTCTGATTCTGTTGAATCTGCAACTCGTGAAATTGCTTACTTCTTCGGTAAGTAATTGACAGCTAGGACCTTTATGTCCGATCTGTTTTAAAAAAGCGGGCGTGAGCCCGCTTTTTTACAGAGGCTTCTGAAAAGACTTTTCTTTTCAGAGGCTTTTTTCGTTTACACTTAATGCTAACTACAGCAAGCGACATAGAATTATGACTGACATCAAAAAAGTAAACCTGTTGGGTTTATCTCCTGACAAACTGATTGAGTTCTTTGAATCCATTGGCGAAAAGAAATTTCGCGCAACACAAGTGATCAAATGGATCCATCAAAAGGGAGCAGAAAGCTTTGACGAAATGACCGATGTCAGCAAGGCGTTGCGAGCAAAATTAGAGCAAATTTGTGAGATTCGTGGGCCAGAAGTGGTTTCTCAGAATATCTCCAGTGATGGTACGCGAAAGTGGATTATTCGCACTGACGGTGGCAAAAACGATTGCGTGGAAACGGTTTTGATTCCAGATGGTGATCGAGCGACTTTGTGTGTTTCTTCGCAAGTGGGATGTTCTTTAGATTGCAGCTTTTGTTCAACGGGTAAGCAGGGTTTTAACCGTAATTTAACGCCAGCTGAAATTATAGGGCAGGTTTGGATTGCGATTAAGTCGTTTGGCCCTATGGATCCGAATGGTCCTCGTCGTGTTACTAACGTGGTGATGATGGGCATGGGTGAGCCTTTGATGAATTTCGAGCCTGTTGTTGATTCTATGATTCTTATGATGCACGACCATGCGTACGGCTTGTCTAAGCGCCGTGTAACCTTGAGTACTTCAGGTGTTGTGCCTAAAATTTATGAATTGGTAAAACGTACCGATGTATCTTTGGCTATTTCATTGCATGCGCCAAACGACGCTTTGCGTAACGAGCTTGTACCCATTAATAAAAAATATCCGATTGCGGAGTTAATTGAATCTTGCCAGCACTACTTGGCAAATTTACCGGATAAGCGCCATATTACGATTGAATACACATTGATGTCTGGTGTGAATGATAACGAAGAGCAGGCCCATGAATTGGCTGAGCTTCTTAAGGTATTGGAATGTAAAATCAACTTGATTCCATTTAACCCCTTCCCACATTCGGGTTATGAGAAACCATCGAATAATCGTACTCGTCGCTTCCAGAAAATCCTAGCGGATGCTGGGTATACTGTGACAGTCCGAACGACCCGTGGTGATGATATTGATGCGGCTTGTGGTCAATTGGTTGGAGACTTCCATGATAAAACTCGCCGTAGTCAGAAGTATATTGAATTACGAGAAGTGAAAAGCTAACGTATTTTTTCAAAAATAATGTATATGACAAGGATGTCTGTATGCGCTTGTGGTTACTGCCTTTTTTATTGTATTGCGTGCTTTGCTCATCTTGTGCTTACCAGGCCGTTTATCCAGAACCGCCTCCTATTTCCGAGCCTAAAAAACTGTCAATTGTTCAAGCTCATCTTTTGTTAGGGCAG
Source organism: Marinomonas rhizomae (assembly GCF_024397855.1). NCBI lineage: Bacteria > Pseudomonadati > Pseudomonadota > Gammaproteobacteria > Oceanospirillales > Oceanospirillaceae > Marinomonas > Marinomonas rhizomae. Next base: position 1,266,948 of record NZ_CP073343.1, read on the forward strand.
TGGGGGGTGGCAAAAAAGCAACTTGACCAAGTTGACGAATCATACCAAGGGCGTGATTATTGGCGACTGCTCAGTTTGTATTGGCTGAGTGTTGAAGATTACAGTGAAGCGCTTTTGGTCCATGAAAAAGCTCTGCAGAAGTTTCCTTATGATGACTTTGTATGGAATAACTATGGGGTTCTTTTAGGACTAAAAAAACGATGGGACGAGGCTTGTGTTGCTTTTGAAAAAGCAGACAGTAAAGGCTTGGCAGCGCGCCAATCAGTGCAAATTAATCTTTCCAGATGCGCTCTACGCCAGAAACAAGTAAGTTTGGCTGGAATCTATCTAAAACAAGCAAAAGAAATTGCGGATTTACCTCTGATTGGTTTGATGACAGAGCTCAATCTTGTTTTAATACAAGGTAACAATGACAAAGCTCGCTTAATTTTTAATAATATCCAGGCTGATAAACAAAATGCTCGAGGAACGGTGCATTTTGATGAGTACAACTGTCTGTCGCGGCATTTAATTGCACGCGAAACTGACCCTACATTGTCCTCATTTGCGAGTGATTTTACATGCCTAAATGGCTCAAGGTATTGACATGACAACTGAATTTCAAACGGATGCTTCTGTAAGTAAAGCGAATATGGACACCATTAATATCGGTAATCGGTTAAAGGCAAAAAGGTTAGAGTTAGAGTTTGATGAAAGGTATGTTGCTACCGAGCTAAAAATCCCAATTGATCAAGTGCGAGCGCTTGAAGCAAACAATTTTAGTTATTTCCGCTCCGTTACCTTTGCTCGTGGTTTTCTGAAAAGCTATTGCCGTTTACTAGGAATTGATCCATCTGAAATCTTAAATGCTTTTGATGCGGAAAGAGCTGATGCTGAAACAACAATTAAGCCAGTTGATAAAGTTAATAAGCAATCTCATTTAGGTGACCCAATTGTTATCTTTATTTCTGTGGTGATTATTGCTGTTTTGGTCTTTTTGGTATTCTGGTGGCCTTCTCAAACAAACAATACTCCAATGTCTAATGATTCTCAGAATGGAGATAAGGTTGAGCAAACAGCTGGAAGCGAAGATGATGTAAGGATATCTAAAGAGCCTATAATAGACGAGCCAAATGACTCTATAGCTGTTGAGGATAAGATTGATGCTCAGTTAAACCAAATTCCAAAAGCAACTTCTGAACAAAAAACGGAAGTAAAAAGCTCACAAGGTCAGCAAGAAGTTGATGAAAGTAATGTTGTATCGGGGCTTTCTGAAGAAACAATGGAAATTTTGGAAGAGGCTGGCGTAAAACCAGAGGATGTCATTAGAGCCAATGCTGAAGCTCCTGCTGAGCTTGCAGCTGCGCCCAAATTACCTTCTTACTCTGATGAAGTAGAAATGACTTTTGATGCGGATTGCTGGACGGAAGTGAGAGATTCCTCAGGAAAAATTTTATTTTCTGGGGTGAAGTCTGCGAATAGTACATTATCTCTAAATGGCAAGGCACCTTACCGCGTTGTATTAGGCTACGCGAAGGGTGTTTCATCTTTGAAATACAAAGGTGAAGAATTCGATTTTTCTTCTTTTACACGTAAAGATTTGGCTCGATTTGAGCTCAAGTAGAGACTCCTATGCATTTTGAATCACCTATTAAACGCCGCCATTCTCGTCAAATTATGGTTGGGAATGTGCCGGTTGGCGGTGGTGCGCCAATCAGTGTTCAAAGTATGACGAACACGGAAACTTGTGATGTTGACGCGACTGTGGCTCAGATCCGTGCTATTGCCGAGGCGGGAGCAGATATTGTTCGTGTATCAATACCATCGATGGATGCGGCCGAAGCATTTAAAAAAATACGCGAAGCGGTTTCTATTCCATTAGTCGCTGATATTCACTTTGATTATAAAATTGCTTTGAAAGTGGCTGAGTATGGTGTCGATTGCCTGCGAATTAATCCAGGTAATATCGGTAATAAAGATCGTATTCGTGCCGTGGTAGATTGTGCCCGCGATAAAAATATTCCTATTCGTATTGGGGTCAATGCTGGCTCTTTAGAAAAAGATTTGCAAAAAAAATACGGAGAGCCAACGCCTGATGCGTTGGTGGAATCAGCTTTTAGACAAATCCAATACTTTGATGAGTTAGACTTTCATGAGTACAAGCTGAGCCTTAAAGCGTCTGATATTTTCATGACGGTTGAAGCCTACCGAAAAATTGCCAGTCAAATAGATAATCCGTTGCATTTGGGGATTACTGAAGCGGGCGGTTTGCGTTCTGGAACAGTAAAATCTTCTATTGGTCTTGGTTTGCTGTTAATGGACGGTATTGGCGATACGCTACGTGTTTCATTGGCGGCTGATCCTGTGCAAGAAATTAAAGTCGGTTGGGATATGTTGCGCAGTTTGAAGTTGCGTAATCGAGGCATTAATTTTATTGCTTGTCCAAGCTGCTCCCGTCAGAATTTTGATGTCATTAAAACGATGAATCAGTTAGAAGAGCGTCTTGATGATATTACTATTCCAATGGATGTTGCTGTTATTGGCTGTGTGGTAAATGGGCCAGGCGAAGCAAAAGAAGCGGACATTGGTCTTGCTGGTGGTTCGCCGAATAACTTGATTTATCAAGATGGCAAGCCGGACAGTAAAACGAAAAATGAAACGCTTGTTGATGATTTAGAAAAAATGATTCGTAAAAAGGCTCTCCTAAAAGAACAGGAATTGGCCAATATCATTGTAAAAAATTAAGGATCCATTGTGGCTCGTAAAATTCAAGCGATCAGGGGAATGAACGACATTCTGCCTGACCAATCTTCTGTTTGGTTATATCTAGAAAAAACAGTAGCAGATGTTGTTAAGTCTTATGGATATCAGCAAATTCGTTTTCCCATTGTGGAAAATACGGATTTGTTCAAGCGCGGTGTTGGTGAGACAACGGATATTGTTGAAAAAGAGATGTATACCTTTGATGATCGTAATGGCGAATCTTTGACTTTACGCCCTGAAGGTACTGCGAGCTGTGTTCGTGCAGCGGATCAAGCTGGTTTGTTATTTAATCAAACTCAGCGTTTGTGGTACACGGGACCTATGTTTCGTTATGAGCGTCCCCAAAAAGGTCGTTATCGTCAATTTCATCAGATAGGTGTGGAGTCCTTTGGTATGGGGTCTGCAGATATCGATGCTGAGTTGATTATCTTGTCTGCCCGCCTATGGCAAAAACTTGGTCTGCTAGAGCATGTTGAGCTGCAGCTAAATACGATTGGTTTAGCCTCTGAACGCGAAAACTACAAAGCGGCTTTAGTTGATTATTTGACAGAGTTTAAAGATCAACTAGACGAAGACAGTCAGCGCCGTCTAGAAACAAATCCACTAAGAATCTTGGACTCTAAAGATGAGTCGACCCAAGCGGTGTTAAAAGATGCACCTAATTTAGAAGATTTTATCGGTGAAGAATCTCAAGCCCATTTTGATTTTTTGCAGGCTATTCTGAAGGCCAATGGCATTCCGTATGTCATCAATCGTCGTTTAGTGCGTGGTTTGGATTATTACGGCAAAACGGTTTTTGAATGGGTAACAACGCATTTGGGATCGCAAGCAACCGTGTGCGCTGGCGGCCGTTACGATGGCTTGGTTGAGCAATTGGGAGGGAAATTTACTCCCGCTGTTGGTTTCGCAATGGGGATTGAGCGTTTAGTGCTTTTGCTTGAAACATTAAACCTAATTCCTGAAGCTGCAACATTCTCTACTGATGTGTTTGTTATCAGTATGGGGGATGATGCAGAGCTTACTTCTTTTGTCCTAGCCGAGAAGTTGCGTGAAGAAAATTCAAATTTGGTTGTTTTACGTCACTGTGGCGGTGGAAACTTTAAGAATCAAATGAGAAAAGCCGACCGGTCAGAGGCTCGTTTCACGATTATCTTAGGGCAAAATGAAGTAGATAATGGTATTTGTCAGATAAAAGATATGTCAACGGGTGAGCAACAATCTCAACCGCTTGATGATGTTGCTGCTTATATTTGCGCCAAGTTGTAATTTGATTTAATGGAGTACTGCCATATAAATGATTTGGCAGTACCTTGCATGAGGAAGAAAAAGTGTCTGAATTAAAGACTGAAGAAGAGCAAATCGAAGCGTTTAAATCTTGGTGGAAAAAGAACGGCATGATGTTGGTGGTTGCTGTTGCTGTTGCCGTCGGTGGATATTTCGGCTGGCAGGCATGGAAAACCAATCAAGCTAACTACATTAGCGAAGCATCAGCATTATATCAAAACTTGGTTCAGGCCTCTGCTGATTTAAGTGATGAGAATAACCAAAAAACGGTAACCTTTATCGCTAAGCAACTTGCTGAGGATTATGGTGATACGGGTTATGCAATGTTCGGTCAATTGTTTTTAGCTCGAGTGGATGCTGAAAATGGTAAATACGATGAGGCAATTAAAGCCTTAGAAGATGCAATCGCCAAAACTCAAGATGTGTCTTTTATTGCTATTGCAAACTTACGTGTTGCACGTTTAATGCTTCAGAAACAAGATTATGCTGGTGCAATGACACGTGCTGAGCAAGTATCTGAAGAAGAGTTTGTTGCACAGAAGCAAGAGCTCATTGGTGATATCTTAATTGCCCAAGGTAAACGTGATGATGCGCGTGTCGCTTATCAAAAGGCAAGTGAGTCATTGGGCGTAGGTGTGAATCATCCATTGCTTGATATAAAGCTTAAAGATTTGGTGAAAGGCTAATTATGAGCAAGTCTCTTTATTACATTGTTTTGTTTTCTGCTTTGATCCTTCAAGGTTGCTCTAACTCCCGTCCAGCTTTATCAGATCTTCCCTCTATTGAAAGTAAGGTGGATTTAAAGACAGCTTGGCGCACGGGGGTTGATGGTAATTTTGGTGAGTCCAGTGAGCGTTTCAATCTCGTTGCAGAAAACGGCTCTTTGTACTTTGTTACGGATAAGGGAACAGTATACGAGCTTGCGCAAGATAATGGGGATAAGAAAGACTCTTTCTCGACTGATTATAAACCAAGTGCTGGCGTAACGCGCCATGGCGATATTGTGTATTTCGGTACATATGATGCCCAACTTGTCGCTGTTTCTTTAGCAAGTAAATCTGTCTTGTGGGAAAAAGCACTAAGCTCGGAAGTATTGTCTGAAGCGTCTTATGCTGCGGGCAAAATAGCCATTCAAACAGCCGATGGTTGGTTGAGTGTGATGGATGCTGAGACAGGTGATACGCTGTGGCGTGCAAAAGAAGATTTGCCATCTTTAACGGTACGTGGTACAAGCGCACCCATTATTTCCGATGGTAAAGTCATTGCAGGTTTTGCCAGTGGAAAATTGAAAGCCTACTCTTTGCAAGATGGCAATTTACTTTGGTCTTATGATGTAGGTAAGCCAGAAGGGCGTTACGAAATTGAGCGACTAAGCGATGTAGATGGTCGTTTAGTGGTAGAAAATGGTGTTGTTTACGCCGTTGCCTACAATGGTACGCTGGCCGCACTTTCAATTGAAAATGGTCGACCACTATGGCAGCGTAGCATCCCTAGTTCAGTGGGTGTTGCTGTAAAGGGAGAGCTTCTTGTTGCTGTTGATATGACCAGTAAAGTCATTGCATTGAATGCTAAAAATGGCACTGAAGTTTGGAAAAATAAAGATCTTGTAGACCGAGATTTGATTACACCAGAGTTTTTTCGTGATTATGTTGCTGTGATGGATCGCGGTGGTTACGTTCATTTACTTGATCTAACGACAGGCGAAGTTGCAGCTCATAAAGTCGCTGATAATGGTGTTCCTTCTGGTAGTCGTATGGTCGCAAATGATAAGCAATTGTTTATTCTTACGCCGAACTCTAATGTAACGGCATTGAGCTATTGAAATCAATTTCGATTTCTTTATAGCGATTTTTAAAGAGGCTGCCATCCCTTAATGGGGATGGTGGCCACTTTGTATTTTTATAGGTAAAAAAATGATTCCAGTTATTGCATTGGTAGGTAGACCCAATGTTGGCAAATCGACTCTCTTCAATCAATTGACGAGATCCCGTGATGCTTTAGTTGCCGATTATCCAGGGCTAACTCGTGACCGTAAATACGGTGACGGTAAGCTTGGTGAACATGAATTTATTGTCATTGACACTGGTGGTATCAGTGGTGATGAGCAGGGTATAGATGAAAGAATGGCGCGCCAGTCTTTATTGGCAATAGAAGAGGCAGATGCTGTTTTGTTTCTTGTTGATGGTCGTCATGGTTTGAATCCTGCAGACGAAATGATCGCTAATCATTTGCGTCGTTCAAATAAGCCTGTTTCTCTTGTGGTGAATAAGACCGATGGCATCAATGAAGATATCGCGTTGGCGGATTTTTATTCTTTAGGGATGGGTGAACTACATCCTATCGCCGCCTCTCACGGTAAAGGTGTACATGTCCTGATTGATAAGGTGATGCTGCCTTATGCAGAACGCGTTGAGGAAGCTAAGAACCAAATTAGTTTGGAGTCACGTGGTATCCGCATTGGTGTAGTAGGTCGACCAAACGTAGGTAAATCTACATTGGTAAACCGTATGTTAGGTGAAGATCGTGTTGTTGTGTATGACATGCCAGGTACTACGCGCGATAGTGTTTACATTCCTTACGTGCGTCATGATAAAGAATATACTCTTATTGATACGGCAGGTGTGCGTCGTCGTAAACATGTGAAGGAAGCGGTAGAAAAATTTTCTATTGTTAAGACCTTACAGGCTATCCAAGACGCTAACGTAGTTATTGTTGTCATTGACTCCCATGAAGACTTGGTTGAACAAGATCTTCACATGATCGGTTATGTATTAGATGCTGGTCGTGGTGTGGTGTTGGCTATAAATAAATGGGATGGTCTTAAGAAAGACGATCGTGAGCATATCAAGAGTGAAGTTGAGCGTCGTTTGGGATTTGTACCCTATGCGAAAGTTCATTATATATCAGCTTTGCATGGTACTGGCGTTGGTGATTTGTACGATACGATTGAAAGCACTTATGAGTCCTGCTATGCCAAATGGTCAACAAACCGTTTGACAAGAATTCTTGAGGATGCGGTTGCAGAACATCAGCCTCCAATGGTGAATAGTCGTCGAATCAAACTTCGATATGCGCACCAAGGTGGATCGAATCCTCCTCGTATTGTTGTGCATGGAAATCAAACGAGTGCTTTACCAGGTAGTTACAAACGCTACTTAGAGAATAAATTTAGAACGGTGTTGAATATCACCGGAACCCCGATTATTTTTGAATTTAAATCCTCTGAAAACCCGTTTGCACCTAAGAAATAATCGTAATTTCTGTAAGGTCACCTAAAAAATCTCTGAGCACCCTTATTAGATAAAGGGGCTTGGAGATTTTTTTTATGTAAAATGCATGAAATCTCTTTCTAAATATAAGGTTATTTACTATTCTCGCGCCAATGGCGTAAATCTTTTTATAAGCATCGTTTGTACGTTTGCTTTCTTATTTTGTTCAAAGGACATCTATGAAAATCGCAATTCTTTCTCGTAATCCACGACTCTATTCTACTCGTCGATTGGTTGAGGCCGGTGAGCAGCTTGGGCATGAGGTAGATGTAATTGATACGATGCATTGTTATATGGACATTACAAGTAGCAACCCTTCCGTTCGTTACGATGGTAAGCCTCTGCCGAAATATGATGCGGTTATTCCAAGAATTGGCGCATCAGTTACTTTTTATGGAACGGCCGTAGTTAGACAGTTCGAAATGATGGGTACTTACAGTATTAACGAATCTGTTGCGATCAGTCGCTCACGAGATAAGTTAAGATCGTTGCAACTGATGTCGCGTAAGGGCTTGGGGTTGCCTAAGACGGGTTTTGCACATCATCCTGATAAGATAGGTGACTTGCTAAAGAATGTTGGTGGCGCTCCTGTGGTGATTAAACTATTGGAAGGCACGCAAGGAATTGGTGTGGTTTTGGCGGAGTCAAACAAAACGGCAGAATCTATTATTGAAGCTTTCATGGGGCTAAAAGCCAATATCCTAGTACAAGAATATATTAAAGAAGCGGGTGGTGCTGATATCCGCTGCTTGGTGGTGGGTGGCAAAGTAATTGCCGCAATGAAAAGACAAGGTGCAGACGGCGAGTTTCGCTCTAACCTTCATCGTGGTGGAACGGCATCTTTGGTTAAGCTTTCTCCCGAAGAAAGGCGCACAGCAGTAGAAGCGGCAAAAGTAATGGGTTTGAATATGTGCGGTGTTGATATTCTGCGATCCAACAATGGTCCTCTTATTATGGAAGTAAATTCCTCGCCAGGGTTGGAGGGTATCGAATCTGCAACGGGCAAAGACGTGGCTTCTATGATCATAACGCACATTGAAAAAACCGCTTTATTGGGTAGTACAAAAACAAAAGGGAAAGGTTAATGGGTAAAACAGCTTTAACAATTGGTGGCGTTGAGATTCCGTTAGGTGGTACTGCTCGTATAAAACTGCCAATGGTAAAGTTGTATACCGACACGAATATGTCTATGCCGGTGTTTGTAAAACGCGGCAAGCGTTCTGGTCCGACCTTGTTTATTAGTGCTGCGATTCACGGTGATGAATTGAACGGTATCGAGATTATTAGTCGAATCATTCAAAGCAAATATCTTGAGAGCTTAAAGGGCACTTTGATCGCAGTGCCAATTGTTAATGGCTATGGTGTGTTGAGCCAAAGTCGTTATTTGCCTGACCGTCGTGATTTAAATCGCTCTTTTCCTGGCTCCCAGCGTGGCTCGTTAGCAGGGCGTGTGGCGGATCGCTTTTTGAGTGAAATCGTTTCTAAAGCGGATTATGGTATCGATCTTCATACTGGAAGTTTGCATCGCACTAATTTGCCACAGGTGCGCGCGAACCTTGATGATCCTGAAACACTGGAGATTGCCAGAGCTTTTGGCGTCCCTGTTTTAATGAACTCTAACCTTCGTGATGGCTCATTACGTGAATGTGCCAATGATGTAGGAGCCAAGGTTATTCTTTATGAAGCCGGTGAAGCATTGCGTTTTGACGAGCTATCTATAAGAGCGGGAGTGAAGGGGATTGTTGGTGTGATGAGGCACCTTGGAATGTTGCCTAAGTCGCGCAGCAAAAAATCTTTATCTGAGCCAAGAATTGCACGTAACAGTAGTTGGGTAAGAGCGACCGATAGTGGTTTTACGACGCATATAAAAGAGCTAGGCGATCTTGTTGAAGCTGGTGATGTGTTAGCCGAAATTAAAGATCCATATGGTGATATTTTAGATAAAGTCTTGTGTAAAAATGGTGGGATTATCATTGGCAAACAAAATATTCCATTAGTTCAAGAAGGTGACGCTATGTACCATATTGCCCATTTTTCTTCCCCTGACGAAGTAGCTGGCCATGTGGAAAGTATGCAGGATGAATTGATGGACAGAGATGCATCTTTAAACTTAATTGACTATAAATCGTCTTAATTTGTTCATTAATTGCCTTTTTATTATAACTGACATGACATAACTCATAATCAAGAAATGATAGTGTCATCTTATTGTCACACATCGTTTTTTTACTTTTTTTTCATTAAAATCTCGGCATTACAAGCTGAGGTCTTTTCATGTTCATTCTTCGTGGTTTCGTTTATCTTTTTGCTGTCGCAGGCGTTGCGCAGCTCATTTCTTTGGAAGGGTATCAATTACTGTCTGCTGCTGAATACAGTGAGAAAACCCTTACAGAGCATATGCAAGACTTCATGTCTTTTTTTAGTTGTATGTTATTTCTTTACGCGGCACGTGTAGATAAAAAGCTAAACATAGCGGCTACACTTTTAGGCGCTTTGATGGCTATGATGTTTGTCCGTGAATCTGATTCACTGTTAGACCAGTATGTGTTTGATGGGGCTTGGCAAACCATCGTATGTCTTATTTTTGTCTGTGTATTGATTTTTTTATGGGGGCAATTTTCTTCTATTTACGCTTCTTTAAAAGAGTATTCTCTGCAATCAAGCTTTGGTACATTCTTGGCAGGTTTTGTCACTATATTGGCGTTTTCTCGATTGATGGGGCGCGCATCGTTTTGGCAAGCTGTCATGGGAGATTCCTATATGCGCATTGTTAAAAATATAGTAGAAGAGGGGATTGAGACATTAGGTTATACCCTAATCTTTATATCTGCTGTTGAGTTAGTGATAGCCTGTCGTAGGCGTAGTAAATTGTCGAATCGTTAAATGCTAATGGCATAAAAAACGCGTCATATTGGTTTCCCTGCTATTGGGACCATATGACGCGTTTTTTTATACTTATTTTTTTATGAGCCTTACTGCTGACGAGACTTTATTTTAGTCTTACGACGTTTTGCAGGAGTGGCAGTCACGCCGCCGTTGTTGTTTTTACGACGTGCTCTTTCTGCAGCCGCATTCTTTTCCATGGTTGGTCTATTTGAAGTATGAGAAGCGCCTGTCGCTTGGCCAGGTTTGGCTTTTTGAGGGCGACGACGCACCTGTTTATCTTTCTCTTCAGCTGGCACCAGTTTGTTATCACCGTGGCCAATAAGTTCAGGGCGACCCATTTTTATTAAGGTGTTGCGCAGATCCTGCCAGTTGCTTGGATCGTGGTAGCGCAAAAAGCCTTTTTGTACCGTACGTTGCTTGGCATCTTTAGGGGTATAAACGTCTTCACTCTTATAGGTAACCGGTTTTAGTGGGTTCTTGCCAGAGTGATACATGGCCGTTGCTAATGACATGGGCGACGGATAAAAGGTTTGTACTTGGTCTGGTTTGAAATCGTTAGTTTTCAACCATACTGCAAGGTTAAGCATGTCTTCATCTGAGCTACCTGGGTGGGCAGCGATAAAGTAAGGAATCAAATGTTGTTTCTTACCCGCTTCTTTAGAGTATTTATCAAACATGCGCTTGAAGCGATCGTAAGTTCCCATGCCAGGCTTCATCATTTTTGATAGTGTGTCTTTTTCTGAATGCTCTGGTGCTATCTTTAGCAGTCCGCCAACGTGATGGGTGACCAGTTCACGAACGTACTCTGGATCTTCCACAGCAAGGTCATAGCGTAAGCCAGAGGCGATCGAGACAGTATGAATACCTTCAACTGCACGCGTCTTACGGTACAGCTGAGTTGTTGGGCTGTGATCTGTATTCAAATTAGAACAGATGGTCGGGTAAACGCAGGAAAGCTTGCGGCACGACGCTTGTACTTCATCATCGTTACAGTTCAGCGTGTACATGTTAGAGGTAGGCCCGCCAAGGTCTGAAATGTGTCCAGTGAAGCCTGGGACTTTTGCCTTGATATCTTCAATTTCATTCAAAATAGATTCGTGTGAACGAGATTGAATGACGCGCCCTTCGTGTTCGGTTATTGAGCAAAAAGTACATCCACCAAAGCAGCCACGCATGATATTGATTGATGTCTTGATCATGTCATAAGCCGGAATTCGGGCTTTTTTGTATTTTGGGTGGGGCACTCGTGCATAAGGTAAATCAAACACGCCATCCATTTCTGGTGTCTCCAATGGAATTGGTGGTGGGTTTACCCAGATCTCTTTCTTGCCATGCTTTTGAATTAGAGCACGTGCGTTATGCGGATTAGACTCAAGGTGTAAAATACGCGAAGTATGGGCGTATAAAACAGGATCTTTAGATACTTTTTCGAATGATGGTAAACGTATATAGGTTTTTTCCGGATCGAGTTTTTCACCACGACGCAGTGGAGCGGGAATGACTCGAATCGGCATAACATCGGACTCTTCTTCATCCTTAGTTTGGCACTTACCTTCCGGAATGTATTCGTAAGGGCTGTAAATTTGATCGACTTTACCAGGCCAATCTACGCGTGTTGAATCAATTTCCGTATAACCACCAGGCGGCGTATTTCGGACAATGGTTGTGCCGCGAATATTAGTGAGTTCATCAAGGGTTTTGCCCATTGCCATCTGGTGGGTGACTTCAATCATGGCGCGTTCAGCATTGCCGTAAAGTAAAATATCGGCCGTCGAATCGATTAACACTGAGCGACGAACTTCATCACTCCAGTAATCGTATTGAGCAATACGACGAAGACTGGCTTCAATTCCGCCAATCATGACTGGAACATCATGAAACGCTTCTTTACAGCGTTGAGAGTAAACAATAACCGCGCGGTCTGGACGTTTTCCGCCAACACCGTAAGGTGTATAGGCGTCGTCATTACGTACTTTCAAGTCGGCTGTGTAGCGGTTGATCAGGGAGTCCATATTACCAGCGGTAACGCCAAAGTATAGGTTAGGACGACCAAGGCGCATGAAGTCTTCTGTATTGCGCCAATCGGGTTGGTCAATAATACCAACTCGGTAGCCTTGTGCTTCTAATAAGCGACCTAAAACCGCCATACCAAAACTAGGATGATCCACATAAGCGTCACCTGACACTATGATCACATCACAGCTATCCCAGCCAAGAGCATCCATTTCTTCTCTGGTAGTTGGTAGAAAGGGCGAAACGCCATAACACTCAGCCCAATATAATGGGTAAGAAAAGAGTTCTTTGGCGGTTTTATGTCGTTTGATCATTATTTACTCTTGGTATCGGGCGTAATGGTCAGCGGTTTTCTTTGTCATTACGAGGATACATGGATTATCGGTGAAAAATTGTGCCGTATTATCCCAGAAAAAACCTAGGGTAGACAGTCTAATCTAGGTCTATTCAGCCTTATATTATCTAGGGTTGAATGCGCCACACACTTTCCTCAAATATATTGTGTCCTTGCTCTTTATATTGGGGATTCGTCAGAGCTAGGTTTTCTGCAGTAATTTTCTGAATTTTGCTTCCCCATAGTGAGATAACACTGTCTTCATCAACGGAAAATGGAGGTCCTTGCTGATCACCATCGTACTGTAACGAAATCAAAACACCGCAAGCAGATGACGACAAACGCTCAAGAGTGTGAGAAACATACTCAGTCCGCTTTGAATCAGGCATGGCTACCATGGCGGCACGATCGTAGCAGGCATCAAATTCGTTTTCGGTGAATTGAAAATAGTCACCTTCGACAATGCGTAATGGCAATCCGTCAACGGTATGGATTTTTAAGCCGCCATCTTGTTGTGTGTTATAGGCCAGATCGTTATCCCCTAAAAACTGAATCACCGCCAGAGAAGAGAGTTCAACACCTGTGACTTCATAACCTTGCTCGGCTAACCAGATCATATCGTTGGACTTTCCACATAAAGGCACAAGCACTCGGCTGCCTTTGGGTAAAATAGGCCAGAACTCAATTAGTTTCGGATTGACGCCTTCTTGATGAAAGCCAATACGCCCTGTTTTCCATCGATCCAACCAAAATTCATTTGTAATCACGAGAACCTCTTTAAATTAGGCTTGTTTATGTTCTGTGTGTATTGTATTTGTTTTATTTTACGTCGAACAATTCGTAATGCAAAAAGCCATTATAGACGTCAAAAAAGTTTTTTAATTACCTATTTACGCATTTTACACATAGATTGTTGCAGTCTTCTATATGGAGTTTTTATGTCTTTAGACCACGCGCCAGATCATGTTAAGTTGGCAGTTGATCTTATTGAGTTGCTTGAAAGTCACGATATTGAGCCAAGTGTTGCGGTTGGTGCTTTAACAATTGCTCTGCGTGACTTTCAAGCAAAGCTTGAAAAAATCGATGAAGAGCAAGGAAAGCTTGAGAAATGAGATGTAAAGCATGCTTAATAAACTAGACCAAGAAAAAGCAAAATAGTTTCTCGGTGTACTCGTTAAAAGCTCCCGAACTAGGTATAAAATGTTCATTAGATGGAATAAAAATAAGAGGCTATATCTATGGAATTAATTGCAATTATCACTACGGCACTGGTTGCTCTTTTGCATCTGTACATTATGTATATTGAGATGTTTCTTTGGGATAAACCTAAAGGCATGAAAGTATTTGGATTGAAACCAGATTTTGCTAAAGCGAGTAAGGTGTTGGCTGCAAACCAAGGTCTCTACAATGGTTTTCTCGCAGCCGGTTTGTTGTGGGGGTTGTGGCTTGGTGCGGCTGGTTCGCAGGTAACTGTGTTCTTTTTACTTTGCGTTGTTGTTGCTGGCGTTTATGGCGCAATTACGTCAAGTAAAAAGATTTTGTTTGTACAAGGCTTGCCGGGGTTGATTGCTCTAATCGCTGTTTTATTAGCGGCTTAACAAATGCATCAAGAGGACGATGAGGATGTCGGTAAAAGAAAATTTGCAGCTTATGGCGTCTTATAATCAATGGATGAATCTCTCGGTTTATAAGGCTGTTGCTGAGTTGAGCGATGCTGATCTAATTGAAGATAAAGGTGCATTTTTTGGCTCTGTACTCGGTACGCTTAACCATAACCTGGCTGCAGATATTATCTGGTTGAAACGCTTCGCGGATCATTTTTCAGAGCTTTCTAGTCTAGATTTTGTTCGAACGCTAGAGCGACCAGCCACGCTGAATACTCAGTTGTTCGATGATCTACTCTTACTTCAAAGTCAGCGATTTCGGCTAGATCAGTTAATTATAGACATGATGAATGAGATAACAGATGAGATGCTGTCATCGGCCCTAATGTACAAAAATATGAAGGGCATCGAGCACTCGCAAAGGTTTGGTTTCACTTTGCAGCATTTTTTTAATCATCAGACTCATCATAGGGGCCAGATAACCACTTTACTTTCCCAAATGGGGATTGATGTTGGTGCGACAGACTTAATCATCACCATTCCACCTATGTAATTGTTATAATACGCATAAATTTTATTTAGAAAGAGTTCTATTTTGCACACACTTGACCAACTTAATCGTGGAGAGTTGAAAGGCGTTACTCGCCTACAGCTATCCGAAAATTTAAGCGTTTTTCCCGAGGCTATCTTTGACCTCGCCGACAGCCTAGAAATTTTGGATCTATCTAATAACAAATTACGTGAGCTGCCAGCGGATTTATCACGTCTTAAAAAGCTGCGTATACTTTTTTGCTCAAACAATCGCTTTACTCAATTGCCTGAGGTTTTAGGTCAGTGTGAAAAATTGGAGATGATTGGTTTCAAAAGTAACCAAATTACTACTGTTTCTTCGGATTCGTTACCAACATTGACTCGTTGGTTGATTCTTACGGATAACAAATTAACCTCTTTACCTGACGACTTTGGAAGATTGACGCGACTGCAAAAGCTGGCATTGGCTGGGAATCGCTTAACCGCTCTTCCTGATTCCATTAAGGAATGTCGTAAACTGGAGTTGGTTAGATTATCGGCCAATAAGTTGATAGCTTTCCCTGATGCGTTGTTAGCCTTGCCACGCTTGGCTTGGTTGGCCTTCTCTGGTAATCCATTTTGTGCTCAACGTGATCCGCACAATGAATTTAAAACCGTATTTTTTCGCGATTTAGAGTTACATCAAGTGTTAGGGCAGGGCGCATCAGGCGTTATTTCTCGCGCTACTTGGTGGGAGAATAGCTTTAATTTCTCAGATTCGGTCGCTGTAAAAGTGTTTAAAGGTGATGTGACTAGCGATGGTTATCCCGAGGATGAGCTTGATGCATGCCTTGCTGTTGGAAGCCACAATAATCTGGTTCAACCGCTTGCCAAGGTGACAGAAGATGATTGCTCGGCGCTCGTGATGGAGTTGATTCCAGCGCATTATACGAATTTAGGTCAACCCCCTAGTCTTGAGTCTTGTACGCGGGATACGTTTGTGGAGGATCAACAATTCTCTATTGATAAAATTGTTCGCATTATTCAGCAAGTGGATCAACTGATCGCGCACTTTTGTGAGAAAAAAGTCAGCCATGGTGATCTTTATGCCCACAATACTTTGATCAATGATAACGGACATGTATTGTTTGGGGATTTCGGTGCAGCATCAAAATATGCCAATTTGTCTCTACAACAGCAGCAAGGAATTGAACGAATAGAGCGACGAGCTTTAGGCTTTTTTATCGACGATATGTTGGGGTTGTGTATTGAAGAGGATAAAAATAGTGACCTTTATCAATCGCTTCGCTCTCATGCTTTTTCTTAGGGCTCATGCCTGTTCTTATAGGTGCTAGAGTTGTTTCGGTTATAGCTAAGACAAAAAAAACGACTCGAATCCTGAGATAAGAGCCGTTTTTTTAGCTTCAGTTCTTTCTACATCAAACGCTTAAAGCATTTGCTTCGCTTTTTCTGTTAAGCGCATAGTTTGATCGCAAGCATTCGCCAGCTCCATGCCTTTTTTAACAAAATGACGGCTGAAATATTCTTTATGCTCGTCGTGCTCATGGAAGTTGTGAGGCGTTAGTACTGCGGTTAAAACAGGTACTTCCGTTTCCAATTGAACTTGCATTAATGCATTGCAAATTGCCTGAGCCACAAAATCGTGGCGATAAATGCCACCGTCTACAACCAGTGCTGTTCCAGCGATAGCGGAATATTGTCCACTTTTCGCCAGCAGTTTTGCTTGTAATGGGATTTCGTAGCCGCCAGGCACAGGAATGACGTCAATTAAAGACGCGTCATAGCCGCGAGAGATGAGTTCGTTTTTAAAGCCGTCAACGCAATTCATTACAATATCTTCGTGCCAAGAAGCATGAAGAATAGCAATGCGTTTAGTAGCTGGAGTGAAATCTATGTTATTCGTTGAGCTCTGATTCATTTTTTAATCCTAAAATATCTAAGGTGAATCAGGGCGAACGGGCAGGCAAATACGCCATTTTTAAATGGCATACCTTTAATACGGCAAAGCAAAATGCACTATGCCAATAGAGGTCTTGTCTGACGCGCTCTCTATCATCCGGACTATAACCGTCGGCTCTGGAATCACACCAGATCTGCTGACCCTAAAAGAAAGGCTTCTTAAAGGCGCTCGCGGGCTTAAATTTTACTTTACGTAAAGTCTTTACCGCCGGTGGGGAATTACACCCCGCCCCGAGAACGAAGTCGGATAAATCCGACTAGTGGAATATACTCGTTTTTATTGACGGCTGTCAAAGTGTCCATTGCCTTCAATTGTGTTGATTTTGTGACTACTCAGTTACTGAACATTACTCAAAGGTGCTTAGGTAACAAAAAGTAACTAATAAATTACATCGCTCAGTAGAGCTTATTATCTGGCTCGATATACTATGAACTGATAATATCTGAGGTGTTATCTGTGATGACCTTTTGGTCAGGAATGGAAAAAATTGGACCATTAAAGTTTTAGAATGGAGTCTCATACTAGTGCAAATTAAAAAGCTACTTCTACAAGGTGTCTTGGTCGGTACTTTTTTAGTGGGGTTAACGGCTTGTAGCTCTATGAATGAAGGCGTCGCGCCTACAGATAGTGCGAACGAGATAGAGGACATAGACCAAACCAATTCCGCTGATTATATTTGTGAAAACTCGCCTTTAAATATATTTTTCCATGCCGAGCAAGCCAAATTAACTTGGCAAGATCAAAGCTATGTATTGACTCATGCAATCAGTGCATCTGGTGCATTTTATCTGGGCGAAGGCCTGTCTTTTTGGATTCATGGTGCTGAGGCTGAGTTAGAATTCAATGGTGCCGACAAAAGCCATTGTCGCCTTGTTCGCGTTAAATCGTAATTCCATTACCTGAACATTGCTCACTTTAAATAGTGGTGTTTTCATCCCGTCATATTTGCAATCCGTGTACAATGGCATCATTCGCGCCCTATGGCGCTTGATTATATTGTAGAGAGTGCATGAGTAAGTTATTTGTAATGGGTATGGGGCCAGGTGATTTAGGTTTGGTCGCGCCAAATGCCACCAAGGCATTGGCCGCTTGTAGCGATTGGGTGGCTTACGGCTATTACTTGGATTTATTGGGTGAACTTAGTGACGGTAAAACCTTTCATAACCTGCCTTTAGGTGAAGAAATAGGTCGTGCGCGCTTGGCGCTTGATTTGGCTGCGCAAGGCAAAACTACCGCATTAATTTCCAGTGGTGATATTGGCATATATGCCATGGCGACGTTAGTGTTTGAATTGCTGGATATGCAACTGCAAGGCAAAGAAAACCATCCGGAATGGCTAGATGTCGATATTGAAGTTATCCCCGGTATTTCAGCCATGCAGGCCGGTGCAAGTCGTGTTGGCGCCATGCTGGGTCACGATTTCTGTACTATTTCACTTTCCGATTTATTAACCCCTTGGGAAACCATCGATAAACGCTTGCACGCTTGTGGCGCGGGTGATTTTGTCGTGTCGTTTTATAACCCTGTTTCAAAGAAAAGAGATTGGCAACTTAACCACGCTCGTGATGTCCTATTGCAATATCGTCCAGCCAGCACACCTGTGATGATTGGGCGTCAATTAACACGCCCTGAAGAAGATATTACTTTTACGACACTGGGTGAATTAGACGCAAAAGATGTGGATATGTTCACCATGGTTAGCGTTGGGAACTCCGACACCAAACACATAGTTAATGGTGATAAGAATTGGATTTATACGCCGCGCGGCTACTCTAAAAAGCTTTAGAGCTATTCTAAAAAGCTTTAGCTTTTTTATAAAAGGTAAGTGAAAAAAATGACAGTGTATTTTATTGGCGCAGGCCCTGGTGATCCAGATTTGATGACAGTGAAAGCGGTCAAAACCATGGAGCGCTGCCCGATTGTTCTTTATGCCGGTTCCTTGATTCCATCACAGGTGATCGATAGTGTCCGTGGTACAGCCGAAGCGATTTATGATACAGCCGAAATGAATCTAGATGAAACCACCGCAGTCATCGCAAAAGCGGCTCAAGAAGGCAAAGACGTTGCACGTTTACAGTCTGGTGACCCTGCTTTATATGGTGCGATTGGCGAGCAAATTCGTCGTTTAGAAGCGTTAGATATTGATTATGAAGTGATTCCTGGTGTTAGTGCTGTGGCGGCATCGGCTGCGTTATTGCGCAAAGAATTGACCTTATCGGGCGTCTCTCAAACCGTTATTATGACGCGCTATGAAGGCAAAACACCTTTCCCAGAACGGGAGCGTTTGCCAGCCTTGGCGCAAAGTGGCGCGACGTTAGCGATTCATCTTGGTATTACTCGTATCCATAAAATCGTTGAAGAACTCATTCCTCATTATGGTGAAGATTGTCCTGTTGCTGTGTGTTATCGCACCAGTTGGCCGGATCAAGATTATGTTGTGGGAACTTTAGCGGATATTGTTGCCAAAGTAAGAGAGAAAAAATTTACTCGTACCAGTTTGATATTGGTCGGGAAGGTATTAGACACAGAAGATTTCGCGGATTCCTATTTATACGATAAAGGACAGGCGCACATTTTTCGTAAAATACATAAGTCTAAGAAAGCATAAATTTAAAAATACTATCCCTAAAAGTAAGAAGGATGAATCATGCAGTTGAATAAAATTCCAACAACAATTGTGACTGGCTTTTTGGGCAGTGGTAAAACAACTTTATTATCCAATGTGCTAAAGCAAGCGGCAGGCAAACGTATCGCCGTGATCGTTAATGAATTTGGTGAGCTAGACATAGATTCCGATCTATTGCGCTCTTGTCCACTTGATTGCCCAGAAGGGGTGGAAGAGGGGAGCCAACGCAGTGATGATGGCTTTTACGAATTGGCGAACGGCTGTATTTGCTGCACGGTAGAAGAAGAGTTTTTACCTGTCATGCAGCAGCTTGTTGCTCGCCGTGGTGATATTGATCATATCTTGATTGAAACCAGTGGATTGGCGTTACCAAAACCTTTGGTGCAAGCCTTTAATTGGCCGGGCATTAAAGAGCATTGCACGGTCGATGCGGTGATTACCGTGGTGGATGGTGAGGCTGTGGCTGCAGGCCGTTTTGCTCATGACGAAGACAAAGTACAGGCTCAGCGCCAAGCGGACGACAGTCTGGATCATGATCCTAGCTTGCAGGAATTATTAGACGATCAGCTAAGCGCGGCAGACTTGGTAGTGGTTAGTAAAAACGACTTACTCAACGACGAAGAACGTTCTCGCGTGCAAGCGATTATTGCTCACCAAGTACCAAACACAGTCAAAACGGTCTACATCGAAAACGGTGAAGCGGCATTGGATGTCTTGTTAGGCATTGACGCTGCAACGGAAAGTCGTATCGACGACGTGCATAATCACCACGATCATCATCATGCTCATGGCGAGCATCACGACCATGCCCATGATCACTTTGACTCTTTTGTGGTGACCTTAGGTGAAGTTCAGTCTGATCTTTTACAAGAAACCCTGGCGCAACTGGTCGAAGAGCACAACATCTTCCGCGTAAAAGGCTTTGCTGCCGTTCATGGCAAGCCGATGCGCCAAGTGTTTCAAGTAGTAGGAACGCGTTTAGATCGTTATTTTGATCGTTTGTGGCTACCAGAAGAAGTGCGCAAAACGCAGTTGGTATTTATCGGCAAAGGCATTAGTAAAGAGCAGGTTGAGAATGTATTACATGATGCTTTGAGTGCTTGATCACGGCTACTGCGCTTGCCAATACTTTGTTAAAAATAGACTCGAATTGCTCATTTATAACTATAAACTCCGCTTTCTCGTCTATTTTCGCCTCGTCTTGGCTTCGCTCGTAACACCGTGAATAAATGTCGAATAACCTAATAACTAGATTGATTTAGTAAAAGAACGTAATTGGAGAAACCGTGCACTTATTAGCAGCCAAACCGGGTGGCTTTGTTGACGACGAAGGGATTGTCGATCTTGGGCAATCCCCAGCCGACTTAGTTATTTTGGCCGCGGCGGATAGTGTACTTGGTGCGCTGGGTAGTGCTTTAGATCAATTATCTATTGATGCAAAGGCACTACCTTCTGTTCGCCTTGCTAATTGGATGCAGTTGGTCAAACCCGCTGCTTACGATTTATACGAGCACAAGGTGCTTGATCATGCCAAGGTCGTTGTTGTCTCACTACTGGGTGGTGAACATTATTGGGAGTATGGCTTTCTGCGCTTGCAAGAATGGGCGCAAGCCAAAGCGGGTCGTACCTTAATTGTCGTGCCTGGGGATGACTCGCAAGACCCTTCGTTAACGAGTGTTTCTACCGCAAAGCCAGAAGACTGCTATCGAGTGTGGCGTTATCTACGGGAAAGTGGTCAAGCAAACTCTCAACAATTATTCTATTTCCTCACGGATCGTTACTTCGGTACATCTTGTCCTTGGCAAGAGCCTGCTCCTTTACCGAGCGCCTTGATTTATCATGCCGGTCATTCTTCTGGTTTTGCCCAGTGGCAGAAGCACTATGCCGATGAATTAATTCAGGGCTCTCCGGTCGCCATCTTGGCGTTCTATCGTTCACATCTACAAAGCGGCAACACTGCCATGTTTGATGGCTTGATCGAGATATTAGAGCAGGAAGGCTTAGTGCCGCTTGCCGTAGCGGTAAGTTCACTAAAAGACGATGTATCGGTGGGTTTGATCGAATCGTTAGTGGAACGCACTCAAGCTAAGGTGATTTTAAACACCACAGGTTTCGCTGCCAATCGTGTGGGCAGCCCAGATTTAGCCTCGGAGCCAACGGATTTTCAATCTGCGTTCGCGTCGCCTATTCCGGTTTTACAGTTGATTCTTTCTGGTAGTACCGAAGAGGATTGGCAAGGACAAACTCAAGGCCTTCGCAGTCGTGATGTCGCCATGCAAATCGTCTTGCCAGAAATGGACGGACGTATTATTACCCGCGCGGTGAGTTTTAAAGCGTTAAGTCATTACAACGACATTGCTCAAGTGGATTTGGTGCGTTACGAATTACAGGAAGAGCGTGCATGTTTTGTTGCTCAACTTGCCAAGCGTTTTGCTAATTTAGCTAGCAAACCAAATCATGAAAAACGTATCGCCTTTGTGTTAGCAAACTACCCAACCAAAGATGGTCGTATTGGTAACGGCGTTGGTTTGGATACACCGGCCTCGACGGTGAATCTATTAAAAGCCTTAGAAGCGGCGGGTTATCCGATTGCGAATATTCCCGATCACGGTAACGCCTTGATTGAAGAATTACTCGGCGCAGTGACCAATAATCCCAACACCTTGCATGAGCGCGGTTGCTGGCAAAGCCTCGCTTTAGAAGACTACTTACATTATTTCTATCAGTTGCCGTTGGAATGCCAGAACGCGGTTTGGGATCGCTGGGGGCCGCCAGAAGACGATCATAAATGCCGCGAGCAAAATGGCCAGCGACGCATCATGTTGGCAGGCATTCGGCTTGGCGAAACCTTTGTTGGTATTCAGCCGGCCCGTGGTTTTAATTTAGATTTGGCAGCGAATTATCATGACCCAGATTTGATTCCGCCTCACAGCTATTTGGCTTTTTACTTTTGGTTGCGTCACGTCTACAAAGTCGATGCCTTTGTTCATGTGGGGAAACATGGCAACCTTGAATGGTTACCGGGTAAAGGCACGGCTTTGTCTGCCTCTTGTTGGCCGGATATTGCTTTGGGTCCGATGCCGCATTTTTATCCTTTTATTGTGAATGACCCAGGTGAGGGCGCGCAGGCAAAACGCCGTACGCAAGCTGTGATTATTGATCATCTTATGCCGCCCATGACCCGTGCTGAAACCTATGGCGACATGGCCGAGCTAGAAAATTTAGTCGATGAATATTACCAAGCCATGGGCATGGATGTACGCCGTGAAACCTGGCTACGTGAGCAGATTCTTGAAAAGGTCCAAACCACGCATCTGCTTGAAGAGCTGACAGGAGTGCAAGCGGACAATGATGACTCTGTACTGGAAGGGTTAGATACCTATTTATGTGAGATAAAAGAAGCGCAAATCCGCCATGGTTTGCATCGTCTAGGAGAATTGCCCGAAGACGATAAACTTGCCGATACGCTAGTAGCTTTGTTGCGTTTGCCTCGCGGTAGTGAGGTTTCCAGTCAAGGCATTCTACACGTCTTGGTTAAAGACTTGTCGCTGGAACAAGACGATTTTGATCCGATGAAAAGTGAGCGAGCGCCTTGGCTAGGTAATAAGCCTGAGCTTTTACAATCAGTAAGCGAACTAGCGTGGCGCAGCCATGCAGACACCAAGGAACGCTTAGAGTTATTGGCTAAATCACTGGTTTTGAGTCATTTGATTGGCGAAGACTCCACTGACGAGTTAGCAACAAAACTCCCTCAAACCGCCGTGTTATTGGCGCACAGTAAAAAACGCTTATTGGTTGCTTTGCAGCAAAGTGCTCATGATGAAATTCAGGCGTTAATAACAGGATTGGCTGGTGGTTTTATTCCCCCAGGCCCAAGCGGCGCCCCGACACGTGGCCGACTTGATACCTTGCCTACCGGACGGAACTTTTTTTCTGTGGATAATCGCGCTATTCCATCGCCTGCAGCTTGGGCTATTGGTCAGCAATCGGCCGAAGCACTGATTCAACGACACTTACAAGAACATGGTGATTATCCGAAAGATTTAGGTTTGTCCGTGTGGGGAACTGCTACCATGCGAACGGGCGGCGATGATATTGCTCAAGCTTTTGCACTGATGGGTATTCGTCCGATTTGGGCGCCGGGATCAAACCGTGTGACGGATTTTGAAATTCTTTCCTGCATGCAATTAGGTCGTCCACGAGTGGATGTGACTTTGCGTGTCTCAGGTTTTTTCCGTGATGCGTTTGCCAACGTCATGCGGCTCTATGATGCGGCCGTACAAGCCATTGCGGCATATCAAGAGCCGGGAACGGGCAACGTGATTCGCGCCAATGTGGAAGCGAGAAAAAGTAAACTACTTGCTCAAGGTATGAATGAAGCTGAGGCGAATCGCCAAGCGACTTATCGTGTATTCGGCAGTAAACCTGGGGCTTATGGCGCGGGTTTACAAGGCTTGATTGATGAGCGTTGTTGGGACACCAAAGCGGATCTTGCCGAAGCCTATGTGAACTGGGGCGGCTATGCTTATGGCTCTTATAGCGATAACGCTGATGATAATCATAACAAGGGGGATGGCGAAGGCGTCGAAGCAAAAGCGGCTTTTATTGAGCGTTTGTCACAACTGGATGCGGTTGTGCAAAACCAAGACAATCGCGAGCACGACATTCTCGATTCAGACGATTATTATCAGTTCCAAGGCGGCATGACCAACGCTGTTACCGAGTTTAGTGGTCAAGCGCCGAGCGTTTATCATAGTGATCACTCTAACCCGAGTTCGCCAAAAATTCGTACCTTAAAAGAAGAGCTTAATCGTGTGGTGCGCTCACGAGTATTAAACCCGAAATGGATCGACGCCATGCAAACCCATGGCTATAAAGGTGCGTTTGAAATGACCGCCACCGTGGATTATTTATTCGCCTACGATGCGACAACCGATCTGGTGGCGGATTATCAATATGAGCAAGTGACCGATCGATTGTTGCTTGATCCAGACAACCAAGCTTTTATGCGCGATAATAACCCCCACGCGCTAGAAGAAATGGGTGAGCGCTTATTAGAAGCCATCCAGCGTGGCATGTGGCAAAATGCCGATGTGCACCGAGAAAAAATTCAATCCTTGTTGCTTGATTTAGATCAGCAACAAGAACAACGTCAGTGATCTTGGGCAGAAGATCTCTTGTAACCTTGCTGGTTGTATTTAGACTAACAACTAGCTGTGACGAATAAAGTAGAGAGAAATGATGAGTAATAAAGAACAGGCCAAAAAGGGCATTATGATTTGTGGTCACGGCAGCCGTGATAAAGACGCGGAGCGTGAATTTGGCCTAGTGGCAAAAGGACTTAAAGCGCGTTATCCCGACCTTCCTGTTGAATACGGTTTTCTAGAATTTTCTGCGCCGAATATTCACATGGGCTTAAACAGTTTGGTCGACCAAGGGGTAGAAGAAATATACGCGGTGCCAGGCATGTTATTTGCGGCTACCCATGCGAAAAATGACATTCCCTCTGTTTTGACCACATACGAAGAAAAACACCCTGGGTTAAAAGTCACTTATGGGCGCGAATTAGGCCTGCAAGATGACATGATCGAAGCGTTCCAAGCGCGTATTTATGAATCGCTTGGTTTAGATCCAGAAAATCCACCAGAGAATCTATATGACACCATGTTGGTGGTGGTTGGTCGTGGTACGTCTGATACCTCTGCCAATGCCGAAGCGGCTAAGCTAACGCGTATCGTTAACGAAAACATGGGCTTTGGTTGGGCGGACACCGTTTATTCCGGTGTGACTTACCCATCAGTTGGTGTGGGCCTTGAAAAGCTTATGAAGCTTGGCTTTAAACGCATTGTCGTTGCGCCATATTTCTTGTTTACGGGTCGATTGATCAAGCGTATACAAGGTTATGTTGATAAAGTTGCCCAAGAAAACCCAAGCATTGACTTCATTCAAACGCCTTACTTGAATGACCACCCTCGTGTGATCGACGCTTTTCAAAACCGTGTCGAAGAGATCATGCAGGGCGAATTACAAACTGGCGAAGAAACCTTGATGAACTCTTTTAAGCGTCGCCTTGCAGCGGGTGAAGTGGATGTCCATCATCACCATGCCGAATTTGTTGATCCACAAGATGATACTCAAGGCTTATCGGAATTCGATACCAAACACTTTACTAACCTAGTTCAAGCGCTAGATCATGCGGATCATGGGCACTCATTAGTGTTGAAACATCATGACCACGGTCACTCCCATGATAATAGTCATGGACACTCTCATAGTCATGGACACTCTCATAGTCATGGTCATTCACACGATCATTCCCATGGTCACAGTCATGGTGTGTACAAGCACATCGGTCACCCAATGGGGCCGCGTACCATGATCGGTGAGGGTATTTGTTGCTGCTTTATGGGGCAGTTTACTGATGAAATTTTGGAAGAAGAGAAAGATAAAATCGACGGTGATTGCACTAAAACGGCGTTTGCTCATAGGTAGCAAAGCGTTTTTGAAAGTAAAAAAACCAGAGTTTCAGGCTCTGGTTTTTTTTTAGTTGCCAATCTTAAATTAGCAATTAAAACGTGAAAGGGTGGTCACCTGTTTCGTCTTTAATGCGAGTCGGCAAGCCCATTTCGTTTAATAAACCTAAGAAAGGTCTTGGGTCAAGCTGCTCTACGTTGCGCATTTCTTTTGCATCCCAAGTGCCATTAGCAACTAGGATGGCAGCAGCAACTGGTGGAACGCCAGCGGTGTAAGAGATACCTTGGCTACCCACTTCGTTGTAAGCGTCTTTGTGGTCCGCTACGTTGTAGATAAATACTTCTCTTTCTTTGCCGTCTTTGATGCCTTTAACAACATCACCGATACAAGTCTTACCTGTGTACTCAGGAGCAAGGGAAGACGGATCAGGAAGCACGGCTTTAACGACTTTAAGCGGTACAACTTCTAAGCCTTCTGCCGTTTTAACTGGCTGTTCAGACAACAGTCCTAGGCTTTGTAATACAGTAAATACGTTGATGTAATGCTCACCAAAACCCATCCAAAAACGTACGTTTGGTACATTTAAGTTTTGAGAAATCGAATGTACTTCGTCATGGCCGCTCATGTAAGACGTTTGCTTTCCTACTACAGGCAGGTCATCTGTACGACTTACTTCAAACATCTTGTTGACGTTCCATTCGCGATTCTGCCATGAGTACACAACACCGGTAAATTCACGGAAGTTGATCTCAGGGTCGAAGTTAGTCGCGAAATATTTGCCGTGGCTACCCGCGTTGATATCAATGATGTCGATATCACTTACGCTGTCGAAGTAATGGTTATAGGCAAGTGCTGCGTAGGCATTTACAACACCTGGATCAAAGCCCACACCTAGAATGGCGGTGATGCCTTTTTCTTTACAAGCGTCGCGACGTTTCCATTCGTAGTTGGCGTACCAAGGTGGTGTTTCACAAATTTTTGCTGGGTCTTCATGGATAGCAGTATCCAAGTAAGCTGCTCCCGTTTCCATACAAGCTTCAAGAACAGACATATTGATAAACGCTGAACCAACGTTAATAACAATCTGGGATTCTGTTTCTTGAATCAGTTTAACGGTAGCTGGCACATCAAGAGCGTTTAGGGCGAATGCTTGAATGCGGCCCTCTACTTTCATGCTGCCTTTGTCGAGGACACTGGCTACAATATCGTCGCATTTCGAAACGCTGCGTGAAGCAATTGCGATATTGCCCAGTGTGTCATTGTGTTGGGCGCATTTGTGTGCCACAACTTGTGCCACGCCTCCGCCGCCAATAATGAGAACATTTTTTTTCATGGTAGTGCTTTCTCCAAAGTAGTAATCGAAGCAGAATTAAGACAAGTTCTGCTCAAAATCGTGGTAACCGAATTCCCTAACAAGTTCGATGCTGCCATCCAATTGGCGTATGGCAATAGACGGCATCTTAACACCGTTAAACCAGTTCTTCTTCACCATGGTGTAACCCGCTGCGTCTTGGAAAGACAGGCGGTCACCCACTTGCAGTGTTTTATCAAATTTAAATTCGCCGAAAATATCCCCAGCCAAACAGGACTTCCCACAAATCATGTATTCATGTTCGCCATCACAAGGTGCCATTTTAGCATTTTCACGATAGATCAGCAGATCCAGCATGTGAGCTTCGATGGAGCTATCAACGACCGCTAAATTCTTACCGTTGAACAATGTGTCTAGTACGGTCACTTCTAATGTGGTGCTTTTGGTGATACTGGCTTCACCTGGTTCTAAATAGACCTGAATGTCGTATTTTTCAGCAAACGCTTTTAAACGTTGGCAGAATTTATCAATTGGGTAGTCATCACCAGTAAAGTGAATACCGCCACCAAGGCTGATCCATTTTACTTGTTGAATCAAATGACCAAAACGTTCTTCGATAAGGTTTAGCATCTCATCAAAGCGTTCAAAGCTGTTGTTCTCACAATTATTGTGGAACATAAAACCAGAGATATCGTTAATAACTGTTTCGATTTTTTCCGGATCCCATTCGCCAAGACGGCTAAAAGGCCTAGCTGGATCGGCAATCAAAAACTCAGAGGTACTGACTTGTGGGTTAACACGTAAACCACGAGTCTTGTCTTTACTGGCTTCTTTAAAACGATTGAACTGTCCAATGGAGTTGAAAATGATTTTGTCTGAGTGATCCAACACTTCTGCTATTTCATCGTCTGAATAGGCGACGCTGTAAGCATGTGTTTCACCTTTAAATTTGGTTTTTCCCAGTTTGACTTCGTACAGGGAAGAAGACGTGGTGCCATCCATGTAGTCTTGCATTAGGTCAAATACAGACCATGTCGCAAAGCACTTAAGAGCTAACAAAGACTTGGCTCCGGACTGTTGGCGCACATAAGCGATCTTCTCTAGGTTCTTCAGAAGAGCCGCTTTATCAATAAGGTAATAAGGTGTCTTGATCATGGCAACAGGCCTGTCCGTAAAAAGGCGTATTCTAGTGCAAAGACGGGGCGTTTTTCTACCGCGTGGACTGTCTTTTTTAATTGAATCTTGAATTGTTCCTTTTATGCGATTTTTTCGAGCCTTTGTATTCTACCTCATTGAGTTTTTGTGAACGGTGAAATAGAAGGCTTAATAGTAAATTTTGAGGTCCGTTTATCCAAGCATAACCTTGTTTCGGCCAGTTTGTTTTGCGTGATACAAGGCCCTGTCAGCGGCGTCAAAGGCATCGTTAGCCTGAGTTGAAGTGTCTTCAATTATAGTAAAGCCAATCGAAACTGAATAATTTATGCTTTTTCCTTGGTGACTGTATGGTATTTGGTTTACTTGTCGACATAAGGTTTCTAATTGATTCTGGGCGATACTTTGATTTGTATCTGGCATGACAATAGCAAATTCTTCGCCGCCGATGCGGGCAAGAACATTTGGTGGGCGTATCAGTTGGCTACAAAGCTGAGCAAAGTGAGTCAGTATGCTATCTCCAACATTGTGTCCGTATTGATCATTGATTTTCTTGAAAAAATCAATGTCGAGCATCGCCAAGATGAAGGGCTGTTGATCGCGGGTAAATTGTTCAAACTGAGCCCTGATAATACCTTGGAGTTTACGACGATTTATCAAGCCAGTGAGCGAGTCCGTAGTGGCTTCTAGGAGTAGTCGTTCTTCGTCGATTTTTCTTTGAGTGATATCCCAATAAATACCGGCAATGGTGTGGTTTAATTTTGTTTCATTTTTAATCGCATTACAGGAAACTTCTATCCAGCGATATTCACCATCCGAACGCATGATTTTTAGATCATAGCGAAGTGTCGGTGTTGAAGATGTTAAGAAGTCTTTAGCCGTTTTAAGGAAAGGTTTTCTATGCTCTGGATGAATGCGTTTAAGCCATTGCTTGAAGGTAAATAATTGACGGCTAGCGATTTTTTTATTTGGGTTCAGCACTTCAGAAGTACACCAAAAGTGGCCTCGTCGGCTGTCCAATTCCCAACTACTACAGGAAAGGTTTTCTTTTAGAATATCAAGCTGGTGTTGTTTTGTTCTGTGATTGTCACGGACAATAGCGCTGGAAATAAAGTAGCTGGCGGTTCTGAGTAGCGTAATATCATTAGCTGACCAGCTGTATTCTCTTTCGCAGTCGTCGAGACCCAGTGTCCCCCACCATTGGTTCTCGATGATAATCGGTATGGTCAGCATGGACTTTATTTTCTGACTACGAAGGTGGTTTTTTAGCCATGCATCAGGCAGTTTCTCTGTGACGACACTTTGATACTCGCCTTTTTGTCGGCTTTTAATTAAAGAGATGTATTCAGGTTCAATCAGTGGAGATTTAAAGTGGTTGAAATGGGGTAAACCGATTTGCTTATATTTTTTATCTGAATACCATTCGAATGCATAGTCTTGAATAATGAAATCATTTTGAACATCTAAGGTTTGAAAAATCCATACGCGACTAACGGTGGTTGCTCTTCCTAGTTCGGCCAAGAGCTTATTGATGCCTTCTAGCCATCCTTGCCCGGTCATCAAGTCTTCGGCGCTATGTAAAATAGCAGCAAGGATATCATTACCAAGACTTGTGACTTTTTCGTCGCCAAGCTTATTTAGATCGCCTGTATTGATTGCCATTCTAGAAAAGTGTCACCTTGTATCATCAGTAGGAAATAGCAGTATAGGTTTTTTCTGTCGGAAAAAGTATTTTACTCGGCTTTTCTTAACGCTTGCCATGCTTTTTGTGGTCTTTTAATTAGATGGGTGGGCTTTATTGCGGCATTAATCATACATTCAGCGTTAGGAAAGTGCTTTTCAATTTTTGAAAACAAGGTACTCTTATCTCCAATATTTTTTGTCCCTAGGGATGCTGCTTTGCAACAAGAATAGCAGTACTGAATTTTGTTTACTGTTTAGTTTAGGAATCGAGTTTATATGTTGATTTTAGTTTTAGGTTTGGTCATTTTCTTTTGTTTGCATTCTGTTCGCTTGGTTGCTCCGCAATGGCGAGAGAAGATCATGACGGCTCATGGTGCTATGCGCTGGAAGATGCGTTTTGGCATGATTACGTTACTGGCTACTGCTTTTATTGTAATGGGCTATATGCAAGTTCGCCTTGAGCCTGTGTGGTTGTGGTTTCCTCCTGTTTGGACTCGCCATCTAGCTGGCTTGCTGGTGCTGGTTGCGCTTTTCTTCGTTGGTTCTGCGTTAGTGCCAAATACATCGCTGAAAAACAAAATGGGCTATCCCATGTTAATCGCGGTCAAGCTATGGGCTTTCGCGCATTTAATCAGTAACGGTACTTTAGCGGATATGATTATCTTTGGAAGCTTCTTGGTTTGGTCTATTGTGAGCTTTGCCGTTTATCGTCGACGAGATCGTAAGGCTGGCGTTGTCTATAAAACCTCTGAAGAATCCACTGTCCCAACGAACTTGATTGCTTTTGTTTTTGCTATGGTATCGTGGTTCGCTATCGTTTTTTATCTTCATCAAGCGATTATTGGCGTTTCACCACTAGTGTAATCTGTTGCGAAAGCATAATAGTTAGAGAAATAAAAACGGCCTATCAGGTAAATCTGATAGGCCGTTTTTATTGATATCCGTTTATTAAGTTCTAAAATTATTAATGTTTTTCGTTAGGTCATCTGCTAGAGATTTAAGTTCTTCAGCTCGAGCGGCGCTCTCTGCTGCAAGAACGACCAATTCGGTTGAACCTTGTTGTATGTCGGCCGTATTTTGATTCACTTCTGCGGTGACACTGGTTTGCTCTTCGGTGGCCGTTGCAATTTGTGCCGCGCGGTCGTTGATCGTTGTAACAGACTGCTGAATCTTATCTAGGCTTTCTTTTGCCTGATTAACATCTTCAACACTGCTGTTTGCTCTAGTATGACTTAACTGAATTTTGCCCACGGCGTCTTTAGTGATCTTTTGCAGCGACTCAATCATTTTTTGAATTTCTTCAATCGAGCTATAAGTACGTTGAGACAGAACTCGAACCTCATCAGCCACCACGGCAAAGCCACGGCCCTGTTCGCCAGCTCGCGCTGCTTCAATGGCAGCATTCAGGGCTAATAGGTTAGTTTGTTCTGCGATGCCTGAAATGGTCGTTAAGATGGTATTGATGCCATCTGCATTTTTGCTGAGGTCATTAATAACCGTTGCCACGCCTTGGATATCAGCAGCCAGTGTTCGAATACTTTCTTGGCTTTTTAGTACCTGAGTTTGACCGATATTGCTCGCGGTTACGGTTTCATCAGCATTGATGGCGGTATTAGTCGCATTGCCCGCAATCTCTTGTGTCGCTTGTGCCATCTGATGAATGGCCGTCGCCACCATAGAGATATTGTGCTGTTGTTCTTCTAGTTTCAGTGAGCTGTTTCTCGAAGAATCGTGGGCGGCACTGGCTTGGTCAGCTAGATCATGACCAATTTTTTTAAGGTGTGACACAGTTCCGTGCAATAGCGCGACAAACTTATTAAAGTTATCGACCAATACGGCGATTTCATCTTTAGAACTGGCCGTTAAGCGTTGTGTTAGATCGCCATCCCCTTGTGCTATTTGCGCCATGCTGTCAGACACTCGACGTAAATCTTTAAGCAAGAATCGAGTTACTTGAACCACTACGAGTATTGCGATGGTAAGCAAAATAAATACCGCGATAATAATGTTTGTACCCAAGCTAACAAGTGGGGCATTCAGAACGTCTTTGTTCATCATCAACCCTAAAACCCAAGGGCTGCCTTTAATGTTGCTGGCATACATATCGATATCTTTGCCGTCTATATTTAGCTCGGTAAATTTAGCTTTAGTGCCAACGCCTTTAAAAAAGTCATTGCTTAATATCGGTGATAAATTCGTAGCATCTTTCAAAATACGATCTGTATTGGGGTGAGCTATAATTTTACCGTCGCCATCAAATAAGACACTGTAGCCGTCACCCGCTACTTTCATGGCCAAAATGCTATCCAATACACTGTCTAGAAATACCAAACCGCCGATAGCGCCGATAAACTTCCCGTTAACGGTTATAGGCTCTACGAATGTCATTGAAAGCTTTTTGGTGGAGGCCGAAATATATGGTGCCGTTATGTAGGCGCTGTTTTTGGCTTTCGCATCAATGTACCAGCTGCGTTTACGAGGGTCGTAATCTGCGCTGTTCAGTGATGGATCATGACGATACATGGCACCGTTTTCCATGCCCAAATAGGTCATGCCGAATCCTAGGCTGGCTTGGGCTTGTTGGAGAATATCCAGAACCTCTTTTTCGTTTATGTCAGGGTTGTCTTGTAAAGAGGCTTCTATCTTTTGTTTGACGGCTTGCATTGCGCTGATGCGATCATTAGACCAGCTATTAATATAAGTAGAGATAGCATTAGCTTGAGAGCTTACTTCAGATTTTATGCGAGCATCACTGTCGCTTTTGAAGGCGTAAAAAGAGACACCTCCGATTCCGATCGCAATGATCACAGCCACAATAATGGACTGAAGGGTTATTTTGGTTTGTAGCGAAAGATGCATTTAAGATCTCCTGAGCTTAGTGGTAACTGCAATTATAAACACAGAGTATATTCTATATGAGTCAGTGTAATTTCACTGCAGTTTTTTGTGTTACCCAATAAATGTTTTCTTGGTGTTCCTGATGGCTTTGATACTTTTGGATCTTTCTGTTATCGTCCGCGGCCCTTTTATGAGCGATGATAGGTAGAGTATAGATGATTTGTGGATTTGATTACGGAACATCGAATTGTGCATTAGGTATTGTGCAAGATTCGGCTGTGCGTTTGGTCGCTTTAGAAGGAGAACATGCATTTTTACCCTCTACTTTGTATGCTTTAGATCGAGATTTAATTACTGAAGCGGTCGGAAGAGGGCTGCCAGATATTCAGTCAAGGCAAGCGTTTGCAGAATTGCGAATGAACGCGTTAACAAGGGCAAAACGAGCCCGTTATGAAGAAGACATTGCGGATGAAGATCAAACGTTATTTTTTGGTCGCGCGGCATTTGACGAATATTTCCAATGGCCTGAAGAAGGTTACTTCGTAAAATCACCTAAGTCATTTCTAGGCGGCGCAGGACTGCGTTCCGAGCACATACATTTTTTTGAAGACGTTGTCACTGTGATGATGCAGAACATCAAACAGCGCGCAGAAAAAAGCCTGGGTGCTGACATTACTCACACTGTTATTGGTCGTCCTGTTAACTTCCAAGGCCTTGATGCGGAAGTCAGTAACCGCCAAGCACTGGAGATTCTAACGACAGCAGGCAAGCGTGCTGGTTTTAAAGAAATCGAGTTTCTTTATGAGCCAATTGCAGCTGGTTTGGATTTTGAAGTAAAGCTTACCGAAAATAAAACGGTATTGGTTGTGGATATCGGTGGTGGTACTACGGACTGCGCCATGGTTCGTATGGGCCCTGATTATCTACAAAAAGAAGATCGTCGTGATGATTTTTTAGCGCATACCGGTGAGCGGATTGGCGGTAATGATTTAGATATTCAGATTGCAGGTAAGCATTTAATGCCGCTGTTTGGTATGGAGTCATTGTTAAAAACAGGCTTGCCAATGCCGACGCAACTTTATTGGAATGCCATCACAACCAATGATGTTTCTGCTATTGCGACCTTCAATAGTATGGAAACGAAGAACCAAATGCATCAGCTACGAGTGGATGCGGCAGAACCAAAATTGATTGAGCGTTTCTTGCGAATGCGTGAAGAAAAGCATAACTATCATATTGTTCGCAGTGCGGAAGAGGCGAAGATTGCGTTGTCCGACGCCCAGAACTATTTTGCTTCACTTGATTATATTGAAGCCGCTTTAGGTGCTGATGTTACTCGCGAACAATTGGCGAAATCGATTGCTTCTCCATTAGAGAAAATGCTGAATTTAATGAAAGCAGCCATTGAACAGGCGGGTGAGAAACCAGACCTCATTTATATGACGGGGGGCTCGGCTAAATCGCCAGTTATTCGCGATGCAATTCAAGCGAATATCGGTGACATTCCTGTATTGGATGGTGACCACTTTGGAAGTGTGGCGGCAGGTTTGACGGTTTGGTCTGATAAAATTTTTAAATAGATTTTACAAGACTTCTTAAACTCATGAAAAAGGGAACAAGCCATTGGCTGTTCCCTTTTTTGCAAACAAACTAAGTGTTTCAGGGCTGAAGTTACAGAGAGAATCTATTTACTGAAATCTTCAATTTTTCTAATACCTCAGAAAGAGTCTGGGTTGTTGCCATCATTTCTTTTACGCCATCAGCAGTTTCATTTGATACGTGGCGAATGTTCGATATGTTTTCATTAACACTGACAGCCACGGCAGATTGTTCTGTAATTGAGCTGGCGATGTTAATAGACATAGAGTTTATTAAGCTAACAGACTCTGTAACCTTCATTAATCCTTTGCTTGCTTCAATCGCTTTTTCCGCATTTCCTGCTGCCTGGTCACGACCACTGATAACTTCAATAGAAGCTGTTTTAGACAGTTTTTGCAGTTGGTCGATCATACCTTCAATTTCAGATGTCGCATCTTGAGTTCTAGTTGCCAGCGTTCTTACTTCGTCAGCAACAACGGCAAAACCTCGGCCTTGTTCACCTGCGCGAGCTGCTTCAATGGCCGCGTTAAGCGCCAGCAGGTTGGTTTGTTCTGCAATACTGCGAATAACATCAAGTACGGAACCAATGTTTACACTTTCTTTTTCAACTTCTTGCATAACGGAAGAGGCATGGCCAATGACCTTAGCTAGTGCTTGCATATCGGTAGCAACATTATTGACTACCTGAGTACCTGCTCGAGTTTCTTCGTCGGCTTTATGAGTTTCATTCGTTGTCTCTGTGATATTTTTTGACACATCTTCAACGGCAATAACCATCTGGTTCATGGCGGTAGCAACCAAGTCTGTTTCAACTTGCTGTTTGGTCATACCTTTTGAAGCCTGTGAGGCAGTTTTTTGTACTTTCTGGCTGGAGCTGGCAAGTAATTCCATGCTGCTTCTTACTTCCATTTGCATGGAGCGTAATTGTTTGATGGTATTTCGTCCGTGCTCGAACAGAATAGCTATTTCATTGCGACTATGAATCTGGTTATTGTGCCCATTTTCAAAAAGATGTGTTGAAAGGTTTCCATTACCTAGCTCTTGCAAGTCTTGACCAACACGTTTTAAAGGGGAAAGAATGCGCTGAGTAATAAAGGCAATCAGAGCTACAAGAATGGTCGCACAAATGAGTGAGATGATGATTAAGCTATTACGAACAGAGTTAGCGACCACGGTGAATTCATTTACCGGACCTCCTGTTAATAGCGCCCAATTCCAGTTTTCGGCATGACGAAATGACATGATGTTTTCTTTAGTGACACCATTGATGGTTTGTTGGGTGAAAAATGTGCCAGTATCTTGCTTTTTCATTAACTCTAAGTGTTTTTCTGCATTGGCTAGGCCTATTTCACTAAATAGCTTACCTTTATTCTTGGAATCAATAACGACTCTGCCGAAGTCTTTGCCTTCTTTTAAACTGATAACAGTGGCTTTGCCTGTTTCTCCAAAGGATAGGGTATTGATTTCTTGTTCTAAGCTTTTTAGCCCTTCAGTGTAATCAAAACCAATATAAAGAATACCAGCTACTTTACCTGCGGTATCTTTAAAGGGAACGTACTTTGTCATGTAGTTGCGGCCAAATAGTGCTGCCGGACCAGAGTATGTTTTACCTTGGATAAGTGTTTGATAACCAGGGTGACCTTTGCCTAATAAAGTGCCGAAAGCACGGTCACCATTTTCTTTTTTCAAGGATGTGCTGACGCGAAGAAAGTCATCACCGTAGCGAATGAAAACCGTCGCTGTGCCGCCTGTCATTTTTGTAAACTGGTCTGGCTTATCAAAGTTTAAATTAATGGTTTCGCCTGAGTTGGTTGCCAAAGGGCTGTCGTATTCGCCAATTTTTACCGTTTCTGAATCACTTACTGTGATTCCATTGGGGAAAAGTGTGAAAAATATATCGGCTAATCTGTCTGTATTGCTTTCTAGATTTTCATAATAAAAATCAAGCAACATACTGCCTTGGTTAGCGCTAGTTTGTAGTTCGTGGTCGATGCTGGTCATAAAACCGTCGTAGGATTTATTAGATGCTAACCAGCTCAATGCACTAAAACAGAGAATAGAAACCGTGAACACAGCAACACCTAGTTGATGTGTGATAGGCATGGATTTTATACGCTTAATCATGAAGTTGTTCCTTCTATTAAAGTATGCTTCTAATCAGATGAGTACAGCATTTGATAAAGCTTTTATTATTATAGTTGTCTTTATTTTTGTTGCTCCACAATGACTGAGAACGAGCTTTTAAAATTCGAACACTCCGAAAAGTAGTGTGAACTTGTTCGATTGATCGGAACATTTTCTAGAAAAGGCAACAAGACATGATTTGTCTTGTTGCCTTTACACTTTGTCACCGACTGTACGTTTATGTTAACGACTAGAGGTTCGGGTGTGTGTTTTCTACATGGTGCTTTTCTTTTACTGGACGGACCATTAAGTTCGCGAAGAAGCCAACTACCAACAATCCAGCCATAACATACATAGTTGTATTGTAGAGGCTAGACGTTGGGTCGATAGTCCCGGCTGGAGCGATTTCCATCAATTTGGCGACGGTCACTGACTTAGCTGCGATTAGCTCATTTAGCTGGGAAACGGACGCGTTAAATTTTTGTTCGAACGCGGTCGGGTCTATTTTGTTAACCAGGTCGGTAATCGCATTTTCAACCGAAAGATTTCTTAGGTAGGTGATAACGAAAGGCCCTAGAACACCAGCTGTTGCCCATGCAGTTAGCAATCGGCCATGTATGCCACCAACGTGTAGCGTGCCAAAAATATCCGCTAAGTAAGCAGGTATAGTGGCAAAGCCACCGCCGTACATAGTGAAGATAATCATGGTTGCTGCGTAGAACATCACTAACCAAGTTACAGAAGGGTCCGCGCTTACCGCAGAAGCTGCATAAGGAATGGAAAGGTATAAAAGCGTGCCAAGGACAAAGAAGCAGTGATAGGTGTTTTTGCGTCCAATGAAGTCGGAAGTAGATGCCCAAAAGAATCGACCACACATATTAAACACAGAAATCATCAATACGTATGTGCCAGCAAATGTTGCAGTAGCGACAGTGGGAAGAGTAGAACCAAATATCTCCGTCATCATGGTTTTTGCAATACCGATTACACCGATACCAGCGGTCACGTTAAAGCACAATACAACCCATAACAGCCAAAATTGAGGCGTTTTTAAGGCCTGATCAATGTGTACATTATTGCGGCTGATCATGGTGTTTGCTGCATCTTTTGCTGGTGGTGTCCAACCTTCCGGTTTCCAATCTTTAGGTGGAACACGATAAGCGAAGGCAGCAATGATCATGATAATAAAGTAGACAATTCCCAGTGTTAAAAATACGCTGGAAGCACCAGTGTCACCTGTACCAACAACATAAACACCCGCTTCACCAGGAGTCGGCAGCTTTGCCGCTTCAGAAGCGCTGGCAATAACAACCTCTAATTTGCCACTTGTCATTTCTGCAAAGCGCTTTCCGCCTTCAGTAATTAGATTTACAGCTGATTCAGGTCCAAGGTAAGTTGGTGCAATCGCGAATTTTTCTAATAAAAAAGACTTCAAAGGGGCGCCAATCATAGCGCCACCACCAAAACCCATTATCGCCATACCTGTTGCCATACCGCGCTTATCAGGAAACCAGCGCAGTAGAGTCGAAACAGGGGATACATAACCAAGGCCTAAGCCACAACCCCCCAAAACGCCATAGCCCAAATACACCAGCCATAATTGGTGTGTTGATATCCCTACGCTACCGATAATGAAACCGCCGCCCCAAAGAAATGCTGCTGTTACACCAACACAACGAGGGCCTACTTCCTCAAGCCATTTACCTGCAATTGCTGCAGATAGACCAAGAAATACAATGGCCACAGAGAAGATCCACACCACACTGCTTAGGCTCCAGTCTTCTGCTGCGCTAGTAACAACACCAAATTCAGTTGTTAGTGCTGGATTGAAAATACTCCACGCATAAACAGAACCAATACATAAGTGAATAGCGATCGAAGCGGGTGGAACTAACCAGCGGTTAAAGCTGGGTGACGCCACTATTTTGTCCTTCATTAAAAAGGATAAGAGGGTGCGAATCAGGTTCATGATGTGTCCTTTCATAAAATGTTGTTTTTATATTTAAAATTTTACAAATCCTTACAAACCGATTATAAGTTTTTTGAATGAAAAGAATATAAAAATTTATTAAATATTAACCGATTAGTTTTTTTCATCGTTAAGGATAGGAATTCTGTTTTATCGCAGAGTACTCAGCTATTTACTGTTATTTTTTCACTATTAGGCTCAGATAATGCTGATATACTGTTTATCTACTAAACATTTTTTGCGGGGTATGTTTTTGTCTAATAAGTTATTTATCCAGATTAAAGGCCTTTTTGCATGGAGTGACGTTAAGCGTCCTTGGCACCTGGCTGTCCTTGCTGCTGTTTGTGTTGGTATTCCTGCCTTGATTGGTGCAGCAACAGATCAATTTGCCTTGGCGACGTTGTCTAGTTTGGGGGCGATGGTTATTTTATATTTACCTAAAACTCGAACGGCGCATCGCATGGTGACACTCGCTATGTGTTCTTTTGGTTTTATGGTGTGTTTTACCATTGGTTCACTTTCCAGTTTTAACCCTTATGTTGCGGCATTTGCTCTTGGACTTTTGTCTTTCGGTGCGATTGTGATTACTCGATATTATTGTCTACCGCCTCCAGGCAGCTTCTTCTTTATTCTCGTTTCTGCTTTGGCGATTTACTTGCCGTTTGATTTAGGCCGTTGGTCGGCGAATATTGGCATGGTAGCCTTGGGTGGCATGTTGTCATGTGGTTTGGCGTTTTTTTATAGCCTGATGACTGGAGCAAATGAGTTACCTGCTACAAAAGTGGAAATCGATTCTCAAGTAAATGCGATTATTTTAGAAGGGGCGTTAGTGGCTTTCTTTATCGCTTTCTCTTATTTATTGGCTGTGTTGTTAGCGTTACCTAATGCGCTTTGGGTGCCTATTTCCTGTGCCGCTATTTTACAAGGTGCGACTTATCGTATGATCTGGCACCGAAATATTCATCGAATCGTAGGAACCGCGCTGGGTATGGGGGTCGCTTGGTGTTTGTTTTCCTTGCAACCGAATTATTGGGTTTTAGCACTAAGCATGATCATCTTTCAATTCGTTGTAGAGCTGCTGATCGTCAAAAACTATGGTGCTGCCGTGATTTTTATTACGCCGCTGACTGTGATTATGGCTGAATTTACCAGTGCGAATATGAGTACTGCTGTTTTACTAGAGCATCGATTAGTCGATATTTCTATTGGTAGTGCGATTGGGATTATTGGCGGTACTATTTTTCATCGCACGTCTTTGCTGAAGAATATTGAGTCGCGTATGAATGCTCGTAGTTCTTTATCTGGACGCAAACCGTCTTAAAAAATTTCTAGAAAAATAAACCTAGATGAATGCCTTTCTTCTTTGTATGAAAGGCATTTGTTAGCCCCTCACTATTTTCATCGCTTTAGTTGCTTAAATTCAGGTTAAACCTTACGCTTCGAATCTCTGGTAATCGGTTATTAATCTTGCATTAAGAAAATGAATACCAGTTCTTGTGAAGGTGCCCTAACGGGTGAAACGGGAAACAGGTGAGTTTTTAAAAAAGCAAAGCCTGTACTGCCCCCGCAACGGTAAATAAGTGGTGTATTTTTCTCGCTTCCACTGTTAATAGATAGATATATCGTTAATGGGAAGGAACGAGGGGATTAATAAATACAGATCGACCAAACACTTATCAGTCCGGAGACCGGCCTTCATTGATCAGGACTTTTTCTATGGGCAAATTTTGCCATGTAAAAGTCCGCTAATTTGAATCATACGGGTGAGTATGAAACATTTTTTGGAGGCACATAGTGCATATTGAACCTGGCGTCGTTGATGGCGCGAAAATTGTTTTGAGTTACGCGACCGCGTTGGCCGCATTTGGCTTTTCTGCGAAAGCGTCTATCGATATGATCAAAAAAGACGGTCTAATGTCTTTAATCAGTCGTAGTGTGTTAACCACACTTTTTGTCTTTGCCTTTTTTGAACTCTTGCCTCATCACGCTGTTGGTGTGTCCGAAGTGCATCTCATATTAGGCTCTACGCTGTTCCTTATCTTTGGCCCTGCCGCTGCTTCTATTGGCTTGATATTAGGTCTATTAACGCAAGGGATATTATTTGCTCCATTTGACTTACCTCAATATGGCATGAACGTCACCACCTTGTTGTTGCCTCTGTTTGCTATGTCTGCCGTTGCTCGTCGTACGATTGCCGATAGTACCGCTTATGTAGATATCAGCTACAAGCAAGCACTGAAACTGTCTTTAACTTACCAAGGTGGCATTGTTGCTTGGGTGGCTTTTTGGGCGTTTTATGGCCAAGGTTTCGGCGCCGAAAACTTAGCGTCTGTGGCGACGTTTGGTATGGCGTATTTAAGTGTTGTTTTACTTGAACCTGTGCTTGATTTGGCTGTTCTGGCTGGTGCGAAAAGCTTGCATCGCTTTAAGAGCTCATCTTTGCTTGAAGCACGTTTATTTCACTAAACCGCTTTGAATATTGTAAATGCCTGCCCCTGCCTTCGTGTGGGGCAGGCATTTTTATTTGCTTAGCGTTTATATTGTCCGTGTTCACTGACAAACTCTAAGAAGGCGCGATTGGCTTTCGATAGGTAACTGTCTTTACGCCAAGCAATACCGAGATCTAGCCAGATTGGCGGATCAAAAGAGCGAGTAATTAAGTCGTCGTCCTCTTCAATCACCATGGCAAGTAGGGTGGATATGCCGAAGCCTTGCTGAGTGATGGATTTGATCAGTGGAATCAGGTTGGTTTCAAAACCAATTTTAGGTGTCTTTTTACACTGTTTTGCTAGCTTGTCGACAATACGGCGGTGAAAGTAGCCTTCTTTAAACATCACTAACTCTTCATTAAAAAAGTCGTCAGGAGAGATTTTGTCTAGCTGGCTGAAAGGGTGATCCGTCGCAATGGTTACCAGCATTTCTTCTCGAATCAGCGCTTGCGTTTCCAAACTGTCAGGAAGCGTTTCTGCAACAATAACGCTAAGGTCCAACTCTCCGTTTTCGAGCATTTTCTGTAACTGCCAAGTGCCACCTTCTATGACTTTTAAGGTGATGCTGGGGTACTTGTGACGAAATGCCATCAGAATCGGTGGGAAGTAATAGGAACCGAGCATACTCGGAATACCAACGCGCACTTCGCCTTGGCTCAATCCTTTTAGCTCACTCATCTCTAACAGGGCATCGTCGGTGGCTTGGATGATTTTTTCAGCATGGTTCAGCAGCTTTTTGCCTTCGTCTGTGAGTCCGATATTGCGATCGGCTCGATGAATTAAGGTCAAACCCAAATCCGTCTCTAGTTTCTTGATCGCCATACTCACCGCGGGCTGAGCAACACCAAGCTGTTGCGCGGCTTTGGTGAAGCTCTCGGTTTTTGCAATGGCAATGAAGTAGCGCAGCGGTTTAATGTCCATCAATAATCCTTATGGATTGAATAAGATGGATATATTTTATTGATTATTTTTCTAAGCGTATAGTATCACGATAGTTTATTGTTTTATTCGGGCGTCATTCCCGTTTGATGCTGCTGCGATAGTAGGAGAATGTTTGTGATAGAAGTGGGTAGTTCTGTTTTTTTGCGAGGCACAGTGGCACTCATCATTGGCTCTTTTATGATTTTTGCCAACGTTTATGTGACTCAGCCGCTGTTGCCAATGATTGCCAACGAATTTTCCATTACGCCACTGCAAGCCAGCGGTAGCTTTACTATTACTACTTTGACACTGGGCATCTCCTTACTTTTCTACGGTCCAATTTCAGACGCATTAGGCCGCAAAGGGATTATGGTTATGACCATGGTCGGCATTACCTTAACCACTTTTTGTTTATCATTAGTACAAACTTATGAAGCCTTATTATTGCTGCGCGGCCTACAAGGGTTCTTCTTGGCGGGGTTGCCTGCGATTGCTGTTGCTTACTTGGGGGATGAATACACGCCTGAAGCCTTAATGGTAGCCGTTGGCTTATACATTAGCGGCAACACCCTAGGCGGCATTGGTGGCCGTCTTATCGGTGGGTTTGTTGGCGAATGGATGGGGCGATCAGCGACCTTTGGTGTGATGAGTGCGATTAGCCTGATTTGTTTATTGGCCTTTTTCTTTCTACTGCCAAAATCACAGCACTTTGAAGCAAAACCACTGCGTGTTGGTCATATCCTGACGAACATGAAAAGTCATTTGCAGAACCGTCGTTTATTAACCAGTTACTTCATCGGAGGTTTTAGTTTCTTTATTTTTATTAACCAATACAGTTACGTGACCTTCGTGTTAGAAGCCGAGCCGTATAATCTTACCGCGAAATACGTAGGGCTGCTTTTCTTAACTTACCTGTCTGGCACACTAGGTTCCGCTATTTCGGGCAAGCTTGCCAAACGCTGGAGCCAGCCAAATATTATGGTGCTTGGCACCTGTATTTTTATGTTTGGCTCGTTAGTCACATTGGGAGGATCTTTATTAGCGATTATTGCCGGATTATTGATCAACAGCTTCGGCTTCTTTTTATGCCACTCAACAGCCAGTGGTTTTGTTAGCCGCAATGCTAAGCACGCTAAAGCCAGCGCCTCTTCCTTGTACCTAGTATTCTATTATCTTGGTGCTAGCCTAGGTGGGTTTTATCTTGATCCCTTCTGGCAAGTAGATGGTTGGACAGGAGTCATTATTGGGTCGTGGTTAGTATTAGGGGTTGTTGTATTGGCAGGTTTAAGTTTGATTCGACAAAATAGAACCTTGAATCAATTAAGCTCCGACAGGGCATAAATGCCGGAGCTTTCTAAAAATATGAATGACGCTGATATTAAAGAAGTTGCCAGACGCGAATGATCACCGCAGGGTCTTCGTTGTAGTTATCTGCAAGGTCTACCGTCCC
The DNA here is from genome assembly GCF_024397855.1 of Marinomonas rhizomae. Lineage (NCBI taxonomy): Bacteria > Pseudomonadati > Pseudomonadota > Gammaproteobacteria > Oceanospirillales > Oceanospirillaceae > Marinomonas > Marinomonas rhizomae. Next base: position 1,310,208 of record NZ_CP073343.1, read on the forward strand.
TAAGAATATTGATTTATTCATCCATTCATAAGGGCTTCCGATCGGCGCTTCAAAGCTAAGCACACTTCTAGCGTAGTTATGTTTTGGGTCATTTTCGGTAGGTTGAGCTCTGATGATGGCTTTATTTTGTACTAGGATGATGAAGCCATCATCGGTTTTAAGAGCGTATTTGGCTTCTAATTCTCTACTACCATCAGGCCTACCGAGCTGCCAGTCACCGCCCCCAGAAATAACTTCACCTTTTAGAGATGGGCCTTCAAATTCGCCACCAGTGATCCAAATAATGCCGCGTTCACCATACTTGCTTTGTCCAACAGTGACTCGATCTTTGTCTATCGTCACACGTGACTCGTAGACAAATTTCGTTTCAAAGCGATCATCTCTATTAGGGTTTTTATCAGCGGCGAAAACACTAACGCTGCTTAGTAGAAGTGTGGAGCAAATTGCGATGGTATTAATGATTTTAAACATACTTGTTCTCCATTTTTATTGTTATTGCTCTTGTAGCCTAAGAGCAGCCTTTAACAAATAAAGGCATTTTGATAATAGAGAAATAATGTTTGTCTATATAATTGTTTAAAGTGGAAACGATATTGTTTTTTGTGATAATGAGTGTTTGCAACCGTTGTAGCCTATCTTGCTGGATCAACCTGATTCCCTTGTTTATCAATATAGCCCCAGACACCGCCAGTTAATCCAGTATGCTCTTCATCAACTTGAGTAACGACACAGCCGCGACACACTCTGGCTATTCCATCTTGGAATGGCCAAGCCCAATCAAAATCAGTTGCCAAAACTAACTCAAAATCATGATTGTAGAAGGCTATTTTGCCGTTTAATAAAGACCTAGTTAGACCCTCTTGAAAGTAATCGGCCCCATTGTCGTAAGTGATAACAGGCAGGTAGCTTCTATCGGGTTTAAGGTAAAAATACTGGCCTTGGGTAAACAAAGTTGTTAGTTGGTTTTCGTCGAAGTTTAACTTGCTCCAGTGTTTATCCGATATTTCTAGGTGTTTGTTTTGATAAGAGGCACAGTGATGAAATACCTCAATTTCAGGGTAGGGGGTTTGTTCCGTTTGTTTTGGTATGAACGCACATGACTGTAAGCCTGAAGCATGAACTGAACCTGACAGTAGGATAAAGAAAAAAGTAATAAGTATAATCATATCAATATCTTAAAAAATTGGTTGGTACGGTGTGATGGACCTACGTTGATCCAGACTAATCATTGAATCCGCTAGTAAATTCGTAGGCTGTCGTTAGTTCGTCACATCAGTGTCTTATTTGCCTGTTATAAAAGACGCAAGGCATACAGCGGGAGTGACACTATGAACTATTTATTTATTACTCGAAAAAATGTACATGCTAGATATTACAAAATCCTAACGGCACGTCTCAATATTAATGCTCAGCTATACATTACAGGGTTGCCCAAACTTACGTCTTTATTGTATTTGAAAAAAGCCTTTGCTGCTGATTTTAGCCACATTATGCAAGAGCAGCTGAAAAGAAAGCGGGCCGTTAACCCAATTTGGAATAGTACAAGTCTCAGTAACCTATACACCACCGTTCTGACGGGTATTGAGCGCCTAAGGTATGCGAAAGCCATCGCTGTATTGGCTGACAAAAAGCCAGACACAGTGGTCATTTGGAACGGTCGGAAACTGCCTAATGTGACTGTCGATATGGCTGCTAAAAGTCTAGGAATTAACGTGTTCTACTTTGAAAATGGATTGTTGCCTCAGACCGTTTCCTTGGATCCGAAAGGCGTTAATTATTCCTCTTCATTGAGCAATGACCCAAAATTTTATCTAGAATTTGACCCAAACAATGAACTTGAATTTTCAGCACCTGACATAGTTCCTCGTAGTAATATTAAAAAGCGCCAAAAATTTCAGCCAGCGGCTTTGCCTGAGCGCTTCATTTTTGTCCCATTTCAAGTACCTCATGATACGCAAATTGTTTGCTACTCTCCTTGGATTAATTCTATGGAGATGCTTTACGATGAAGTCATAAAAGCAGTAAAAAAGCTCAACGATCCTTCATTAAAAGTGGTATTCAAAGAGCATCCTTCTTGGCATAAACATTATTCATCTTTATACAACAAAGACGAAATTGGTTTATTTGCAAATGGGAACTCGACAGCCGAATTAATCGAAAAAGCACAGGCTGTCGTGACCATCAATTCAACTGTTGGAATGGAATCACTGCTAATGGGCAAACGAGTGATCACTTTGGGCAATGCTTGCTACAACATTGAAGGTCTAGTGCTAACAGCCATTGATGGCCCACAACTAGTGAATCGCCTGTTAAAATTAGACAAAGGTTGGCAGGCAAACAATGTATTATGTGAGAAATTTTTTACCTATCTAAAGCATGTATATTGCATACCTCGCGTCAATAAAGATGATGCAGACCACATCGAGGCCGTGGAAAAACGTCTGACTGGTAGTGATGCTTTTAGCCGTTATGATCGTGAGGACGACTCTATCGCTTCAAAGCATTCTGACCGTCATCATCCGACTATTCAGCATGTCTTATTGGGTCAAAACTAAAAGTTTAGGCCGTGTTGTAGGAAAAGAAGGGCCCTTGTTAAAGCCCTTCTTATCAATAACTCACCGAAAAGCTGTCATAAATCATCTATTAAAATTACCATACTCGTTATTGCATAATCGAATGCCTCAAACAGAGTAAAATATGAACACCAAAATATACAAAGAAGTACTGTATCTAGCCAAAGAGCTTATGACTTGCGCCAACAAAAAAGACCAAGCGGGTTTTGACGGCTATTATGCGGAATTGAAAGCCATTTGTGATGACAACGATGGCACAGACAAAGACCACCCAGTACAATGGGAAACCCTAGGCGACTTTACCGACGACCTAGAACAGGCGATTGTTATCTATGACAAAGCCTTAGAAAAAGCCGCCGCTATAAACTCCAAAGATTACCTTTCCTCCATTGGCTTCGCTGCCGCTCAACTGAAACTAGAGCTTGGAGACAACGCCGCTGCTATTGAGTATCTAGAACAAGCCAAAATCCACAGCAACAAAATCATAGATAAAGAGCTAAAAGCAGAAATCCACGACGTGCTGTTTGATCTAAAAAAAGCCTAAAGAAACAAGAGACACAGAATGGAACGTCCTACCAAGGAACAGATTAGCCAATTACCCTTGTATATTGGCCTTGGCCTTCATGACATCATCATCGTTGAAAACGAACTTGATGCCGCACAAGCCATAACAGCACTTAAAAACGAAACGTCTATTGGATTCGACACCGAAAGCAAACCGATTTTCCAGAAAGGCCAGGTCAGCCCAGGTCCATCGCTCATTCAGCTTGCCACCGAGTCAAAAGCGTTTCTGTTTCCTGTTCGATTTCTTAGTGCTGTGGCGGCAGCGAAGGAAATACTAGAAAACCCAAAGATCAAAAAAATTGGCTTCGGCATCAAAGACGACAACAAAGAACTGCGAAACAAACTCAACATCGACATCACCAACACGCAAGACTTGTCTGTCACCTTAAAGCAACTCGCCGGAGAGAAAAACAGCATCGGCGCCCGCGCCGCCGTCGCCATGGTACTGGGAAAACGCCTTGGCAAAGGCGCCCAAAAATCCAACTGGGGCGCGTATCCACTTAAAGAAAATCAGATTCTTTATGCGGCGAATGACGCGCATTCAGCTATTTGTGTGGAGAGGGCGTTGGTTTTGCTGCGCTAGGCTTTATCAAGGCTTCCATTCAAACGCTTTGTATTCCCGACCTTTATTTCCGCTCTGCTGAGCGGGTAACTTTTTTCAATCGATAAAAAAGTAACCAAAAAATCTTTTATCGGGCTATCGCCCAAACGTCTGATGCACAATTTTTTACTTTAGCTTTAGCAAAACGATTTATATCGTAAGGCATAGATTATTTATTCGGTTGGAGATAGATCGTCAAACAATGACTCTGAAACTCCATAAAGTCGCGCAACTTCGTTGCGTCGAACAGACCTTGCTGGATGGAGAACAAAAACGTAGGGCGTCATGAGCGAAGCGTGATGCGCCGTTGGGTATTATGGTTAGACAAATATGGTTAATTTTCATCTGATCATAATTAGTATTTATCGGCTACTTTTTTAGCAATGATATCGACTCGAGATAATGGTAATGGCGGCATCGTCCTAACGTAGAGGGCATCAGTGTGACGCGTAAGGTTATATACCGGACTTAGCCTTTTGAATCAAAGTGGCCAAGTCATGATTAATAGGCATTGTTTTAAAAGGGCTAACATTTGCGCCACCGGTATTACCTTGCGGCACTAAGCCAAAAGCGGTTTTAGTCGCAGCGCCAACAATACGAAATAGCTGACCCAGTGCTTCCCGGGTTGAGCCATTGCGGATAGCCCATGCCAACATCAGCACATGGACCCTAACGTGCCAATACGTTGACTCTTGCCCAAGCACATGCGCCCGTTCCAAATGACTAAATTCTTGCTTAGCATTACCTGCTGACCTTGCCTCCCTAGCACTTGATAACTCCGCCTCGACATAGGAGGCTACTCGCTTGGTAAATGTATGTTGCATAAGACCCTCCTTGTAGGGATATAACGCCGCGTTAATTAGTGAGCAACGCCAACACCGAACCTAAACATTGTGCCGTAAACACTAAAGCTGAATCAAACCGAAAATACCGAACGTTGTGAATCTGTCTTAAACGCTTTGTTATGTTGTTATTGCCAACCATAGGTTTTGAATTGTTTCGATATCCAGCTTTATCAAAGTAAGAGCTATAGCTGTAGAGCCTAGAAAGTAAGGCCCCCAAAGATCAAGGTTTTCTCTATATTTCAATAATGCTTCCAAACGGTACCTCAATTCATAAGAATAAAGCATGAAAAAGTCCCATCGAGTCCATTTTTCATTGTATCTGTTTAATGAGACGTCCTCGTCTAACAGCTCGCTACCATCTTTGTTACGATATTCCTTTTGGTAGACGATTTTACGTCTCAAAAAACCGTCAGTTTCGTACTTGGCGTCTTGTAATCCTGGTTCATCACCACCAAAAAGACCAATTCCGTCTCCAAGCAAACCTGATATGTTTTCAGTGTGGCGGTTAAATCTAAATATTTTATAGTTAGACATCATTCTTTCAGCCATGAGTTTGAATAGCTCTTGATGATACTCATGTGCATAGCTGTAATAACGAACCATCAAAATGACGACAGCTAAGAGCAAAAATACACTTAGCCCGCTTTGATTGATGAACTCAATTTTAAAGATAAATGTATTAGCTTCTTTAAAGACAGCACCAGTAAATTGTATCGCAAGAAGTAACAATGACAGTGTAACCAGTATTCTACGTTTGGAAACTAATCCAGTATTACTATCTAGTCTTTCTCGAAAGTCTAGTAATGATTCATTATTCATCGTTTTCTCTATACTTCATTTAACGCCGCCATAAACGGCGCGAGCTTGCGAGCGTCCGGCGACCGTAGGGAGCGAATTTAATGGCTTTGTTATAGCGTAATTGTTGGGGGCTATTCATGTTGAAGAACATTAATTAGTTTCCCAAACGGATCACGAACGTAAAACCTACGAACACCCCAAGGTTCTGACGCTGGACCGTATTCAATTTGAATATTTTTATCTTTAACTCTTTTTAGTACTGTATCAAGTTCATCAACTTCTATGGACAAATCTGGTACAGGAGTCCCTGAGCCACCCTCAGATGCCACACTAATCTGTGTAGTCATTTCCTCACCTGAGCTATAGGTTTTAATCCATCCGTGATCCATGACAAGCTCAAGTCCGAAGATACACTCATAGAATATCTTGGCATCATTTGGGTTTGTTGCTGCGATATTTGAAACTATTCGTTTTACTTTTATTAAGCGATCCTCAGGGCATGTGCTTTTGCCCTTTTAAACGACTTGTTAGCACTACACTGCTCCAGAGTATTTATATTCTTTGCTGACAGAAACGCTTTCAAACCCAGCAACAATATGAAAACAAAGAGTCTCTACATCCGCGACTCTTTGCGTAAGAGTTTGTCCAGTATAACGACCACCAATAGTTACAGCCTTTTCCCTACCATGTGCAATAGCATTACGGTGATCTTTTATTTCTTTTAAAATCCAAGCGTTTACGCCAGTTGGAATAGCGTCCCCTGGTAAGTGAAAAATTTGCCAAATGTCCTCAATCTGTTGTTGCGAAATATTAATACCATCCGTAGGAAAAACAGAATCATCTATAATCGCAGGCTCTGAGGAAAATAATGCATCGAAAAGTTCTTTTTTCTTATTCCAGACCGTTTTTTTGCTACTACCCAATAAGGCTTTAAATTTATTATCTAATACGGTACATAATAAATATTTTTTAAACTCCATTGGCTTTAACTCTTCTTGACTTACGAGTTCTAAAAACCTAGAAACAACACTTGTTATTGTATATTCGATAGAAGAATACAGCGAAATAAATAGGAAACCTTTTTGAATTTTTAACAAATCAGAACTTTGTTCAACCGTTTCCAAACTAGAAATATGGCTAATCAATTCTTTTGATTGATTTAGCCTATCTCTTATCTCTAACTCGACAGTCTGATACATCCTATTTGAACCTATCGTAGGCATATGCAATACGTGCTTTTAATTTAGGTCTAGAATTGGTTGCCGAAGAAGTTAACTTTGTAAGTTCATCATCATTTATCCAATTTGACACGTCTTTACCAAGTATATCTAACCCTTCCTCAATAGCGTCAGCCGCACCAATGGTTATAGCTTCGAAAAGGTTATAAGGTGTTGTACTCCTATTTCCTCTTTTTATTCCATCAGGTAAATCGTTAGCTAGTGCTTCAAAAGTTCTCTCAAATGTAGAACGGTTCTTTTTGTAATTAAATGAAATTAAAGCATCTGCCATATAGTCATTAAGGAAGTCAACTACACTATGATCAAATTTATCTCGATTATTTTTATATGCAAAAAATTTTAAGATTAATTCGCTCTTAGTACCATCATTACTTTTTGCTTTAGGAAGGTTTACTACGGAATTGAAATGCTCATTTTCTGATAACTCAGTAAGGAAGTCATTAAATTGACCTCTAAATACACAAGCGCGAATTTCTTGATCGGTTAATTTAATACCACCAGTATTTAACCTTTCGAAAAGATCAAAGCGGACTTTTAGATCACTCTTATCACTTAAAGTAGTAACTTTAAGTGGTCTTAAATTAAATTTCAGTTTCAAAGTTTGAGGTAAATCTTTAAAGCTCGAGTTATTAAACTCGGTTAATACATCCAAGCCCTTGAGAACTAAATTTGATTCAAAACCAAACTTTTCTAACTGTTCATCAGTCCCAACAAAATGAATTAACGAGTTTAACCTCTGAACACCATCTATTAACTCCCAAGACCCATCCTTATTTGCGGCCATAAATAGACTTGGAACAGGAATACCTAGAAGAACTGACTCAATTAACCTTGATTGATTTTCATGAGGCCATCTAAATTGTCTTTGATATTCAGGGGCAATATCGACTATCCCTTCATCAGACATCGAAACTAACTCTTTAACAGATATATCAAACGAGTCGAAATCTACCTTTCGCGTTTCCTTGTCTAACTGGTTTACGTAATCTTTCATGTTTTATCCTAAATTCGCGACTTATACACGAGAGTAAAAATTAGTAGCGCTAACATTTTGTTAATGCGCATGCGCGTTTACACATTTCAGAAACTTCCTTATTATCACTATAAGTCACTGACTCTAAAGCCATTAATAGAGATACTAACAAAATTTAAAACTGGAAAAGCGAGCGTGCGTGTTATTTCATTTATCCACAGCGCGTTATTTCTGCTCTGTGAATCCTTATTCATTGATATTAGAAGACTTTTTTACTTTCTACTAGTACAAACGTGCATAATTGGTTTATTTAAAATGGCTAAACGCGCAAAAATGCGTCTACTTCAAAAATAAACTGTATATCTACCCATAAATTGTGTTTTGATTTTTGGTTCAAAAAAGAGCAGTTGAGTAAGGCACTTGAATCGAGTCTGAGCAAGAGATTAACCCCATCCTCCGCCTTCCCCTTGGAAGACAAAAGGGGAAGGGACTTGGTGCTTAGTAAACTTAACCTTTTGCGTTTGAATGCAACACGAATTCCGCGTCGGGCTAAAGCCGAGATCCTAGACCATAAGAGCTTGATTCCCGCCTTGGCGGGCGCTTGTCCACTTGTGGGAAGTGACGTGTCTACGTATGGGCTTTTAGTGGAAACAATGAAAGCTTCGCTTTCAGCGGCACATTACGCTGCGCTCATGATGCCCTACGAAAATCTAGCCTCTATGATGAAGTCCGTTCGACGCGACGAAGTTGCGCGACCTTATGGAGTTTCAGGGTCAGTTAAAAATACCTTCTCTCTAGCTTGTAAAAACAATCTATGCCTTACGATAAAAATCGTCTTACTAAAATTGATAATAAACAAAGTGAATGAGACGTTTGGGCGATAGCCCGATAAAAGATTTTTTGGTTACTTTTGCATTGATTGGCAAAAGTTACACGCCCAGCAGGGCGGAATAAAGGTTAGGAATGCAAAGTGTTTGAATGGAAACCAAAGAGCAACCCCATCCTAACCTTCCCCTTGAAGAAAGGGGAAGGAACTAGCCCACTCAGCAGGGCGGAATAAAGGTTGGGAATACAAAGCGTTTGAGTGGAAGCTGATTTTTTATTCACCAAAAGTAATGGATTCCCGCCTTCGCGGGAAAGATGTTTTTTCGATGAAAAAGGGGGAAGGGACTCAAAAAAAAGCCCCGCAAAGCGGGGCTATAAAACTAGGGAGTGACTACGATAAGGTCACGCGCTGCTTTTACACAGCATTCTGATTTGGCGCTGCATTAAAAAATACATCACCAAACGCAGACTGTTTTCCCGTTACGCCATGTCTGGTATTACTGCGAGGTAACGGGAATATTTCTTTAAATGGCTTTGTTGTTCAATTCGGTATTTTTCAATACTTCATCAAGGTGTAGCCAAGTTTCGATCACTGTGTCTGGGTTAAGAGACATGCTTTCGATGCCTTGGGCCACTAACCAGTCGGCGAAGTCGGCGTGGTCGGATGGGCCTTGGCCGCAGATGCCGACGTATTTACCTTGTTCACGACAGGCGGTGATTGCCATTTTTAGCAGTTTTTTAACCGCTGGGTTACGTTCGTCGAATTTGTCTGCGATCAATCCTGAGTCGCGGTCAAGTCCGAGTGTTAGCTGAGTCAAGTCGTTAGAGCCGATTGAGAAGCCGTCGAAGTATTCTAGGAACTCGTCAGCCAATAGGGCGTTGGACGGTAGTTCGCACATCATGATGACTTTCAGGCCATTTTCGCCACGAGCCAAGCCTTGTTCAGCAAGCAGTTCGGTGACTTGTTGTGCTTCTTCCAAGGTACGAACAAATGGGATCATGATTTGTACGTTGGTTAAGCCCATGTCGTTACGAACGCGGCGGATGGCTTCACATTCTAGGGCGAAGCAATCGCGGAACGAGTCGTCGATGTAGCGAGCTGCGCCACGGAAGCCAAGCATTGGGTTTTCTTCATCTGGTTCAAACAAAGGCCCACCCACAAGGTTGTGGTATTCGTTTGATTTGAAGTCAGATAATCGCACGATGACTGGTTTTTGAGAGAAAGAGCACGCCAATGTTGCGACGCCTTCGACCAGTTTGTCGACGTAGAATTCCACTGGGCTGTTGTAGCCGGCTATGCGGTGGTTGATCTCTTCCTGCAACGCGGGTGTCATTTCTGCATAGTTCAATAAGGCTTTCGGGTGAATGCCTATCATGCGGTTGATGATGAATTCTAAGCGAGCCAAGCCGATGCCAGCGTTTGGTAACATGGCAAAGTCAAAGGCGCGGTTTGGGTTGCCCACGTTCATCATGATTTTTACTGGCAGTTCTGGCATGTTGCCGACTTCAGAGGTGATGATGTCGAATGGCAATTCGCCTTGGTAAACAAAGCCCATGTCGCCTTGTGCGCAGGATACGGTGACGACTTGGCCGTCTTGCAATACGTCGGTTGCATCGCCACAGCCCACGACCGCTGGAATGCCTAATTCACGAGCGATAATCGCTGCGTGACATGTACGACCACCACGATTGGTGACAATCGCTGAAGCACGTTTCATGATAGGTTCCCAATCTGGATCGGTAATGTCGGTCACTAGAACGTCGCCCGGTTGGATGCGATCCATTTCGGTGATAGAAGACAAAACTTTTACTGCACCTGTGCCGATTTTGTGACCAATGGCGCGGCCAGTGATCATCACCTGAGAGGTTTTTTTCAGGTTGTAACGTTCCATGCTTTGGGCATTGGCTTGGCTACGAACGGTTTCTGGACGCGCTTGAACAATGTAGATTTTGCCGTCGATGCCGTCTTTCGCCCACTCAATGTCCATTGGACGTTGGTAATGTTTTTCAATGATGCAGGCTTGGCGAGCAAGGTCTTGAACCTCGTCGTTTGTCAGTGCGAAACGGTTTTGGTCATCCAAAGCCACTGGGACGATTTTGACGAATTCGTCATCGCTTTCTGCTTCGGCGTATTCCATTTTTTGTGCTTTGCTACCAAGGCTTTTGCGGACAACCGCTGGGCGATTGGCAGCTAGTGTTGGCTTGTGAACATAGTATTCGTCTGGGTTAACTGTACCTTGTACGACCATTTCACCAAGCCCGTAAGCGGCGGTGATGAAAACTACTTCGTCAAAGCCTGATTCCGTGTCTAGGGTGAATAAGACGCCAGAAGCGCCAATGTCACTGCGTACCATTTTTTGAATGCCTGCGGATAAAGACACACCTTGGTGTTCAAAACCTTGGTGAACGCGGTAAGAAATCGCACGATCGTTAAAGAGAGAAGCAAACACGCGTTTAATTGATGCCTTGATGTCTGCCAAGCCTTTTACGTTTAGGAAAGTTTCTTGCTGGCCCGCGAAAGAGGCATCTGGTAAATCTTCTGCCGTGGCAGAAGAGCGAACGGCAAAAGAGGTTTCCTCTGCGTTGTCGTCGCAAAGTGTTGCGAAGGCGGCTTCGATTTCACGGTCAAACTCAGCAGAGAAAGAAGCGTCTTCAATCCATTGGCGAATTTTAACGCCTGTTTCAGCAAGGGCGTGAACATCGTCTACATCCAATGCGTCTAGTGCTTGATGGATTTTTTCGTCTAGGCCGCTTTCAGTAATGAAGCTTTGATAAGCATAGGAAGTGGTTGCGAAACCGTTTGGCACTTGAATGCCAAGGTCTGTCAGGTTAGAAATCATTTCACCTAAAGAGGCGTTTTTACCGCCAACTTCGCCGACATCTTCCATATGAAGATCTTTAAACCACTTAATAAACTTGCTCACAAGAGACTCCAGTTTTTATATAAATTAATGGTAGGAATAGTTCTTAGCCAGTTTTTCCTAGTATGTCAGGCACTTGTCAAAGCACTTGATCTGGGTTCATTGTATGTAGGTGAGTCGCTTTGAATAAAATCGATTATTCGATGTAGTTTTATTTCAATCGAAAAAACGAATGTCGTTAGATAACAACAAAATAGGTAAATATTGAATGAAAGTGTATTTTGTCTCTGATGGAACAGCGATTACCGCTGAGGTATTTGGGTCGGCGATGTTGTCGTTTTTTGATGTGGCGGTAGAGACAAAAAGTGTGCCTTTTTTGACTACCAAAGATCAGGCAGAAGGGTTGAAGCAGCAGATTAATTTGGAACTGAATAGCGGTGTTGCTTTGCTGGTTTTTTATACGATATCTGATGCCTCTATTCGCGATATTATTGAGTCATGCGATTGCCATTGTTACAACTTGTTCGGTGATTTGCTGTCACCCATAGAGCAAGCTTTAGGAGTGAAAGCTCAGCCTACGGCACAGAAAGCCCACGGCATGAAAGAGGGCGTTTATGACGGTCGGATAGACGCCATAAACTACGCGTTGGCGAACGATGACGGGGCATCGGTGAAGAATTTTGCCGAGGCGGATATTATCTTGTTGGGCGTGTCTCGCTCCGGTAAAACACCGACTAGTTTGTACTTGGCGATGCAGTACGGTATCAAGGCGGCAAACTACCCAATTACCGAAGATGACTTTTCTACACCTGGTTTGCCTAAGGTGTTGAAAGATCATAAGAAGAAGCTATTTGGTTTGACCATAGACGCCCAGCGTCTGCATGAAATCCGAACGGGTCGAATGGCAGCAAGTAAATATGCCTCCTCTCGTCAGTGCCGCTATGAGGTGGATGAAGTGGAGTCTTTATATCGCCAAGAGCGTATTCCTTATTTGAATTCGACAAAACTGTCTGTGGAAGAAATTTCCACCAAAGTGATGGCTGAAATGAATTTGGTACGCCACAGGCAGTAATAATGAAGAGCGAAAGGATCAGATAATTCGATGGGTTCATCGTTTTTGCCCGAAATTTAGACAATTTAGTAATGAAAATATTTCGCTTAGGTCAAAATGGCATTACAAATGCTGGTAAAAGACAGACTGATATCGAGTCATAAGGGCTATTTGTTGTGTAATTACCAAATTAACTCAAAGAGAGTGTGCAGATAATGCTAAGAGCGTCGCTAACTTCGAGAGTATTTGGTGAATATACTCTATAATGGTAAACAATTGAGCGTGACAGTGACTTGCAGATAAGGCTATTAGAAGTAACTTATCAGAAGTGACAGCGAGTACTGCAAATGTTCTGAATAGTGAGATGTTCATATTTCTATTTTATAAAAGGGCGTCTTATTGAAAAAACCAAGGATAAAAATACATTGAGTAATAAAAATATTAACGATCCCCACAAGCAGCGAGAAGCGTCTAAGTACGACAATCCCGTACCAAGCCGTGAATTCATTCTAGAGTTTCTTGCCACCCAAAATAAAAGCATGGGTCATTTTGATTTATGCAAAGCGTTTTCGCTGACTGGCGAAGACGAAATTGAAGCCCTCCGTCGTCGTCTCATCGCTATGTGCCGAGACAATCAAATGACCAGCAATCAAAATGACGAATACTCGCCGATTTTAGAAAGTGACCTGATTGAAGGTTACGTTCAAGGCAATAAAGAAGGTCATGGTTTCTTGTTGCGTCAAAGCGATGACGATATTTTCTTATCTGCCCGTCAAATGCAGAACGTGATGGATGGCGATAAAGTCAAAGCCCGTCTTTCTGGTCGTAGCGTTAAAGGTCGCTTAGATGGTGTCGTGGTTGAAGTGCTAGAACGTAAGCACACGCAACTTGTAGGTCGATACTATGAAGAAAGCCGTACCGCTTTTGTGACCCCAGAAAACCCGCGTATCGCACAAGATATCTTGATCACTACAGAATCGGGTTTAACGCCGGCTCATGGTCAATATGTGTTGGCCGAAATTGTTAGCTACGCTGAGCGCGGTAAACCGGCTCAGGGTTTAGTGAAAAAAGTCCTTGGCGACTTTATGGCGCCGGGCGTTGAAATTGAAGTGGCGATGCATCGTTATGAAATTCCTAACGAGTGGCCTGCAGCGGTTGAAAAACAAGTTAAAAACTTCAGCACAGAAGTGGCAGAAGAAGACAAAGCGCATCGTGTTGATTTGCGTGATACTCCGTTTGTCACTATTGATGGCGAAGATGCGCGTGATTTTGATGACGCCGTATATTGTGAAAAAACACCGGGTGGCTGGAAACTGTTTGTTGCCATTGCCGATGTTTCTCATTATGTGAAAAAAGACACGGCGTTAGATGAAGAAGCCATTGTTCGTGGTAACTCGGTTTATTTCCCTGGTCGCGTTATTCCTATGTTGCCAGAAGTACTGTCGAACGGCTTGTGTTCATTGAACCCAGATGTTGACCGTTTGGCGATGGTTGCTGAAATCTCTTTGACATCCAAAGGCAAGATGCGTGGCTTTAAGTTTTATGAAGGCATTATCCGCTCTCATGCGCGCTTAACTTACAGCAAAGTCGCGAAAATGATCGCGGATGAACCGGAAGAGCAAGGCATTGAGCTGCGTGAACGTTACGCGTCTATCGTGTCACATATCGATGATTTAAATGGTTTGTATCATGTCTTGAAAGGTGCTCGTGATGAGCGCGGTGCGATGGAGTTCGATACCATCGAAACTCGCATGGTGTTCGACGAAAACTCTAAGATTGAGCACATTATTCCTGTAGAACGTAACGATGCCCATAAGCTAATCGAAGAATGTATGTTGTGTGCCAACGTGGCCGCAGCAGAGCTATTGATTAAAGCGGATTTGCCGGCTTTGTTCCGTGTTCACGAAGGGCCAAAAGACGACCGTTTGTTAACCTTACGAACCTACCTTGGCTTGCTAGGTTTAGAACTAACAGGCGGTACTAAACCGACGCCAACGGATTATGCGGCACTTTCTGAAGCGATTAAAGACCGAGCGGATGCTCGCAGTATTCAGACTATGATGTTGCGTTCTATGTCTCAGGCGGTATATCAAGCGGATAATTTGGGCCACTTTGGTTTGAATTATGAAGCTTATACGCACTTTACATCGCCAATTCGTCGTTACCCAGATTTGTTGGTGCATCGTGCGATACGTTATTTGATTCGTGGCGAAGGCCGTCCGGAAGTGCGTCAGGCACACCGAGTGGCGGGCAGCCCAGAACTGAAAGAACGCAAAATCTACGGTTACAACCACGCTGATATGGACGGTTTAGGGGATTCTTGTTCTGTGACCGAACGCCGTGCAGACGAAGCTACGCGTGATGTTGAAGCTTGGTTGAAATGCCAATACGTTGAACAGCATTTGGGCGAACCGTTTGACGGTGTTGTTACCGCCGTGACCTCGTTTGGTTTGTTCGTTGAGCTACAAGGTTTGTTCGTTGATGGATTGGTGCATATTTCTGGTCTTGGGCAGGATTACTTTGTTCATGATATGGAACATCAAGCGATTGTCGGTGAGCGCACAGGTCGTGTGTTCCGCCTTGGCGATACGTTAAAAGTTCGCGTGTCTAATGTGAACTTGGAACAGCGTAAGATTGATTTGAGCTTGGATGAAGGAAGTACTCGCCCAGCGCGCAAAAAAGTTGAACGTACCGATAAAACCGAGCTTGAAATGCAATTGGCTCAGTTGCCGCCGATTGAATTAGGTGGCCGCTCTAAACCCAAGTCTGCTGCCAAAGTAGAAGGTGACAAGTCGAAAGACGCTAAGCCATCGAAAGATGGCAAAGAGTCGGATGGTAAGGCGAAGAAAAAACGTCGTTCGCCAGCCTCTAAAGGCAAACGTATTAGACAGAAAAAGTCGGGTACTGTGTCGGCAAATGGTAAGCCAACTACGGCGGCTACTAAAAAACCGAAAAAGCCTAAGAAACCGAAAAAGAGCAATGCTAAGCCAAAAGCAAAAGACTGATCAGAAGCTCTGAATCGAGCTTTCTAGATGAATAAAAGGGGGGGCGTATGCCCCCAAATTAATAGAGTAGATAATGTCAGATTTAGAATGGATATACGGCATTCATGCTGTGGAAAACGCATTGACTCAACAGCCAGAACGCGTCAAAGAAGTACGCTTTCAAGAAGGCCGTGATGATAAGAAAAACCAACGACTAGTACAGCTTTGTAAAGCCAACAAAGTGCGCTACAGCGTGGTACCACGTAAAGAATTGGATCAGCTTTTTACTAAGAACAAAGAGCGTGCTGTTCACCAAGGCGTTGTGGCTTATACCACAATGAACAAAGCAGGAAGTGAAGCTGACTTGCATACTTTGGTAGCGGGTTTAGATGAAACACCATTGATTATTATCTTAGACGGTGTGACTGATCCGCATAATTTAGGCGCGTGCTTACGTAGTGCAGATGCCGCTGGTGCTCATGCTGTTGTTATGCCGAAAGACAATTCAGCACCCTTAAATGCAACGGTTAGCAAAGTGGCGTGTGGTGCAGCGGAAAGCATTCCTGTTTACGCGGTAACCAACCTAGCTCGAACGATGAAGAAGTTACAAGATCAAGGTGTGTGGATTTTTGGCACAGCAGGCGAGGCAACGCAAACCATTTACGAGCAAGATTTATCTATTCCAACGGCTATTGTAATGGGTGCAGAAGGCGATGGTATGCGCCGTTTGACTCGTGAACAGTGTGATTATCTAGTGAAACTGCCTATGGCTGGTGTGGTTTCTAGTTTGAATGTGTCTGTAGCGACAGGTGTTTGTCTCTACGAAGCGGTGCGTCAACGCGCGGTGAAGGCCAAAGGTTAAGGGGCAAAAAAGCCTTGTTTAAGCAATTTAGTATTCAGGCTCCTTCGGCTGAAATTTCAGCCGAATTACAACAGAAAATCGACACTAAAACCAAACCGTTAGGCGCATTAGGTGAGTTGGAAAGCATTGCTTTTCAGCTTGGTAAAATTCAGCAAACCTTAACGCCAGATACGACAAAACCTAAGATGGTCATCTTTGCTGCTGATCACGGTGTTGTCGCACAGGGAATTAGTTTGTTTCCTCAAGAAGTGACGCCACAAATGGTGATGAATTTCTTGATGGGCGGCGCAGCGGTAAGTGTTTTCTGCGAGCAGCATAAAGTGCCACTGCGCATTGTGGATGTGGGCGTCAACGCAGAGCTAGAAGCGCATCCGCTATTAGGCAATCGCAAAGTGGCGTTTGCGTCTAAAGATTTTAGTCAGCAAGCGGCGATGACAACGAACGAGTTAGCACAAGCAATTCAAGCCGGTGTCGATGAGGCAAACCTTGCTATTGATGACGGTGTGAATTTGTTGATGTTCGGTGAAATGGGCATTGGCAATACTTGTGTGTCCTCTTGCATGATGACAGCGTTAATTGGTGTGAATGCGGCAGACAGTGCTGGACGCGGTACGGGATTGGATCATGCTGGGGTTTCCCATAAAGCGCAGGTTATTGAGCAATCATTGAAGCGTGCGGAACAAGAAACTGGCCAAATGATGTCTGACTGGAGCGCTCAAACGCTTGCAGAACAAGTCGGCGGTTTTGAGATTTTGGCCATGGCGGGTGCAATGTTGCAATCGGCTCAGCGACAAACAGCCTTTGTGGTTGATGGCTTTATCTGTTCGATGGCTTTGTTGTTTGCGCAGAAGGTCGCGGCAGATGTACGCGAGTATGCGATTTTTGCCCATCAATCGAATGAAAAAGCCCACAAGTTACTACTTGATCATTTGAATGCTGAGCCTATTTTGTCTTTGGACTTGCGTTTGGGCGAGGGCTCGGGTGCTATTTTGGCTTACCCATTAATCAACAGTGCTTGTGTGTTTTTGAATAAGATGGCGAGCTTTGAAAGCGCTGGCGTGACGGATTCTAAATAACCTTAGTTGTACGAAAATTAGGTATAAATAACCCATTATGAAAGGCGTAATTGTTGGTCTATATTGGCAAGGTTTTAAACGCAGTCTTGTCACCTACACTCGAATCCCTCTCAAAGTGGATTGGAGTGATGATATAGAGCACATCCCAGCGGTGTGCTTTTTACCATGGATTGGTTTGCTGGTTGGGTTACTGAGTGCTTGGCCATTATGGTTTGATTGGTCGACGTCTTTGCAGGCGCTGCTTATGTTATTAACCGCGGTGTTATTAACGGGCGGGTTCCATGAAGATGGTCTGATGGACTGCTGTGATGGTTTGGTGGGCGGCTGGGACAAAGAGCAACGTTTGTCGATCATGAAAGATTCGCGTATTGGCAGTTATGCCGCTTTGTCTATTTGGTTTTCTTTGACATTAAAGTGGCTGCTTTTGAGTGAGCTGTTACAGGCTATTCCCGACTCATTTTTGGGCTTTCTTTATACGCTAAGTGGTTGGTGTGTAGTACATGTAATCGCTCGATTTATACCTATTGTACTCATGAATACTCTTGATTATGTGTCTATGGGGCAGAGTAAAGCATCAAGCATGATTGCTAAATTAACTTTTAGTCAGTGGCTGGTGGCTTTGTTGCCTTGTTTTTTGATTGGCATTCTGGCCTTCAACTTGTTTTATTTGATTCTTACCCTTGTCTTGTCGGCTGTTTTGGTTTTTTTGATCCGCCTTTATTTGCGTAAAAAAATTGATGGTTTTAATGGCGATGCATTGGGAGCTAGTGAGCAAATAGGTGAGGTTTTTGTTGTTGTGTGTTTGTTGGTGTCTTATTCATGAAGCTGTATTTGATTCGACACCCAAGACCAGAGGTTAAGACAGGTTTATGTTACGGTGACATGGATGTGCCACTTGCCGATGGGTGGGAAGAGGGTGCTGAGGCATTAAAGAAAGCTCTGTCGATTGAATTTGATCAAGAGTCAAACGTCTGTTTTCACAGTCCCTTAAGTCGTGCGGCGAAATTAGCTGAACATATTTCGGATGGTAAGTCGCAAGTTACGGACGCGTTAAAAGAGCTGGATTTTGGTGATTGGGAAGGTTTGTGTTGGCAAGATATTCCTAAACAAGAAATAGACCTTTGGGCTAACGATATTGTGCATTCTGCGCCTTATAACGGTGAATCACTGCAAGTGGTAGCTGACCGTGTATGGCAATGGTGGCTAGCCGTAAAAGATTTCCCTATGGATAACTGTGTGTTAGTTGCTCATTCCGGTGTTATTAAAGTGTTTGTTAGCATGCTTTGCCAATGGCCCTTGGATCAATGTCATCGAATTGATGTGGGCTTTAGTAGTTTGACTGAGTTTTCCGTGCAGGGTGACTTTGTCATGTTAAAGCGTTTAGGTGCGGGTGATTGGGTATCCAGCCAGTAGTGTGTGCCTTTAATGTTGGGTTTGGTATTCGCCAGATCGTCTTAAGTTCGATTGAGAATCAATAGAAAATGTTGCTATATTTTTTGGGGATGTTTGGTATTGCTGCGTTTGCAGTAACAGGGGTTATTTCATCCGGTAAAAAAGACATGGATCTGTTTAGTGTCGTGTTTCTTGGTATGGTAACGTCTTTAGGCGGCGGTACAATTCGAGATACGGTGTTATCGGTCGAAACGGTTTATTGGGTAGAAGATACCTCTTATTTATGGGTGGCGTTTTTGTCTTCTGCCTTGGCGTTTTTTACTGTGCGATTTATTGAAGATAGACAAACGGTTTTCCATTATGCGGACTCATTTGGTTTGGCGCTTTTTACCGTTGTGGCGACAGATAAAGTGTTGAACCTAGGGTTTCCGCCAACCATCGCTATCACCATGGGAATTATTACGGGTGTGGCTGGCGGCATTATTCGTGATATTTTGAGTCACCGCCCGCCATTAGTGTTAGGACGAGAGTTTTATGCTACACCAGCTTTTTTAGGGGCTTTATTGTTGGTGCTACTTGAAAAAAACGTTCCGACACATGATTTTAACTCGATTTACGCTGTGGCTTTAGTCTTTATACTAAGGGTGTTTGCGATACATAAAGATTTGTATTACCCGAGTTGGCTGTTGTACAAAAAATAGTTTTAAAAGAGATACATTATGAAAGACCTTTCCCCAGCACAAGAAAGTAATGAGCAAAAAGCAGAACAAGCGCAAAAGAATGAAGCGCGTTTGTTGAAAAAGAAGGCGGTTGTGGATCAGCGCATTGCTGCTGCGACGGAAGAGCGTGGCGTAACTATTTTGTTAACAGGTAATGGCAAAGGTAAAAGCTCTAGCGCCTTTGGTACTATGGCACGTGCTTTAGGGCATGGGCAGAAAAGTGCAGTGATTCAGTTTATAAAAGGACGTAAGGCGACGGGCGAGCAATTGTTCTTTGGTTCTCATCCATTGGTTGATTTTCATGTGATGGGACATGGTTTTACGTGGGAAACACGCAATCCAGAACTAGAGAAAGAAGCCGCAGAGCAGGCTTGGGCTTTGGCAAAGGGTGTATTGTCTGATTCGAGTGTGCATTTTGTTTTGTTGGACGAAATTACTTATATGTACAAATATGGTTATTTAAATGAAGACGATTTGATCGCTGCGTTGGCTGCTCGTCCTGCTCACCAAAATGTGATGATGACAGGTCGAACTGCACCACGAGTTTTGTTAGATAGCGTTGATACACATAGTAAAATTGGCAATGAGCGCCATGCTTTTGCGAATGGTGTTAAAGCCCAAGTGGGCATTGAATGGTAGCTCGCCTTGCGAGCTTCTTTTTTCTTTCTGTTCCCTTCAAAACTGTATTTTGCCCTTCAGGTATGAACTCTAAGAATTAAATGAGATTAATTCTCAATATGACTGGATTTATTTTAATTCTTTTACGATAATGATTCTCATTAAATTTATTATGTGTCATAACAAATCGTGGAGAAGACAATGCAGGACTGGGAGCGTTTAACTAGACAGGCAAACCGAGCTTATTCAAATCATGCTTTTACAGATGCTGTTGATTTGAACCGACAGGCATTAATGGAGGCAGAGCGTTCATTCGATGAAGATTTCTATCTGGATGCCGAATCAGCCGTTGCGGCCGCGGCGGTAAGCTTTTTGAATATTGCTGAATCTTATACCGCCTTAGGTGACTTTATTTCCGCTAATACTCAATTTGAGTGTGCGGTCAATTTTCTCCAAACCATTCTTAATAGAGCTGATATGGATGAAGATCAGCGTTCGCTTATCACACGAACCGCGACACATATTCGTTTTGAGTGGGAATTGTTCGCGCAGAGTTACAGCAAGGAAGTATCTGCGCAAAGTCGAGCTTTGATGCACTCACTGTCTAACGCCGTGTCCATGCCAGTAAACATGGTTCGGCATTAATCTCCGTTTATGAAGGAGGGGGTAATGATATGAAACTGGCTATTGCAGCTATGCTATCTGGCGTTTTGCTTCTTATTAGCCAAATTTTTCAGGCGTATTCTGGACAGAATCATACCTACTGGGCGAGTGACTTAATCCACGTTTTAGCCGTGTTGGCGGTGAGCGGTATTGTTGTCGGTGGATTTGTTTACAAGCGGTTACTACGTCGTCGTAAACAACTGGAGCGAGAGAGGGTCAGCCATGATGCATAATTTTATGACAATATTAGATAAGGTGATCGGTTTTAAAACGGCACAAGCTTTATGTGTTGTTACTTCTAAAGAACCTGATAAGCCAGTAAAAACGCTAAAGCGTCCATTGGGTAATCGTTATTGGTAATAGTTAAATAAAGGAGTGATTATGCTTCATTTAATTAAGGTAAAGGGCGAGAGTATGGCCCCAAGCTTACATGACGGCGATTTTGTTTTTACCAGTCGTTGGCATAAGAAGCTTAAAGTTGGCCATCTTATTGTTGTTGATCATGCGTTATACGGTCTTATCATCAAAAAAGTATTGCATATCGCTCCAGATGGTCAGTTGTGGCTAGGTGGGGAAAGTAATAAAGCCCTTCAATCCGAAAGAATTGGTTGGGTGTCACCAAGACGTGTTGTGGGCAAGGTTATGCATCGGATTTGCGCCGCTTAACGGGTGTACATAAAACTAGACACTTTATCAAATAAACCAAAAATTGCTTTCGGTCCTGATGTTGGTATTAGGCTGAATTTTCTCTAAAATCTTCTTCCATTACTACCTACAATTGATTTAGCTAAAGAGAAATTCATGTCGACTGCAGAAATACCACAAGTGAAAAAACATACCCGCCTTGAAGATATTCAAGCTGTCATTCTTGGTACCATGATCATCGCATTGGGTGTGAATCTTTATACTCATGCTGGTCTGTTAACCGGAGGCTCTGCTGGATTGGCTTTTCTAATGAAGTATGCGACGCCTTTGACTTTTGGTCAGGCATTTTTCTTAATCAACCTGCCATTTTACGCTTTAGCGATTATGCACTTTGGTTGGGAATTCACTATTAAGACTTTTCTTTCTGTATTTTGCTTGTCTGTTTTTGCTGATGTGACTCCGATGTTAGTCAACTTCAATGAAGTTAATCCGCTGTACGCCAGTATAGCTGGTGGTTTTTTGATGGGCGTGGGATTTTTAATGCTATTTCGACATAACGCGAGCCTGGGCGGGCTAAATATTTTGGCACGCTATTTGGCTGAAAAATACGGTATTTCCATGGGGAAATTCCAGATGGCAGTTGATTGCATGATTGTACTACTGTCAGTATTTGTTGTTGATTACACGCTAATTCTTATCTCGGTTGTTGGTGCGGTTGCATTAAATATGATCATCGCCGTCAACCATAAGCCAGGCCGCTATATGGGTAATGTTTAAATTACACAGAAGATGTTTGGGAAAGGCGGCTTCGGTCGCCTTTTTTATGGCTTCCATTCGCTTAAACCGTGTTGGCGTTTCCTAACCGAGTCCGGCTCAGGTATTATTACGACAATCAAAAGACTGAGGAAAAGAGTTTGGAATTACTTAAAGTAGACAACCTTAATCCCTACTTAGATGATCTTGTTGAGTTATTATGTGATGCTGTTGATTCAGGTGCGCCTATTGGTTTTTTACCGCCAATGAGTGAGTCTGAAGCGAAAGCTTATTGGTTGTTTATTAATGATGATTTGCAGGCTAATGCCCGCCAAGTTTTATTAGTCCGTGAAGACGATAAAGTCGTTGGTAGTGTGCAAATTGCCATGTCACCAAAAGCCAATGCATTGCATCGTTGTGATGTGGAAAAACTCATGGTGCATACGCAAGCGAGAGAGCATGGCTTGGGTGGTAAGCTGATGCAAGGTGTTGAACGCGTGGCGGCATCCATGCAGCGACAGCTGCTCATACTTGAAGTCAGAAGCGATGATATTGCTCACGACATGTATGTTAATATGGGCTATATTCCGTTTGGTGAGGTGCCTGGTTACACTCGTAGCGCAAACGGTATGCTGCATAACGCGACGTTCTTCTACAAAGAAATTGAAACCACCCATGAAGTATTCTCTTAAATTTAATTTACAAAGCCATAGGCGATCCCCTTGAGACTTGATTTTTATTTATCCCACGTGACCGAGTTGGCACGTAAAGCTGCAAAAATTGCAGCATCAAAAGGCCGTGTTACTGTAAACGGTGAAGTAGTTAAAAAAGCCAATTACACCGTACAAGAAGGGGATCAGATTTGTCTAGATGATACCCTTTTGGCATGGCCATCTGAGGGGTACTATTTACTACACAAACCAGCAGGTTATGTGTGTGCGACCCAAGATCCAGATCATCCAACGGTATTGGATCTTTTGCCTTCTCATTTAGGGCAAGAGTTGAAAATTGTTGGTCGTCTAGACAAAGATACAACCGGTTTGCTGTTGCTAACGACTGATGGCCAATGGTTACACCGAATTACTTCACCACGTAATGCTTGTAACAAACGCTATCGTATGATGCTAGCAGATCCAATCAGCGATGAAGATTTGAAGCTGTTGGAAGCCGGCGTGATGTTGCATGGCGAATCACAGCCAACATTACCAGCCGTTGCTGAGCGTATTAGCGATTGTGATATTTACCTGACGATTCAAGAAGGTAAATACCATCAGGTAAAACGCATGCTGGCAGCCGTAGGCAACAAAGTGGAAGAACTTCATCGCGATCAAATTGGTCCTTTGTCACTGGATGCGGACATATCGGCCGGTGAGTTTCGTGAATTAACCGCAGACGAAGTGCTTTACTTTTAAACAGAGTTTTAAGAGAGATTGAAAATGAAAGAATTATCGATGGAAGAACGCGTTCAACTGTTAGTTGCGCCTGACAACGAACGTTTAGCGTATTTTGTTGAGCAAGCAAAGGCCACAGAGCAAGTGTGGAGCTTAAGTAACGAAGAAGGTTTTGTCATGGTCGAAACGGACGATGGCGATTGCGTGATGGTTTGGCCAGATGCAGAATTTGCTAGCCAGTGGGCGATTGAAGATTGGGACGACTGCGAGCCAGTGTCAGTGTCTCTTGATACCTTTAAAAACGAATGGCTACCAAGTCTGATAGCTGACAATATTACGGTTGCTGTTTTCCCGAATATTGAAGACGAAGGTAAGTTGTCGACAGCACAAGAGTTAACGGATTTACTGGCTTAAAAGAAAAATAATCCCACCCTAACCTTAAAAGACACAAGGGGCGGGAATAAAACTAGCTTGCTGCTCCTTCTGCCAAGGGACGTTGGGAGGGGGGCTTGCTTCAGTACTGTTCGCAAAAATACAAATAAGGACTCAACTCCCCCATGAGCAAACGTCAAAATCACCGCGAAGAAGTCTTTGTTAAAATTTTAGAAGCCGCCGAAATTGAATTCGGTTTAAAAGGCTATAATGGCGCTAGCCTTCAGCATATTGCTGAGCGAGCTGGCTTGCCTAAACCAAATATTATTTATTATTTTCAATCCAAAGCGAACTTGTACAAACTGGTGCTTGATCAAACGTTAATGGGCTGGAATGACTTGTTTGACAAAGCGACTAGTGACGATGATCCCGCTGTTGTGTTGGATAGTTTTATTCGTTTCAAACTTAAGCAAAGCTTTGAGAAAGGCGTAGCGTCACGATTATTCGCCATGGAAGTGATCGGCGGAGCGCTGCACATTGGTGATTATCTAAAAGAAGAGTTGCAGCCATGGTTTAAATCTCGTGTTGCCTTGCTGCAATCCTGGATGGATGCTGGGAAAATGCGTCAATGTGACCCTTCTAGTGTCATCTACATGATTTGGGCAACTACTCAGCACTACGCGGATTTTGAAGCGCAAGTGCTGGCTTTAAGCGGTATTGAATCTTTGAAAGAAGAGGACTTACAGCGCATCGGTGATACGGTGAGTGGTATTATTCTCGCAGGTTGTGGTTTAAGTCTGCCTACAACGAATTAATCTCTAATCTCTGTTACTTCGCATCTTCTCTTAATTGATGAATGTGTTGAACCAAAGCCCGTAATTTTGCGGGCTTTGCTGGTTTTGCCATGTAGGTAATGTTTTGCTGTTTGCATTGCTCAACCAATTTAGGGTCGCGTAGGGCGGTGATCAAGACGGCAGGAATCGTTTTTCCTGCACGAGCTCGCAGCGTTTTAATTAAAGATAAGCCATCTTGATTATCATCAAGGTGATAATCCACTAAGAGTAACTCCGCTTCTCCTTCTGCATCTAAGGCGTCATTAAATCGGTTGAAGGTTCGACAGTCACATTGCCAATGAGTTAATAGTGTATTCATGGCAGTGAGATTATTCTTTTCATCGTCAATACACCAAACATAGCAATGCGCGCGTTTTTCTTGCAGTGTTGTCGTGGCTTGAGAGGGCGGTAAATCAATGACGTGATTACTTTGAGCCAAAGGAATACCAATGCTAAAGCAGCTGCCTTTACCGGGAGTTGAGTGTATTTCTGTGCCTAAACCTAGCTGTTTTTGCATACGACGAACCAATCCTAGCCCCAGTCCCATGCCTGGCTCTTGGTTATTTTCCCAGCGATAGAAGTCATTAAATATTTTCTTTTGTTCAGTGGCAGGTATGCCAACACCAGTATCCCAAACTTGTAAATACACCACACCAGAACGTGGTCTAACACTGAGCAATACTCGCCCTTTTTGTGTGTACTTCACTGCATTAGAGACAAAGTTTTGAATGATTCGGCGTAAGTAGATAGGGTCCGTGTGGACTCTAAAAGGCCGTAAGTGTGTGGTTAAACGAATGTTTTTACTGTCTGCGATAACGCCAAATTCTGCCACTATCGGAGCGAGAATATCTTGCAGGTTACAGTCCACCAATTTGGGCTGAATGGCACCTTGGTCGAGGCGAGCAATTTCAAGTAAGGTGGAGATTAGCGCTTCGGTCGATTCCAGCGAGTCGGATAATTGTTCAATGACTTGGTTGGTGTTGTCTGGCAGCTCTGTGGATTGCAATATCCCCATATACAGCTTAGCGGCGTTCAGTGGCTGCAAAATATCGTGGCTGGCTAGGGCAAGGAACTCTGTCTTAGAGGCGTTCGCTTGCTCGGCTTCGGCTTTGGCACTGATCAGGGCTTTTTCAGCCAGATTACGACGCTCTATCTCTTGCATCAGTTCATGGTTAACGCCTTGTACTTCAACGGTACGAGCTTCGACACGTTTTTCTAAGTCTATGTTGGCTTCTTTTAAGGCCTGCTGGCTTTCTATGTGTTCGGTGACGTCAGTGAAGCTGGTGACAAAGCCGCCATCAGGCAGCGGGTTGCCGACCATTTCGATGACTCGTCCACTGGCTCGACGACGTAAGAATCTGTGCGTGCTGCCTTTTTTAAGGTGCTCTAAACGTTTATTAACCAGTTCTTCTATGTCACCTACGCCACATTCACCGCGCTCAGCGTTAAAGCGGATGAGCTCTTCCACTGGCAGTCCAACAGTCAACATTCCTTCTGGATAAGGGTAAAGTGCAAGGTAGGTTTTGTTCCACGCAACGATTCGAAGGTCTTTATCGACTACGCTGATGCCTTGATCTAAATTATCCATAGAAACGAACAATAAATTTTGGCTGAATTGGATAGCTTGGGTGGTTTCATCTAAATAGGTCACCATTTCCTCTACCTTGATTTGTTTATCAACCAAGATGGAATTGATGATAGTACGTGCTGAAGAGCCGCCTAGTACGCCACCTAGAATTCGTTCGCAGTAATCGACAAACAGACGATTTGGTGACGCGTTCGGTGGAATGGTTTGACTGTAATCCTGTTCAAAACTCGATAGGACTTGCTGGCTCTTTTGCTTGCCTAAAAAGGTTTCCAGTAAGACAAAAAAATCACTGTTCGTGGCTTTGCTTTTGGGTTTGAAAAAGCCTTTTTCTAGCTCTGTTGTCGGGCTGACAAACGCGGTGGCTTGAATTCTGTCAATTAAACGTTCTGTCGATAATAAAGACCCCGCTACATAACCAAAAATGTTGGCCAATAAACTGATGAACGCGCCATAGCTAATCAGTTCTGAACGAGATTGAGCATTTTCTAAGTTCCAATCCACATTGCCTGTGAGTGGTAGCATCATCAATAATACCCAGCACAAGAAGCCAAAGGTTAAGCCGGTATAGACTCCATGAGCATGGGCACGTTTCCAATACAGACCGCCAAGCACCGCGGGCATAAGCTGTAGCACCAGAGAGAAAGCCAATATTCCTGTGTTTGCTAATGATTCAGCATTAGCCATTTTTTGATAATACAAAAACGATAGCAGCAATATTCCTAGCATAGCAAAGCGACGAATCATTAATATTCGACGTCGATACAAGGGCAGGGCTTGCTGTTGGGCACTGGCACGCGCCAACATCAGCGGTAAGATGACATCATTGCTGATCATAATGCTCAGGGCGAAGGTGGCGATAATAATCATGGCGGTAGTTGCTGACATTCCGCCTAGGAAAATTAGCATTTGCAGTGGAAGGTTGTCAGATACCAAGGCGAACTGAATGACATAGGTATCGGGATTGATGTCTGCCGAGAAAAGGCTCTGACCTGCGATGGCTATTGGTGGAATAATGACGGCAAAGATCAGTAAGTATAAAGGGAATAACCACCGCGCCATATTAGATTGTCGATTGTCTTGATGGTCAACCACGGTGACATGGAACTGGCGGGGTAAGCAAATCACCGCTGCCGCTGACATGAAGGTTTGCATGATAAATGTGAAGGATAAAAACTGTTCAGGATTCCATACCGTAAAATCGACATTCTCGCTGAGCTTGCTTATATCAAACTCATGAGTCATGAGAACCGCAACGATACCAACAGCCACAATAGCGATCAGTTTAAACAAGGATTCCGCTCCGATGGCCAGCATCATACCGGAACGGTATTCAGTGACTTCGACTTTTCGGGTACCGAATAACATGGCAAAAACACCCATGAGAATGGTCGCCACGAATACAACAAGGCTGGTAGAAGATTCATCCTGATTAACAAAAAGTGCGAAATTTGAGCCAATCGCTTTAAGCTGTAGGGCGATATAAGGGATCACCGCGAGCATGCTAATGAGTATGACCAAGGGTGCGGTCATCGGACGTTTGCCGTATCGGGAAGAAATAAAATCAGCAATGGAGGTGATATTTTGCTTACGACTGACTGTAATCATCTTTCTTAATATGGGAAAGGCAAACAGGTAGAGCAAAATAGGACCAAGCAAAATAGGGAAGTAGCTCCAGCCAGAACGAGAAGCCTCACCAATCGAACCGTAAAACGTCCAAGCGGTGCAGTAAATAGCCAATGACAAACTGTAGACCAGCGGATGTCGAGTCAGCTTTTTCGCGGTAGGGCTTTCTTTATCCCCCCAGATAGCAATCCAGAACAGACCAAGAACATAAAGAATGGCTAACAGAATCCAGAAAACAGTCATTTAATAAATTACCTGAACATAGGCTGATACGTCATTATTGTTTGTCTAAGACATGAAGTCTTATTTTTATATAAATGTAACACAGCCAATAAAACAATCCTCTACGACTAAGGTCGTGTAAATCATGTCTTTAGACAAAGTGGTGATTATTTCTTATCCTGAAATGCAGTTTTCTCGATGCGATAGCCAAGCTGAGGGGGGGCAGGTGCTAAACTTATTGCATTGAATTGATTACTTATAAGCATTGGACGGTACCATGAAGCAACAACCATTAGATCAAGATATTAAAGCGTTTCATGCGCATCTTTATTACTGCGATGACGCGGGCGTTGAATTGGCCAAAAAAGTGGCTGAACAAGCTAGTGAGCTGTTCGACATTCGTGTTGGACGTTTTCATCAAAAGCTAGTAGGGCCGCACCCAGTTTGGAGTTGTCAGCTTTCATTCGCAGCGGAAAGCTTTGGTAAGGTCATTCCGTGGTTGATGTTACATCGTCAGTCATTGGATGTATTTGTTCACCCACTAACAGGCAATGAATATGTTGATCATACTCAAGGTGTTAGCTGGTTAGGGAAATCGTATGAACTTGATATCTCTCAGTTCATACCGCCTAGTGAATAGTGTTTTGAAGAAAATGGGTAACGACAATGGAGTTGAGAGAAACAATGGAAATTCGATTAGCCATATCAAATGATGCTAAAGCCATTGCTGATGTCGCTTCAGCATTAGGTTATCAAAATACGGTATCAGAAGAACGTGCAATAAAGCGTCTTGAGCGACTACTTTTATCTAGCAATGACAAAGTTTGGGTGGCCGAATTCAATGGTCAATTGATCGGTTGGTTACATGCTCAGCATGCTTTTCTAGCCGCTTCAGCAGACTTTATTGAAATTCTTGGTTTGTCTGTATCGGATCAGGTGCGGTTAAAGGGTGCAGGGCGCGCTTTGGTCGAAAAAGCAAAAGAGTGGGCTTTAAATGAGAAGATCGTTTTACGAGTGCGTACCAATGATACTCGTGATGGCGCGAAAAAGTTTTATACCGCGCTCGGTTTTTCCGTTGCTAAAACTCAATCTGTCTTTCAATTTCAAGGGGAGCTTGTTGATTAAATCGTGTTTCAAATTTGATCAGCTTGGCTTTTTTTGCATTTTTTTTAAATTTTTTGTCAAACATCCCTTTAAAAATCGTCGAACGCACCAAACTTCTAGGGTTATACGGTAGTTATTGAGCTTATGGAACGTTATCATAATGCCACAAACTATTGTTTGGGTTCGTGTTGTGGCGGTGTAACGCTTATTGTTGAAATGTAAGGTTTGCTTGTATCAAGCGCTCGTTCCCCCATTATTTATTATATGTTCATTAGGAGAATACAATGCAAATCACAGAAAACGCCGTTGTTAGCATGCACTACACATTGACTGACGAACAAGGTCAAGAACTAGACTCCTCTGTTGGTCAAGAGCCATTAGTGTTTCTAAGTGGTGCTCAAAACATCATTGATGGTCTAGACAAAGCACTTCAAGGCAAAGCGGCTGGCGATAAGCTTGCTGTGTCTGTTACTCCTGAAGATGGCTACGGTGCGGTTCACGAAGAACTTATTCAAAAAGTACCTAGTGAAAACTTCCAAGGCGTTGATGAAATTCAAGTTGGCATGCAGTTCATGGCACAAACACCAGGCGGTCAACAGCCAGTAACGGTTATCGCAGTAGAAGAAGATGGCGTTATGCTTGATGGTAACCATCCTTTGGCTGGTAAAACATTGAATTTTGATGTTGAAATCATTGAAGTTCGTGAAGCCTTGGCTGAAGAACTAGAGCATGGGCATGTTCACGGCGCTGGTGGTCACGAACACTAAGCACTAATAGCACTTAGTACTTTTCTCAAAAAAAAGCGGTTTCTGACTTAAGTGTCAGAAGCCGCTTTTTTGTGCATTGAATAATTTCAAAATAACCTCTACGACATTCCGACTTGATTACGTCTCTAGAAAGGCAGAATGATTAGTGTTTAAATATCGCCCAAACTTATAGGGTGGCAATTTTGCTGCTTGTTTATGCTCTGTATTCTAAAAGGGATTTAAAATGAAAAAGACGTTATCTGTGTTTTTGCTGCTTTTAAGCCATTCTGTTTTTGCGTTGGACTTGGCAAAATATCCAATGGAGCTAACTTCTGGCGATGGCGTAAATGTTGTCATTGCTCCTACGACTGACAACCAGCAGGCTTTAGTGAAAGTAACGGGCGTGAACCATGAAATTGATGGCGTGGTATTTCTAACCGAAGTAAATAAGCAGGGCGATGATCAGAGATTAAAATACACTTATGATGGCTCAAAAAGGTCATTGATTTATATCGCCAATAACTATGGCTGTTGTTCTTATACCTTGCATTTACCTGATGCTAAAGATGGCATTTATCTTGGCAAAAAAGATGAAGCGCAAGCCGATACGGTTCAGGTGATCTCTGCACTTTATGACCAGCAATCAAAGCAAGGCATACAAGAAAAATTAGCCATGTTTAATCGTGAGAAACATCTAGCGTATCAAAAAACTAAGATACAAGAAGCCGATGACAATGTGGCTAAGCAGTGCGGTACCGACATTCCGACCAAGGTGGATTGGACTACCATTTCTGATAATGACTTAGGCTCTTATGCAATCGCGGCTTATTGCGCGCAAGTGTCATCAAAAATTGCGGATCAATGTGCGACAAAACCTGCTTTTAAAGAAACGGCGAAAGAATTTAAAGCCATTCGTTGTGACTTTACCGATGAGCTTAAACTACGAATTAATGACCAAGTGTTGAATTTTAAAACTGCACCTAAAGCACCAAACCAAGGTCAGTTTATCGAGGCTTACTTAAACAACATGTAATAGTCTCTCAAGCAGAAGGGCACTGCGAACGAGCAGTGCCCTTTTTTTATGAGGTAATTTCTATGTCGCATGATGCATTTCTTGTACTAAAAGAAGCGGTTCTTGCTTGTCAACATTGCGCTGAGGTTCTGCCTTATCCTCCAAAACCGATTCTGCAAATTCACCCAAACGCTAAATTATTAATTGCTGGGCAAGCGCCCGGGCAAAAGACGCATGATATTGGTCGGCCATTTGATGATCTCAGTGGCGAACGATTACGTGAATGGCTCGGCTTATCTGTTGATGAATTTTACGATGAGCAGAAAGTCGCTATTGTTCCAATGGGTTTTTGCTTTCCCGGCAACAGTGTTCATAAGAGTGGATCGTCAGTAGGAAAGAAATCAGGCGATTTACCGCCACGCCCTGAATGCTCGATAAAATGGCGAGAAGTTGTGCTTAATCAGCTGAAGAATATTGAATTAACGATTGTCTTGGGTGCTTATGCGCAAGCCTATCATTTAGGTCAGTCTGATAATGTCACGAAGCAAGTTAAACAATGGCAATATTGGTTAGAGCAAGGCAAATTAGTATTGCCTCACCCAAGTCCTAGGAACAATCGCTGGCTCAAGCAAAACCCTTGGTTTGAAATTGAAGTCTTGCCAGAGCTGAAAGCACGGATTAAAGGTTTATTTCCGCCTCTCTAATCATATGATAATGCTCTATGCCATCTTCCATGTAAGGTTCGGATACTGTGATAAAACCGTGGGATAGATAAAAGCGTTCAAGATGAGATTGTGCGCCAATTTTAATCGGACTGTCTGGCCAAAGGTTAAGGATTTCTTTAATCGCATTCGTCATTAGCACGTGACCTAACTTATCTTTGCGGCTTTCTTGCGCGACAACTACTCGACCAATACTGCTATAACCTGAATAAGAGACGCCTTCGGCAAGTAATCGAGCGTAGGCGACTATTTTATCGTCTCGTAGGGCAAACAAGTGGCGAGTTTTGGGGAGCTTATCCAGATCATCCATATCAGGAAAAATACAGTTTTGCTCCACCACGAATACGTCACTACGCAGCTTGAGTAGGTCATACAGCGTCTGCGTGGATAGCTCGTTAAAAGTTTGACAGTGCCAAGTGGTCATTTCTTTTTCCTATTCACATCTATTCAATTGTATTTGTTCGATATTATGCCTAGAAAGTCGCATCATGAACATGATAAAAAAAGTGTCATCTGATAGTCCATAGTCTATCTTTTATAGAGTGATCCATTTCATTCACAAGCCCGTAAGCAGTAAATATAAAACAAAACTGAATAGGTTAAGGGATCATGTATGCAGAAGGCCAAATTTCCCTTAGTGTTATTGTTCAGCTTTCTTTTGAGCGCCTGCTCGTCATCCTTTGTGTACAACAATATTGATTGGTTACTTTATTGGTATGTGGGTGACTATGTTGATTTGTCGTCTGATCAAAAAGCCGTGTTGGATGACCAGATCGCCTCATGGCAAAGCTGGCATCGCTCTACTGAACTTAAAAAGTATCAGGCACAACTCCAGAATCTAAAAATAAAATTAGATATTGGGCCTCTCAATCAAGACCAATGGTTGAATGAATTTGATGAAGCAAGACAGCATCTTCATCGTTTTCGAGCCAAAATTGCCCCTGAGGTGGCCAGTATTGCTCAACAACTTTCTCAAGATCAAATCGCTGGAATTTTGTCTACTTGGAAGAAAAAGAGGCTAGAAAAGCAGGTCGACTTTGATGAACGAACCGAAGAGGAACGACTAAGTCGCAGAGAAGAGCGACTAACCGAATCGGTGGAAGATAATCTTGGTAAGTTAGATCGACAGCAGCTCAATATCATTAAAAAGTACGCACGACAGCTTATTCCAACCTCTACTGAACGGACGGTCTATCAAACGACCCTTCAAAATACGGTAAGAGACATTTTTGCCAATCGGAATAGGTCTGATTTTACGCAGCGACTTACTCTTCTTATCAGTAATCCAGATCAATATAAAATTGCTCAATACCAACAGGATTTAGACCACAATGCACGCTTGTATGCTCAAATGCTGGCGGAACTAAACCTGACCCTTTCTCAAGATCAGAAAAGACGGTTAGACGTCCAGTTTGAAGAATGGATTGGGTTAATTAGCGATTTGATATCAGATTAGTTTATCTTGTATCTGTTGGTTTTATTGAATTGTTTTTACTGCTAAAAAATGAAGTTAGAAAATTCATGTAGAACGTTTTTGTAAAAACAAAGTGGTGAAAATAATTACGAATGAAATTTAGGCGATTCAAATAGATTTCGTAGGTAGGAACAGGAAGCGCTTTATGTTTTTATTCTAGCGCCATTTCCTTACAAGCCTGTTGGAGTAAGCCAAAATATCTGTTTTGGGAACAGACGCTTACCCAATAACTTTTAAGTGTGTTTAACGATTAAGCGTGTTGTGCAGAAGAAGATACGAACGCTGATTTCAATTTGATTGCTACATTTTTAACGGCTTGAACAGCAGAAGAGATACCCGCAACGATGTATTCAGCACGTTCAGCACGAGCAATTGCTTCGTATTTTTCAGCATCAGTAAGAAAAGAAGTATTTACAGTTTCTAGTAATTCGGCAACAGATTTAGTGTTTTTCATGATGTATTCCTCGTTCATGGTTGTTTCAAAAAGCGTCAAAACTTATTCCGTTTTGATGCTTATATAGTAGAAACTATGGGGAAATAAGACAAACGATAAAAAATACACTAATACCTGAAAAAAACTAATCAATCGGACAATAAACGTCTTAAGTTGAGATTTTTAAAAGACTTTTATGTCTTATCAAGAGGGCTACCATTTTGCTTTGCTGTGTCTAAACGTATATAGGATTTGGTGCTTACAACGTCGGCATGGGCATAAAGTTGCTTGACCACTAAATCGGTGAATTGCACCATGTCTTTAGCACAGATTTCTACCATTAAATCGACATCTCCAGTAACACCATGAACGTTAATCGCAGCGCTTTGTTGTTGCAGAAAACGCATCACATTATCCCGTGCATTGGGAGCGTCTTTGCTGACAGTGACTAATGTCCAAGCCATCACGCTATAGCCGAGTTTTTGGTAATTTACCTGCGCTCGGTAACCACTAATAATGTCCATTTCTTCTAGTTGGCGTAAGCGTCTTAAACACTGTGATTGTGAGAGGTTAATTGTCTCAGCTAACTGAGTGTTACTAAGGCGACCGTCTTTTTCTAATGCTTGGATTATTTTGTAGTCGGTACGGTCTAGGGTGATTTCTTTCATAAAGTGCTCAATTTAAACAAAAATCTTGTATTACGTTAGTTATTCTCCCTTTAAATAGCAAACAACTTGTGTGGCATATTCTCTATACTTTTCCTATGAGACCTTGCATGACTGGTGTACTCGTTACTTCGTGCAAAGGCCTCACTAGATTAGTTTGTTGTTGATGACAGGCTGTAGATTGCTTTCGGTATGGAGATAAAATTATGACACCTAAATTAGATTTGGCGTTTGCACGTTCTCAATTCCCAGCGTTTAAGGAACCTTCTTTAGCGGGGCAGGCCTTTTTTGATAATGCAGGCGGGTCTTATGCTTGTCAGGCAGTCATTGACCATTTAGACCAATATTATCGAGAAACCAAACTACAGCCGTATCATCTTCATCCTGCGGCACAAAAAGCCGGTGCTCAGATGGATTTAGCTCATGAACGTTTAGCGTCTTATTTAAATGTGAAGGCTAGTGAAGTGCACCTTGGGCCTTCGACTTCTCAGAATACCTATGTCTTGGCGCAAGCCT
The DNA here is from genome assembly GCF_024397855.1 of Marinomonas rhizomae. Lineage (NCBI taxonomy): Bacteria > Pseudomonadati > Pseudomonadota > Gammaproteobacteria > Oceanospirillales > Oceanospirillaceae > Marinomonas > Marinomonas rhizomae. The sequence continues at coordinate 1,344,950 of NZ_CP073343.1, forward strand.
TCGGCAAGCTTCTAAAAGTTGGAGATGAAATCATAGTGACCAATCAAGATCATGAAGCAAATATTGGTGTTTGGCGTGCGCTGGAATCGCGTGGCATCGTGATTAAAGAGTGGCGAGTGGATGCGCAGACAGGATCGTTAGATATAAAGGATTTAGAAACACTTTTTACTGAGCGAACCAAGCTTTTGGCTTTTACTCATTGTTCAAATGTTGTGGCAGAAGTTAATCCAGTAGCCGAGATCTGCGCACGAGCAAAGGCGGCGGGTGTTGCGACTGTGGTGGATGGTGTGTCCTTTGCGGGTCATGGCTTGCCAGATGTGGATTCACTTGGCGCTGACATTTACTTGTTCTCGCTTTATAAAGCCTACGGAACACATCTTGGTGTCATGATTATTCGCGATGCTATGGCGGATGAATTGGGTAATCAAGCGCATTATTTTAACAAAGCTTATCGTCAAAAATGGTTTGTGCCAGCTGGGCCTGATCATGCCCAAGTGGCAGCGAGCCGCGGAGTGTTGGATTATTTTGATGTTTTGCACGATCATCACTTTGATGCGACGGATTCTATTACTGAAAAAGCCCAGCGTGTGCGAGATTTGTTGCATGATGCTGAGCAAGTCTTATTGGCTAGGTTGCTTAATTTTGTTGACCAACATCCTAAATTGACCTTACTTGGAACGGCCGATCCTGCCAAGAAAGCCGCAACGGTATCTATTATTCCTAAAGGGCAAACGCCTCAGGAGTTGGCGCAGAAGCTAGTAGATCAGGGCATAATTTGTGGCGCAGGGCACTTTTACGCAGTGCGTTTGTTGGAGGCTATGGGAGTGGATGCAAATACGGGCGTGGTTCGTTTGTCATTTGTGCATTATACCAATGACGAAGAAATGGATCAGTTGATTGAGGCTTTAGATAGGGCGCTCTTTTAGTCGTATTTTTATAGCGACAAGGCAGACGAACCATCTGTCTTGTCTCTATTTTTTAATTTGTCTTATTCGCTCTTTGGATCTGGCCAAGAGTCGTAATGAACGGCCGAGCTGACGTCTCGCCTTGGCAGCCAGCCTGCTCTTTCAAGATCGGGTGTATCATGAAATTCTTCGACATAGCCCACGCATAAATAGGCAATGATATCGATGGATTCAGGAATGTTGAGCGTGTCGCGTATCGCCTTGTCATGAACAATACTGACCCAGCCAACACCTAGGTTTTCTGCTCTCGCGGCTAGCCATAGGTTTTGTACCGCGCACACAGAGCTGAATAAATCCATTTCTGGCTTGGCTGTGCGTCCTAGTACGACAGACCCTGTTCTGCTGCGATCACAAGTCACGCAAATACCCAATGGTGCTTCTTCAATGCCTTCTAGTTTGAAACTCTTGTATTGCTCTTTGCGTTCGCCTTCAAATAGCTCGGCGGCTTCTGCGTGTGCTTTTAGAAACCCCTTTTTAATTTGTGTTTTGGATTCTGGCTTAGAGACAAGAATGAAGTCCCAAGGCTGCATAAAACCGACACTCGGTGCATGGTGCGCAGCCAGTAAAACGCGTTCTAAAACATCATTTGGAATAGGATCGGGTTTGAATTCTCGTCGCACATCTCGGCGGGAAAAAATGGTTTTGTAAACCGCGTCGCGTTCTGCTGGAGTGATGTTCATAATATCGACTTTCGCTATTGGGTAAATCGATATTATGAGACGTTATCGTGTTTTATGCTAATGAGGAAAACTTAGGTTAAAGAGACTTTTTTAGGCTTGATCACTGCAAACCGCTTTTAGTAATAAATCATCGCTTTCAAGTGGATACCACGTTGAAGTGGATTGGCTTTTTGAGCTTGATGACGCACTAAATGATTGAGTAAAGTCGGTTCTGGCACCTTGAACACAATCGACTATTTGTGGAACGCGTTTCGCCATGTGGCGACGTTCAAAAAAGTATAGGTCGACGAGAACAAGATTCGGATCAATTTTATTTTTTGCAGAGTTCTCTACGTCAGCAGCAATAAAACGAAGAGTTTGTGGAAATACGTAGCTCCAAGGACGCCATGGGGCTTCTTCTTGAACGGTTTTTACAACGACAACACCCTCTGGTAACAGGCTAGTTTGGTGATCGTACCAGTCGTATTCGCCTTGGATTTGAAAACCAAGCATGGCAACACCTGCAAACACAGGAACCAACCATTTCGGAGCGGTTTGTTTGGTTATCTTCCTTAACAAAAGGGCAATACCTGCGCCGCCAATACCGGCAAAAACAGTAGCTATGAGTTCCCAAAACATAAGTGCTCTCTTTTTTGATTTTGTATGGATTCTTATTATAGGGAAAGTGGGCCTCACAAAGAAGTGAGGCCCACTTGATAGGGAGTGCTTTTGTTAAACCTTAGTGGTCAACTGCACCGCCAGCACCTTGAGGGTAACGAACGCTTTCAACAAGGTCTTGAATTTCTTTTGGTGGCGGAGGTGTCATTGAAGACACAGTGAATGCAACCACAAAGTTAATGACCGCACCAATAGCACCAAATGACAATGGTGAAATACCGAACAACCAATTATCTGGCGTGTTGGCAAAAGACGCCGTACCTGGAATGAAGAACCAGCCAAGGAATAGGAAGATATAAACCAAGGTAGCAATCAAGCCAGCTAGCATACCTGCAACCGCACCAGTGCTGTTTACTCGTTTAGAGAATATACCCATCATCAAAGCAGGGAAGATAGAGGCTGCGGCAATACCGAATGCCAATGCTACTACCTGCGCGGCGAATCCGGGTGGATTCATACCGAGATAGGTGGCGACTATGATGGCGACAAACATCGATATCCTAGCAACCAGTAGTTCCCCCTTATCGCTTATGTCTGGATTTATGGAGCCTTTTATTAAGTCATGACTCACCGCGGACGAAATGGCTAAGAGCAAACCAGCTGCCGTTGAAAGGGCTGCTGCTAGACCACCTGCAGCGATCAAACCAATTACCCAACCTGGAAGGTTCGCAATTTCTGGGTTTGCCAATACAAGAATGTCTCGGTTAACCACAAGCTCATTGCCTTCCCAACCACGTGCTGTCGCTTCTTCTTGGAATGCAGGCACATCGTTGTAGAATTGAACTCGACCGTCACCGTTTTTATCTTCAAACTTAATTAAACCTGTTGTTTCCCAAGTTTGTACCCAATCAGGACGCTCTGCGTACTCGATAGGGGCTTCTGTTGGGCCAGAAGGATAGATAGTGGTCAATAGATTCAAGCGAGCCATAGACGCAACAGCTGGTGCTGTTAGGTATAACAAAGCAATGAATACTAGTGCCCAACCAGCAGACCAACGAGCGTCAGCTACTTTAGGAACGGTGAAGAAACGAATGATAACGTGTGGTAGACCTGCGGTACCTATCATCAATGACAGTGTGAACAGAACCATGTTTAGTTTGTTATCTACGTCCGCAGTGTAATCTTGGAAGCCCAGTTCTCGCACTACTTCATCCAGTTTTTGCAACAATGGTATACCAGATTCTGTATGGTTAGAGAAAAGGCCGATAGCAGGAATAAACGTATCAGTCAGCTGTAAGGAGATGAAAACAGCTGGGATAGTGTAGGCTATGATCAATACAACATACTGTGCAACTTGAGTGTAAGTGATACCTTTCATACCACCTAATACCGCATAGAAGAATACAACAATCGCAGCGATGATAAGGCCAGTGTTGTTATCGACTTCTAAGAAGCGAGAGAAAGCGACACCCGCACCAGTCATTTGACCGATAACGTAAGTAACAGAAGCAATGATCAAACAAGCCACGGCAACCAAACGAGCGGTGCTGCTGTAGAAACGATCACCAATGAAATCTGGCACGGTAAATTTACCGAACTTACGTAAGTAAGGTGCTAGAAGCATAGCAAGCAATACGTAACCACCAGTCCAACCCATTAAATAGGTTGAGTTAGCGTAACCACCAGCCGCGATCAAGCCCGCCATAGAAATGAAGGACGCTGCTGACATCCAGTCTGCTGCTGTTGCCATACCGTTTAGTACGGGATGAACACCACCACCGGCTACATAGAATTCTTTTGTTGAACCAGCGCGAGCCCAGAAGGCAATACCGAAGTAAAGCGCAAAGGAACCACCGACGAAAAGTAAATTGATAGTAAACTGATCCATGCGACTTACTCCTGAAGGCCAAATTCTTCATCAAGCTTGTTCATTTTCCACGCGTAGTGGAAGGTCAAAGCGATGAATACAAGAATGGAACCTTGCTGAGCGAACCAGAAGCCTAAATCAGCACCTCCGATCATAATGCCTGAGAGCATGGGACGAAGTAGGATAGCGCAGCCATAAGAGGCTAGCGCCCAAACCACCAAGCTGCCTAGTATCAGCCTTAGGTTTGCTTGCCAGTATTTTTCTGCATTAATATTATGATCTGACATGGTAGATCTCCTTATAATTATTTTTATACGCCCTGTTAATTTAGCAGGCAGTCGATAGATAAGAAGTCAGACTTTAGTCGCATAGTGTATTTTTCAATCGATATATGTTGATGCGTGATACTTGCAAGATTTCTTTCTAAAAGGGATTAAGAGACGTGAATACTAAGATTAAACAAAAGATTCTTTCGGTTTGTGCTGAGAAAATCAAACAAAAAGGCGATGGTGTTCAGGTGTCTTTTTATGCGTTTTTTGCGAATAAAAACGATGATCCCATTACCTTGATGACCGTTGCGCGCTGGTGGATCGAAGAACAGCAATTGAATCACTTTGAAAAAGCCACCAAAATTTACGCCATGGTGGCATCTCTCGATGATTGCTCGGCTATTCAATTGCCAGCGTTACAACAAGATAAAGGGCTCAATCATCTGACCTTGAGTGTGTCTAATCTTGATGTATCCATTGAGTTTTATTGTGACCTGTTAGGGTTTCAAGGCGAGGTGTGTTGGAATACTGGTGCTTATTTGTCCTACGGGAATTGTTGGCTTTGTTTATCTTTAGGTAAAGCAAAACCCAGTCAGGATTACACACATTTTGCGTTTACTTATGATTCAGCAGTCATGCTTAGTGTTAAACAAAAAGAGGCGTTTAAGGCTGTGAGACAGTGGCAATCAAACAGTAGCGAAGGCGATTCCTTGTATATTGAAGACCCAGACGGTCATAAATTAGAATTGCATTCTGGTTCTCTTGCTTCGCGTCTGGATTCATTAAAAGTCAAACCTTATGATGGATTGGAGTGGCTCAATTAAATCTATAGCACATAGCCTCATTCAAGAAGAGTAACCTTCTTAATAACCGATCTTTTGGGGAAGGTTTTTAATCATTGTGTATGTCATAATCGACCAGTGACAGACATGTCTTAGGAGACAAAGGGTGATTCAAGCAATTTTCGTGTCGAAAAAATCGAAACAATCACAGATAGGGATTGATGCCGTCAAAGTGGATGCTGGTAAAGGCATAGTTGGCGACCGATACTACGGTAAGAAAGGCACTGATGGTCCAAATATTACTTTTGTCGAAAGTGAAGAAATAGCTGCCTTTAATGCTAACTTCGCACAAAATATTGGCCTTTCAGCGACCAGAAGAAACATAGTGACCCAAGGTGTACGACTGAATCAGTTAGTTGGGCAAGAATTCTCTATTGGTGATGTGCGCTTTTATGGTGTCGAACTGTGTGAACCTTGTGGCTCGTTAGGCAAATCCCTTGCCAACGATTCTATATCATCACCGCAAGTGGTTAGAGCTTGGCTACATCGTGGTGGTTTAAGAGCTAATGTTTTAAGTACTGGAATATTAAGAACAGGCATGCAATTTAATTTGATCCAGAAAAGCACTAAATAGGAAAATGCTAAATAGTCCTTTATCTGGATCTTTTTATATCTATATCTAGTCCGTACTAGTTAGACAAAATCCTCAGCCAACACGAAGCGTTTAATATCACTAAACTCTTTATTAAAAGGCTGTGGTTGCTTGGTGTATTTTCCAGCCATGCAGTCTTTGACTATCTCTTTTGCTTTCGTTAAATAAGTAGCTCTATCTTCAGTTGAACTTGTGTTGTGTTCTGCTGTTGGTTGTTGCACTTTTGTTTGCGAGAACAATAACTCGTTAAGGGACTTAGGCGTGTTGGATTGTCCTTGGAAGCGCCATAAATCCGTAGTTTGATCATAAGCGTAGTAAGGCAACAGCGTGGTGCCGTGTTTGGCGACAAAGTTGATAGCGTCCAAAATAAACATCGCTTCTGCATCGTCTAAGAAATAATTCAAATTGAAGCGAACCCAACCCGGTTTTACGAGTTTTTCACCTTGTCTCAATGCTAATTGAATGCGCTCAGATTCCCTCTTGTTTATGCTCAAAAGCTGGTGGCCATAAGGTCCAGCACAGGAACAACCGCCGCGAACTTGAATGCCAAATAGGTCATTTAATAGGGCTGTGACAAAGCCATGATGTAAATAACCCAGTTCGGTTTTGATACGAAATGCGGTGATCGATAAGCGTTCTGCTTCTGCGTGACCAAGGCGTTCGATACTTGGATGTTGGTGCCAATGCTTATCGATTAGTTGCACGAGTTCGTGTTCACGCGCTTCGATGATTTTTTCGCCAACCGCTTGTTTGAGTTGGAAAACTAATCCAGCACGAATCGATTCTATGATGCTTGGCGTGCCGCCTTCTTCTCTGCGCTCGCCAACAGGCAAGAATGTATGATCTTCCGGTGTCACAAAAGACACTGTGCCACCGCCTATATGGCTCGGTGTTTGATTGGTGATGATGGCCTTTTTAACGACTAGAACGCCTGGTGTGCCAGGGCCGCCGATAAATTTGTGAGTAGAGAAAAATATCGCATCCTTGGCAAGAGCGGGGTCTGAGTTTGGGTTCATATCCAATCTGACGTAAGGCGCAGCGGCCGCAAAATCCCAAAAAGCCAGCGCGCTATAACGATGCAACAAGGTTGTGATGGCATCTTGATCGCATAAAGTACCAGTTACGTTAGAAGCAGCACTGAAGCTACCAATCAGACGTTTACCTTGATTCGCCTGTAATTGATTTTCTAGGGTGACCAAGCATACGCCGCCGTCTTTTGATTCAGGAATTCTAATCACTTCAATACCTAATTCGCGCCAAGGCAGTTCGTTGGAGTGATGTTCGTAAGGCCCAATGAAGACCGTCGTTTGGGCTTTTTCTTCGGTATTAAGTTGGCGTAAGCCTAATTGGCTAATTAAGGTGTTAATCGCACTGGTGGCACCGCTGCCGCAGAATATCACCAAGTCGTCTATTGATGCGTTAACGGCTTCTCGGATTTGCTGGCGGGCTTGTTCACGAAATGCAGTAGTTTGTTGGCCGGTGGCGTTGGCTTCTGTATGTGTGTTGGCGTAAAGCGGCAACACATGATTGCGAATGGCTTCTTCGATAAAATCGAGACTGCGACCCGATGCTGTGTAGTCTGCGTAGGTGAGTGTTCTTTTGCCAAATGGTGTGTCTATTTGCGTGTCCCTGCCTATGACGCCTTCGCGAATGCGGGCAAGTAGAAGCTCTGCATCAGTCCGTTCTTTAGTCTTTGGTATTACGCTTCTTTCTGCGGCAGCAATAGGCATGGGTGTTTCCTTATTTTGGCTTGCCGCATTAATCAATCTACTGCCATTTACTCCGTTGGGTTGGGCAAGGGCAACTGCGTTGTCCACTTGATCTGTTCCATGGCGAAGTTAGAAGTGACGTCTGTTAATGCGGTGGCACTAATTAATCGTTTATAAAATTTGTCATACGCTGGAATGTCTTTCACCAGCACTCGTAATAAGTAATCGTATTCTCCCGCCATGCGGTAAAACTCAACTACCTCAGGAAATTCTGCCACGACGCGGGCAAATTCTTCAGCCCAACTTGCATCGTGTTGGTTGGTTTTCACTTGTACAAAAACGGATACGCCAAGGCCAAGTTTGTCTGCGTCTAACAGCGCGACACGGCGTTTGATAAAACCGGCGTTTTCTAGCTTTTGAACGCGTCGCCAGCAAGGGGTTTTGGATAAGCTAACTTGCTGAGCCATAGACTCTGTGGAAATACTATCATCACTTTGAATTAAGGCAAGCAGTTGCAAATCTATGTCATCTAAGTGCATTTTGTTCTCTTTTTTATTTAATTTTTAGAAATATATTTCTTATTGTCGTGTTTTTTCTTGTTATTCGCAATCTCATCCTTTTGTCGTGTTGGATAGTGGAATTTCGTTTTTTATTTGGTGCGAAAAAATATCGTATAAATTCGAATTATTTAAGGAGAAAGTAAATTAAGGCGGTGTTAAGTGCAAAAAATTAGCAATGAAAGGCTTGGATTGAATGTTCTCTGGGCTTTGTAGTCTCAACGCTGCGTTAAAAATGTATTAGGGATTTTCTATTTAAGGATATTTATGAAAGCGGTTAATGTTGTTCGCGGTATCGGTCTAACTTTAGTTTCAGGTGCTGTCTTTGCAGCGAATAAAGGTGCAGTGCCAGATGGCTTTATTTTGAAGCAGCGCCAAGCACTACAAGAAAGCACAATAGGACGAGATGTTGGGCCACAATCTCCAAGGGATATAGATAAGCTTTTCGGGCGCAATCTTCAAACTTTCGCGCAAGCACCAGCATCGAACAAGATGAACCTATGCAATATTCATTTTCACAAAAATGCTGAACACAAGGGCGGAGATTTTACTCAGTATGCTGGTAATGGTGACGGCCTAGGGTTTCAAACGGGTTATCTTTATTCTGGTCAGCTTACTCTGGAAGAGCTGAAGCCAGTTAAGGGTGGTGCTATCTGCAAAGGCAAACATAGTGAGCTTTACCCTGGTGATACTATTGAGGCGCACTATGTGTATTCCAGTGCTAAGGTTGAACCTGGGCCGACTTTAGCTGCTTGTGTCGTCAAGGGTGAAGCTATGCCTCAGTTGCGAGTAGAAGCTCAAGTGTACGTTGTGGTCAATGATGATCAGGCACTGAAATTTAATGCTTTGACAGCCCACGATGTTCGAAATAGTTTGTATCAAGCAACTGGGGTTCCCAATAATACTGGTGACCCTGTCACTTATGCAGGGTCAACGACAGGTCCTAGTTACAATACAAAAGCCTCACCCTTTCAAGTTACATGGAATGTTCGGCCCAAAGTAGCTAAGGTTGATATTCAATCTGTAGGAGACTGGTGCGATAGTCAAAATGTCTACCAAGAAGATCACGCACACGGTGTGAGAAATTTAATAACCAACCCTGATTTACTTTCAAATACAGCTGATTGAACGGCTTATTGTCTATTCCTGTGTATCGCTCGGATCCTCTATGTAAGCCCTCTAATGGAGGGCTGTTTTAAGTCTATTTCTTAGTTCATTATTTTATTGTGAATGTTCCATTAAAAATGCATCTATCTCAATCTACTGAAATGTTATATCATAACATTTCAGTAGATTCTTGTGGGAGAGATTCATGGATAGTATGCAGAGTAAATTGCTGGTGACGGTGTTATCTGGTTTTTTAGGTGCAGGAAAGACGACGGTATTAAGCCATATACTAAATAATCGCGATGGTTTAAGAGTCGCGGTGATTGTGAATGATATGAGTGAAATCAACATTGATGCGGCGACGATTAAACAAGAAGTGTCGTTGAACCGTAGTGAAGAAAAGTTAGTAGAAATGAGCAATGGCTGCATCTGTTGTACGCTCCGAGAAGACTTATTAATAGAGGTTCGAAAGCTTGCCGAGGCCAATAGCTTTGATTACTTAGTGATTGAATCAACCGGTATTTCTGAACCTTTACCTGTTGCAGAAACCTTTACTTTTGCGGATGAGGATGGCGTGAGTTTATCGGATATTTCACGTCTTGATACCATGGTTACGGTTGTTGATGCGGTAAATTTCATGAAGGATTATGAAGCGGCTACCTCATTGCAGGAAACGGGTGAGTCGCTTGGTGAGGAAGATGAACGTAGCGTGGCGGATTTGTTGATTGATCAAGTCGAGTTTGCCGACATTATTTTGATCAGTAAAACCGACTTAGTGAGCGAAGCAGAATTGCGACAATTAGAATCCATCCTGCGTAGTTTCAATACAGAAGCGGAAATCATCCCCATTCATCAAGGCAAAATAGAGCCTAAGCGCTTGCTAGGCACAGGTAAATTTAGCTTTGAAAAGGCACAGCAAGCAGCTGGCTGGCTAAAAGAAATGCGTGGTGAGCATGTACCCGAAACAGAAGAGTATGGCATTGGCAGTTTTTCCTATTTGGCTCGACGACCTTTTCATCCCCAGCGATTTTTTGACTTTCTTCATGGAACAGAAGCTTATGGAAAGCTGTTGCGTTCGAAAGGATTCTTTTGGTTAGCAACTCGCCCCGAGTTTGCTGGGCAATGGAGTCAGGCGGGTGGTATTGCACATTATGGTTTTGCAGGCATGTTTTGGAAGGCGGTTCCCAAAGACAAATGGCCACAAGATCCAGAATACCTTGAATCGATAGCCAATCAATGGGTTGAACCCTTTGGTGATATGCGTCAGGAACTGGTTTTTATAGGTCAGAACCTAAATAAAGAGGCGGTCATTGAAGCCTTAGATAGCTGCTTGCTAAGCGAACAAGAACTACTGGCAGGAAAAAATGCATGGTCTACTCTACCAGATCCATTTCCTGAGTGGGATGAAGTTGCTTAGGACCGTATTTCATTAATAAACGCAAAGACTCCCTATCTTAATAAGACAGGGAGTCTTTTTTTACTATTCTTTGTTTTCGCTAATCGGCTCTAACACTTCTACAGTCTTATTTTTTAATCGATCAATGAGCAGATGAATATCTTCTTTGATCATCAATAAAACAGGGATCAAAATTAGTGTAATAACGGTGGCGAACATAATGCCGTAACCAAGTGAAACCGCTGCTGGAATCAATGCTTGAGCTTGCCTTGAGGTTTCCCACAAAATTGGAATGAGTCCCGCAAAAGTGGTGAAAGACGTTAGCAAAACCGCGCGTAAACGGCTTTGGCAAGCTTGGCGAATAGCTTGTTTTACATGCACTGTGTCTTTGCGAATGTCGTTGAATCGTGAAACCAGCAACAAACTGTCGTTTACCACCACGCCACTCAGAGCCAAGATGCCATTGAGCGAGAAAATGCTTAAGGCGAGATCATTTATCCAGTGGCCTAAAAGAGCACCAATGATGCCAAATGGAATCGCCATCATGATAATGATTGGCTGGCTGTAAGATTTTAACGGAATGGCTAGCAAGGCATAAATGATCAGTAGTGCCAGCATAAACATTTTAGCCAAAGACGATTCTGTTTCTTCTTGTTCTTGAGCCTCGCCTGAAAAATTAAAATTCACACTGGAAAATTGCTTTTGCAAATTAGGCATGATGGCGCTTTGCAGATAGTCGACCACTTCTGTAGAGGACATGACGTCTTTGTCTACTTCGGCTGAAAGATAATAAGAGCGCTTACCATCAATACGGATAATGTCGGTCTGAACTTCTGTTTTCGTTAAGCGTGCCACGGTCGAAAGTGGAATTCTTGAACCATTTTCGAGAGCGATTTTGGTGTCCATCACCGCCGCGGGAGATTCTTGTTGATCTTTAGGGAAGCCTAAACGAACTTCAATCTCGTCGTTATCTCGTTGGTATTTTTGCACCACGGTGCCATCGAAATTTTGTGCCACTTGGCTGGCGAGATCCTTGGTGTCGAGCCCCAATAAACGCCCTTGTTCTGTTAGATCAAGCGCTAAACGGGCTTCAGGAGGAGTATCAAACTTTTCCACACCGGTTACGGCTGGTACAGCGTTTAATTTTTCAATCAAGGTTTCTATTGCGCCGTCTAGTGCACTGGAATTACTACTGGTTAGCTCTACATACAGAGCATCTACCGTGTCTTGACCATAGCGAATACGTAAGCTTTTTACGCCTTCGACTTGTGCTGAAATGTCCTGCCATTTACTGGTGAATTGTCTTGAATTGTAATAAGGCGAACCACTGACCAGTTCGACGCGAAAGTTACCGGCTTGATCGCCATTTGACGCTGTTTGTATATGTTTGATACCTGTTGCTTGCGGTGATGTATCAGCGGGGATTTTGCCTTTTTTCTTCGCTTCTTGAATGAGTTCTTTATCGGCTTGATAGGCTTTTTGTTCGATAATCAAGAGCGCCTTTTGCGTTTCTCCGTAGCTGCTATCACTCTGCATAGTTAAAGTGGTACGTACTGAATCTCCCGGAATACGAGGGAAGAAACTCATGCGAATGTCGCCCGTAAATGGCATCGACATAACCAAAGCAAATAAGGTAACGAAAGCAACACACATTGCGTAGCGTTGCTGTAATGCAAAGTCTATGGCTGGTCGGTAGAGTTTGTCGCTGAAAAACTGTAAGCCTTTATCCGCGCCACCTTGAATGATTGCCCAAAAAGAAGACAAGATATTATTTGGCTTGGATTTTCGAGTATTTAGGTGAGACAAGTGCGCCGGTAAAATGATTTTCGACTCGATCACAGAGAGTACCAAGCAGATGGCTACAACGATGGCGAATTGGGAATAAATCTGTCCGAGTCGTCCATCGATATTGGACAAAGCCCAGAATGCCGCCACAGTAGTAAACACACCAAATAACGTTGGCACAGCCACTTCCATGGTGCCTTTAATGGTATTGCCTAATGTGTCTCCATCTCTGGCTCGGGTGGCATAAATACTTTCTCCAACCACCACAGCGTCATCGACCACAATTCCTAACGCAAGGATAAAGCCGAAAGTAGTGATCATGTTCAAAGTGAGGTCAATGCTGCTGGTTCCCATGGCAAAAATAGTGCCGAAAAAAATGAAAGGCAAGCCCATGGCGACCCAGAATGCCACAGTGATATTGAGGAAAATCGCCAGTAATACAAATACCAATAACACGCCAGTCAGGGCATTTTTGATCATCAAGTCTAAACGTTGGTTGATAGATTCACTGCGATCATTCCAAGTAGTGAGTTGCACTTGAGACGGCAAACGGTCGCTTTGTTTCCATTTATCCACCACTTTTTTGGTGGCTTCCACTGTATTGATGATGTCGTCGTTACCCGTGGTATTGACACGAATCGACAGGCTGTCTTTTTGATTAAAACGCGACAACACAAACTCATCATCGTCAAAAGTGTCTCTAATGGCCGCGATATCACCCAGTTTGATATTACCGCCCGTGGCGTTGGTCTTGATGATGATATTGCTAAATTGCTGTTTGAAATAGGCTTGTTCTGCGGCGCTGATTTTCAAGTAAACATCTTTGTTACTTAACGCTGCGACTCGCGATGTTGCTGATTCGGCCGTTATCGCAGCGCTTAGATTCGACAAGGTCAAGCCGTAAGCTTCGAGTTTGTTTTTGTCGACGTCAATTAACATGATGGGATTTAACGTGCCAGAAATACCCACAGAGTTAATTTGCTCATCGGAAAGCAAGTCGGTTTTTAGCTCATCTGCCAGCTTTTGTAGGGTGCGTCTGTCTGCATCACCATAAAGTTGAATAATAATAGCCAGCTCGGAACGTGTGTCCTTGGTGATTACGGCTCGGTCTGCCTCACTCGGAAAGGAATTGATCTCGCCGACTTTGTCTTTGATGTCCGAAAACACATTGTCAAGATCGTAACCGTCTTTGACTTCAATGCTGACTTTTGCACCGCTCGCTGAAGACGTCGACATGATGTTCTTGATGCCTTCTACGCCTTGCAGTTTTTGTTCGATGGGAATGGCAATGCCTTCTTCGCTTTCTTTGGCCGAACCACTGTCGTAGCTGACATTAATGTCTATGCCGTTGGGAGGAAGTGTCGGAAAGCTTTTTTTATTTAGTGATCCCATGTTGATAACACCGAGGGAAATAACAAGCAGCATTAATAGGTTGGCGGCTACAGGGTTGCCTGCAAACCACGGAATAATACCTTTTGGTTGATCTGGTGGATTCATTATTGAGACTGCTCTGACGGATTAACAAGAGTGTTTTTTAAATAGCTACTAAATGGCTTTTTAATGACTTGATAGGCTCGGTTTCTAAGAGTTTCAGGCACCAAAATGTAGATGGATTGGGAATCAACGAAAAACGGCGTGGTATCAAAAGCATCAAGGCGTTTTTCGTCATTCACGTACCAAATTTCACTTTTCTGACTTAAGGCTGTGCTTGGCAGTTTCCATAAATTATCAATGGCTTTGCCTTCTAATTGTGTGGTGACAAATGATCCGGGGAAGAGCGGTGGTGTTTGATCCAGTGGTGAATCAACACCGACAATTAAACTGCGCATTCTGGTGGTGGTATCAATGTGTTGATCTATACCGATGACGCGGCCTTGCCATTGGTCATTGGAATCTATGCTATGGATAATCACGGAGGTGCGACGGTTAAGTAGCGTTTTCATGTCAGGCAACTTTTGCCAATCGGTACTGGCAAGATTAATGGTGATTTCGGCTCGGTCTGTGCTGTATAAAGTAGCCACTTCGCCGCCTGAGCTTAAGTAAGAGCCGGGTGAAATACTGCGACTGATTACTAGTGCATCAAATGGGGCGACGATTTCAGTATGTTTTAGATTGTCTTGGGCTTCCAATAATGCGGCTTTTGCTGAGTCTACTTCCGCTTTCGCGCTGGCCAGTTGAGGAACTCGTAATACCAGATCAGAATCTGGATCGCCTTTAAACCCTGCGGCTTTCCATTCAGCTCGGGCTTGATCGCCTTGGCGCATTTCTTCTTTTAGTGCTAGCTCAGCACTGGCTAAGTTTTTCCTGGCATTGGCGACCGCGCTGTTGAGCTCTTTGTTGTTTAAACTGACGAGTCGGTCGCCTTTTTTTACACGTTGTCCTGCTTCTAATTGATCTGATACTTTGATCACTTCGCCACTGACTTTGCTGTTCAGAGTTAATTTGTATCTTGGGTTGGCAATGCCAGAAGCCTGGATAGTGGCTTTATGGCTGGAGGCGATAACCGAAATAACGCTCACGTCTAGAGCTTCTTCTTTCTTCTCAGGCAGCGGTCGACCAATGTCATACGCTTTTTTGTTTAGGGCGTTGTCTATATAAAAATAAGCAGCGACTGCGACAAGCAAAGAGAGGATAAGTAGTATCCATTGTGAAGAGGTTTTCATTGTTGCTGGACTCCAAGGCCTAACGCCACGCCTAAAGTGATTCGATTCGATAAGTGATTGTAAATTAGCCCATCAAGTTGGGCTTCTAGGTCAAAAGTGGTTTTTTGTGCGGCAATTAAATCACTGAGTTGCACCAGTCCGCTGCGATATTTTTTTTCATACTGGGCAAGGTTACTGCGAGAGCTGGCAAGCGCTTCTCTGATATGGCTGACTTGTTGCTGTAAGACTTTTTCTTGTCCTATGGCGTTTTCCACTTCATTGACCGCGGTTAGTAAAGTATTGCGATAAGCTTGATAAGCTTTGGCTGTATTCAGCTTAGCAACTTCTCTGGCGGCCTTGAGTTTACCGCCTTGGTAAAGCGGCTGAGTTAACTGTGCCACTAATGACCAAACTGGCGAAGTAAATAATGCCATGCGAGGTGAGTCTGCTGATTGGCTTAAAGCCGCGCTCAAGCTGATTGATGGCAGCATGTTTTTATAAGCCACTGTGGTATTTAGGTCCGCAGCTTCAATATTTAGATAAGCTGATTTTAAATCAGGTCTGCGTTGTAGGCTTTGGTTTGGCAATTCGTCAAGGGTTAGGCTGACTTTCGGGTAATCTGTGTTAGGTGATAGGTTTAATGGTTCTGCGGTGCCGAGTAGGAGCTGCAACTCACGTTTGTTGACTTCGAAGTCTTCTTTGAATTGCGCAAGATTGGCTCTTGATTGCGAGGTAGAAGTTCGTGCTTCATCCATTTTTTCAAGGTTGTCTAGCCCGTTTTTAAAACGTTTTATGATGCGTTTTTCATTGGCTTCTAGTAGCGCAAGCCTTTGTTGCTCGATATTAATGGCGTGTTGCTTGGCGGTTAATGATAACCAGGCTTTCATCACGTTTGCCACTAGAGTGTCTCGGCTAGCTTGATAAAGTGCTTCGTCGCTGGCTAAGGTTTTGCTGGCGGCTTGTTCTGTATTGGCTAGTGTCCCCCAAACATCCAATTGCCAACTAACACTGATATCGGCACTGTAATTTGTATCTGATTCTTTGGCTTTTTTCGAAGAGACGCTGGCATCCACTGTGGGAAGTTGGTTACCTTGGGTGCTTTTTAGTTCCCATAAGCTAGATTGTAGAGTGAGTAGGGTACTTTGTAAGTTTGGGTTCGCTGTAAGGGCTTGTTGGATTAATTCATCTAATACTGGATCTTGAATCAGATCGGTTAAATGGCTGGCAGGCGCTACAGTGTCTAACGTATCCCATTGCGATACTTTTTCACTACTGACTTTATTTAGTTCTTGTTTTGCAAGATTGGCAAAATTTTTGCGGCTTTCTGTCGCGCTACATGCAGCGAGGCTCAGGCAAAGAAAGAAGAGCCCTAAGTATCGTAAAGGCCTGTTTTGCATTCATTTAATCCTAATGGGTGTCTATCTATTAAGGCCATCGTGGCCTTTAAAAAAATTTTGTAATATTGCCTTACAGTCAATACGGTATTTTTACCTAATTATCCCGTCATTGGTTAGTGCTTTTAACCTTCTTTTCGTTTATTTACATTCCTCATCCGGCTATTCAGCTTGCCATGAGGTTGATGGCGATAGACTTAGTTTAATCTTTGAATTGCTTCAGTATTTTTGCCAAGGTTTTGATTGCCCATTCGCGTTTTTCCATACTTTGTTCACTGAAGTTGAGTCGAAAGCAGTTGCGATATTTGCCTGTGGCAGAGAATAGTGGACCAGGCGCAAAGCCTACGCCTTCTTCACGGCATCGTTCGACGAGCTTCATGCTGTCAATGCTAGGGTGTAGCTCTACCCATAAAATGAAACTGCCAGCAGGGTAGCTTACCCTTGTATCGCTAGGTAAGTAGGTTTTGATGACATGAAGTAGATGGTCGCGTTGTTGTTCGTAGTCTTGCCTCATTTTACGGATGTGTTTGGCATAGCCACCTAAGCGAATAAATTTGGCGATGGCTAGCTGTGGAAAAACAGGGCACATGGAGCTACTGACGTACTTAATGTGAGTCACCTTATCACGATAGCGGCCGGGTGCAATCCAGCCAACTCGCATTCCCGGCGCAATGGTTTTAGAAAAAGATGAGCACAATAAAACTCGCCCATCAGTATCAAAAGATTTTATGCTTTTAGGGCGTGGAAATTGATACGAAATATCCCCGTAGATATCGTCTTCTATGATGGCAATATCATAGCTTTGTGCGAGCCGATAAAGCTGTTCTTTTTTGTCCTCTGGCATGGTGTAGCCCATTGGGTTATTACAGGTTGGCGTAACAAAAATGGCTTTGATTGGCCATTGATCAAGCGCTAATTCTAGGGCTTCAAGACTGATACCCGTTTCAGGGTGAGTTGGAATCTCCATCGCTTTAAGGGTAGCCGCTTTGATCGCTTGCATGGAACCATAGAAACTTGGAGACTCGATGGCAATAATATCGCCAGGCTCTGTGACAGCTCGTAAGCAAACCGATAGTGCCTCTTGGCAACCTGAGGTGACGACTAAATCGTCAGGGTGTAGCTGACAACCTGATGCGACCGCTAGGCGACAAAGTTGCGAGCGTAATTCTTCTGTCCCTCGGATATCGGCATAACCAAGGCCGAGTTCAGGTTTTTGTTTGGAGAGATCAGACAAGGTTTTGAGTAAGGGTTTTAAGGTGGTTGCTTTCATATCCGGCATGGCATGTTGCAACTGCACACCTTTATTGCCACTGCGATTCATTAACATGTTGAGCACTTCTTCCCATTGGGAAACTTCTAGTGGACGCTGCGGTGGCCTTGAAATGCTTGGCAGATTGTCTTTTTTTCGTGAGCAAACAAAGTAGCCAGATTTCGGTCGAGCTTCTACCAGTAACTCTTGTTCAAGCTGTCGATACGCTTCTTGTACGGTGGAGATACTGACACCATGTTCTTGGGATAGTTGACGTACTGATGGCAGTTTATCGCCAGACTTATAGAAGTCATGCTGTATGTGCTCTCGTAAGCGATTGGCAAGCTGTTGATAAAGTGTCATAGCATCCTTCCTTAAAAACGTTGGTGATATCTGTATCGATTATAAGGTGTAGACGTGTCACTTATGACCATACAGATTGGGAGTTATTGAACCATACAGTGGAACGAAATGACGAACTGTATGTTTCAATATGTGATTTATTGGATCTGTATTGTATTTCTTCCTTCTTTTAAAGTAGTTACTCATACACATAGCACTATGAAATTCTGATTTGTGCGACTTAAAGGGAGAAGGATATGTTAGTTGTCGGCGTATTTGCTTGTATTCAAAAAAGTGTAGAGCGTTTCAAAACACGTAGAAAATTAGCGTCTATCACCGCTCAGCAGATAAGTGACATAGGTATGACAGCAGAGATTAAAGAGATGGAATTAGCAAAGGCTGGCATCATGGGGTTTCTACGAGATGTGCTGTTTTATATTAAAAATAAAGGGCGGATATCATGATAGATGTGTCATTTTTTTTAGCGCTTGCCCTGTTTGCTTTTGTGACTTCCGTGACACCAGGTCCTAATAATATTATGTTGTTGGCTTCTGGTGCCCAGTTTGGTTTTCGTCGAACGTTACCGCACATGCTGGGGATTGTTCTGGGAGTTGCCAGTTTGCTGTTTTCAACATTGCTTGGCCTTGGTGCATTATTTACCTTGTATCCGCCTTTGTACAATGTATTAAAATGGGTCGGCTGTGCTTACTTGCTTTGGTTAGCATGGAAAATTGGTAGTGCGCCAGTGGGTAACTTGGACGCTAAAAAATCATCTTCTGCCCCAATGAATTGGTGGCAAGCTTTGCTTTTTCAATACGTTAATCCGAAGGCGTGGATGATGGCGATTGGCTGTGTTAGCTCTTTTGCTATTGCGGGTGATTTGTATGTCCAGTCTGGTGTTTGGATGATTGTTTTGTTTGCAGCGATGGGGTTTCCGGCCATTTCTATTTGGGCATGGGCTGGTGTGAGTATTCGCCGTTGGTTAACCGATCAAAAGCGTCAGCGAATATTTAACTATTGTATGGGAATTGCCACGGCCTCGACGTTATTGCTTATTATTGGCAATTGAGCGCTCATGAGAGGAATATAAAGTGACAGATAAACGGGAAGAGCAAGGTGTTTCTAAAAATCTGGAGTGGAGTCTTTATATGATAAAGACTCGCTTAAATACCCTTTATACTGGCATTAGTACCGATGTAGATAGACGTTTCAAAGAACATTCTGGTGCCAACAAGCGAGGCGCTCGTTATCTGAAAGGCAAAGGGCCACTTGAATTAGTGTGGCAACAAGCTGTCGGTTCAAAGAGTGACGCATTAGTACTGGAGCATAAAGTGAAAAAATTAAATCGGCGTCAAAAACTAAGTCTAATAGAAGGCGGGTTAGATCTTACGTCACTTAGCCATTGAGTGCGAAAAAAGCGAGTCTATCAGGCACAATATAAGCTTGTCTTTCCGGTCGATCATTCGTAGCATGTCGTATATTCTGTGACGGCTTGCACTAGGAGGCAAGGAGCTATGATAAGTCATTTTGATCACATCGTTTTGACGGTAGCAAATATAGACAAGGCCGTGTCTTTTTACGAAACCGTGCTAAAAATGGAGCCTGTTACTTTTGCTAACGGACGCAAAGCAATGCGCTTTGGCGAGCAAAAGATCAATCTTCAATTGCTGGGTCAAGAGCTTCGTAATCATGCTATGGAAGGGGCTGGCGATTTATGCCTGATTACCGACTGGAACATGGATGAAGTGATTGATCACTTGAAAGGTTGCAAGGTGACTATCCTAGAAGGCCCTGTTACCAAATCTGGAGCACTGGGGCCTATCCAATCTGTCTATTTCAATGATCCTGATAATAATCTCATTGAAGTCAGTGTCTACGAAGAGCCGCTTTCTAACGACGAGCAAGAAGCTGAGTAACGCCTTCCAGTATTGATTCATAACTTCGTTCTTCAAACTTACCAAAACTGCTAAGTTGTCGGGCTTTGATTTTTGTGAAAATAGGTTGTGTTAAACCTGTTAAAAAGCGTGTTATCAATACGGCTGTGATTTGTGTTGCTGGGCTTTTACTTCCAACATGTTGAGAAAATTCTCGAACGTATTCAGCTAAACTACCCAGCCATTCTACGTCGTTATTTATGCTTGTTTGTTGCGATAATTCGAGAATGTTTCCGCGACAAACTGAGCAATGCCCGCAGCGCTCAGGTGCGTTTTGATCACCAAAATAGCGCGCTAAGTTATGATTCAAACAACGATCCAATTGAAAAAAACGAATCATGGTCGCAATTCGTTCAATCTCAGCGTTTTGTTTTTCTTCCACATACTCATGCAATTGGCTGGCTAATGTCTGGTGATGAAAGTGTTCTGTATGGACTTGGTAGACTTCGGTTAATCCTTTACTTTCAAGTGTCAGAACATTGTGGTCCGCTGCGAATTCCAAGACTTGTAGCACGTCTCCCCGAGATAACCCTGCTTCATTAAACAGTTTGTCAAAATCAGGTGTGCCCCAGATTTTTTTATACTGGATGCTTTTTAGCAGTGCTTGATAGGCGGCTTGCCATTCAGCTGGAATCTGGCTAGCAAAAGCGACTCTATCGCCTTCCCATTTTATTTTTACATCCGCGTAAAAACTGTATTTTGGCGTGATGGCGTCCAATAATTCAAGCTGTACCAATAACGTTTTTAACGGCAATGAGCGAATGTTTGTATGGTTAGATAATCCGTATAACTGTGTTTCCCATTCGTCTGCAACGGTTTCCTCAGTAATAGTGCGAAGTAAATTATTTATGTTCTGAGGTTCTGGTGTATCTCCGTAAACAAAGTTTTCTAAGGTACTTAAGCCTTCTAAGTTAGCAAGTAAGACGCATCGGCTTGGTTGGTTGTCACGCCCCGCACGGCCAATTTCTTGGCTGTAGTTTTCAATGGATTTAGGAAGATCAAAGTGCACGACTAAACGAATATCGGACTTGTCGATGCCCATGCCAAACGCAATGGTCGCAACGATAATACGTGTCTTGCTAACCGTGGCTTTGTCATTCATGAAACGGGCTTGGATAGCGCTGCGGACATCACTACTCAATCCAGCATGATAAGCTTCAGCAGAATAACCATCGGCTTGTAAAGCACGAGCGACATCTTCGGCTGTTTTCTGCTGAGTCACATAAACAATACTCGCGCCTTGGGTTTCGTTGAGTATGTTTTTTAAGGCGTTTAGTTTTTGATGGCTTTGAACGGGTATAAGATCAATGTCTAAATTGTGTCGATAAAAGCCAGTTTGCACAATATGTTCAGGATAAATTGCAAACTTCTGTGCCATGTCTCGCTGAACTCGACGTGTTGCCGTGGCGGTTAACAGTAAGACTAATGGGATGGCCAGTTCTTGTTGGTAAGAGGGCAGTTTTAGATAATCAGGCCTGAAATTATGGCCCCATTCGGAAATACAATGTGCCTCGTCTACGACTAACATGGAAATGGGAACACGCTTGATAAAACGACGAAAACGTTCATTTTTAAAGCGTTCTACCGAGATCATTAAAATCTTGATAGCGCCACTTTGCACGCCAGACATAACCGCTTGGCTTTCGTCCTTGCTCTGGCTGGAATCTAAACACGCGGCAGGAATGCCTTTTTCGGTTAAAAAGGCTAGTTGGTCATGCATTAAGGCAATCAACGGTGAGATGACTAGTGTCAAATTGGGCAGCTGAGTGGCGGTAAATTGGTAACACAATGATTTACCAGAACCTGTTGGAAAAACCGCAAGAGAAGAGTGACCTCGAAGGAGTTGTTCAATGGTTTGTTTTTGACCTTCACGGAATTCGTTGAAATCGAACAAAGAATGTAGCGAGTGTTCTATTGGTGCTATATTTGAAGGTGTCATCGTGAAATTTGTCCCCATTCTAATTCGCAGTTCTTTAATTCGTTTAGGTGATTCATCCAGTAATCTTCACTGCCAAACCAAGCAAAGGCTTTAGTGAAAGCGGGATCATGCCAACGGCTTTGCAGCCACGCAGCGTAATTAATAACTCGCACGCATTTGAATACATCGACCAAATCCAATTCGCGCGTTTCAAAAGGCAAATAGGTTTCATAGCCTTCAATTATTTCACTTAACTGTTGTCTGGGGTTTTCAGTTTGTGTGATATGTAACCACAAATCTTGAACGGCAACGCCATTCTGACAGTCATCAAAATCTAATAGGTGGAATTGTCCATCTTGCAGCATTAAGTTACTGCGATGGCAGTCGCCGTGTATTGGGCGCAGCTGAGAAGGCCAATAGCGCTTTATGCTGGCCTCGCACTTTTCTCTTAGTGTTGTGATTTGCTTTTGATAAATAGGCTTGAGTTTTTCGGGTAGCTGTAATGCTTTGGCAAGTTCCGCTTGTCCAAATAAAGTACGACCGGTCAAAATTTGATTCGCAGCATCGTCCATTTGCGATAATGGGGAGACACTGATGCGATCTTTAAAAGCGTCTGTTTGCAGACTTTGGTGTAGACGGCCAATAAGTTCGCCAATTTGATAAAGCTGATCTAGATTGTCTGCTTCTGGATGCTGTCCAACCAATCTTGGAGACAAGCAAAAATACATGCCTTTGTGGCTAAGTAAACTCTCTCCATTAAATTCTAACGGCGCCACAACTGGAACGCCTGCGGCTTTGAGCTTTAATAGTGTTTGGTGCTCTTCTCTAATCTGCGCTTCGTTCCAGCGTTCAGGGCGGTAAAACTTTGCTATAACAGGTGAGGCGTCTTCGATACCAATTTGATAAACCCTATTCTCATAACTGTTTAACGGGTAAATGCGAGAGTCGCTCCATAAGCCAGTGGACTCTACCGCATCTAAAATGACATCAGGAATAAGGGACGAAAAGGCGTGAGTAGCCGTCATAAGGGATGCTCTGATCGTAAATAATATAAATAGGGCGTGTCTGTTAATAGCACCAACACAAATATGCGGGTGACGATAACGGTGTGAGGGGATTATAGCAAGCCGAGGTGTTTTTTTAGTGTGTGTTTTTGAGCTTCGGTAAGAGGAGAGGCTTGCCCTGTTTTGATCAGATGGCTCCATTGATGCCAAGATTTAATGGCTTCACCTGTATGGTTACGAGCAAGGTGTTGTTTTATTTCTATGCGAAAAGAGTTAGATATTGCGGCTGGATTATCTTTACCAAAAGAGCGCAAGCGAATCAGTGTGCGTTTGAATTTATCGGCCAAACGGGAGCTTTCAGAGCCGCTGATCATTAAATTGGTTAGGCATGTCAGGTATTCATAGTAGAACTCTGCCTTTTCATAGCTGGTTTTTTTAGTTAAACGAATGACTCTGGAATAGGCATTTTCAGCCGTTTCCCAATCTTGCAGTTGCATGCTAATTTCTGCCAAGCGAATCACTCGGTCAGAGGAGCGTGGGGAAACCTTTAATGCGTTTATCATGGTTGCCTGAGCGTCTTCTAAGTTTCCTAACTCTTCATAGGCATCGCTCAGTAAATCATAGGCCGACATAAAGTGGCGGCTCGAATTAATGGTTTGTTCTAATTTGGCGGCAGCAGCCACCATAGCGCCAAGTTTAAATTCACACAGTGCGATTCCAAAATGAGCCCAAGCAAGTTGTTTGTTTTGCTGGATCACAAGCATGTAATGTTTTTTAGCTTCTTTATAATGGCCTCGAGCATAGAGAGACTCCCCAATAATTTTTAAACATTGGCTAGCAAAGTGAGGGTATTGCGCCATTATGTTTCTTGCTTGCGCTTCCATTGTTTCGAAATCATTTGCTTTTCGAGCGTTGTTAATGCTTTCAAAGATTTTTTTTTGTTTTTGGACTCGCTCGAATCGCCGGAAAAAGGCAGCTGGAGGAAACGGTTTAACTAAATAGCTATCAGGTTGAAACTCTAAGGCACTGACAACACTTTCGTAAGCTGTATCAGCAGTGATCATGATAAAAATGTTGGAGTAATCTTGAGAATAGTTTTTGCGTGAGGCTTCTAAAATTTGCTGACCATCGACACTACCACCAAGGTTGTAATCTGATAAAACGACATCATATTGCCTTTCAAGTATCCGTTTGAGAGCGGATTGTCCAGATTGCTCCACATCAATATTGGAGTAGCCCAATGACGTCATTAACGATTTCAGCATTAGACGCATTTCACCAAGATCTTCAATGATCAAAACGCGTTTTTTAGACATGTCCATAAGGCCATGTTGGATATCTGTTTTACTTTCAACGCCAAGGGCGATTACATCTGTCAAAGGTTCAATCCGAGTAGTGATTCGTTTCAATATATTTAGAGATTCATTTATATCATTTGCAACGCGAAAAAACTCATCGTGAAGGTTGTTTAATGTAAAAAAACACCTAAAAAAATGATTTTTTTATTGTATAGCAAAGAGTTATTTGGCTTCTATTTTTGTTACAGAGTGTAAGTTTAAGTTGTTTCACTTTAAATATATGTTGTTAATGATACTGCTTTACTTTATGCGCTTTCGTAAAGATAGAAAAACAGTGATTAGTAAGCGAATTAGCAATGTGTTGTTGAAAATGATTGTCAAGCTGACTAAGAGAGTAAACTCGAAGGGAGTTTAGCTGGTAAAAAAGTTATAACAATCCAAGGCGTTTTTTTAGGGTAGTTTGTTGAGCGTCAGTGAGCTGTGATGCTTGCCCTAACTCTATTAATCGATTCCATTGCTTCCAAGATTTAATGGCCTCGCCAACATGATCACGATCAAGATGTTGCTGGATTTCTATGCGAAATGAGTTTGATACAACCGCGGGGTTTGTCTTGTTGAAATTGCGAAGTCTAACAAGAGTGCGCTTGAATTTGTCGGCCAGCTGTTTTGAATTATCCGAGTCATTTGCCATCATGTTGGTCAGGCATTTTAGATACTCATAATAGTGCTCAACTTTTTCAGAATTGCTCTCTCTAGTTAATCTAATTAATCGTCCAAAAGACTGTTCAGCATTGGGCCAATCATTTAATTGTGCGCTTATCTGAGCGAGTCGTAGTATTCTATCTGAAGAGCGTGGTGATACTTCTAAAACACTTGTCATCACGGCTTGTGCTGCCTCAAGATTTTTTAAATGTACAAGAGCATCCGCTAGGAGGTCATAAGCAGATAAAAAATGACGGCTAAGACTGATTGTTTCTTCTAGTTTTTTGACAGCGGAAATGACAGTCCTAAGTTTCAACTCACACAAGGCTATTCCATAATACGCCCATGCAAGATTCTTATTCTTATGAATAATTAACATGTAGTGTTTTTTAGCTTCTTTATAAAAACCGCGAGCATAGAGTGACTCTCCAATTATCTTAAGACACTGGTTAACAAATTGAGGGTGTTGAGACATGACTTCTTTAGCGAGTACTTCCATCTTCTCAAATTCATTATTCTTACGAGCAAGGTTAATACTCGCGAAGATTTTTTTTTGTTTCTTAACTCGTTCAAATCGACGAAAAAAAGCAGCTGGAGGGAAGGGCTTTACAAGGTAGCTGTCCGGCTGATATTCCAGAACAGTGACAACACTTTCATAAGCTGTATCTGCGGTGATCATTATAAAAATATTGGATTGATCTTGAGAGTTGTTCTTGCGAGACGTTTCTAAAATTTGTTGACCGTTTACACTGCCACCAAGGTTGTAATCTGAGAGAATAATATCATAGGATACTTCTAGTACTCGTTTGATCGCAGCCTGCCCAGACGGCTCAACATCGATATTCGAATATCCTAAAGAAACCATAAAAGACTTAAGCATGATGCGCATTTCACCAAGATCTTCGATAATCAATACGCGTTTCTTTGATCGATCGGTCACTTTTTTAGGTACATCGGTCGTATTTTCAATGCCAAGGGCGATTACATCTGTCAAAGCGATACCTGACTTTAATAAGTGTTTATAAAATTTAATTTCTAATTTATATCATTTGAGAAATTAAAAACTTATTGGAATCGTTATTTAAAGTTATCATCTGTAAGTGATAGTTTTTTTTCTCTTTTATATCAGTGGTTTTTTGGAAATTAATATTTGTTACAGAATGTTAATTAATCATCGTTTTTACATATCGAAAGGGCTTCAATAAGTATGATTATGTTATTTAGAAATAGGCGAATAGTGTATTTCTTGGTGTGAAGTGTTTCTAAAAAAATAAGACAGTGTAGGTGTAAAAAATCGAAGAGAGACTTTTTACACCTTAACGTTTTAAGACAGGCCTAGCTTGAGTTTCAATGTGAGCTCTTGGTCGTGTGTCATTGATGAGGCTTTTACGAACGAATGTTATTTCTAATGTAGTAAATTCGCTGTGAGCACAAATATGTCCATGTATCCTTGGTCATCATTAGTGGGTGTAATTGGTTGAGCGCTGTGGAAAAACTTACGATCGTTTAGAACGACAAATTCACCTTTATCAAAGTCATGACTCATTAGAGCAGGGCTATTTTTGTCTAAGTGAATATTAATATTCCCCCCTTCGATATTATGACGCTGCATTACGTATATTCCGATGCGATCAAAACCGTCTTGATGTACACCTTCAGGTGCAACTTCTGCACTTTTATGGTCTGCAAAAATGCGCAGCTGGTGCACCTCGATTGTTGTGCCATCTGCCACACTGGCCATGTTTTGGAAATGCTCAAACAATTCAATAAAGGCAGGATCTAACACTATGTGGTCATCAACTTCTTCATAGTGTCGGACGACATTGCCTTGAAAATGGTTGATGTTTTCATCTTGTACGAAGTCCTTGGAAGGTAGGCGGTTTAGTTTTCCTTGCTCAAAGGTAAAGCGAGAATAGCGACGTAAGCGGAATTCGCCATCCGCGTAAGGGTTGGCAGGTAAATGATCAAAAGAAGGGGCAAGGTGGTTCACACTATCTGGTGTTAGTTGCCCTAATTCCAGGTAAAAGGACTCTGTCTTAAACTTGTTAGTGATCATGATATTTATCCTCAATTCATACGTTGGCAGGTTGTGCGCAACGGCTTTCTTGTTTTTGTTGTGCTTCGTGAGCTCACTTTCTAGTGTAGTTGGATTGTCGGAGAATTTTTCTGCTTTTTATGTGTCTAAAAAACAAAAGTTAAGATATCTAATCTAGGTTTTTGTTTTTTTTTAGCATTGCCAATCTAATTTTTTGAAAACTTACTTCTGATGATCGCTCTTGGCCGATAGCAAGTATTGTTGTTTTTTTCTGTGAGACTTTAGTCTTATGCGCTTCGTTTTGTGTTGACCTTCTGCTTACATAACTTAACACTGGAAAAAAATAATAATTAAAAGGAAGGAAAAGGCGATGGTGTATTTCCAGTTATGTGGTGTGTTTGGGCTTCTCATACTTTTTATCGTTGGCTATGTGCAAGGCTCAGTGCCTGTGTCTTATGTTGGTATTGGCATTTTGTTATGCGCTTTTCTGATTATCCCAAAATGTATTCGCAAAACACCGATAAGTATTTCGCAAGACTCTGATATTAAGGACGATAAAACCTTTTCTGAAGTCAGTGAAACTGTCACACGGGCTACCTCTAAGATGGCAATGGGGGCGGCAGAGGTGTCTCACTTTGTTGATACACTTAGTAAGGACATTCACCTTACTCGAGACGATAGCGAGCAGATATCTCAGGCAGTAGAAACGCTATCTAACACGGGGATGACATTGTCGACCAACTTAGGTCAGCTAGCTCATACGATGAGCGATACGGCTAAATCGAGTCGTACTGCTCAAACGGCTTTGTCACAAAGTGCCGATCAGATTCATGAACTAACGGGAAAAGTACAAGCCGCCAGTGAGCAATTGGCCTTGTTAACCAAAAGTGCTGATGACATTGACACTATCACAGCGGTTATTAAGGGGGTGTCTGAGCAAACTAATCTATTAGCGTTAAATGCTGCCATTGAAGCGGCTCGTGCCGGTGAACAAGGGCGAGGTTTTGCAGTAGTAGCAGATGAAGTGCGTGCATTAGCGGCCAAAAGCGCCGATGCCTCAGAGCAAATTTCTAGCCTTTTGGCCGATGTTCGTCGTAACAGTGAACTCACCAATAATGAAATGTCATCATTGAAAAGTCTTACTGAGTCTCTTTCTAGTACCTTATTAGGAGAAACTCAGCGTTTTATTTCGTTAACAGAAGAGGTTCAGCATGCCTCAGGGGTTCTGTCAGAAGTAGAGAGTGCCGGAGAAGAGCTTGGTACAGCCAGTACTCAGATTAATGGTTCAATTTCGCGAATTAGTGGTGCTTTGCAAGACATTTCTCAGCGTAGTGATAAATTGTCCAAAGAGGCATCGGGTTTGAGTAATGGAGCTGAAATCGTCTTTAGAGAACTTGATAAGGTTGATCAATCATTATTCTTTTCTGAATTACTGATGGTGGCTAAAACGGCAGCTCAATCCATAGGGCAACTTTTCGAAGAAGCCATTCAAAAAGGCGAGTTAACAGAGCAAGTTGTTTTTTCTAAAGACTACCAACCAATCAATAACACCAATCCACAGAAATACAGTACGTCTTACGATGCCTTTAGTGATCGAGCGTTTCCTGCTATTCAAGAAGCCATATTGGAAAAGCATGAGCAGGTGATGTTTGCCGGTGCTGTAGATGTGAATGGCTATTTTCCAACCCATAACAAAAAGTTTAGTCAGCCATTAACGGGAGATTACGAAAAAGATTTGGTAAACAATCGCAGCAAACGTATTTTTAATGATGCTACTGGCAGTCGTTGCGGTGCGCATACAGAAAGCTTTTTATTGCAAACCTATAAGCGTGATACGGGAGAAATTCTTCATGATCTTTCCGTGCCTATTTTTGTCAATGGTAAGCATTGGGGTGGTTTCCGTATGGGGTTCAAATCGGGCGCCTGATTAAAAAGTGTTTAGCAATGAGCCATCTCTACTCGGTATTTACCCAGTTGCGATAGCTCAGATACGCTATAGTGACGGTCATTATTACTTTGTGGTGGTTTTGACAGATGAACAAGTCGGAAAAAGTTGATAGCGGAATAAAAACACTCCTGCCTTTTTTGCGTCCATATCGACGCCAGATGGTAATGGCCTTGATTGCCTTGGTCGTTACCGCTGGTACCATGTTGAGCTTGGGTAAGGGTGTACAATTCCTTATTGATCAAGGCTTGGCTTCTGGATCGGAAGCGGGTTTAACTCACGCCCTGATTATTTTTATCGGTTTGGTGTTTTTATTGGGTATTGGCAGCTTTTGTCGCTTTTATCTGGTGTCATGGATAGGTGAGCGCGTGGTGGCGGATATTCGTCAAGCCGTTTTTGCTCACCTGCTTACCTTGTCTCCTTCCTTTTTTGAAGACAATTCTCCAAGTGAAATTCAATCCCGTATTACCTCCGATACCACACTTTTGCAGAGTGTGATTGGCTCTTCTTTATCGATTGCTTTGCGCAGCAGTTTGATGCTGATAGGTGGGATCTTATTCTTATTGGTGATGCATTTTAAACTCACGCTTATTTTGCTGACTTGTGTGCCTTTTGTCATTGTTCCTGTGGTGTATTTTGGACGACGAGTACGCCGACTCTCACGTGATAGCCAAGATGAAGTGGCCAATGTCGGGCGCTATTTATCACAAGCACTGCGCCATATAAAAGTGGTACAAGCTTTCACTCATGAAAAACATGATGCTCAGCGTTTTTCAGCCACGGTTGATCGAGCCTTTGATGTGAGTGTGAAACGTATTCAACAACGTTCTTGGCTCACTTTAATGGTTATTTTGCTTTCCATGAGTGGCATTGGCGTGATGCTGTGGTTTGGCGGAAAAGATGTCATCTCTGGTGCCATCAGTGCTGGTGATCTGGCGAGTTTCTTATTTTACTCCATTATTGTTGCTGGTGCCGTTGGTGCTATTTCCGAGGTTATGGGCGAGCTGCAACGGGCTGCGGGTGCGGCAGAGCGTATAATGGAATTGCTCAGCGCTAAAAGTGCAGTGGTCAGTGGATCTAGCGAATTTTCTTCTCAGGATATGGCTAAGATCCGTCAAGGCGAAGCAATCATTCAGTTTAAAAATGTCGAATTTCGTTACCCAACAAGACCGGATTATGCGGCGTTAAAGAATTTGTCGTTTTCCATTAAACAAGGCGAGATGTTGGCTCTAGTTGGGCCATCAGGTGCGGGTAAGTCGACTCTATTTGAATTGCTTCTGCGCTTTTATGATCCTCAAGAAGGCGGTATTTACTTGGCTGGCGAGAACATTAAAGCGTATTCCTTAGAGGATTTACGTCAGCGCTTTGCCTTGGTGCCACAAGAGACGGTTCTTTTCGACCAAACCGTTTACGATAACTTGGGCTATGCCAATCGCAACGCCAGCAAGGAATCGATTCAACATTCCGCAGAACAAGCCAATGCCCATGAATTTATTACTCGTTTAGACAAAGGCTATGAGACGCGTTTAGGGGAAGACGGCGTGCGTTTGTCTGGTGGCCAAAGGCAACGTGTAGCCATTGCTCGGGCGATATTAAAAGACGCTCCGATTTTGTTGTTAGACGAAGCAACCAGCGCTCTAGATGCGGAAAGTGAAAACAAGGTTCAAGCGGCTCTAGAACCACTTATGAAGGGAAGAACCACCTTGGTGATTGCTCACCGCTTGGCAACTGTGTTGAATGCAGATCGAATTATTGTGATGGAGCAAGGGGAAATAATCGCCCAAGGCACGCACAGTGAATTACTTGCAACCTGTGCCTTGTATAAGCGATTGGCGGATTTGCAGTTTAATCAAAATGACGACGTTCGGGCTGATTAAAACTTACCCACAAAAACACCTCGGTAAGCGCAATGGAGAGCACTGTTTTTGATGGATAGACCAGGCGTTTGGTAAAGCGTTTCAACCTCGTCATTGCCTGTTGGTAATGGAACGCTCAGTGGTGCGTCGCTGCTGTAAAAAACAATCCAAAAGCTGTTAGAAAGATCCGCGGGTGTGAGCGTTAATGCAATAAAATGTCGGCTGTCATCCGCCCAGTTTTCGATTGACATTGGTTCGCTATGTTCGTTTAGCCAATGGATTTTATCCGATGTTGTGTGTTGATAGAGTGGGTCGTCTTCTAAGCGAATTTCAGCCAAAACCGGATAGCTTTTACGTAATGCCATCAGTGTTGCTATGGTGTCTTGGATTGCTGTTCTTGCATGGCTTGTTGCCGTATCTATGTCTTGCCAAGTTTGCCAAGTAATGTCGTTGTCTTGGCAGTAGGCGTTGTTGTTGCCTTGTTGGCTATGGGACAGTTCGTCACCACCCAAAATGTGCGGTGTACCTTGGCTTAATAATAACGTCGCGATAAAACATAATTGCTGATTTAAGCGTTTCTGTTGAATCTCTTGGTCGTCTGTTTCGCCTTCGGCACCAAAGTTTTGGCTAATATTGTCACCATGGCCATCTCGATTTTCTTCCATGTTGGCGAGATTGTGACGCTGATGATAAGACACCAAGTCTTTCATAGTGTAACCATCATGATAAGTGATGTAGTTAACCGAATTAAGTGCGCTCTTTTGCCCTTTATGGAAAAAATCTCTTGATCCCATAAGGCGAGTTGCGAATTCAGGTACTTGAGCGCCATCACCGCGCCAGAAACGACGAATGGTATCTCGGTATTGGTCGTTGCATTCGAGAAAGCCTCTGGGAAATTGCCCGACTTGATAGCCGTTTGGACCAATATCCCAAGGTTCCATGACAAGGCAGGTTTCGCTTAAAACAGGATCTTGGAGAATGGCTTGTAATAACGGTGCTTTTGCCGTGAAATCGTGATCAGTTCGACCAAGATCGACACCTAGATCAAAGCGAAAACCATCTACACCCATGACATCGACCCAATAACGCATACTGTCGCAGATAAGACGAATGCTGGTGGGGCTATAGGTATCGATACAGTTACCACAGCCCGTGTAATTCAAATATTGGCCATCTTGGTGGCGATAGTAGCGTGCATTGTCTAAGCCTCGGTAACACACGCTGGATTGGTCTACTTCACTTTCAGCAGTGTGGTTATACACCACGTCTAAAATCACTTCAAAACCTGCTTGGCGTAATCCATCTACCATTTGTTGAAACTCAACAATCGCGTCTTTTATGGCGTAAGAGGGCTCTACTGCAAAAAAGCTAATCGGGTTATAACCCCAATAATTGTTGAGTTCTAATTGCTCTAAATGACGTTCTGTCATGAAACTGAAGCAAGGCATTAACTGGATTGTGGTGATGTTTAGGCTTTTTAAATGTTCAATGCCAGCGGAAGATATAACACCAAGATAAGTACCTTGCAGCTCGCGTTCAATGGGCAGGTTTTTACTGAAGCCTTTAACGTGCAATTCATATAAAGCACGACTTGAAGGGGTGACTTTTATTCTTTCAGGACGACCTGACTTTGCTTCGATAGTGCGAACAATCGATTTAGGCACACAATATGCGGAATCGGTTTGGTGTGCTTGGCCTTCTTTGGTGATCGCGGCTTGATCTTCGTGCCAAACCAGTTTGGCGCTTAGTTCTTTTGCATAAGGGTCAATCAGCAGCTTTTGCTTATTGTAGAGTTGTTTCAGTTCAGGTTTGAATTCGCCTTCTGCCCGTAATCCGTAATGCTGGCCTTCTGTTAAACCGAGCACTTCCATATACCAAATCCCTTTATTTTTATTAATAAAAGGTATTGGCTCCTGTTCATTGCCTTCGTTATCAAACAAACACAAATTTAACTGGATGGCATCTTCAGCAACCACGGCAAAGTTAACACCGTCTTTGGTGACGGTAGCACCTAGAGGAAAAGGGGAGCCATTGGAAACGTGTTGCGTTTGGTTCATGAATACCTCTAGATGCTGTGGTCGAACTGTTGCTTTGCTTGTGCTGATATTTAGGTTTGAACTTAAGGCTAAGACTCGCTTAGCCATTTTAACAAAACACCAGCCAGTGGTGGCACTTGCAGCTCAATGCTTTGGTCGCGGCCATGACTGACAATAGCCTGTGTATCGTATTCTTTGCTTTTAGCGAAGCCACTGCCAGTGTAGCTTGTCTCATCCGTATCCATGACGACTTGGTAGCGGCCTGATTTGGGCACACCAATACGGTAGTTGCCATGGGGGGTTGGGGTGAAGTTAATCACAGCCACAGTGTGTTCATCACTGTTTTTTGCTTTGCGGGCAAAGGCTAAGATGCTGTTGGCGCTGTCGTCGTAGCTGATCCATTCAAAGCCTAGATAAGAATGATCAAACTGCAAACTCGCTTCGTTTTTATATAGATGGTTTAAGTCTTTGGACAGAGATTGCTGGGCCTTATGGTAATCCGTGTCTAACAAGTGCCAATCCAAAGAGCGCTCATGACTCCACTCTTGACCTTGAGCAAACTCGTTGCCCATAAAGTTCAGCTTCTTACCTGGATGGAAATACATGTAAGCCGAAAATGCGCGCAGATTGGCGAATTTCTGCCAAGCATCCCCAGGCATTTTTGTGATCATTGAGCCTTTACCGTGTACCACTTCATCGTGAGAAATTGGTAGTACAAATTGCTCATCAAAAGCATAAACCATGCTAAAACTAAGCTCGCCTTGATGATGTTGGCGATAAATTGGGTCTTTTTTTATGTAATCCAGAGAATCATTCATCCAGCCCATGTTCCATTTGAAACCAAAGCCCAGACCATTCATGTAAGTTGGTTTAGATACGCCTGGAAACGCAGTAGATTCTTCCGCGACAGTAAAGCAGCGCGGATGATTCAGATACACGGTTTCGTTTAAACGGCGTAAGAAATCAATGGCTTCGTAGTTGTGATTGCCGCCGTCTTTGTTGGGAATCCATTCGCCGTCTTCACGGGAATAATCCAGATACAACATAGAGGCCACGGCATCAACGCGCAATCCATCGATATGGAATTCTTCTAGCCAATAAACGGCATTACTGATTAGGTAATTTACAACGTGTTCTTTACCAAAATCGTAGATCAACGAATTCCATTCTGGATGCCAGCCTTTTTTAGGATCTGGGTATTCATATTGCTTGGAACCATCGAAGTTCGCCAAGCCATGACTGTCTGCAGGGAAATGTGCTGGAACCCAATCCATAATCACGCCGATATTGGCTTGGTGAAGCGCATCCACGAGGGCTTTGAAATCTTCAGGCGTACCGAATCGAGAGGTTACCGCATACAAACCAACAGGCTGATAACCCCAAGATCCATCGAATGGATATTCGGTAATAGGCAATAACTCAACGTGCGTGTAGCCCATTTCTTGGATATATGGAACCAGCTGATCTTTTATTTCCAGATAGGTTAGCGGCTGATTATCCCCTTTGCGACGCCATGAGCCGATGTGCAATTCATAAATGCTCATGGGTTTTTCATAAATGTCTTCGATAGGGCGTTTAACCCAAGTGTCATCTTGCCAAGCGTGCTTATTATCAAAGCAGGTTACGCTGGCAAAGGACGGATATTGTTCAATACGCTGCGCGTAGGGATCGCTACGATGAGGAAGAATGTCGCCGGATTTCGCGCGAATCTCGAACTTATAACGAGCACCGTGATTAACATCTGGAATAAACAATCGCCAAATGCCATCACCATTACTCGACATAGGATGAATACGACCATCCCAAGCATTAAAGTCGCCAACCACAGAGATGGAACGAGCGGCTGGTGCATAAACGGCAAAGCGTGTGCCTTGAATAGTGAGTTGATCATTTACCTTGGCAGCAGCACGAATCGCTCCTTGGCTTTTGTATTGACTCGCTTGATGGTGCTCAGGGTCGACAAAAGTCGTATTAGGAAATTGATAGGGATCAACCATTGTATACGTGCTTTTGTCTTTATAAGTAATTTCAAGGCGATAATGAAAGCGCGTATTTTCTTTTGGCCATTCAGCGTGAAACAGGCCTTTGTCATTGGTCTCGCTCATTGTGGCGAGTTCTTTATCTGAGTCTATGGCTAATACACGAATAGAAATGGCTTCTGGTTGCCAAACCAGTAACGATAAACCTTTTTTAGAAGGAGATACTTGTAGTCCTAAACAGCCAAATGGGTCTGAACAATGTGCACTCAGCACATCATTAATTAGGGCGTTTTTTATTAAATCCATTCACTTCTCCAGCAAGAGTGAGCGTGTTAACTCGATGAGTGTTGGTGCTGATGACTGTGAAGTTTGCTCACTGCCCAACGCAAATATTGGTTTACTTTGTTTGGTGTTATTTGTGCAAATTCATCCAATGCCGCTTCTGCTCTACTGTCTTCTGGATGTTCTGCTTGATGTTGCTTAGCATGATCCAAAGCGGCTTGAGTAACTAACACGGGCAAGTTGATTTCTTGCTCAAATTTGCAGTTTTTATGTTGCTGGCAAAACTGTATGAAGGCATATAAGCCCTCAAAAATTAGGCTCTTGTACCAGCTAGGATGAATGTCTGATGTTAAGGTCTCGATCAGCAGAGCAAAGGTATCTTCGCCTGGTGTCATTGAGCTAAGAGCGCGTTTACAATCTAACGCGGTATTGCTCTGCGAATCACCAAATACAATGGTATTTGCATGGC
This sequence comes from Marinomonas rhizomae, assembly GCF_024397855.1. Lineage (NCBI taxonomy): Bacteria > Pseudomonadati > Pseudomonadota > Gammaproteobacteria > Oceanospirillales > Oceanospirillaceae > Marinomonas > Marinomonas rhizomae. The sequence continues at coordinate 1,380,401 of NZ_CP073343.1, forward strand.
TTAAGCTTCCCCATAACTGCAATAACATAGACTCAGGTAGCTTAGTGATCATACCTTGCTCAGAACGCCAGTCAAACCAGTCGACGTCTTTCATCTTGCTTTGTGCATCAGTACTGTTGTGATAGCGCATGTTGTTCGCCACATGGGCGTACTCATCGTGCTTCTGTTGTAACACTTGAGTGAGTGCTTCGTAAAGCTCGCTAGGGGAGACCTTAGATAATGTGTCAAAAACTGGCGCGTCGTCTTCAGGATCAAACTGTCGAGCGCAAAGCATGGCCAAGTTATGAACACGAATAGTACGCACGCCAGAGAAAAACTCCGGATGTACTTTAATTAAAGTGCCTGCAATCGCTATTAACTCGTGGCAAATGACCAAGCCGATTGGCGAAGAGGAAACACTTCTAAGCATGTCCAAAATGGCATCTTGGTGCAGAGGCGAATGAATATCGACTTCTGTTTCGGGTGTTTCACCAATGACTAATAAACGCTGTCGAACCGTAATGTCGGCAATATAGGTTGCTAGATCGGTTGATGGTTTCAAAATGAGAGAATACATCTGTCGAGCTGGGCGCCAGTTCTCTGAAATTAGTGCTTGCAGATAGACACTGTTCAATACTTTATAAGCGGTAATGGCGGGCGTTGAATCTGGTATGGTGTTCATCAATGCACGGCGTCCCCCAAGCTCCATCAAGCAATCGACCGCTTCGTCTAAGCTTGGTTGATCTACTAGGCGAGCAAGCAAATCATCGGTTTCGGCTGTATTTATAGCAGCAACATCGTAGGGCTTTGGTTTGTCAGCTAAAGGCCAAAGTGTATCGTGAACAGGGAAATTTGTTTCTAACTGTTTATGGTCAAGCGAGCTAATGATAATGGCGCGTCTATTACCTGACTTGAAGGCATTTTTAGCTGATTGAGGAATGACGCGGAATTCTTCATGTTCCCGTTTTTGCAATAAGCGAATAAATTCAAATAATTCGTCACTGCCTTTCATTTCGCTCATGGCTTCATCAATAAGTATGCTGAAAACGGCATTCGCTTGATAGTACCAATGGTCAGCGATGGTTTTTAATTCGTTACGAATGTGTGCTTGGAATAGGCTAGGGTCAATTTTTCTGTAGTCTTTGTCTTCGTTTTGAATCCAAGATAAACACAAATAACTTTCGTCATTGATGCTAAACGCCTGAGAGGTAGCCAAGCTATTTAAAGCTCGATTTGGGCGACCTTTTAGACCCAATGTTTCAGAGGCGCCAAGATGACGGTAGGTTTGAACCAATTGGTCAGCACTGATGGCTTTAAGTGGTGCAATGTCCTCTAAGGTTTGGCAAAGACAGCCAGCATTTATAAGTTTTTGTTTGACCTTGTCATTTTGTGCCAAGATAACCATCGAAGTGGTGACTTTGTTTGGTCTGTGCTGAATACGATGCAAACCAAGTGGATCTAGATCGTCAGTCGTTATGAGCTCTTCATCGAGCATTTTGCCGACTAAAAACAGACTTTGCGCCCAAACCAAAGGTAGATTGTCGTTAGGCACACGTTTTTGAGAGCCCGGTTTTTCTTTCTCCGCGAGAATATTTTCTTGCGGCACATAATAGAGTTCTGGCAACAGCATTTGACCGTCTTTTTCGACCATCAACGATTCGAGTTTATGGCGGTAGAAGTTGGCACTTTCCCAGTCTCGGGCAAATAAGCGGTCGATATAAAGATAAGTGAAAAATAGCGGCCATTCGGACTCTATGTGTTCAAAGTTAATCAGCTCATCGTATTCGTAATAAATTCGACTCTGGTCTTCCAGTTCAGATTGGTGACCATCTAAAAGAAAGCGCTTACAGCCATATTCGCCACCCAGTTTGCTAATGATTTCTTTACGTGTGCGACGTGTTAATTTTTCATCGTTCACTGCAAAGGCAGGGAAGCCAATGATACTAAGAATGGCGCTGTCGACTTCTTTGGAGCGAGATTCTTTAGGTAATAAGGATTGTAATACCGATCCAGCTCGAGCAACCGCATCCGCAAAGGAATGCACGACCGCCCATTCAGGGCCTTCTTCACCAAATAAATTTAATCCATCCATGGCTTCCATGGCGGCTTTTGCCATACCTACAGAGCTGGCGTTTATTTCAGCCTTGCCATTATTTACCTTATTACCACGCTCCCAAATACCATAATCTGGGGTGCGATACGTACGAGAGATATAATAAATAAGGTTTTGGATGAAGTTGAATTCATCTCGAGAAAAAATCAGCTTGCTGCCCGCTTTGGTCATTTGAGCCAACATCAGCAAATAAAAGCTGGTGGCATCAATCTGTAAATGGCCCCAAGCATCATCAGCGACGGCTTCTAAACCGGTTTTTGTATCGTATTTGGCGTGCAGTGCGTCTTTTGGGTCTAGGCTGTGCTTGAAGGCTTCCACTTTATGGGATTGGCGCATCATAGCGAACAGTAAGCCGCGCATCATTTTTATGCAGGCGAACTCAAGTTCATTGGCACGTTTTTGTGGATTGGACGCTCGCTTGTAGGCCAGATGTAGGGCCCAAACGGCTTGAATACTGTAGACATTATCTCGCACCCAAGCATCGGTGTAGTTACCGTGGTTATTAATGCTTGTGCTAGCAGGAAAAAGCCCTGTTACTGGGTGCTGGCGGGTTAGTATGACCGCTTGGATATGTTGATAAAGAGAATCTAGCTTATCTTGCGTATCAGACGCCATGTTCGATCCTTTATAAAACTCTGTTGTTTAGGCCTAAAGCTCAGTTCGTACTATAGTACTAATTAAGTCTAAAACCACTATACCCAAACATAATGTGACTCACCAAGAAGTTAAAGCAGTAAAGAAGCTTCTTTTTCACTTAATTTTTTTAAATGTCGAGATTTCAATCAAGTCAGGCATTTATGCACAATGTTTGAGCATAAAATCGAGCTTAAATGCAGTTTAAGGTGCGTTGTTTAATGTTTTATGACGCAAGGATAAGTTTTAGAAGAAAGAAAAAGAGGTCATGATTTTTTAAGGTCATCACCTCTTTCTATATAGTAAAAAAATTAAGTACTGTACTGGTGAACCAATTGACGTAATTGGCTGGCGCAATCTTGTAGATTGTTTACCGATGTTTGAATGTCTGTGGAATTGTGATTGGTTTCTTCACAAATGCTTGCAATGCTTTCGAGTGTCTTATTGACGGTTTGTGAAGACTCAAATTGTCGATCAGCGGCTTTGCTAATACTGCTGTTCAACTTAGAAATAGAAAGTACGCCATTAGCTATTTGAGTAAAGGCTTGTCCTGCCTGTGAAGTTTGTTCAGCACCTTGGTTCGCTGTACTTCTGGCGGACTCCATCACTTCAACAGTATTTAGTGTTTGCTGAGTCAATTGATCGATTAAACCGCCAATTTCTGTGGCTGCAAGTTGTGAGCGCTGGGCAAGTTGACGAACTTCGTCAGCAACAACCGCAAAGCCTCGACCTTGTTCGCCAGCACGGGCTGCTTCAATGGCTGCGTTTAGTGCTAGCAGGTTTGTTTGATCTGCCACTTCGGCAATGATGCCTAATCGATCATTAATATGAGTCACGTCTTCGCGCAATTGTTGAATCTGTTTCGCGGCATCGCCAACTTCAATAGAAAGTTGCTGAATATCTTGATTGGCTTTATCCATGACGCCAAGGCCTTGTTTGGAATGTTGGCCAAGCTCTTGTGTTGTGTTATTGGCTTGTTCGGCAATGGCAAGGGTATCTTCAACCGAGGTCATTACACTTTGCATCAGCTCTGTTGCTTTGCCTGTGTTGGATAATTGTCTGGCGACACCTTGAGCTGTTTTAGTGGTCGAATTATTCGTTTGGCCAACGATGCTGTCTAAGGTCTCGCTGGAATGGCTAACATTGCGCACGATGGACTGAAAGTCATTCATCATACTGTTAAATGCTCGTGCCATTTCGCCCATTTCGTCTTGACCAGTAAACTCAACACGCTGTGTAAGATCGCCTGAGTGTTGTACGGATGTCATTGTTTTGCATAGAGAGGTCACACGACTTGTTACCAAATGGATAATATACAAAGCGGTCCCGCCGACCAATACGGTCAATAGACCCACAACAATGGCATAATCTATTAGCGCTTTTAAGAAGAAGCTGATCACGGCATCCATAGACGCGGTAGCGATAATGGTCAGGTTCCAAGGGCTGAATGTAGATGCGCTGGCAATCATTCGATGAACTTTGCCATCATTACCTTGATACTCAAATTCGATAGTTTGATAATTCTTTTTAGAAGTCGATGCCTGCGCTTTGTTTAGTTCATCAATGAGCGAAGAGGGCGATGTGCTGCTACGATAAGTCGCTGGAGAATTGAGTAAAGCTCGACTGTTTTTATTGATGATCCATAGGCTCTGTTGATCACCATAACGGAATTCAGACAGTAGTGAAATAGCTTGTTGTTTGGCTTCTTCAGCGGTTATTTCACCATTGGTTTGTTTTCTATAAATAGGAGATAGTGTGGTGTTGACGATATCTAAAATATCTTGCGTTCTATCTTTTCGAGCGTCTACGTGGCTGTTAAATAGCGAAGAAAGAGAGACTAGAATCAGGGCCGCTGTTCCCATGGACATAAGTCCGATAATAGCCCATAACTTGTAGCGAATTTTTATATCGTTAATGCGATCCAGCATGCCAGCTCCGTTATATTGGGATTGGTTATTAGTCTTTCGACACGAGACTTTTGAGAATTAGTACATGGAGCTATTTAAATAGCTGATGTATATAGAAAATGGCCATACTCTCTAGAGTAAGTGTTTTTTTATACATTGCCTAGTAGATAAAATTGAGCTGAATCAATGTTTTTGTATTTAACGAGTAACTTAATAAAAGTAGATAGAGAGAAACAGTGTTAGATTATTTGTTCATATTTTTGGTTTCTTTTTTGTCTGCTACTGTCTTGCCTTTGGGGTCGGAAGGCTTGTTGCTTTACTATGCAAATGACGTCAATTTGTCAGTATTCTATCTATGGCTTTGGGCAAGTTTGGGGAATACGCTTGGTGGTTTAACAAATTGGTTTCTGGGCTTATATTTGGTGCGTTTTGAGCACAAAAAATGGTTTCCAGTGACCCCTAAAACGCGACAAAAAGCAGAGCGTTTTTTTAATAAATACGGCGTCTGGAGCTTATTATTTACTTGGTTACCTGTTGTCGGCGACGGGATTGCTTTAGTATCAGGAGTGTTACGCACACCTATTTGGTATTTTTTACCTTTGGTTTTGATTGGCAAAGCAGCTCGTTATGCCTTAATTTTGTGGGGACAGTACTTGCTATTTGCTTCATAGAGAGCCGCCTAAATCGGTGTTTAATAGTGAGCCGTAAGATTTAATGATGTACATGGAGAATAAAAGAATGGGAATGTCCAAAAAACTGATTGTGGTGATGGCTGGATTATCATTAGCTGCTTGTTCATCGGTTGGTGATAAAAATACCTTTATGACCTACGAAGATTTGCAAACCAAAGTTCGTACTCATGATGAGCAATGGCAAGCAGTGCAATCGAAGTTAGATCGTATTGATGAGCTAGAAGCGGAAGTGGCGGCACTAAAACAAGGCAAGGCATCGCCTGTCGCACCTGAATCAATGTCAGATGATAGGGTGGAGAATAACTTGATAGCTGACGAAAGTATGGCTGCAGTGAATGTCGCACCAGCAGTTATGCAAGCGCCTATTGAGGGACAAACTGATAATTCAGACTCTATGGCTGTTAGCGCAGAAGAAAACATAGAGATGAATAAAGCGGCACCTCCGGTTGTTGCTGCCCCAGCTATGTCTTCACCTACCATGTCTGATCCACAAGCAACTGCAAAACAACAAGACTATGGTGTTCAAGTCGCTTCTTATGCTAATCGTGATGAAGCCATTCGTGGTTGGAATGTATTGTTGAAAAGCTACCCAACGTATTTTGATGGTTTAGTGCCCTTGGTTAACCAAAAGGAAGTAAATGGACGCACTATGTATCAGCTTAAAGTGGGTCCATTTTTGAATAAATCCTTCAGTTCTGACTTTTGTAAAATGCTCAAGGAAAAAGGCAAAGACTGTTTAGTGACTCAATATAATGGCGAGACTTTCGCTAGTAACTAAATTGCTTTAATAGACTAAAAAAGGCGCGTCTTATTTCTGTTTGCACAGAATTTAAGACGCGCCTTTTTAGTTTGTAATTTGGCTATTTTTAAATACGTAACTTACATTAAAGGAAAGGCCGAATCGTAGATCTTGCCTTGGCCATCTTCGATGGTAATTTCGCTTTTATATTTGTCATCATCAAGCTGAATCAAGCCTTGTTGAACAAAGCTGTTAATGATCATTAATGCTTGTTGTTTTACTTCAGGGGCCGTCACTGGAGCACGCATTTTGCTGGCAATAAATTGCTCTGCGAAGTCACGAATTAAAGGCTCATCCGCTTCGATATTAGCTGTCACAACAGCGTTGTATAGCCAAAACTCAGGAATTAATAACTCATCAATGGTTGGTGTTTCAATATCAGCGAGTTTACTTGTCAGTGTCGCATTAAAGCTACCTTTAGGAAAAGTACCGCTGAAGTCTGTGATGTTGAATTCAGGTTTCGCGGCCAATAACTCACCAATATTGTTTTGCATAAAGGCAAACAGCGCGTCGCTGGAAGTGTCAGAAGTAGGCGATTCTGCTAGCACATCATCAGAGAACTTTTTGTAATCCATAAAGAACTTGTTACTGAGTTTTGTTAGCTCAGTGACAAAAGAAAGGTCACTCGCGGTGAAGGTTCCAATCATGGCATTTTTAATTAGATAGGCTACTTGAATATTTCCTAACTGAGTTTCTTGATCCAAACTAGAAGTCGCTTCAATGTTGAGACCTGAAAATTCCGTGTCTCCACCTACATTAAGCTTTTCAAGGCTTAGGTCAGTTGTACTGTCGTAAAAACCACCTTGCATAATGGAAGCGAGATCTGCATTTAGCTCAATAGAAATCGAAAACCCTTCCGCTTTAATTGGTGTGTAGCCGTCTACCACATCCATTTGATTTAAATTGCCTTGGTAGATGAATCCTTGGTCTGACATTTGACCTTGGCCAGCATAACCACTGAATTGAACCGTATCGGCTGGGTTAGTAAACTCAGGAATTGTATCCGCGATTTTGAAATTATCAGTAAAGCCGCCAAGAACAGAAAGCTCATAGAAAGGCTGATCTTCATCCCAATCAACGTAGTCACGCAGATTATCACCAGCAAAACGAATATCAGTTTTATACAAACCAAACAAACCTTGGCTTGAAAACAACAAAGGACCATAGTGCGTATCAATAGTGATCTCAGCTTCAATAGCCCCATCCTGAATGGTAGGATCGAATTGAGTCGCGTCAAAGGTAACAAGTACTTTATTTTCAGAGCCGAACCAGACTGAATTGGTAGACTCAATATTTGCTGTGTAACCTGGCGCTTTATTGATATTTGATATCAGTTCTACGATTTTTTCTTGATGCTTGGGTGCAATAAATTTAGGGGCAACTAAGCATGCAGCAACAAGCGTGAAAACGAGCACGGCAAGTATTTTTTTCACTGGAAGTTCCTTTTCATGGGATGGGTTAAAGTGGGCTCATGATACAGATTAAATGATAATGAAACAAAATTAAGATGAAGCATTTGCATTGGCTCTTATACCATTCTGGTTAGGTTTGGTTTAAGTTGGTATATGATGAGGTTTTTATTTATGTTCCGGTTATTATTTTTTTAAGGGTTATTAGACTATGGTTTTCGAAGAGTATTCTCAGGTAGTAAAAGGATTCCAGCATGAGCCGTTATTATCGTTAACCGAGACTTTCGACGCTGTTTGTTCAGCGCAAGACGCTTTGATCGCTGAGCTAGTCGAGAAGGGCGCCGCCATTGCTGGTTGGAAAATTGTCAATAAAGATGGCGTGATCATTCTTTCGCCTATTTTTGATTTTCAAGTATTTGCTAACTTTAGCGACTCCATTTCACAGCAAGAATGTCGTGGTACTGAGCTAGAGGTGTGCTTTCAATTGACAGTGCCAAGTAAAACCGATGAAGTCAATGAGTTAGTCGCTGGACTGGCTCCTTTTGCAGCCGTTGAATTAATTCGTGCAGAGATACATCCAAGCAACCATTCCGCATGCGACTTTTACTTTAACTACGGTGTTTTCGTTTCAAAAAAACCAGTCACTGGCGAGTTGGTCTTTGAAGGTGGTAATCAAAGTTATAGCTTCTCAGCAGAATTAGATCAGTTGGTTGAGGCAAAGAAAGACATTGTGAAAAAAGGGATGCTTCAATGTATTCAGCGAGGCTACGGTAATAAAGACTACTTTTTTATTACTGGAACCTTAAATGGATTAGTACCTGCGGCCGAGTCATTGGGCGTGAATCGAGTTATCAATCAAGGTGATGCTGTTATTCAATTTGAGATTGCTAAATAGCTTGATTCATTGTTTCGCTTCATGAAAAATTCTGTGTTATCGCGTTGGACCTTGGGTTTCTTGGACTTTAACATCGAGATTGAGCAGTTCTACTGGTGGGCCAAACTGGGTGTAGATGGCAACATCCGCAGCGTCTCGCCCAAAGGCAATAGCAACACGACCACCTTCTAAATCGGCCTGCGTCGGATCGAATGTGTACCAACGATTGCCAACGTAGGCTTCGAACCACGCATGCAAATCCATCGGCTCTAAGCCTTCGAGATAACCGACTACCATGCGTGCAGGAATGGCAAGAGCCCGACAACAAGCAATGCCTAAATGCGCCATATCTCGACAAACACCACGGCCTAATTCATTTAATTCAGAGGCACTCAGGTTTTGTTCACCTTCACCTGGTGTGTACTGAATATTTTGGCGGATATAATCGACGATAGCGCTGCATTGGTCATAACCTGGCGTTAAACCAGTAACGATGGATGAGGCCATATCAGTAAAATGATCTGAGTCGCAATAGCGGCTGGGGTGCAAGAAAGGTAAGGTTTCGTCTGGTAACTGTTGAATGTCGACAAAGGGCGCGCCAGGGGCAGAATCTGATGCATTAGCGGTTTCTATCACCACAGAAATTCGTATTGAAAAATGCCCTGCAGGGGCAACTAATCGCTGACATAAGTTACCAAATGAATCAGTAAACTCTACCGCCTGCACACTTGGAGACAAGACATATTCTTCTCGTGCGATCCATTGTTGCATACCACTACGGGGGCGCAACATAAGCACAAAAGGAGAAGGTGTTTCAATGTTGAACTCAAGAGTACTGGATGCTTCTAGCCACATAAAACAACTCATGAATAGGGAATGTGGTTACTACATTAGCAGCTATGAGAGGGATCAGCCATAGAGCTTAAGTAACAGAAATTGCTATTTTTGATACTTCTCACGATAAAAGCTCCCGTTCGTTTCTTGCTTAGAATAATATCCTCATAGCCTATGATGGTAGCTCATACTCTAAATACCTTTTGCTTGTGGTGATATAGCGGGACATATTTCTAATGACGACAGAATCACATAAAAACAATACGTTTCTAAATAAGCCTTTATCGTTTGTTTTTCTAAAAACGGCCGCGCCGATTATTTTAATTATGATGGTGAACGGTTCGTTTGCGCTGGTAGATGCATACTTTCTCGGTTTGTTTGTAGGTGCGGATGCTCTGACTGCGGTTACTTCTATGTTTCCTGCTTTTATTCTGATTGTTGCTTTATCAACGCTCGTATCGAATGGTTTTGCCAGTTTGATGGCACGGCAGTTGGGTGCGGGAAATAGCTCCAGTGCCGTAGACGTTTTTTCTCAAGCAATTAGCTTGTCTTTATTGGTTTGTTTGGTGTTGATTGGGTTATTTCTGCTAGGTGGACACGCATTGACAGATGCTGTCAGCAATGGCTCCAATTTGATTGCCGATATGAGTTATCGCTACATATCCATCTTGGTTTTTTGCTCCCCTCTGATCTTTATTTTGGCCATCAATGGCGATAGTTTACGCTGCGAAGGGCGTGTTTCTTTCATGGCATCAGTTTCTCTTTTGTCCGTATTATTAAATGGGATTTTCAATTACCTACTGATTGTTAGACTGAACTGGGGGGTGGAAGGTTCAGCTTATGGGACTGTCTTCGCACAAGCTGTTTCTTTGATTATCATTTTTTTCTACCGTAAATCTCAGAAAAACGAGCTTAACCTTCAGGTGATTCTGTTTTCAAAATCCCGACAGCATTGGCTGACATTTTTGTCTTTAGGTGCGCCATCGAGTTTAAATTATATTGGCTTGGCATTAACGTCTGGGGCTATTTTATACAACTTACAAATATGGGATGCTGCTAATTATGCAACGACAGTGGGCGCTTATGGCATTGTTACGCGTTTAATGACGTTTATTTTCTTGCCTCTACTTGGGCTTAGTATGGCTTTTCAGGCGATTGTGGGTAATAACTTTGGAGCCAATTCGCTAGGTAGAGTAAATACCAGTATCCGAATTGCTTTGACTGTTGCCTTTGTTTATTGCCTGCTGTTACAGCTTATTGCGTTTGTTTTTAGAAGTGATTTGGGAGCCTTGTTTGTTAGTGATCAGGCGGTTATCAGTGAGGTTGTTCGAATCTTACCGCTTTCTACACTAGCGCTTTTCCTAGTCGGCCCGCAAATGATGATTAGCATGTTTTTTCAAGCCATTGGCGATGCGAAAAGAGCAGGTATCCTTGGCATCATGAAAACCTATGTCTTTTCTCTGCCGTTGATTTTCATTTTACCGTATTTCTTTTCCGAATGGGGAATTTGGTATGCCGCTGCGAGCACCGAGTTTCTTGCTTTGTTGCTGACTGTTTTTGTATTAGGTCAGCGTAATCGAACTCAAAACACCAGGCTTGGGTTGTTTTATAAAGAAGCACAATGAGCCTTTGGAATGCTCATTGTGCTTCTTGTTCTGAAAGGTTACCAACATAGCCATCTATGTCTGCAAAAAATTACTGAGCGCTTTTGGCGTTAATGCTCAATGCCATGGCTTCGGCGATTTTGATGCCGTCAATGGCCGCTGACATGATGCCGCCTGCGTAGCCTGCACCTTCACCCGCTGGGAATAAGCCTTTGGTGTTGATGCTTTCAAGGCTGTCGTTTTCGCGTTTGATGTTGATAGGTGCCGAAGTGCGTGTTTCTACACCAGTAAGTAGAGCGTCGTCGAAGGCAAAGCCTCGGATTTTCTTATTAAAAGCCGGAATGGCTTCGCGAATCGCTTCAATACAAAAATCTGGCAAGGCATCGGCTAGGTTAGTAAGTTTAATACCCGGTTTGAAAGAAGGCTCAACTGTACCGAGTTTTTCAGGTGTTTCGTTACGCAAAAAGGCACCGACGGTTTGTGCTGGCGCATCGTAGTTGCTGCCACCCAATTCATAAGCAAGGCTTTCTAGCTTGCGTTGGAATTCGATTCCTGCAAGCGGGCCACCAGGGTAATCGGATGGATCAATACCCACAACAATGGCGCTGTTGGCGTTGCGCTCATTGCGAGAGTATTGACTCATACCATTGGTAACTACGCGATTTTCTTCTGATGTAGCTGCAACGACGGTGCCGCCAGGGCACATGCAGAAGCTGTAAACGGAACGACCATTTTTACAGTGGTGAACCAGTTTGTAATCCGCCGCACCCAGAATCTCGTTACCCGCATTTGGGCCAAAGCGTGCTTTATCGATAGAGGATTGCTCGTGTTCGATACGAAAGCCCACCGAGAAGGGTTTGGCTTCGATGTATACGCCTTTGTTGTGCAGCATCTCGAAGGTGTCACGAGCACTGTGGCCAATAGCAATAGCGATGTGTTTAGAATGCAGTTGTTCGCCATCGGCAAGTGTAACGCCAGTGACTTGGCCGTCTTCAATGTGCAAATCATCTACGCGACAGCTGAAACGAATTTCGCCACCCAGCTCAATAATTTGTGCGCGCATTTTCTCGACCATGGCAACCAGCTTAAAGGTACCAATGTGAGGTTTGCTGACGAAGAGGATTTCATCTGGCGCGCCAGCAGCCACAAATTCGTTTAGTACTTTACGGCTGTATTGTTTAGGGTCTTTAACCTGACTATAAAGTTTACCGTCAGAGAAGGTCCCCGCGCCGCCTTCACCGAACTGCACGTTGGATTCAGTGTTCAGAATTTTTTTACGCCAAAAGCCAAAGGTATCTTTGGTGCGTTCACGTACTTCTTTACCGCGTTCTAGAACGATTGGCTTGTAGCCCATTTGCGCTAAAACTAAAGCCGCTAATAAACCACAAGGGCCAAATCCAATGACGATAGGGCGCTCGGTTAGTGTTGCTGGTGCTTGTGCGACTTGATGATAGTCTAGGTCGGGTGTTTCTTTGACTTGTTGGTGATCCGCGAATTGGCTAAGTAAGTCATCGTTGCACGTCGTTTCAACATCCAAGGTGTAGATCAGCATGATGTTGGTTTTTTTGCGCGCATCGTAGCCGCGGCGAAAGACGTTAAAACTAACGAGTTTCTCCGCTGAAACATCAAGCATGGATAAAATCGCGTTTTCTACTGCGCTAGCGTCGTGATCAAGAGGAAGTTGGATATTGGAAAGTCGTATCATAGGAATCAATAATTAGAATGCTGGGTCAAGAGTGATTTAACGGGCATAGTACGATATTTTAGCTGAAAAAGCTGGTAAAACTTGCTTTATTGGCAAGACAGTCGGTGAATTTTTTTAGTATCGCAGAGCGTATTAGTTTTATTCAAATAATAGAGAGAGGACATTTTATTATGATTGTTCACCCTTTGGCTGACGTGCTTGGCGCTCAAGTTGATGGCATAGATTTGTCCGCGTTAACGTCACAAACTGTTGGGGACATTTATCAAGCATTTTTGACCCATAAAGTGTTGTTCTTTCGTGATCAATGTCTGTCTCCAGAACAGCATCTTGCCTTAGGTCGAATGTTTGGTGAACTAGAGCCTGCGCATCCTTTCTTCCCACATTTGGCCGAAAACGATCAAGTCGTCATTATTGAAACCGCTCGTGGTAACCCACCGGGAGAAAGTTTTTGGCACACGGACATGACATGGCAAGAAACGCCACCAAAATGTTCAATATTGCATGCCCAGTATGTGCCAAAAGAAGGTGGTGACACGATTTGGTCTAACATGGCGGCGGTGTTTGCGAGTTTATCGAAAGAAGATCGAAATATGCTAGATTCTATGGACGCTATTCATGGATTGCACGCGTTCGAAGGCAGTCGATACGACGAACAAGATGATTCGGGTAAAAGTCGAGTCGCACAAAAATCTCAAGCTTATCCACCTATCGTTCGTCCAATGGTGACTCGTCATCCGGAGACCAATGAAGCGGTTTTGTTTATCAACGAGCAGTTTACGCGCTCGGTTGTTGGTCTTGATGATAAGGAAAGTCGAGCCTTGCTAGATCGACTGTTTGCTATTGCTCGACAAGCTCAGTTTCATGTCCGATTTCAATGGCAAGCTGGTTCGGTTGCCATTTGGGACAACCGAGTGACTCAGCACTTTGCAGTGACGGATTATGGTGATCAACCCAGAAAACTGCATCGAGTAACGGTTCGGGGTTAGTTAAAACATTCCCAGAATATGCCACCAGAGGAAGTTTAATGGTAGTAATAAAACACTTGTTAGCGCAAAGGTCGCCAAACATACTTTTGTGACAGCGCTGATCGATAAATTACCAAGCGCTATCGCGGTAATCAAAGGTGGCGCTTGATAAGGCAACAAGACGTTGGAGAATGCCAGCACTTGAGTCATTAGTACAGCGTTATTGGACAAGCCAGTAATGTTAGCAAGATGCTCTGCCATTGGCGTCATAATGGCGGGTACACCAGCCAAATTTGTCACCACTGACACGCAAGTAGAAATAAAGGTCAACAAGCCTAAATTCATCAAAGGTGAATCTTGGCTGAAAGGAATTACCTCGGTTAAATAGTTCACCAAGATATTACCCAATCCAGAATAAGCAATGATGGCACTTAAACCGATAATCCCTGCAGCGAATAACAAAGTACCGTACTGGATATCTTTGTCGATGCTATTCTTTGCGGTTAAACCAAGGTTTGGCCATAGACAAACGAGTGCAGTAATAAGCCCAATCCAACCTGCAGAAATATGATGCAGCGAGTCGGTAAACCAGAAAGCAAAGCAAACACAAAGCACAATTAATAAGCGCGTTTCTACTTTCGTCATGGCGGATTTTTCTATGGTTGCTTGTATCGCTTGGTTTGGTGCTTTGTCTGGAAAAAGCCACAAGATAACGCCAATGGTCATGACTAACTTACCAAACCCCAAGACAGGAAAATGCAGAAGTAGATATTCGCCATAAGAAAAAGGCGCGTTATACAGGGCTTCCGTCATACCAGAGAGCAGCATGTTAGGCGCATTTGCTGGCAGGATAGCAAAGGCTGGTAAGAAGGTTCCAAATGCCCCAGCTAATAACATACCTTTTCGACCATTGGAGTTTTGGTCATAGCCAAAGTGATCGGCTAAGGAGGCAATGATCGGGATAATGAGTACGATACGACTCACACCAGAGGGGATCAAAAAGGCCAACGCCATCGCAAACAAAGCAATTTTTATTATGGTGCCCTGGTAGCTATTGCCCAAAATAAGCATTAGTAATCGAGTTACGCGAGAACTGATTCCCGTATGATTAATCGCTGCGCCAAACACCATACCGCTGAACAATAACCAAAATGTAGATGACTGAAACCCGGCGAATATCACTTGTGTGGGCGCTAGCTGTGTTGCTGTCGCAAAAGCAAATAAGCCTAAAGCTGGCCAATAAGCAGGCACCAAAGATGTTGCCCAGAAAGCGATGCAAATGAACAATAGCCCAGCAGTTAACGATTGGGGAAGCGTAAGAAATTGGTATGAAATAGCCCCAATGGCCAATGTCATCGCTAAAATCAAATAAAGCGGCCAGCTAGGTTTGCTTGGGGATGTCAATGAGGGCGTTGGTGTTGTTTCAGCAACATGTGGGGAATTATTTTTATTATTCATTGGATGCTCTAAAGCACAAATCCCACCTTCTTTTTACAGAGAAGGTGGGATAAGGAGACTAGCGAAGATTCACGGCGGTTGCTTCGTCAAAACCTAACATAATGTTTAGGTTTTGTACGGCAGCGCCAGATGCACCTTTGCCAAGGTTATCCAGTTTTGCAACCAGTATACCTGACTTATTACCAGGTTCACTTAGAACGGACAGCTCGATTTGGTTGGTGTCTTCAAGACCATGAGGTGTCAAGAATGGGGCAGCGTTATCGGCAATCATATTAAAGCCATTAACGGTAACAAACATGTCATTGGCATACACTTCGGCCAACTTAGCTTGCAATTGTTCCATGGTGACGTCGCCTTTTAAGTTGATCGGTAAAAACGTCAACATGCCTTGGCGAAAGTTACCCACACTTGGGACGAAAATCGGTGCGTTATCCAAGCCAGACCATTTTTTCGTTTCTGCTAAATGTTTATGATTAAAACTTAAGCCATAAGCCCCATAAATGGGCGCGTTGTTGGTGCTTTCATAGCGATCAATGAGCGCGTTACCGCCGCCACTGTAACCTGATACTGCATTGATTGAATAATCATAAGAAGCAGACAGTAATCCGGCTTCAATCAAAGGCTTCAGCAACAAGATAGCACCTGTTGGATAACAACCAGGGTTAGATACAAACTGTGCTTCTTTGATTTTATCGCGCTGAGTGACGTCTAGTTCAGGCAAACCATATACCCAACCATCGGCAACACGGTGAACCGAGCTGGCGTCTAAAATGCGGCAGCCTTCTTCTTTGGCTAAAACAACGCTGTCTTTGGCGGCATCATCAGGTAGGCAAAGTACAGTCACATCCGCTTTTTTCATCAAGCGACGTTTTTCTTCAATATCGCGTTTTTTATCTGGGTCGATACTGATAATTTCAATGCCGGGATGCTTAATTAGACGATCTTTTACTTGAAGGCCAGTAGTGCCTGTTTCGCCATCAATAAATACTTTTTTCACAGCGTGATTCCTTACTAGGTGTCTTGCATCAAAGTAAAAGCAGGCGCTTTTATGAGTTTCTGCTTTTATCAGATGTTTGAAAGATGTTTTAGATAATGCCAAATAGTGTAATGCATCGGGGTTCGGCTGAATAGTTGATAGAAACGCTTAATGCCCAAAAAAGCATTTTTATCCCATATGATTGAACAACTGGAGACGGTTGGTTGTAATTCTGCAACAGGTTACACTTTCTGCCTCTTTAACCAGCTATGTGTTTTTATGAAGAAGTCCGATAAGAAAATTGATAATGCTCTTCGGGAAGCGTTAACTAACGTGTGCGAAACCGCTTTGGGTTCTGTGGAAGGTTTTGTTTGGTTAACGCATGTTGTTAATTACAATGCGTTTCCTAATTCACTCAAAATCGTTTGTGTGTTCGAAACGGACTTGTCTTTGTCTAAAGCCATTGAAGCCAAGCAAGACGAGTACTTTTATACGCTTATTCATCAAGAGTTAAGCGCTGCAAAAATCACATTAAACAAGCTTCGTCAGCAGGTGAGCTTTGATAGCGAAGAAGCTTGCGAGCGCTCCCATGCTGGTAAATGGAATGAACGACTCGCTAAGTTGCAACCTAGCGTGACGTTGCATTAATCGGCCTGATCTTGAATGTCTTTCATGGCTTTTTGAAGCTGTGGGTTTTTCTCTTCAAGGTACGCTTTGAGGCGATCGATAAAGACGCTGTTTTCATGGAAAGGCACGCCTATCTGATGAGCGTCTGCTACTTCGACCATAGACACTTTATCGTGCTGGTTAAACACGTCGATCATCTGTTCCGCTTTATGGTGAGAAATACCCAGTGCTTCAAAGGCAGAGCGTCCCATACGTAGACTACTGTCGTAGTTTTCTCGAATAATATCTCGGCATCCAGAGGCCCATAAATCGTATACGTGGTTATTGTCGAATGCGCGCGCGATAACATGCAGTTCAGGGTGATGTTCTTTGACATATTTGACAAGTTTGGTGGTTTGCTCTGGATTATCAATGGCGATAATCAGCAGTGAAGCGTCATCTATACCCGCTGCTTTAAGTAAATCCGGACGAGTCGCATCACCAAAGTAGTTTTTTACACCAAAGCGTTCTAGCGCTCTAAGACGTTTTACGCTGAAATCAATAACCGTTGAATGGTATCCAGCTAGGCGTAAAAGGTTATCTATCGTGCTTCCCATTCGCCCTGAACCGGCAATGATGATTTTGTTATCTTCAGGCAGATCGTCGTGTGCACTTGCAGATTGGTCGGTGGCATAACGGGGAGCGATCACGCGGTCATAGATAATAAATAACACTGGGGTTAGCAGCATAGATAACGCCACCACCAGTAGCAGAAGGTCGGCAATCTCTTGCGATATCACCGCATTGCTGACGGTAAATGACAGCAGTACAAAACCAAATTCCCCAGCTTGCGCAAGACTTAGTGCAAATAGCCATTTGTTTGACCCACGAATATTGAAAATCCGTCCTAATATGAAAAGCGTCGTGGCTTTTAGGAGGATTAATCCGATGGTTAAGCCAAGGATAGAGAGAAAGTTGTTAAACAATAGGGCGAAGTTGATGCCTGCGCCGACAGTCATAAAGAAGAGTCCGAGCAATAATCCTTTAAATGGCGCGATATCGCTTTCTAATTCATGGCGATAAGGCGAATTGGCCAGAACGACACCAGCTAAGAACGCCCCCAAAGCAGGAGACAAGCCAACCAAAGACATCAGTAGCGTGGTGCCGATGACAAACATGAGTGCGGTCGCGGTAAATAACTCTCTCAATTCTGCGACTGAAATAAAGCGAAAGATGGGAGTCACTAAGAAGCTCCCTCCTAAAACCACGGTGGCGATTGCGCCTATGGTCACTAAGGCGGTTTGCCATGCATCTAATTTGTCAACTAGTGTTGCTGAGTGGCTTCCAGCCTGAGTAATATCCGCAGCATGATTGAGCGATTCAATTAACTCAGGCGTGGCAAGTAGAGGGATAAACGCCAACATCGGAATCACCACAATGTCTTGAGCGAGCAGCACGGCAAAAGACGATTGACCACCGTCGGATGTCATCAAACCTTTTTCCGTTAAGGTTTGAATCACGATGGCGGTTGAAGAAAGTGCTAGCACCAAACCAATGGCCAAGCTAGTGCGCCATTCTTGGTTTAGCAACATTCCTATAGCCATAATTAAAAGGGCGGTTAACACAACCTGTCCGCCCCCTAAGCCGATTAATTTGGACTTTAGTGCCCAGAGCTTTTTCGGGTTTAGTTCTAATCCAACAAGAAACAGCATCATCACCACACCTAGCTCGGCAAAGTGTTGGATGGAAATAATGTCGACTTTTAATAATGTTAGTATTGGGCTGATAATAATCCCAGCGAGCAGATAACCCAATACAGAACCCAGTCCAAGCCGTGATGCAATAGGAACAGAAATGACCCCTGCAACCAAAAAAATAAAGGTTAGCAACAGCGTATCAGTCATTTCATTTTTCCTTTTCTAATCGCTAAATAGAATAAGTTGGCAATTTAGTGTGGTTCAGTGTTGTCGCTTTACTATAGATGGTTCCCCATCGGTGTATTACATATCGCTTACGGATTGGGCAAACAGGTTCACGCTATTCCAGTTGGTAAATTCCATATTGGTTTTTGGATCGGTCGGTCCTTTGGTCATCCACATAATAAAGCGGATCATATTACGATCGATAAAGCCGTATTGCGGATAATTTAATTTCCCTGCAAAAACACCTTGTACACTAGGCTTCCAATCAAGTTGCGCCAACAGTTTAATAATGTACGGATTGGTATCTGGTTGGCACTTCTCAGGTTTACGAGCCACAAGGTTCACGGTGTAAAAAGCATTTGGCTTACTTTCAAGTTGAGTTTTATTTTGTTCGATAAAGTCGATCACAACTTTCTGGTGTTTGCCGTAGCGAATGCTGGCACCAATGACTACCTTGTCATGTTTGGCTAGGCTTTCAGCCGTTGCCTCTTCTACTGGTAAAAGAGTCACGATATGGCCTTGGCTCTCGATAACGTCTTGTATTGTCAGGCTTATCTTTTTCGTGTGACCGTCTGTAGTTGAATAAATCATTAAAATATTAGACATGGAGATTCAGAAAAGCTGCCTCTGTTAGAGTGGAGTAAAAACGAATAGAGCGGTTGTTATAAACACTCAGTGGCTTGCTGTAAAGGGCGGAGGGCGTGGTTATTGTTTTTGGAAGTTTTTTTACAATAAAAAAGCGGACTATCAAACATAGTCCGCTTTCTGTTTTGCTAGTGTTAGCTTGCTCTAAATTTTACTCAGCAGAACTGTGTTTTCGAGCGCGTATATCGGATTGTGCGCTGCGATAGAACTTTTCTTGCGGTTTAGATTTAGTCACTTGATCATCATCGCTATCTTCATTACGAAGCAGCATAAAGTCAGCCACACGTTGCTCATCTAAACGATTCGCCTCAACGGCGCCTTTGATGGCGCACCCAGGCTCGCCTTGGTGATGGCAATCGCTGAAACGACATTCTTTTTCCAATGCAATGATGTCGGCAAAGTTTGCTATCGCACTGCTATCAAATTCAGCAAGCTGTAATTCACGCATGCCCTCGGTATCAAGCAAAATAGCACCGGATGGCATAATCTTTAATGCGCCAGAGTCGCCAATGTTTCTTTGTGCTTTGCCTTCGGCTGTGGTTTGCATCAATGTCTTTATCAATGCGGATTTACCTGAACCAACTGCGCCAAGTAAGGCAATGGTTTTACCTTTCTTAAGCAAGGGCGATAAACATTGTAGGCTGCCAGCGTCTAAAGCATTAACCGTCTCTACAATAAGTAACGGATCAAGCTTTTCTACTTGGGCACGTTTTTCTGCCGCATCACTACAGGTATCGGCTTTTGTCAAAATAACAACAGCGTCAGCTTGAGCATCGTGAGTCAGTTCTAAATAACGTTTAATCAACGCCAAATTGAAATCTTGGTTTAATGCACACATTAAAAACACAGTGTCTATATTTGAAGCGATGTTTTCAAATACAGAGCTTGGTTCTAAAAGGCGTAAAAAATTATATTCAGTATCGGTAACAACCCAGTCGCCGACAGCCATGCTTGGCATATCTGAATCACTTTCTAAGTTAAAGAAACCAGACTCACTGACAAGCTCGTAATAGCTATCTTTTTGAGAGCAGATACGAGCAATACGGTTAGATTCTAAATCATCCAATGATAACTGTTGTTGAAAGTAAGCCTGCCAGCCTAAGTCCAATAAAGTAAACGTGGAATCCATTAATATTACCCCAAGCGAAATACGCCATCGTAAATAAGAAGCAAAACGCTTCAATTAGTACAACCGAACATAAGCAACATCTTTTGTTTATGTTCTAGCCAGAAAATACATAAAACACCAATGCGTTATAGACCGTTTTTACAAGGCGTTAATGCACGAGGTTAGCACAGTGTGAGTGCACTACAAACAGAAATATCACTGTCATAAAAAAGGTTTATATTTGATGCTTTTATACGGAAATAGCAACAAGATATTTGTTATCAAATGGTAACTCTATTCAATATTTTAACGATATTAAAACGCTTTATACAGCACACTTTATCGGCACTTGCTGAGTAATGCAGTGAATGTTTCCTCCACCCAATAATATGTTTCTGGCGTAAACACCTGTTACTGTAAACTCGGGAAAGGCTTTTTGTAGAATCTCTCTCGCTTGCTCATCGGTTTTTACACCGAATGTTGGAAATATAATACTTTTGTTCGTAATTAAGAAGTTGGCGTAGGAAGCGGCGAGGCGTTCTCCAGCTTGTCGATTCATTGAATCGCTTTCGAGTAGATTTTGAGCCTCGTCTTCAGATACAAAAAGCGGCCCTGGCAATGGCAGTTTAATGATCTCTAGTGCTCGACCTTTGGCATCAATCGTTTCGCTTAGGACTTTCAATGCGGCTTTACTGATGGCGTATTGTGGGTCATCTGAGTCATCACAATCGGTTAATGCGACAACGCCCGGGCGAATAACATGCATGATGTTATCAACGTGACCGTTGGTTTCATCGTTATAAAGCCCATCTTTTAACCAAATAATTTTTTCGACATTCAAGTAAGCCTTTAAGAGGTCTTCAATGTCGTTTTTGCCTAGATGCGGATTACGGCTTGGATGAAGTAGGCATTCTTCCGTTGTAAATAAGGTGCCTTCGCCATCGACATGAATAGAGCCACCTTCAAGAATTAAGGGGACTTGGTAAACTGGGTCACCAGTAACCATCGCCATTTTTTCGGCAACCGCATTATCTTGTTCCCAAGAATCATATAGGCCGTCCAGTTCTCCACCCCAAGCATTAAACTGCCAACTATTGGCACGTCGTTCGCCAAGATCGTTAACAACATAAGTGGCACCTATGTCACGCATCCAACAATCGTCAGAGGGGATTTCAATGACTCGGATTTGATCAGGTAAGGCGGTTCGAGCTTGTTCATAATGCTTAGCATCGACAATAAAAGTGACATTGGTTGATTGCGCAATCGCTGTTGCCACCGCAACAAACTCTGCTTGAGCGTGCTTGCCTTTTTCTCGCCAGTTGTCTTCGCGGGTTGGCCAAGCCATCCAGACTTGATCTTGCGGTTCGTGCTCTGCAGGCATACGAAAACCATCTAATTTTGGTGAGGTGTTTAGCGTGGTGCTCATTAACGTGTCCTTAATAGTCGCTTATAAGTAAAGCAAAGGTTTTGGCCAATTTTATGGCAGACATACAAACATTCAAGAGACTTTTTGTGTATTTCACCAAATGAGTGGTTTATTTAATCGACAAAAATGGTCGCTAGATCATATTTTTTGCGTCTTTACAATTACTCGACGGAAACAGTTACCGAGTAATTTTGTAAAAACTACTTGTTAGCAGCTTAGTAGAGATTGTCTCTGATTAAATGTTTTCCGATAAAGTCTTTATTTATCAGTATCTTATGGATTTTTTGAAAAAGTTGGCACGCGCTTCGCAATACTCTAAGTGAAATCAACAACACGAACATAAGTTCTCTTTTTTAGGTTGTTGAGTTGATTATTTGGGCTGCAGGCATAGACCGCAATTATTGCTCCCAAACTTTTAAAAACTAAATGGAGGTTACCATTATGAATATTAAACGCACTCTACTAAATACTGCTTTGGTTCTTGTTACTGCTGGTACATTGGCTGCATGTGATCAGAGCTCTGATGACAACAAAGTAGAAGACGCAATGTCCAATGCTGGTGATGCTGTTGAGCAAACTATGGATGATGCTGGTGATGCACTGAACAACGCTGGCAACTCAATTGAAGACACTATGACCGATACAGGTAACGCCATTGAAGATAAGTGTGAAGAAGCAAAAGAAGGCATGAACGCCAAAGACACTGATTGCTAAAATGAACAGAAAAAAGGCCGAGTGATCGGCCTTTTTTCTAACATTTTTTAAATATGACTTTTATTGCTTTATAAAAAATCAGTTTGGTCGTATTTATCCAATTTGTTATAGAGAGTTTTGATACTGATGCCAAGTTGATTGGCTGTATCGGTTTTATTGCCGTCATTGTTTTTGAGTGTTTTTAAGATGGCAATTTTTTCGATGTCATCTAAACGCATGCCAGTAGGAATACCTGCTGTGGTGCTGGTTTCGGTTTGATCGCTAAGATCATTGGTAACAAGGTGTTCTGGGTGAATAATAGAGTCTGACAGAATGTAAGCTCGCTCTACAGCGTGTTTTAATTCACGCACATTGCCTGGCCAAGTGTAATGGTTGATCTTTTCTAGGCTTTGTTCTGAAAAGTGTTTTTGCTGACCATCTTGAGCGTTTCGGTAAGCCAAAAAGTGCTGAGCAAGGCCACAGGCATCACCTTCACGGGCACGTAACGTAGGAACCATGATAGGAAATTGAGCTAAACGAAAATAGAGGTCTTCGCGGAAAACCTCGTCTCGAATGGCGTCACTTAATGTGCGGTTTGTGGCTGCAACAATGCGTACGTTAGCGATTTTTACTTGTTGAGAGCCAACAGGCTTGTATTCACCGCTTTCAAGCACTCTTAATAGTTTTACTTGTTGCTCATACGGCATCTCGGTGATTTCATCTAAAAACAGAGTACCGCCTTCTGCTTGCTCGAAAACGCCTTGGTGATCTTTATGTGCTCCGGTAAATGCACCTTTAACATGACCGAATAGTTCACTGTCAATCAATTCGGGGCTAAGTGCTCCACAGTTGATAGCGACAAAAGGGCCTTCGGCGCGTTGACTGAAAACATGTAATGTATTGGCGATAAGCTCTTTACCAGTGCCACTTTCGCCCATAATAAAAGCGTTGGCTTTAGTTGCAGCTACTTTTCGAATGGTACGATAAAGAGAGTGCATCGCCGTTGAAGAGCCGACCAATAATCCAAATTGATCCAAATAGCTGGTTTGGGTGTGAGTGTTTTCGTGAGATCGGTTTAGGTCATAAAAGACTTCTTCTAACGAAGATTCAATCAGTTTTAGATTGTAAGGGGCGCGATAGTGAAATCCGGCGCCTTTCTGCATTAGCGAATCCAGTATTGGGTCAGGTTCGCCTTTGCTGAAAAATAAGAATTCAGTCTGATACAAGACAGGGCTATTAATAAGCGCTTTTAAGGCAACATCCTGTAATGAACTGACTTCAATAAGAGCAACATCAGATTTTGTGGTGGACAGTTGATCCAGCCAGTTTTCATCTTGATGACTGATGTTTAACTCGTATTGTCGAACGCCATTTAAAGATAGCAAATTTGAAGCTAATAATGGATCTTGAACATGCATAAATAGCTTTGGTGAAGACATCATTATTTTCCCTAGATAGAACAGAAGATTGATCCTAAAATTTATATGGGTCATGGAATCATAGGAAGATAAGTCGCTCCTAGTCTTTTAAAGTAACTTTGCATTAAACACGGGGTTAATTATCCTTATTTGCACAAAGTTCACCCTTTTTTGAAAGGAGACAAGCATGCTTAACCACAATAGTTCAGAGGGTATGCCTTATCCAGATAGGGACTCATGCGTCTTATGTGACATGCTTTCTATGTGTTTTGATGGCTTTGTTGCTAACTCGGCACTATATGGGCGAGTTGGGAATACTATGGATAAACATGTGTTTAAAAAGGTATCGTCTTTATATAGACGTTTGGCTGAACGCTTGTTGCATGGGATGGGAAGACTACCAGAAGACACTGGCACAATGAATCCAGAGCCAGGCTATATCGCCACCGCGTATTTATCGGCTCTAAATGCAGCAGACAAACATGTCGCAAGTCGTGTTATGTCGGTTAACTGGCAGGTAGTAAAACGTATTGGTAAGTTAGTTAAGAAATTAGATAACCTGTTGTTGGTAAATATGGTTGTTGATTATTTAGCTTGTATACAGATGGTCTTAGATAACGCACATAAACGTAGAAAAGCGGCAGAGCTGAGCTAAATAAAAAAAGAGCATGCGCTCTTTTTTTATTTATAAAACATAGTGGTTAAATGATAATTAGATTATCACTTATCTACCATTCTATAGTCCAATTTGCCGACAATAGTGCCATGATTGTCTGATGTAATCACATTAAAGCTTGCGTTATTTTTTTCTCTTTTTGGATTAACGGTAGAGATGACCTGACCATTAACAACAAGCTGGTAAGTTTCCGAGAAAGTAATATGCAAGTCTTCTGATTTTGGGTTTTCAAACAAAATATTGTCTTTTAAGCGGATGACTCGACTCTCGCCACGGACCCATTGGCCAACAAGAGGTTGCGCTTTAAATGTCGCCTTATCATGAGTAATGGTGGCTTCTGTTAGAAAAATTCGGATTAAATCGCCATTCATCGCCACTTTTTCTCTGTCACTTACACGTGAATTCAACATAGCAAGCGCTGTATTGGTCTTACTAACATATGAACGAAGTAGTTGAATGCCCGTGTTTAATTCCTTTTCGCTCATTTTGTCATTAGCGACTATTTTAGGTAAGTCAGGGGCGTTTCCTGTTCTATTTTTTAGTTCTGTAAGGTTAGCATTAGCTAACTTTTTTTGAGCATTAAGTTGTTCAACTAAGTCTGCGTTGCTTTTAGTAATGTTTGCTTTCGCAGCGTTGTTATTGCTAGTTTCAGTAATAACGCTGGTTTCTACCGTTGCGGTTTCGCCAGCAGGTGTTTTGCTAGGGGCGGCTTCTTGCTCTGTATTTACGGTATTTTGAGCTGGCGTTGTCTCAATTTTACTGTTTTGTAAGTCTTTAAAAATTGGCATCGAGCAGGCACTTAAAAAAAGTGTCGCAAGTAAAAGGCCGGTACGAAATGTAGACATTGATTAATCCTGAGATTATAAGCGAATAATTAAGTCGCCAAGTATGCGGTATGGCGGATTGTATGTCGAGCTGAAGTACCCGTTACTCATGCGAGTATTCTATTTAAAAGTGCAAATAGAAGCTCTAAAAGACTTGGGTGAACATCATATACAGCGAAGGCGAGAGACAAGCCACGGCAAGCCTCTCTTTACATTATTTTTGTGACTGGTTCCACAAAATGCATTCATCTAACGTGACGCCTTTGCCGCCAAAAATATCCAGCGCACTACCTATAGTTAAATCCACTAAGCCATTAGACAATTCATGAACGCGTTTTAAGTCCGACAAAGAACGAGCGCCGCCAGCGTAAGTAACTGCAACTGGGCAACCTTGGCCAAGCAGTTGAACCAATTCTTCATCAATACCAGCTTGCAAGCCTTCAACATCAGCTGCATGAATCAAAAATTCATCGCAGTGGTTTGCTAGTTCAATTAGATTTTCTTGGTTAACTTGAGTCGATGTAATGGTTTGCCAGCGATCAGTTGCAATATACCAACCATCTTGTGTACGACGGCAACTTAAATCAAGCACTAAACGATCAGTACCTGTTTCTCGTTTTATTTTATCTAAGCGATCCCAAGAGAATTCACCATTTTCGAATAAATAAGACGTTACAATAACGTGAGAAGCTCCTGCTTTTAAGTAACCTTCAGCATTGCTACTGTTAACACCGCCGCCAAATTGCAAACCATCAGGGTAAGCGCGAAGGGCGCTAAGTGCTTCTTCTTGGTTGCCCTTACCTAAAGCAATAACATGACCACCAACTAGGCCATGCTCACGATACATATTTGCGTAATGTTCAGCATTGTATTCGCTGATAAAGTTCTCTGTGGCACCTGTGTCATTTAGACTTCCACCAACAATTTGCTTAACCTTGCCTTGGTGTAGATCGATACAAGGACGGAATTGGGTCACAAAAAAACTCCTATCTAGTCTGAAAATGAAACGGCGATTGTAACCGATAATGTACTGATAAACGATGCACCAAAGCAAACACTTCTTAAGCCTGTTATAATCGTCGGCCATTTCAATAGAAAGAAACATAAAGCTGCCATCATGCTACAAATTACCCTCGCCGTGGCGATCCCAGACCACGAAATTGAATTAACCGCTATCCGAGCGCAAGGCGCAGGCGGTCAAAACGTCAATAAAGTCTCTTCTGCCATCCATCTTAGATTCAATGTCGCCAGCTCTTCTTTGCCTGAATTTTATAAAGAGCGTTTGTTAGCATTAAGCGATTCTCGTCTTACCAAAGACGGCGACATTGTGCTTAAGGCACAGCAACATCGAACCCAAGAGTTAAACCGAGAAGATGCACTGGCAAGACTGAAAGAGCTGATTCTTGAAGCGGTACGTGTGCAAAAAGCGCGTAGACCGACCAAACCATCACGCTCTTCGCAGAAAAAACGGATTGATAAGAAAAAGCAAAAAGGCCAAATCAAAAGTTTGCGCCGTAGTAATTGGGATTAGCCATCCATTACCCCCAGCCGTATTATTTTAGGGAGAGAGAAACATGATTATGCTACGAAAAATGCGCCAAGCAGAATTTCCCGCATTTAGTGAATATTTTATCGAAGATTACAGTCAAGAAATTGCCTTAAATTATGGGCGTTCTATCACTGATGCCCTTGTATTAGCAGAACAAGATCTGTCAAAAAGCTTCCCTACGGGTGTCGACAGTGATAGCCAAGTATTGCTCTGTATTGAGACAAGCATTAACCAGCAAAACACGTTGATTGGTTATCTTTGGTACTCAATCAATGCTGAAGACCAAACGGCGTTTATTTGCGATTTTTATATTAATGAGCCTCATCGCAGTAAACAATTTGGTAGACATGCCATGAGTGAACTTGAAGAACGACTTAAAAATGACGGCATTCATCAGATTAAGCTCAGAGTGGCTTACCACAATAAACGCGCCTTTGCCTTGTACGAAAAAATAGGTTTTGTGGTGACTGGCTATAATATGTCTAAGAACATTGTCTAAAAGTAGTGGTCTGCAAATTATGTCAGAAACACATAAAACCGATCCCAATATAAAAAGCCCTTGTATTCGTCAGTGCTGCCTTGATGGTGACGACGTTTGTGTGGGCTGTTATCGAACCATTACTGAAATCATGGATTGGCAAAAATCGACACAAAGTCAGAAATTAGAGGTTTTGGCTAATTGCTCAATACGAAAAAAGAAGCACGACTTCCTACATCCTTAATATTCCCTCAGCAATTTTCAATATTTACTTCCTCGCCTTTACCTTATTTGGCGCATTCAGTTCTGCTTTAAATTAATTTTTCAAATATTTGTGTAAGAAAGTGATATCTGCCCACGTCTAATCTTCAGAAACAGAATATGAGCGCTTGGACCTTTCCAAGTTTTTAGATGATATAGGTAGGTAACTTACCTTGATTGCAGAATTACAAGTATGGCTAACATCGGGAACAGCGTCGCTGACCTTGTTGTGTGTTGGCATTGTGCTCTTGTCTTATTTACTCGAAGACCTTGCCATCGCAACAGCGGCGACCTTGTCTGCCCATGGGGACTTGCCTTCTTCACTTGCATTAATGTCGATTTTTATTGGCATCGCGACGGGGGATTTGGGCTTGTATGTCTTGGGGCGTTACGCCCGAAAAGTCAGATGGTTACGCTATCGAGCCTTAACCAATTCTTCGTTTAAAGTCGTGAGACAAAAGCTGACCCAGCGTGCTTTTTTGAACCTTTTCTTAATTCGTTTTATTCCCGGCTTAAGAACCATTGGTTTTACCTTAAGTGGTTTTCTCGTCATTCCGTTACCTGTCTTTTTTAGTGCTGTTCTGCTTGCTACTTCTATTTGGACGCTGGTGGTGTTCACACTAATTTACCAAATAGGTAGCAGTGTTTTTATGCAAGTTTCAGAGCTGAAATGGCTACTTATTCCTGTGGCATTTGGTCTGTTGTTTTTAATGAATCGTTTTCTTAATAAATCGTTTACGCGAGGTATGTCATGAGTGCCATGGTTGAGGGGCAGTTCATTGCGCCAAATAGAATTAATGCTGGAATGCCGCTGCTCCAAGTTGAAGAGGAAGCGAGTATTTCACCTTATGAATTCATGCCAAGCTGGTTTTTTTACGCGCCAGTGGTCGTGCAGAGTCTGTTACTTGGTGTGCGTCACGGCGATGTTTGTTTGCCTTTAATTGCCAATCCTAGCATCAAGTTGAGCGGCATGGTGGGCGAGTCCAAAACAGACATATTGAATTTGGCTGGCCCAGTAGCCAAGCAATGGATTGAGCCTTTTATTACCCTGACGAAAAACCAAGAGAGCGTTGCTGTTCAATTAGAAGACGCACAGCAAGCAATGGACGTCGCGCAGTTGTCATTTCCCATTGTGGCTAAGCCAGATTTAGGGTGTCGTGGTGTTGGTGTCAAGCTACTGAAATCCACAGCGCAACTTCATGACTATATTCAAACGTTTCCTATCTCCGCTCAGTTTCTACTGCAACGTAAAGCGCCATATCAAGCGGAAGCAGGTGTCTTCTATGTGCGTTATCCAGGGCAGGAACAGGGCGAGATTATTTCCATCACCTTGAAATACACCCCCAGTGTTGTCGGTGACGGCACGCACAGTTTAAGACAGCTGATTGAGCGTTGCCCGCGAGCCGGTCAGTTAGCGCATTTGTATTTCCCACGTCATACACAAAAGCTGGATTGGATTCCCGCAGACGGTGAGGAATATCCTCTCGCGTTTGCTGGCAGTCACAGCCGTGGCTCGATTTTTCGTAATGGCAATCAATACATCACGCAAGCATTAACGCGCAAATTGGATGAGATCTTAAAAGATGTGGATGGCTACTACTACGGCCGTTTAGACATCAAGTTTGCTGATATTGAGTCTTTTATGGCAGGTGAAAACTTTTCTATTTTAGAAATGAATGGTGCCAGCAGTGAAGCCACACATATTTGGGACCGCAATACCAGGTTATCCGAAATTTTCAGCACCTTGCTAAAGCAGTATCGAATTTTGTTCGAGATAGGCGCCTTGCAGAAAAAGCGTGGTTTTAAATCGCCGACGATTCGAGCTTTGTTAAAAGCCTGGCGAGAAGAAAAAGCACTTATTCAGCACTATCCGGCTACTGATTAAATTAAGAGACGTTCTTGTAAGGAAAACCTATGCAATCGGTATTGAAAAAAAAACAAGTCAGTGACTTCCCCGCAGCGACCTATGTGCCAACGGTGCAAGGTTGTCTTGAGGTGTTTGCTCAGGCGTCTCGTTGCTTACAGATGCTCGACGATGACGCTTATCAAGCGTCGATGAAGCCTGTGGTGAACAGTTCTATTGGTGAGCATTTTCGTCATTGGTTAGATGTCTTTAATGCCGTTTATCAAGCGGGAATAGTGATTGATTATAACCAACGTCGTCGTGGTCATAGGGTGGAAACATCGCGCTCTGTTGCCTTAGTTGAAATCGACGAGCTGACAAACTGGCTTACTGGCTTATCGGAAAAAGAGCTTAAGAAAAACGTGAATGTTTTGACCGAAGTCTCTGTTTCGCATACGCAAGCTTGCCTTATGTCGTCGACCTTAGAGCGTGAAATTACCTTTGCGGCGCTGCATGCGAATCATCATTTTGCCATGGTGAAGGTGGCCGCCAGTTTAATGAATAAAAGCATTGATGAAGATTTTGGCATTGCACCCGCCACCGCAACGTTTTTACGAGGGCAATCATAATGTGCTCGGTTTCTTGGTGGATTGATGAGTCAGGTTATCAATTGTTTTTCAATCGTGACGAACAAAAAGCACGTGCGCCAGCGTTGCCACCTCAGTTCTTTTTACAGCAGGGTGTTCAGGTGTTGATGCCAGTGGACCCTGTCGGCAAAGGCAGTTGGATTAGTTTAAATGAGCAAGGGTTGTCGCTTTGTTTGCTGAATAATTATCAAGGCAAAAATCCCGCCGGTGAGCTGGTTAGTCGTGGGCAATTATTAAAGCATTTATCCAGTACGACAAGTATCAGTCAAGTTGAGCTGCAGTTTGCCCTGTTGGATCTTCAGCAGTTTGCACCTTTTACTTTATTAGCCTTTGAATTTGGCTGTGAAAAGGTGCGGGAATTCCAATGGGATGGTGAACGCGTCGCTATTGATTACGCCATATCACCGCATTTTTCGTCTGCAGTGGAACTAGAAACAGTTACGACCTATCGACAATCCATCTATGAGGAACTCACCGTCGCAAGCGCTGACGATTTGCTGTTGTTTCATTCTCAGCACCATCCAGAACAGTCTCATTTTTCGGTTTGTATGCACAGAGAAGACGCTCAAACCGTGAGTTTTACTCGGATTCAGGTCACAAAAGACAATTTTCAAATGAGCTATGTAGCCGGATCGCCTTGCTCGAATTTAACGCCACAAGCGTTGGCGTCTCAGAGCTATTGTTTTCAAGACAATGGTTTTCAAAGCAATCGTTCTCAAGACACGTGTTTTCACGAAAAGGTTTCCCTCGTTAGTGGTTCTTATTAATCAAAATTTAGGAGTTGTTATGACACGTTTAATGATGTTTTTAGCCTTGTTTATGAGCAGTCTGGCGTTTGCGCAAGATGAAATTTACACCGGCTATTTTAGTAATAAAGCACTTAGCGGCTATGACACGGTTGCTTACTTTACGGACCAAAAACCGGCCGAAGGCAGTGCCAAGTTCGTCACTGAATATAAAGGCGCTGATTGGTATTTTGCCTCGCAACAGCATCTGGATATGTTCAAAGCTGAACCTGAAAAATACGCTCCGCAATATGGTGGCTATTGCGCTTGGGCTGTGTCTGCCAAGAACGACTTCGCCTCTTCTGATCCAAAAGATTGGGCCGTGGTCGATGGCAAGCTGTATCTGAATTATGACGACAACATTAAACGCAAGTGGGATCAAGATCCTGCGTTGCACATCAAACAAGCGGATGCCAATTGGCCAAGCCTGATCGGTAAAAAATAATACTTATAAATAAGGTCAATAAAATGAATAAGCAAATTGTGAAATATGTACCAACGGTGTTTATCGCCTTTGTGTTTGTGCAGTCGCTGTTTTTTAAATTCACTGGTTCCTACGAAACCGACCATATCTTTGGCGTGTTGGGGGCTTGGTCTGGTTTGGAATTCTTCGGTCATTACGGTGGTTACATTATTGGTGTGGCCGAACTGATTGCTGCTGTTTTACTCTTTACTCGTTGGCATGGCTTGGGGGCTTTGATGGCGCTGGGGATAATGACTGGTGCGATTATTTTTCACCTATTTACTCCGCTTGGCGTGGTGATGCCTGAGTTTAACGCAGTCGGTGAAGTCGTCGGCAATGACGGTGGTTTGCTATTTATCATGGCGTGTTTGGTTTGGTTATGTGCGGTGTTTTTATCGCTTCGGGATCTTAAAAATCCACAAGGCATCCTAAACAAAATTATCAATAGCGGAGTCTGATTATGTTAGCCAGTCCTTTTCGTTTAAAAAGAATCACGCCATTTGGCGTTGGAGAATCCGTTCTTGAATGGGCGACAGGACTCGCTAAATTAGATCGCTTGTATCAACAAAGGCCCAGCAGCCAGACCAGCTTTGAATTTATGCGTTATACCCTTGAAGCGTTGAACATTGATTATTCCATTGCCAAAGGTGCTGCTGAGGATATTCCCCAAAATGGGCCTGTGGTCATTGTTGCCAACCATCCTCTTGGCGCGATTGAAGGTGTGGTCTTGGCGGACCTAGTTGGACGCGTTCGCAGTGATGTAAAAGTACTGGCCAATGAGTTACTTAAGCGTTTGCCAGAAATCAGTGACTTATTTATTGGCGTGGATGTTTTTGGCGGTAAATTGGCGCAACGTACCAATGGCAAGGCGATTCGAGATGCTCATCGCCATTTGGCTGAGGGCGGTGTGTTGATTGTTTTTCCTGCAGGGGAAGTGTCCACTTATCCGAAAAAATCTAATGATCAGTCAGCAGAAAAGTCGATAGAAAAACGAGCATTAGCCGACATTGAATGGAGTCAGTCGGTCGCTAATTTCTTAAAGCGCAGCGAAGCGACGACGGTGCCGATTTTTATTAATGGCAAAAATAGCGAGTTGTTTTATCAAGCCGGTCGTATCCATCCTTTGCTACGAACCGCTATGTTGGGCCGAGAGCTACTTAATAAAGAATCCTCAGTCATTGAGATTTCTATCGGCAGTGCCATACCGTTTGCGGAAGTGAGCCAGTTTGAAAGCAATCAAGATCTTGTCCGCTACTTACGTTTGAATACCTATTTAATGAGCCCTCAACATGCTCATGAATTGGTTGTTCAACATGATAGTGCCGATTTACCTATTATCGCGCCGATTGATCTAAGTCTCCTAGACGAAGAAATTGCCAGTCTGCCAGACGAGATGCTGTTGTTACAACAAGGCGAGTTCCGTGTTTATTGCGCACCAACGCAATCGATCCCCTTGCTGATGCAAGACATTGGCCGTATCCGTGAAGAAAACTTCCGCGCGGTGGGCGAGGGTAGTGGTTTGGCCTGTGACGTGGATGAATACGACCTTTATTATCATCAATTGTTTGTTTGGCATCATGGCAATAAAGAAGTCGTCGGGGCTTATCGAATGGGGTTAGTGGATAAGCTTATTGAAGCGCATGGCTTAAAAGGGTTGTACTCACGCAGCTTGTTTAACTATGACCAAGCGTTTATCGATAGCCTAGATCACAGCATTGAGATGGGGCGTTCGGTTGTCGCAGCCAAGTATCAAAAGAATTTAAATTCGCTGCTCTTGCTATGGAAGGGGATTGCTACCTTTGCTTCTCGAAATCCAAAATATACGCATTTATTTGGCCCTGTCAGCATCAGTAATGAATACAGCCATACGGCGCGTCAATTGATCGCCGCAACCTTGTCGATTCATTATTACGATAAAGAAAAAGCCAGCTTGGTGATGCCATCGACGCCACTGCGCAACAGCGGGTCGGTATTTTGGCAGCCTAATTTGTTGTCTTCCTTGGCGAGTGTCACATTGCTTTCTAAAGTCTTATCGCGAATGGAACAAGGAAAAGGTTTGCCCGTATTGATTCGTCAGTACTTAAAAATGAACGGTAAGCTAGTGTGCTTTAATGTCGACCCAGCGTTTCACAACTCACTGGACGGCTTGATCGTGGTGAATTTAAAAGAGGTGCCTTTGTCTATTTTGGCAAAATACATGGGACAAGAGGACGCTAAGCGATACTTAGAAACAGTCTTGAAAAAATAGCCCAAGAGATAGCAATCATGGTGGCTGAACGAAATGCGTCACAGCCTCCATGATCATGTTTGGTTTTTTATCTTCATGTTTTAGAACCCTTTCATCACCTCTTCAAACAATCTTTTTTACTACTTATTCCTTTCACTCTCTTTATCTTGATCTAACGCAATGTTTCAAATCAAAACAGCACTCATAATCTGGCCTTATAGTAAGCCTTGAAATGTTTTGAGGCTTCGGTGGGCGTTGGATAACAAGAACACTCAATCAAATAAGTGTCTACGATCGTCTTTTTTTCTCAATCAAATGAATGGGTTGAAGCTATATGATTAACGAAGCTGTAGTGGATTTATCGCGATTTCAGTTTGCTTTCACTGCTCTGTACCACTATTTGTTTGTCCCTTTAACACTAGGGATGGCTTTCTTATTGGCAATCATGGAGTCTGTCTATGTAATTACCGGTAAGCAAGTCTACAAAGACATGGTGAAGTTTTGGGGTAAACTTTTTGGTATTAACTTTGCGCTAGGTGTAACAACGGGTTTGACAATGGAGTTCCAGTTCGGGACTAACTGGTCTTACTACTCTCATTACGTTGGCGATATTTTTGGTGCCCCTTTGGCCATTGAAGGCTTGATGGCTTTCTTCCTTGAGTCGACATTGGTTGGTTTATTTTTCTTTGGCTGGGATCGCCTCAGTAAAGTGAAACATTTAATGGTGACTTGGGGCGTAGCGCTAGGTTCTAACTTGTCGGCTTTGTGGATCTTGATCGCCAATGGCTGGATGCAAAACCCAGTAGGGTCAGAGTTCAACTACGAAACCATGCGTATGGAACTCGTCGACTTTGGTGCTTTGATATTAAATCCAGTGGCGCAGGTGAAATTTGTTCACACTGTATCGGCTGGCTATACAACAGGGGCGATGTTTGTTCTGGTTATTTCAAGCTACTACTTATTGAAAGGCCGTGACCTTGCGTTTGCTCGTCGCTCTTTTGCCATCGCGTCTGCGTTTGGTTTAGCGTCTATCTTGAGCGTTATCCTTTTAGGTGACGAATCAGGTTATGAGCTAGGCGAAGTGCAAAAAGTGAAATTAGCAGCGGTTGAAGCGGAGTGGGAAACACAAGAAGCACCAGCAGACTTCACCTTAATCGGCTTCCCGAATCAAGAGCTTGAAGAAACCGAATTTGCTATCAAAATTCCTGGGCTAATGGGCTTGATCGCAACACGCTCTCTAGATAAAGAAGTAACGGGCATCAAAGAGCTGAAAGAGCATAACCGCCAACGTATTATCAATGGTATTTATGCCAACCAGTTGCTTGAGAAGTTACGCAGCGGTTCAACGGATCCGCTAGTAAAAGAAAACTTCGAGAAAGTAAAAGACGATCTTGGTTACGGTTTATTGGTAACAGCATTCAACGAAGACATGAACAAAGTGACATCTGAAGAGATCGATCAAGCGGTTGAATACTCTATTCCGCAAGTTGCGCCATTGTTCTTTGCCTTCCGCATCATGGTCGGCTGTGGTTTCCTAATGCTGTTTGTCTTCGCTGCGGCTTTTTACCAAAACGCGCGTCGTCGCATTGGTCAAAGTCCTTTGTTCCTGAAATTTATCGTAATTTGTTTGCCACTTCCTTGGATTGCCAATGAAGCAGGTTGGTTTGTTGCGGAATACGGTCGTCAGCCTTGGGCTATTGGTGAAATATTACCGGTTCATGTTGCGGTCTCTAGCCTAACAGCAACAGAGATCTGGATCAGCCTTGCAGGCTTCGGACTTCTTTACACAGCGTTCCTAATTGCTGAGATGTACTTGATGATTCGCTTTGCGAAACAAGGCCCTTCTAGTTTGCATACTGGGCGTTACGCACTTGAACAAGAAACGGCTCAGCTAAAGCAGGAGGTATAAGATGGATTACGAATTATTAAAAGTGATTTGGTGGGTATTGATCGGTGTCTTACTGATTGGTTTCGCTGTGACTGATGGCTTTGATATGGGCGTAGGCAGTCTGCTTAAAGTGATCGGTGGTACGGATTCTGAACGCCGTATCATGATCAACTCGATTGCCCCTCACTGGGACGGCAACCAAGTTTGGTTTATTACAGCTGGCGGTGCGTTATTTGCCGCTTGGCCTGTGGTGTATGCGACAGCCTTCTCTGGTTTCTACTTTGCAATGTTGTTGGTTTTGGCCGCGCTATTCTTTCGCCCAATTGGCTTTGACTACCGTTCAAAACTAGAAAATACCAAATGGCGTACAAGCTGGGACTGGGGAATCACTTTTGGTTCAGCTGTTCCGCCAATTATTTTCGGTGTAGCGTTTGGTAACTTATTGCAAGGCGTGCCGTTCGAATTTGATCAATATATGCGTGCCACTTACACCGGTTCTTTCTTTGCTCTGCTAAACCCATTTGCGATTCTTTGTGGTTTGGTCAGCTTGCTAATGCTAATGACGCAAGGCGGTGCTTGGTTACAAATGAAGACAGATGATGCGCTACTTGAAAAAGCCAGTCGTATCACTGCAGTCACAGGTGCCTTGGCCGCTGTGTTGTTCATCTTAGCGGGTGTGTGGTTGGCTTACGGTATTGATGGTTATGTTTTGACCAGCGCTGTTGATGGCAATGCAGTTGTAACACCTTTGATGAAAACAGCAGAAGTTCAAGCTGGCGCTTGGTTGGCTAACTATGACAAAGTGCCTGCACTTATGTTGGCTCCGCTTATCGGTATTGCAGGTATGTTGTTCGCAGCACTGACTGCCGTGATGAGAAAAGGCGCTTTGTCTTTCTTGAGTTCATCACTGGGCATTGCTGGCATTATCGTGACAGCTGGTGGGTCAATGTTCCCATTCTTGATGCCGTCTTCAAGTTTTCCAAACATGAGTTTGACTATGTGGGATGCGACGTCTAGTGAAAACACCATGATGATTATGTTTGTGGTGGCTTGTATCTTCGTACCGATTGTTCTGGCTTACACGTTATGGAACTACTTTGTGATGTATGGTCGTCTGACTAAGAAACACATCGAAGAAAACAATCATTCACTTTACTAGTCATTGATATAGAAGATAGAGCGCTTTGGGCTCTGTCTTCTAGCAATAAGAGGAATAAGTTATGTGGTATTTTGCTTGGGTTCTAGGCGTATTGTTAGCCTGTTCGTTCGGTATTGTTAATGCCGTATGGTTAGAATTTAGCGGCTACGAAGGTGAAGAGGAGCAGAAGTAAACTCAATGAAACAGCACAAGGAAACAAAAAAGGCGCGTCGAGCTGGCCGAGTGAAAACATCTGAAGGTGTATTTCTAGATGAACTAGCCAGTCAGCAATCATCAAAGTATCGAATTGCTCAAGGCTTTGGTGTGTTGTTTGCAGTGTCTTTGGTGTTGCAAGCTTGGGCGTTAGCGAATGTGTTTTCAGACATGGCGCTACACCAGTCTTTTTCCTTGTCTCTTTTAGTCTTGGGGTTATTTGCTCTATTACTACGTGCCTTGGCGAACTTTGGCCGAGAACGTATTTGCACCAGCGCAAGCCGCGATATTCGTTACGGCTTGCGACGTAAATTGGTGTCGCATCTGACAAATCTTGGGCCAGCGCGCCTAAGAATAGAAGAAGATGCGGCGCTTTCTACTCGTGTTTATGAACAAGTAGATGCGTTAGACGATTTTTTTAGTCGCTATAAACCACAAGTGTTTATGGTGACCCTAATCCCTTGCGTGATCCTACTGTCAGTCGTTTCTATTTCTTGGATCGCCTTCTTTGTTTTCATGATGACCGCGCCTTTGGTCATTATCTTCATGATCTTTGTGGGTCATAAAGCCGCGCAAGCCAACCGTCGTCAATTCAATGTCTTGGCCATGTTATCCAATCAGTTCATGGACTTAAGCCAAGGCTTATCAGAACTCAAACGCCTTAACAGAACTGGCGAAGCACGCGAGCGTTTGTCCGACAGTGCTACTTCATACCAAAAGACAACCATGGGGGTTTTGGTATTAGCGTTTTTATCAACGGCTACGTTAGAACTTTTCGCCTCATTATCCATTGCCATGATTGCCTTATACTTGGGGCTAGGCTTATTAGAAGTCTTACCATGGCAAGTGGGCAGCTCCCCCGTTACCTTGACGCAAGCTATGTTTCTTTTACTGCTTGCGCCAGAATTTTATTTACCGCTTCGACAGCTTG
The DNA here is from genome assembly GCF_024397855.1 of Marinomonas rhizomae. Taxonomy (NCBI): domain Bacteria; kingdom Pseudomonadati; phylum Pseudomonadota; class Gammaproteobacteria; order Oceanospirillales; family Oceanospirillaceae; genus Marinomonas; species Marinomonas rhizomae. Next base: position 1,418,090 of record NZ_CP073343.1, read on the forward strand.
GCAACGATTACCACGCCAAACAAAAAGCCGAAGCCGCCGCGACGGATTTGTTAGATATTTTACAAACACCAGTGCATGCATCCACTTCACACCAAGAGAACACTGGATTAGCTGTTTTAAATACGTTGAAATCCATTCAATTCAAAGACTTGAGCTGGCAGGAAGAGGGGCGTTATCGTCTCGCGCCAATTACGGCCAATATTGCCCAGGGCGAACGAGTTTGGCTGAGTGGTGAATCGGGTGTGGGTAAATCCAGTCTATTGCATTTGTTACTAGGTTTTGAAGAAGGCTTTGATGGGCAGTGCTTGATCAATGGTCAGCCATTCTCAGAATTAAATTTGGCCTCTTGGCGAGCCAAACTGGTTTGGTTGCCACAAACACCAGAATGGGTAAACGGCAGCATTCGTCGTAATTTACTCTTAGGGCTGGGTGGCAAAGAGGGCGCAGAGCTACCAAATGAAGAAGAGATACAAACAGCGCTCATAAAAAGCCAGTGCGACGAATTTATACAGCTGCTTCCCGATGGGTTAGATACCAAACTAACCGAATTAGGAGCAGGGCTTTCTGGCGGGCAAATGCAGCGTCTTTCTATTGCCAGAGCCTTATTATCAAAAGCCGATTTATGGTTACTCGACGAGCCTTGCTCTGGCTTGGATAATGACACAGCACAAGCGGTACTCGACACACTTAAAACCGCATCCCAAGGTAAAACCTTATTGATCGTCAGCCATGATACACATCCGATTGCATGGGCTGACAAACATTGGGCACTAACAAAAGGAGGTTTGTATGAGCAGTCACGCAAAGAAAACCGCCAAGCTCTCGCTTAAACAACTTTTATTAGCTAACCCTTGGGGCTTTGTTATTCCAATGTTGACTGGCGTGGCTGCGACTTTAGCGGGCGTTGGCTTGTTGGGGCTTTCTGGTTGGTTCATCTCCGCGGCAGGCTTGGCAACGGCGTTGGGCGGTGCATTGGTCTTTAACTACTTAACACCCGGCGCCATTGTTCGAGGGCTTGCGATCCTAAGAACCGCAGGCCGCTATGGCGAACAAGTCACAGCGCATAATCACCTGTTGGGGTTACTGCGCACTTTGCGCCTTTGGGTGTGGGATCAGCGCGTTGCCAAAGATGCTGCGAACCTTCATCAACAAAGCCGAGGCGACTTGCTACAGCGCCTAGTTAGCGACTTGGATCAAATTATTCGCTGGCCATTGGTGGTGTTTTTACCTTGGGTGTACGCTGTATTGGCTTATGTTGGCGTGGCGATTTTTGCCTATTTCATTTTGCCTGCTTTGTTGTGGCCGTTATTGATTGCCGCAGTGTTACATGTCTTGGTGGTGCCTTATATTTGTGGGCACTTCGCCAGCCATGCCGTACATGTTGGGCAAATACTTGGCGTACATCGCCGTAGTCGTTTTGTTAGCTTTTTTTCGGCACTGATTACCTTAACCATTCGTGGCCACTGGGAAGACTACGCACAGCGCCTTGATCAACTGGATGAACGCCAACGCAGAACCGAAATCCGTATTCAACAAGCCGTGAGCCTTGGGCGATTATTGTCTTATGGTGTGACCATCTTGCTCATCGCCAGCAGCTTCTATTTACTCAGTGTCTTTACCCCAGAAACCCAACGCTGGACCTTAATAGACGGCGTGCAGGGCACTTGGGTTGTCGGCTTTGCTTTAGCCTTGTTAGCCGTAAATGAACTGGTCTTGCCTTTGGTGCAATCCTTCGTCGCCCAAGGCCAGTCGCAAGTTGGCTTACGCAGACTTAACCAGCTTCACCAAGATGCTGAGCCAATGTCCGAAAAGCCGATCCTACAGATCGAGCAACTCTTGTTTAAACAATGGCGCGGCTATCATGCTCCTAGTGGTTTGGGCAGCCAAGTTACTGATATTAAAGTAAACCATGGTGAATTTGTTTGGATCCGAGGTGCAAGTGGCTCAGGAAAATCCACCTTACTCGCTTCCATCGCTGGCGATTGTTTATCCTCTGGCGACGCCTTTATTAATAATGAAAAACATCAAATTTACAGCAACCAGAATTATCAAGCGCAACTAAGCTACTTGCCACAATCGCCGTACGTTTTCCAACAAAGCATCGCCGCGAACTTACTGCTTGGTAAACCCAATGCCAGCGAAGACGAACTTTGGGCAGTATTAGAAGCTGTTGCACTAGACGAATGGGCCAAAAGCCTACCGAACGGACTGGAAACCTTACTCAGCTCCCAAGGCCGCAACCTATCAGGCGGACAGCGTAAACGCCTCGCCTTAGCGCGTTTGCTGCTAAGACAATCTCCAGTCTTACTGCTAGACGAACCATTCGACGGACTCGACAAAGCCACCATCGAAACCATTTGTCATTCATTAGAGAACGACTACAAACCAGACATCTTAATCCTCGTCAGTCATGTTGGCAGTCGCATTGGGGATGACTCAAGAGTCATCGAGCTTTAAACCCAGTCATTCCCGCGAAGGCGGGAATCAATCTCTTATGGGCTTAGGTAGGTCGTGGCTTCAGCCCGACGCGGAATTCATGTTCCATTCAAACGCTTTGTATACCCGACCTTTTTTCCGCTCTGCTGAGCGGGTAACTTTTATCCAGATCCATAAAAGTAACCAAAAGGTCTCTTTATCGGGCTATCGCCCAAACGTCTCATTCACTATGTTTATGTTGCGTTTAGCGAGACGACTTTTATCGTAAGGCATAGATTTTTTATTTGCTGGGAGATAGATCCTCAAACAATGACTCTGAAACTCCATAAGGTCGCGCAACTTCGTCGCGTCGAACTGACTTCATCCTAGCTAATCGTCGGGAGTTACTCTGTTGCAGTGAACTTAATTCTTTGGTTAACTCAAGACTAACAGTGCGAGAACCAAACCCAATAACAAACGGCTTAGACAAGTCATTCCCGCGAAGGCGGGAATCAAGCTCTTATGGTCTTGGGTAGGTCGCGGCTTCAGCCCGACGCGGAATTTCTGATATACGATTTGTTTTGTGTTTTCAATGTCATTTGAAAATAATCACAGTATTTCGCGTTGGTGCTGGTAGGGAGTAAGGAAGTCTTTTAGTATTCATTGAGAGTGACTCATCGCCTAGAGATAATCGAACATTCGTACTATTAAAATGCCATGTATTGGAAAGGGACAATGATAGAAACTGAACGATTAATTCTGCTTAAACCAAACCAAAATGATCGGGACGTCATTTCTGAAATACTCTCGTGCCCAAAACAAACTAAGTACCTTCCAAATGAAGCGCCATATTCACAAACCCAACAGAAAGCGTACTTAGATAAGCGCATTACTCATTGGGAAAATAATGGTTTCGGTACTTTTATTATTTGTTTTAAAGATAATCCTCACATCAAGCTAGGTTTTGTTGGTGCTGAATACGCTCCAAACCCAAATTATGTAGATATTCGGTTCGGTATCACCAAAGAGTTTGAAGGGAAGGGCTTTGTCACTGAAGCAGCAAGAGCGTTGGCAATTTGGTTTTTCGCTAACACTCAACACGAAAAGCTTTATGGGGTTTCAATGGTCGATAATGTTGCTTCTAAAGCTGTTCTAAAGAAACTTGGCATGACGCCAGAGAAAAACGTAGACCTTTATAATTGCGAAGGGCTGGACAACTATAGCCTAGAGGCACATACGGCATAATAATCACAGGTTGACGCGCAACTTCGTAGCGTCGAACTGACTTCCTCGTAGTAATCGTAGGCCGCTTCTTTAGCCCGACGTGGAATTTATGCTCCATTCAAACGCTTTGTATTCCCGACCTTTTTTCCGCTCTGCTGAGCGGGTAACTTTTGTCCAGAGCCACAAAAGTAACCAAAAGGTCTCTTTGTCGGGCTATCGCCCAAACGTCTCATTTATGTTGTTTAAGATTAGGTTTAGCAACACGACTTTTATCGTAAGGCATAGATTGTTTTTGCAGGTTTGAGAGAAGTTATTTTTAACTGACCCTGAAACTCCATAAAGTCGCGCAACTTCGTCGCGTCGAACTGAGTTTTGTATAGTTAATCGTAGGGTGCGATGATGGAGGCACGATCGCTTTATGTAATATAAGAGTGCCGTTGAAAGCGAAGCTTTCATTGTGGGTCGCGTTTTCTGCTCGACAAACAATGGACCCAGAGCGAATAAAAAACTGTGTTTTCTGTCTGTATATACAGTTTATTTTTTTATAGTGTACTTTCTTGCGCGTTTAGCTATTTTAAATAAACTAGTTGTACGCGTTTTGTACTGGTAGAAAATAAGAAAGTCTTTTAGTATCAATGGATAAGAATATCCGCAACAGAAATAACGCGCTGTGGATAAATGAAATAACACGCATGCTCGTTTTTACAGTTTAAGCTTTTGTTGGTATCTCTATTAATGGCTTTATAGTCAGTGACTTATAGTGATGTTAAGAAAGTTTTAAATATGTGTAAACACGCATGCGTATTAATAAAATGTTAGCCACTCAAGGAGTTATAGTGAAGTTCCAGATACCAAGCAAAAAAACTGGATATTATCCGGAAGTCATTTCACTGCTCAAAAACATGGAATGTTCAAATTCTGGACACAGTGAGTTAGGCCTGAATCATCCTGCGGATGTTTTCTATTTCTCATTTTTAGAAGTGATTGATAGCGCGAAGAGGTTGCTGGAAAGATTGAGTAGTGATGCTTTAAAGAGAAAGGAGAGCCACGCCTATACACCTGACAATCTCGAGGACTACAGAGTAGATATATTTAATCTTATATTCTTTTCTGCAAATTTCATTGAGGCCTGCCAATCTATCTTAAAGTCGGTGCTACATAAGGATGAAAAATTTACTAAGGCATCAAGAGAATTTAAAGATCTAACTTCATCTTATCGAGCCCATGTCTCAAAAATAATAAATGAGATAAAGCATAAGCATAGAAGGGTGAGGCCATTTTCATCATCATGGGATGCTAACTTGGTTGTTGGATACTATATAGAGGGTGTTCTCCCTGGAGGCACATTAGGGGCTGATGAATCGCCACTAATTAGCTAGACACCTTTTAGTTAGATAAAATGATCTAATTGAGAGGTATTTATGAGCAAAACACGTTACCCAGAACAATTCAAAATTGAAGCGGTTAAGCAAGTGACTGAAGCAGGCTTTAGTGTTGCTGAAGTCGCTAATCGCTTAGGCACCACCACTCACAGTTTATACGCTTGGATTAAACGATATGGCCCTGAGGCAGAATCGTTTGCAGAGGCTTCTGCTGAGTCGAGCGAGATCCTTCGTCTTCGGAAAGAACTCAAGCGAGTGACGGAAGAGCGCGACCTGTTAAAAAAAGCCGCGGCGTACTTCGCAAGCCACCCAGACTAAGATACGCCTTTATCAGGGACCACTGTGCCGATTTTTCAGTAAGGCGACTGTGTAATCTCTTCGATGTTCATCCCAGTGGCTATTACGTTTGGTTGAAAGAGCCAAAATCAAAACTTGCTAAGGAAAATGAACGGCTAACAGGTCTTGTTAAACAACTTTGGCTGGAATCGGGTTGTGTCTACGGTTATCGAAAGATCTATCAAGACCTGAGATCCTTGAATGAATCTTGTGGTATTAATCGAGTGCATTATCTGATGCGAAGAGCAGGCCTTAAGGCTCAGGTGGGTTACCGAAAGCCTAGAGCTCGGTCAGGAGAAACACATACAATAGCCAACAATGTGCTTGAAAGACAGTTTAATCCAGAAAGCCCGAATACAGCGTGGGTTACAGATATCACCTATATCCGAACTCACGAAGGCTGGCTATATTTATCTGTCGTGCTTGATCTCTATTCCCGTCGAATAATAGGCTGGAGCATGGGACCAAGAATGGTGAAGGAACTTGTTCTTGATGCACTGATGATGGCTGTGTGGAGAAGAAAATCAAAGCAAAGGGTAATAATCCATTCAGACCAAGGCAGTCAGTTTACGAGCTATGAGTGGCATAGATTTTTGGACGATCACAATTTACAAGCCAGCATGAGTCGACGTGGGAACTGTCATGATAATGCTGTTGCTGAAAGCTTTTTCCAGCTTTTAAAGAGAGAGCGAGTGAAGCGAAAGATTTACTCGACAAGGGGCGAAGCCAAACAAGACATTTTTAATTATATAGAAATGTTTTATAACCCTGTCAGACGCCATAGCGCTAATGATATGTTGTCACCTGTTGAGTATGAGAAACTGTTCGAAAAGATGACTGAGAAGTGTCTACTGAACTAGTGGCGATTCATGATCCACTAATTCATGATGACTTCCATGGAATGAAAACGGGGTTCTCTTTAAATAGAAACATCCCATATCACTTGATTAATACATACTTTGTTTCGAGCGCTCTGAGTAGCGTACTTGTTAAGTATTCGGGATTAAATAGTAGCGAATGCAATAATTTTAGTTCCGACGAAATAAAAAAATGTTTTGATATGCTTTCAGATTTACCTCTTTTATTTTTTCCAGATGAAATTGAAATGAAAGTGCCTTCGATTAAAAGAAATAAAGCAGAAGGGTTTTCTTTGGAGCTTCCCAGTGGACGCAAGATTGGGAATAGAAGGCCGCATATTATGAACATTGCGCTGTCAAAAAGAATTGGCCTTCAAGCCAGAAGTTTTTCGCTGCCATATTTCAGAGGCTAACAAACGCATGTTGTCGGTCTTGTTTTCTGCTGCGCTCCAAACCAGCCGCAAATGCGGGCGTTAGCTGTACCACCCCTTCGTAGTTTGTAGTGAAGGATCACCTAAAGTAAAAATGGAGAAAACTATGAGTATTACTGATAAAGATGTAGAACAAGCAAAAGAGGACACTAAGCAGGCACTAGTTGAATATGGCTTTGCAGAGTCATCTGGAGAGGTGGATGTTAGTTATATAACGAAAGAGCTTTTGACTCTTTATGAATCTGCTGAAGATAAAGACGGGGACTGTAAGGGAGTATGTAAAGACATGGGTGAGGAGCTAGAAAAAGAGGGGGGTTCTCTTGCAAATAATTACCCGTGCTATATTGGTCATACTCCCGTCCATAAAGGGGGAAATAAATGGCAATATCAAAATAACAATACTAGCAATGGCTGCGACAGAAAGGAGCATCTATGTGGTAGTGGTAAAGTGTGGAGTGCCAAGTGCAATAAGATAATGAAAGATAGATATTGTGCAAATGGCAAAAAAGGATTTTTAGGCTGGCCATAGCAGCTAACAAGAAAATTCAGCCGACCGCGTATGCGGCGGCTGATTTTGGCGTTGGCACTCATTTAAATCGGAGAGTTCATGGATTTTTTAAAAGGCGCAAAGGATTTTGCGAGAAACCCGCTAGGAATTATTGCTCTATTTATATCACTTATTTATGGCTTCGCGAGCCTGCTCCTTGACTCCGCAGCCGAAAAATTGACAGTGGCAGAAAGATGGCCTCTGATATTTTTTATTGTTGCGTTTCCTATCATGGTTTTGATTACGTTCTATAAACTGGTCACTAAGCACCATGGTAAGTTGTACGCCCCGGGGGACTTTAAGGATGACAAATCATTCTTAAGAACATTAACCCCGGAGGAGCAGGAGAAGAGACTAGATAAGGAAGTTAAGGAATCCCTCGGTGATGACTCAACACCTGACGATCAAACTCTCCCGAATTCAACTAGAAATACTAGCGCTGCTGTTAATAATTCTAGCGAAAAGGACGAGAGTGAATCTCGACAAGAAGAACACAGACGTTTTCGAGAGGAGCTGAGAGATATTGAGAAGGCTGTTATTAAATCTATCTCATCGGAATTTAATGTTAAAGCTGACGAGAATGTTGGTATTGGGGGTACTGAAGCGCAGTTTGATGCATTTCTACAGATGCTAAGTGGCAAGGCTACATTTCTTGAAGTAAAAGCAATCAGAAGCTTAAGTCATGGTTTTGGCATGATCGACAGGCTTTTGTATAACGCAGTTGTAGCAGACAAATTTTTTGAATCTAACTTTAAGTTAATTATTGCTGTTGTTTACTACTTTGAAGAATCGGAGCTTGCGAGAGTAGAGAGGTTCTGGAAGCGTAGAGTAGAAAAATGCCCTGCAAATATAGAGCTGCGATTTATCCCACGAAACAAAGTAACAAATGCCTAACAAGCTGCGGCACGGTGACCGCTTTTCCGCCGCGCTGCGGCTTCAAATCGGCACGTGTGCCGAGCGTTAACCCTCACTGGAGTCGTATGAAATTATCGTTAATCGCAGCAGTATCTGAAAATGGTGTAATAGGCTCAGGCTTAGATATACCTTGGTCTGTTAAAGGTGAGCAGTTGCTGTTTAAAGCTATGACATATAATCAATGGTTAATTGTTGGTAGAAAGACTTTTGAGTCTATGGGGAAGCTCCCAAATAGAAAGTATGCGGTAATTACTCGCTCTGAGTTAAAATCAGACGATAAAGATGTATTCTATTTTTCATCAATTGATAATGCATTATCTACACTGAAAAATGTTACCGACCATGCATTCGTGTCTGGCGGCGGAGAAATTTATAAAGCACTTATCCATCGTGCTGATACATTGCACATATCGACAGTCCATACAGATATTGACGGTGATGTGTTTTTTCCTCAAGTTCCTGATGGCTATAGTGAAGTATTCAAACAACGATTTAGTTCAAACTTAGATTATACGTATCGCATTTGGCAAAAGTAGATTTAGCCATAAGAAGCGGTGGCAGTTTTGGAGATAGAGTTTTATCCGTCCCAAACAACTCTAAGAATCCCAGCATTCCACATCAAACTGGAGACAAAATGGATTTAGTCTTACCATCTTCAAAATGTATCCAAAGTTATAACGAGTACATCGAAGAGTTGGGTGATGAAGTTCGTTACCCTTTTCCTATGGGTTTTGATCATCAAGATTTTGATGCACTTTTAGTTAAGTTGTCTGATTTTTCCTTGGGTATAAATCTACCTGACGGTTTTGTGCCAAGTACAACCTTGTGGCTGGTTGAAGGCGATCAGTTGCTTGGTGTGACTAATTTACGTCATTACCTAAATAACGCTATAGAAGAGTGTGGTGGTCATATTGGGCTAGGCATTCGTCCGTCTTATCGAGGCAAAGGTTTGGGTAAGTTGTTAATGAAGCTGTCGATAGCAAAGCTTAATGCTATGGACGTAAGTGCTGTTCATATTCACTGCTATAAAGATAACTCCGCATCGGCCAATACGATTATTGCGAATGGCGGCGAGTTAAGTTCTGAGCTGGCTTTGGGTGATAAAGTGGTTCATAGATATCTGGTAATGAGTTCTTAATAGCGTTCGCTAATATGACTTGAGGAATTATGAAATTTTACCGTGCTGAACAATATCAAGCGTCTTGAAAATTTATTTTCATCTGACCCCAATATCTAAGACACTCCATAAAGCCGCGTAATCGGGATTGAGTATTAATAATGCTGTTTTTTTGTAAGGCTTGATAACGGAAGTATGACCGCTTTTTGTGATATAGGAGCACCGTTGAAAGCGGGTCATGTCATAAAGCCTGAGGGAATGGCTTGCCTTGCTGATGAAATCACGCTACAAAAGAACAAATAAATAATCAACATAGCGGCGATCAAAGGCCATCTGAAGAGGAACCCTCCAAACAGTCTTTGGTGTTTAGCGATTTATTTAACAGGGAAGTCCTACCATGAAAAAAGCAAATCCCCTATATAGACAACGCAGCCGTTCAACAGTGGGTTATAACCGCAGCTACGCTGCCGTATAACCCTTAATTGTTAGCTCACTTAATTACACTGGAGTCCAAATTTTGTCGGGACAATCGGAAGGTACAGTTTATGCTCACGCATATTTTTCAGCATCAGTAGAAAGTACGTTACAAGCTGATAATTTTGGGGATATATTCGCGGGCTTAACTAGTGTTGCTTTAACTGCATTTATGGTGGAAAGTTATTTAAATTACCTTTGTGAAAAAATATGTGATTATGAATCCAGAGCTAATTCATTTTTAGATGATAATAATCCTTTAGAAATTGATAAGAAGCTCAGGGAACTACCAAAAAATGACCTATCTCTTCATGTTAATTTAGCTGAAAATCTAGGCTACAAAAATCAAGCGGAAATAATTATAAAATCACTAACTTCCTCTTTAAGAAAGGCAAAGCGTGAAGAGTTTGAACTTGATTTCAATCGAGCTTTGTCATTTTACGAATTAGATAAAAAGTATAAGTTATCAACTAAAAATAAGTTAAAGGCTTTATTAGAGGCTTCTAACGTAGAGCGATCTAAACGCGATAAGTTTTTACAACAATTTACGCAACTTTTTAATGCTAGAAATGCTCTTGCTCATGGCAGGACCGAAAATGTTTCTGAATCTTTTACGAAAGATCTAGCTAGTGAAATTTCAAAATCAGTGCCAACAGTAACTGCAAGTTGGCAAGAGAGCTGTTCAATTGAAAAAGCACGAGAAATGTATAGTTCTGCGAAAGAGCTTGTATCGTACTTTAATGAATCATTCTTAAAAGAATTCTCTCCATTAAATAACTTGAGTTCACAAATATCTGCTGTGAGCTAACAAGAGTTTTCAAGCCGGACAAAAAACAGTTGGCTTTTTTCGTACCTCACAAATTGTAGCTAACTATTTTTAGCCGCTTAAAACGGCGTTCAATGATCTAAGCAAGGAAATTACATGCGTCCAACATATGAAAATGTATATATTAGCTCTTTTATTTTCTCTTTAGGGTATCTATTTAGGAATGCAAGTAAAGGCGATCTTGCCTCAGTTTCTATAGATCTATACCAACAAGTTACATCTGGAGAACGTCTAATAGGAGATCTCCTCACCTCCATTGGAGGAAAAAATATAATTGTTGAATTTAAGAGAGATTCATCAGGGATTCCGGGAGAGTTCGAAAAAAAGAGTAAAAAAGATCTACGTAAGCTTCTTGATGCAGACGACGTAGAGTTTCAAGCAATTTCGAAAAAGTGTCACTTTTTATCATATGCGGCAAGGTATGATAATGGGGCATCAACACTTGCGTTCTGTCCATATATCGATCTTTATAAAAACAACAAAGACTGTGTTGTTTTAGGGAATAAAGACTTTAGCTCTAAGTATGTTGATAGCAGCAACACTCAAATTGGAGTTAATGAATCCGAGTTTAAATATTACATAGACAAACTGGCTTCAAGCACTGGTGGTACATGCGGCGGAATGGCTATATCAATCGATAAGGATGGAATTAAGTCCATGGTTGTGTTTGATGACATCAAAGAATTAAGTCAGTCCCTGAATTTAGCAGAACAGCGCGCTGAAAAAATGATACAAAGTAAAGAACCCAGCAGCCCGTCTATGGGCATGCGTAGGTAATCATTGAACAAGGCCAGCCAGAGGGACTTTCGCTCAGCGTGCTACAGCCCCTGCTGTAAGGTGTTAAATTTCAAGGAGTGTACGTGCATAGTCTCAAAGCAAAAGCACTATATGATCATGTGGATTTCTTTCGTGATCTTGTTAATGGGCGACTTGCCAAGAGCCCAAAGGAAGAAAAGTCTTTCTCTGACTATGCTAAGCGCTCACTGAAATTGAATGATGGAAGAGATTGGAATTTTATCTGCTCAGGAATGGACCTTATTTGTGATACCTCCTTGTCACTTGATCATTTTTTAAGAATTAGGGTCAGAGTAAAATTAAACCTTATAATGTAAGAATTAGGGTCAGAGTAAAATTAAACCTTATAATGTGTAATCTCGTAATTTAGGGTTAGATGAAAAATACATACTTATAAGGTATTATATGGTTTTGAAGTCTAAACTTTAGGAATTTTTAAAGTGGCAAAATATAAAATTAATTATTTTTTTATTTTTACAGGTCGTTATGAAATTGACTGTGAAAACTTTGTTAAATTTATAAATATTAACACCTAAATTGTATCGCTATCTAGAGAGCTTTTGACAGTACAGGTAGGTAGATCATTATTTAATTATGAACCTTGAAGTAGTAGATAAAAAATTTTATGTTAATTTGTGACGCTTACTCCGTTACGGATTTTTATTTATTCAGAAAGAAAATTATGATTTGTGATTATCTTCTGGAAAGTATAAGTTAATATTGCACTTTTCTCTGGTGGAAATTAAGAGATTATTTCAGTATAAAATAACTACTCATTGCTTAGTGATAATGATTTTTAGATCAAAGTAAGATGTGTGTTCTTTTAAGTTTTTTATAGGTGAGTTTATAGATAATGGAAATATTTAATAAGTCAGTCAGCTTTCAATTGACTGAGCTATGGTTTAAATGGTTGGGCTGGTTAAGCGTGTGTGCAATATTAAATATATCAAAAGAGAAATTAGATTCACAATTAATAGGTGTTGTTTATTGGATCTCAATGTTATTGGTCGCATATAGTATTGGTTCTACTTGCATGGATATGTGTTTAAAATTAACTAAAAATAAGGAGTCGAAAATAGTTCATGCATTTTTACAAGTTATGATTATTTTAAATTCATTATTTTTAGCATTTTTTGCATACACGATCACAGAGATGGTAAAAGCTAGGTTGTAAAATACTCTACTAACAGACGTGGAGCCATTCCTTGTAGCTAACTCCCATTCCCACAATTCTATTGACATCCATCCGTTTTTTTACATAGATTGCTCTATATAAAGAACAATCTGAAATGTACTATGAATGAACATGTTCTTGGCTCGTTGGGTTGAAATATACAAACGTAGCATATAACAAAGGCATGTTGTCAGAGTGGTTTTCCGCTGTGTTCCAAATTTGCCGCAGAATGCAGCATTATTTGCTAATTGGTGGTGAAACTGCTCTTCACACTGTCTATTACTTTAATTTTTTTAAAGTGGTTCCACCAACTTAGACCTAGGCCACAAAAAACAATTATTGATCCCATCAATACGAGTGCCGCAGTGTCATATCTTACAACAAATAATACAATTATAAGTATCATAAATAAGTGAATAAACATTAGTGGGTATACAACCCCAAGATGTATTTTTTCTAAAATTACTTCTATTTCTTTTAAATTTTTAACCTTCCAAAATTCAATGAAAAGCAAGCCAGCGCAAGTTATTAATATCCAGAAAATAATATAAACTGCTAGGTGGTCATAATATTTCTGAGCTAGTTGTGATTTAAGCTGATCCAATGCACCTGCTAACGATACAGTCCAAATTAAAAAAAACAACTTAGTAATAACAAAAATTGTGGCGTTGTACCTTTGAATAAATTGTTTAATTTTAGTTTGTATGCTCAAGTCTAAATTTCCATGTTTAGGATTTGGTGCCATAGCATATAACAGGCGCGTCAATAGGAAAAATAAAGTTTGGCTTGGCTCGCCTTGCTCCACATTAAAATCAACTATTTTTGTCCGCTTAAGCAGGCGCTAAATTAAGATTCTGATCTACATTACCTTAAAACAATTGAAGAGTATGGTCACATTGGATTAAGCACTTGTCAATCAAGGCCATCTCTTCCCATTCTCAGAACTAAGCTAACGCTAATTACTCATGACAGCATTAGCTGATGAGCTCGTTTCCACCCCTCAACCCACTCCATTTCCCATAATTTCATTGACATCCATCCGTTCTTTATATAGAACGTTCTATATAAAGAACAATTTGAGATGCACTATGAATAAACCTATTCTCGGTTCGTTAGGTCGAACTATACAAACGTTGCGTATGGCAAAGGGGCTGTCTTTGTCTCAGTTGGCGCTGGATGCTGGGCTGGCGAAGTCTAATTTGTCTCGTATTGAGCAGGGTGAGGGCAATCCAACGATAGAAACCATTTGGCGTTTGGCGGTTCAACTGGATGCTCCTTTTGGTGATCTTATTGCCAGTGTGGAGTCGCCACTGGGTGAAAACGGTGTGCAGGTTAGGTTGATCGATCAAAGTGAGGGGAATCCACGGGTCGATGTGTATTGGATGTCTTGTGCACCAAATACGGTTAAGCAGTCAGAGCCGCATATTGCTGGCACGACGGAAACCGTTACCTTGATCAGCGGAAAATTGTTGGCGGGTGAAAGTAATGATCTGCACGAATTAGAGATTGGCAAGGCGCATACGTTTGCGGCCGATGTTCCGCACTGTTATCAAACTGATGACTCATGGGCGACGTTAATGATGGTCATTACCTATGCGAAACAGTCTGATACTAAACAGGACGATGCCATACAGGAGGTACAGTCATGAATACAGCAACTCAAACTCTTGCAGGAACGCCTTGGAAACAAGGTGTAAAAGACGCGATTCCACTGCTAGGCGGTTACATTCCTGTGGCAATTTCGTTTGGTCTGATTTCCGTTCAGTCGGGTTTTAGTGTGTTAGAGACTATCCTGATTTCAGCCTTTATTTATGCAGGCGCGTCACAGTTTCTCTTTGTCGCTATGGCGGCTTCTGGCGCGCCGTTATGGTTTGTGGTCATCATGACACTGCTAATCAACGCTCGACATGTTGTTTATGGGCCAAATCTCTCTCCTTACTTAAACCAAGATAAAAAGTGGTTGCCACTAATGCATGGTTTGACCGATCAAATCTTTGCGCTGGCTCATGCTCGTTTACCTTTGCTTCCAGATCAGGCGCGTATCGGTTGGTACACAGGCGCAGCGGTGTTAGCCTGGTTAAGCTGGATTGCAGGAACCGCACTCGGAGCTATTGCGGGTGGAGAGTTGACGCAACGTTGGCCATTAATCAATGAGGTTTTGCCATTTGCACTACCAGCTCTGTTTTTCGTTTTAATTGTGCCGCGCTGTAATAATCGCTTGTGGACATTAACGATCGCTTTGTCTGCCGTTAGTGCTGTTATTTTGAAAGTGTTAGGTTACCCCAATGTCGCTATTCCGTTAGCGGCTTTGTGTGGTGCAGCTTTGTTTTATGCATTGAAAAATCAGCGCGATATGGGAGAGCGATAAGTATGGAAATGTCTATGTGGCTGGCGCTTGCTAGCATTGCCATTGGTACCTATTTAATTCGTCTTTTACCCTATGTTTGGATGAAGCGAAGCTTGGCGAAAAGACAAACGGAGGACGGCGTTGGCTCAATGCCAACTTGGTTAACCATTTTGGGGCCAACCATGATCGCAGCGATGTTTGGCACTTCTTTAGTGCCGACGCATTCTGGTTCCTTGTCTTGGTTCGCGACTGGCGTCGGGATACTGGTTACTTACGGTGTTTGGACGCGAACGCGATCCATGGGATTGCCTATTTTATTTGGGGTCGTGGCATTTGGAATGGTGACCTTGGTGTTTTAGTTCGTCGTTCAATGAGTGACAGTCATACTAAGTTCTGCATAATACCTTCGAAATTAGCTTTAATTTTTATTGGTATGGAAATAGAGTTGCGTTATCAAAGTTAGTCTAATACGAAGAAGGATTATAAAATGATTACGTTTAAAGGTGGTTGCCTGTGTCAGGCGGTTCGATATGAGACAACAGCGGAGCCGTTGAATCAGCGAGTGTGTCATTGTCATGAATGTCAAAAAGCTATCGGTGCGGCTTTTAATGCACGCGTGTTAATGCGTATTGATGATGTGTCTATCACTGGGTCGATAAATACCTATTATTCTTCTGAAACGCTTGAACGAGGGTCTTGTTCACATTGTGGTTCAAGTGTGTTTTCTCGACGAGCTTCTGCTGGTGTTATTGGGTTGACGGTCGGCAGTATGGATGATTCAACACTGTTTAAACCAGATATGCACTTTTGGGTGTCTTCTAAGCAGCCTTGGTTAGAATTAACCGATGGGCTTCCTCAGCACTTGGAAGCTCCGCCATCTAAAGGGTATTAAGCGTTTATTAGGTCTGGAATTTGGTCTGATTAGGCTAAATTCCAGTTTGCTTTGGGTGGCTTTTACTCCCTTTTGTCCAACTTCTACAGCAACGACCTAGAGAGTAAAAAAACATTCCTCTGGTTTTGCTCGTTCTTGTGAATTTTTTTATTTTCTGACTTTCTCGATTCTAAATGGCTTTGTAAGCCTTTAGCTCAGTCGTTCGCATGGATACTGATTTTTTACTACTTTGATTCAGGTGTAATAACTGCTCAAAACATTTTTTCCGATAGATAGCATCTTGCTTCCACTCCCTGTACATTGGTTGCTCGGTCTGTTTCTTTATTAAGATCAATATTGGCTACTTACAAAGCCTACCAGTGTTATTTCCTGCAATGTTAGCGTTCAAATAGGAGTGCTCGATGCAAGCTAAGTTTACCGTTCAAATCGATTCCTTTAAGAAAATTAGCAAGATTCCAAACGCGTGGTCTGACGAAGATTATCGTGCTCTTTTGAGCATTATGGATTTCGAGGATGACGTAGAGAAGATGGATGCGGCAGAGCTGCGCGAGATGTGCATGATGTCACTCAATGACCTTGGGCCTGCGGACGCCGCCAAGGCTGTAATGACGCATTTATTTCCAGAGTTGGCAGAAGGCAAAATAGACCAAGTCAGCCACGATATGGTGGATGATCGTTCATGGGAAGAGTATGCCGACTGTCTGCTACATGAGCGTTTCTTTAATGCGTATGGTTTATTGCGTGAAGCTTTTAATGGCATATTTGCGAACCCTACTGGTGTTGAGCTTGCGCTGACAGTAACCGCGGCTCATGCAGAAGATATGGCGATATTTGATGAATCGTTGCATTCATCCATTGTGCGTTTATTGGCGAATGGGCAAGGCGATGATGCGCTGATTAATCGTTTATACGAAGACCAAATCAAAGGCACACACTTCCCAGAAGCGCCGGGTCTTGTTTGGCAGCTTAAGCAAGTTGCAGACGAAGGTACAACACGCCAGTTTAGCTTGGTAAGTTCCTATTTCTGGATGGAGAACTTCGAGCAGGTGGAAAGCTTTGAAGCCGAATCTCATGCGGATGTAGAAGAATAACTTAGTGGCGTGAGTTGAATCGAGTGAGTTAAGACGACAAAAAGCGGATCAAATGATTCGCTTTTTTATTTTTCAAGGTTGGTAAACACGCCATATTTCGATTTAATCTCGTTCTGTTTATGAATGAAAGCACGTAATCACGAGGCTCAAAATGACCAATTCACCGATCCAAATCGTTTGTCAAAGCTGCAGAACAAAGAACCGTGTGCCGAAAGACAAGCTGGGTAATAAGCCTCTTTGTGGCAAGTGTAAAAAGCCTGTTCTCTCTATCAGTCCAATTATGGGCGGTGATAATAATTTTAAACGTTATATCACAGACAATGACTTACCTGTGGTTGTCGATTTTTGGGCATCTTGGTGCGGACCATGTCAGCAATTCGCGCCTATTTTCGAGCAAGTAGCCAGCGAGATGTCGACAAAAGCTTGTTTCTTGAAGTTAGATACTGAGCAGAACCAAACGACGGCTGGTGGTTATAATATTCGTTCTATTCCGACTTTGATGATCTTCCATCATGGCAAAGAAGTGGCTCGTTTATCTGGCGCTTTGCCAAAAGCACAGTTTCAACAATGGTTAGCGCAGAACTTGCCTGCTATCTAACATATGTTTGATATTAGTTAGGTATTAAACACTGGTGTCAAAATACATTTCTACAAACTTTTCGTATAGCACTTCTTCTGTTTCGCGTCTGTTTGGATCGGGTTTAACGCAGTCGATAGGGCAGACGGCGACACAGGTGGGTTGGTCGTAGTGACCAACGCACTCTGTGCATTTATCTGGATCAATGACATAAATCTTGGCGCCCATGGTGATGGCGTCGTTCGGACATTCTGGTTCGCACATGTCGCAGTTTATGCATCGATCATTGATTAATAGTGCCATTGCTTTGTCTCTATGCCGTCGCGCTGGCGTGAGGCTGGCGGGTGGTTTGTCCTTCCGATAGGTTTCTCATTAGGATCCCCATGGAAGCATCAATACCTGGCGGGCAAGGAATAGACACCACATGACCACTGCCTTTTGCTACGTCGATAGGGCGACCTTGTTTGTCATTTAGTTCGCTTAATGCAAAAGTGACATTGCCTTTTGGTGTCATCAGTTCCAATGAGTCGCCAACACTGAAGCGGTTCTTCACTTCAATAGTGAGTGAGTCTTCGTTGGTTGCAATGACTTCACCGACAAACTGCTGTTTGTCACTGATGGAATTACCTGTTTCATAGTTTTGTAGGTCCACATGACGATGGCGTTGCAAGAAGCCATCTGTGTAACCACGGTTTGCTAGGTTATCTAAGCTGCTCATGAGACTGGCATCAAAAGGGCGACCTGCGACGGCGTCATTAATGGCTTTGCGATAGATTTGTGCCGTTCTGGCGCAGTAATAAAAAGACTTTGTACGACCTTCCACTTTTAGAGAATGTACGCCCATTTTTACGAGTCGTTCAACGTGTTGAATGGCGCGTAAATCTTTAGAGTTCATGATGTAAGTGCCATGTTCGTCTTCAAACGCAGGCATATATTCGTCTGGACGACCGCGTTCTTGTAACAAAAATAGCTGATCTGTTGGTTCTTGGATTTGCACTGAAGCTGCACTGCTGGCAATGATCTGACCTGTTTCGTCTTGTGTTGCTTCGTGGGCGTTGTATTCCCATCGGCAGGCATTAGTGCAAGCGCCTTGGTTTGGGTCGCGTTTGTTCATGTAACCCGATAACAGGCAGCGGCCAGAGTAGGCCATACACAACGCACCATGAACGAAGACTTCCAACTCCATGTCGGGTACTTTCAAGCGAATTTCTTCGATCTCATCAAGAGACAATTCACGAGATAAAATGACGCGAGAAATACCTTGTTGTTGCCAGAATTTCACCGTGGCCCAATTGACCGCGTTGGCTTGTACGGACAGATGAATGGCTTGATCGGGAAAGGCTTCGCGAACCATCATTATTAAGCCTGGATCAGACATGATGAGCGCGTCTGGTTTGAGGTCAATAACTGGCGCTAGGTCTTGTAAGTAGGTTTTCAGTTTCGCGTTATGGGGCGCGATATTGCTGACAACATACAGCTTTTTACCCAGTTCATGGGCTTCATTAATACCAATGCCCAGCTTTTCTAAATCAAACTCGTTATTGCGTACTCTTAAAGAGTAGCGCGGTTGCCCTGCGTAAACAGCATCTGCGCCATAGGCGAAGGCATAACGTAGGTTTTTTAACGAACCTGCTGGGGAGAGCAATTCTGGCATGAGGATTTTTTCTTGAGACATGAGGTTCACCGATCGATCAAAACGGGCGGAGTTTACCTGCGTGTTAATTGAACTCAAGCTCTGAGGGCGGGATTAATCGTCTAATTAAGACCTGCTTGATCTAGGTCAAAATGCCTATCTGGAATGAGGTGTTTGGCGACTAATCAAACGAGCAAAACCCCCTCCCAACCTCCCCCTTGGCAGGGGGAGGAGCTAAGGGCATGTTCCAGTCCCTTCCCCTTATTAAGGGGAAGGTTAGGATGGGGTTGTTACTTTGTCGCAAATTCACTACCTCCCAGCCTTTTAGTGGGGGAGGGTTTGGCGGGCTTTATTTCCTCACTTTTGTTGATTAAAAATCGTACGCGGCAGAAAGGTAAACGCGACGACGTTCACCGACGAATGAACCAATTTTTTCGGTGAAGCCGCTGACAGCGTATTCTTTATCAAGCAAGTTTTTGATGTTTAGCTGGAATCGCCAATCTTGCCATCGTGTCTGCCATGACATGTCGTAGACGGTGTAAGGTTTTACGGTTTGACCCTGTCTGTTTATCTGGTCGCTAACGAAATCGGCTCCAAAGGCAATAGAGGAGTTTATGCTAGGGAAGTCGTATCGTGTCCACAAACCGAGTTGGTGATAAGGCGCGTTAGAAAAACGATCTCCGTCGGCGTATTGAATACCGTCGTTGGCTTCTTTTACGATGGCGTCATTGTAAGCGTAACTTAGATTGGCTACCCAGCGAGGGGTTATGTCTGCCATGATATCTAGCTCAACTCCTTGACTGCGAACTTTACCAAATGAAACCAGCAAGTTGCTATCATTTGGGTCTTCTTGCAGGATGTTTTCACGGGTGATGTGGTAAGCCGCTAGGTTTACGTTTAAACGGTTGTTAAACCAATAACTGCGAACACCGACTTCGATTTGTTGGCTTTTTTCTGGGTCAAATAAGCGGCCATCGGCTGATTTTTGTTGGTCTGCGGCGTCTTGTGGAACGAATCCGGTAGAGAACGACGTATAAGGTTTCCAGTTGTCATTGATTTTATACGTCGCACCAACTCGGCTGGAGTAGCCTGTGTCGTTGTAGTCTTGCTTGACGTTGTTGGATGTGTGGTCTTGGTATTCTTCTTCAAAGCGGTCAATGCGAGCGCCAGCGAGTAAGTCTAGTTGATTGGTTACTTTCCATTGATCTTGAACATACAAACCAATTTGATCCGTTGTTGTGGTTTCATCGGTTTTTAAGTGCATGGTGTAGCTATTAACATCATCTTGTCCGTAGATAGGGTTAGTTAGGCTAAGATTGGAAACGCCATCGGCTTTGTTTGCATAGCTGTATAGAAAGCTATTTTTCTGGTGGAAATAGTCGCTTCCGACTAGCAGAGTATGATCGCCTAATTCGGCGATTAAATTACCTGCAAGCGTAATGCCTTTGCGAGTACGGACTTGGTCACGATATTGTCGTTGCGTGGTATCTGCAGCGCCATCGCTATTGCTATCTATCAGTTTGTTTATTTCATGATATTTCTGGGCTTCGGTGTTTTCGAAGTAACGAACTGAGAGGTTGCTGTCCAGCCATGAGTTGATGCTGTGGTCTAGGCGAGTCTGAAAGACTTGTGCATCGAGCTCTTGGTAATCACCTTTTTCGTTATTGTTCCAAGAAGTATCCGCTAAGAAATTACCATTGTCATCAGTCGGAATACCTCGTAAACGCGCTCCAGAAATGTATTGATGAATGTCTGTGTATTGAACGGTAAGAGTGTTGTTTTCATCGATGTCCCAAGCATAACCAAGGTCAATAATCTGGTTTTCTTCTTCCACATTGTTTCGGTAGGAATCTTGACCGTCGGAGTAGATTCCAACACGGTAGCGTTGCGAGGCGTCTTCATTGGCTGGGCCAGAGGATTCGATGCTACCACTTAGGAAGTCTTTATTACCCGCGCTGATTTTGAGGGTGTTTTTCTGTTCATACGTCGGTTTTTTCGTCACATAGTTTACGACACCGCCAGGTTCACCCGCGCCGTAGATTGCGCCAGATGGGCCTTTGAGGACTTGTATTTGCTCAATGGTAAACAGTTGAGGAATAGAGAAGTCACCAAATGGGTCGCCTTTAAGGCCGTCGTACAAGACTTCGTCTTGGCTAAAGCCGCGTAAGGTTACAGTGGATACGTTGTTTTGCGACATGCCAGATATTGAGCGATACAAATCTGTGATTTGTCGTGCGGCTTGGTCTTCAATCAAGGATTCTGTCACCACTTGAACAGACTGAGGCGTTTCATCAATCGGCGTGGCGGTGCGAGTAGCAAGTGCTGCTTCATCTTCCTTGTAGTAAGACAGTGCGCGGCCTTGTACCTGAAGAGTCTGAAGTTCTATGTTGGATCCATCCTTAACGTTGTTATCTCCATCATTGAGATAACTGTCTTGTGTGATGTCATTTGCGGTATTTTCGGCAAAAATCACAGTAGAAAAAACAAGCGCTCCGCATGCTTGCATCATCATTAAGGTGGTTCTTAAGGTCATAGGTAAACCAAGTGTCAGTGAGTGAGTTGCGTATAGTAGTGCTTATGATAGTCGTTTTCAAATGGGGATGGGGGGTGAAGGAGTTTTATAAATCGTTTAGCACGGTAATTAAGTTAATGGGGATATTATAGATACTGAAACAGTATTCTAATAAGGGTTGCTCATTACTTTACTGGCTTTTATATGTCACACAGTTCTTCTGTAATATTGAGCAAACCTGTTTTGAGTCTAATGATGGGGGCTTATACTTAACACAATGTAGAGAGTTACCTTTTGATTTTATGATTCAGCACATTTATCAAAGCGGATAACTCTCTATCTTTTGAGTAGAACTATTAGGTTAGGTCGAAACTAATATAGCTAATCATTAAGGTGCTTTTCGAGTTCTTATCCAATCGTTATCTTTTTGGGTATAACAAATACGGTCATGAAGTCGGCTTGGTCGTCCTTGCCAGAACTCAATGAAACGGGGCTTTAGCACATAGCCGCCCCAGTTTTCAGGGCAGGGAACTTCTTGATTGTTGAACGCTTGTTCTTCAGCATCAAATGCCTTTTGCAGTGCGTCACGGCTAGGGATGACTGCGCTTTGTCTAGACGTTCTGGCTGCCAGCTGGCTTCCTCGTGGACGACTTGCAAAGTAGGTTTCTGAGGTTTCTCGAGATACTTTTTCTATGGTGCCTTCTATACGAACTTGGCGAGATAGAGCAGGCCAAAAAAAGGTCATACTGGCTTTGTTGTTTTGCGCCAATTGCTGGGCTTTTTCACTGTCGTAGTTTGTGAAAAAAGAAAACCCTGTGTCATTGCGTTGTTTCAATAACACTACACGAGAATGTGGCCAACCATCTAATCCAACGGTGCTTAATATCATTGCAGTTGGGTCATCAGGGCAGGACTCAATAGCTTTCTCTAGCCAAACGTCAAACAAATCCAGTGGGTTATTACCAGCCTGTTCTTCCAAAAGGTCGTCGAATTGGTAGTCACGACGAATAGAATGCAGATCTCTGTTCATGATTAAATCCGGTAAGTGGTCGATGTCATAACTTTGGATACTTGAGTCATGATGGCCATAATAGGTTGTGGAAATTCGTATCCGCCTGCTTCCAGCGCCATTGCTTTATGTTTGGCTTCGTCTATGTGCATTTGCGTTAACACCGCTTTGCTTTTTTCATCTTGTGTTGGCAAGGTGGCCATGTGTTTTTCAAGATGAATGCAAACTTGGTCCTCTGTTGCTGCCACAAACCCTAGGCTGAGTTTGTCGCTAATCAGGCCTGCACCAGCACCAATCATAAACGATGCCCCATAGAACAATGGGTTCAAAATACTTGGTCTACTGCCTAAGTCATAAAGACGTTGCTCACACCAAACGAGATGGTCGATTTCTTCGTCTGCAGCGTGTTCCATTTCTTGGCGAACCTTGGCAAGTTTTGCTGTAGTGGCTTGTCCTGCATAGAGTGCCTGTGCGCATACTTCACCTGTATGGTTTATGCGCATTAGCCCAGATGAATGCTTGCGTTCGCTTTTATCCAGTTCGGCTTCTTCTAGTGTATCCGCAGGAGAAGGTCGATTGGCGTTTGCCGCACTTGGCACAAGCGTCTGTAAGGCGCGATCAAACTGTAATACGGCCTTGTCTAGGAAAGAGATCATTATATTTCCCCTTATTAACCTGGAGGCCATGTCATTGCGCGGCCACCGAGTACATGCATGTGGATATGGTAAACAGTTTGTCCACCCATTTCGTTGCAGTTCATGACCACCCGATAGCCTGCGTCGCTGATACCTTTCTGTTTTGCTATTTTGGCTGCGGTCGTTTGTAGCTTGCCAACCACTGGTGCATCTTCATCAGTCAGGTCATTTAATGTACTAATATGACGTTTCGGGATGACAAGGAAATGGGTGGGCGCTTTAGGCATTATGTCATCAAAGGCAATAACATCATCGTCTTCAAATAAAACGGTTGCCGGAATGTCCCCTTTTACTATCTTGCAAAATAAACAGTCCATATCATCTCCTTTCATTTGTATTATTCAAGTGTAGTGGTTTTGCTTCAAGTCGTCTTGCGCAAAGGATTGATCCGTGACAAAGATGTGTTCTTTAGTCTGTCTCCTTTTTGTATAAGACGAGATATCCTTTGTTCTAGGTGATCCTCTAATTCGGAACCAGCCAGTAATTCATCAAAACCAAGTTTTTTAGCATAATCTAGCGACATTTTAACATTGTTGCTAATCAGTAGGCACTGATCTTCACTGCGCATTAAGGGTAGTAATCTTTGTTGCGTTATATGAGGGATATGACCGCCATTATCGAAGACCAAAATAATAGAGCCAGACTCTCTTTTTGCCGGTAATTCTAAATAATCCAATAAGCTTTCTAGTGTCGTGAAGTGTTCAATTTTATTGGTGTGATTTTGCAAAATCGTTAGCGCTTTTTGCAGTTCGTTGTCTTCTTGACCAAATAATATGATATCAAAATGATGTTGTTGGCTGATGTCGTTATTCAACGGGCGAATGTGTGTGCGAATAGGCAGTTGGATGTTAATGCTTCGTGTACGACCACTCTCGGATATGTGTAATTCACCCTCTAAGTGTTGGCAGAGGAGGGTAATGTAGTGCATGCCAAGGTCAAAGTTTGCTGCCGTTGTACTGATTCGTGTGGGAAGAGGATAGCAGCTTAGTTCTAATACAGTGATGCCATCTCTATTCATTTCGTGGCGTGTGATGTTTAGAGTTAGGGGTTGGTCAGTAAAATGTTTGAATTCCTGTGCAAGGCTTTCTATCAAATGCTGCAAAATTGGCGCATTTTGTAAAATTTCAACCTGATTGGTTTTGTAGGTGTTGAGCTCTATTAACGTATTGTCTTGATCTAAGCGCTGAAAATTGTTGTAGGCATTGTCTATTAATTGATTAAGTAGAATGGGGTGTGGCTGGTCAGGTATTGCATTTTCTTTTATGTCGCTTAGTAGATCAATGCGTTCCATTAGGTTTTTTAGGTTGTTATTTGCCGTTAAGCTGCTCGTAATAAGCAGTTTGGCATCGTTTGAGGTTGCCGCTTGCTCAAGATGAGACAGACCTCCACCAAGGATATTGATTTGACGGCGTAGGCGACTAGATATATCGGGTAAAAGGCTGGCTATCTCGGTTTGTGAGTGTTTGCCTTTTCGTACCTGTCTTTGTAATAGCGGCGTAGTTTGCGCAATCATGCCAGTGAAATGAATCATTGATTCGATGATGATGGTGAGTGTTAAACCCCATTTAAATAATGCAATGCTTGGGATGATGCCATAGACCGACATAATCCATGCAAAGTAACCGAACAGCAGCGTTAATCGAGCCACAAGGTAATATGTTGAAAAAGGGATGTTCTTGATGAAGGCGGTAATGGCGTGCACGGTTAATAGAATAAGGGTGCTGACAGCTAGGGCAGAAAGTATCAGAATATTTACTTTCTCAGGAGAAACGGTAAATAGAATGATAAATATCGCATTAATAGAGCCTACTGAAATAAGTAGTTTGTCCATTCTGGGGAGATGATCTTTGGTGTCTAGGTAGAGCCGAGAAAAGAATACGATGGCACATAAGCAAGATAGCGAAGCTAGATTGTAGATCCTTTCTTGGATATTCGTGACGTTTGGGAAAAACTGAGACACTTGATCATGAAGAGTAAGGTGTAAAACGGCAATGCTAATAAGCAATACGCAGTAGATTAAATACATCGAGTGGGATGTTTTGACAAAAAAGAACAGATTACACACGAACAGGGTGAGTAATATGCCAATGATAATGCCTGTAAAGGTTAGATCGGTTTGTGTGTCTTGGCTTAATTGAGACAGTGTTTTTAGCTCAATTTGCGCATTAATAGGCAAATGAGATGCGAGTTTTATATATAGGGTGAAAACCGGTGGGGAGTTAGCCGGAATGGAGAATACATAGTTGGGTGTTTTTATTTTCTTGTTGTTATAAGGTCGTGCGCCACCAAGTTCTGCTTGTACTTGATTTTCGTATAGGTTTGGCAAGAATATGTCTAAGTATTGAAGTCTAGGAGAGGCGACTTCTAGCAGAATAGGTGTGCTACTGGTGGTTCGTATGGCAATGTCTGTTTTAATCCAGATGTTGCCTTTTACTAATCCAAATTGTAAGTAATCACGATTGATTGGTCGGAATTGTTTTGCGTATTGGTCAGATGCAATGGTATCTAATGATAGGTTTTGCTTTTCATCGATAAAATAAGAGCCACTTTTGCCAATATTAAACACACTATTTGTGTCGTCGATGATGGCAATAGTGTTCGAGCCCCAAGCGAAGTTGGAGATGCTGAGGAAAAGCAGTAAAATTAATCGATAAAGCAAAACGCTAGCCTGACTGTATTGTGTAAAGGCTATCATTATTAACTAGATAGGGGATCAAATGCTATATCCAATTTTAGTAGAGTATTATGTTTGGTTTAGCATATTGCTTCTAGGCGTCACTTGGTTTGCAAGACAAACAAAGCCGGCAACACGCACTAATCTAATGTACGGCTATGGAATGATTGCGGCGCTAGGTTTTGTTCTTGGTTTGGATTGGGTTGCGGGTGTTATCTTTGGTTTATTAGTTTTGGAATTAGGGCGCTTGTTCAAAGCTTGGTTAGATAAAAAAGAGTCACAGCTAAAAAAATAAATTCTAACCATTCTCCAAGATTGAAATATGAAAAAGGCCTCACGTGAGGCCTTTTTTTATCTGATTGCTCTTTTGCTAGCTAACAGTGTGATTACTTCTGTTCGCGAGCAATAGCGCGGTGACCAATGTCAGTACGGAAATACACTTTGTCCCAAGACAATGTGTTTACAACGTCGTATGCAGCCGCTTGTGCTTGTGCAACTGTATCACCAAGAGCAACAGCGCAAAGCACACGACCGCCATTAGTGACTGTCTGGCCGTCTTTTAATGCCGTGCCAGCTTGAAAGACTTTTTGCCCTTCAGGAAGTACCGTATCCAATCCAGAAATCACATCACCTTTCGGGTAATCCGCAGGGTAACCGCCAGCCGCCAGAACAACACCTAAGCTTGCGCGAGGGTCCCAGTCTGCTTCAACGGTATCTAATTTGCCATTCACTGCAGCCAAACACATTTGTGCCAAGTCTGAACGTAAACGCATCATGATAGGTTGTGTTTCTGGATCACCAAAACGACAGTTGTATTCAAGTGTTTTTGGTGTGCCATCTGGTGCGATCATTACGCCTGCGTACAAGAAACCACGGTAACGGTTGCCTTCAGCATTCATGCCTTTTACGGTTGGCATAATAACTTCGTTCATAATGCGATCATGAATTTCTGGTGTAACAACAGGAGCAGGAGAGTAAGCCCCCATGCCACCAGTATTCGGGCCTTGGTCGCCATTATCACGTGCTTTGTGATCTTGGCTGGTGGCCATTGGTAAAACGGTTTCACCGTCTACCATGCAAATAAAGCTGGCTTCTTCGCCAACTAGGAATTCTTCGATAACAACGCGGCTACCCGCATCGCCAAAAGAATTGCCTTGTAGCATATCTTCAACGGCTTCTATCGCTTCGGCTTCGGTTTGTGCCAAGATAACGCCTTTACCTGCTGCCAAGCCATCAGCTTTGACCACAATCGGGGCACCTTGCTGTTTGATGTAAGCAACAGCAGGTTCAATTTCTGTGAAGTTACCGTAAGCCGCTGTTGGGATATTATGGCGAGCTAAAAAGTCTTTAGTGAAGGCTTTAGAGCCTTCTAGTTGTGCTGCGGCCGCCGTTGGGCCAAAGATAGCCAAACCTTCTTTTTCAAACGCGTCCACCACACCAATAACCAATGGCGCTTCTGGGCCAACAATGGTTAGGTCAATGTTTTCTTTTTTCGCGAAAGCAACAAGATCAGCAATGTCGGTTACGCCGATGTTAACGTTTTCAACTTTGTTTTCGGTTGCGGAGCCTGCATTACCAGGAGCAACGAACACTTTTTCTACTTGGCTAGATTCTGCGGTTTTCCATGCTAGAGCATGTTCACGACCGCCGTTACCAATAATAAGAACTTTCATTATCTAATCCTTTGTATTGCGAGTCAGAGGCCGAAGAAGCCTCTGACAACAAACTAATAAAACGTTGGCTTAATAAACCACGGTTTATTAATGACGATGTCTTAGTGACGCGCTTTTAATGACGGAAGTGACGCATACCAGTGAAGACCATCGCCATGCCAGCTTCGTCAGCTGCAGCAATGACTTCTTCATCACGCATAGAGCCGCCAGGCTGAATAACGGCTGTAATGCCAGCTTGAGCGGCAGCATCTATACCATCACGGAATGGGAAGAATGCATCAGATGCCATAACAGAGCCAACTACTTCTAAGCTTTCATCAGCGGCTTTAATACCAGCGATTTTCGCGCTGTAAACGCGGCTCATTTGGCCTGCGCCGACACCAATGGTTTGTTCTGCTTTCGCGTAAACAATGGCATTAGATTTAACGAACTTGGCCACTTTCCAAGCGAACAATAGATCTTTTAACTCAGCTTCGCTAGGTTGGCGCTTAGAAACAACTTTTAAATCAGCCAAAGTGATGTTGCCATCGTCACGGTCTTGAACCAACAAGCCACCGTTAACACGTTTGTAATCTAGTGCAGCAGGCTTATCTTTTGACCATTGGCCACACTCAAGTAAGCGAACGTTTTGCTTAGCCGCCACAATGTCAGACGCTTCTTTGCTGACGCTTGGTGCGATGATTACTTCAACGAATTGGCGATCAACAATGGCTTGTGCTGTTTTTGCATCAAGTTCTTGGTTAAACGCAATGATGCCGCCAAAGGCAGACGTTGGATCCGTTTGGAAAGCTAGATCGTAAGCTTCAAATTGCGTTGCTGCTGTTGCAACACCACAAGGGTTAGCGTGTTTTACGATAACGCATGCAGGCTTATCAAAGCTTTTTACGCACTCAAGAGCGGCATCGGTATCAGCGATGTTGTTGTAAGACAGCGCTTTACCTTGGATTTGTTTTGCCGTGCTGATGGATGCTTCTTTAGGGTTTGCTTCAACGTAGAAAGCCGCTTTTTGGTGTGGATTCTCACCGTAGCGCATTTCTTCTTGTTTGTTGAATTGTAGGTTAAAGGTGCGAGCGAAATCTTCGCTTCCGCCTGCTACTTTTTTACCTAGGAAATTCGCGATAGCGCCATCGTAGTGTGATGTGTGCTCGAAGGCTTTAACAGCAAGATCAAAACGCTGTTCGAAAGTCAAACCGCCATCGGCTTTAAGTGATGCCAAGATGCCTTCATAATTAGCTGGGGAAACCACGATAGCAACGTCTTTATGGTTTTTCGCTGCAGAGCGAACCATAGTTGGACCACCGATATCGATATTTTCAATCGCCATTGGCAAATCGCAATCAGGACGTTCGATGGTTGCTTCGAATGGGTAAAGGTTAACAACCACCATATCGATTTCTTCGATACCATGCTCTTTCATGATGGCGCCATCAATGTCGCGACGACCAAGAATACCGCCGTGTACTTTTGGATGTAGAGTTTTTACACGGCCATCCATCATTTCTGGGAAGCCAGTGTAGTCAGACACTTCAGTTGCTTTAACGTTGCTGTCCAATAAAAGACGGTAAGTACCACCAGTTGAAAGAATTTCAACGCCTTGAGCAGTCAATTCGCGTGCGAATTCGACAATGCCTGTTTTGTCGGAAACACTGATTAACGCTCGTTTGATTGGAGTTACTGTATTTTGATTTGCCATCATGGTTCTCGCAATTAATTTAACACTAAATAAACAAGGGGAAGGTAAGACGAAAAAAAGGGCGAATTCGCCCTTTTTTCTTTGTGCTTATAGCATGCCGTATTGCTTCAACTTCTTGCGAAGTGTGCCTCGGTTTAACCCAAGGATGGTGGATGCTTTGGTTTGGTTATCCTTTGTGTAGCTCATCACAGACTCTAGCAAAGGCGCCTCAACCTCAGCTAAGACTAACTGGTATAAGTCTGTTATTGGCTGCCCATCAAGATGAGCGAAATAGTTTTGTAGGGCTTTTTCAACATTGTCACGTAGGGTTTGTGACTGCTCTGAAGAAGCGGCTTGAAACGTATGAGTATGAGTTTGTTCTACCACAGAATGACCTTCTATTTTTAAAGCTAACCATTTATTAATGCGCGCTAATAGTCATTGAGAAGAGTGATCTAAGTCTTCTTTTTGATTCTCAGTGCATTAAGTGTAAGGTTCGTTTGCCTATTGGCAAACAAAGAACTCTTGCAATTTATCAAGCTGTTCTTGCGTATTATCAATACGGTTAAACAGGCTGCGAAATTGTGTTTTATCCGCTAACGTTTGCAGGTACCAACCAACGTGCTTACGAGCAATACGCACGCCTAAATAATCACCATAAAACTGGTGTAAGGCGTTCACGTGGTTAATAACAAGCTGTCTCACCTCAGATAAAGATGGAGGTGCTAACAATTCATTTGTTTCTAAATAGTGGTTTATTTCGCGAAAAATCCACGGTCTTCCTTGGGCGGCTCGGCCAATCATAATGCCATCCGCCTTGGTGTAATCTTTCACGAACTTTGCTGACTGCGCGTCTTTTATATCCCCATTAGCAAAAATAGGGATAGTTAAGTGATGCTTAATCTCTGCAATCGTGTCGTATTCTACTTGTCCTTGGAATTTGCATTCCCGTGTTCGTCCATGAATCGCTAGTGCTTGAATGCCAATATCTTCTGCCAATTTTGCAATCGCAAGACCATTTTTCTGATCAAGACTCCATCCAGTACGGATTTTTAGAGTGACCGGAACAGAAACACTATTTACAACAGTCTCCAGTATTTCTCGAACAAGTGCTTCATCTTTAAGTAATGCTGAGCCTGCTGCTTTGTTGCATACTTTTTTAGCAGGGCATCCCATGTTTATATCAATGATCTGTGCGCCTAGCTCAACATTTTGTTGAGCGGCTTCAGCCATCATTTGAGGGTCACCACCAGCAATTTGAACGGATCTCGGCGAGACTTCCGCATCATGAATTAAACGATGGCGGCTTTTTGTCGAGTTCCACAGGCGAACATCAGAAGTGACCATTTCTGATACGACTAAGCCTGCACCTTGATCATGGCAAAGGCGGCGAAAAGGCAAATCTGTTACACCAGCCATAGGAGCTAGGATAACGGGTTTGTCAACGCAATATGGGCCAATAGCAAATGCCATGATGTTCCTGAATACTGGATTGAATGTTAAAGATCGTCGACAGCGTCGAGCGGGCGTGAATAATACCTATGCAATCGTTGTTTTTGAAGTCTTGACAGGCTAAAAACTGACTATTTTTTGTTCTTTTTTTAACCTTTGCACTAAAACAGTGAAAAACTAGTAAGAGCGAGTGTCTGTAGGAAAGGCTCTCAACTGATGAGTGACCGCTCGAGCGCCTGGGTCTTGTATTGGAATGACCAAATGAATCGGTGTGTTTGGTGGCATATAGGTAATATCAAGAAAGTCTTTATGCAGATAATCACTTGGAGAGAAGAGTCGCGCAGCGACTGGTAAGCCATTTAAGTCGAAAAATTCTAGGGCGATTTTTGGCATGGGCTGAGAAAAATCGCTGGTATTGGTGATAATGGCATTTACCAAAAGTGTATTTGGTATAGATGGGTGGCTTTGTATGCGCACATGTTGAATAGTGATGGCGCTAATATCCTCGAATCTCGGTAGAGCGCAGCCTGTGTAAGAACATATAGTTTTGTATATGGCCCTAAAATTAGAGGAGCGGCTACCTTCTTCAAAAAAATGCGTTGCCACTTGTGCCGTTAGCAAAGCGATGCCTAATAAAGAGGCAAAGAACCATAGCAAAGTATGATTGTTTTTCTTTTGCGACTTAGGTTCGCTTTCGCCCATCAATGGCGCCAAACTCTGTTGAGCAGACAGTTGTTCAAGAATAGTGTGCTGACTCTTAATGTCTGATGGACGAGTTTGTTCAGCGGCTGTTTGTGCCAAAGAGTGTAGGGCAACCATGTAGTCCGGTTCTGGGCTGGGCTCCTCTTCAGCGGAAGTCTGACGCGCTGGTGCCGCTTTTGGTATAGGTTTGCTTGTTGTAACGGATGGTTGTGGTGTTGCTTTAAGCGCGGCTTCCACTTCAGCAAGTTCAACTTCCCAAGGGGCAGGTTCATCTTGCCTTTTTGTTTCTGCTTTTTTGGCTTGGGCTTTCGCCTGTTCTTGCTTGCGAGCAGATTCTTGGTAGGCCGTGCTTATTTCTATCGATTGAGTTTCTACTGCTTCCGAATCTTCAGGGCTTTTTGGGGCAGCTTTTGACCTCGCTGTATTTTGACCTGGTGGTTGTAGGTCGTCGTCATCAAATAAAGTATGTAGCCAATCGGGATTTACAACGTCTTCCGCTGGGGCAAGCCTATTGTCGATAAGGTTATCTGTCGCTTTATGGGCGGTATTGTTTTGAGTTGTGGTGAGCTGACTTGTGGAATCTGTTTGCGTTTTAGTTTTGACTGCTTCGACGATAGGATCGATGCTTTCTTGTTTTGGTTTTTCTGCAGGGGTTGCAGATTTTGCTTTGTTTTTAACGGCATCACTGGCATTAAATATGTGGAAGCATTGGCCACATCTGACTTTTCCCTTGGCCATGCTTAATACTTCATCACTGACTCTAAATGCGGTTGAACATTTTGGGCAGCGGGTGATTAGGCTATTGGCCATAAGGTGTCATCTTCCTGTCTAAAAACTGTGCGAGACCTTTGGTTGGTGATGTCGTGCAAAGGTCTCTTTATATAACGTTAAGTATTATGCGTGCTTCGTGCCGACAATACGAACCCATTCTTCTTTTTCGGTTATGGAGTCAATTGTAAACCATTCTTGATACGCCTCAACCACTTCTTGGGCTTGGTTGGCGAGAATGCCTGATAGAGCCAGTTGGCCACCACTTTTCACCAGAGCAGAAATAGTAGGAGCGAGGTGAGCAAGTGGTCCAGCAAGAATATTTGCCACTACGATGTCGGCTTGTAAGTCAGATTCGTATGGCGGCAGTTTTACTTCTAATCGGCTTGGGTCTATTTGATTGCGCTCGGCATTGGCTTCGGTTGCCTGAACAGCTTGTGGGTCAATATCGATACCCACCATGTTATTTGCACCAAGTAGCAAGCCTGCTATGCCAAGAATGCCTGAACCACAGCCATAGTCGATAATAGTTTTGTCTTTGCAATCAATGCTGTCTAGCCATTGTAGGCATAAAGCAGTAGTAGGGTGAGTACCTGTACCAAATGCCAAGCCTGGATCTAACATCAGCGTAACCGCATTTGGATCGGGAACTTCGCGCCAGCTTGGGCAAACCCAAAGACGTTCGCCAAATTGGATTGGATGGTAGTTGTCCATCCATTCTCTTTCCCAGTCTTTATCTTCGACAATCTCTATTTTCATGTCGATGTCGGTTTCACCAAGGGATTCGGCTTTATGCTCAATCACCGGGCGAATGTGTTCAATATCAGCGTCAGCTTCAAACAAGCCTGTCACCTTGGTATTTTTCCACAATGGCGTGGTGTTTAGATCTGGTTCGTATACAGGATCGTCATGAACGTCTTCAAAAGTGACAACCATGGCGCCACAGTCAAGAAGAGTGTCTTCAAAAGCTGGGACGTGATCGGGCGTGGTATGGATACGAATTTGAAGCCAAGGCATAAAGTGGAGTCCAACAAATAAAACAAACAGGAATAGAATAGCGAAGCTTGGAGCGAGAGGCGAGAGGAAAATGATTGCCCCTAGTGATTTATGACATCACTAGGGGCAAAACTGCAGTCTTTATAGACCCAGTTTTTTCTCCAAATAATGGATGTTAACGCCACCAGCAATGAAATTTGAATCATTTACTAGGTCTTTTTGAAGCTCTATATTGGTTTTAATACCATCGATGAATGTTTCATCTAGAGCGCCAGAAAGGCGTTTTAGTGCAGCTGTACGATCAGGGGCATGACAAATGATTTTAGCAATCATTGAATCATACGTTGGTGGTACTGTGTAGCCGCTGTACAAATGAGAATCGACACGAACACCCATACCGCCTGGAGCATGGAAGTATTCCACTTTACCTGGGCAAGGCATGAAGGTTTTAGAGTCTTCTGCGTTGATACGAGACTCAACTGCGTGGCCGTTAAGCTTGATGTCTTCTTGTTTAAAAGATAAAGGCAAGCCGCTAGCAATACGAAGTTGTTCTTTAACGATGTCTACGCCCGTTACCATTTCAGTAACTGGATGTTCTACTTGAACGCGCGTGTTCATTTCGATGAAGTAGAAATTGCCGTCTTCGTATAGGAATTCGAACGTACCTGCACCGCGGTAGTTGATCTTGATACAAGCATCAACACACGCTTTTAAACATGCTTGACGAGATTCTTCGTTTAGCATCGGTGCTGGCGCTTCTTCCAGTACTTTTTGATGGCGACGTTGCAAAGAGCAATCGCGATCGTAAAGGTGGACAGCATTGCCTTGACCGTCAGCCAATACTTGTACTTCGACGTGACGAGGGTTTTGTAGGAATTTTTCCATGTAAACCGTGCTGTCACCGAAGTAAGAACCTGCTTCAGATTGCGTGATGCTGATGGATTTTAGTAGGCTGCCTTCGTTATGAACAACGCGCATACCACGACCACCACCGCCAGCCGCTGCTTTTACGATAACCGGAAAACCGATCTCATTAGCAACACGGATGCACTCTTCAGGATCAGAAGGTACTGGACCGTTTGAGCCTGGAACGGTTGGTACACCGGCTTCTTTCATCGCTTTGATTGCTGAAACTTTGTCACCCATTAGGCGGATGGTTTCAGCTTTAGGGCCGATGAAGGCAAAACCAGAGCGCTCAACTTGCTCTGCGAAATCCGCATTTTCTGCAAGGAAACCGTAGCCTGGGTGAATAGCTGAGGTATCTGTTAATTCCGCAGCGCTGATGATAGCTGGGATATTCAAATAACTTTGAGCTGATGGATTTGGTCCTATGCAGATAGACTCGTCTGCAAGGCGCACATGTAATAAGTCACGGTCAATCTTAGAGTGAACCGCAACGGTTTTGATACCGAGCTCTTTACACGCACGTAAAATACGTAGCGCGATTTCGCCTCGGTTAGCAATCAATACCTTATCGAGCATGATGAAACCTTTGCGTTGGATTAAATGATAGTAATAAGAGGCTGGTCGAATTCAACTGGCTCGCCGTCTTCAACAAGGATCACGCCAATTGTACCAGACTTATCTGCTTCAATTTGGTTCATCATTTTCATTGCTTCAACGATACAGATAGTATCGCCAACGTTAACTTTTTGGCCTACTTCGATGAAAGGCTTAGCACCTGGCGCAGAAGACTTGTAATAAGTGCCGACCATTGGAGAGTTTACAGTGTGACCTGCGATAGCAGCAGGTGCTTCAGGAGCTGCAGTAGGAGCGGTAGCTGGGGCAGCAGCAGGTGCTGACATCATTGGAGCGGCCATCATAGGTGCTTGAACTGGAGCACCACCACGACTAATACGAACAGCCTCTTCGCCTTCTTTGATTTCAATCTCGTAGACGTTAGATTCTTCTAAAAGTTCGATTAGCTTTTTGATTTTACGAATGTCCATAATTACTCTCTTCTGTCTGTGTTGGTGTTTCAGTGCTTTATGTCGTCACTGACTATATAGGGACTTTTTAACGGTCTCTTTTATAAATTTGTTTACTGCTTGCCTTATCCAACAAACAGAGCTTTTATAAAAATAAGAATTGTAAAAGCTTGTAACTGGAAATTATCGATAAAAAGCGTGATATTGTCCAGTTATGCGGCAAAAAAACATAAAAATGTTTGTGTTGGTTGTTTTTTGATCCGATGTAAACTTGCTGTGTTTTTGTCTAATTTACAGACTAATAGCAAGGTTTAAACGATCTACTAGTGATGACTTTGACGGTTCTCCCATTAAGGTCAATTCCGTGCGTTCTGCGCCTTTTTTATCTAAGAATATCAGCGATGGCGGTCCAAATAAGTTGAACCTCTGCATCAATGCTTGGTTATTTGCTGAATTTTCAGTGACATCAACCCGAATTAACTGAACCTTGTTGAGTAGTGGT
This sequence comes from Marinomonas rhizomae, assembly GCF_024397855.1. Taxonomy (NCBI): domain Bacteria; kingdom Pseudomonadati; phylum Pseudomonadota; class Gammaproteobacteria; order Oceanospirillales; family Oceanospirillaceae; genus Marinomonas; species Marinomonas rhizomae. The sequence goes on from NZ_CP073343.1 coordinate 1,453,706, forward strand.
AATACGTCTGGTGAAGCAAACATATCTTCTAAAATCTTACAGCTGATGCACCAATCTGCATAAAGGTCCAAAACAATCGGTCGAGAATCTCCATTGGCAATAATTGCATCAAGCTCATTTAAATTCGTAATAGTGGCATCAAATAGCACTGGTTCTTCTACTATTGCTGCGGATGATGATAATTTTTTCAAGGGTTGTAGCGGGTTGCTGCTATTTATTGTGCCACCGATAAATTCAATGCTGCCAATAAGAAAAAAGATCAATACCAAGAGCCAACGAACTGGGTGCGAAGCAACTCGGTAGGCCCGATGAATGAAATAGGCGCTTATTGCCAGCGCTAGAATACTCCATAGATACAAATGAGTGCTTATTGGCAACCAGCGAGTGACCAGCCATATCGCCATCGCGAGCAAACCAAAGCCCATTAATACCTTGATGTCGTGAAGCCATTCACCATTTTTGGGTAAGATTTTAGGGCCAAACAATCCCACCAGTAAAAGTGGAACCCCCATCCCAATTGCCATAACAAATAACATCATTGCACCAAACCACGCATTGCCCTGACTGCTTATATAAAGCAAGGCGCCAGCAAGCGGTGCAGAGACGCAAGGTGACACAATCAGCGTTGATAAAACCCCCGCGATAAAAATACTAATCGTAGATTTCCACGCCGAATCTGTTTGATTATTTGGTAACTGAAGGCGTTGCTGCCATGAACTGGGTAGTCTTATTTCATAAACACCAAACATAGCGAAAGCCAGTAACACAAAGATTGCCGCGCTGCCAATTAACAATAAAGGGTTTTGTAACTGAGCCTGTAGATTGAGCTGAGTGCCAAAAATACCAACGAGTCCGCCAATAGCGGCGTAGGTTAATGCCATAGCCAGTACGTAAACCGTGCTGTAATAAAACGCACCTAATCTTGAGTTGCGAGTACCCACTACAATAGCACTCACAATAGGTACCATAGGTAACACACATGGAGTGAGCGACAAGAGTAACCCCAAGCCAAACACCGCTATAATGGTAGCCCACAGATTATTCGAATTAAGTTGCTGGCTAACTGACTGTGCTTCAGAAGGGGCAATGCTTGAATAAGTAATTTGAGCATTTTTTGTTTTGGTTTGAGATTCTGCTAGCTGCTTTTCTACTGCTGGTGATAGTGATGGAACTGTAAATTGAATGGGCATTTTTTGCGGTGCGTAACACAAACCTTTATCGGCACAACCTTGATAAGAGAGAACGGCATTCACCTGCGTGCCTGGCGCCAGTTTGATGTCGTAATAAATCGGCACAGTGAATTGATCTCGATAAATGATTACTTCACCATAATAAGGGTCGTGTTTGGGGGTGCCGGCAGGAAATGGGGAGAAATGCAGTTTATCGGAGTGTTCACCAGACAAAGCGAACTGTTCTTGGTATAAATAGTAGCCGTCATTGATTTGCCATGTTGCCGTTAACTTACCTTCTTTAGGGGCCGAAACAGACAGCTGAAATGCTTGGTCGACGGGTAAAAAATCTGGTTCTGAAAGTCTTGATGTGGGACCGAAAGTGAAAGCGTAAGAAACGTTTTGCAGAGTCAATAAGAACAGTAGAACGAATAGGCGCATAAATATCTTCAATCAAGTTGTACGTGTAGTGTAAATCCATATTTCACCACGTTGAGTATAAGGTGTAGACTACCAATCCACCTTTAAGTTGCCAATTGCAAGGGGGCAAATTGAGTAAAAACCTAGTTTCTTTTCTAATTGTTGCGATTTTCCTGACAGGCTGTCAGGAAAATGTCAGAACAACAGAGAAAAGTCAGCCTGTTGAAGAAGTGGTAGAGTCAAAAGCAGCACCAGAAAACGCTGTTGCTGACAAAACGGTAGATGTTGAACAATCCACACCAACAAAGAAATCGTCACCGAAAGCAGTAAAAGCCCCAACAGCTTTTGAACGCTTGACTCAACGCTTAATTGAACAGGGTGAAACAGCATTGTCTGCTCAGCGACTTTTAACGCCAGTGGATGACAACGCCAACTTATACTTTCAAGCTGCTCTAGGTCGTGATCCTGGTAATTTTAAAGCCATACAAGGTATAACCGCCATTGTTGATGTCTACACTCAGTGGGCATGGCAAGCGGCAAAAGACCGCAATTATAAACAAGCAGAACGTTATTTGGATTCTGCTCGTTCTGTGAATCCTGAAGATCCTGCCATTGTAGAAATGTCCTCGCGAGTGAGTGACTTAAAAACCAGACGAGAACAGGCCGCGAGAGTGTCGAAAGCGAAATCAGAATTGAGGAATACAAAAGAACTTGTATCGGAAGAGCCAAAATCATTAAAAGAAGATCAGTTTTTATTGCCAGAAACACTTTTTAGTTTGAGCGAAGATGAGATAATCGCAAAGATTCAGCCTATTATAGAAGAAGTGGCGAAAACAGATCGGCCACTTGCCATTTACTGGCCAAATGACAAAGAAGCACGTTTGATTTATCAAATTATTAACAGCCGTGTTCCCGAATTTCGTGTACGTGCGATGACCTATCATCGTGCTGATTACATGGTCGAATTACAACAAGATTAAGGTAGGTCAACAATGTCGTGGTTAGCAAATAAGTTACAAGGTCTAAAGCCAAGCTTTAATTTCTCAAGTGTCGGAAAAGTCGCCGCAGTGGCTGTGCTCATTGCCGCTGTATTGTTGAGCTTTTTGGGCATGTATTGGAGTAATGAACCAGATCAGTTTGATGTGGTTGCCACCGCAAAAGAAAAAGCCACAGAGCGTGGTTACCTAAATAACAGTAAAAAGCTGGTGCCAGGTTACACAACAGCCAGCACACTGCACACCATTATGGAGACTTTACTGGATAAACCGGGTGGATTTATTAGTAACGACGTAATGCCGCCTGGCGTATTTATGGACAACATGCCGGCCTGGGAATTTGGTGTGCTTGTACAATCTCGTGATTTAGCCAGAGCCTTCCGCAAAGAATTTAGCCGCTCCCAGTCTCAGTCCACAGAAGACGTGAACTTGAAAATCGCCGAGCCACAATTTAACTTCGACAACAAAAGCTGGGCTTTACCGTCTAGTGAAAGTGAATATCGTCGAGGCAATAAAGAGTTAATGGAATACCTTGATCGTTTAGCGGGTCAATCAAACAACAAAGCACAATTTTACGCCCGTGCTGATAACCTTTCAGACTGGTTGTCAGATGTCAGCACTCGTCTTGGTAGCTTGTCTCAGCGTCTATCAGCAAGTGTCATTGAAGATAAACC